>UQFH01000001.1 GCA_900540185.1 uncultured Eubacteriales bacterium
TTGAAATATTCTGTATTCCTCCAGGGGTGTTCCATTTCGTTACACCCTTATCTTCCTCGTCTACATGGTCATAAACAGCTTTTCTTGGATTAACATATCCTAACATAGTTGCTACTTCATTTGCTATAAAGAAAAACTCACCGTCTTTTTCTATAACAGTGAGTTTCCCAAAATTTTTATTTTCAAATGTTTTTAAATTACTTATCATAAGCTTTGCTCCTTATGTTTATTTTTAACTTTATCTTTGCTAATGGTATCCTTAGCCATATCTTTAAACTTATTTATAGTCTTCGTTATTGAATCTTTTCTATCGGCCTTTCTTTCAGAAGCCTTAACTGCTTTTTTAAAGGCGTGTTCCATTACCTTTATATCCTTAGATTGAAAAAACACAGAGTGGTTACCAGTTTCCTTATCTTTCATAACAGAAAACTTCACTCCGTGTTTATTTAAAATTTTCTTTAGTCCTTTTAACTCAGGATCTTTTAGATTGATTTCTTCTAACTGTCCCTTTTTAACCATATCTTTTAGCTTTACTTCTTCTCCGTTATTTTTTATTACATTTTTCAAGCCTCCTTGTTCTTCTATTTGCTTGTGTACTTTCTTTAAGGCATCAAGAATTGCTTTACTTGTTGCTTTTGCAAGCCTTACTTCAAGATTAAGGCTCGACCTAGATACTTCTTCATTAATCATCTATTCCACCTCCATATAAAAGTAACTCTTTGTATTTTCTTAACTTCTCTTGATGGATTTTTCTTCTAAAATCTTCTCCAGTAACTTTAACTGGTATTGTCATTTCAAGTATTCTTGAATATATCCTCTGATACTCAAGGTCAATATTAGGATTTTGAATTATTTCCAATGATAAGTTTGTAGTAAAAATTGTCGGCCTACCCTTTAGGTATCTTGAGTTTATAATGTTATATACTTGTTCTCTTGCATAAGATGTATCCCTTTCAATTCCAAGGTCATCTAATATTAACAATGGAATATTTGATAGGTTATCTATAATTTCGTTTGAATCAACCTTAAATGCAGATTTTTGTATTTGATTTATAACCTGAGATAAATTCATAATCTTAACTTTAACTTGTTCTCTTGCAATTAATTCATTTGCAATAGAACAAGCAAGATAAGTTTTCCCACTGCCAACATCTCCATAAAATAAAAGTCCAACATTGTCTTTCTTCATTTGTTCAAAACTTTTAGCATAATTGTAAGCAACCTTGTAGGCTTGACCTTTTTCATTTAAGAATTTCTCAAAAGTATATTGGTGCTGGAGCGGCGATGAGAAGCAATCTCTTTTCAATGATGATATTCTCGTTAATATTTCTCTTTCTGCATTTTCCTTATCTCTCTTTATTTCACATTCACATTTAATTCTGGGAATAAACTTTGTAAAGCCAAGGTCAAGTAATTCTCCATCTACTCTTTTACCACATACCTTGCAATAGATATGTCCATTTCTTTCAATATCATTTTCTCTTAATACAAAATCTTTTAAGTTCTTCATAAACTCTCTCCTATATCGTAATTCATTTTCTTTGTTGAATTGTCATTAATATTTTTTGCCTGATCATTAAGGTACCAATTGATTATCGTAGCCTTGTGGTCTTGATACACTCTGTTATTTGCTTTCATATATGACGACAATCTATCAATGTATTCATTAATTCTACTTCCTAACTCATTTGTTAAGTCCTTGTATTCTTCATCAGTCAAAAATATATTTTTATATATTCCATAAGGCTTTTGCCCTTTACTAAAATCATTCTTTCTTAACTCATTATTACTAATATTGTTATAGTTACCTTCCGATTTTCGAAAATCATGACTTTCGATATTCGAATCTCTTGAATTTCGATTATCGAACTTCTGGAATTTTGTTTTTCGAACTTCTTGATTTTTTAATTCCATATTATTAAATATGCTCATAAAGTCTTTAACATAAATTCTGTTAGGCTTTCCAAGTCCTTGCCTTTTCTTTTCAATCAGTCCTATTCCTGATTTAATATCAAGCTCAGCTATTAATTTATTTGCTTTTTCACTGGCACAATTAAATTGATCTTTTATACTTTCAATTGTGTAGTAAATAAAGACTTTTCCATCTTCATCTATCCAGCCATTTTTATATGAAAGACCCATTCGATTAAGCATATATGAATACAAAACTTTAGCTTCAATAGAAATGCTCTCAAAAATCTCATCTTCCATTAATACCATAGGTAACCTAATGAAGTTGTACATCTCAGATTGCCTATTATAAAAATAATCAAAATTCATCCTTACCTCCTTTCTTTGAAATAAAAAAGACGACAGAATTACTTTCTATCGTCTGAAATTTACATATTAAATTTTCATCACAAAATAAGACTCTTTAAAGAATCTTTAGTTTTATTGGTATGCTATTTACAATATCCATTATTAAAATGGATACTCTAAGCAGCACACCAACTATTTATTTTTTGAGTTTTAAACTTTGGTAGAAGTCTTGAACTCCTTATATTTACATAACTATTTGCCTCTATCACTATTATGACACGAAACCCTGCAAAAAAATCTAGGATTATTGCATTATTATTTGGATGTAGGTTTATGATAGTTTTTATTAAACTAACCGGTTTAGGGTTTGAGAATTTTTTCGATATATTAAACTTTTCATAATCAGAGACACCGTTGGGATTTGAATATATATTATTAATTAAATCTAATGTAGTAAATCTAACTCCAATTTCTTTATCAACCATAGAGTTAGTCTCTACGTCATATGCTTTATCCTGGTATATTTGCATCCTTATAGAATTCTTTGTTTCTCTTATAATTCCTAGTTTAATTGCCGTTTTCATCCTTTCTTCTGTCCAGAACCATCTATTTCTCACTCCCTTAGAATTAACTGGACTATATATCTTGCCATTAAATTCAACATCATAGTCGCAGTTTTTTGAGTATCCTTGAGAAATTGGAGCGATCAAAGCTTTAGTATCACCTTCATAGTAATATCCAATTTTATCTTGCTTTAAGTTTTCAGAATCTGTATCTTGAATAATTTTTTTTAAGTTTAATCTATTAGTATTAGAATAAGCTATAATAAAATCATTAGAAATATTTATATTTTTTTCTTGAGCAAATCGTTGAGGTGATGTTATTCTAGGGATAATAGATATTAAATTTTTTCTCCAAATATACTATCACATAAAAGTTTCAACTGAGCTTGTTCATTGTTATCAATAGAAATGTATATAACGCCTTCTTCAGATAATAGTCTTTTTGATAATAATAGCCTTTCATTTAAGAAAGATATCCACTTTGAATGTCTATATCCATCATCCACTCCTATTTTCGTATCGTTGTAAATAAATTCCTTATTTTTTGTATTGTAAGGTGGGTCAATATAGATTACATCAATTTTCCCCTTATGAGTCTTTTCTAATAATTTAAGCGAGTGTAAGTTATCCCCCTCTAAAAGAAAATTGAAATCTGCATTTTCATCGGCTACTATTTTTTTGTCTTCTATTTCTCTAAACACCGGTATATTATGAACGAGTTGTTTGTCTACTTCTTCTTCGTGTTCTTCCCAAACTAATCCATACTTTTTCTCAGTTAATGCAGTTTCAATCTTGCCAAGTGCAATCCTACTTTCATCATCTGTATGAATTTCTTTTAGATGATTTAGGTATTCAAGCATTTCAGCTCTTCTGATTTGTGATAGATTTCCCATTTTTATTCCACCTCATTTCTATTAATTTCTATAACATCTTCAATTCTGCAATCCAATGCCAAGCAAATCTTTTCTAATGACTCTAAGTTCACATAAGAATTTTTGCTCATTCTTGAAACTATGTTGCTTGTAACGGTTGCGGCTCTTTTTAAGTCTTCTTTGTTCATTTCTCTTTCTACCAATAAGTGCCATAATAGATATAAGAGATTACTATATTATTATCACTTATCCGTTTTATTATTAAAATATATTATATCATAAATAGGCTAATAAATCACTTATCCTATTTTTTACAAAAAAAGCGGTCCCCCGCTTTTAAAAATTTGCTGTTATTTTCTTTTATACTTTAAATTCTTTTGACTTTTGTCTTATATGTTCTAATTTTTTCATGCAAAACTCCGTTCTTGTAATAAAAAAGAGATAACATTTCTGCTATCTCTTTCAAAGTTTCATTATTAAATTTCTTGTCATCTAACAACGCATTAAAATAAATCTTCCAATCTTTTCCAATTTTCATTATTCATTTCTTTTGTGTAGTTTGTATTGTTAATATAAAGTCTTGTATCTTTATCTCTAACAACCCCCCAATTTATTTTACGCCTATCTGCGCAATCCTTGAAAGCATAGAATTTATTTTCGATTTGCTTATCAATATTTTCCAGCTGGCCTTTCTTTACCATATCCTTAAGTTTCCTTGAATTAGTTTTTCTTTATTCAGTAATATAATCTGCTAGTTGTTGGCTTTTTTCATCGGCATCTTCTATAATCTTTTTCATGGCTTTTAAAATAGCCTTTGCTGAATACTGAGCCACTTTTATCTCAATATTTATAGCCTTATTATTAACTTCATCATTTACCATATAGGTGGCCTCCTTTCCGTGGAAAATAAAAAAAGCGGCCCAGACTTTTACATCTGAACCGCTAAAATTTTAATTCTATAGTTTTTTATTACTGTTATGACGTACTTTATAAATTATTTGTCGCAAACTATTTTTTGCTATTTAATGCTTTATTGATGGTTTCTTGAATAAAAGGACTACAGCATTTACCCAAAGGATTGTTAATTTCGCACTTTGCATTTTTCATTGCCCCTGTAAGTCTAATAATATCTTTAATATTCTTTGCACCATCATCTAAAACAGCGTTTATAATTTGTTGCTCTGTAACTTGGTTGCAATAGCATATATATTTGGGATTTGCATCCTTTTTAAACCATATAGGAACTTTTACATCTTCCTTATAAAAAACTCTTTCATTGTTTAAGTTATAATACACGACATCACAATCTTCATTCATACATAAATAGTAAGTTTCTTCATCTACAACCTTTCCCATAAGGTTTTCTGATACCATATGCTTTACAGTTATATTCTTAACCTTTTCTCCTATTTTGTGACATTTGGGGCAATTTGCTTTTTCTTCCACTGTACCAGTGGTTTTTTGTATTGAACCTCAGCAAGATTGATTTATCTTATTTTCTTGACTCACTTTATTTCCTCCTGTCTAAATAAATATTATTTCTATAGTTAATCAGGATATCTAATACCTCTTTCAATGGATCTACAGGTTGCGGCTCTTTTTAAGTCTTCTTTATTCATTTCTCTTCCCACTAATAAGTGCCATAATGGATATAAGAAATTACTATATTATTATCACTTATCCGTTTCATTGTTAAGATATATTATATCATAAATGGGCTAATAAATCAATTATCCTATTTTTTGCAAATAAAAAAAGCGGTCCCCCGCTTTTAAAAATTGTATTTATTCACTTCTCCCAAGTCGTAAATCCACGTCTCAAAAACATCTTTGACTCCGCTCGAAAAAATATTTTTTAATCGCATCGCACATTTGTCAACATCGTCCGCTTCAAAAAATATCGTATCATAATCACAAAACATCTTCTCCGCCACTGTGCGAAAAAAATCTCCGGCAATTTCTAAATTATCTGAATAAACATACGCAATTTCGTTTTTAACTCAAAAGGAATTCCGTTCTCTCTTATACTTGCTCGTAAAAATATATTAAAATTTTTATTCATTTTAATTTGCCTATCTTTTTAAAATTATTTTTTATTCGCAACTTCGTCATATGAAAACTGGCTGAGTCTGTAATATTGCATCATATAATGAAAGAGTTTATCATTCTTCGTTTTTTCGCTCGGGTCGGCGGTGAGCTTTCCGTTTTCCGAAATATAGGACGACGCATCCACCGGATATTCCTTGCGTCTTTCGCTCAGATACTGAATATACGGCGTTTTATAGCCCATCTTTTCGAGTGCATAAGAAAACAAATAATAATTACTCATCGTCGGAATTTCTCCGACCATATCGTCTCCGATTTTCTCTTTTGCAGCGGAATTTGCCCAAATGATAAAAGGCGTTGTATAGTGCTTAAGCCATCCTTCCGGCGAATCAAAGCCGATGTCGACGCCCATTGACTCGTAAACCTTGCCTTCTTCGCCGAGCCTTGCCAAATGGTCCCCATAAAAAATCACAACAACCGGCGACTTCTCTTTCTCGAGCTCTTCCGTAAATTTGAGAAGCTGATCCGCAGTGTCCTTCACTCCGTAGATATAGTTGTTCGCAATATTATACTCCTCGTCGGTGCCGGTAAAACTCTCTCTGTCGACGAAATCGCCGATGCCTTTGTCTTCCGGGCTGTACGGCGTGTGATTTTGCATCGTAATCACCGAGTTGAAATACCTCTTACTCTTGTCGCGATTTCTGTAATCCTTTAAAACAAGTGGAAAGAGAATCCTGTCCGGAAAATAGTCCGCTTCTTTATTTACAAAATATTCATCAAAATAATTCTCCGAATGTAAAAATTAGTCGAATCCCAAAAATTGATTTGTGTTTAGACGATTGTAAAATTTACCTGTGAACGGATGCATCGACTTTGTAGCGTAGCCCTCATTTTTGAGCATCCAAACAAATGTATTTATATTTTTTATATATGGCGGAAAACTCTCAGCACCCTGATAAATATATCTCTCCGCCTCAATCGTGCCTCCGCCGAAAGTATAATTTTGAATAAGACCGCTAATGCTCTCGCCTTGGAGCTTTCGAAGCGAACGATAAACCGAAGGGTCGACTTTCGCGCCCTTCTCCTCCAAATCCGCAAACGATTCGCCCAAAATCAAAAATATATCCGGTTTTTCGTCGTCCGTCGGCATCGACTCCTCGTACGAGTCTAGCTTTTCCATGACCATCGTTTCATCATAAACATCCGGCTTCTTATAGAAAAAATCCTTGTAATGATAAAAGAAAGTATAGACCATGCCGCGGTCCTTTGCGCGCTCAACCTCTATATAAGGGTGAAAAAGACTCATAGAATTATTCCAATAAGTGTCACGCACAATAATAAAATTTGTAAGAGTGTAAAAGCCGACGAAGCACATAAGAATTGCACCCAAAACTCTCGCAAGCGCCCTCGGTCTGTACTTGTCGAGTTTTAAAAGATAGCGCCCGCATGCAATCAAGATGAGCGGATAAACGAGATAGAGCCATCGAAGCTTAATCGAAATCCCGGACTTTACCATACCCAAAGTTTCCTTTAAAAGCACGATATCCGTAATCCTGAGATTGTCGTCGCGATAAAAAAGCTTGTTTTGATTTGCGACGCCCATAATAAAAATCATCGCCCCGACCGACAGAAATGCCCCGCCGACACTGCCTATTGCAAAATACATAATGAGCATCAAAATAAAAACCGGAATAAAATTCATAAAAAGAATCATCGGCTTTTTGAGCAAAACAAACGGAATAGAAAAATGCACAACCCCGTCAATAAATAAAAAACTCGCAAAAGTTAACACGAGCGATAACACAAAAATAAATAAAATATCATAGAAAAAATTCTTGCTGAAATACTTATTAAAAAACTCCGCCATAACTCTCTCCTACTATAATCTTTGTTTATCATTATATACCTTTTACACGCTTTTATCAAATGATTTACAAAACGGACTTATAATTTAAAGTGAAAAGAATATTGTTTTTAGTTTTAGATTGTAATAACTAAAGCTATACGAAAGAATTAGACATAAATATATAAATAAAATAGAAGGAGTTAACCGTATGGAATCGCAAAAATTTCTGAAGCACAGGGTCAGTACTAATACTTTAATCAAAATCATCCCGTTTATAGTCTTACTTTTAATTATTATTTCGGATATTGTTTTTTATCGAGCAGATGTTATGCTAATGCCATATGTGACTATTTTCTGTTCTCTCATAATAGCTTTTTTAAAAAATAACAACCGAAGAACATTAATAATCAGCTATGTGTTTCTTGCAATCAGCCTGATAATCTTTCTATATTTGAAGCCCAACTACACTATTAATCAAGCGAAACAAAAACTCAAACAAAACAACTTTAAAAACGTAGAAATAGCGCAGCTGGGATATATAAAACCGAAAAATATATTTCTTAGAGGTGCATATGTATTTCGTACAGAAAATAGAAAATTGATAATTTTTAACAACAATAATGGTGAATTTTATATAGTTAATGACTAAGATTTGTCGGAATTAATAAAATATAAAATCTAAGAAATTTACCAAACTCAACACTCTGTTTTAATCCATTGAGAGTCAGATATTGATTTAAGCATCAACTATTTTTATACACTCATATATTTTTTCAATACTTATCCTTGTTCTAGCTTCCATCCCGTTCTAACTTTTATCAGATTTTTGAATCAAATTATGTATCAATAACATCTAGCCCCTCATTAATCTTTTATCCCTCATTAATCGTTTTTCCCCTCATTAATCTTTTATTCCCTCATTAATCGTTTATCCCCTCATTAATCGTTTATTCCCTCATTAATCGTTTATTCCCTCATTAATCTTTTATACCCTCTTTAATAGTTTTCCCCTCATTTATCTTTTATCCCCTCATTAATCATCTCTTTTTTCAATAACATCATATCCTTACAAACTTTTTCATTCTAATCTATTTCATTTTAATTTATTTCATTTTCAATCAAAACTCTCACAAAAAAGATATTCTCTAAATTTATCCATGTAGTCTATAGTTTGCATGCATAAGATAAATCATCTTTTCTAAAAATCAATTTATATAATCAACCAATTTTCGTATAATCATATCATTATATTTCAATTCTCTTACATAATAGTTTTGTTGCTTTTTTGATAAAAAGATTAGTCTATAAATCATTTTTTCTATAAATTATCTTTCTTAAATCTACACTATCTTCTCCAATATAATTTCTCTTAAATCTACACTACTCTCTCCAATATATTTTTTCTTAAATCTGTTCTGCTCTCTCCGAAATCCCTTTATCAGAAAACACCCCTCTCATATTATCCATGTAGCATATAGTTTGCATGGATAATATAAAAAACATCTTAACTAAAGTCCACTTATTAATCAATCAATTTTAATATAATCATCTCACATATACTGAGCATATAATATTTTAAATCTAACACATAGAATTATTGTAAGTTTTACTGATAAAAAATATTTTCCATTAATTATCTTCTCGTTAAAATATTTTTCCTAAAATTATTATTCCATAGATTATTTTTCCATAGATTATTTTTTCATAGATTATTTTTTCATAGATTATTTTTTCATAGTTTATTTTTTCTGAAATTATTATTCAATAGATTATCTTTTCTATAAATTATCTTTCTTAAATCTACACTACTCTCTCCAATATAATTTTTCTTAAATCTGTTCTGCTCTCTCCGAAATCCCTTTATCAGAAAACAACCCTCTCATATTATCCATGTAGTCTATAGTTTGCATGCATAAGATAAATCATCTTTTCCAGAAATCAGTTCGTATAATCGTCACAAAAAGCAACCCCATATAATCTTTATATTATTCTTAAATACTCACCCAAATTTCATTCTCTTTATAATCATCTTTTCTGGAAATCACCTTATATAATCTCATTAATAAGCTCTTTATTACAAAATTATATACTTACAAATTTTTTCTTCGTTTAAGCCGTTTAATTTTCAATTACAATTCGCACAAAAAACATTCTCTCTAAAATTCCTGTCCCAGATTATCCATGTAGTGTATAGTTCTCATGCATAATATAAATCATCTTTTCTTGAAATCACCTTATGTAATCTTTATATCATCTTTCAAAACTCTAGAAAAATATATTATCTCATTAATCAGCTCTTTATTATAAAATTATATACTTACAAATTCTTTCTTCGTTTAAGCCGTTTAATTTTCAATTACAACTCACACAAAAAACATTCTCTCTAAAATTCCTGTCCCAGATTATCCATGTAGTCTATAGTTTGCATGCATAATCTAAAACAATCGTTTAACTAAAATCAGCTTATATAATTAAAACATTATATTTCTAAGCTCTTTAAATAATGTTTACTTAAGGTTTTTCTGAAAAATAGTCATATTATTCTCAAATTTTTTCTAACTATGTATAATTCTCTGTGAATCACCTTTAAGAAGGTTATTTTCTCTAATTATCCATGTAGTCTATAGTTTGCATACGTGATATAAAACATATTTTTCTAAAATCAACTAACATAATCAATAAATTTCCATATAATAATCACCCTTCTTTTAATAACATTATATCTTTGCAAATTTTTCTCCTTTCAATCTATTTAATTTTCAATCAAAACTCTCACAAAACACATTCTCACTAAAATATCTCTCCCAAATTTCCCATGTAGTATATAATTTTTATGCATATCTAAATTCTATTAAATCAAATATTTTCAATACTTGAAAATTTATTTTTTCACCGAGTCTCTAATCTAATTCTCAATAAATTCTAATTTCATCCCGTTTTAACTCAAGCGTTTCTCTAAATAAACTCCGGATTTAACATTAAACAATCGATACTCGGACAGCATATGCGAACACAAAAAGCGAAAGATTTCTCCTTCGCTTTTCTTTAAATATTCAAAAATTTTTCCGAAAACTCTCAATTAATTTTCGCAATATGTTTAGTTTCTACAATTCCACATCGCAAATCTAAATCTTAAACAAATTTCGAAATGTCTTTCACATCAAGTCTTACGGATTCGTGGTACTCATAGTCCGCTTTGCCGATTGCGATAATCATGACCGGCACATACCTTTCCGGGTCGAGTCCGAATTTTTCCGCGATTATATCTTCCTCGAAACCGCCTATCACATTTGTGTCGTAGCCGTGCGCCCTTGCGACAAATTGTAGTTGCATCGCCATCAAACTCGAGTCAATTTTCACAACATCGTTCATCTTTTGTCTCGAAAAACTCTTGTATGCCGGAAGGAAAAACCCCATCGCGCGCTCTTTAATTTCTTTCAGCATAAATCCAAGTCTCACTGCTTCGGAATAAATCTCGTCGGCTTTTTCGTAGCACTTCATATCGCCGAAAATGAGTATCATAGCCGAAGAAGTGTCATTTTGCCTGGTGTTAAATTTTGCAAGCGGACGCAGCTTTTCCTTTCCCTCGTCCGACTCCACAACCACAAACCTCCACGGCTGTAAATTCACCGAAGACGGTGCCTGTGTCGCTTCCTGCAAAATCTCAATCATTTCCTCCCTTGGAATCTTATAACTCGCATCAAATGACTTGATTGAATGTCTGTTAAATACAATATCTTTAAAATCGTTATTTCTCATAAATCCTCCATTTTTTATATATACTAAATAGCTCACGTTCCATTGAAGCTTTAAAATTTATTCAATTAAATCCTATTTATCTAATACCCATAATCCCTTCGCATTCATCATCACATAGTTTAAATAAAAAAGAACGCCCTCAAGGCGCACTATTATTTCATATTCTCTTTATCCGGCATAGAATCATAAATAATATTCATACGAAGCAACAAAATTCATTTTGACGATTCCTCAAAAGCCCTATCATATTTATCCATAATCCTATCCGATACATCATCAATCTCATTAAGAGTTAGATCGAGCGGCAATGAGTTATTCCTTATAGACTGCTTAACAAACATATTGAAAGCCACAGAAATATTTAACCCTAACTTGTTGACTAAATCCTGAAACATCTCCTTATCTTTCTTATCTAGCGATATCGTTAAATTTGTCTTTTCCATCTTTTCTCACTTCCTTTATGTGCATTGTACACCTATTACACATAAATTACAAGCGAGCTAATTAAGCACCACAGTCATATATAGCTTTTTCACAACAATAATAAGCTTTACGAGATAATCATAAATAAAAAAGTAAACCCCTGTTAAATACCTTTCGCCTTTAAAAGAATTCACCTCATTAAAACCTACATACTTGTCGGGAATTTTACCCATAATAAAAGGAGCTAATCTTGGAATATCGAAAGCCCCTTTGTCTGTATAATATAATTTATCAAGGTTATTTGTAAACCGTTTGTATACCATAAAATAAAAACCTACACATTTGTTACCAATCTATGAACTGTAAGTCGTTAAAAGCCTCTTTCAACGTTTTGCCATCCAAAAACTTGGCATTCAAAAGCTCTTCATCAGAATTAAAAGTCCTGATAATTTCGCCCCCATGATCATCACGAAGTGCTAAAAATGGCTCTTCCGGATTAATAAAATACAATTTATCTCTATAAGCGAAAAAATATGCCCTGATATTTTAATATCTTCTAATAAATCATCATAACTGCCTTAATCAACAAAATATTCATTGTCTTTTAATTCTCTCATCATATTTTCTCCTTTCATACATAAACAGGTTTCTATAGTTTTTATGAAATGTTTTTTTAAAATCCTTCAACCCACATTGTACCACCAATAATCTCAACAATCAAACTTTACATTCACCATAAAAACCTTGTATATTTAGTTTTAATTTAGACACAAGCTCATCATAATTGTAATTGTCTCAATAAAATGCTATAATAAACAAAACGACCTTTCAAAGTGAAAGGTGGAATTTCCAAATGTCTAACTATGAAACAGCGATGTTAATAATATCTCTGATCTCATTAATAATAAGCATAAATAAAAAAGACCGAAATAATAAATAGTCTTTAAAATAAATATAGCCAAGCAAAGTTTTTAAAATCTGTGGCAAACATCCAAATTTGTGTCAAATTGAAAGCTTTGAAGCATAGAGGAGTTTTTGATAAACGCTTGACACTACTCAATCTTTATGCTATAATCTAATCATAGACATTGGATAATAATTCCACTGATTTAAAAAGTCCTAATTGGAAAGGCAAATACCGGAAAATTAAATCTTAATTATGGAGGTACTAAAAAAACTCATGCAAATCAAAGCGTGAGTTTTTTTAGTGCTTGAATTAAAATAATAACACTCTCAGTACATACTCTACACTATAAAACTCAAATTTAAATCGTCGTTTGCCTCTTGCCGTACTCATACATCACCTTTTTAATCGCCTCATCTTATAAACATAATCCTTTAAAAAATTCCATCGTCATAAAAACACTTCCTTTCACATTTTTACGAGTTTTGTCTAGAGATTATATTAAAAAAGCAGCTATCGACAAAATGTCGACAACTGCTTAATAAAACTTATTTGTTTTACACGATTAAATCTAGCTATATAGCCGTTTCTCGTTGTTTTTCGCACGATTGACTCACGATTAACTTTATAAACCAATCTTTAAGTGTACTTTTCTACAAACGATTCGCACCATTTAACTAAAATTTCAAACAACTTATAAGTGCCCAAAGCTAATATTACTGTTTGAATCAATTCTTTAATCATTTCATTATCCCTCAAATAAAAAAGCACATCTAAAATTTATTTAGTGCGCTTCTTTTTCCCTTTGTTCTCTTCTTTTTTTCATAAATTCGGAAAACTTTCTTCTGTTCTCCTCTCCTCGCTTTTTTTCCTCAGGTGTTAACTCATGATAACTTTCCGAGTCTATCCTGGCTCTATAATTTTCATACTTTTCTTTACTAGATAGTTTTCCCATAAAATCACCTCATTAGTATATATATATCCAATCCATTGTTGGCTATTTTCTTCAATTCAATATCTGTATTAAATAAGAACTCTCTCTGTTTTTTATAATCCGCATGTGCTAACATCTCTACATAAGCTCCGCTAGTTCCTTCAGGGACAATAATGGCAGCATTTGGCTTGCCTCTAAGCACACCTTTTTTAGTTACTGATGTGCTTAAAAACTTTTTAACTCTACCTTCCAAATTGCTTGGATCAATATCATTTCTATATACAATTATATCATGTTTTAAAGTACTCTTCAATAATCCATCAGCAATATTAGAAGCATTATTTAACAGCATAATCTCCTCTTCTTTATCAACTGGTATATATCTACCTTCTAAATACCCATTTATCTTTTCAAATAATCTTTTACCGTCTGGATCAACGCCATTATAGGTATATTTATTAATTGCTTTTATTTCATCATCAGTTAACTTGTCAATCCAATCTTTAGAGTCATCTCTTAATGTATTTACAACCTTAGATAATTCTAACGGATCATAACCGTTAAGCCTTGCAATTTCTTCAACACTCTTGTTATAAACCGTTTCCGTCACATATTCAACATAACATCTGCAATTAATATCTTCAGATGGAACACCGGTATCTTTCGGATATAAACACCTTGCACCGGACGGCAACACAAATTCCTCATCATCCGGTACTTTCACACCTTCCATTGCTGTATGTGTGTTGGCATATAATGAGTTGTCTGCAACGGGTCACTTGTACGCAATTATCTGCTAACGGTCCGACAACTTGTTCCATAAATTTATAATCACACAAAATACATAACTCCCACCATTTTCCGCAAAAAAATAAGAGCAGAATAAACTGCTCTTTTTGTTTTGGTGGAGATGAGGAGAGTCGAACTCCTGTCCAAAAAAACTATGCATCAAGCATCTCCGAGTGCAGATGTTTTTAAAGTTTCCTTCAAATTTCTAAAACATCAAACTCCGTCCGAAGTAGCTTTTGTTAATTTATATGGCTAAAAGCATCACCAAATAAATCAGCTCGTAAGTTGTTAAGGTCTCAGCCTCCACACGAGAGATAGGATTCGAGACGCGCCGCTTTTAATTAAGCAGCAAATGCAAAATTATTATTTTCTTCTGCGTTTAAATTTAGTTGCTCTTTTTTAACGTAGTTTCGCGAACTACGTCTCGCTTCTTGATACATCCGTATTCCTGTCGAAACCAAATACATCCCCTCGCACCTTTATTATAGCACATTTCTCCATTTTTTTCAATCAGTATTTCATGCGGTCGAGCGCTCTTTTCACATCTCTTTCCTTTTTGGATTCGCGCTTGTCGTAGAGCTTTTTCCCTTGCGCAAGTGCAATTTCCATCTTTATGAGGCGCCCTTTCGTGTACATCGAAATCGGAATGAGCGTGAGCCCCTTCTCTTTTACCTCTGACGTTATTCGTATAATTTCCCTTTTGTTCAAAAGAAGTTTTCTGTCGCGATTCGGGTCGCTGTTAAAAAGATTTCCCTCTTTGTACGGCGACACGTGCATGCCGACGACGAAAAATTCGCCGTTTCGAACCATGCAGTACGCCTCTTTGAGGTTCGCCTTGCCCGCGCGAATGCTCTTCACTTCGGTTCCGCGAAGTTCGATGCCCGCTTCGTATGTCTTTATTATGAAGTACTCATGGCGCGCTTTTCTGTTTTGTGCAAGAATTTTTTCGTTGTTATCTGCCATCTTCATCCTCCAAAAGCATAAAATCAATTTCACGTCTATTCATATTCACGTTCACAACTTTGATACGAACCGGTGTGCCGATTTCGTATTTTTTGTTGTTGTGCGTCGTTATTGCGGTCATTTCCTTTTCATCAAAGAGATAGTTGTCCATAAATTCCTCGTTGCAAATAAGTCCCTCGACGGTGTTCGGAAGTTTTACAAACATGCCGAATTCGGTTATTCCGCTCACCTTGCCGTCGTAAATTTCATAAACTCTGTCTTTCATATATTCACATTTTTTAAGGCTGTCCGCTTCTCTTTCGAGGTCGACTATTTGTTTTTCTCGGTTCGACGCTTCCTCCGCAACCTCTTTCGCCTTGTTTCCGAAGTATTTTACATTTCTCTCAGTGAGACGGTTGGACATTTTTTGCGAAATAATACGATGAATGAAAAGATCCGGATATCTTCTTATCGGCGAGGTAAAATGCGAATAGTCGACGAGCGCAAGTGCAAAGTGTCCGATGCTTTCGTCGCTGTAGTTCGCTTTCATCATCGACCTCAAGACGATATCGTTTATTCTTTCAAACGATTCGTGTTCGCTTAAATCTTCCAAAAGTTTCTGGATGTCTTTTGCCGAAACTTTTTCCGGCACTTTCACGCCGAACGGCCTCAAAAGTGTTCTCATGCCTTCGAGTTTTTCATCAGTCGGCTCTTCGTGGATTCTGTAAATAAACGGCAGTTCCATATCTCTGTATTTCTTTGAAACGGCTCTATTTGTCGCAATCATCATCTCTTCGATGAGTTCCTCCGCCTCTCTTTGCGGACGCGGAAGAATGTCGACAATTCGGTTCATGTCGTCCATAATAAACTTCGCCTCGCTCGACATAAAGCTTATCGTGCCGCGCATTTCGGATTGCGATTTTAAAATATTATAGACTTCTCTTGCGATAAACAAAAATTCCTTCAGTTCATCGTTATAGTCCGCATTGTCTCCCGTTTCAAAAAGCTCGCTCACGCCGTCGTATGTGAGTCTATAGTCCGAATTTATAATCGCTTTGTCAATCGAAACCATCCTCGGCTCGCCGCCGTTTCTTATTTCCATCTTGACGGACATCGTGTATCTGTCCTCATTCGGATTTAGTGAGCACACTCCGTTTGAGAGCACATGCGGAAGCATCGGAATCGTGAGTCCCGGAAGATAAATACTGAAGTCCCTCTTTTTCGCTTCAACTTCAAGCGGAGAGCCGTCCTTTACATAGTGGCTGACGTCGGCGATATGGACATAAAGAAAATATGACTTTTCCCCGGTTTTCTCGACACTTATTGCATCGTCGAAGTCCTTTGCGTCGTCGCCGTCGATTGTGACAGTGAAAATATCTCGATAGTCCACACGATCCGTCGGCAAAATCTTTTCCCTCGAAACGAAGTTCGCGTTTTCTATAACGTCCTCAGGAAAATCAATCGGCAAATCATACTCCGACACAAGCGTCTTCAAATCGAGATACTTGTCGTCGTCCGTTCCGATAAACTCAACCACTTCTCCCATATATTTCTTTTTTCTCTTGTCATAATCGAGAAGTCTTACCTTATATTTTCCATCTTTGTACTTTCTGCCTTTCGGCGGAGTTTGAAGATGAATAAACGAGTCGAAATCGCCCGTCGGCGTGACAATCATTTTTCGATTTTTATTCTTTATATCGCAAACGACATAGCGTTCCTTTCTATCGGTAACCTTGAGCACCCGAGCGACCGTGCGGCCCGGACCTTTGTCGAGCTTTTCAATCAAAACCACGTCGCCTTCGAGCGCGCCGTTTTTGTCCTTGCCAGGAATAAAATACTCCACTCCGTCTTCGGTGTTAACAAAGCCGTAGTTGTAATTTGTTTCGCTGAACACGCCGTAGAGCGGTTTTCGCTCACCGAGAGTCAAAAATCCTCTCTCGTCGATGTCCAAAGTGCCCTCTTCGCGCATCTGCCTTAAAATGTGTTTGAACTCCTTTTTTTCATATTTCGATATTCGGAGGAAAACTTTAAGATCATCCACCGTAACATTATTCTTTGTGGACAAAATCTCCTTAATCTTTTCTTTAATTCCCATAAGCCCTCCTTAAAAAAATACGGCTCTATAATTTCGAGCCGTAACCTGTATGATGGAACAAATCCGAATCAAATCTATAATTTGTTTCTTCTTCTTCTTTTTTTGCAAAAATTGCTATCTCAATCATGCGATCGAGCAAACTTTTAAATGTGTATCCGACATCTTCCCACAAATAAAATGCGTATGAACCCGGAAGCGTGTTGATTTCGTTAACAAACATATTTCCCACTTCGTCCATCAAAATGTCGACTCTTGCATTTCCGCGAACGTCAAGAACGTTGAACGAATACTTTGCAAGTTCAGTTGCCTTGTAAACGGTGTCTTCATCGCGAATAAAATTGTGTTTGCCGCCAATCAGCTTCGACTTGCCGTCTTCAGACATATATTTTTGTTGATAGCTGAAAACCTCGTCGGCTCCGAGAGGACTTTCCACGCTACTAACCTCTACATCACCATTTCTACCCATAACTGCGACATTTAATTCAGTTGCATTTATTACAGCCTCTTCAAAAATAATTTTTCTGTCGAAACTCGATGCGACCTCAGTTGCTTCGCGAAGCTCTTCCTTTGTCCTTGCAACCTTTATACCGATTGAAGAACCGAGACTTGCAGGCTTTACATAAATCGGGAATTCGAGTTTACTCATGACATAGTCGAGCGTTTCGTTCGGCTCAACCTTAAATCTGTCGCGGAACACCCATGTGTACTTTACAACGGGAATGTTGTGCGACTTGTAAACGTCTTTCATTATAATCTTGTCCATTCCGACGGCACTTGCCATAACGGAAGGTCCTGTAAACGGAATGCCGTTTGTTTCAAAAATACCTTGGAGCGCCCCGTCTTCACCGTGCGAACCGTGAACTCCGAAAAGAACACAGTCGATTTCGACAACTTCGTCTTTTTTAAAGAGTCCCTTATTTTCGATGTAAAGATTGTGATCGCCGTAGCTCGTGCTGAAATGGCACGGCCTGCTGTCCGGGAATTCGTTGTTTTTAAAATTCTTAAAATCCTTGTAGCAATCGCCCGTAAACATCACACCCGACTTGTCAATAAAAACAGGAATGACATTGTATTTTTCCTTGTTCAAGTTTTCAACGGCTTGAATCCCCGTAATAACGCTAACCTCATGTTCAACGGCTCTTCCGCCGAAAATCACAACAATATTTTTCATAAAATCTCCTTATCAATATATATCCGTCAAATCATTTTCAAACAAAACCACATCGCCCGGTGCGAGCAAATTCGGGAAAAGCGCAGTCGCTTCCTTCAAACTGTTCACAACAAAAGACTTGTGTGTCTCGATATTTTCATCACGAACGCCGTCTTGAATCGGCTTTGTTATTTCCTCTCCGACCAAAATGCTTATGTCGGTCATCCTTGCAATTTCCTGACCGAGCTTATAATTCTCATCATACATCATATCCCCAAGCTCGACCATGCCCGGCGTCACAATGACTTTCTTGCCGGACTTAAAACTGTTTAAGACGTTTAGAGCAGCTCTTGCTCCGTCAGGGTTTGAATTGAATGCGTCGTCGATAACGATAAGCCCCGCCGGATTTTTTATAACATTAAGTCTGTGCTCAACTTGCGGCAGCTTTGAAACCGCAGCTTCGATTTGGTCGTTTGAAATATTAAAACGCCTTGCGACCAAAATCGCCATCAAAATATTTATAATATTATGCTCACCCAAAAGCGGTGTCTTTAAAACGCGGACCTCTTCCGGAAAATGCACTTCAAAACTCGTTCCGTTTTCATCGGCTGAAAGAATCTTTGCGCTTATAGTCGCATCTTCGCTTTTGATGGAAACTGTGCCCGGTGTGAGATTTCTCTTTGTCATCTCGTTCTTAATATTTTCGTTGTCCACATTCAAAATGAGATAACCGTCTTTCTTCAATGCATCCGCAAGCTCAAACTTAGTCTTTATAATGTTTTCAATGCTTCCGAATGTCTCGAGGTGACACGGACCGATATTTGTGATAACTCCGATGTCCGGCTTCACAAGCTTTGCAAGCTCCTCAATCTCGTTTACATATCTCGCGCCCATCTCTGCAATAAACACGCGCGCAGACTCGTCGAGCTCATTATTTATCACTTTCGAAAGCCCCATCGGAGTGTTGAAACTCTCAGGGCTCGTGTATGTCGGAATATAATCCTTTAAAATATTATATAAAATCATCTTCGTCGAAGTCTTTCCATATGAGCCGGTGATTCCGACGACTGTGAGTCCGTTTTTCTTAAAATTCTTAATATTCGATTGCGCCTGTTTGTAAAACTTCCTGTGAATCATCGCCTCAATCGGTCTGTTCACATTGAGCGCAAAATATGTGATTGCATTTTGATAGAAAATCATGACGATTTCCACAAAAATAAGTGCCAACAACAGCAAATAGAAGGTTATGCCGTCCGGTTTTCTTATAAAATAAAACACCACAAAAAGTGCAATAATCAAAAAGTTCAAAAGCATTTGAGTGAATATCAGTCTTTTCACACGCGGAGTGTAAACAAGCGGCTTTTTAAACTCGTCCTTGCCCTTTTTAAATGTGAAAGCGCGGCCCGGATGGTTATTTATCCAATCGCGATATTCCTTTGAAATATATCCGATTTGTTGCGCCATATGAATAAAATAGTTGGAGCGAATGTACATGAGCATAAGTCCCAAAGCGCCCACCAAACACAAAAGTACCAATTCAAGAATTTCCATTTTTACCTCCACTAGGACAAAAAGTCCAAAACAGCCTTTTTAAAATTTATCGAGTCGTCAAGATATGAATAATGCCCGCCGTCAAGAACGACAAGCTTTGAATCTCGAATCTTTTCATTCATAATCTCCGCCATATAAAGAGGCGTGTCACCGTCTCTCTCGCCCCAAACAAGAAGAGTGGGAACTCCGATGTTCGGCAAAAGTTGCGTCAAATCTTCGTTCACAACCTTAACCAAAATATTTCTCACAATTCCGTCTGCCGCCTTGTAGTCGGAAGAGCCGAAACGCTTGTAAAACTTGTCAATGTTTTCCTTGCCAAATAACTTTATGTAAATGGCTTTCATGAGTTTGAAAATCTTCACCTTGAACTTGGTCTTCTTTGTTAGCTCAGGCTTTATGCCCGACGCGTCCACAAGCACCAACCTTTCAATTGACGGATGATTGTGTCCGGCAAGATAGATGCCGCACTTGCCGCCGAAAGAGTGCCCAATATAATAACAATTCGTTATGGAAAGCCTTTCCATAAACTTTGAAATCACATCTGCATAATCCGCCGTTCCAAAAACCTCTGTCGGAACATCGCTCTCTCCATGAGCCGGCAAATCGAGCGCAATCACATGAAAATCGTGTTTTAAAATATTCACAATCGGCATAACGGTCTTTATATTCGCGCCCCAACCGTGAACGATAAGAACAGTCTTCTTCTCAAGTGAGCCCTCTTCCAAATAATTAAGTTGAATTCCATCAATGTCAATTTTCATCATAATCACCACTATAAAATAAGAGCCGACAGGGCTGACTGTAAGGAACAATCAGCCTCCGGTCAGCTCCTTATATTAGAACAATAATCCTGAACCGCCGTTGAAGTTTAGGAACAAACTTGCAAATACAAGACTTACGATAGTCATGAGTTTGATAAGGATGTTTAATGACGGTCCTGAAGTATCTTTGAACGGGTCACCGACAGTATCTCCTGTAACAGCAGCCTTGTGAGCATTTGAGCCCTTTCCGCCATGAGCGCCGCCTTCGATAAATTTCTTAGCGTTATCCCATGCACCACCTGCGTTACTCATGAAAATAGCCATGAGAACACCGGTTACAAGACCACCGGCTAAAAGACCGCCGAGTGCTTCAGTTCCAAGTAAAATTCCGACGAGAACCGGGCAAAGAACTGCCATAAGTCCCGGAACTATCATTTCTTTTAATGCTGCGCCTGTTGAAATTTCAACACACTTGTCATATTCAGGTTTTGCCTTTCCTTCCATAATTCCAGGAATTTCCTTGAATTGACGTCTAACTTCTTCAATCATTTGATTTGCAGCCTTTCCTACAGCGTCCATTGTAAGAGCACTGAATAGGAACGGAAGCATACCACCGATAAAGAGACCGGCAATTGTTGTCGGCTTTGTAAGGTCGATTGAAGACAAACTTACAGCTTGTGTATAGCTTGAGAAAAGTGCGAGAGCTGTCAAAGCAGCACTTCCGATAGCAAATCCTTTACCAACTGCAGCAGTTGTGTTACCTACTGAGTCCAAAGTATCCGTAATTTCTCTAACATTTTCAGGGAGTTCGCACATTTCTGCGATACCGCCTGCGTTGTCGGCGATTGGTCCATATGCGTCAACAGCAATAGTCATACCGCTGTTTGAAAGCATTCCGATAGCTGCAAGTGAAATACCGTAAAGACCGAAAACTGCTTCTTCGCTTCCACCAGCAAGGAAATAACTCACAACGATACCGATTGCAATAACAATAATAGGAACAGCTGTACTCATCATACCAACTGAAAGACCGGAAATAATATTTGTTGCAGCCCCTGTTTCGGATTCTTCTGCAATCTTTTGAACCGGCTTGTGACTGTCTGATGTATAAATTTCTGTAATCTTTGCAATAATAAGACCTACAACGAGACCTGAAACAATTGCAACGAATGGCTTTACACTTCCGTCAAAGAAATGTCTTGAAAGGAAGAATGAGCAAACAACCGTGATAATTGAACCTACAACAGTTCCTGTATTAAGAGCCTTTTGCGGATCATTGTTGCCGCCTCTTACGAAGAAAGTTCCAATAATTGATGATATAATTCCGATTGCTGAAATAGCAGCTACAAAATAAATACCCTTATCTCCATAAGCGAGACCGCCAAGAGTAAATGCAGAAATAATAGCACCTACATAACTTTCGAAAAGGTCGGCTCCCATACCTGCAACGTCTCCAACATTGTCTCCAACGTTATCGGCAATAACAGCCGGGTTTCTCGGGTCGTCTTCAGGAATACCTGCTTCAACCTTACCAACAAGGTCAGCTCCGACGTCAGCAGCCTTTGTATAAATACCGCCGCCAACTCTTGCAAAAAGCGCAATTGATGAAGCACCGAGACCGAAACCTGTGATGATTTCAGTGTCTCCCAAAATCAAATAAGCTCCTGCAACACCTAAAAGACCAAGACCTACAACGCACATACCCATAACAGTACCGCCCGCAAAAGCTACATTTAAAGCCTTCGGCATACCGCTTTCATGAGCTGCATTTGCAGTTCTTACATTTGCCATAGTAGCAACTCTCATACCGACATAACCGGCAATAATTGAGAAAATAGCTCCGACAATAAAACAAATTGCTGTTGTCCAATTGATAACAAATCCTAAAATTACAAATAAAGCTGCAACGAAAAATGCAAGGGATCTGTATTCACGTTTCAAAAATGCCATCGCACCTTCGTGAATATAAGTTGAAATTTCAACCATTCTTGCATTTCCTGCAGATTGCTTTTTAATAAATGATGCTTTTATAAAAGCAAAAACAAGTGCCAAAAGTCCGATAACGACTCCGGCAATTAAAACATTTTCCATTTCTTCCTCCTAGCTTAATGCTGCTAATAATAATGTTGAAACAAAGAATAATACAGCTGCAATAACTGTGATTCTCTTCAAAGTCGCTTCTCTTGATACTGACTTATTTCTTCCCCAAAGTGCTTCAGGAGCAACTCCCATAAGCACACTGCTTTGGTCGCTTCCTTCTTGAATCATCATAAGTCCGATTAATGCTAATGAACTTAAAAAAACGATTACATACAATGCCGTTGTCAAAACAAATCACCTCCGTTCCTAAAATTACCTATCAACTATTTTATCACATATCATCGACAATATCAATAGTTTATATAATAAATTCCACAAAATAACTGCAATTGTAAAAATAAAATTTTTATGTATTGATATTTGTTTTTTATAAATTGATTTATATTTTTAATTTTATCCATCATTGTGCGTCTCTCAGGACGTAACGGGGCATTTAATTGCGCAACCATATCTGTCATTTATTCAATTGTACACCCCCACCAACAACGTTGTGTAAATAAAATATCTAGCCAAAGAAAATAGAAACCTATATTCTTATGCAAACTTTCTCTTTTTGCGGCGATACACCTTTTTGCGCATTCGGAAACGAAATCAGAGATTTCTTCCTCATCCGCAAAAAAACTGGTCGCCGCTACGTCCGGCGTATACGTATTTATACATGAATTACCGTCTTCACATTCATAAAATTATTAAATTTTTATAATTGTGTATGCGTATGTACGCAACGTAGCGGGACGGCACTGTGTGTCCTCCCGCCCATTTTTGTGTTTTTGGAATTTGTTTTATCACCAACAACGTTGTGTAAATAAAATATGTTTGCAATTTATAAAAATGTATATATTTTTCAATTGTATTCGTCAGCAAACGCATTGTAGCGCCAGGTTCTGTGAATCCTGGCGCCATATATGCCGTTTATATTATGTACAACCCCACCAAAAACGTTGTGTAAATAAAATATGTTCTCCATAATCATAATTTCAATTTATAAATTCATATTCGCTCTGTGCGTCCCCTAGAACGTAGCGCCAGGTACTGTGTATCCTGGCGCCCATTTATGTGTGTTTAAAATTTATATACATAATAACAACGCTATGTTTTTAACATTGTTTATATTACCCTTACATCTCTCCAAATTTGCCCGGAATCTTCGATGAGAAACGCTTAGATGAAATATTTTAGGAGCGAGTCGTACTGGCAAGTACGTCGCAGCGACTAAAATATAAATCAAGCGTTTATCGCAAAATAGACCGCAAATTTCTAACTATCTTTTGAAGGTAATCGGCGTCTGCTACACAATACACCTCATCGCTCTTATCCCCATTTTTTCCGAAATAAATCCCGGTGCCGGCGGATGAAGTGTCAACAACCTCCCTGCCGCTCGAAACATGCACAAACTTTAAACCCAAATCCTTGATAAGCTCTATCGTATTCTCCCGAACTCCTCCCGAAATAATCTCCGGCTTCTCCAAAGTCAAAAGCTCGCGAATAACATCTTGCCCGTCGACGAGTGAATTGCCGCCCTTCGTAAGAATCCTCCTCACTCCGATTTCGGAAAGCTCCCTTGCAGCGGACATCTTGTCCTTCACAACCTCAAACGCCCTGTGAAACACAACATCCATATCGCCCGCCTTTTCGCAAAACCTCTTTGAAAACTCAAAATCTACAGTCCCGTCTGCATTAAGCGCACCGAAAACAACACCTTGCGCCCCGGCTCTTCGAAACGCCTCAACATCTCGAAGCATAACCTCCTTGTCGAAATCCGAATAACAAAAACCCGCAGCGCGCGGTCTAACCATCGCCATAGTCGTAATTCCCCTCTCGAGGACCGCCTCCAAAAGCCCGATCGACGGAGTAACCCCTCCAACCTCAGTCAAAAAAACAAGCTCCACCTGATCCGCCCCCGCCTTTATCGCCGTAACCGCAGATTCCAATGAATCTACACAAACCTCAATAATCATAAAACACCTCTCTATTTTAAATTTCAACTGAATATAGTAAATGAAAATCTTTGTTACTATTTCTAGGAATTAATTTGGAAATTATTTTATTTTCTACTTCCGGTGTCCAATATATTTTCAATATAGATCTAGATCTAGTAATAGCTGTATAAAAAATGTTATGACTAATCATTTCATCAACTTCATTTGTTATTACAACTTTTACAGATTTATATTCTAAACCTTGTGATTTATGAATTGATACTGCGTATGCAATCTGGAATGGAATAACTGTTTTTTCGTCAATCTCATCTGCTTCAACATCCTTAGTTTTATAAATACTAAATCTAATAACTGAGTTCTCTACATTTTTATAAGTTCCATCTTCCAATAGTTCAAATTCGCCTTGCACTACATTCATTTCATTTATAATTTTGTCAAGTTCTATGTCAAATTCTATTCTTTCATTTATTTTTCCTTTATTGAAAATGTTTACATCTAAAATTTTACCTTTCAAATTATTATAAATTATAGGCTTAAATCTATTCGTTTCCTGAAATAAAATAGGATCTCCAACTTTAAATTTATGAATACCCCAAGAAACACATTTATTTGTATTTCTATCTTGTAATAAGCGATTTATATTATTAATACCATAAAGTCCATCATAATTTAAGCATAAAATAATTTCATCATTACTTAAAGGAGTAAATATAGAATCATCTAAATAACTTGAATAATGATTTTTATTTAGCCGTTCTAAGACTGTATTATCCATATTTCTTACAGAATTCCATAAACTCAATAAGTATTTATCTTTAGTTCTAAAATATTCTTTTAATTCTATAATTGATTTTTTTGGTAGAAAGTTTTTAGCCAATCTAAACCAATTACCGAATCTAATAGATTCAATTTGACATACATCACCAACTAAAATTAATAGTTTAAATGATGAGCGCTTAAGAATACTTTTCATGTCAGAATTACTTATAGTGCTACATTCGTCAATAATTAATATATCAAAATCTGAAATATTAATTTTAGACTCATTAAATCTTCTCACCGTATAAAAATCACAGTTAGCAGAATTTACTTTCCGCTTTAAATTATCTACAGCTGGATTAGTCTGTGCCAAGAACATCTTTTTATTATCTGAAAATAAATGAGCTATGTGATTAATTAATGTTGTTTTCCCTGTTCCTGCAGCTCCATAAATTAATGCAACTTTAGATTCAGCAAAAATTTTTTTTAGGACTTCTTTTTTTTCAATACTATCAATCCCAGAATAAGAATTTTCTAACCATGAATTAACAGATTTAGTATAATTTTTTACTCCAACATATGAAAACTCTTTTAACATATCAATTATAAACCTACATTCTTCAACATACTTTTTAATAAAAATTTGTCCTTTATCTATCTTAAGTTCATTATCTGGTCTATGCCCACTCCAAAGCTTGTCGTTATAATTATTAACTAATTCTTGTAGATTCTCAATAGGTAGATCAATGTCTTTTACGCTTGTAAAAATTTGACCTTTTGACTCAGTATTGTTTTTAACGTGTTTATATAACATTTCTGATTCATGTTCATCTACATCAAAACACTTTAACAATGTATTAAATGGTGGATTATGCTTTATAAGAGAAAAAGTAAATGGTAAATTATCGAACGGAATCACTCCATTTTTCAAATATAAATTTGACAGGTTTTTATTACTCTCAATATTGTACTGATTTTTTATCACAACATTGTCCATCGAGTACAAAATGTATTTCAATATATTTTTGCCACTATTGCCATTTCTAATTATATTTCTGCATACGTCTAAAGTATTAATAAAATTAGTTACTTTTGATTTAGACTGCAAATTTTGTTTTAAAATCATGTACTCATTATCTTGCAATTCAATAATATCAACTAAATTTAGCTTGTTTTGTGTCATATAATCGCAAATACTTTCTCTTTCATATTCATTAATGCGTCTATGATTACAATCAATCAATTTTATAAAATTATTAAATTCGCATTTTCTAATCGAAATTTGCCATCCAACAATTATCAAAATAGGCATTTCATTTTTATTAACTGTAATTTTTGACTCGCAAAGAGATAACTTTGATACATAATTTGATTCTAATTTTATTTTTGTAAATGCTATAATACGATTAGTCTTATTAGAATTATTTATAGGAGAAAATGACACCTCGTAATATAAGTTATTATTCACAAAAAATGGCTTTATCTTATTTATACGATACATTTCCGCATTCTCATAATTAATTATGTTCTTACTTTCGATTTTTTTTGAGATTTGAAAGTAAAACTCTTTAAACTGTGGGTCCATGTTTAATGGAAATTTTTCTAAATTTTTTAGAATTTCAAAATTGAATTGTTCTGCCATAAATTCTTTTATTCTATAAAGATATTCAAAATATTTTATCATTAATCTTTCGGAACTTTCTTCAGAAGGTTTATAGTGCGAAACAACTATTTCAAGCATTTTATGAAAATTGCTTAATAGTTTATATTCCCCTCGTTTAAAAATATAATTTTTAGCTTTTACAATATTCTCGTAAGAATAATCTACATCTTCAACGGTTAAATATATTTTAAACATAATGTGTTCTACAAAATGTCTTAAATCTGCCATTATATCCTGAGATACTTCTCCTCTAGTATTCCTACTCATATCATCTATATGTCTACAAATTGCTTTATCTAAAATATTAAGTTCAGTATCAATGTTCTTAGACACTTTAATCGCCTCCAATTTAAAAAGTAGTTAAAATATCTACATAAGATCTTTAACTTCTACTATTCTATTATCTAAATATGCTGAAAATACTTTTTTAGGATCCAAAAATAATACATTTATTTTTCCAACCCCTATTCTTTTAAACATTTCCATTGATATATTTATTTCGAGATTTTTATCTTCAGTTTTTGGGAGCAAAAAATAATTACGTATCTCTGTAATGTACGATTTTTCTATTAACTTTTTGTATGCTAGTTCATAAAAAAACTGTTTTGAAATATCTTGAATTCCGGGTTGATGTATAATTTTGCTTTTATCTTCAGAAATTTTTGGCACATAATATTTTGCATCATATATATTTAATACTTTTTTGTCTTCAGATATTTTTATAATATCTAAAATATAAGTATCAGTTGATATATTTTTACCATTAATATGCCAAATTGGCTTGTCTATAATTGAATCTAGAGTGGCTCCTTCAATAAAATTATGTGACTTTTCATTCATTGAGCCCAACATTGTTTTTAATGTTTTATTATAGTCAGTATCAAGAACGTATTTTAAAGCTTTTTCCCAAACATCTTCAAATTTTCTTGTTGCATAAATGCCGATTTCATCAACTTTATACAATGAATCTTGTTTCGCAACATAAATATACATTAAATTTAAGATTGTCTTTCTTCTAGAGCTAAATTGAATATTTAATTCATTTTCTATATTATATAAAATTTCACTATCACTCCCAAAGTCAGAAAGCTTCTTTTCAGATATAAAAATATTAGTCATAGAAAAAAGACCTAATAATCCCATTTTATTAAACTTTCTAAAACAATCAGTAACAATAGCCTCATGTAATAATTTAAAATAGTTTCTTGAATTCTTATAGTTCCTTCTTGTTACAGTTTCTAAATAATACGGGGTTTTATCTACTATATAAGGAATATTATCATTAATAGTTCTATCCCATAATATTTCACCATTACCATTTTTTTCAATAACTCTATGATTATCCTCATATACACCATCTTTTAAATAATCAGTCATAATTGACATTTCAACTGCAAACTCTCTATATTTATTCGGCAAACTTATATCATTGAAAATATCCGAATTTTGAAATAATGATTTATACTTTTTTAGAACTTTAATAACATCTTTAAAACTATCATTTGAAAATTCTTCTGCATTAAGAAAATATTTAGGATATATTTTTAAAACATAATTATTTACAACAATTAGTCCAACATATTCTGTATAGTAAAAATTTTTTGAATAATTTGCTTTTTCAATAGTTTCTTCATCTTCCAACAAGTAAGAATTTTCTTTGATTTCGTCATCTCTAGTTGTAGTTGCCTTTATTTTAAATATATTTTTTGAAATTGCTGTTTGTAAAGTTTTATTAAGTGCTTCTCTATCCTGTCCAAATAAACATGATAGTTCATTGTAAGAATAAAGTTTCTTTTCAATAAAATCAATATGTTTCATATGTTATATATTATCTTCCGTATCATAAATATCTATTGGACCATATTCCTCTGCAGCTTCTCTCATTTCATTAATAGTTTCTTCCTTGCCAGGAGTTTCATAAATCATTGACGATTTATTAGAATCATCAATAAACGCAGTACTTATTAGATCATTAACTATTTCATTATTAAAGACCCGGACTCCTTCTTCATCGAAAGCCTTAAAAACTTCCGACAGTAAAATATTGTCTCCATTTCCAAATATATCTTTCTTGTGTCTAGCAGCATCTTCATATAAATACATCAGAACCTTATTTTTAAAAACACTTCTAAATTTTTCAGAATCTAAAATATTTCTATCTTTATCTTCTATTAATATCGATTTATAGTCAATAAAAAAAGGTCCTAAAAGTTTGTCTTCGTTTACGCCGTGAGATACCAGCCATTGATTTATAGATTTTCTTAAGTCATTCCAATTAATAACTTCTGTCCCTAATTCAACAGTATAATCTTTTATTTTATCTTCATTATCATTTATTCCAATATATTCAAAATCCCATCTTCTCTTAAATGCTGTATCCATCGGAAATACACCTTGGTCTGCACTGTTCATAGTTGCCCAAATAAACATATTGTCAGGGATTCTAATGTCGTTAATTTCATTTAGACCCTTATTTAATTTATTTGATAAGTACTTTTTAATCTCTTTAGACGGACTTATTCCATATTCACTAATACCATTTTTCCTATCTAACAACTGAAAAACATCCCCAAAAACAGCTGCTGTATTTGCTCTATTAATTTCTTCAATTATTAACAAATACGGTTTAGGATTGCTATCTTTCTCATTAGATTCTATCGCTTTAACCAATACATTCATAAATGGTCCCGGAACGAAATCATAAGTTATTCCGTTACTATACTCTGTATTTTCATCATCTATACTTCTACTGCTTGAATCGAGTTCTTCTCCATCTATGTTTCCCTTTGTGATGGGTATAGGTTTATAAGTGCCTACAAAATTAGCATAGGAATAGTCCGGATGAAAAGTAACTCTTTCATAATTATTACCAAATTCTTTAGCTTCTTCGTTTAATTTAAAACTCTTGCCCGTACCTGGAGCACCAAAAAATATTCTTTGATGAGGTTTGTTAATTGGATGCCTTCCTTGGTTAGAGATGTATTTCAAAAACTCTTCATAGTGGTCCAAAGATGTATTGATCGCTCTATTGTTAGTTTTTTCGTTCATTTCAGCATAATTATCAGAACTCTTTATCATGTTTTTTATTCTGACAAACTCATTAAGATCCGATATTTGATAAATATCTATATCAGGATTATAGTTTGACATTATTTTAAGAACCTTGGGTTTTAGGACTCTTAAATAGATAGGTACTGTGCCTTCTGACAACCTTACAACTTCTATAAGATATTTTTTATAACTTTCTTCTAATGAAAATCCTATATTTTCTGTATTTGACTCATTTGGAATCTCCATGTATTTTATATACTTGTTTTTAAAATCATTAAAACTCAAATTCTCAGGTTCCAAAAATTTATCAGAAACAAGTATGTCAAACAAAGCACCTTTAGTATCAACACTAAGAGCCTCATTTGTAATTTCCAGTTTTCCATTATCATACTTTACATAGTCTAACCAATTCATAATTCCTAGCATTTCATTGATTTGCCTACTTTGTTGTTTCCAGACCCAGCCTTCTCCTTCTTTTGTATTTATTTTATTTGGAATTCTTTTTGTGTTTCTATACTCCATTATTTGATCAATAATTTTATTGTAATCCTTCGCCCTATTATTTACAACATCTGGATTTAAAAAAACAAAGTTAAAAATCTCTTCCGAAGTTAAATAGAAGTCCTTATGATTAAATCTCCCAATATAAAGAATCCTTATTATTTCCTGATAAGGCTTTAACCTTATATTATCTTCTTTCGAGTTTTCAAAACTTTCTCTTGTTCTAGGATTTGGAAATTGAAACTTTTCCATATAGTTAATCAGTAATCTTTTAATATCGCCATTCATTGCTAAAAATGTGTTATTATTATCTTTATATAAATTAAAATAAAATGACAATGTATTTATATTATTATTTAAAGATTTATTGTCTTTTGCACTTGGAACGGAGTCCGTTTGAACCATTATTGCGGTATCTTTTAGTTTTTTATTTAAAGTATTAATCCTAATATCATTTGTAAATAAATATCTAAGCATTTCTTTATTTCTCCTTAATATTGATATATTTATCTAAAAAATCTGCAACTGCTATTCCAAGCTTCTTTGCTAATAAGGGCGGAACAGCGTTCCCTATCATTTGATAAGTGCTTGTTTGTGAACCAAAAAATTCATAGTCATCTGGGAAAGATTGTAATCTTGCTGCTTCTCTAGGGGTTATAGTCCTTGCTTGCTTTGAATCATAATGAATGAATCTGTTCCCATCTTTGTATAGATGAGCAATTATAGTTGTACTTGGTTCATTTCTTCTTAAAACATAATACCTATGAATTGGAGATTTTGAGCCTACTCTTTCTTCGTATAACTTACTTAAAGCCTTACTGTCTGTGTACTCGAACTTTCCATTTTCAATATCTTCAGCAAGTAATTTAAATGTTTCCATATCTCTAATGTTATGGTATCGTGGTTCATGCCAGCTTACTTTTGAGTCGAGTTCTTCATATGCTTTTCTATTTCTCCTTTTATCAGGATCAAAAATCGGAGTAACTACTTCTAAATCTCCAATAGCTTCTTCAACAGTCTTTACTTTTGATACTTTTCTTCTGCCTACATAGTTTTTATAAAAAATATCTATTAGTTCTTGTGCATCATAATCTTTAAAATACTTTTTATTCACCGCAAATATTATAACTCTTTTTCTGTTCTGAGGAACTCCAAAATCAGCTGCATTTAATACAGCTTGCTTTTTTAAGTCCTGAGAAATTTCATATCCTATATCTTTAAAACCTTCACGAATTTCATCTGAAATAAGCCCTCCGTTAGGACTCGCACTAAGCATTCCAGGAACATTTTCAAAAATGCAAACTTTAGGTTTGTATCTATTTACAACGCTTAAATAGTGCTCAAATAGATAATTTCTATAATCTTTTTTCATTCCATTTTCATCTCTAACACGCCCAGCCACAGAATATGCTTGACAAGGTGGGCCACCTATTATTAAATCTATCCCATCTGAATGTTTTTCGACTAGATAATCTAATCCCTTATGAGTGCCAAATTTTTCATCATTTTCCCACCCATTAAAAAGCTCTTCTTCTCGTTGGATATCAAAATGCATAACTTTTTCATCTGCATTTTCATCTTTCCACTTTGTTTTTAACCTATTCCTCAATGTCTCTACTTGAGGTAACAGCCATTCTACAGCTGCAACGTCTTTAAATCTTTCTGATTGAAGAAAGCCATCTTCAAGTCCCCCACATCCTGCAAATAGATCTATAAAGCTATATTTTTTATTCTTTTTCATCTACATGCCCCTCTAAAGATTTCTTGATTTCTTTTGCTAGGTAGTAACCTAATAATGGGGGTACAGCATTTCCTACTAGTTTATATTGCTGCGTTTTAGGACCAGTAAAAACAAATGTGTCTTTAAAACTTTGAAGCCTTGCACTTTCTCTGACAGATGGTACCCTATTATACTTATAGTGAAAGTGAGACCTGTGACCAGTGTTTATAGTTAAAGAAGGTTTTTTAGAGTGATATCTGGTAAGGGCTTCATTGTATTTAAATTGTTCTCTATATTCCTCAGGTAAAGACTTATAGTTTTTACCTTCTGGAATCATAGCTATTAATTTTTTAGTTTTATCTATATGGTTTGTCCCCAAGTGATTATATAGAATATCACTTCCATCTCTAATATACTCTTGATATTTCGTTTCTGGTTTTTTTGTATAAATATCTTTCTCTTTTCCTATATCATTTTCTCTAGAAGGTAAATCTCCTATGGCTTCTTCACATGTTATATATTTCTTTGGATCTGTAATTATAGGTTCGGGATAATCAAACACTATATTGTCTAATGTTGCTACAAAAAAAACTCTTTTTCTTATCTGTGGAATACCATATTCAGGTGCATATAAGATTTTACTTTGCATCTTATATCCTAGATTTTCAAAGTCCTCGTAAATCCTTTTTGCAGCTTTCCCTTCATATAATCTCAAAAGACCTGGGACATTTTCAATTAGAACAACCTTCGGTTTTATTATACTAGCAAGTCTTACCATTTCTTTATATAATCTATTTCTTTCATCATCTTCTTCTCTAGGGCCAGCAAGAGAAAAGCCTTGACATGGTGGTCCTCCAATTAAAACATCTATTTTATGGTTATTTTCTTTTAAGAAATCTGTTATGACATATATATTATTCGTGTTAAATAAGTCTAAGCTAAGCGTTTTAGCACCATCATGATTTAGTTTAAATGTGTCAAGTGCATTATTGTCAAAGTCTACACCTAAAACAACCTCAAAACCGGCATCTATAAACCCTCTAGACAGTCCTCCAGCTCCGCAAAATAGGTCAAGAACTTTAAATTTATTGTTACTCATTGTTCTTCTCCTCTAATTTATACTAAACAGTTTGCCTAATATTGTATTTACAATAATAGGCAATTTTAAAAGTAAAAATAAGCTAATTTTTTGTATCTACTCATATCTGTAATAGTTCATGACGTAATTTCAACAAAATATTGTAAGTCAGTCTTACTCATGCTATTATCCATCAATTATCCTCTGAATTTATAATACGAATATCCTATGTTTCCCTCACGTTGAATATATCTTTTTGTATATATTTTCTTTATCATTATAGCATATTTTTATTTTTTTCTCAATATATTATCCATCTCCCCTTGCGAATAACTGATTATTCTATTTTATATCATATCTTAACAAATGTCATCTTTGCCTTAAAACAATTATGATAGAATTAAGTACTAGTAAATATAATCTATTTGCGACTTTAAATAGATTGATTATGTAGTAAATATATCATTAATCTAATCATAATAGGTTAACTGTTTCTTGCTGGAAAAAAATAAAGAAACGCTTGATTGCCAGTAATATTTGAAAAAACATCTGCATAGACCACTGATTTTTAACCCATACAATCAAAATAGCATTTTTTTACACGATCTTTTAAACACTATTCTCCCCCACCAAAAAAGCGATGCATGATAGCACCGCTTTTAAATATTTATTCGTTTTTTAAAGTTCTTAAATTATTTTAACCCAACCATTTCATTTTTATGCAAAGAATTTTTCCATGTCTTCATCGGCGGTTGTTCTTTGTGCTATGCCGAAGTTTTCTACAAGTACGTTCACGACGTTTTCGCTCAAGAATGCCGGAAGTGTCGGTCCGAGATGGATGTTTTTAATGCCGAGTGAAAGAAGTGCAAGGAGCACTATTACAGCTTTTTGTTCATACCATGCGATGTTGTAGATTATTGGAAGTTCGTTTATGTCGTCAAGTCCGAATGCATCTTTTAAAGCAAGTGCAATCATCGCCAAGCTGTATGAGTCGTTGCATTGTCCCGCATCCAATACTCTTGGGATTCCCCCTATGTCACCGAGTGCAAGTTTGTTGTAGCGATATTTTGCACATCCTGCTGTCAATATTACGGTGTCTTTTGGGAGTTTTTCCGCGAATTCCGTGTAGTAGTTTCTTTCTTTGTGTCTTCCGTCGCATCCGCCCATTACTACGAATTTTTTTATAGCGCCTGCTTTTACCGCGTCTATGATTTTATCTTTGAGAGCGAGCACTTGGTTGTGGGCAAATCCGCCGACAATTGTGCCGGATTCGATTTCTGTCGGAGGCTCACATGTTTTTGCTTGTTCGATCAAAGCCGAGAAGTCTTTTTTATCTCCGATTCCACCCGGGATGTGCTTCATGTCTGCAAATCCCGCAGCACCTGTTGTCCACATTTTATCTTTATATGAATCTTTTGGTGGAACGATACAGTTTGTCGTCATTAGTATCGGTCCGTTAAAGCTTTCAAATTCTTCTTTTTGTTTCCACCAAGCGTTGCCGTAGTTGCCGACGAAGTTGTCATAATTTTTAAATTTCGGATAGTAGTGCGCCGGTAGCATTTCCGAATGGGTGTAGACGTCGACTCCCGTTCCTTTTGTTTGCTCCAACAACTCTTCCAAGTCTCTTAGGTCGTGTCCGGAGACGAGTATGCCCGGATTATTTCTAACGCCGATATTTACATCTGTGATTTCCGGATTGCCATAAGCCTCAGTGTTCGCTTTGTCAAGAAGAGCCATCGCTTTCACACCATATTCGCCCGTCTTTAAGGTTAAAGCGATCAAATCATTAATGCTGATTGAATCATCCAAAGTTTTCGAGAGAGTTTCCTGTATAAATACATCCACTTCTTCATCATCTTTAAGAAGCATGTTTGCGTGGTTCATATAAGCAGCCATCCCCTTCAATCCATAAGTGATGAGCTCTCTCAAAGACCTCTTGTCATCATCTTCGGTTGATAGAACGCCGACTGCATTGCTTGCAGCTTTCATCTCATATTCATCTTCATTTCCTTGCCATAGAGCTGCATCGGAGAGTCCATCCTTTGATTCGAGCTTCGAAAGAAGTTTAGCCTTTTTCTCCAATGTATAAGTGATAGCTTCAATGATAGCATTGCGGTCGAAGTTTGCATTTGTAATCGTTATAAAAAGATTGTGTGTGACAAGATGATTTATAGATGCGCAAGGGTTTTTCCCCTCAGCTCTTAATCTTGTAGTAATTTCAGAGAGCCCTTTTGTCACATAGACAAGAAGGTCTTGCATAAGAGCAACTTCCGGTGTCTTTCCGCACACTCCCTTGACTGTGCATCCTTTGTTGTTTGCCGCTTCTTGGCATTGGTAGCAAAACATATTGTAATCCATAATTTCCTCCTTAAAATTTTTTAATAAATATTGGTTTTGACGTATATCGCCTGAATCTAAATGTTTATAAATGCATAATGATTAATGCATATCTTGCCTTAACCATAATGTGGTAACCTGAATCAATTGCGGCTCATATTGCCTTAACAATAACTTTGATAATTGCAAATTGATTTCGGCATATCTTGCCTTAACCATTATGTTGATAATGTAAACACTTTTATAGTATATTTTTAATTTACCGAGTTTCGAGATTTTTAATTGTCATAACAGAAAACTAATCAAAAGTATTTCTCATGTAATAACATCCCTTTATTTCTCAGCCTATATATATTATAATAAAGATAAATTATAAAGTATGTTGTTATAACAACGAAAGGTGGATTTATGGATTATAAATTTTTATCTGAAACAAATTTGTTTAGAGGTCTGAGCGAAGATGACATAAAAAATGTTCTCCCCTGCCTACGACCGGTTGAAAGAAGCTACAAGAAGAACGAGATTGTTCTTAATAGAGGCGACGTTACCGATAAAATCGGGATGGTTTTGAATGGCGGCGTAAATATTTTTGTGGCTTCATATTGGGGGCAAGGACAAATCTTCGGTCACGTAAAGCCCGGAGAAATTTTTGCGGAAAATTATGCAGCCATTCCGGGCAAAGAGCTCCTTTGCGATGTTATAGCTCAACAAGATTCCGAAATTCTTTTCTTGGATTTCTCCGCTCTTGTTAAAACTTGCCAAAAAGCATGTCCGTACCACAATGAGCTGATTTTAAATCTCATAAGAATTGCCGCAAGAAAAAATCTGCTCTTTTCAAACCGTATGATACACACCAGTTCAAAGTCGATTAGAGGACGTATAAGTTCGTATTTATCCGAGCAGGCAACCGTAAACAACAGCAATCTCTTTTCAATTCCATTTAACCGCCAGGAGCTTGCCGACTATTTGAATGTGGACAGGTCTGCACTTTCAAACGAGTTAAGCAAGATGCAGTCGGAAGGTCTGTTGGAGTTTTATAAAAATTCTTTTAAGTTAAATAAAAAATAAATTTCTCTTTAAATGGATAACCCCCTTAAATCCGAAAACGGAAATAAGGGGGTGTTTTATTGAGCTAAAGACCCAGATGTTTTTTTATTCCTTCCATGTTTTGCACAAGTTCCATCGTTCCAAGGTATGAGCCATTTTTGTCCCTTACGGCAAAATAAGTTACAAGAAAATCTCCTTCTTTTTTGTTCATATAGACCTCCACTTTGTCGCGAGCTCCGGACTTGAAATCGCCGATAATTGCACGTACCATAGGCTCAATCTTCGGCGGATGACATGAAAAAACATCCCTTCCAAGTGCCATTGACGGTCGTTTGAAGACCTTTGGAACTTCGTTGAAAAATCTATTTATGTCCCCGGCGTCAACAAAAGTTATTTCAAGAGGCAATGTGTTTAAAACAGCAATCAACTCTTTTAACTTTAAAACTCCGCCCGGCATCTTAATCTCCATTTCCATATCAATGTCGCTTTCTTCCGCCGGCTTCTTGGAATCGTCCCAAGTTTCATCTATTCCAAATGCTATATCGTAATCCTTTGAATCAAAATAAATTCCATGCCAATCTTCTTCCGTAAAATTTGCAGCACAAAGCGGAAATAAAATATTTTCTTCCTTGTAAATCATCTCCTTAGCTCTTGTCAACACCTCGACAGCCTTGTCCTTATCATAAGATTTTCTAAGATCTCTTAAGCCGTCTCTGATTTCATCGTCAACAGTCCACATAACATTTGACGGTCCAAACATTCCATACTTTTTGTTTAAAAGCGGATAAATCAAATCGCCCTTCTTTGCATAATGGATTGATAGATCAGATAGACCCTTCGGAAGCTCTCCGCCGGGATTCGATAAAAATTCTTCAATGAGCACTGAAGCTCTTTCATTTTCTTTGGAAAAAGTTGAGAGAGGGTGCCCGACAATCGTCTTATAATAGGCGGCAAATTGTTTTTTATTGGCCCTTTTCTCTTCCAAGCTGAGCCCATTAGCACCGACTCCATGAATTTCCTCAACGCTCATCCCGTGAAAGAGCGAAGAGTGAATATCGCAAAGTTTTTTTATTTTTTCTACCAGCATGCCATCTTTTATAAGCTCTTCTTCAGCAGCCATAATCTCGCTTGCATCGACAGACTCAAAGTTTTTCACAAAGTCCGCCCTCACCTCTTCCAATTGAGTCTCATCTTCAAGCCTTTGAAGATATGACTTTAAAAGAGCCTTTCTCTTTTCCCTTTCATCATTCGAGTCTCCTTGCTCGTCCTTTGTCAAAGCATTATTAGCAGGAGTTGCACTTGCTGCTTCATCAGTATCCGGTTTATCAAAGGCAAAGCCGTTCTTTTTAAGCGCAAGAATAATATCAATCATCTCAATCCCCTTGGTCTTTGCACCTTTTGGAATGGTCATAAACCTTCCAACAGAATTTAGCATCACAGGCTTTTTAATCTCCGAAAAACCAAGCTCATCCATAATATCCACAAGCTCCGGATATTCCTTAACAAGGTCGTAAACACTCTTATTTAAATCAATATATTTCATAAAACCCTCCTTAAATTTTTTATTCATTTAGTTTTTACCAACATTGAATTACATACTCATTTATAACTTAATTACATCTATATTATTAACATACTTATATCTATTTTAATATCAAAATTTTATCTTATTTAATGTCAAAATTTTATCTGTTTTTATATCAAAAGTCTATCTCTTTTTATATCAAAATCCATCTGTTTTTATATCAAATGTTCTTTCTGATTTAATATCAAAAGTCCTAATATCATTTACAGATTTCGCTACTACCTTTATTTTATATTACAATTAAATTATACACATTATTTTTGATACTGTATGTTGTTTTAACAACATAGGATTAATTTTTTTGTTTTTTTGATAACTGCGAATATTGAGTGTAATTATTTTTTGTTTTTTTATAATTATAGATTTTGATACTATTATAAAATTTGACTATAAAATTTGACTATAAAATTTGAAATGAATCGATCCGAAAACATCTTTATTTTATATCATAACTAAATCACACATATTATCGATAGAATCGTATGTTGTTTTAACAACATAGAATTTATTTTTTTGTTTTTTGTAACTGTGAATATTGAGTATAATTATTTTTTGTTTTTTTATAATTATAGGTTTTAAAACTATTATAAAATTTGACTATAAAATTTGACATGAATCGAGCCGAAAACATCTTTATTTTATATCATAACTAAATTATACATATAATCGATGGAATCGTATGTTGTTTTAACAACATACGATTTATTTTTTTGTTTTTTCGTAACTGTGAATATTGAGTTTAATTAATTTTTGTGTGTTTTTAGGTGATTTAGTAATTTAATATATATAATAAAATAATTCGAATTAGTCCAAAAACAACTTTATTTTATATCTTAACTAAATTATACATATTGTCGATAGTTCTGTATCTTTTTTTAACAACATAGAATTTATTTTTTGTTTTTTTGTAAGTGTGAATATTGAGTATAATTATTTTTTGTTTTTTTATAATTATAGATTTTGATACTATTATAAAATTTGACTATAAAATTTGAAATGAATCGATGCGAAAACATTTTTATTTTATATCATAACTAAATCACACATATTATCGATAGAATCGTATGTTGTTTTAACAACATGGAAATTAATTTGAGATTTTTAGCTAACTTGGAATATTAATATAATTGTTTTTTGTGTTTTTATAATTATAGATACTGATACTATAAATATTATTTGACTCAAATTTGTCCGAAAACATCTTTATTTTATATCATAACTAAATTATACATATTATTAATGCTACCGTATGTTGTTTTAACAACATAGAATTTATTATTTTCGTGATTGACTGAAATAGCAATGGATGAATAGATTAGTTTTTTGGATTTTTCTGTGTTTGTATACTATGAAATTTTTGAGTTTTATTGAATTGATTGAGATTACATTGTTTAAAGATTCTGACTTTTTATATGGATAGATATTTTATAAAACTATAGTTTTTGATTTATTTAAAAGTTCGGCGGAGATTTTCGAATTATTGTTCTGATGTTTGGCGATATATAATTAAATTTTTAGTTGCTCTAAAGTTTATTTACCCGGTATTGCTCCCCCTAAATATTAATTATCTAAAAAACTTATCTTCCCACAAAAAAAGCACCTACAAATGCAAGTGCCTATTTATTCCTCTTAAAAAGCGAAACGGAGTTTATTAAAATCGATATTAAAACAAGCACCCAAAGCGCAGTGCTAATTGTCGGTACTGTGTCCATGAGAGCGCTCCAGTCTTTTTCGGCGACGTCTCTCGCCGCACTCGAGTAGAATGCGCACACGGTTAGAGCTGTGAACGACAGGCTCAAATATCTATACAGTTCCGCGTTTTTCTTTTTCAGTGTAAAAACAAAGTTTAAAACGGCAAATATTATTGCTGCTATTCCTAAAACAATTTCCATATTTCCCCCTAATTTTAATTCCTACAGTTTTATAATTACTACAATCCCTGCAATGAGTAGCACCGCTCCAATTGCAAGTTCGATTTTTCCAACTTTTTTCGCATAATCTTCTGTTTTTCTTCCCGCTTTTAAATCCGATTCGAAGCCGTTTATCAAATTTTAAGCCATTGCAAAACCGTAGTTTTACATCAACATTTGCCAAAACAGCATAAAGTCATAGTTAAACTACTTGATTTCTTTATTTTGTCTTTCTTAATAATTCTATTCCAATCCTTCTCTTTCGGTTAAAGGCTTGATAAATTTCTTATTTACTTCTAACTCAAATTCAATACAATTATGATTATTTAATTCATGATCATAATCTTTTTCTGATTTTTTCCCTTCCGACTTTGTAGATACTATTTCTTTTTCACTAAATAATTCTAGAAAAGAAATAACATTTGATTTCATATCTTTAACATAAATTCCATATTCTCCATCATTCGGAATAGTAAATTTTACATCATCTTCTGGGTTTTCTACCTTTTTTATAGGAGCACCATAAGCATTATAGCCCCAGCCAGCTTTAATGTCTTCGGCAGGCAAAATACCTACTTCTAAATCATTTCCTTTAAAAGACTTTAACTTAATGACTACGGTATCACCTTTTTTCCATTTCTCTCTACCAAAAATAGCTACACTTCCTTTTAACAAGCGGATTTTAAAATGCGTAGATCCTTTCGTATCTCTAGATTCTACTAAAAAAGTCTTACTTGAAAAACATTTTTCATTGTTAATTTTTTTCGCAGCCATTACTACATCGGAAGTTGGCATCATCATTGCCAACAACAAAATTAAAGCCATAGTTAAACTAATTGATTTCTTCATTTTTCCCTCCTTAATAATTTTAATCTAATCCTTCTCTTTCAATTAAAGGATTGATAAATTTCTTATTTGTTTCTACCCCAAATTCTATAATTTTAAGCTACAAAAATTTATTTATAATATTCTAAAAAATATAATATGCTTCTTACAATTTTATAATAACAACAATCCCTACAATGAGTATCACCGCTCCAATTGCAAGTTCAATCTTCCCAACTTTTTTCGCATATTCTTCTGTTTTTCTACCCGCTTTTAAATCCGATTCGAAGCCGTTTATCAAATCATATCTTTTTTTCGAGTAGATTAAGTATCCGAATGTGAGAAAAGAAACTCCGAGAAGGATCAGCATGATTTTTAAGATTAACATATTTTCTCTCCTTTCATTTATTATACCACAGACAATGCATTATTTCATGGACAATATATTCATAAATTATTCACAATCGAAAAGCGCAGTTAATTCTTAGATATTTGCGATTTTACTATGTTTTATTTGTCCTATTCAACCAGATGTTTTAAGTATCCGTAGCCTTCCTCGTCCATTTTTTCGAGCGGAATGAATTTCAAGGCGGCACTGTTTATGCAGTATCTTAGTCCACCCTTCTCCTTCGGTCCGTCGTTGAACACGTGTCCCAAATGCGAGTCGCCTGACCTGCTTTTAACTTCGGTCCTTTCCATATTGTGCGAGTTGTCTTTGTTGTATTTTAGCACATCTTTTGAAATCGGCTTTGAAAAAGACGGCCACCCGCAACCCGAGTCGAATTTGTCAGTCGAACTGAAAAGCGGCTCGCCTGTAACGACGTCAACATAGATTCCCTTTTTGTGGTTGTCCCAAAATTCATTGTCGAATGCGGGCTCAGTTGCGCTTTCCTGGGTGACTTTGTATTCTTCGCCGGTCAATTTTTTCTTTATTTCCTCATTGGATGGCTTTTTGTAATCGTCCTCGTCGATTATCACTTCATTTGCCTTTGAAAGGTCGATGTGACAATAACCATTCGGATTTTTCACCAAATAGTCTTGGTGATAATCTTCGGCATTATAAAAATTGTTCAGCTTTTTTACCTCAACAACAATTTCGTCATCATATTTTTGCTGTTCTTTTTTAAGTTTCTCAACAATTATATCTCTGTCGGAGTCGTCGACATAATAAATTCCCGAGCGATACTGCGTGCCTTCATCATTTCCCTGTTTATTGAGGCTCGTCGGGTCCACAACCATCAAAAAATAACTGAGGAGTTTTTCTAGCGATATTTTTTTCGGCTCATATTGCACCTTCACAGTTTCAGCGTGCCCCGTTTCTCCCGTAGACACTTCTTCATAAGTCGGATTTTCAGTTTTACCGTTCGCATATCCGCTCGTCGCATCGTAAACGCCGTAAATCTTTTCCATATATCCTTCAATTCCCCAAAAGCAACCGCCTGCAAAGTAAATCGTCTTAAGCTCGCTCGTATCAACATTTTCTTTCATATTAATATTCTTATCCATATTTGCATTTTCATTGTGTCTTATGCAGCCGGCAAGAAAAATTATCGCCAAAATAATTGCGATAAATCTATATTTATTTCTATTCATATTATCAACCTCTCTAGTGTATTTATACCCCGAAGTATTCTAATACAATTAAGAGCGATGAAATTTTCTGACCCATGTCAAAAGTTTTGTTATAACTCCCCTTTAATTTATCATGTGCAGAATAACATTCCAAAGTTTTCATTCCAAACAAAAAAGGGCGTTAGCCGCCCAATTTATTTTTTATTTCTTTCAAATTCTTCCTCATAGTCGCAGTCCAAGCATTTTATGAGATTCGTTTTCGCCTTTTTCCTCTCGGTCAATACTCCGCCGCATTTCGGGCATTTCTTTTCGATCGGAAGGTCGAATGATGCAAAGTCGCATTCCGGATATTTGTTGCATCCATAGAAGACTCTGCCTCTTTTGCTCTTTCTCTTCACGATGTCGCCCTTGCCGCACTTCGGACACTTGATTCCGATTTTGTCCTCAATCGGTTTTGTGTTTTTGCATTCCGGGAATCCCGGGCATGCAAGGAATTTTCCATAAGGCCCTTGTTTAATGACCATCATTCTGCCGCAAAGTTCACACTTAACATCCGAGACTTCATCTTTTATCTCGATTTTTTCCATCTCTTCTTCCGCAACTTTCAAGTCTTTCTCGAAAACTCCGTAAAATTCCAGCAATGCTTTGTTCCAATCTTCTTTGCCTTCTGCAATTCTGTCCAATACTACTTCGAGTTCAGCGGTGAATTTGACGTTGATAATCGATGGAAAATATTCTACAAGTATTTCGTTTACAAGTTCACCAAGCTCCGTCGGTTTTATGCTCTTGTTTTCGATGACCACATATGCCCTGTTCACGAGTGTCGAGATTGTCGGCGCATAGGTCGACGGTCTTCCTATTCCGTCGCTTTCCAACGTTTTGATTAAGCTCGCTTCTGTGTATCTTGCCGGCGGTTTTGTGAATTGTTGTTCTTTTGAGAATCTTTCGTGCGAAAGAAGCGTTCCCACTTTAAATCTGTTTAAGTCGATATCCGTGTAGCCCGGTTCGATGCCCGAGGCTTTCATATATCCGTCAAAAGTGAGTTTGTTTACGACATTTTTAAAGATGTAGTCGCCGTTTTGTAGAGTAACTTTAGTCGAGATGACTTTTGCCTTTGCCATTTGCGACGAGACAAATCTTTCCCAAATGAGTCTGTAGAGCTTATACTCCGCATCCGAAAGATATTTTTTCATCATCGACGGCGTTCTCATAACGTCGGTCGGACGAATCGCTTCATGCGCATCTTGAGTATTTTTGCCCTTGTTCACATAGTGCTTCGGTCCTTCGTAATACTCTTTACCGAATCTATCGACGATAAATTCACCCGCAGCTTGGATTGCTTCCGGTGCAATTCTTCTCGAGTCGGTTCTCATATATGTTATAAGTCCGATTTCTTCTCTTCCCACTTTCACGCCTTCATAGAGCTTTTGCGCAATTTGCATTGTGAAACCCGATTTGAAGTTCAAACGTCTGTTCGCATCTTGTTGCAAAAGCGAGGTTGTGTACGGAGATTGCGGACTCTTTTGTCTGTTATTTTTGCTATTTTCAATAACTTTGTATTTATTTTCACTGCAATACTTTTCTATCTTTTTTGCAGTTTCTTCATTCGGAACTGTGAGCGCTTTGGCTTTTCCATTTTCCATGATTTGCTTTAAATCAAACCACAAGTCTCCATTTTTCTCAAACGAAGATTTAAGATTCCAATATTCCGTCGGCTCAAACGCTTTGATTTCGTCTTCGCGTTTACAAATGAGCATGAGCGCAACCGATTGCACCCTTCCGGCGGAGAGTTTGTTTTTAACTTTTTTCCACAAAAGCGGACTTATGCTGTAGCCCACAACTCTGTCCACAACACGTCTTGCCTGTTGGCTGTCAACGAGGTCCAAGTCGATTTCTCTCGGAGATTTTATCGACTCCAAAATAGAGCGCTTTGTAATTTCGTTGAAAACAATTCTGTTTTTTTGCCCTTCCACATCGAGCACTTTTGAAACGTGCCATGCGATGGCTTCTCCCTCTCTGTCGTTATCTGTTGCGATGTAGATTTTAGACGACTTTGCAGCCGCTTTTTTTAAATCGCTGATAACAGGTCCTTTTCCGCGAATGGTTATATATTCAGGCTCGAAAGTTTTCATGTCGACACCCATGCGTGAGCGCGGGAGGTCTTTTATGTGTCCCTTTGTTGCCAATACTTTTTTATCTTTTCCCAAAAATCTTGAGATAACACGCGCCTTTGTAGGCGACTCAACTATAAATAAATCCAATTGATCACTTCCAATATATTCTTCAAAAACTTATATTAACAGAAAATTAATAAAAATGCAAATTATTTCATTTTTAACATATATGTGCCGCGTCTTGTCGAAACTATGAAGTCCATAAGTTCGAGTTCCGCAAGTGTGACTTGAAGCGTTGTGACGTCAAGTCCGGTTCTCGCTATAAGTTTGTCGACGTTTGCTTCGCCGTTTTGAAGTTCGTTTATGATTAAATTTTGCACATCTGTAAAGTTCGTGCTCTTCTTTTCTTTTTTCGGTTCAGCAAATTCCCGAAGTTCGCGAATTTCTGAGACTATGTCCTCAACACCCATGACGAGTTTTGCACCGTCTTGAATGAGCTTGTTCGTCCCCTTCGAATAGATGCTGTTTATGTTTCCAGGAATCGCAAAAACGTCTCGTCCTTGCTCTGCGGCAAACGACGCCGTGATAAGTGTGCCCGACTTTTCCTTCGCTTCCACAACGACAACGCCCAAAGAAAGTCCGCTTATAATCCGATTTCTTCTCGGGAAATTGTACGGCACTCCCTTCATCTTCGCCGGAAATTCCGTTATAACCGCACCTTTTTCGGAAATTTCTCCATATAGTGCCTTGTTTTTCTGCGGATAAATAACGTCGATACCCGTTCCCATAACAGCGATTGTTCGATTGTTTTCTTTAAGAGCCGCACGATGAGCGATTGAGTCCGCTCCGTCCGCCATTCCCGAAACAACAGTTATTCCGAGTTTTGAAATCTCGCTTGCAATAAACTTTGTCGCTTCTTTTCCGTAGTCGCTCAAACGCCTCGAGCCGACAACCGCAAGCGCGATGTGGTCTTCCGGTTTCAGCTCACCTTTGATATATAAAATCTGCGGAGCGTCCTCGATGTTTTTCAAACTGTACGGATAGTCCTCATCTTCGATTGTCATCACGCGAACGCCGAGATTCCTGTAATATTCCTTTGTCCACTCGAGCTTGTCGTAGTTTTTATTTTCTAAAATATAATCGATATCTTTTTCCTTCAAAATTTCGAGACCCATAAAATCATTCTTCGTCATTTCAAAAATTTCCGAAATATTTTCGAGATTGTCTTTGAGCGCAATAATTTTCTTGTTCGACAAATTTATAGAATTTAAAAAGATATACGCATCACAATTTGAATAAACCATGTCTAAAAATATTTCGAGTCGAACGACCTGTATCTCAGGGCTTCGAGCACATGCTCCGTCTTGATTTCGTCGGACTCCGCAAGGTCCGCAATGGTTCTTGAGAGCTTCAAAATCTTGTTGTATGCACGCGCGCTGAATTTGTATTTTTTGTACGCCATATCCAAAATTTGCGTTTCTGCTTCGCCCAGATGTATAAACTTCTTTATTGCCTTGCCGTTTAGCTCGGCATTGTTTGTTATGCCGATGTCTTTATATCTTTCGATTTGACGATTTCTCGCTTTGTTTACACGCTTTCTGATTTCTTTTGACGTTTCCGCCGGCTTATCGCTCTTCAGCTCATCGTATTTGACCGCATTCACTTCGACGTGAATGTCGATTCTGTCGAGGAGCGGATTTGAAATCTTTCCGAGATATCTGTCAATTTGGCTTTGCGTGCAAGTGCAATTGTGGTTCGGGTCCCCATAATATCCGCACGGACAAGGGTTCATCGAGGCGACGAACATAAAGTTCGCCGGATATTTTATCTGTGCGTTTATTCTCGAAATGCTTACAACTTTGTCTTCCATAGGCTGTCTTAAAACTTCGAGAGTGCTCCTTTGAAATTCCGGAAGTTCGTCAAGAAAGAGAACTCCATTGTGCGCAAGGCTCACTTCGCCCGGCTTCGGAATGCGACCGCCGCCCACGATTGAAACTGAGCTTGCGGTGTGGTGCGGAGATCTGAACGGTCTCGTGCGCATGAGTCCCGTTTCCTTTAAAAGCCCGCTTACGCTATATATTTTTGTGCTTTCGATTGATTCTTCAAGAGTCATATCCGGAAGAATTGTCGGAAGTCTTCTCGCCGCCATGGTTTTCCCGGACCCCGGCGGTCCGATAATAAGTATGTTGTGGTTTCCTGCCGCTGCAATTTCAAATGCTCTTTTCAGATTTTCCTGCGATTTTATTTCCGAAAAATCCACGTCGTATTCCGGCTCAAGGTCCATCGGCTCGACAATACGTGAAGGTGCGATTTCGAGATTGCCGTTTAAAAAGTCGACCGTGTCCTTTAGGGTTTTCACAGGATATACTTTTACGTCGTCAAGAATCGAGCATTCCATTCGATTTTCATATGGAACGACAAATTTCTTAAATCCCATGTCCCTCATCGATAGCACCATCGGGAGCACTCCGTCAATCGGAACGATTTTTCCGTCGAGTCCAAGTTCTCCCAAGAAAACAAAGTCGTCAGTGCGCCTTTCTTCGATGACACCGTCGGCTTCAAGTATTGAAATTGCAATAGGAAGGTCCGTGTGCGAGCCTTCTTTTTTTATGTTTGCAGGTGAAAGATTTATTGTAATTTTCTTTTGCGGAAAACGAAATCCGCTGTTAAAAATCGCCGCCGTACATCTTTCTCTGCTTTCGTTTATCGCCTTGTCTGCAAGGCCTACTATAGTAAAATTGCATTTTGCCTGTGCAAGGTCGCATTCGACTTTTAGCTCTGCGCCCACAATGCCAAGTAAAACTGCACTTCTAATGCTTGAATACATAACTCCTCCATCATCTATAACTATAAAATGCGTTTTCAATATGATTTATATAATTCTCATCGAAAACAATTTCCACAATGTCAAATCTGACCGTTATATCCGACCAATTCATTTCTCTCATAAAGCCGTCCGAAACATCGACAATGTGACGAATTTTTTCATCGTCAACGGCGTCCTGCGGATTTCCGAACATGCGATTTTTTCTCGCTTTCACCTCGACAAAAACGAGAAATTCATCCTTAATCGCAATTATATCCACTTCGCCGTAGCGGTTACTGTAATTTCTTTTAAAAATCATGTAACCTTGCTTTTCTAAGTATTCGGCTGCCATATCCTCCCCGAGATTTCCTACAATTTTGTTGTTTGATTTCATAGCTTCACCTTGAAACTTTCTCTGTGAATAGGTGTCCTTCCATATTTTAAAATCGCTTCACGATGGGCTTTTGTGCCGTATCCCTTGTGCTTTAAAATGCCGTACTCCGGATACATCTTGTCCCAACCGTAGCAGAGTCTGTCTCTTGACACTTTCGCAATAATTGAGGCGGCGGCAATGTTGTACGAGAGATGGTCGCCGTGTATAATCGAAAGCGTTTTGTACGGAATGTCAAGCTTCACCGCATCCACAAGAACTATGTCAGGTTGAACTATCCTCGCTGCTTCGTCGAGTGCTCTTTTCATCGCAAGCTTTGTCGCATTTAAAATATTAATTTCGTCAATCTCTTCTTTCGAAGCGCTTCCAAGTCCGATTGCACATGCCCTTTTGTAAATTTCGTTAAAATACATATTGCGCTTTTTTTCGGTCAGCTTTTTCGAGTCGTCGATTCCGACGATATAGTTGTTCTTTTTCATGATGACCGCTGCGCAAACAACATCGCCCAAAAGCGGTCCGCGGCCGACCTCGTCTATGCCGCAGATATATGTTTCATCGAGCGATTCTTCAATATATCTCATCGACCGACTCCAATGTCAAATTGCCGAGAACGCCTTTTCTGAATTCGTCGACCAAAATCGAGCCGGCTCTTGAGTAGTCGTACTCGCCGCCTTTTATTAGTGCGCCGCGCCTCTTTGCAATTCCCTCGAGTACTGCGAGCGGTTCTTCCGATTCGTCAACTCCGTATCTGTTGTTTAGAAGTCCCGGATAGCGAGTTTGCAAAATCTTTATCATTAAAAGCGCCGTTTCCGCCGCATCCACTTCCGATGTGTCAATCGAATTTAAAACCTCGAGATTTGTGACTCTGTTCTCTTCGCTCCTGCTCATCATCAAAATGCCGGGCGTGTCCAAAAGAAGAATGTCTTCTCCTGTTCGGACCCACTGCATATTTCTCGTGACCCCCGGAGTGTTTCCGACTTTCGTGCTTTTTGTGCCTTTAAATGCATTCAAAAAACTCGACTTACCGACGTTCGGCATTCCGACAACCATGACCTTCATCTCGAAATTTTCACGCTTTGTCTTTTTGTTTTCGAGAATGTCCTGTTTCACATCTTTTAAAAATCTCTTGAACGATGAAATGTCTCTTTTGTCAAAAGTATTTATCGCAAAAGCGCTGAAGCCATACTCGCGAAACTTCTTCAGCCACTTCGCCGTCTCGTCTTTGTCTGCCAAATCTTTTTTTGTCATAAGTAAAATATGTTCCTTATTTTCCGCAATCTTTTCAACATAAGGATTCTTTGTGCTATAAGGCATTCTCGCATCAATGACTTCAATGACAACATCAACCAGTTTAATCTTTTCTTTAATTTCGTCCAACGCCTTTTTCATATGGCCGGGATACCAACTCATAAATGCCTCCTTCAGCAAAATAAAAATAAGTATATTAAAAGGATGAACCTATGCATAAAGATACTTCGGCTCATCCTTATAATTAAAATTTGATTTCTTTAACCTTAGCAGCTTTACCTTGACGGCCTCTTAAATAGAAGAGTTTAGCTCTACGTACATGACCTTTTCTTACAACTTCCAATTTTGCAATTCTTGGGGAGTGTAAGAGGAATGTACGTTCTACACCTACACCATAAGAAAGTCTTCTTACAGTAAATGTTTCTTGAACTTGTCCGCCTTGGCGTTTGATAACTGTACCTTCATAAACTTGGATTCTTTCTTTTTCACCTTCAACGACTTTATAGTGAACTTTAACAGTGTCTCCAACTCTAAATTCAGGAATATCATTCTTTAACTGTTCTTGATTAAGTACATTAATAACGTTCATCATATCCTCCTTCCTTCATTTTTATAATGAAATTTCTAATTTCTTTGTCTTCAAATTTATCCGCATCCAATTCTTCAATCAAATCCGGACGCAATCTCTTTGTAAGTTTTATACTTTCCATCAAATTATATTTATCGACCAGCTTGTGGTTGCCGGAAAGAAGTACATCCGGTACTTTGAATCCGTTGAAATCATATGGCCTCGTATATTGAGGATGCTCCAATAAACCGTGATAGAAAGATTCTTCGGTGTAAGAATCCTCCGATTTAAGAAGTCCCGGTAACAACCTTGATACTCCGTCAATGAGCATCATCGCCGGTAATTCCCCTCCTGTCAGGACATAATCCCCAACACTTAATTCGAGATTCACATAATTGTCAATAATTCTTCTGTCGACGCCTTCATAGTGTCCACAAAGTATTGTCATTGCCGGAAGTTTCGAAAGTTCATTCAATACTTCCTGGTTGATTGTCTTTCCGTGCGGCGACATATAAATCACCGTTCCCGGATTTTCAATCGCCTTAAGAGCGTCGTATATCGGTTGACAGCACATCAACATGCCGTTTCCACCGCCGTATGGATAATCGTCGGTGCGCTGATTCGGATCATTCGAAAAAGCACGAATATCGACTGAATTAATACTAACAATTCCCGCCTCAACCGCTCGTTTAATCATCGAGTAGTCCTTTATGGAATCCGTAAAAGACGGAAAAGTTGTCAAAATATTTATATCCAAGGTATCAATCCTTCCACCGGTTTAAAATTTACTCTCTTTGACTTTGTGTCGACATCTTCAAAAAAAGCCTTTACAAACGGAACCATTGCCTCATCATCGCCATTTGTTATGACGAAAATATCTTGCCCCGGACCATTTATAACATCCTTCACCTCGCCTATTTCCTTTTCACCTACAAAAACTTTGATACCAATCAAATCGTTTACAAAAAATCTTCCGTCTTGCAAACTGTTTTCGTATTCATCTTCGGAAACATAAATCGAATAACCGATTCTCTTTTCAATATCGTCAATAGAATCGACGCCTCTTAGTTTAACATAGAGACTTTTCTTTTTGGTCCAAACGTCTTCAATTTCAAAACTCTCGCTCATTCCGAAAATAAACATCTCCGTAAATTCAAAGAACTGCTCATTTTTGTCGACCGACGGCATGACTTTGAAAGCACCTTTAAGACCGAAAGGTGAAGCGATTTTTCCAACCTCTCTGAGATTATTCACTAATCGACTATCTCCACAAAAATATTTTTGCCGGATTCGTTTTTGGAAGCACGTGCAATAGTTCTTATGCTATTTGCAATTCTTCCTCTTTTGCCGATAACTCTTCCCAAATCTTCATTTGCGACTTTGAGAAAATAAGTAATCTCTCTTTCCTCTTCTTCTTCTGTAATTTCAATGGCTTCGGTATTTATAACCAAATTACTTACAATATGATACAATAAATCTTTCATATTTCACCTATTCTTCTGTTTTTTCAGCTTCTTTTGCTTCAGGAGCCTTTTCCGCTTTCTTATCGCTCTTTACATTATAAGTTTTCAAGAGATAATTTACTGTGTCTGTCGGTTTTGCACCAACGCCGATCCAATATTCAACTCTTTCCTTATCAATCTTGCAAGCCTTAGGTTCGCTTACCGGATTGTAAAAGCCGATTTCTTCAATAAAACGTCCGTTTCTAGGTGCTCTTGCGTCTGCAACAACAACTCTGTAATATGGTCTTTTCTTTGAACCCATTCTCTTTAATCTGATTTTAACTGCCAAATCATTCACCTCCTCAAAATCTATTACCTATTTAAAAAATGGAAATCCCATTTTGCCAGGTTTCTTTTTCTTTGTCATATTGCCGAATTTTTTCATCATCTTCTTTGTGTCTTTAAACTGTTTCAAAAGCTTTTGAACTTCGACAGGTGACGTTCCGGACCCATTTGCGATTCTCTCTTTTCTCGAAGCATCAATGATGTCGGGCTTTGCCCTTTCCATCGGAGTCATACTTCTTATTATCGCCTCAATGCGTGCCATTTGTTTTTCGTCAACTTCAATATTGCCAAGCGCCTTGCTGTTCATTCCCGGAATCATTCCCATGATGTCCTTTATCGGTCCCATCTTCTTTAAAGCCGCCATTTGTTCGAGGAAATCGTCAAATGTAAAACTCATATCGCGCATTTTTTGCTCGAGTTCTTCGGCTTTCTTTTGGTCATAAACCGCTTCCGCTTTTTCAATCAAGCTCAAAACATCGCCCATGCCGAGAATTCTTCCTGCAAGTCTGTCCGGTTTAAAGGACTCGATTTTGTCGAGCTTTTCACCCGTTGTTATGAACTTTATCGGCTTGTCGACGACCGACCTGATACTAAGTGCGGCTCCGCCTCTTGCATCACCGTCGAGCTTTGTAAGAACAACGCCCGTAATCGATAAACTTTCATCGAATGTCTTTGCAACATTTACGGCGTCTTGACCCGTCATCGCGTCGAGCACAAGTAGCACTTCACTTACAGACACAGCTTTTTCAATGTCTTTAAGCTCTTCCATCAAATTTTCGTCAATGTGGAGTCTTCCCGCCGTGTCGACCAAAACTACGTCGTGGTTTTCTCTCTTTGCGTATTCATACGCCTCGACAACCGTTTTTGCCGGCGTTTGTGTTCCTCTTTCAAAAACCGGAACTCCGACTTGTTCACCTACAACTTGAAGTTGTTTAATTGCCGCAGGTCTGTATATGTCAACTCCGACCATAAGCGGTCTCTTGTTGTCCTTCTTTAAAAGCCCTGCAAGCTTTGCTGTTGTTGTGGTTTTACCGGCACCTTGAAGACCGCACATCATGATTACTGTCGGCTTTCTCGAAAAATCAAGCTTCTCTTCTTTGCCGCCCATGATATTTGTGAGCTCTTCATTTACAATTTTTATAACTTGTTGAGCCGGTGTGAGGCTTTCCATAACCTCTTTTCCGATTGCCCTTTCCTTGACGGTTTTGGTAAAGTTCTTAACGACTTTAAAGTTTACGTCCGCCTCCAAAAGAGCCATCTTTACTTCTCTCATTACCAGGTCGACATCTTTTTCGTTCAGCTTGCCCTTCCCGGTAATCTTAGAGAGACTGGATTGTATTTTTTCACTTAAACTTTCAAACATATAATCACCTTTAATCAAATTTCATCGAGCATACTTAGAATTGCAAAAATTTCTTCTTCAACATCTGTCGGTAAATCTTTTTTCTTTACAGAGTTATTATATAAATTCTCAAGTTTATCTTTTGCACTTTCTATAATATAAAAATTTCTCGCAAGTTTCAGATTCTCTTCGAATTTTTCGAGATTTGAAACTCCGTTTTTGATATTTGTCGAAACTGCCTGTTTGCTTATGCCAAGCTCTTCCGCAATTTCAATCATTGTCAAATCGTCATTGTAATATAGATCAAGTGCTTCTCTTTGTCTGTCGGTCAAAAGCTCCTTATAAAAATCATAGAGCTTTCCCAACTCAAAATATTCTATCATAACAACAACCCCTTGTCAACCTTTTTTGTTGACATAGATATAATATCAGATAAACCAACGCTTGTCAATAGTTTTTTTGCATTTTTCATAAATATTTTAAAATTACTCAAATATTGCATTTACAAAGAGTTCCGGCTCGAAAGGTTGAAGGTCGTAAATCGATTCACCGACTCCGACAACCTTTACGGGAATTTTTTCTTCGTATTGGATTGGAATTATAACTCCGCCCTTTGCGGTTCCGTCAAGTTTGTTTAATGAAACGCCCGTAATGTCCGCAGCTTCTTTAAATTCCTTAACTTGAAGAAGGGCATTTTGTCCCGTCGTTGCGTCGAGCGCCAATATAACTTCCATCGTCGCATCCGGCATCTTCTTGTCAATAATTCTTTTTACCTTGTTTAACTCGTTCATGAGGTTCACTTTGTTGTGAAGACGTCCGGCAGTGTCGATAATCGTTATGTCGATATTGTTTTTTAGCGAATAATCAAGTCCGTCAAACACTACTGCAGCAGGGTCCGCGCCTTCTTTTTGGCTAATGATTTTAACTCCCGCTCTTTCGCCCCAAACTTCGAGTTGCTCAATTGCGGCAGCTCTAAATGTGTCGGCTGCGATAATTGCAACACTCTTTCCCTCTTGTTTGAATTGATATGCAAGCTTTCCGCAGGTCGTCGTCTTTCCGACTCCGTTAACACCGACAAGCATCAAAATCGCCGGTGACGGTTCGAGGTGCAGATAGTTGTCTTCGATATGTTCATTCATAACTTCCAAAATAATTTCTTTTAAAAGTTCCTTTGCTTCCGAAGTTTTGTGGATGCCCTTGTCGACAATTCTTTCTTTCAAAATGTCGATAATGGTCATTGTTGTCGATGCGCCGATGTCCCCCATAACCATAACTTCTTCAAGTTCTTCATAGAAATCGTCGTCGATATCGTTTTCTGTAAATACAGAGTTGATTTGGTAGCTGAAATTCTTTCTGGTCTTGTTGACGCCTTTCATAAATCTCTTGAATATGCTTTCCTTTGTATCTTTCAGCTCTTCTTCTTTGTCTGCATTTTCAATTTCTTTTTTTACCGCCGCGTGAATAAATTCTTTTTTCGGCAGTTCATGCTTTTCTTCAAAAACTTCTTTTTTCGGTTCTTCTTTTATTTCTTCGCGCGTCTCAATCTTCGGAGCCGGCTCGGCTTGCTTGTCTTCAAAAGCTTCATTTTTAACAGGTTCTTCCTTCTTTTCAGGAACTTCTGTTTTTATAGTTTCATTTTTAAATGCCTCTTCATGAGTTTCAACCTTCTTTTCAAAAGTCGGCTCCGACTTTTGGGGCTCTTCAACTTTTTTTGTTGACTCCTCTATTACTTCTTCAATCTTATTTTCATCTTCATTCTTTTTCTTTGAAAATTTATTTTTAAACCAATTAAACATTCGCTCTCTCCTTAATTTGAAATTATAATTTATTATACATTAAATAGCATTTCTTTTCAATGATTCCGCGCATAAAAAAAGCGACATCTCTGCCGCTTCATTAGATATTTTATCTAAATATTTCTTTTTTCCGATTCTTTTTTCGCAAGTTCCGCATCGATACCGATTTTGTTTATGTCGTCAAAATCCTTGTCCAATTTTTCCTTCTTCTTTTCTTTTATATCTCTTTCGAGTTTCTCTGCTTCTTCACCTACAACAACATTCGGTTGTGTCACATCGATTGTTCTGTCGATTTGTTCGCTTTCAACGCCCGAAATTCCACCTTCCGGAGTTTGAAGTGATTCCATTTTGTTAATTTCGCTGTTTTTTAAATCTTCAGCTCTTACAACTCTCACATCTTTTAATTCCTTCGTGTCTTCTGCTTGCGCTTTTTTTAAATCTTTTTCTTTGTCCATATTATATTCCTCCAATTTTTAAAACACCAAATTTTATATCGGCTTTCAAGTTAAATCTCTTACAATTTATTGATACCCTTAAAACGATGGAACATAACATTTATTTATTCTTCTTCATATTCTTCGATTCTCATGCTTATGATATCGCTTATACCCTTCTTTCTCATGCACACACCGTAAATCGTGTCCGCAACTTCGAGTGTCGGTTTTCTGTGCGTGATAATTAAGAATTGACTATCTTCACTCAACTTTCTTAAGAAATTTGTATAACGCATAATGTTTGCGTCGTCGAGCGCCGCATCGATTTCATCGAGAATACAAAACGGCGACGGTTTAAGTTTTAAAAATGCAAAGAGAAGTGCCATTGCTGTCAAAGTTTTTTCTCCGCCCGACAAAAGACTAAGCTGTTGCTCTTTCTTTCCCGGCGGTTTTGCAATGATTTGTATTCCAGTGTTTAACGGGTCGTCCGGGTCCGTCATCGTTAGATCCGCTTTTCCGCCGTTAAATAGTTCTTCAAAAACATATTTAAAGTTGTTTCTTATTTCTGCGAATGCTTCGTTAAATTGCGCCTTCATATCGCGATTTATCTTTTTCAAAATCGAGAGAAGGTCCTCAATCGAATCCTTACAATCCGAAATTTGTTTTTCATAGAAAGTCTTTCTTTCAAGAGCTTCCTTATATCCCGCAATCGCCGACATATTGACCGGTCCCATCAATTCAATCTTAGAATTTATTTCATTTATATTTTGTGTGAGCTCTCTTAAAGACGCGGTTTCTCTTTCGCTTACAATAAATTCGTCGTATGAAATATTATATTCATTCAACAAATCATTCTTTTTTATCTCGAGATTTTCATCGATTCTCGCAATTTTTAAATTGTCGGAATTTATTTTTTCATTTATGCCCGTGATGTTTTCTCTTATAGAGTCCTCTTGAATCGAGAGAGTTTCAAACTTCGCCCTGAGTTCATTTCGCTCTTTGTAGAGTTCATTTGTTTTTGAGTCGATTAATTTTTCCTTTTCCTCAAACTCCGTCATACTCTTGAAGAATGAATCCCTGGTTTTACCTTTTTCTTCGAGCATATTCTCGCTCTCTTCGAGAGTATTCTTAAGATTTTCGATTTCGATTTCCAAATTCTTCACATGCAAATTGTTTTCATCAATTCTTGACTGCGCATTTTCCTTTTTATACAAAAAGAGCTTTATATTGTTTTCCTTTTCGTTTAACTCCCTCAAAGATTCGTCAGCCGACTCCTTAAATTTCTCGAACTCGGACTTGTAGCTCTCGTATTCCGTCTTCGATTTCGCATATGCTTCGTCAGAAATCTCATCAATCAAAATCGAGCTCTTTTCGGCATTAATCTTTTTTAATTCCTCCAAAAGTCCGGCTTTTCTCTCTTCGAGTGAGCCGAGCTTGTCTTCCATATGATTTTTCTCATTTTGAGTCTTAGCAAACTCGATTTTATAATTTTCGTAATCTCGAACGCTCGATTCATACTTTTCTTTGAAAACGTTGAAATTATTTATTAACGCATCGGCATCGCCCAATTTTTTAAGAGCCGCTTCATTCGCGCTTAAATCCGTTTTTAGCGCCTTAATTTCGTTTTTGATAGAGAGAGGTGTGATTTGCTCTTTCTTCCCTTCACCGCCGGTTATAGAGCCGGAAAAGTGGAGGAACTCTCCATCAAGCGTAACAATGCTCGAATTATATTCGCGGCGTTTTAAAGTTGCGCTTTTTAAATCTTTAAAAATCACAATCGGACCCAAAACGCTCCTGATAAGATTTTCGAGTTCCGGACTTGTTTTCACATGGTCCGCCGCATAGCCGAGACAGTCTTCGTCAGGTTTTAACGCTTTAAAATTTGCCGGCTTGTTGTAAAGCTCGAGCGGTAAAAAGGTCGCCCTTCCGAATTTATTGGTCTTTAAAAACTCAACCATCTCTTTGGCGTCGTTTTGCGTTCTCGTTATTATATAATTGAGTTTTGCACCGAATGCCGTTTCAATCGCCTTTGTGTACTTCGAATCGACATCGATATTGTATGTGACTTCGGCGAGATACCCCTTGTCGTTTTTAAAGTTTTCGTTTACTTTTTTGTTTGAAAATCCCGAAAGTTGATACTGCTCCAAAATATTGTTCTTAAGTGCAAGTTCATATTTGTTATTTCTAATTTTGTTCTCGAGATTTTCTTTATTTCGGTTAAGCTCCTGCGCCTCTTTTTGCATGCGCGATAATGTTTCTCGAGATTCTTCGAGCGTGGAGTCGAGTTCTTTTAAAGATTCCCTTTTTTTCTCAAGTCCTTCGCATAAATCTTCAAAATCTTTTCTCGAAATTTCGAGCGTACTCTTTAAATTTCGAAAAGAACTTTCGAGAGATTCGATTCTTTCATCGTAAAACTCCTCACGTTTTTTGTTCGAGTCAAAATCGAGTTTGCTTTTGTTGTATGAAAGATTTTCGCTCATCATCTTGTCTCTTAAAGCTTCGAGATTTTTCGACATTTCCTCGAGCTTTTCTGAAAGTTCAGCTCTCTCTTTCTTTTCGTCACTTGTGAGTCCGCCGTCACCTGTAGAAGTTAATATAATAGACAATTCCTTGTTCGCGAGTTTATATTGCTCGATTTTTTCGAGATTCGTCTCGATCGTGCTCTTGAGAGTAGAAATGTCCGACTCGAGTCTCTTTATGTTTTCCGTTTCGAGCCTGTGGTTACCCTTTGACTCCGTGAAACTTCTGATGACTTCCATTTTTTCTTTCGAAACATTGTCGATTACAATTGAGAGTTCGTCGATTTTTTTCTCGATTTCTCTCGAGTCTTCTTTGAGTTTTACGATATTTTCGTTTTCTCGCTTCTTGTCGTTTTCGTAAATCTCAATCGAATCCAGGAGTTTCTTTCTGTCGTCTGCGTTTTTGATTAAATTTTTGTACAGTAAATCGAGCTCCAAATCTTTCTTTACAATTGCAAGCTCTGTGTATTCCTTCGCTTTCGAACTTTCCGTCTTCAAGCGCTCATAATTCTTTTTTATCTCACTGTAAACATCCGTGAGTCTGTCGAGATCATCATTGGCATTTTTTATTTTCGCAAGCGCCTCTTCTCTCTTGTAACGGAACTTACTTATTCCGCTCGCCTCTTCAAAAATAAAACGTCTGTCCTCCGGCTTCGTCGAAAGCACATTGTCGATTTGCCCTTGACCGATAATGCTGTAGCCGTCACGTCCCAAACCTGTGTCCATGAAAAGCTCGCGCACATCCTTCAGTCTCACCTTGTTTTTATTTATGTAGTACTCGCTTTCCCCGTCGCGGTACACTCTTCTTGAAACAACGATTTCAGAGTATGGAAATCTTTCGAGTTCGCATTCGCTGAATTTTATTTCAACTTCCGCAAATCCCACCGGCTTGATATCGTCCGTTCCTGTAAAAATAACATCTTCCATCTTGTTTCCGCGAAGAGTTTTTACACTTGTTTCTCCCAAAACCCATCTTATGGCATCAGAAATATTGCTCTTGCCGCTTCCGTTAGGTCCGACAATAGCAGTAACTCCAGGAAAAAATTCAAGCTTTGTTGTATTCAAAAAACTTTTAAAACCCTTTATGGTCAATTCTTTTAGAAACAAAATAATCCCTCAACTTCAAAAAATAATCCGGCAGATATGTCCACCGGATAAATCAACACTTCTTAAATGCTCTTTTTAACAAAATTTATGCAATCGCCGATTGTTTCAATATTTTCCAAATCTTCATCATCCGCTTCGATATTAAGCTCAGTTTCAAGTGCCATAATAAGTTCAACCAAATCGAGCGAATCCGCATTCAAATCTTCTTTAAATGATGTGTTTTCATTTAGAGTGTTTGCTTCAACGCCAAATTGTGAAGCAATTGAATCGTAAATTCTCTTTTCAATATCCATTTTATATTTCTCCTTTAAATGAATTTTCTATCTTTTCAATCATATTGGACTCAATTGAGTTTTTTGCAACTACAATCGAATTGTATATCGCATGAACGTCAGAGCTTCCGTGTGCCTTTACAACAGTTTTCTTAAGTCCCAAAAGCGGTACACCGCCGTATTGTGAGGAATCCAATATACTCAGTTCCTTTTTTATTCCCGCTTTTGCAAGTCCTAAACCGATTTTTGTTAAAAAGCTTTTCTTTGCCGAGTTCTTTAAAAGATAATTTGCAAATCTAAATCCGCCTTCGAGCGCCTTTACAATAGCGTTTCCCGCAAAGCCGTCCATAACGACAACATCCGCATCTCCGTCAAAAATATATCTCGCTTCCATATTTCCGACAAAATTCAAATCGCTGTTTTTAAAAAGCTGATATGCTTCTTTTGTAAGAGCGTTTCCTTTGTGCTCTTCGGCACCGTTGTTTAATAGTGAAATACGAGGATTTTCAATATTTAAAATCGACTCGGCATAACACTTTGCCATAACTCCGAATGAATAAAGCACATCCGGCGTAACGTCGACATTCGCCCCCATATCAATCAAAACAACGTGTCCCTTTTTTGTCGGGACATTTGTCGAGAGCGCCGCTCTTTTTATGCCCGGAATTCTTCCGACAATAAGCATGCCGCCTGCGAGAACCGCCCCGGTGCTTCCGCCCGAAACAAATGCATCCACGCTTCCCTCTTTTAAAAGATTGAGTCCCACAACAATAGTGCTGTTCTTCTCTTTTCTTATCGCAAGCGCCGGATTTTCATAGTCCGGAGTGATCTCGGTTTCAGCCGGTACAAACTCAATGCCCGCTTCCTCGATCTTTTCTTTCAAACCGGGAAGACCTACAATTGCAACTTGAATATTCAAATCATTCTTGGCTTTTTTTGCCGCCTCGATGACAATCTCAGGTCCCTTGTCAAGACCGCTCGAATCAAGTAAAATTTTCATACCGACCTCCATATATATTAATTATATGATAAAAATCATATTATTTCAAGCGTAAAAAAGAGCCGTACTTTTAACATCAAAAGTAAGGCTCCCAAACAAATTATTGTTCTACTGTAATAACTTCTCTTTTATTGTAATATCCACAGTGTGGGCATACTCTATGCGGTCTCTTAGGTTCTCCGCATTCCGGGCATTTCATAACGCTAACTCTTGGAAGAGTGTAGGATGAAGCTCTTCTTTTGTTTTTTCTAGCTTTGCCCGTTCTTCTCTTAGGTACTGCCATAAATTACACCTCCTAAAAATTTATCAGTCAATAGGATATTATAAACTATTTTTTTGTATTTGTCAATAGTTTATTTATTTTCCGTAAGTCTTTTTGTATCTCTTGCAATCATAAGTTCTTCATTTGTCGGAATTGCCATTGCAATAACCTTTGAATCATCTGTGCTTATGATAGCATCTTTGCCTCTGACATTGTTCTTTTCTTTATCGACTTTAACGCCCATAAATTCAAGTTTTGAAAGAATTTGTTCTCTCATTTCGATTGAGTTTTCACCAACACCTGCTGTGAATACTATTACATCAACGCCGCCCATTTGTGTTGCGTATGCGCCGATATATTTTCTTACACGGTTAGCAAATTGATTTAGAGCGATTTCAGCTCTCTTGTTTTTGCCAACTTCAGCTTCGATGTCTCTGAAGTCAGATGAAATGCCTGAAAGAGCTAAAACACCGCTCTTTTTATTCATAACATTGTCCATTTCCTTTGGAGAAAGTCCTTCTTTTTCCATAATGAATGTAACAATTGCAGGGTCCATATCTCCACATCTTGTTCCCATACATACGCCTTCAAGCGGTGTGAGACCCATTGATGTGTCGATAACCTTGCCGTGGTCAACAGCAGCCATTGAGCTTCCGTTTCCAAGGTGGCATGTGATGATTCTTAAATCTTCACGTTTTTTGCCGAGCATTTCAGCAGCTCTCATCGAAACAAAATTGTGGCTTGTTCCGTGGAAACCGTACCTTCTAACCTTGTATTTTTCATAATATTCATAAGGAAGAGCGTATAAATAATTTTCTTCCGGCATTGTTTGGTGGAAAGCTGTATCAAAAACTACAACATTCGGTACTTCAGGCATCAAACCTTGAATAGCTTCAATTCCCATAAGGTTTGCAGGATTGTGGAGCGGTGCAAGTGCAAAACATTCTTTGATTTCTTGTAAAACTTTGTCGTCTACAACAACTGAATCATTGAACTTTTCACCACCGTGAACAACTCTGTGTCCAACAGCATTGATTTCCTTCAAATCGGAAATTGCTCCGTGTTCTTTGTTTAAAAGTTCGTCCAAAACGAGTTTCAAAGCAACTCTGTGGTCCTTCATTTCAGTTTCAGTTACAAACTTTTCTCCGTCTTTCTTGTGTGTCAATTTCGAGCCTTCAATCCCGATTCTTTCAACTAATCCGCTTGCCAAAACATCTTCGTTTGCCATATCGATCAATTGATATTTTAAACTTGAGCTTCCGCAATTAATTACTAAAATTTTCATTTAAACACCCTTTCTTTATTTGAAATTAATCTCTCATATAATGATATACCAATTGTGATGAAAAATCAAGTGAAATAACGAAAAATAAACATTTTTTATAAATTTGCAATTAATTTATTTCAATTATATAATTATATGTGAAAGAGAGGATATTATGACGACACTTGGAATTGTTGCGGAGTTCAATCCGATGACCGATGGACACAAGTACATAATAAAAAAAGCGCGCGAACAATTTCCGGACGCCACAATTGTCGCAATCATGAGCGGCGACTACACGGTGCGCGGTGAATTTGCGATTTTTGACAAAAGGACACGTGCGAAGTCAGCAGTTGGCGCCGGAGTTGACATAGTTCTCGAACTTCCTGCAATCTACTCCTTAAACGGTGCGACAGTGTTTTCAAAAGAGTCCGTTCGAATATTATCCGACACCGGAATTATCGACCAAATTTTCTTCGGCGCCGAGCACGCCGACAAAAACTTTTTAGCAGGTGCCGCAAAATTTATTTCGGAAAAAAGAAAGTCGCTTGAAAAGTTTGACGACAAAATCTCGTACAACATATTTCTTCGAGAAAAAATTCGAGAAAAATTCGGGATATATCCTGAAAGTAACGACCTGCTTGCTATAGAATATATCGAAAATCTTCCGAAAGAAATCGGATTCTTTCCGATAGAACGTGTTGTCAGCGACTACAATAGCACAGACCTTACCGGTTTTAGCGCAAGTCCGATACGGGAGAAAATAAAGTCGGAAGGCGGAGTGCTTTTTAATGCAAACGACAAAATCTTTTCGTCGATTTTGATTGCCGCAATAAACGGAGACTTCGAAAATTTGGACGAGTCTGACATTGCACGCATAAAAACCGCTGCGTTTACTTCAAAAAATTTCGACGAATTTATTGAAAACGCATACCACAAAAGACTCTCCCGCTCCCGCATAAAGAGAGAAACTTTAAAAGCTGTAATAGGAATGAAAAACATCGACTATATAAACCACAAGGATACAAAATTTATTCGTCCTCTCGCCGCAAGCGAAAAAGGAATCGAAAAACTTTTGGAAATAAAGAATAAAGATGCACTCATCTTGAAGTATGCAGACATAAAAAAAGTTCCCGAAAAATCTCGAGAACTCTTTTATCTGAACGAAAAATTCACAGAAATCTATCACGCGTTCTATGACCGCAAGCGTTATACCGACAGAACAAGAAATATTTTTACAAACGAAGCCTGATAAAATCGGGCTTTTTATTCTTCTTTTATAATTTCTATAATCGGCTTTTGTAGAATTTTTCGAAGAGTTATATTATAAATAAAAATATTTATTACATAAACGAGCACTGACGAGATTAAAAATTCCAAATAACCGTATTCTTTGAGTAAAATTTTGAAGTTAAATTCATCCGAGAGTGATGACAAAATAAACATAAACGCAACCGTTGCAACAACTGCAATTACAAACGATTTTATCTCCTCCACAATAAATTCCTTTCTTAATATCGTGTGAATCATTTTCTTGTCCATTCCGCACGAATAAAGACAACCTATCTCCCTCTCTCTACTCATAAGGCTGAGGTTGATTGATGAGTATGCGTTTGTTATATTTAGAATGATTATTATCGCTGAAATTACAAACACAATAAATTTAAACAATTGCGTAGACTTTTCCTGCTTTTCCTGAATTTCCATTCCGATTTCATAATCATAGCTCTCTCCTTTCGACAAGTTTTCATCAATTGACTCCGAAATAAATGAATCAAGATTTTCAAAATTTAAATCATTTGTGTGTAGCCTCAGCACAAACGACGAACCTCCATACCTCGGCTCACTTTCTTCTCCAAACAGTTTAAAATATTCCTCAAAATTCGTATATATTAAAATTTGATAAGGTCTAAAATATGTTTCAAAGTCTTTTCTGTCACTTATAATACCGTCAATATGAATTTTCTTCTCCTCGCCATTATAAAGTTTTATTGAAAGTTCATCCGGCTCATCTATATACGAAACCATTTTTGCCTTGTAATTCGGCTCATACATATCCGTCTGTACATTGTTAAAGAGTAAAATTTCGCCCTTCTCTCCGCCCAACTTTTTAAATGCATCGTCATCAAGCGCAATTACATATCCGTCGAGCGATTCTTTTTCTTTAGATTTCAGATATATTTTAAGATTTTTATCAACATTATTTGAGATAGCCTCATCCGATAAATCAAAATCATATTTCACTGAGACGTATTTCTTTTTCGAAATATAACTTTTATCATTTTGAATTCCATTAATCAGTTTTTCAAAAACGGTTGGAATTTGATTTTTCCGACTATAATATTGTACCAAAATATTGTAACCGTCATCGTAAAAGTAGTACTCATTAAAATATGAGTTGATTGATAATGCAACAATGAAAAATGAAATTATTATAATCCCGATTGACGAAATATATCTTTGCGATTTTAAATTTGCCCTATTATTTTTACTTAGCTCCGACCAAATGTTTTCGCTTCTTCTCTTCTTAGATTCTTTGTAATCTATATTTCCTTTTATGCCGTCGATTATATTGATTTTGGACACTTTTCGTGCAGGAGAAATTATCGAAAGCAAAACCACGATAAATGAAATCGCAAGAATAACAACAGTCAAAACTGCGTTAAATTCGACTTTTATAAATATTGAAGGCGCATCAACTCCGCGTATATATTTAAACAAAAAGAAAATTCCAATAAAACCTATAATATGTCCGATTAATATCGGAATTATAGATATAAAAACCGCTTCCTTCGAAAGCATTTTATAGATTTGAAAATCCGTCGAGCCAATTGACTTATAGACAGAGAGTTCTTTTATTTTTTTGATTGCCCAAACCTTGAAAAGATTTCTTATAAAAAATACAAACAGAATTATTGTTACCAAAATAATGAATATTGTTACAATTTTTGATGCGATTTTTGTTGTGAAATCTTTGTCCGCGCTGTAATAATGCACAAGTGCTTTGTTGAACCTTACACTCTCTGTTCGATCCAATACTTCATCTATATTTGACTCAATTGATTGACTGTTCTTATATGCATGCACAAAATCCTTGAATTTTAAAACCGGCACAAGACTCATATTTACATCCGGCATCATAAGTCCATAGGCGATTTTTGAATTTTTATTATATTGATTCTCATATATGCCGACAAGTTTCAAACTTTTCGTAAACTCGGTTTTAAAAGTTTCATTTTTTATAACTGAGTCTATCGGATTTATCGCTTCTCCGTTTATAATTCTTTTTCCAAAACTTATTTCGACTGTGTCACCTATTTTTAAATTATTGCTTTCACACACATCTTTTGAAAGCAAAATTTCATCAGTATTTTTCGGAAACTCTCCATCCAATAAATATGAAAATTCATGCATATTTATCGCATCTTGATCTTCGTAAGAAATTGCAATCCTTGATTCATTAATTAACGCTGAAGTATTTTCCGGGAGCACTCCACCTGCTAAAACCACATTTTCTACGTTGTTCAATTTTTTTATTTCATCCGGCGTGAGCTTTTCTCCAATTTCGGCATGATAGTAGTTATCTGAAAGCACTAATTTTTTGTTAGAATTTATATTTGAATATCCTTGATAAAATATAAATGTTATGAACAAGCTCATTATAAGTAGAGATAGAAAAATCGGGAAATTCTTTTTATTCATTAATCTCATCTCCTGCTATTTTCCCGTCGACAATAGTTATGATTCTATCAGATTCAAGTGCCACACTTTCGTCGTGTGTAACAAGAATTATTGTTTGATTCGAAGTATGATTGAAATATTTAAGAATTTCAATTATTTCATTTGAGTTTTTGCGATCCAGATTTCCCGTTGGTTCATCCAATAATAAAAGCGACGGTTCGTAAATCAAACTTCTTGCAATTGCAACCCTTTGATTTTGACCACCCGAAAGTTCGCTTGGAAAGTTGTTTAGCTTTTTTGAAATTCCAAGTTTGTTCACAATGTCATCGAAAAGCTTCTCATTCACTCGCCTTCCGTCAAGCGTAAGTGGCAGCTCAATGTTGTGTTTCACAGTCAAATTTGGAATTAGATTGTAAAACTGATAAACGATACCAACCTTTCTCCTTCGGAATAGCGCAAGCTCCTTTGAGTTGTAATTGGAAATGTCAGTTCCTTCAATATAAATCTTTCCGTCGTTTGGACGATCCACCCCTCCAATTAAATGTAGGAGAGTCGACTTACCGGAACCACTCGGTCCAACAACTGCAACGAACTCCCCTCTTTCGATCGAAAAACTAACATCATCTACAGCATTTACAAGATTTTCCCCTTTGCCATACATCTTTTTTAAATTTTCTATTTTTAATATTTCCATAGAATTCTCCTTTCACTAACCCAATCTTACATAATGAAAGTGACTTTTCTGTGACAAGTGAAAATCATTTATAAAATTTCATCGAAAAAATCGCACCTTTTTCTCCATTCTTTACAGAAATTGTGCCGTTGTTTTTTTCGACAATTGTCTTCGCCATATTAAGTCCGATTCCGAAACCGTTTGAATCAGGTGATTTATAAAAACGTCGAAAAATCTTCTTAAATTCAGTATTATCTATTCCCCCACCGTCATCTTCAATACAAATCTCAACATAAATCGGATTTTCGGAACTTGAAATTATAATCTCTGACGATTTTTCGGAAGCATTTTTTAAAATATTTATCACAGCTTCACTAATCCAATAAAAATCGCCGGTAAACGACTTGCAATTATAACTTTCTACTATTTTCATACTGTCATCCGATAAATTCAAAATATCAAACGCATATTGAAATATCTCGGCAATATTAAGTTTTTCTTTCTTCATCTCTGTCAAATTTGCATCGAGACTCGAGAGTTTTAGAAGTATATCCGACAGTGAATTTAGTCTTTTAAGACCATCGGAAATACTTGAAACATTGACACCATCTTTTTTTATAAATTCCAATTCAATAAGCATTGATGTTATCGGCGTTTTTATTTGATGTGCAATATTCTCGAAATTTTCAACTTGACTTTTAGATAATCGTTTTATATTTTCCCGCTCCTCGACATTTTTCAAAAACAACTTGTAAATACTGTCTTCCAAAATCGAGAAATTATCTTGCTTCATCGGAGTATAATATTCTCCATTGTTGAAATTTTCAATCATCAAAACCATTTCTTCAATTCTTTTATTTTCTCGCTTTTTCATAAAAAAATAGCAAATAACTATTGAAATCGGTATTAAAAAATAAATCATATTATTCCATCCTGTATCCAATTCCTCGAATAGTTGTAATAAGATCTTTCGAAGTTTTATCTCGAATTCGCTTTATTGTCGTCGTCAATGTGTTGTCGTTTACAAACTGCTCATTGTCTTCCCAAAAAATCTGAAGAAGATGCTCTCGTGTAAATATTCTGTTCGGATTTTTTATAAAAAGCGAAATCACGCCATATTCAAGAGCAGTCAGATTCACTGGACTATTTTTATAATAAACTGTCCCTTCGTCAATATTCATATTTAAATCTTTAAAAACAATATTTTCATTGCTAACATTAACAGTTCTTAAAGTTGCGTCAACTCTCGCCCTCAAAACATTTAAATCAAACGGTTTTGTTATATAATCATCAACCCCATTATCAAGAGCTTCGGCAATATAATTTGAATCATTTTTTACAGTTGTAATTATAATTCTAATATCCCGTTCTTTAAAATACTTAATTAATTCATCTCCCTTTCCATCGGGAAGATTTATATCAAGTAGCGCAAGATCGATTGAAGCATCAGTTTTTTCATAAACTTCATCAATTGACGATGCCACGATAATATTAAAATTGTGTTCGCTCAAAAACATTGAAAGTCTTTTTAAAATATCCTTCTCATCTTCAACTATTAAAATCTTTCTCATAAAATTCCTCGCTAATTTTTTATAGTATATTTATTATATCATAAAAATTTCCACAACAAAAAAGACACAAGAGCCAAAACTCTCGTGTCCTTAAATTAAATTATTTTTTCAAGCTTTCGTCAATCCAAACTTGTGAGAATTCAGATTCTGAAACTTCTTCTCTTGCTTCGTCAGCAGGTGAGCCTTTGACGTAGTTTTTGATTGGATATTGAGTTCCTCTGTCCCAGAAGAATACAACTGGAAGGTCTTCTCTTAAGATTTCTTGAACTCTCTTGTAGTGAACAGCTCTGTCTTCCAAAGTTGTTGCAGTGTTTCCTGCATTTAATTCTTTGTCCATTTCTTCGCTTGAATAGTTACCATAGTTCATCGGTCCGCCTGTTTGGAATCTTGATCCCATAGAAGCGATGTCCGGTCCTTGGTATCCGCCCAATACTGTGAGTTCAAAGTCTTTCTTTTCGAGGACTTTTTCGTCGTATGTCGGGTCGTCCATTCCGTTGTGTGTAAGCTTGATTCCGATTTCTTTCAATTGGTCGGCAAGCACAACACAGAAGTCGTCCCATCCCGGGAATGTATCGATTGTTGTTTCGAAGTAGTATCCGTCTGCATCTTTTGTGTATCCTGCTTCTTCGATGAGCTTCATAGCCTTTTCAACATCTCTGTCCGGGCTCTTTACGTCTTCGTTTAACGCCCATTTGTATTCAGGTGGAATGAAGTAGTTTGAAATTGCACCTTGGGATTTGTAAACTTTCTTGAAGATGTCTTCTCTGTCAATTCCATAAAGAATAGCTTCTCTGAGTTTAGGGTCAGTGAATTTTCCGCTTTCCATGTTGAAGCAGATATATGATTTGTTCGGCCATGTCTTTGGAACAAGTCTGAATTTTTCATCTTGTTCGAGTTTTGGAAGTTCTTCAGCCGGTGCACCTGCCATTGAGTGGTCAGTTTCATTGTTTAACCAAGCTTGGTATTGTGTGTTTCCATCAGGAATAATTCTATAAACAAGTTTATCTACATAAGGTCCCTTGCCGAAGAAATCAGGGTTCTTTTCAAGTGTTACAGATTCACCTTCAACTTGTTCAACGAATTTGAACGGTCCTGTTCCAATCGGTGATTGGTTTGCAGGATTTTCTAGCCAATCTGTGCCGTCGTAGATGTGTTTCGGCATGATATATGTTCCAACCCATGCGATGTATCCAAGTAGACCTGCATTCGGTTCTTCGAGTTTGAATTCAACAGTGTTATTGTCGATTACGTTTACTTCTTTAACATCTGACAATGAGTTTGAAGCAAAACCTTTTTCGCTCATAATTTTGTCAAATGTCCATTTTACGTCGTCTGCTGAGAAATCAACGCCGTCGTGCCATTTTACATTTTCACGTAGGTGGAAAATCAAAGTTTTACCATCATCTTTGTATTCATAGCTCTCAGCCAAATCAGGAATAATTTCATTGTTTCCGTTGATTTTAAGCAATTTATTAAATACGTTTTGGATGATTTGGTATGCAGCGTCGTCAGCTGTTGCACACGGGTTATATTGACCCGGTTCTCTCGCCATACTTATAACGAAAGTACCGCCTTCTTGAATACCGTCTGCAGGTTTTTCGTCCTTTGCAGCATCTGTGTCATCTTTTGTTTCGTCTGTGTTTTGTTCTGTTGTATCTTCTGTTGTTTTAGGTGCTTCATTTTTGTTTTCTTCAGCCGGTTTTTTACAGCCGATTGCAAATGTTGCAACCATAATTAGAGATACAAGAATTGCTAAAAATTTGTTAAATCTCATAAAATCCTCCTTGAAATTTAAATTATATATATCTGTTTTCAGGATTGAAACAGCTTATATAGTGATCTTTTTCTATTTCGATAAATTCCGGATATTCTCTCCTTCATTTCTCAAGTGAACAGTAGCATCTGGATTCGAAATAGCAACCCGGGCCCGTGCCAATCGGTTTAGGCACTTCCCCTTTAAGTTTTATCCTATCAATTTTATGTGTCGGGTCAATCGAGCCGACGTGCGAAATAAGAGCCTTCGTATATGGATGTGACGGATTATTTATAACCATTTCCGTCGGTCCATATTCAACAATTTTGCCAAGATACATGACAACGAGTTTTTGAACCAAAAACTGTGTCGTCGGAATATCGTGGCTTATATAAAACATCGAAACATTCATCTCGTCTCTGATGTCTATCAACATATTAATTATATCCGCCCGAATTGAAACGTCGAGCATGCTTACAGGTTCGTCAGCAATGATAACATTCGGTTTTAATAGCATCGAGCGCACAATAGAAATTCTTTGAAGCTGTCCACCCGAAAGTTCGCGCGGATATCTTTTTATAAAATCGTCAGGATTTTTAAAACCCGCCTTTGAAAGGCCCGCTCTTATAATGTCCAGCCTTTCGTTTTTATTTTGTCCAATTTTGTGTATTTTGAGTGGGGACAAAAGAATTTCTTCAATCGTCATTTTGCTGTCGAAAACATCGTACGGATTTTGAAAAATCATTTGAAGGTCGCGTCTAAATTTAAGTTTATCTTTTCTCAACCACTCTTCGACGGATTTATCTTTGTATAAAATATCGCCTTCAGTCGGAGTGTTAAGCCCGATAATGAGCTTTGCAAGTGTTGATTTTCCGCATCCCGACTCGCCTATTACTCCGACGATCTCCCCTTCTTTTATCGAAAGGTTGACGCCGTCAAGTGCTTTCAACATCCCGTCTTTTGTCTTATAGTGCTTTTTTAAATTGCGTACTTTTATAATGTCATTATTCATCTAAAACACCCTCAGCCAAAAAACATGCAACACTTCTGTCGCCGTGACGAACGAGTGCCGGCATATTCAATCTGCAACTTTCTTTTCTGTATGGACATCTGTCATAAAAAACGCAACCTTGATACTCACTTTTTAAATCCGGAAGTCCGCCTTTGATTGATTTCAAATATTTCGCCTCGTCATTCATCTTCGGATAACTCTCAAGAAGAAGCTTCGTATACGGATGCAATGGATTCAAAAAAACCTCGCCAACTTTCCCCTCTTCCAAAATAAGTCCGCCATACATTACAATAACCCTCTCTGTGGAAGAACTGACAACCGAAACGTCGTGCGTTATCATTACGCGTGTCATATCTCTGTCTTTTTCAAGAAGCTTTATCTCATCCAAAATTCGTCCTTCCGTTATTATATCGAGTGCAGTTGTAGCTTCGTCCATTACGAGAAATTTCGGATTTAAAAGAATCGCAGATGAAATCGCAACTCTTTGCATCATACCGCCCGAGAGTTCATGCGGATACATATTAAAAACATTTTCCGTCAAATTTACTTTTTTAAAAGTTTTTAAAATCTGCTCTTTCGCTTCTTTTTTATTTTTTGTCGGGCCGTTCGCCGTGTAAATCGAAATGAGTTGCTTTCCGATTTTGTGAACCGGACTTAAAAAATTCATCGCCTGTTGAAATACAATTGAAAAATCCGTCCATCTATATTTTCTAAACTCCGATTCTTTTAAATCATTTAGATTTACTCCCTCGTAAATCACGTCTCCCGTGACTTTTGTATCTGTCCCGAGGAGTCTTAAAATCGCCATTACAAGCGTTGTCTTTCCCGAGCCCGACTCGCCCACAATGCCGTAGGACGTGTTTTCCATAAAGTCCAAATTTACGTCGCGGACTGCGTGAACGTCGCCTTCACTTGATTTGTAATAGACATTAAAATTTCTAACTTTTAAAAGGATATCATTCATTTGATTCGTCCACCAACATTTTATTTATTCCATTTGCAATCATTGAAAATCCAACGACTACAAACACGAGAAAGAGTCCTGCAAAAGTTGTAATCCACCAAGCATTTGTCAAATATGCGCGACCGTTGTAAATAAGTTGCCCCCAACTCACTATCGTTCTGTCGCCGAGACCCAAAAACGAAAGCGAAGCTTCGTATAGAATCGCCGACGAAATCGAAAGCGTTGCATTGACAACTATAGGAAAAATTCCGTGCGGAAGAATGTGTCTGAAAATTATATTGAAGTCACTCTCTCCCATACAGATGCTCGAATTTATAAAGTCGCGCTCCTTTATGCTCATGGTTTGCGCTCTCATCATTCGTGCAGTTCCCATCCAACTTGTAAGGGCAATGACGATGACCACATTTCGAATTCCCGAGCCGTAAAACGACACACACAAAATTATCAAAAAGAATGTCGGTATCATAAGAAATATATTTATTATTTCCGATACAACTTTGTCAAAAAGTCCGCCGTAGTATCCGGTGATTGCTCCAATTGTTATCCCGATTAATGTCGAGATGATTGCGGCGGTAATTCCTACATAAAGAGATGCCCTCGTGCCGTAAATCGCCATACTGAAAACGTCTCGCCCCAGATTGTCCGTTCCGAAATAATATTCTCTTCCCGGCGGAGTCAAAAGGTCGTCCGTCAAAGTCATCGGGTCATGCGTTGCAATGAACGGAGCAAAAATCGCCACTAGTATCGTTATAAAAATCATTGTCGTTCCGATTATAAATTCCGGTTTTTTTAATAGCTTTTTCATATCACTTTGTCCTTATCCTCGGGTCAACAATTGCATATAAAACATCTGTAAAAATTGTAAATACAATAACCGAAATTGAAATCATAAGATAGAGTCCGTTTAAAACCATATAGTCGCGTCCGTTTATCGAGTCGATTATAAGTCGCCCCATTCCCGGCCACGAGAAAACAATTTCAATTAGAGCCGCGCCGCTTATCGTGAATGCAAGCGACATGCTGAAAGTGGTCAGTATAGGAATGAGCGAATTTTTCATAACATATTTTCTAAAAATTTCACCCTCCGTTAGTCCCGCTGCTCTGAACGTCTTTAAAAATCCCATATTCATTGTGTTTATTACAGATGCTCTTGCGATTCTGAAATAAATCGGCGTTTGAATTAAAACAATAGTTAGAATCGGAAGCGTCATGTGATAGAGTAAATCTAAAAACTTCCTGAAGCCCGTGTAGCTTTCTCTGATATTGTACATTCCCGAAGTCGGAAACCAACCGAGTTTAGAAGAAAAAATCATAATCATTATCATTGCAAGCCAAAAACCCGGAATCGCATCCATAATATATGAAATATAATTCATGGATTTATCGAGTATACTGTTCTTCCTTCTCCCGATATATAGGCCCATAAAGCCTCCAATTATCGCCGAGAGTATATTCGACGTAAGAGAAAGCATGAGCGTTGGCGCTATGCGTTTCTTTATAACTTCGAGAACCGGCAAATTGTTTCGATATGAAAAACCGAAATCGCCTTTTGTCATATTTTTAATATAATTTACAAATTGTACGCCAACCGGTTTGTCAAGTCCATACTTTGCAGTCAAATGTTCGATTTGTTCAGGATTTGGATTTTCCTTTCCTGCAACTATTCTTATAGGCGTGCCCGGTGCGAGCCTAATTAAAAAAAATGTGAGAATGAAAGAGAAAGATATGGTCACAAAACCCATTAGAAATTTTGATAATACATATTTTTTCATTTCACACCTCACATTTTATAGAATATATTAATATAAATGTCACTATTATAATAACATTCTTATAAATTCCTTGCAAGTAAATACAATTAAATATTTAACATTGTAACCAATTGTAACTAATAGTGCATAAAAAAAGCTCGATTTAAATCGAGCAATAATATTGTATGTCTATTGATTATTTCTTTTGATTTCCGAAGCCATCTCTGCTAGTTGACGACGGTTGTCATTTAAAGTGTCAATGACTTTATTTAGATTTTCTTGTGTGCCGTTTAAAATTTTGTCGGTGTACTCAATTGAGCCCATCGTAATTTGAACGGATTTTTCAGTTGCATTTTGAATTATTTGTGACGCTTGTTTCTTAGCTTCAATCAAAACGCTTTCTTCCGAAAGAAGTCGACCGAGTTCAACTTTTGCGTCATTTATAACTTTGTCCGCATCCATTCTTGCTTCATTAAGTATTCTTTCTCTTTCGCCCTTAATCCACGTTGCTTGTTTGATATCATCAGGCAATTTAAGCCTTAAATCACTCAAAAGTTCGAGAATTTCTTCTCTCCCGACTGCAACTTTGTTACTGAAAAATGCAGGTTTTGCGCCCTCAACTAAATCTTCAATGGAATCTATAATTTCTAAAACATCCATTTAGCTACCTCCTCTTTATTTTTGCCTCTACTTCACTTATAACAAAATCCGGAACCATTCCGGTCAAATCGCCGCCAAATGTTGCGATTTCTTTCACCAAACTTGAACTCAAAAATGAATATTTCGAGTTTGAAACCATAAACAGCGTCTCCGTGTCGCCCTTCAACTTTTTATTCGCAAGTGCCATCTGTAATTCGTATTCATAGTCAGAGACTGCTCTCAATCCTCTAAAAATAATTTTTGCCCCGATTTTTTCCGCATAATCAATAAGCAAACCGCTAAAAGGTTCAACCTTGACATTCGGTATATCTTCCGTAACTTTCTTCAAAAGATTTATTCTTTCCTCAACGGTAAAAGTCGATTTCTTAGAAGGATTTGTAAGCACCGCGACATATAAAGTATCTGTGAGTTTTGCCGCCCTTTGTATAATATCTATATGCCCGTTTGTAACAGGATCAAAACTCCCCGGATAAACTGCTATCATAATTACCTCCGATAATTAAAACTTTTCTTTTTCCATACACACGCTCTTTTATTATATTCACATTGGAAATAGAAAAATCTTTGACCGTTTCAATAATAATTTCCGTGCCTATTGTTATTATATCAGATTTATCAATAATATTAAACACTTCAAGCAAAAAATTTTTTTCATCATATGGCGGATCGAGATAAATATAATCAAATTTCTCTCCCTGTAGTCTTGAAAGTGCTGTGTTTGCACTCGATTTGATTACCTTAGCTTCGTCCGTGTGCTTTGTTTTTTCAAGATTTTGTTTTATTGATTTTATCGCCTTTATATTGTTGTCCACAAAAACCGCACTCTTTGCCCCGCGGGATAAAAATTCAATGCCGATTTGCCCCGAGCCGGCAAAGAGATCCAAAACGCTCGACTCCGGTTTTATAGGTCCAATCAAATTAAAAATATTTTCTTTTAACATGTCATCCGTCGGTCGTGTCGTCATTCCCTCCGGCGCAACAAGCTTTGTTCCTCTGTTCTTTCCGGAAATTACTCTCATTAATTCAGTACACCGCTTTCTATTTTTCCTAGCAAAAGCTCCGCATTGTTCTTAAGCTCCGTCACTTCGGCTTCGCTTGCATTTTTTATATATTCATCGAAATCATTTTTCGTTCTCATTACAATATTTAAATCCGTTTCAAAATCCAGAAATTTAAATTTTTGCGCACCGCTTTGCCTTAGACCCAAAATTTCACCTGGACCTCTTTGCTTCAAATCCTCCATCGCAATATAGAATCCGTCGTTACTTCTTTCAATTGTCTTAAGCCTTGCGTATGTTTCGTCATTTTTTGCATTGTGAGCGATAATACATGTGCTTTTAAATTGACCTCGCCCCACACGTCCTCTCAGCTGATGGAGCTGTGCAAGACCGAATCTCTCGCCGTTCATAATTACAATTGTCGTTGCATTCGGAACGTCAATCCCGACTTCGATAACCGTCGTCGAGACGAGCACATCGATTAAACCGTCTTTAAAATCGGTCATAATTTTCTCTTTTTCTTCGTCGCCCGTTCGCCCCGTCAAAAGTGCAACATTTTTACCGCTGAATTCATCTTTTAATCTCTCGTATAACTCCGTCGCCGAATTTAAATCGGATTTCTCGCTCTCCTCGATAAGCGGACAAACATAGTACGCCTGTCTGCCGTTTTGGAGTTCGCGCCGAACAAAACCGTTTATGCTGTCCATTTCTTTTTCCGTCAGCACATATGTGTCGATTTTTTGCCTTCCTTCCGGCATAGTCTTTATCTCCGAGATGTCCATATCGCCGTAAAGAATGATCGAAAGACTTCTCGGAATCGGAGTTGCACTCATAACAAGAACATTTGTACCGTTTCCCTTTTCAATCAAATTGTTTCGTTGATTTACTCCGAAACGATGTTGCTCGTCGATAATAACAGAGCCCAAGTCCTTGAAATTTATATCCTCGTTTAAAAGAGAATGTGTGCCGACAAGAATGTCAATATTTCCGTTTTGCACCTCTTCATAAATTCTCTCTTTGTCTTTTTTCTTTGTCTTCGAAATTAAAAGCTCGCAGTTCATATTAAATTTATCCGCGAAAGTTTTCAATTTCTCGTAGTTTTGAACTGCAAGAAGAGTTGTCGGCGCCATAAAAGCAACTTGCTTGCCCCCGGCGACCGTCTTTATCGCCATATATTGTCCGACAACCGTCTTTCCCGAACCGACGTCGCCTTGAAGCAGTCGATTCATTGAATAATCCGCTTCCAAATCGCGTTTGATATCAACAATCGCATCCTTTTGTCCATCGGTCAAAAGAAATGGCAGCCACCTTAGAAAATCGCGTTCTTCGCTTGTGTCTCTAATAACTTTACCCTTTGATTTTTTTGTAAAGCTGAAATTTGAATATTTCATCACATTTAACAAGAACGCCTCGACATATGCCATCGATTTTATCGCATAGTTTGCCTTTTCAATGTCTTCCGGGAAGTGTATCATTCGAAGAAGCGCTTTAATGCTCAAAAAGTTATATTTTTTTACAATTTCATCCGGCAAAAGTTTTATATCCGTAAAATTGTCGAGCGCTACTTTTATCGAATCTCGAAGAATCTTGTTTGTGATTGCGGCATTAAGTGGATAAATCGGAACTATAACTCCAAGGTCTTTGCCCTTCACTTGCGAAAAAATCGGATTTGAAAAACTCACTCTGTTATTGTAAATGCTTGGCTTTCCAAAAATATAATACGAAAGTCCCTTTTTAAAATAGGAAACTGCAAAGCTTTGGTTGAAGAAAACAATTTCAACCGGTCTCTCGCCGTCTGTCGCATTGTACGAAACCATTGTCATATTGTTTGCCGTCTTTCGCCTCGCCGGACCCGCAACAATTTTTAAATGCACAAGTTGTTTCTTATCAAAATCCAAATCCTTTACACGCACAAGAGTTTTTCTGTCCTCATAATAGTTTGGAGAATAAAATACTAAATCGTTTATATCGGTAATATTTAATTTTCGGAGGCCCTCAAGTCTTTTCGGGCCAATTTTCTTTATGTCTTTAAGTTCCAAAAAATCTCCCCATATTAAAATAAAGAGCCGAACACGGCCCTTTATTATTCAATGCTTATCAAATAATAGTAAACTTGTTGATTACCCATTAAGCCTTCAATCGTAATGTCATCAAATTCATTTTCAAGTTTTTCTATAATTTCATCCATTTGAACTTCGGTCACTTCTTCACCTGCGTAGAGTGTAACGATGGAGGTGTCTTCATCAATTCCCTTCTTCAAAGTTTCAAGAATTGTATCATATATATCGTCGCTTGAAGAAACAATATCCGATTCCAAAATTCCCATATAATCGCCTTGGTTTATCTTTTTACCTGAAACTGTCGTATCTCTCACAGCATATGTGATTGAGCCGCTCTTAACAGCTTTTATTGATTCGTTTAGAGTTTCAATCGCATCGTCAAGGTCCAAATCAAAATCGAAATTTATCATCGCTGAAATTCCTTGCGGAATCGTCTTTGTCGGAATCACTATAACATTTTTATCCGAAAATTCAGCAGCTTTTTCAGCTGTCAAAACAATGTTTGAATTGTTTGGAAGCACAAAAATATTCTTTGCATTAACCTTGTCGATTTTTTTCGTCAAATCTTCAACGCTCGGGTTCATCGTTTGTCCGCCCGAAACAATTTCGTCGACTTCAAAATCTTTAAACACATTCATGATGCCTTCGCCCGAAGCGACTGCAACAAAACCGTATTCCTTTTGCGGTGCTTTTTCTTCTTCCGCTTGCAAAGCTTCGTATTTCTTTTGTTGTTCCTCTTCATGCGCACGTCTTACTTCCGCATTTTGAAGTCTCATATTGTCGGACTTGATTCCGGTTAAGTATCCCCTTTCGAGTGCAAGCTCAAGAGCTTTTCCCGGATGGTTCGTGTGAACGTGAACTTTTATAATATCTTCAACTTTAACACAGACAAGGCTGTCCCCAAATTTCAAAAGTTCTTCCTTGAGAGTGTCGGCGTCATGTTGGTCTGTGTTGTCGGTGTGAATAATAAATTCCGTACAATAGCCGAACTTGATATTTTCATCAAAATGAACTTCCTGTGTCTTTGTTTCTACAACTTCAGCCGTATATTGAACTTCTTCGCCTTTAAGACCGTCAATCGCTCCGCGCAGCAAAACAAGAAGTCCCTTTCCGCCCGAGTCCACAACTCCCGCTTCTTTTAAAACAGGAAGCATATCCGGAGTCTTTTCAAGCGCTCTTTCCCCTTCCGCATAAATCGCTTCAAGATATTCGATTGGGTCACTGAATTTGCTTTGGTTTGAAACAGCAAAAGCGGACATATATCTTACAACGCTTAAAATCGTTCCTTCAGTCGGCTTCATAACCGCCTTGTATGCAATTTCTTTTGAAGATTCAAATCCACGTTTAATTGCCTTCACGTCGAGCTCTTTGAAATCTTCAACTCCCATATAAAAGCCTCTGAGAATTTGCGAAAGAATAACGCCCGAGTTTCCTCTCGCCCCCATAAGAGCGCCTTTACTGAGAGCACGTGCAAGTTCTCCACAGTGGTTTGTTTCTTCAGCCAAAGCATAATTGCCCGCTGATTTTATTGTAAGAAACATATTAATGCCCGTGTCTCCGTCAGGAACCGGAAATACATTGAGGGCATTAACCATATCTTTATTTACATCCAAATTTTTAATGGCACTTTTTATCGCATTACGCATCATGCCTACATCAATATTAGTCATGCCGCCTCCTACTTATTGGTTCTTATTCCTTGAACGATAAGATTTATTTCACTTACATTGAGTCCGGTATATTTTTCAACATTGAAACGAACTTTTTCTTTAAGATTGTCCGCAACAACGGAAATATTTACTCCGTATTGCGTTATGATATATATATCCAAAGACAAATCTTCCTCTTCGGAATTAACCTTTATCCCCTTTGTAAGATTGTCTGATTTTAACATTTCGAGAAATCCGTCTGCGGCATTTTTTGCAGCCATTCCGACTATCCCGTATGTTTCCATAACGCTCAAACCTGAAATAGTTGCTATAGCATTGTCTGATATAGTTATTGAACCGAATTCAGTTCTTTTTGTAGCAGTCATATTATTAATTCTCCTTTTTTGTTAATTCTATTATCATTATACATTATTTTTTTTTAGTTATCAAGTAAAAAAATTCCAAAAACACTTGATTTACATTAATATTTGTTGTAAAATATATATGTTAATCATAAGGAGGTGTATTACCAATGGCACAAGTATGTGAAATTTGCGGAAAAGGTAAAATGTTTGGCAAAAAAGTAAGCCACTCTCACAGACATTCAGCAAAATCTTGGGCTCCTAACTTAAGAAGAGTAAGAATTGTTGAAGACGGAACTCCTAAGAGAATAAAAGTCTGCGCAAGCTGTCTTAAAAAAGCGAACCAAGATGCATAAAATTAACCCATAGAAATGGTTTTATGAAAAATTATTTCTACGGGTCTTTTTTATATATTATTGAATTTTCTCTTCAATCGGCTCTATCACAACCAAAACGGGATTTCCCTTGACCATGATATAGCCCTCATCAACCGTGTAGTTGCTAAGTGTAAGCGTACTGCCACGGTTTATTTTTTTGTCCTTTAAATTCCACCTAAAACCTTTCATGCTAATCGTCGTGTCGTCGTCATAAAAAGGAACGACAGAAACTTCGAGCCCTTTCGGAATATTTATAACTTCATTGTTTGAAAGAAAGTCACATCGCGTTGAAGCCTCTCTTATGGAAACTCTTTTGCCGCTTTGCTTGAGCTTAAGAAACAGTCCCAAATTAAAAAGCTCGTGCGAAAGTCTGCCGCCCAAAACACCCGTGAAATCGATTCTGTCGAAATCTTTTTCGAGTAAATAGTCTATTGCAAGCTCTAGGTCCGAAAAATCTTTTTCAACCGGATACTCTATAGTTTCCTTCGACTTGAAATGCTCTCTCACATCTTTGTCTAAAGAATCGAAGTCGCCTATACATAAGTCAAACTCCATATCCGTGCCGTAAAAAGCTTCGGCGCCCTTGTCGCACGCAATCACAAAGTCATAGTCGGCGATGATTTTTTTGATATATTTTTTTGAAAAACCTGATGCTCCGACAACAAGTGCTTTATTTGCCATTTAAAATGTCCTTGAAGTCTTGATAGTTTTTGTTGAAGTCGCCCTTTAAAAGAGATGAACCGCTGACCACAATGTCCGCTCCGGCATCAACAACATCTTTAAGATTATTCACGCCGATACCGCCGTCAACTTCGATTTTTGTTTCAAGTCCGGCATTAACAATCATGCTTTTAATCTTTTCGATTTTCTTTAATTGCGACGCGATAAATTTTTGTCCGCCAAATCCGGGATTCACACTCATAACAAGAACCATGTCCGCGACTTCAAGCACATATTTAATCGCTTCTTCGGATGTTGCCGGATTTAAAGCAACGCCCGACTTCATACCGAGTTTTCGAATTTGCGACAAATCGCGTTCAAGATGAGTCGACGCTTCAGAATGAATCGTGAGATACTCGACTCCGATTTTTTGATAAATCTCAAAATATCTGTTCGGCTCCATAATCATCAAATGCGCATCCATACCCACATTTGAAATCTTTTTTATATGCTCCAAAATCATCGGGCCGTAGCTGATGTTCGGAACAAACATTCCGTCCATAACGTCCATATGAAACAAATCAATTCCGGCACTTTCCATCATCTTAATATCATTTTCCAGATTGAGAAAATCTGCGCTCAATATACTTGGTGCAATTCTTACCATTTTTCTTTCCTCTCCTTCAATTCTTTAAATAATCTCAAGTAACTTTCATATCTCATTTTGTTGATGTCTCCATCTTCCAACGCTTGTTTTACTCTACATCCCGGTTCATTTATATGGGTGCAGGTGTTAAATCTGCATTCGTTTTTATATTTTTGAAACTCTGGAAAAAAATCCGAAAGCATTTCACCGTCGTCCAAAGTTTCAAGTTCGAGCGTTGAAAAACCCGGTGTGTCAATCAAATAAAAATCTTCAATCGGGAAAATCTCAACCTGTCTTGTGGTGTGTTTTCCGCGTCCCAATTTTTTACTTATAATATTTGTTTCCTGCACATCATATCCGTGCAAATTGTTTAAGAAAGTGCTCTTGCCGACGCCGCTGTTTCCAACAAGAAGAACCGTCTTTTCGCTCAAATAGTCAAAAATCTCATCGCAGCTATTATTCTTAATTCGCCCCAAAAAAGTTTTTATGCCTATAGAAGTATATTCATCGTACAACTCGCTCGCAAGTTCTTCGTTCAAATCCGCCTTTGTGACGAGAAGTATCGGATGCGCATTTTGTTTAAAAGCATAAACAGTCAACTTGTCAATCAAATACCTGTCAAATCGCGGTTCATCAATCGATTGAACTATGAGAAATATGTCGATATTTGCCGCTTTCGGTCTTATAAATTCGTTTCTTCTCTCCGCAACTTCTATAATCGTGTTGTTTTCGGTGGACTCGTCATAATAAACAACGTCGCCCACCAAAAGCTTTACGACTTTTTTTATTTTCCCGGGACTGTGAAGAACAACTTCTTCGTGTTCTTCGTCAATCCCCGTAAAAATTCCACCTGAAACACTTTTAATAATAGCTTTTTTCATTATCTTTGTTGAACCGTAAATGTTTCCGCAAATTCGTCATTTATATAAAGTTCCAAAATTTCACCGACCGGTTGATCCTTAAGATTTATATATGCGACCTCTTCGTCTTTTGAGAAAGTGTTTTCATAAACCGTTTCACGATTGCCGTCGACAACCTTTACAAGTTTTACAACGCTTTCAGCTACATCTGACGGAAGTGGAACAGCAACGCTGAACTTAGTTGTGCTTACTTGAGGTTTTTCCGGTTCCGCCGGCTTGTACTCAGGTTTGTTTTCCTCAAGTTGCGCCTCGTTCGGTTTTTCTTCCGGATTTTCTTCATTCTCTTCCGGCTTTTCTTCCGGTCCCTTTGAGACGTTAAGTTCAATAGTGTCTCCATTTTCAAAAGTTTGATTTGCTTCTGGCGATTGAGACAAAACTCTGTCCTTTTCCGTTTCTTCGGAAGCTACATAAACTGCGTCTTTAACAATAAGCCCCTTTTCTTCAAGCATCTTCTTGGCATCTTCGAAATTCATTCCCAAAACATTCGGCACAAGATTTTCCTCTGCGCCCTTTCCGTTTGAAATCGAAAGATAGAGTGTATCCCCTTCCGTAATCGACGAACCCGCAATCGGGTTTTGTGCCAATATTGTGTTTTCTTCTGAATCGTCGTCGACATAATCAACTTCGATTTTTAAGCCGAGTTCTTTTACCTTGGATTCGATTTCTTCGAGTTTCATTCCGACGTACGAATCAAGTTTCGTCGCCTTTGAATCCACATTTAAAACTACATAAACAGTGCTGTTTTGTTTTACAGTCATTCCTGATTGCGGATCTTGACTTAAAACTCCGTATGGCTTTGAGGAATCAGTCGTTTCACTCTTTACTTCGAATTTAAGTCCCATATCTAGAACAGCTTTTCTTGCTTCCGCTTCGGTCTTTCCGATTAAATTCGGAAGTGCGATTTCTTGAACGATTGAATCTTTTTGAATTTGTTTTAGTTTAGTAAATCCGAGATAAAGTCCCGTCGTCAAAACAAATGCCGCTAAAACACCCAGAACTATTGGAATAATTCCGAGTTTCTTTTTCTCGCCGTCGACATAGTCGTCGTAATAATCGTCATCGTCATCATAGTAATCATCATCATCGAAATCATCGTCATCATAATCGTCGTCATCGTCGTAGTAGTCGTCGTTTTTATTTATTTTTACTTTTTTATTCTTTTGAACCATCTTGTCAATCTCCGCAGTCGGAATAACTCTTGTTTGGTCGAGCGAATCGTCAATCACATCACTCGGCACAAAAGTTCTCTTTGAGCCTGCCGTGCTCTTTAAATCCGTGATTATTTCTTCGACGTTTTGATATCTTTCCGCTTGTTTTTTCATAGTGCACTTCAAGACAACTCTTTCCACGCCTTCAGAAATATCTTCGTTCAGCTCTCCCGGCGGTGTTATGTCTTCTTGAATATGCTTCATCGCAATCGTGACCGGATTCTCGCCGACAAACGGACGTTTACCGGTTAACATTTCATAAAACACAATTCCGAATGAATAGATATCCGTCCTTTGGTCTGTAAATGCACCACGTGCCTGTTCAGGGCTGAAATAGTGCACCGAGCCGATTGCATCCATCGTAGTTGTCATCGTGTGGTTAGAAGTTGCCCTTGCAATACCGAAATCCGTCACCTTGACGATGCCGTTTTTTGAAATCATAATATTGTGCGGCTTTATATCTCTGTGGATAACTCCGTGGCTGTGAGCTTCTTTAAGCGCTTCCAAGATTTGAAGTGCAATGTCCACAGCCTCTTCTTCAGGTATAAATCCCTTTTTCTCGATGAGTTCCTTGAGCGTGATTCCGTCGATATATTCCATAACAATGAAATATACCGGCTTTCCGTCAAGCTCAATCTCGTGAAAATCATAAATACCTACAATATTTGGATGATTTAACTTTGCCGCAGACTGACATTCCATCATGAACTTCTTTACAAATTCTTCATCCTCAGCATATTCGCTTTTAAGAACTTTTATTGCAACCAATCTGTCCAGCGTGTGGCATTTTGCCTTATAAACAGTTGCCATACCGCCTTCGCCGATTTGCTCCAAAATTTCATATCTATTAAGTAAAATAGTACCAATTTCCATATTAATCTCCGATCTCTGCAATCAAGCAGGTAATATTATCTCTTCCGCCAAGTTTTAACGCTTCGTCGACAATCGCATCGACAATTTTCTGCGGACATTCATCTCTTTGAACAAATTTTTCGATAGTCTCGTCGTCAAGATAAGTCGTAACTCCGTCCGAGCAAATAAAAATCTTTTTAACATCCGTCGCATCAATTGAACCGATTGCCGGTTCAACAATCGACGAGGAGCCAAGCGCTTGTGTGATATAATTTTTCAAATCCGCTCTGTCCTTGCTGTTTAAAATTACGCCCTTTTCGATAAGTTCTCCAATCAAAGTGTGGTCTTTGGAAATCATCAAAAGTTTGTCCTTTAAAACATAAATTCTGCTGTCGCCTATATGTGCATAATAAATCTTTTTATTGTAAAAAATCGCAAGGCTGAAAGTCGTTCCCATGCCGCGCATTTCGTCGTCATTCTTGCCTTTTAAATAAATTTTTATGTTGGCTTTGTTCACAAGATCCCTTAAAATTTGAAGAATCTCATCATCCGTCTTTCCTTCAAACGAAAAGTCAAATTCCTCCACAAAGTCTCTCGCCATCTGGCTTGCAACCTCGCCCTTTTTGTGACCTCCCATACCGTCACAAACAAGAAAAACATATAGTCCGTTTTCATTTTTGATTAAATAAGCGTCTTCGTTGTTCGGCCGAATTTTACCGACATCGCTTTTAGCACTATATATCATTTAATAATTCCTTTCCTTGTACTTGCGTCTCAATTGACCGCAAGCTCCGTCAATGTCCTTACCCCTACTGTTTCTAAATGTTGCGTTCACTCCGTTTGATGTGAGTAAATCGCAAAACTCCCTCGCGGCATTTTTCTTGCCGCCGTCACTGTATTCCTTAATCGGGTTTAATTCCAAAATGTTCACGTGCGCGTGAATACGTCCTGCAAATTCCCGAATCCTCTTCGCATCGCCCGGCGAATCATTCTCCCCGCCTATTACCATATATTCAAATGAAATCCTTCTGTTCGTCTTTTCGTAATAGTATAAAAGAGCATCCATCACACTTTCTATATTATATGCCCTGTTTATCGGCATAAGTTTACTTCTTTCCTGATCGGTCGTCCTGTGGAGCGAAAGTGCAAGAGTTATTGGAAAATCATAATCCGCAAGCGCTCTAATTTTTTCAGGTATTCCACAAGTTGACACCGTGATTTTTCGAAGCGACTTGTCGGCGCCACGTTCATCGCTGATAATTTTTAAAAACTTAACCAAGTTTTCAAAATTGTCGAGCGGTTCCCCCTGGCCCATAATGACAATGTTTTCAATGCGCCCGTTTTCCTTTTCAATTTCATAAATTTGTCTAAGCATTTCGGCTGCAGTAAGGTCTCTTGCCTTACCGCCTTTGGTGGATGCACAGAAAACGCATCCCATATTGCAACCGACTTGCGATGATATGCAGATGGATTTTCTGTCCTCATAAGCCATATAAACCGCTTCGACAATCTCTCCGTCCGGAAGTTCGAGCAAATATTTTATTGTGTCGTCAAGTTTCGATATCGCTCTATGAATTATTTTTACTTCCGTAAGTGCGCATTCGTTTTTCAGCTTTTCGCGCAAATCCTTTTTTAAAACTGTAATCTCATCGAGCGATTCGGCTTTGTTTTTATGGATAAATGAAAAAATTTGTCCGGCTCTATATTTTTGTAGTCCATGTTTTTCTACAAATTCTTCCATTTCTGAAAAATCCAAATCATCTAAATAAATCATATTATCTCACTTTTAATAAACTTGCAAAGAAACCTTCGTGTTCATCATTTAACATAAATGTCTCGTTCCACAAAACTTCCATTCCGAGTTCCGACTTCGCATATTCGAGCACATCCTCGTTTTCCTGTTTTAAAATCGAGCAAGTCGAATAAATAATATATCCGTCATCTTTCACATAGTTTTTTGCATTCGAAAGAATCTTTTTTTGTGTAACGTTTAACTCATCAATTGAATTTTGATGAATCTTGTATTTAAGCTCGGGTCTTCTTCTTATAACGCCGCTTCCGCTGCACGGAACGTCAGCGACAACCAAATCATAATTTCCGCCCTCATATTCCGTCGCATCCGAAAGTTTTGCAATGACATTGCTTAAACCCCAAGTGTTTATATTTTTCAAAAGAAGGTTCACGCGTGTGTCGTTTATATCCCCGGAAACAATTTTCGGAGAGCCGAGCGCATCCGAAATGAGAAGTGTCTTCCCTCCCGGTGCTGCGCAAAGGTCTATCGCAGTTTTTATATTTTCTTTTTCGATATTTGAAAACGCATTTCTTATAAATGAGGTCGAGTAGTCCAAAATTGCAACGTCACCTTTTTCAAAAAACGGTTTCAAGGCTGCGTGATTGAAATTTTTAATAAATATAAAATCTTCTTTTTGTGTATATTCCATCGAATTTTCATCAAGAACCTTTAGAAGTTCCGCTTCATTTCTTCTCACATACACGTGAACAAGCGGACTTTCAAAGCTGTGTTTTAAAAAGCTTTCAATTTCCTCATCGCTCAAATTCACTCTTAGAAGTTTTAAAAATTCTTCGCTCACGGAATATTTTATTGAAAAGTCCGAGTTTTCTATATCTTTTAAAATTTTATCCTTCTCTCTTTGCACACTTCTCAAAATTCCGTTCGCAAAACTCGCCGCACCTTTGTGAGTCTTGTTTTTTACCATCTCCACAACCTCATAGATTGCGGCATACGGCTTTATATTTGTGTAAAGAAGATGATAGATACCGATATAAATCAAAATCCTTACTTCGTCTTGAATCTTGTTTTTCTTCATATTTGAAAAACTGTCCAAAATATATTGAAGTGTGATTTTTCTTTCAATCACTCCGTAAACCGTGTCCGTAATAAAAGGCATGTGTTCGCTTTTCACGCGTCTAAGTGCATCGTTTGAAAATCTCCCGTTTATAATCGAGTCATACAAAACATTGTAGATTATTTCTCTGTCGTTTGTCGGCGTTTCTTTTTTAACTCTCTTTGCCATCCACAAATCCCTCTAAACTATTTCCAAGTAAAAATGACTTCGCATCCATTCTCTTCTTGCCCGGTGCTTGAATATTTAGAATCTCAACCGAAGCGTCACCCGCTCCGATAAAAATCCTTCCCTTGTCACATTGGATTTCACCCGGCGCAAGATTTAAATCAGAAGTCCTTGCGTTAAAAAACTTATAGCGATTTGACTCGATAAAAGCAACCGCGCCGATATGCGTTGAAAGACTATTTATCATATTCTTCACATCGACCGCATTTTTCTTAAAATCAATAATTGTGTCATCTTTTAAAATCTTTTTCGCATAAGAACTCTCGCCTTCTTGAGGAATCGGTTCAAGTCCTTCCGAAACATCTTTTAAAATCGCATTAATTGACTCATTAGTCACATTTAAAAGCTTTTCATTCAGTGTATCAAAAGTCTCGTTCTCAGAAATATCAACTTCGATTTTTCTATAGACGTCTCCTGTGTCAAGTCCTTTATTCATCCGCATATAGCTGATTCCGGTCTTCTTTTCCTCGAGTAAAATTGCAGATTCAATCGGACTTGCCCCCCTTAAATTCGGAAGAAGCGATGCGTGAATATTTATCGGAGAAATTTTCGGAATGTTTAAAACTTCCTCACTTAAAAGTGCTCCGTATGCAACAACGAGAAAAAAGTCCGGTGAAATTTCTCTAAGCTTCGCCTTTCCCACATCGTCTATTCTGTCATATTCCAAAACTTCTATATTATGTTCAAGCGCAACTTTTTTTACAGGTGTCATTTCAACCTTGTTCCCGCGTTTTCTCACCTTATCGGTTCTAGTGACAACCGCAACGACATTTTCATTCGTGTCGATTAGCTTTTCTAAAACCGAAGCTCCAAATTCAGTTGAACTGAAAAATACAATACTACTGTTCATAATCTCCAATCATCTTATCCTTGTACAAAATGCCGTCCATGTGATCAATTTCGTGACAAAGTTCTCTCGCAACAAAATCGTGTGCTTCAAACTCCACATCTTCGCCATCTTCAGTCACATATTTTACTTTTACATAAGTCGGTCTCGGCACAATTCCACGTCTGCCCGGAATTGAAAGACAGCCCTCAAGGCCTTCTTCTTCACCGCTCGACTCGACAATTTCAGGGTTTATCAAAACCATAATATCGCCGTCTTCGTTGTCCGGTTCCGGGTCGATAACGATTATTCGTCTTAAGATTCCGACTTGAACTGCAGCAATTCCAACGCCTTGTTCGTGAAACATAGTTTCCACCATGTCGTCTATGAGTTCATAAATCTTATCGTTTATTTCCTTTACCGGCTTTGAAATCTTTCGAAGAATCGGGTCACCGTCAATTCTTATTTTTCTTATTGCCATAAAATCTCCTTACATCATATTTATAGGGTCCACATTTACTGTTATATCCCCTAATTCCAAACTGTTTATATAATCTAACATTTCGTTTAATAGCTCCGGTCTCACCTTCACCATAAACTGCCATCTGTAAACTCCATTGATTTTTGAAATCGGACAAGGATTTGGATGCAGCACAACCGCATCAATCCTCACTCTTTGGAGTTCCAGATAAACCTTATCATAAATATCCTTTAAATCATTATATGTCTTATTATTGTCCGCCCCTTCATTTTTTAGAACGATTATATTATAAAATGGCGGATACTTAAACTCATCTCTTATCAGTATTTCTTTTCTATAGAAATCGGTGTACGACGACTTTACGCTGTAATCAATTGCATAGTGATCCGGTTGATAAGTCTGAAGAATCACTCTGCCGTCTTTGTCACCTCTCCCGGATCTGCCTGCAACCTGTCTAATGAGACTGTAGGTCCATTCGGGTGCTCTGTAATCTTGAATTCTAAGAGCCATGTCCGCCGCCAAAATGCCGACAAGTGTAACATTTTTAAAGTCAAGCCCCTTTGCAATCATCTGCGTGCCGATCAATATGTCAATCTTTCCCTCGTTCATTTCGTTGTAAATGTTCGAGTGCGCATTTTTTCTTGCAGTCGTGTCTCTGTCCATCCTTTGCACTCTCGCATTCGGGAAAGTCTTTCTCGTAATATCCTCGACTTGCTCGGTGCCGATTCCGAACTCTTTGATTTTCTTCGAGCCGCAAACCGGACAGCTTTCAGGATATCTTTTCGTGCGACCGCAGTAGTGACAAATCAAAAGATTTTCTCGCTTGTGATATGTCATAGAGACGTCGCAATGCTCACATTTAATGCTTTCACCGCAGCTTCTACATGAAACCGAGCCGAAAAATCCTCGCCTGTTTAAGAAAAGTATAACCTGTTCCTTTTTTTCGAGATTATCCAATATCGCTTCATAGAGTTTCAAACTGAAAATCGAAGTGTTTCCTTCGTTCAGCTCTTCGCGCATATCCGCAACTTCAATCTCAGGAATCGGTCTGCCGTTCGCCCTCTTGTCAAGTTCATAAAGACTGAAAAGTCCTTTACTCGACTCGAAATAGGTCGTGATTGACGGAGTTGCACTTCCAAGAAGAAGTATCCCGTCGTCTTTTTTTACTCTATATCTCGCGACATCAACCGTTTTATATCTCGGAGTTTTCCCCGAAACATATGAACTGTCGTGCTCTTCGTCAATTATTATAATGCCGATATTTTTTAGCGGACTAAATACCGCACTTCTCGCTCCGACAACTATTCGAACTTCCTGGTTCTTTATTTTCATCCATTCTCTGAATCTTTCAGTTTTATTTAATCTCGAGTGGATGATTGCGATATCTTCCTTGAAACGCCCTTTAAATCTCCTCACCGTTTGCGGAGTAAGACCAATTTCAGGAACGAGAATAATCGCATTCTTCCCTTCTTTTAAAACCTCTTCAACCAATTGGAGATAGACTTCCGTTTTACCGGAGCCCGTAATTCCGCGAAGTAAAAAATTGTTTTGCTTTTTATTTCTATATTCGTCCAATATGCCGTCATAAACTCTTTGTTGGTCGGCATTTAAAGAAATTTTAAGATAAGATTCGCTCTCATCTTCGAGCGCCGCGACTTCAACTTCCACTACTTTTACCAAATTCTTTTTTATAAGCTGATTTATGACGCTGTCGCTCACGCCGAAAGTCGATTTCAGTTGAGCTTTCGTGTATTTCTTTTTTTGTATTTCTTTAAAAATTTCTTCCTGTCTTTCAGTCAAATCTTCCGAATCTTTTCCGGTTGGAATCAAAACTTTCTCCGTTTTAATCTTCGGCTCATTTTTCAGTTTAAAAAACTGTCTTATAAGCCCCTCGTCTTCCCACTTCAAAAGCTTTTCTCTGTTTTCTCGGATTTTCTTCTCATCGATTAGAATATCATTTGAGAAAATACCCGAATCATCGAACTCAGTGTTCTTTTTATATCCCGACAAAATCGAGTCAAAACTCACCGGCGGAAAAAACAGTTTCAGAGAATCCACAAAATTCGCTCCGGTGATTTTCGAAATATAACCGGCAACATCGGCGTCGTCATCATTTATAAACGGCTTGTCATCGACAACCGAGATGATGTCCTTCAATTTAAAATCAAATTCCGGCTCCTTGTCGAAAATCTCGGTTATTATTGCCGTCAGCGGTTTGTTGCCCCTTCCGAACGGAACAATAACTCGCTTGTATTTTTTTATCTCGCCTTCAAGATTTTCAGGAACCGTGTAACTGAAAGATTTGTCAAGTGCATCGTTGCTTTTATTAACAACAACACTGATATACATTAATTTTGCTCCTTAAAAAAATCGAGAATCGCATCTGCGATAAGACTTTTATCCATTCGAGGGACTTTCTTTTCTTCTCCGTTTTTTGAAATCATAATTCCGTTATTTTCTTCCGAGCCGAAAACATTGTCCTTCAAAATATTATTTATAAAAATCATATCCATTCCCTTGTTTTTGAGCTTTTCCAATCCGTATTCATACGCATTTTCGCTCTCCGCCGCAAAACCGATTACCTTTAAATCGCCCTTGTCCGGCTTTATCGTCTTTAAAATGTCCGGCGTTCTCTTCATCTTAAAAGTCAGAGCCTCGCCTTTTTTAATCTTTTCATCGTGATATGATTCGAATTCATAATCAAGCGGCGCCGCACTCATTATAAGAAGTTCATTGTCGCCCATTCTCTTTTTTATTTCCTCGAGCATATCCTCTGTCGTTTCGATTTTTATATGATTTATCTTTTCATTCTCCGGCTTTTTATAGCTTATATATGTGACATTTGCACCTCTTTTTATGAGACTTTCACAAATTCTTTCGCCCATCTTTCCGCTCGATTGATTTGTAAAAATTCTTACCGGGTCGAGTTTAGAAATCGTAGGTCCCCCGGTCACAATAACATTCATTCCGCTATAAAAATCGTCTTCCGCATTTTTAAAATAATCATAAATAAAATTATAAATCTCGTCCGGCTCTCTCATCTTTCCGATTCCGACGTCGCCGCAAGCAAGATTTCCGCTTACCGGCTCGATTATAATATATCCGATTTCTTTGAGTCTTCTTAGGTTCTCCTGATTTATCGGATTCAAATACATATTTGTATTCATTGCAGGCACAATAAAAACCGGACTTTTCGTCGCACTTATCGTGCTCGTCAAAAGATTGTCCGCCATACCGCATGCAAGCTTTGCAATTTCATTTTTTGATGCCGGCGCAACAATAATCATATCCGCTTTTGAAAGATAGATGTGCGGAATTTCATCGTTTATATTTTGAAAACCGTCCGAGTAAACTCCGTGCCCTGTAACTCCGTTAAAAGAAACGGGTGTTACAAACTTTTGTGCAGCTTCAGTTAATATCGTTTCTACAATCGCACCTTTTTTTCTTAGTAAACTTGCAAGATATATGGATTTGTATGCCGCAATGCCGCCTGTGACAGCAAGGACTACTCTCTTGCCCTCAAACATTATTTACTCTCCTCGAAATCTATCTTGCCTTCCTTCATCTCTTCAAGCGCAATTGAAATAGGATTTGTTAAATCCGTTTCCACTTTCTTTGGAGAACCTGCAACCAATTGGCGTGCTCTCTTTGCTACCACCATAACGAGTGTATAGCGGCTTTCATTTTCACCTATAACTTTTGTCGATGGATTATACATCTTTTTCACCTAACACTTTCTCTTTAATATATTTAAATCTCTTTACTCTATGTTTTTCTGCATCAATAATTGCCTTTATATTTTGCACCGCTTCATGAACCGTGTCGTTCACAACGAAATAATCGTAGTCCGTAACAAAATCCAGTTCTTTAAAGGCATTAGTCATTCTAAGATTGATTGCTTCTTCTGTTTCAGTATTTCTACCGACAATTCTATTTTTAAGTTCGACCATGCTTGGCGGAAGAAGCATTATAAATACAGCCTCATCATAAACTTTCTTAACTTGAAGTGCCCCTTGAACGTCTATCTCAAGTATTACAACTTCGCCGTCTTTAATCTTATCAAACACAAATTTTTTCGGAGTTCCGTATTTGTGTGCATGAACATTCGCATGTTCCAAAAATTCTTCATTTTTTACCATTTCTTCAAATTTTTCGTCGTCAACAAAGAAGTAAGATTCACCGTCAACTTCGCCCGGACGCATTTCTCGAGTAGTTGCAGAAACAGACATAACGACATCGTTAACTTCTTTTAAGAGCTCATCACAAACGGTTCCCTTACCGACTCCAGACGGACCCGAAATAACCAATAAAAAACCTTTTGACATCACATTCCACCACCTTTTCATACTAACTCCTTTGTCTATTTTTATTCTACTTATATTATATAGGATAGCAATTACATAATCAACAAAATATTAAATTTCCTTAATATTTGCTGTAAAATTCAAAATCTTATATAATATAGAATTGAGGTGATTTTATGAGCATGAACGGCGTATCACTATATGCTTTGAAAAATGAAATGCATGAAAAACTTTTGAATGCACGAATAGATAAAATATATCAGGAAAACAGAGATATCATTATATATCTTCGCAATAAAGGCGAAAATATGTCCTTATATTTTTGTTTTTCCGCGGACAATCCTGCTTTTTATCTTACAAAAAATAAATTTGACAATCCGAAAGAACCACCGATGTTTACGATGCTTCTTAGAAAATATCTGACCAACGGAAAAATTTCGGGCATAAGGCAAATCGGTCTCGACAGAGTCATCTCAATTGATTTTGATACCGCCGGTGATGTTTTTGATTTGGATAAGGTTTCTCTCAATTTTGAAATTATGGGAAAATATTCGAATTTGATTTTATATGAAACGGAAAGCGGGAATATTTTGGATGCACTCATAAGAGTTTATCCTGATATGAGTAGCGTTCGACTTGTCCTTCCAAAAGAAGAATATACTCTTCCGGTGAGTGACAAGAAAAATATTTTAAAAATGGATTTTGAGGAAATAAAAAAAGTGCTTGAAGAAAATTCTCTTCAACCACTTTCAAAATCGCTCTACAGATATTTCGAAGGATTTAATCCCGACATTGCACTCGACATTTTATTCAATTTAAATTTAGATGAAAATATTAACTTTTGGAGTTTAAAAGACGAGGATAAAGATAGAGTCATAGATGAAATCATTTTGATTAAAGAAAAGATTTTAAATAATGATTTTACACCGACCGTTCTTTTAAAAGACGACAAACCGTTTAGGATTTTGCCGTTTGACTCTCCGCGTCCACACGATAAAAAGATTTTCGACTCGATGAATGAAGCTGTAAAATTCTTCTACGAAAATCGTGCTTTTTTAAAACTGCAAACTTCAAGAATACACGAACTCGAAAAGAAAATTACAAATAAAATTGAAAGTCTTGAAAGAGCGCTTGCAAACAACCAAAAAGATATGTTAAAAGCAAGCGACCGCGAATCTATAAAACTCAAAGCGGACCTGCTTGCAGCAAACATTTATAAAATTAATAAAGGCGATAAAAAAATCACCGTGAACAATTTTTATAGCGAAGACAATGCCGAGATTACTTTAAATATCGATGAAACGCTTTCTCCGAAACAAAACGTCGACAAAATGTACAACAAATACACCAAGCTTAAACATACGGAAGAAGTTTTAAAGAGGCGTATTCCGCACATAAAAAATGAGATTTATTATTTAAACAGTGTGCTATTAAATTTGAGACAAACCGAAACCATCGACGAGATAAATGCGATAAGAAAAGAGCTCATCGACGGAGGATATATTAAAGTGAAAAGCAAAAATAAAATCCGCGAGCCGAAACTTAAAATGAGAGAATTTAAATCGCCGAGCGGACTTCTTGTGCGCGCCGGACGAAACAATGTTCAAAACGACGAACTCACAAACAAACTCGCGCACAAAGGCGACCTTTGGTTCCACCTTCGAAACGAACCGGGTACACATGTGATTTTATCTTCGGCAAATGAAACTGTTACTGAAGAGGACATTGTTTATTGCGCTTCCCTAGCCGCAGCTCTTTCCGGAAAAACAATAAAATCCGACATCGACTACACCGAAGTAAAAAATGTAAAAAAAATACCCGGTGCAAAACCGGGGCTTGTAACATACAAGGACTTCAAGACAATTACTGTCGAACCAATTAAATTATAACTATAAATCAGTCGTTTTATCGAGAGATAAATCGGCTTTTTTTAACGCTTCTTTCATATCATCGAAAATCGGCGCTTCAATTTTTATTTTTTCTCGAGTGAGCGGCTCGAAAAATTCAATCGAATGCGCGTGAAGCATCTGTCTTGAAACATTTATTCTTTCGCGCTTCATTCCATAAACTTTGTCGCCTAAAACGGGAAGATTCTCCGAAGCAAGGTGAACGCGAATCTGATGAGTTCTTCCGGTGATAATTTTCACGTCAAAGAGTGTGAAAAAATCATTTCCGTCCAACTTCTTTACAATAGAAACCGCTCTTCTTCCGCCTTCAACAATTCCCATCTTGACTGGATTTTTACTTCTTGCAATCGGTTTATCTATTGTAAACTCGTCGCTCTTTGAAACACCGTTTGAAATTGCGAAATAGTGCTTCTCGAGATTCTTTTCTTGAAAATCTCTTTTTAAAATCGCATGCGCTTCATTGTTTTTCGCAAAAATTATAACGCCGCTCGTGTCGGCATCAAGTCTGTGCACAACACCCGGTCTTGTTTCATCTTCCCCGTCGCTAAGTTTATAACCGCGATCCAAAAGCCAATCCACAAGAGTCGGCCCGTTATAACTTTTCGCACCGTGAACAGCAATAAAAGGCGGTTTATTTAAAACAATAATATTTTCATTTTCAAAAAGAATCGGAACCTCGATTCCTTCTGTGCTGGGTTTTTGCTCTTCGGGAAATACGATTTTTACAATATCATTTTCTCGCAATTTATAATTTTGTTTTTCTTTTTTCCCATTAACAAAAAAATTTCCGTCTTTTATAAGCGACTGAAATTCCGAACGCGAATCAAATCCAAATAAATCGAAGTACTTATCAACTCTGTTCTCATCATTTTCCAAATATGTTAAATTAACTTCTCTCATATTTTAAAACACTTATTAAATAAACGATAACTGCAAATGTTACATAAATATCCGCAAAGTTAAAAACCGGAAAATCATAAACATTAAAAATTCTAACTGAAATAAAATCTACAACATATCCTTGAACAACTCTGTCTATAAGGTTTCCGATTGCTCCCGAAAATAAAAGAATCGACGCCCAAACTTCAAGCGTGGAAAGTGATGAATAATATTTATAAATAAAAAATGCTAAAAATACTAAAACAAAAACAGTCACAACTATAAAAAATGTTTGCTTGCCGTCGAGAAATCCGAATGCCGCTCCTCTGTTTTCAACATAGTCGAGTTTAAACCAATCAAAAATTTTTATTGAATTGTGAATTAAATATTTGGATGCCGCGCATTTAGTAACCTGATCCAATACAACAAATAAAATTACAAATAAATAAATCAACTGTAAACCTCCCGACGTAATTTCACTTTTAAGTTGTCACTTCCCGTTCGCCCCACTACTTCGTCAACATAAACTCTGCCGTATCCACGAAGAGAAATAAGAGCCGGGAGTTCGATTTGTTTGTCGCCTCTCGTAAAAACTCTGTAGTCGAGTTTCATCATGCCCTTAGATATCATTGACGTCGCAATATTTCTTTTGATATTATAAATTTTCGCAACAATTAAATCCGCGCGAAGAGATGCTGCAACAATAACTTCCGTTGTCTTCTCCGATTCCACAACCTGAAGTCCTTCGCCATCGACACTGTATAATGTCACGCTATGTCTTCGTATGTCCTGAAACTGCGACAATAAAAATGATTCAACGGATTTTCTGACACTGAAATAGCACGCGTCTTTATAAAATATAATATCGCCTATCGTTTCTCTCTCAATGCCCATGCTCATAAGTTTGCCCAAAACATCCTTGTGTTTTACATCGTCAAACTTCGAATCAAATGCAAGCACGCTCATATAATCACTTTCAACAGGTTCCGGCAAATAGTCGTTATAAATTACACCGATACATCTTTCTGCATTATTGAAGGCACCGAAAAAAGAAACAGACACTCCATCGTATTTGTTGACAATCGACACCAACATCTTTTGCCAAAATGGATCTAAAAAATCTGTCTCTTCGTATGAATTTCTTCGATTTGAAATGAGAACCTTTTCCTCGAGTATCTTATAATAAGACACCTCTTCCTTATTCAGAAAGGATAATTCTTCTACCAAGAATACAAGCCGCTTTCAAGAATTTCTTCTTTTATTCCTTCAATCGCTACATCCTTCGGTGCAAGAATGAAAATGTCTTGTGTGACTTTTTGAATTCTGCCTTCTATGGCATAAATTCCGCCGTTAATGAAATCAAAAACTTGTCTTTTGAGTTCCGGTTCCAAATGTTCAAAGTTAACGACAACTGCATCATTTAAAATCAATTTGTCGATAATCTTAGGTGCATCGTCATACTTAAGCGGATCTTGAATTTGAATTTTAAACGGGGTTGCACCTGTTCTAGTTGTAACAACTGATCTTTGCGTTGCTACGCTTGGTCTTGTCGCAGGTGATTGAGTTGTAGTGAAAACCTTTTTTTCAGCAACAGGTTTTTCATCCTCTACAAAATCTTCTTCATATTCTTCATCCGTATCCGGAGCGACGATTAAATTTTTCATCTTATCTAAAAAGCTCATAGTTCCTCCTTATCTCTTTCCAAAAATTCTGGTTCCCACTCTTACAAGAGTAGCACCTTCTTCTATAGCTATTTCATAGTCGTGACTCATACCCATAGAAAGAATCTCGCCGGAAACATTACTTATATTATACAACTTTAAACGCTCAAATTCCAGTCTCATGCGTCTAAAATCTTCACGAATTATATTTTCATCATCCACATTCTGTGCAACGCACATTAAACCTCTAACTCTTACCGAGGAATATTTCCCGACTTCTTCAACAAACTCCGGCAATTCCTCAATGGATACTCCGCCGCGGTTCGGGTCCGAAGTCAAATTTACTTGAATCAATGTGTCCGAAATAATATTCTTCTTTTTCGCCTCTTTGTCCAAAGTTTTGAGTAAACTCTTTCTGTCGAGCGAATGAATAAGTTTCACCTTATCTATTATATATTTTACTTTATTTGTTTGCAATTGTCCAATCATATGAAAATTTACATCTTCGGAAAATTGCGGAAGCTTATCGACAAGCTCCTGTACCTTGTTTTCTCCAAGAATAGTTACGCCTGCTTCAAGTGCTTCTTTAATCTTCGGCACTTCAATATATTTACTGACAGCGCAAAGTGTTATGTCTTCGGGATTTCTTCCGGCTCTTAAAGCGGCTTTTGCCATATTTTCTCTAACTTCATTTACATTGTCCTTTATTGTCAAATAACCACCTCCAAAGCATTATCTAAATTCATTTCTAATAAAAATTTCGCCAATCAAATCCGGATCCGGCCTTACAACAACATCCTCATAATATTGAAGAGTCATTACATCTTCGCCTTTCACCTTTATCATTCCCTTTTCATTGCCCTGAGAGACATAACTCTTTTCCGCTTCTCTTTTCAAAAGATTGACCGGTCTAAATTGAATTACTCCGTTTACATCTCTTGCCAAGACTCCGACAACTCCGTCTTTTTTTATAAGACTGCCCGTCGGAACTATGAGAGCCTTCAACGAGTCGAAAATGACATTGATTTTTCCTTTTCTAATTTGATATATATCTTCGATGTGACTGTTAATAAAAATACCGGCAACGCCTTCTTTATCATAGTCCGCAGGTACAATTGCGATTCCTTTTCCGAAAGTATTCAAGTTGTCGATACTGTACGTCACGTATTTTCCGTCAAGTTCTTTAAGTCTGCCGTTGTTTGGTGCATAAAACATTGCAGTCGTTTTAAAATTGTCGATTATTTTAAAATCTCTCGAATAACTTTTTACAATCGGTCTGTTTAAAATCGACTTGAACTCTTCCCTCGACGTCAAATATAAACTCTCATTGTTTAAATCTTCAAAACCGTCGAGCGTATAACTTATAATTCCGGGCGGATTCCAAATAATTTCTCCAGCCATATGATTTATTTGATTTGTTATATTCGCCTTTTCCTTTTCGAGGTCCTCAACATTTATTTGACCGACACTCTCGTTATTTTGATAAGAAAAACTACCTACAAGATCGACCGCAAGACTGTAATTTTCGTTTATTATTGAACGTCTAAGCTCCTTGTCTATATCGTTTATTTGATTTTTATAAATCGAAATTCTGTCATTTATATCCTGAAGCTTTTTCGAAAGAAGTGCGTATTCGTTGGAAGTTGTCTTTCCGGCTTTGATTTCACCGAATCCAAGACGCGTTCCCTCGTCATATCTAATAGCTCCATTCACACTTGACGCATTGAACGGTGTTTCATCTTTTAAAAGCACAAAGTCCGTTTCAATTCCGTCATAATATATGGTTTCAACAGGCGTGACAAACTTTCCGCCAACCGCCATAATTTTCGGCTTTACAACAATCTCAAGAAAAATAATATAAATAAGCGAGATGATTACAATCCAGCTGATATAGTGCCCTCTTTTATTTACCGAATTTTCACCCACTATAAAACCATCTCCTCTAAAAATTCATGTTTCTTGCTTCTCGTCATAAGTTCGAGTATTGCCTTGTGCGGATCTTTGTTTTCATAGATTCCCTCATAAATCGCTTCAGTTATCGGCATTTCCACATCATATTTTTTTGCAAGAATGTGTGCCGCCTTTACAGTTTTGAGACCTTCGACAGTTTCTCCAACCTCTTCCTCAAGTCTTTCAACAGGAACCCCGTCTCCAATAAGAACGCCCGCCCTGAAATTTCTAGAATGCACCGAAGTTGCAGTAACTATAAGGTCTCCCATCCCTGCAAGCCCCATAAATGTGAGCATATTACATCCCATCTTTTTTCCAAGTCTTGAAATTTCAACAAGTCCTCTTGTTATAAGAGCCGCTCTTGCGTTGTCTCCTTCATTTATACCCTTTAATATACCGGAACCTATCGCAATTACATTTTTTAATGCACCCGCGACTTCAACTCCGGAAACGTCGGTGTGAATATAAACTCTGAAATATTCATTCATAAATAAATCTTGCAAATCTTTTGCGATTTCAATATCATTAGAGCATATAACAACAGTCGTTATCATCTTCTTTGACACTTCTTCGGCGTGCGAAGGACCGCTCAAAACGGCATATTTATTGTGAGGACAAACTTTATTCGCAAAATATTCTCCCGTTTCACAATTTTCGATATTAAGCCCTTTGGAAACATTCAAAAGTACAGTTTCTTGTGAAATATAAGGCTTTATTTCAAGTAAAATCTCCTCCATTTTTTGGAACGGAGTTGCCAAAACCACAAGATCGCAACCGCTCACGGATTTTATATCATCTGTAAGCTTTATATTGTCCGGAAAAATAAAATCCTTCAAATATTTCGGACTTCTTTTATTTTTTAAAATATATTCCTTTTGCTCTGAACTTCTCATATACAGAGTGACATCGCGGTTATTTTCGGAAAGCACACTTGCAAGAGCAATGCCCCAGCTTCCTCCGCCAACAATACACGTCTTCATTATTTCCCTCCAAAACGAAATTGGTTTTCCTCTCTTCGGATTAATCTTTTTATATTTGAATTATGCCTGATTATTGCAAGAAATATAATTCCTACAATCGCGACAATTTCAATTTTCTCTAAAACATATGTGTGAATTATAAAAACCCCGGTTGTAAAAACCATAAATATACTTGCAACAGAAACATATCCGGTGAGAATTGCAAGACCTGAAAACACTGCCAAGCCAAACGGAAATGCGTTTAAAAATAAAAATGTAAAACCGCCCGCAGTCGTCGCAATACCTTTGCCTCCTTTAAATTTCATAAAAACCGGATAGCAATGACCAAGCACTGCAAAAAATAGAGCTACAACCGGATATCCCAAATCGTATTTCTTAAAAATGAACGATACAAATACGCCTTTAAAAATATCCAAAATCGCAACCGGTAGTCCGAGTTTCCATCCATAAACTCTGATGACATTAGTTCCTCCGGCATTTTTGCTTCCTTTATTCCTCACATCTTCATTTTTAAATATTTTAACTAATAGATATGAAAAGCTGACACTTCCCATAAGATATGCAAGTAAATAATAAAGATATTCCATTACTCTCCCCTGTTTTTATAAACTATCGAAATAGGAACTCCCTCAAAATCATAATTCTTTCTTATAGAGTTTTCCAAATATCTCGTATAAGAAAAGTGAGTAAGTTTCGTATCATTTACATAAAATATGACAACCGGCGGTGCGGCGCTTACTTGTGAGCCGTAATAAATTTTAAGTCTTCTCCCCTTGTCCTGCGGAGTGACGTTCATTAGTATCGCATCCGATACAATCTTATTTAGAACTCCTGTCGGAATTCTCTTGTTATAGTTGTCATACACCTTTATAACCGTGTCTATAAGTGTGTCTACACGTTGCCCCGTCTTTGCAGAAATAAATACAATCGGCGCATATGGCACATACTGAATCTTGTTTCTGATTTCCTTTACATAGTCCCTTTGGGTAAAACTGTCTTTTTCGACCAGGTCCCACTTGTTTATCGCAATGACGACGCCTTTTCTGTTTTCAAAAGCATAGCCCATAACTTTCGTGTCCTGTTCCGAAGGTCCCTCGACCGCATCGATTACAAGAACACATATATCGCTTTCGTCAATTGCGGAAAGCGTTCTTATCGCAGAAAATCTTTCAACTTTTTCCGTAATTTTTGATTTTTTACGAAGACCTGCCGTATCAATTATTCTGAATTCTCTGTCCTTGATTTCTACAAATGTGTCTATGGAATCCCTCGTCGTTCCCGGAATATTTGTAACAATTGCTCTTTTTTCGCCCAAAATATTATTTAAAAGCGAACTCTTTCCAACATTCGGTTTTCCAATGAGCGCAACTTTTATTTCGTCAGGATTTTCTTCGATTTCTTCATCCTTCGGGAAAAATTTAAAGACCTCTTCAAGTAAATCTCCGACACCCGTTCCATGTTCAGCAGAAATTTGAACCATATTATCTATACCAAGTTCATAAAAATCATAGAAATTATCCTTTGATTCTTTGCTGTCGAATTTATTTATCGCCAAAACTATATTTGAGTTCATTCTTCTAAGCATTGAAAGTATAGTTTTGTCCGTCGATGTGAGGCCTGAAACTCCGTCGACTATAAAAACAACCGCTACTGAAGATTCAATAGCCACTTCCGCCTGCTCAATAATCTCCGGCATAAAATCGTCGTCGCTTTGCGGGTCAAGTCCGCCTGTGTCAACGAGAAGAAACGGTTTTCCGAGCCACTCGGCTCTTGCATAGAGTCTGTCCCTTGTAACTCCCGGAGTGTCTTCTGTTATTGAAGATCTGTTATTTGTAATTCTATTAAATAAAGTGGATTTGCCGACATTCGGTCGTCCAACTAAAGTAACTATTTTATCTCGCATATAAACTCCTCCACTTTTATTATATCATAAAACGTTTCAAATATAAACGTTTTTAAGACTTTATGTACAAATAAAAAAATGGGGATGTGCTCCCCATAATTTTTATTATTTATATAAAACGTGTGCGTCGCAAAGAGCTTTTACTCTTGCTTTCATCTTGTCAACATCGTGACCTTCAACAAGTGTGTCGGCAATAATGTTTCCAACTTCCTTCATATCTTCTTCTTTGAATCCTCTTGTTGTCATTGCAGGAGTTCCTAGACGAATTCCACTTGTAACAAATGGAGATTCTGTTTCGTTTGGAATTGTGTTCTTGTTTGCAGTAATTCCAACTTCATCAAGCAACTTTTCAGCTTCTTTTCCTGTGAATCCTTTTGATTTAACATCTACTAAGATCAAGTGGTTATCTGTACCACCTGAAACCAAACGGAATCCTCTTTCAAGAAGTGTGTCAGCGAGAACTTGTGCATTCTTTATAACTTGTTCTTGATATGTCTTGAATTCAGGTTTCAATGCTTCGCCGAATGCTACAGCTTTAGCTGCGATAACGTGCATCAAAGGACCACCTTGTGTTCCCGGGAAGATTGCTTTGTCTATTGCTTTTGCATATTCTTCTTTTGTAAGAATTGCTCCGCCTCTTGGTCCACGAAGTGTCTTATGTGTTGTCGTTGTTACATAATCCGCATATGGAACCGGTGACGGATGAAGACCTGTCGCAACAAGTCCTGCGATATGAGCCATGTCTACCATTAGTCTTGCTCCGCAAGCGTCAGCAATTTCTCTGAATTTCTTGAAGTCTATAATTCTTGGATATGCACTTGCACCCGCAACGATAAGTTTCGGTTGTTCTTTCTTTGCAATTTCCATAACTTCATCGTAATCGATTGTTTCAGTTTCTTTGCTTACTCCATAGGCTGCAAAATCGAAATATGTTCCAGAAATGTTAACAGGTGAACCGTGTGTCAAGTGTCCGCCTTCTGATAAATTCATACCCAAAACTTTGTCTCCAGGTTTTAAGAATGAAAAATATACTCCCATATTTGCATTTGCACCAGAGTGAGGTTGAACATTTGCGTGGTCTGCTCCAAACAATTTACAGAGTCTGTCTCTTGCAATATTTTCAGCCACGTCTACGACTGAACATCCGCCGTAATATCTCTTTCCAGGATATCCTTCAGCGTATTTATTTGTTAGATAGCTACCCATCGCTTCCATTACAGCTTCTGTAACGAAGTTTTCACTTGCTATAAGTTCGATATGTGATTGTTGACGTTCCTTTTCTTCCATGACGACATTGAAAATGTCCGGATCTGAGTTCTTTAGGTTTGTTAAATCCAAAATAATACCTCCTTTTTGCTTCAGTTATAAGAAAATCCTATAACCCTACCTCTAATTATAACACTAAAGTCCGGTTTATACAACCTGATTTAAATGTTTACTCAATTAAATTTTTTTATTGTCGCAAGTATATTATTCTTTTTATATTTTTTATCACCCAAGTGAATTATAAAAAACCCGATAAGAAGTCCGATAACCGCAACCAAAAGTGCATTCATCTCGCTCATATTCATTAAAAAAGCTCCGAGAAGTCCGATTAAAAATCCTGCAAGCGGAATTAAATAAATAATCAAGCTCGCTTTCATGGATTCGCTCTCTCTAAATTCAATTTGCACGGTTTCTCCGATTTTCGCATCGATTGTGTTTTTGACTCTCAAACCGTGAAATGCACTCTCGCAGCTTCCACCACAATGGTCGCAGTTCCCACCGCAACCTGAAACTCTTTTAATTTGTACTTCGGCCTCGTCTCCATCTAATTTAGAAACTACTCCAAGTAAATCCATATAATCACCTCTTAATAATGTCACTAATAACTTCCGACACTATTTTTATACCCATAAAATTCGGAGAATAACTTATTGTGCCGACAAATCCTAAGTTTTTATCAACAGAAACGGTTTCCCCCTCATAATATGCGACTTTAGTCTTGTCCTGATATCTCTTCGGAAGATTTTGTCTTAACTTCTTCGCAAGCGGACAATAACTCGTTTTTGAAAGTTTCTTTATAAACAATTTTGAAATATCTGTTCTATTTCCTGCGCCCATCGCTGACATAAACGGAATTTTATTGTCAACGGAATATTTTATTATTGCGCACTTCGCGTCCACGTCGTCGCACATATCGATAATGTAGTCCGAGTTCTTTAAAAATTCATCCACATTTTCATTTGTAAGCGGTTCTGCAATCGTTTCAATCTCCGCGTGCTCGTCGATATCCAAAAAGCGTTCTTTAAAAACTTCAACTTTTTTTCTGCCTTCCGTGCTTATTAAAGCGCCCAATTGACGATTTCTGTTCGACGCATCAAACACGTCTAAGTCTATTAGTTTTAGATGAGAAACGCCTGCTCTTACAAGCATTTCCGAAGCAATTCCTCCAACTCCGCCCAAGCCGACAATTGTTATTCGGCATGAGTTAAGTTTTTCGAATGCTTCGTCACCGATCAGAGCAAGCGTTCTTATATCCTTAGTTTTCTTCATTTGATTCTGTTTTTCTTACGTCAAGGTGCACTTCATCAAGTTGTGCATCCGAAACGGTTGAAGGAGCGTCTGTCATCATACATGTTGCACTTTGTGTCTTAGGGAATGCAATAACGTCTCTGATGTTCGGAGTATCTGTGAACAATTGGACCATTCTGTCGAGTCCAAGAGCGAGACCACCGTGTGGAGGTGTTCCGTAGCTTAGAGCTTCAATCATAAATCCGAATTGCTCTTGAGCTTCTTCTTCTGTAAAGCCGATTGCTTTAAACATCTTGTCTTGTAGGTCGGAGTTGTTTATTCTTATTGAACCTCCACCCATTTCTTCCCCGTTTATAACAATGTCGTATGCCTTTGCATAGCATTTGTCAGGTTCCGTGAGCATCTTGTCTTCGTCTTCAAATCTCGGACTTGTGAACGGATGGTGTTCCGCAACATATCTGTCCGATTCTTCATCATATTCAAAGAGTGGGAAGTCTACAATCCAAAGAAGTTTGTAGTCTCCCTTCTTTAAAAGTCCCATGTCAGCTGCAAGTTTATTTCTCAAGTTTCCAAGTGCTGCACATGTGATTTTAAATGTGTCGCAAACAATTAAAACGACGTCACCTTTTTTCGAACCCATAAATTCAAAAACTTTATCTTTTTCTTCTTCAGTGATGAATTTATCGATTGAGCTTGATTTTTCATCGTCGTATCTCAAGTGGATAAGGCCCTTTGCTTTGAAATCTTTTACAAAAGATTCAAGCTTTTTCATGCCTTTTTTCGAAATGTGTTCATCTCCACCCGGAACATTTATAGCTCTGATTCTTCCACCGTCCTTTATTGTCGATTGGAAAACATTAAATTCGCTGTCTTTAAATAAATCATTTAAAGTTTTAAGTTCCATTCCGAATCTTAAATCCGGTTTGTCTACTCCGTAGTTTTCCATAGCATCGTCAAATTTCATTCTCATAATCGGAAGTTCAATGTCGACATCGACCATTTCTTTAAAAAGTTGTTTAAACAATTCTTCATGAATTGAAATGACATCGTCCACGTCAACAAAACTCATTTCAACGTCAACTTGAGTGAATTCAGGTTGTCTGTTTTGTCTCAAGTCTTCGTCTCTGAAACATTTTGCGATTTGGAAATATCTGTCCATGCCTGCAACCATCAAAAGTTGTTTGTAAATTTGCGGACTTTGCGGAAGCGCATAAAATTCACCCGGGTGAATTCTTGACGGTACAAGATAGTCTCTTGCGCCTTCCGGTGTGCTCTTTCCTAAAATCGGGGTTTCAAATTCGTGGAAACCGTGTTCATAGTAAAAGTTTCTTATGATGTGCATAAGTTTTGATCTTTGCATCAAAACATTTTGCATTCTCGGTTTTCTCAAATCGAGATATCTGTATTTCAATCTTGCTTCTTCTTTTACATTGTCGTCGTCCTTGATATAAATCGGCGGTGTGTTTGAAACGTCAAGGATTTGTAGTTCGCTTGCTAAAATTTCAATTTCCCCTGTCGGGAGTTCTTCGTTTTTGCTCGAACGTTCACGAACTGTTCCCTTTACAGCAACAACATATTCATTTTTGAGTTCCTTTGCGCTTTCAAAAAGATTTTTGTTCTCTTCATTGAAAACAACTTGCACAATTCCCTTCAAATCTCTCACGTCTGTAAAAATAAGTGAGCCGAGGTTTCGGCTTCTTTGAACCCAACCCATTACGACGACTTCTTTTGATATATCTTCTTTTCTTAAGTCTCCGCACATAACGCTTCGTCTTAAGCTTCCCATTCCTCTCATAAAAAATCCTCCTTAATAATCTAATCTACATTATAATACTATTGGCAATATATTACAAATACTTATTTACAATTTCTCTCTTATTTGCATTTAATTCACCCAAATGCTCTATATAATAAATGACATCTCTGAATCCGAAAACTCTTCTACAGTCCAAATTCTCATCCACAAACTTTGAAACTGCGCCCATTCCGAAAGCCAAGACATTATTCTCGTCGTTCATCGAAAGAATATTAAAAATATTTTCTTTTCCTTCTTTTGAAAAACCTATATTTTCAGCCTCTCCCACCTGGCGCTTTTGTCTGTAAAGATAATACGGTCTGTATGCGTTCTTTCGAAGAATATCATAAATATTTCTTCTATCGATAAATTCATCGTACGAAAAATCCACATTCTGATTTTTGATTCTACTTCCGGTTTTAAGTGCAAGTGAATGCACCGTAATATTTTCAGGCTCAAGTGCAATGAGTTTTGAAAGTGTGTCCGTCACATCAGCCACGCCTTCTCCTTTAAAACCGACAATCATATCCGTGTTTATGTCTATGTCGTAGTTTTTTGCCCTTTCAAATGCTGAGTATATATCCTCAACGGTGTGCTTTCTTCCGATTGCGTCGAGAGTCTTTTGTTGCATCGACTGCGGATTTATACTTATTCTTGAAACGCCTTCGCTCTTTAAAACCTCAAGAAGCTCAGTAGTTATACTCTCCGGTCTTCCCGCTTCAAAAGTTATCTCTACCAAATTTTTAAATTTTTCATTTATTACTGACAAAAGTTTTTTTGTCTTTTCAATGCTCAAGGTCGACGGCGTTCCGCCACCGATATAAAGACTGCATGCTTTTTCGGGAGGTAAAATATCATAGCCGTCCTCGATTTCTTTCAAAAGCGTTTCGAAATATTTATCCATCCATTTCCCGAATTTGTCCATTGTCATGACCGAAAAACTGCAATAGTTGCATCTCGTTTCGCAGAAAGGGATGTGAATATAAATCAAATGATTGTCCTTGTATCTAGTCATCGTTTTGCGCTCAATCGCATCGATTTCTTCACACAATGCAACTTTGTCGGAGCGCACATGATATCTAGTAGAGAAAATCTCTCTTCCGAGTTCATTTCCATACTGCTTTTTTGTCCAATTGAAAAAACTTACCGGACGAATGCCCGTGAGTGTTCCCCAAGGCAATTCTTTTTCAAAAGTTTTCGATAGAATTTCATAAATTAAAACTTTTGTCGCACGCACTTCGTCGAGCGGAGCAATTTCAGCTTCCCCTTCGTCCAAAAGTTTCTTGTCTTTAAAAAGCTTCAAATGAATCGAATCGTCTTTTTTTGTTATTTCAAAAAGAATATCTCCCTCATATTCATCAAAAGGTGTGTAGTCAAAAAATGCCTTTATCATTTCCTCCCATGTTCTGTGAGGAGAGATGTTGTTGCATTTAATGTCTATCATTATACCAAACCTGTGATATATGGATTGTTTTCAACTTCAAACTTCATTGTGGATTCCGGTCCGTGTCCAGGATAAACAATGAGTTTTCCATCAAATGTATCTCTCATTTTTTTGAGCGATTCATTTAGATGCGACTGGTTTCCCGAATACAAATCGCTCCTTCCAACGCTTCTGTTAAAAAGTGTGTCGCCAGTAAATACCATTTCATCGTTGTAAAGACAAACGGAACCTTCTGTATGGCCAGGCGTTGCAAGAACTTTAAGTTTTATATCTCCAAACGCAAGTTCGTCTCCGTCGTTAAAATAGTGGTCACATTTTAAAGTCTTCGCTCCGACAAGAGTCGTTTTTGAAAGATTTTTTTCTGCATCTTCAAACAAATCTCTTTCCTTTTCACATCCGTAAATCGGAGCGCCGGTAATCTCTCTCAAATCATTCATGCCGGCAATATGGTCGAAATGCCCATGTGTAAGAATTAATGCAAGCGGTTTTAAGTCGTGTTCTTTAAGTAACTTTTCAACTTCGTCGGCATCGCCGCCGCAATCTATAACGACAGCTTCTTTGTTGTCATCATATAAAATATATGTGTTTGCGCCATATATGCCTAGATTTTTCCTCAATACGTTTAAACTCATATAATACCTCCAAATAGAATAAATACATTATTATAATTATAACATAATCGTCTCAAAATATACAGTAAAAAGCGAAAACTTAGACATATAACTGAATTTCGTGTATAATATAAATGTTAATTCTACATAAGGAGGAAGGTTATGCAATTTTCGGAATCACAAATAAAAGCTATTGAGCACGTCGACGGACCTTGTCTTGTGCTTGCAGTTCCGGGCGCCGGAAAAACGACGATACTTATTCAAAGAATTATAAATCTCGTTAAAGTTCATGGCGTGCTCCCTTCCCAAATACTTGCGCTCACATTCACGCGCGCATCCGCAAACGATATGAAAGAAAGAATTGAAGAACTCGGCGACGACATAAAAGTTCAAAACATAAAAACCATTCACTCGCTTTGCTATGATATAGTTTCTCTCATGTGTCAAAAGGAAAAGAAACGTTTCAGAATGATCGAGGACAGGCGCCTAGGAAGTCTAAGATTCGACATTTTAAATCACACGAAGATGCGACTTGAAAAAGCTCCGCTCACGATTGAAGAATATCGAAATCTTTTGAGTGCAATAAGCAATATGAAGACTCTCGGCTCTCCGGCATCTTCCGAAGACCGCGCGATGATTTTAAACAATTTCGAAGAATACTACAACGACTATGAGAATTATAAATCTAAAAAGGATTTATATGACTTCGATGACCTTCTAATTGTTGCGGACAAACTTTTAAAAGAAAATGCGGAAATAAGAAACCATTACAAAAATAAATTCAAATACATCTCTCTTGACGAAGCGCAAGACACTTCAAAAATTCAGTGGTCAATCATAAAAAGCCTCCTCACTTCAAAAGAAAATCTTTTTGCAGTTGCGGACGACGACCAAAGTATCTATCGTTTTCGCGGTGCAAACCCGGAAATGCTTATGCGCTTCGGCGAAGAATTTAAAAATGCAAAAATCATTTATCTCGAAACAAATTATCGCTCGAGATTTGAAATCGTAAATTCTGCATCGAAACTAATAAAAAACAACAATATCAGGTACAAGAAAAATATATGCGCCGACAAGGACAAGTCCTCGACTGTAAAAGTGCGAATAATGAAATCCCGCAAATCGCAGTACGACCACATTATAAAGACGATTAAGGATATAGACGGTGAAGTTGCTCTGATTTATCGAAACAATCTTTCCGCAGTTGCGCTTATGGATGCGCTTGACCGCGAAATGATTTCGTTTGAACTCAAAGACCACAACATCGATTTTTTCAATCAAGTCGTATACAAAGATATAACGGATATTTTAAAGTTCTTTAATGACTCGTCGGATATCGAAAGCTATTCAAATGTCTATTTTAAACTCAAGGGTTATATCTCGAGAAAAGAGATAAATTCCATAAAAAATACGCCCGGTGAAACATATTTCGAAAAGATTTACAACAATTTTGAAGTGCCTTCATACAAAAAAGAGCTCATCGAAGAGCTCGAGTATTCAAGACGCGCGCTTCTCAAAAATTTTTCGAAAAACGGTCTTGACATTTTGCTAAATCACTGCGGCTATCTAGATTATCTAAACCACTTCAAGCGTTTAAACAACCGCGGGCTCGAAGGATATATGAGACATTTCAGAACCCTTAGAATCATTTCAAACAGTTGCAGAGATATCGAAGATTTTTTGAATCGCCTTGAGGACATCAAGAATATGGCGGTACGAGAAAGTAGAAGCGAGATAAAACTCATGAGTATGCATGCTTCAAAGGGACTCGAGTTCGACACAGTTATACTCTTGGACCTTTTAAACAGCGAGATTCCGGGCGAACACATAACTAAGAATGAGCTGGAAGAAGAACGCAGGCTTCTCTACGTCGGAATGACACGTGCGAAGGAAAATCTTTTTATGTATGCATATAAAAATGACGGCAACCAAGAATTTAAAATTTCCAGATTTTTGGATGAACTTAAAAGCGGAAAATAAAATTAATTTCGCCTCAAATTTTTCATTTCATAAATAGTTTTACAATTTAAATTACGCAATAAATTTTCCATAAAAACAACTCAACAACCAAAAACCGGATTGATTTTACTCAACCCGGTTTCTTTTGTACATAATCTATATATTTTTTGTATCCCTATTACTTGTTTTCACTAGCTTCTTCGATTTTCTTTGCAATTTCTTGCGGAACTTGTTCATAGCGAACGAAATCCATTTCAAACGATCCTCTCGATTGAGTCATTGCTCTCAAATCGATTGCGTATTGGAACATTTCAGCGTGCGGTGCTTCAGCGATAATCTTTTGGCTACCGTCTCTTTGTTGTTCCATTCCGAGAATTCTTCCGCGACGTTTATTCATATCGCCCATAACATCTCCCATATATTCTTCAGGAATTGAAATTTCAGCTTTTACAATAGGCTCCAATAGAACCGGTGCTGCTTCTTCCATACCTTTTTTGAAGGCGAGTTGTGCGGCAATTTTAAACGAAACTTCGTTCGAGTCGACGTCGTGATAACTTCCATCATACAAAACTGCCTTCATATGAACTACAGGATATCCTGCAAGAATTCCATGTTCAATTGATTCTCTCAAACCTTTTTCAACAGCCGGGAAGTAGTTCTTTGGAACTGCGCCTCCGAAAACTTCTTCATCAAATACAAAGTCTTCATCACACGGTTCAAATCTAATCCAAACGTCACCATATTGACCTGCGCCGCCGGATTGTTTTTTATGTTTACCTTGAACAGATGCAACTTTCGTGATTGTTTCTCTGTATGCAATTTTCGGATTTTTCAGTTCAACATCAACGCCAAATCTGTTTAAGAGCTTGTCTTGAATAACTTGAAGTTGCATATTTCCTTGACCGCCGATTAAAAGTTCTTTTGTTTCGCTGTTTCTTTCTATTACAAACGACGGGTCTTCGTCATGTAGCTTAAACAAACTTTGAGCCATCTTGTCTTCGTCGCCTTGTTTCTTAGCATAAACAGCCATAAAGAGTGTCGGTTTCGGATATCTTAGCGGTTCATATACAATCGGATTTTCTGCATCGCAAATAGTATCCCCTGTTTCAGTGTATTGAAGCTTTGACATCGCACCGATATCACCTGCAACAATCTCGTCGGTATCAATTTGCGTCTTTCCTCTTAGATAAAAGAGTCCGCCCATCTTTTCGGTCTTGTCTTTTCCGGAGTTATATAAAACTGTGTTCTTTGTAATCTTGCCAGAGAGAACTTTAAATAGTGAAAGTTTTCCAACAAACGGGTCGACAATTGTCTTGAATACAACTGCAGAGAACTTGTCGTTCACGTCGGTTGTTCTTTCTATAATTTGTTCGTCCCAAATACCTTTTTGAGTCGGGTGATCCTTCGGACTTGGAATATATCTCATAACCGCATCCAAAATTCTCTTTACTCCGATGCCTTCCGTAGCCACTCCAATAAAGAGCGGGCAAAGTTCTCCGGATGCGACAGCCGTTTTTATACCTCTGATAAATTCTTCTTGCGTGAACGGCTCGTCAGCAAAATATTTTTCCATGAGTTCTTCATCACTTTCAGCGACGATTTCGTTCAGAGCCAAAATATATTTTTCGCATTTATCAATCAATTCTTGCGGAGCGTCTTCAACAATTCCGTCCGGACCGTCGAACTTATGATATTTCTTATCCAAAACATCATAGCAACCTTTAAATTCATCCCCGTCGCCGATTGGAATTGTAAACGGAATGACCTTGTCTCCGAGTTTTTGTTTTATAGTTTGATAGACCTTTTCAAATTTTACATTATCTTTGTCCATCTTGTTTAAAAATATAAGTCTCGGTGTGTTGTATTTTTCAACGTTGTTCCAAGCCTTTTCAGTTCCGACTTCAACTCCCGCTTGGGCGTCGATGATAATAACGGAACCGTCCGAAACTCTTTTTGCTCCATACATTTCAGCAATAAAGTCGAAATAACCCGGTGTGTCCAAGATATTGTATTTGATGTTGTTGTATTCAACCGGTATTACAGAAGTTCCGATTGAAACACCTCTACTCATTTCTTCCTTGTCAAAGTCGGAAACGGTGTTTTTATCTTCAACTCTTCCTTGTCTTGAAGTCACACCCGTTGCAAACAATGCTCCTTCGGTAAAAGTTGTTTTACCGGAGCTTGAGTGCCCCAAAAGGGATATGTTTCTGATGTTATCCGCAGTATATGCTTTCATGTTAATCCTCCTTATTTTAAGAAAAATAATATATTTGATTTATAAAACATTTCGAAATATAAATATATGCTATGTAATCTAAATCACATTTTTCTTATTAGTTTCATTATACCACATCCAAATTTTAAAATAAAGGTATTTGAATGACTGAGTTACATAAATTGAAATTTTTTTGTAACTAAATAATATATACCCAATAAATAAAAAAATAAAAGACTTCAAACGAAATCTTTTATTAAATAAAATCAGAAAAATATTTTAAAATATATTCCTTTGTAATATTGTCCTTTCTAAGCTCCTCTTTCAAATACTTTACAATCGAATCGTCATTTATATTGTGTGCTCTTATGATTGCATTTCTCTTTACAATCGAGCGTCCTCTCCAAAAAAATGCCTTTTCGCCATATTTATTTTTAAACTCTTTGTTGGATAGCGTAAACAAATCCTCATAACTCATCTCGTCGCCCGATAAAAATTCACTCATGCCTTTCGGTTTTTCGAAATTATACGGACATACTTTTTGACAAATATCGCATCCATAAAATGTTTTAATATTTTTTTCAAGTTCCGGGTCCGGTGTTTTCGTTTGAGTGAGATGTGAAAGACATCTCATCGGGCGAAATTCCCCTTCTCTTATTGCAGAGGTTGGACACGCTTTTATACACCTCGAGCAATTTAGACAAATCGGCTGTTTGAATTTGCTTATATCATACGGTATAAATTTTTCAAATTTCAAATCTGTGAGCACATATCCGATAAAGAAAAAACTTCCAATATTCGGATTTATCAAACAACCGTTTTTCCCAATAAAACCAAGCCCAGCTTCAATCGCAAGTGTACGGTCAAAAAGTGGTCCCGTGTCTGAATAACATGCAAAGTTTCCAAGACTCATAAGCTCGCTCAGCTCTTTAATCTTTTCCCTAAAAACAATGTGATAGTCCTTTTCATTTGAGCCGATTGACATGCTTCCGCTTTTTAAAATTTCCGGGCGATAGTTCATAAGTAAAACAATGATCGAGTTAAATGCGCTCATATCAAAATTGTTTTTAATTTGACTTTCATTGTAGTAGTCGATAAGCTCCGGATTGTAATCGGGCTGCGAATAATCTGACGTCGGTATTATTCCGAACTCCGTAAATCCTAAAATTTTTAAATTTTCCTGAAGTTTAAAAAGATTACTTTCCATAGATTCATTTTATCATTTTATATAAAAATTTTCCATTTCAATTTTTTTCTGATATAATGTATAATATATTTGTTGGGAGAGATTTTATGTTTTTTGATAAAAAGAAAACTTACAAAAGAATAGATTATTTTTTGATTGCGGTGGTGCTGGCGCTTCTTGCATTCGGTCTCGTAATGGTAAATTCAACAACCATGAGCTACGGTGCGGCAAAACACTCGAGCTATATGCGCTCGCAAGGACTTTCTACAATACTCGGGCTTATCGTCATGGCGATTCTTGTAATAACACCGCCTGAATTGATAAAAAAGCTTGCATGGCCAATTTATATTGTGTGCGTCGGTGTTCTTCTTGCAACACTACTTTTCGGTATAACTTACTCGGGCTCGAGGTCTTGGCTTGGAACCGATTCATTCAAATTTCAACCTTCTGAGTTTGTAAAAGTAGGACTTATCGTGTCTTTGGCGGCATTTATGGATAAAAATAAAGAAAAGTTGAACGAACCGTTTACCCTTATAAAACTTCTTGTACTTGCTTTTATTCCGGTTGCATTTATTTTAAAACAACCGGACTTCGGTACCGCTGTTGTTTTTATGGGAATTATCGCCACCATGTTTTTTATCGGCGGCATTCACTGGAAATATATTTTAATTGCGATAGGTTCCGTACTTGTCTACCTTCCGGTCCATTGGTTCAATATGGACGAGTATGCAAGAGAGAGAATCTTTGACTTTTTGGAGCCTGAAAGAGACACTCTCGGTACGGGAATGCAAGCCTATATCGGAAAAATAAGTTTGTCATCGGGTAAATTCAGAGGGCGCGGTTTGTACAACGGTGTACAAAATCAAGGAAACTTTTTGATGCTTAAGCACTCGGATTTTATATTCCCTATGATTGGAGAAGAACTTGGATTTTTAGGCGGTGCGCTGCTTCTTGTTTTATATTTTTTGCTGCTTACAAGAATTCTTCATATTTCAAGACACTCAGATTATTTTTCAAAAGTTTTATCCATCGGTGTTTTTGCAATGTTTTTAATTCATATTTGGGAAAATATAGCCATGACAATGGGTCTTATGCCGGTAACCGGCATTCCTCTTCCGTTAATTTCGTCGGGAGGAACATTTCAAATAGCAAATCTTATTAGTATTGGGTTAATTTTGGGTATAAAGTATCATGAGGGGACAAACAATATCTCCTCCGGTAAAAAAATAGACAGTCTTTTGACATAGAAAGGAGAAGTTATGATAACATATGAAATGCTGTTGGAATCAGCAGTTTTAAATGACATTCATAAAAAACAAGATTCAAAAATATCTTATTATACTGTATGTCAGGATTTGCGGGACCTATGCCCTGCCACTTCCAAAATCGTAAAAACTATTATCGATTTTAAACGTCAAAATATAATTGAAGAAAAAAATGATAATAACGCAAAATATCTTACTCTTACAAATGAGGGAGTGAAATATATGAATGAACTTTCAAATGAGCTTTCAGCTCAAGTTGTAACCATGAAAAAATATTACAACCACAACAGCGATGTTAAAAACGATACAGTTATAATAAACAATGACAACTCTGTTGAGTATGCATCGTTCGGAAAAAATATAAAGGAGACGAAACTAACGGAAGATAATATTTCCGGCGGATTTGTCGAAGCCAAAGGAGGTAATGATAATGAAAAGTAAATTTCTTGACGATTTAAAACTTTCATTAAAGAGCTCCGGCGTAAAAGACGTTGCCGCAAATGAAATTACTCGTGTTTACGACGAGTATTTTCTCGAAGCGGAACGACTCGGCAAAACTTATGACGAAACAAGAGGTTCGATAGAAAATCTAAACTCCATAGTTTCAACATTTGCGCCTAAAAAAGTCAGAGAATACAAGGAAGTCGGCGACACAGTTATTAAAGAAAAAAGAAGCCTTGGCGTAATCACACTTTATGCAGTCCTATTTTTCTTTTTGAATATTTTTTTAGTTCCTGCACTCATTGCAATGTTTGGAGGAATTGTATGTATCGCACTTTTACCGCTCACATTTATTTTGGCGGCACTTGGCGTGCTTCTATACGGAAATGCTTATGTTAACGGTCACCTCATTATGATGAATCCGCTAACAAGATGGACACTACCAATTGGAGTTATAGGCCTTTCGATTTTATGTTTCGTATTGGCATTTTTCCTTTTCAAATGGTTCTTCCAACTTATCGCATGCATATTCAGCTGGCAAGCAAAATTCTTAAGGAGGTATAAGTAATGAAAAAATTTCTTTTGATTTTCACAGCTATAACTCTACTGTTTCTTGTGATTGGCGCCGTTTCATTTGGCGTTAATGACAGAGACAAATTCACACAAGCAATCAATTCCGAATATGGTGATGAACACGAAACTATTTGGAAATATCCGATCTATGATCGCATTTATGAATTTAATAACTATTTAAATGAAATAAATTCACAACTGCATGAAATAAAAGATAATATAAGCGAAAGCTTCAGATAACACAAAAACCACGAATTCAAAAATCGTGGTTTTTTCTTGCAAAAAATTATTCAAAAATGCTTCCGCCGATAAATTCTTTAATAAGTGAAGTGTTCGGAATCATCGAATCGTCTTCAATCGAAACAAAATATCTAAGCATGTCCATCAATCTGTTTGCTCTGACATAGTTTCTATCAGTCGACGGTACTTTTTCAAGAAGCGCCATAGCGTGTTTTTTTAGAACTGCAATTTCATAAAAAAGACTTGTATTTATCATTATGTCCGCTTGTTCTTGGAAAGGAAATACATATTTGTCCTCTCCCCTTCTTACATTTTCCCACTCGTTTAACGACGTCGAAACGTCACGCCCTCTTGTTCTTACGTCTCTTACCATACGCCTTAAAAATCTCACGTCAGTTGTCGAAAGTCTGTTCATCGAATCGATATTCATCGTCGTTAGCGCCGAAAGATAAAGTTTCAGCTTGTTTCTGTTCGGAACATCTTTTGACAAAATAGGATTCAGCGCATGAATCCCTTCAATTATGATTATTCCGCTGCTTCCGAGCTCATGTTTTTCTCCCGTAAAAATCGGCTTGCCTTCGATAAAATCAAAACTTCTCTTTTCTGTTTCTCCGCTTTCGATAAGTTTTATAATATCTTTATTCAGCGCCTCCATATCGACCGCTTCAATAGTTTCAAAATCGTATGTGCCGTCCGGATTTTTAGGAGTCAGCTTTCTGTCCACAAAATAATCGTCAGTGGAAATCTCAATCGAATTTAAGCCATACATAGCAAGTGCAATTTTAAGTTTTTGTGCAAAAGTTGTCTTTCCGCTGCTTGAAGGCCCACTTATAAGAACAACTCTCTTTGCCGGGTCCTCTGCAATTTTTATCGCAATATCGCGTATTCGCATATCAAGAAAGCTCTCCGAAACCAAAATCAAATCGCGACTCATGCCTTTTAAAATTTTTTCATTCAGTTCACCCACATAGTTGACGCCTATTATATGTGCATCCTTTGTGTGGTCCTGAAAAGTTTTAGCAAGTTTTGCTTCCTCTTCTTCAGTATCAATCTCATACTGTTTGTCGCTCGACGGAAAACGAATCAAAAGTCCCGGATAGTAATACGAGAGTTCAAATTTTTCAATAAACTCCGTACTCGGAACAAGCACTCCTTCAAATTTTTCCTTAAATTCGTTCATCTTATATATATTTACATCTTGAACATCGCTTGTTTCAAAAAGCTTGACTACGTCTTGTCTATTTATTTCTCTATAATAGTCCAAAGCTTTATTTGAATCCCATTTTTCCATATCTATTGCAATGTTTTTCTCGACAATTTCTCTCATTTTCTTTTCTATATTTTTTACTTCATCGATTGTGAAAGGCTCTTCGGAAGTCTTTTCCGTATAAATGGTGCTTCCGACATAGTGCTCAATCACAATATTCATGTCCGGATAAAGAGATTTTATCGCATAAGCATAAATCATTGAGAGACTTGTTGTGTAAATCCTAAGTCCGAGAGAATTTTCAATACCCAAAAGTGTTATCTCCTCGCCGGTCTTCGGTTTATAATTCAAACTTTCGAGTTCAGAATTTACCACTACACCGAGAAAATTTTTGTAGTCTTCAAATTCTCGTTTGATTATTTCAAGTACTGTTTCTCCATCTTTATATTCTACTTCTATTTTTTTCGCATCGTGCGGCATTTTAAATCTTATTTTCATATCATCACCTTTTCTTTTTTAGTCTAATTTATTTATACCCAATTCTATTCTTAACATCAAGGTCACGTAAATGTAATAAAAAAATGCATGTTTTTAATTGATTAAAACAGTGCTATTTGATATAATGTAATCATGGAGGTGATAGATTGCAACCATTAATACAGCTAAAAGACTTATCTAAAGTCTACAAAATGGGACAGGAAAAAATAGTTGCTTTGCGTCACGTCGATCTTGATATTTATAAGGGAGAATGCATTTGTCTTGTCGGACCTTCCGGCAGCGGTAAATCAACTCTTTTAAATATGTGTGCCGGACTTGAAAGGCCAACATCAGGAGAAATTTTAATAGGAAATATTCACATGGAAAATCTTACTGAAGAACAAGCCACCAGATTCAGACAATTAAATGTCGGTTTTGTTTTTCAGGCGTACAATCTTATACCGACCTTTTCAGCAGTTGATAATGTCGGACTCGGTCTCGCCTTTAAGGGTGTCCCGAAAAAAAAGAGAACACAGATGGCTGAAAAGATTTTAAAAGAAGTAGGACTCGGTAAAAGACTCTATCACAAACCTTCCGAAATGAGCGGTGGTCAACAGCAAAGAGTAAGTATAGCGAGGGCTTTTGTGGATAGTCCTAAGATTATTTTTGCGGACGAGCCTACGGGAAATCTGGATTCAAAAACTTCAATTGAGGTAATTGAACTTATGACCGACATGGTTAGAAGAAACAACAGCACTATGATTGTCGTCACACACGACATCGAAACTGCTGTATATTCTGACAGAATTATACACTTTAGAGACGGCACAATTGAAAAAATCGATGTGCAAACGCCAAAGCCGCTTCCATCAGAGGAAGTAATAAGATCAAGATTCGATACAATCGAAGAATTAAACAGCGAGATATAGTTAATATTTGGAGGAAAATATGAGAAAAAACAAATTTATAATTTTACTTATATCATTTATGATGATATTTCAAACCATAAGTGTTTTTGCTGACGAACCGACGGGAAAAACCGGTGACGGAGGAACAACAACACCGTCTACTCCCCCTTCACAGACAACAGCATCTACAATTACACATATAAGCGCAAGCAGTACTGTAGTCGGAAAGCCGGGCGAAACAAAAGAAATTCGCGCATTTGTCGACTTCACATACCCACTTAATGAAGGTGGTTTTCCGATGCTTGGGCAATATTTCACAATAAGCGCAAATGCCGATACAAAAGGTAACAACAATATTTTTATGCTGAAGAGCTCGGACGAAAGAGTTCCGGGAAGATACTATAGAGGAAATACGCTCGGAGGTTCCGTTGATTTTCAATTCACTGTTCAAATTGCAAACAACGCGCAACCGGGAACATATCCTGTCGACATCAATGTATATACAAGCGACGGACAAAGTAAAACTGTCACAACATATGTAAGAGTTGAATACGACCCAAAGCAAGCCTCGAGACTTATTTTATCCGACATAAGAGTTATCCCTCACAATACGGAAATCGAGCCGGGCGAAAAAGTCGTTGTTGGCTTCGGTATTGAAAACCCGACTGAAAATGAAATAAACAATGTTGAGGTAAAACTAGAAGGTATGAGCCCGGAAGGATTTACTCTCGAAAGAGATTTTAACGCCAAAAACTTTGACACAATTCTTCCGGGAGAAGAAAAGCGTATGAGCTTTATTCTTTCTGCGGGACCGAATGCAAAAGCCGGCAACCACGAATTTAAAGTTACTCTTTCATATTTCGACCCGCATATTGAAGGCGGTCAATCGAAAAGCGAAAAATCGTTTTTCTTGACTCTTAAAAAAGACCCTTCAAATGTTTCAAGTGTGGTTATAGAAAATCTTGTAACTCCGGCAAACACGCTTTATCCGGGCAAGTCTTCCACCCTTTCGTTTGACGTTACAAATAAGGGAAAGAAAGCAGCAAAGAGAGTTTTGATTAAAAGCCACGTTGAAGGAGACGGACTTGTAAATAAATCTATCAGCCAACAATTCATCGAGACACTCGCTCCGGGCGAAACACAAAGTTTCAGCTTCACTTATCTTGCAACACCTGCAAGTTCAACACAAAACTATCCGATTACAATCAAAGTCGAATATAGAGACGAAGACCAAGTTGAAGGCGACCCGCTAACAACCGAGCAATACTCAGGCATATTCGTTTCAAATCCTAAGAAAGACAGCACCGGCGACGGCAAAGAAGATAAAATTTCAACGCCAAAAGTTATTATAAGAAAATACACTTTCAACCCAAAGCTTCCTGAAGCAGGAAAGGAATTTTCAATGGATTTGGAATTCCAAAACACATCTTCAACGAAGGTTGTTAAAAATATTAAAATTTCAATGAATTCACCGAAAGGTATGGATTCAAAAGAAACAGCCGGTTCAAACATCTTCACTCCTGTTGACAGTTCTAACACATTCTTTATCGACAAGATTATGCCGAACGGCGTTGTTCAAAAAACTATAAATCTTTACACGGTTCCGGATGCAACTGCAAAGACATACAACGTCACATGTTCGTTTGAATATGAAGACGGTTCAAACAACCAATTCAAAGCCGAAGAAGAAATCGGAATTCCGGTTGTTCAATCCTCAAGACTTGAAATCGGTGAAGTTCAAACAATGGAATCTTTCAACGTCGGAGAAGGCGCTCCCCTTTCCGTCACTTTCTATAACACGGGAAAAGTTACGCTTTACAATATGATGGTCCGTTTTGAATCGGAAGATTTGGAAGCACAAAACTCGACTTATTATATCGGTAAATTTCTCGAAGGTTCTACCGAAAATTACGATATTCAAGTAAATGCAATGGAGCCGGGAGAGAAAAAGGGAAATATAATTTTCTCATACGAAGATTCAACGGGTAAAAAACAGGAAGTTAAAAAAGAAGTAAAATATACTGTAAATGAAGCTCCGGCTTTTGACCCGAACGCTCCTGAAAATCAAATGCCTATTGAAGAGCCGGGAACAAAAGATAAGATTTTAAATATTTTAAAGAAATGGTATTTGTGGGTTGGACTTCTTGCTGTCGGCGGAATTACATTCTTTGTAGTAAAGAAATTAAAGAAGAAAAAAGAAACAAAGGATTTGACTTTAGATGTCTAATTTAGATTTAATCAAGATGTCTCTTGGAAATCTTTGGCGCAGGAAACTGAGAACTCTTCTTACAGTCCTCGGCGTTATAATCGGCACTGCTTCAATTATAACAACACTCAGTCTGGGTTTCGGCATGAAGGAGCAAAACAATAAGCTCCTGGCCCAAATGGGACCGGTCGACGTTATAAGAGTTGTTTCCTACCCTATTTACGATCCTGAGACTCAGAAACAAAAAGATGCAAAGCCGCTTGATGACAATGCGGTAAAAGAACTTGAAGCAATCGAAAATGTGCAAGCGACAATTCCAACTTTGGAAGTTGACGGAGTCGATATTGCTTCGAAAAAGTATTCGAACTTTGCGCAAATCATAGGTGTCGACCCTGAAAAATATGCACTCTTAAATCCGGAAATGCAGTGGGGGCGTTTTCTGGAAAGCTCTGACGGAGAAGTTGCAGTATTCGGTGGAGGACTCAAACGTTCATGGTATGATAGAAACGCTAGAGGCGGCAGAATGAACGACATGAGAGATCCAGACAAAACGATTGTCGACCTCGAAAAAGATCCGATTACTATGAATATCGGTGAAAGCTATGATATGGACACCGAGCAAAGAAAATATGCAAAGACACACAAAATAAAAGTTGTCGGCGAGTTTCCGGAAGAGGATTGGGAAACTGCGTACAATGTTTATATTCCTATGGATTTTGCATTGAAACTGAAAAAAGAAATCAAACGAGAAAATGACAAGCAAAAAGCCGAAGAAACGTACGGCGGCATGGGATATAGAGACAGAAACAGCACAAGCAAGTATTCCAGCATTATTGTCAAAGTCGACGATATTAAAAATATGAGAGCTGTAGATGAAAAGATTAAGGCGCTTGGATACAATGCGCAATCAAATCTTCAAGCAACAGATGCACTGAACAAAAATGTTGAAAGCACACAGAAAATCCTTGGCGGAATCGGCGCCGTCAGTCTTCTCGTTGCAGCAATCGGTATTGCAAACACAATGGTTATGAGTATCTACGAACGCATCAAGGAAATCGGCATTATGAAAGTTATAGGCGCAAATGTTTCAGACATTAAAAAAATGTTTTTGACGGAAGCTGCTTTTATCGGTCTTTTCGGAGGTGCCATGGGCATTGGCGTAAGCTATATAGCAAGTTCGATTATTAATTATCTTTCAAAAAAAGGTAATCCTGACGAGATGGGCGGAATGATGGGAGGACTCCCTATGATGGGTGAAGGAAAAATTTCCATAATCCCAATTTGGCTGGTACTTGTTGCCCTTTTATTTGCGACTGTAGTCGGAGTTATAAGTGGATACTATCCGGCGCAAAAAGCAACTAAGCTCTCCCCTCTCGAAGCAATAAGAACACAATAAGAACACAATAAAATTAAATATAATCATTTAAAAGTTCCCTTTATCAAGGGAGCTTTTTTATGTAAACCATAATATTTGTAATCTATTCTATTTGATGATATAATTTAAAAAAGTTAATAATTTATTAACAAAATATTATATTCGGAGGAATTTATGAAAAAGAAATTTTCATTGCTCCTGGCAATTCTCATGCTGGTTGCATTAATCCCAAAAACTTTCGCTCAAGGTGAAACTGTTGAAGCTAAGAAAGCAAATCAAAAAATGACCCTCGACGGTAAAGAAGTTGAAGCTCCGTTTTACAATATTAACGGTTCAAACTATATTAAGCTTCGCGATTTTGCTGTAATTTTAAATTAAACCGAAAAGAAATTCAACGTTTCATATGACAATGAAAAGAAAACTTTTATAATCGAAAGATCAAGATCATATGAGAAAATGGAAGGCGATCTCGAGGAAATTAAAAATGAAAAGAAAAAAGCTCTTCTCTCATATAAAGACGTATATATAAATTATAATCCCAAAGGCTCCGAAATTTACGAAATCAAAGAAGCGAAAACTGCTTTGATAAACGGAAACAACTATCTTCAATTGAGAGATCTCGGTGAATTGGTTGGAATTTATGTAGACTACGACAAGGAAACAAGAACGATTAAGCTTTCAACTGATTATAAAGACGACACTTACGAAGGCTTCCTTAGAAAAACATTCACAGACGAAGAGGAAAAAGTATTCGCTTCAATCGAAAACTTCTATAATTCACTTGCAAAAAACAATAAAGACGGTATAAATAAATTTATAAAGGAACGTATAAATCCAAATTCCACAGATGAAAACAGTGCTGAATTTGAAACTAATTTGAGAAATATATTAGGTTCGGTCGGCATTAATGATATAAAAGAAGGATATAAGGTTGAAAAAGTTCTCGAAAACTATGACGACGGAAAAGGCTATATGGTTGCTTTTAACTACAGTGATTCATATGTTGCAATCGAGTATTTTTTTCCTGAAAATAAGGAATCAAACATAAAAATCGCTCTTTTAGGAAATAGCGGAAGTGATTATAGCAACGGTAGTTTGGACTCTTATTTCGAATTTTTGAATTTAAATGAAGGATTGAAAATGGCAACTGTGTTCAGTCTACACGACAATTTTGTCAAAAAAGAATATGATGCAGCTTTTATTAATTACCAAAATCTTGGTCTAAATGGTGATAAGGAAGAAATGATGAAATTCTTAAACGAAAAAGCTGTTGATCACGACATCTATCACCCGAACTACACATATAGAGTTACTGAACATAGAATCTATTCAGGAAGAAGCGTATCATACAGATTTGATTATGGAACAGGAGATCAAGTTGAATTCACATATCTCCTCGGCTCTGTTCCAATTTTACAAGTTGTTCCAATTAAAGGGAATTAATAATAAAAGGATGCAAATTTTGCAATTGCATCCTTTTATATTTTATTAAATAATTTTTCAAACAAAAATCTCTCCTTGGACAAATCCAAATGGAGAGATTTTTTATTAGTCAATTCTTTCTTCACCCCAGAAAAATATCGAAACGGTTCCGGGTCCCGTATGAACTCCTATTTGATGAAGATCATGTATTTCAATCGACTCTGCGTTTTTAAATTTCTTTTGAATTAATTTTTCCACTTCCTCAGCGCCTTCCAAATAATCTGAATGCGAGATGAAAACTTTTTTATTGTAATCTTTACCGTCGTCGGCTCTTTGTTCCATAATGTCTACAAGTGCTTTAAACGCCTTTTTGGAACCGCGCGTGTTTTTCTTTTGCACGAGTTTTCCTTCAACATCCATTCGCATTATCGGGTAAATGTTTAGGGCTGAGCCCAAAATCATCTTGGTTCTGCTGACTCTTCCACCCCTAAAGAGATGGAAAAAATCACTCAAAGTAAACCAGTGGTTCGCCCTCAATCTATTTTCCACAATCCAATCATGTATCTCGCTTGCGCTCTTGCCTTCGTTTTTCAAATCATTTGCTGCATCAAGAATAAGCGCTTCTCCGCAAGACGCGGCAAGTGTGTCGGGAACATATACTCTCTTCTCACCTACTTCGTCTTCAATAAGTTTCGCAGCCATAACGGCGTTGTTATATGTTCCTGAAAGTCCGCTCGAAAGATCCATATGGACTATATCGTATCCTTCATCAACATACTTCTTCCAATATTCATAATAGCTCATGATAGGATTGCTGGACGTTGTCGGAAGTTTTCCCTCTTTCATAGTGTCGTATAAAAATCTCGGAGTTATGGTTTCATAATCGTCCCAATACTCTTTATCATCTATAACCACAATAGTCGGAATAAAAAGTATATCATTCTTTTCGAAATATTCTTTTGTCAAATCGACAGTCGCAGCTGCCGAAAGTTTTACCGGTCTCATATATCCTCCAAAAATTAAATTATATCTCCCTCTTGTTCACATTCAATTTTAACCAGTTTAAATATCTTAAACAGGAAATAGAATACAATTATTGAACTTATAAAGTCACTCACGGAATATGCGTACCAAATGCCGTCTATTCCCATGTACATCGGCATTATATATATAAGTGGTACCAATATTAAGAGTTGTCTCAATAATGACGTTGAAGACGCGATTCTCGGCCTTTTAACAGCTTGGAAAAACGAGGTACCTGTAATTGAAACTCCAAGAAAAATTGAAGCATACATAGTTTTTCTTAGAGCAGGCGCAACCATTTCTAAAAGTTTCGGATCTGCATTTTCGTTTAAAAATATGCTTGAAATTTGATATGGGAATATCATAATAATTAAAAACACTACCACGCATATATATGTGGCATAAAGAGCGCCGATTTTATATGCTTTTGAAAGTCTTTCGTACTTCTTTGCGCCGTAGTTGTATGCAATTATAGGTTGAATTCCTTGATTTATACCGAATAGCGGCATAAAGAATATATTCGTCACTGAGCCGACTATTGAAAGTGCAGAAATTCCAAGAGTTCCACCATACTTTCTTACATTTATCGTTATTATACTTGTAACCATAGCATTTGCTATATTCATAAGAAAAAGCGGCATTCCGTTTTCAAGTATAAGAGATAAAATTTTTCGGTCAAATCTCATGTATTTCGTGTCAAGCCTCAATGTATGTTTTCCCTTTATAAAGTGCATTAAAACCCATACCATACTGACATATTGTGAAATAACGGTTGCCAATGCTGCACCTTTAACTCCCATTTTTAAACCGAAAATGAAAATAGGGTCTAAAATCGTATTTAAAATAACTCCGATAAGTATTGTGTTCATCGCCGCTTTAGAGTCTCCTGAAGCTCTTATAAAGTTGTTTAAACCGAAACCGACGATTACAGCGGGAGCTCCGAATAAAACAATATCGAAGTATTCTTTTGCATATTGGTGGTTTTCCGGAGTACTTCCGACTAAATTTAAGAGATTGTCCGCAAAAATGTAAAAAAGTGTCGGCATTAAAATTGATAAAATAAGACAGAGTAAAAATGATGTATTTAAAAATTGCTCTGCTCTTTTACGATTGCCCTCACCGAGACTTATACTCATGAGCGTGCTGCCGCCTACCGATGCAAGCATTTGAAAACTCATGATTATAAACATTAAAGGAAGTGTAACATACACTCCCCCTATTGCAATCTCATTTACGCCCTGTCCTATAAAAACTCTGTCTATAATATTGTATAATGCATTTGCAAGCATTCCTATGATGCTTGGAATCGAGAGTTTCAGAACGAGGCTTTTAATTTCTTCAGTTCCCAGACCGTAGTCTTTATTTTCCACTGATGTCTCCTGTGCAGTGAGGACATTTTACAGCCCCGATTGGAATTTCTGTTTTACATAGAGGGCATATTTTTGTGGTAGGGTCTGCCGGTGCAGGTTGTTTCTTTGCTTTCATCATTGCTTTTACCATCATGAATATACAGAATGAAATAATCAAGAAATCCAAAACAGATTGAATGAATGCTCCATACTTGAGTACTGCTGCCCCTGCTTCTTCAGCAGCTTGAAGAGTGTTATAACTTGTTCCGTCAAGCGAAACAAATAAGTTTGAAAAGTCCACTCCGCCGGTCAATTTTCCGATAAGAGGCATCAATATGTCATTTACAAGTGAAGTGACAATTTTTCCGAAAGCACCGCCGATTATAACACCGACTGCCATGTCGATGACGTTTCCGCGGTTAATAAATTCTTTAAAATCTTTTAACATAATTTTTCCTTTCCTAAATTATATTTTCACAAGTTTATTATACACCATTGGGATATTTTTTTCAATTGCTTTTAAATTTTATATATTGTATAATTGAATAATCGATAATAAAGAAAGGCTGATATTATGAAATACTATGCTGTAAAAAACGGAAAAGTTCCGGGAATTTATAACAATTGGGATGATTGTAAAGAAAACATTCACGGCTTTAAAGGTGCCATTTATAAAAAATTTGACAACGAAGAAGACGCGATAAATTTTATGAAAGGCTCTGATTTAAACGAAAAATATATGAATAATTCTACAGAAATTGGCGAAGATGAAGCTATTTTATATGTAGATGGAAGTTTTAGACAAGCTGACAATACCTTCTCTTATGGATATGTACTAATTACAAAAGACAGTGAATTTGAAGGCTCTAAAAGATATAATATTCCATCTTTGGTCTCGTTTCGAAATGTCGCCGGTGAAATTTTCGGCGCAGTTTACGGTATAAAAAAAGCGATGGAGCTAAACCTAAAAACAGTTTATCTTCATCACGACTACAGCGGTATAAGACATTGGGCTCTCAAAGAATGGAAAGCAAAAAATGAACTCACACAAAAATATCAGGCATTTTTCGATACTATAAAAAATGATATCAATGTAGAATTTATAAAAGTTAAGGCGCATAGCAATATTGAAATGAACGAAAAAGTTGATAAGCTCGCAAAAGATGCGAAAATATAAAAGTGGTAACTGTCTAAAACAATTACCACTTTTTTATAATTATATTATTGCATATAGAATAAGTGCGAGCACTATGAGTCCTGCTGCAGCAATCAGAGAATTTCTAAGAGCGTGTTCTTGCGGCTCAACATGTTGCTCCAACACATTTGATTTTATTTTTAGTATTCTGCTGTAAAAAATTGCAACGAGTGCGGAATTTAAAAACCCTTTAATCAAGTTAAAAGGTAGAATTGCAGGAACTAAAAGTTTCACAACTTCAGAGCGTGGGATGTGCATATAAAACGGAGTTACAACCCAGTTCCATAAAAGCATCACAGCTGTCATAAGAAAAGTACTTACAATCAATCCGATAACTACATTTTTTACGCTCTTCGATTTATGGAAGAAATAACTTGCCGGAATCAAAAATGCAAGAGTCGCAATAACATTCATCAATAGTCCGATGAAGCCTGTGTCGGATACAGTAACCATCTCAATAACACTTACAATAACCGTAACAATTGTCGCAGGAATTATGCCGAACATAAATGAGCAAATGACCAAAACAAAATCCTTAGGGTCATACTTCAAAAATAGTACAATCGGAAATCTCCCTACAACCATTAGTGCATAGGCAAGTGCGGCAAACATCGCCAAACTTGTCATAGTCTTTACGTTGGATATACCAACTCTTCTTTCTGTCTTACTGTTCATAAAAATAACCTCCTTTTGGGCAATAAAAAAACCCTATAAAAAGGGGATCTTCCTTTTCATCCGGACTATACCGTCGGCTCAGGAATCTAACCTGATCTGCCATATTTGGCTCGTGGGCTTTACCACCGGTGAGGAATCTAACCTACCCCTTGAAGACAAATACATTATACACCATCTTTACAATAAATGCAACAAAAAAGAGAGATTTTACTCTCTCTTTTCATCATTTTTGTCATTTTCTTTCTCATCCGTGTTTTCATTGTTATCATTTTGCTCATTTTCTTTTTCTACAACTTTTAAATCAATTGTCACGGGACTATTTAAAAAGATATTATCAGGATTTTTCTCCACTTGCAGTTCATATTTTTGAACGCCCGGTAGAGCGTTTCCCATATCGCAGAAAAGCTTCAATTTCTTTTCGTCGAAATTCGTAACCTTGCTTTCTTCCCCGCTTATATCAACCGTATACACATCATCGACACTTGCATCATCAAGCTCCAATCCTTCAGGAAGGTTTGTGAAGTGAATTTGTGATCTGTCGATTTCAACACGTCTTATTGCAAAATTGTCAAGCAAAATATTTAAATTGTATTTTACATTTTCATCAACCGGCATAACTCCCTCAGGAATATTGAGTTTTACTTCCTGACTGGTATTACCTTTAAGAGTTGAAAGGTCTATCGGCTCCGTCTCAATTGATTTCGGAATCTTCGTATCATTTAGCACCTTAAGTGTAATCGTCTTCGGCGTTATATCATAAGACCTCATATTTACAAGTGTCGGAAGTGTTCCGGTTGTCTTAAGTTCAATCGGCATAATTACTGTTTTAAAAATCGGAACTGAGATATCTATAACATTCGGAGTTGTTTCAATTGAAACCAATTCTTCGCCGTTTTCATCAACCGCTTTCACCGGATTCGAAACTGTAAAAGGCTCAGTTTTATCCGTTATATCAACACTTGCAACGAGGCTTCTCACCTTGTCCAAAACATGTTGCGGTCCCTTTATTTTTACATGAGGAGACGAAGTTGTTATGTCTCCTATGATATAATTTTCAAGCGGACTTCCGTTTGTGTCGATTTTTACAGCCATTTCACGCGTAATAACCCTGTCAATTGAAACGAGCACATCGCGTGGAGAAACGCTTTCAACCTGTACCGTTCCAGGGTTCGATTCAAACCTCGTGTCGACTCTAACTCTCGAGTCACCGACTCCGTATCCCTCAAGATCAGCTGTAGCATAAATGCTGCCTTGTCTTATTTTATCGAGATCGTTTTTCTTTCCGGATATTTTTATATTTACGAATTGCTCGCTTGGGCTTAGTAAAATCAAACCCTTTTGCTCAAGGCTTTCCATATTTTGAAAATTTACACGAACATTTCTTATCGTGATTGACTCGTTCGGATTTTCAACTCCCATTACATAGCTCCACAAAAGGATTGCAATAACAAGCGACAAAATTTTGGCAAGCATATTGTTGTCTTTAAATTTATTTAAATTTGTCTTCTTCACCCTTGTCCGCCTCCTCTTCAGTTGTAATGTTTTCATCCTCCGGTTCCTGTGATTTGAATTCATTGATAAATTTATTTAAAATTCCGCCTTCTTCAGGTTTCGGATTATAAATATCAATCAATTTCTTTCTCAATGTATCTTCGTCCAAGTATCTCGAGATTTCGCCCGATTCGCATGTTGAAATTGCTCCCGTTTCTTCGGACACAACCACAACAAACGCATCACTCTTTTCACTTATGCCAAGAGCCGCTCTATGCCTTGTTCCCAAGTCTTTCGAAAGCCTGTTGTTGTCGGTTATTGGAAGAAAACATGCCGCCGCTTTTACAATTTCCTTGTCAATAATTACGGCGCCGTCATGCAAAGGAGTGTTCGGGATGAAAATATTTATAAGAAGTCCCATAGAAACATAGCCTTCGATTTCGGTTCCCGTTTCAATAACTTCCCCAAGTCCGGTTTTTCTTTGGATGACTATAAGTGCCCCGATTTTTTGTCTTGAAAGCGATGCACACGCCTGTACAATTTCTTCAACGGCAGGATTCACCTGTCCTGCCTCCAAATTTTTAAATCTCGAGCCTATCAATTGCGACCTTCCTATAAATTCGAAAGCTCTTCTTATTTCCGGTTGAAAAATAACAACAAGAGCAATAAGTCCTGCTCCCAAAACCCAATCCAGGAGCCATCTTAGAGTGTAAAGTTTAAACCAGCCGGAAAGCTTTGTGACAATGAGAAGAACAACAAGCCCTTTTGCAAGTTGTTCCGCTCTTGTTTGCTTCACCAATTTATAGGTATTATAAACAATAACCGCAATTATAAGGATGTCGATAACATTATTAAATTTAAAATTTAAAATTGTGTCCTTAATGGAACTCAAAAATCTAGCTCCGTCCATTTCTACTCCTTAAAATTAGATAAGTGTTTTAAATTCTTCCAAAAATTCCTTAAACATTTGAATTGCGTCTTCAATTGGTTGCGGACTGTTCATATCGACTCCCGCTCTTTTTAGAACGTCGATAGGATCCATTGACGAACCGGATTTTAAGAATTCAAGATATAAATCTCTTTCCTTTTCTCCGCCTTCCATAATTCTCTTTGCAAAGCTTAATGCAGCAGAGATGCCCGTAGCGTATTGATATACATAGAAATTATAATAGAAATGCGGAATTCTTGACCATTCATATTTTATAATTTCATCCTTTTCCATATGCGGTCCGTAGAACTTTTCATTCAATTTGCCGTATTCTTCACTCAAGAAATCAGCCGTGAGTGAGCCGTTCTTTTCAAATTCTTTGTAAATCAAATCTTCGAAAATTGCAAATTGTGTTTGTCTGAAAAGTGTTCCCTTGATTGTATCCAAGAAGTGGTTAATTACATACTTTCTTAGGTTTTTATCGGTCCACTTGTTGAGAAGATAATATGTGAGCATGCTTTCGTTCATTGTCGAAGCAACTTCGGCAACGAAAATCGAGTAGCCGCTGTAAACATACGGTTGATTCTTGCATGAGTTGAACGTGTGCATAGAGTGGCCCATTTCATGCGCAACTGTAAATACATTGTCGAGTGTTCCATGGAAGTTTAAAAGAACGAACGGCATTGTTCCGTATCCTCCGCTTGAATAAGCTCCTCCGCGTTTGCCCGGTGTTTCGTATACATCGCACCATCTGTCTTCGAATCCCTTCTTAAGATTTTCGATATATTCATCACCAAGCGGCTTCAAAGCATCCAAAACCATATCTCTGCTTTCTTCAAATGTGAATGACAAATCGACATCGTTGACAAGATTGGAATATACGTCGTACATATACATCTTATCAAGTCCAAGCACTTTCTTTCTTACAGCCATATATTCATGAAGCGCCGGCAAATTATTTATTACAGTTTCTGTGAGCTTGTCATAAACACTTATTGGAATTGCGTTGTTGAAAAGGGCTGCTTCTCTAGCCGTATCGAAATTTCTCATTCTTGCAACTGTAACATTTGACTTGACCGTTCCTTCAAGTGTAGATGCGAGCGTATTAATATGCTTTTCAAATTCACCGTAATATTTCTTGTAAACTTCTTCTTTTACATCTCTCGGTTCTTTTTCGAGAAGCGGTACAAAGTTACCTTGTGTAATTTCAACATTTTTTCCATTTATATTAACACTTGGAAAACTCATATCCGCAACAGTGAGCATGCTGTATGATTTTTCAGAAGAATTGAATACAGGGCTTAGTGCTGACATCATATTTTCTTCTCTTTCACTCAAAGTATGCGGTTTGAATTTTAAAATATCATCAAAATATTTTTCATATGTTTTTAAGCCTTTTTCTTCTTCAAAATACTTTTCAAAATCTGCTTTTGTATATTTTAAAAGTTCAGGATTTTCAAAGCTCACAGCTTGGCTGTATTTTGAATAGAGCCCTTCAAGTCTTCCGTCAAGAGCTTGATACTTTGAATCCCTGTTGTTTTCGTTGAAACGATTTGAAATATATGTGCCGATTTTTGTAAGTAAAATTTCAAGTTCATCTTTTCTTGTCAAATATGAATAAAGAGTTTCGGCGCTTTCCATGAGTTTTCCCTTGAACTCTCTTAACTCTGAGAGCCCTGATTCAAACTCTTTCATGTCCTTTTCCAAAAGTTCTTCGTTTTCATAGAGACTCTCTAAATTCCATTTGTAATCTTTTTCGATTTCTTTTCTGTCATTAAATGTAAAATTCATAATTCCTCCCTTTTTTTGTACAAACAATATTCATTTACCGGACATTCATTGCAGTTTGGATTTCTTGAATAACAAATCCGTCTGCCATGAAAAATAAGTACATGGTGCATCTGAGTCCAAATTTCTTCCGGCAATTTCTTCCTTAAAGCCATTTCTGTCTTTTCAACCGTCTTTTCGTTTGAAAATCCAATTCTGTTCGAAACTCTAAACACATGAGTGTCGACCGCAATACCAGGCACTCCGAAACAATTTGATAAAACAACATTCGCAGTCTTTCTCCCGACTCCCGGAAGAGAGACCAAATCATTCATATTGTTCGGAACCTCGCCGTCAAACTTATCCAAAATAATTCTCGACGCCTCAATAATATTTTTCCCTTTCATGTTAAAAAATCCCGCACTCTTTATATAATTCTTCAAATCAGAAAGTCCGAGTTCCAGCATTTTTTCCGGCGTATTTGCAACTTTGAAAAGTTCTTCTGTGATTAAATTTACCCGAACGTCTGTGCACTGTGCCGAAAGAATTGTTGCAATCAAAAGCTCATATGGCGATTCATGCACAAGTTCGCAATGCGCATCGTGATGATATTCCATAAGTATTTTAGAAACTTCCTCAATTTCTTTTTTATTTAAAATATATCTTTTTCTCACAAAAACTCCTTCTCCACATCCACAATTTCAAGCATAAAATTTGATTCTATAAAATTAATCACATTTTGATAAATTTCGTCGAGATGTTTATAGTCATTTGAAACTGCCGAAAATCCGATTTCAAGTGTTGTAAGAGAATCCATACTGCCTGTTTCGGCAATCGAAATATTAAATTTATTTTTAAGTCTTTCGATTACTTTCCTTCTTATGCTTCTTTTTTCTTTCAAACTGAAAACTTCATACAGTCTGAACACAATATTAACTGCAATAACTCTCATAAAACACCTCAACCTATAATTTAATTATACCCCATTTTACGAACAAATTAAAGCAAAAAACATATTTAAATAAATATCGTTATATGATATAATTAAATATAAATGAAAGGGGGAACAAAATTGAAAAAGATACTTGATAAAGGTTATGTCCGACTTGTTGACAAAATGGGCTCAGACCTTACAATTGTCAATGCTGCAAGGGCAAGTTATGCCAAAGAAAGCATCGAAATGACCGAAAAAGACGAAAAATTGATTGCATATCTTGCAAAAAATGATCACACTTCTCCGTTTAGACATGCAATTCTTCAATTTGAAATTTTTGCACCTCTAATGGTTGCAAGACAATGGTGGAAATATATTATCGGCTCTTCGCATCTCGAAGGATGTCAAGATACAATGAATGCATGGAACGAAAGTTCAAGAAGATATATTACTCAAGAACCGACTTTCTACATTCCAAATGAAAACGAATGGAGAGGAAAGCCGGATAACAACAAGCAAGGTTCTAAAGAACCTGTTTCAGCGGAACTCGGCAAAGAATATACTGAAAAATTAAAAAAATATGTAAACGAAGGCGTCGATCTCTATGAAAAAGCAATGGAAGACGGAATTTGCGCTGAAGAAGCAAGACTCTTTCTTCCGGCATACGGAATGTATGTAGGTTGGTATTGGACCGCTTCCCTCCAATCCGTTGCTCACTTTATAAAACAAAGAATGGACTCGCACAGCCAATTTGAAATAAGACAATATGCAAAAGCAGTGAAAGATCTTGCACTTGAAGAATTTCCGCTCGGCATAAAAGCATTTCTGACTGAAGACGAAATGAACGCATAATAAAAATCCTTAATCCATCAAACCGGATTAAGGATTTTTTTGTTAGAAATTTTGAAAATTCACCTTTCTAGTAATCTCATTTTGTTTTAATTCTATAATTCCCTTGCTCACAACATCAACGATGTTTAAGTCCTCATCAATAGAAATAAAGTCACAAGAAAGACCTTCTCTAATCTCGCCCGTTATATTTGAAATCTGAAGTGCTTCGGAAACATTTTTTGAAACGAGCCTGTGTGCCGTATCAATGTCAACATTAAAATCCTTAACAAGAGTCTTTATATTATCATAAAGCCCTGAAATCTCCGCAGCTTCAACGCGAATAACTTCTTTTTTATCATTCCAAACAGGAATGCTTCCATTTGAATCACTTGAAAGTGTAATTCTATCGAGCGGTGCTTTTTTCATTACATAATCTAAAATCTCAGGAGTTTCATCTCCCGCAGTGAAGTCCGCATATCCGCCCATATTCATAAATTTTATCGCATCGTCAACCAGATTGCCGCAGTGCGTAGGTCTAAAAACTTTTATAGGAATTTCCGATTCTTCAAGAATCTCAAACACATCCTTAAGCTGCCTTTTTCCAAGCCTGCCCGTGTGCATGTGTAGCTCTCCCACTTTTCCGGAAATTAGTCCGCCAAAAAAACATTCACTCGCAAGTCTTAAAAGCTCGTGCTTGTCAAGATAGCTCGACCTGTGATCCGAAATTGCAATCTTTGAACCGATAATTTCATTTATAAAAACTATGTCTCCTTTGACTGTCCCCGTTATTGTCGGCGACGGATAGTCGTAAGCTCCTGTCAAAGCATAAGTTCTTATATTGTATTCCGAAAGTTCCCTCACCTTTTGAATCAAATTTTGAACGGAGCGTGTAGTGCTGTCTGTGCCGAGAAGTCCCACCAAAGTTGTGACTCCCGCTCTTATAATCTTTTCAAATTTTATAGGCGGAACCATTGTTGTAAAACCGCCCTCTCCGCCTCCTCCGGTCACGTGGACATGTCCGTCAATCAAACCCGGGAGCACAACTCTTTTTTCGAGGTCATACTCCGGAACATTATAATAATTTTCAATATTTTCTTCAATCTTAAAAATCTTTCCGCCTTCACATAAAATGTCAACAATAAATTCTTTTAAATTTGCATTTCTAAATAAAAACATATCTACCTCATAAAATTTCTTTCAAATCTATTATTTTTAAAATCATATTTTATAACTTCGCAATTATCAATCGGAACAATCGGCTCATAGTTGTGAATATCTTTAAGCAAATGATAAATCACAAAACCGTGACTCACAACCAAAATGTCCTTGTCATGGTCAAGTTCATTAAAAAAATCATTTAATCTTTTGAGAACTTCCGAATATTTTTCAGGAATATCTCCCTTATAAAGCTGTGGCGAATTGTAGAAAAGCACATAATCAGGCTCGTTATTTCTCAAATAATCATAAGTCTTACCTTCCCAAGTTCCGAGACCTATTTCACGAAGTCGCCTATCGTTAATGACGCCTCCCGTGTCGTGAAAACGTGCTACGATTTCCGCCGTCTTATGTGCGCGCATCAAGTCAGACGAATATATCTCATCAAAATGTATATCTTTAAGCCTTAGTGCAGCTTCTTCCGCCTGCTTTATTCCCTCTTCGCTAAGCGGAATATCCCTTTGACCCTGAAGCCTTCCCTCTTTATTGTAGGGCGTGGTTCCGTGTCGCATAATATAAATCATAGCACACCTCCAAATATAAATACTCTTATCTTATTATATTAAGTAAACACCTAAAAATCAAATTGTATATGTATTGTATTTTAGCAAATAAAAAAATCACCGTTTAAAACGATGATTTTACTTTGGTGCGGGAAAGAGGACTTGAACCCCCACGCCTCGCGGCACTGGAACCTAAATCCAGCGCGTCTGCCAATTTCGCCATTCCCGCATATATGGTGACCCATCCGAGATTCGAACTCGGGACACCTTGATTAAAAGTCAAGTGCTCTGCCGACTGAGCTAATGGATCAATGGGGTGGAAGATGGGATTCGAACCCACGGTCTCCAGAACCACAATCTGGCGCCTTAACCAGCTCGGCTACATCCACCATACAAATCTGGAGCGGGTGAAGGGAATCGAACCCTCGTAACCGGCTTGGGAAGCCGAAGCTCTGCCATTGAGCTACACCCGCGATTGATTTATTGTCAACATTTAATATTATATAATACTAATTTTTGTTTGTCAAGTGTTTTTTTAATAATTTTTACAATTTATAAAAATATTTTTATCGAACTTCAACTTTGTTTTTTCCGACATATGCAACATATGCGCCGATAAATATTAAGAGAATTCCAATGCCGCTAAATAAATCTATTTTATCTCCGAATATAAAATAACCCAATATACTTGTAAAAATAACAGTCGTATAATTGAATATACTTACCTTTCCCGCCGGTGCCATCATATATGCAAAGGTCAAAAACCATTGTCCAAGCATTCCGCAGATTCCTACTATGGCAAGACCTATAATCTCCTTTAAATTCGGTACTTTAAAGTTTCCTAGCATAAGCGGAATCATTCCGACACATGTTACAATTGCAAAAGAAAGCATGATTGTGTGACTTTCTTCTCTTCCTTTAAGCATTCCTATACATGTATATGCCATTGCGGCGAATATGCCCGATAAAAGTGCAATTATAGCATAATTATTAAATCCGCTTGCACTCGGTTTTGTTACAAACAGTACTCCTGTAAACGCAACTATCATTGATATGATGTCCGCTTTACTCATAGGTTCTTTCATTGTGATATATGCAAATATCGCTACGAAAAACGGACTGGATTTTTGAAGGACGGAAGCCTCCGCACTCGGAAGATATTTAGTAGCTTGGAAGTATAAAAATACTCCAAGCATACCAAATATTCCTCTCCCCAATATTAGTGGGAGATTTTTCTTGTCCTTATAAAGCGGTTTTTTGTTTTTTATAGTTATTGATCCTGCAACCAGGAGCATCACAAAATTTCTCATGAATACTAGTTCAGCGACAGGTATTGTTTGAGCTGTATATTTAACTGCAATCTGCATTATTGAAAAGCTGAATGCCGAAAGCAGCATAAATATAGACGCCTTATGGATCTTATCCATTAAAATTCAATACCTTTCTTTGCAGGAATTCCTTCTTGATAATGGTGTTTCACTTCAACAATTTCTGAAACCATCTTTGCGAGATCTTGGATTTCCTGCGGAGCATATCTGCCCGTAACTACTATTTCATGGTCTTCTGCTGCAGTTTTAAGCGTTTCAATCACTTCATCCATAGGTAGAAGTTCATAGAACATAGCAACATTGAGTTCATCAAGTACATAAAGCCCGAAGTCTTCGTTTAATTTTTCCTTAAATAAATCCCAAGCGGCTCTTGCTGCCTTCTTATCCTCTTCTTCAGCATTCCTCTTTATGAATCCCGGTCTTCCCATAGTGTGAACTTCCGCTTCCGGAAATCTCTTTAGAGCTTTTATTTCGGAATATTCAGTGCCTTTCATAAATTGAATGAAAAGTACTTTTTTACCGGTTCCAATCATTCTTACCGACATCCCTATTGAAGAGGTTGTCTTACCTTTTCCATTTCCTGTAATACAAAATAACATAATTCCTCCATTAATTATTTAAATATCTTTTTGTCAACAATTTCAAGTTTATTATCCAGTTCGTAAATTATCGGACTTCCTGTTGGAATTTCAAGTCCCATAATGTCTTCATCTGAAATATTTTCAATATGCTTTGTTAGAGCTCTTAAACTGTTTCCATGAGCAGCGACAATAACGTTTTTTCCGTCAAGCAAATCCGGCGCAATCTTATCTGTCCAAAAAGGCATTACTCTTTCAAGTGTAACTTTAAGATTTTCCGTGTGTGGCACAGCATCTTTGTAAATATAACGTCTATCACCGTCTTGACTGAGCGGATTGTCATTTTTTATTTCCGGCGGAAGCGTGTCATAGCTTCTTCTCCAAATATGAACTTGTTCATCGCCATATTTCTCAGCAGTTTCCGACTTGTTTAATCCTTGGAGCGCACCATAGTGTCTTTCGTTAAGTCTCCATGACTTTTCTTCAGGAATCCAAAGCTCATCGCATTCTTCCAAAATAAAATGAAGCGTTTTTATAGCCCTTTTAAGCACACTTGTGTATGCTTTGTCGAATTGAATTCCTTCATCTCTTAAAATTTTACCGGCGTGTTTAGCTTCTTCAACCCCCTTCTCCGACAAATCAACATCGACCCAGCCTGTAAACTTATTTTCAAGATTCCATAAGCTTTGTCCATGTCTTACTAATACTAATTTCATTTTTGCCTCCAAAATCCTTTTATATTCATATAATACCACATTTTTATAAGTATTAAAACTCTTTTTTGTTACAATAATGAAAAAGAGCAACCATAAGTTGCTCTTTAACACATAACATAAGTTATTTTTTCTTTGCTTTTTTCTTTGAAGCTTTCTTTGAGTTAACAGCTTCTTTAAGTGCTTTTCCTGCTTTGAATACAGGTGCAAGTGATGCAGGGATCTTAATAACTTCTTCAGGATTTCTAGGATTTCTGCCTTCTCTTGCTTTTCTTTCTCTAACTTCGAAAGTACCAAAGCCAACCAATTGAACTTTGTCGCCTTCTGTCAATGTTTCACTGACTGTTTCGAGAAATGCGTTTAAAGCTCTTTCTGAATCTTTTTTTGTCAATTCTGATTTTTCAGCGATTGCTGAAATTAATTCGGATTTATTCATAATCTTCCTCCTTATGATTGCCGCTACGAAAGAATAATTCTTCCGCTTACATCCATTTTAACCGATATAACAAATATTTTCAAGTCTTTTTACGATATTTTACCGTATTTTTTGTATTTTTTTACGGTTATAAGCCATTATTGAGCAATTTTAGTGCAAAAATCACCTCATTCATTTCAAAATAGCCTTCGTCAACAAGATTCTTTAAATTTTTATAGCTTTTGGAAAGATTCATTATCGCCGTTTTTAATTCCGGATCGATATCAACTTTATCAATATTTTTTTCATTATCCGCTTCGCTCAAAAGTTCAAGGAAATTATTTCCTTTAAAAGTTGGAACTACCAAAGAAAGTCTTATGTCCGGTTTTAAAACTCTGTCCATCTCATAAACCCTAAGCTTCTTAATCTTTTCTTCTCCCTTTATTCCGGCGCTATAAATCGCCTCTATCTCATATTCGTCGCCGTAAATTTCCATAAGAGCGAGTTTAACGTCTGAAATAATAAACTCATTCCAAAGTTGTGTTATCATAATATTGAAATTCGGATTTAAATTATAAAAATTCACATCAACCGCATCTATCAAAACTAAACCTTCACCTATGTCTATTTTTGAAGCAGTCACACATGGCTCGATAAAACTTACCGCCTCCACTATTTCAACGTCGGGCTCATCCTTTATAATATGAAAAGCTGTACTTTCAAGGATCGACGGCGCTCCCGGAACAACATAAACGGTGTCTTTTTCTTTGCTTTCTTCCAAAACTTTTTTCGCGATACTTTTATACAATTCCTCGAAATTATCCGCCTTTTCATAAAGTTTATCACAAGTTTTGTATTCAATCCCCATCTCATCGATGAGCTCGACAGTCGGGTGATGCTTGGTCCTTAAAATTACATTTGAAGAATTTTTAATAGTGTCAAGCGCCTCAAGCGTTATTCCCTTTTTTTCTCCAAATCCCAATCCAACTATTGTTAACTTCACTCTCTAATTTCCTCCAAATCTTTTTTCGTGACGGTCTTCGTTCCAAACAATATGGCGGCATAAGCTACAGCACCTACCATTACCGCAATTAATGTGGCAATGTTTGGCGATATTCTAGTGTTTAAAGCCATCCAAGTGCCATATGCAATGCCACCCATCAAAACGGATGCAATTGCGCTCACAAGCGTTTTAACGTTCAGTTTTAAGCCTATTTCCTTTTTGACAAAATATAAATCTAAGAGACCTGTAATCGTAAACGAAATTACAGTTCCTATTGCTGCACCGTATACATTTATCTCCGGTCTTTGCGTCAAAACATAGGTTAGAAATATTTTAAAAATTCCACCAATAACAAGATTTATTACAGGGATTCTTTCTTTTCCCACAGCTTGAAGAACCGAAGTATTTACATTTATAAGCATGAGTGCCGGGACTGAAATTGAAAGAATTCTGAGAATTTTTGCAGTTCCCTCGATTGCTTCCGCGCCGGTTGAACCATATAGAAGTCGGATTATCGGTTCGCTTAAAGAAAAAAGACCTATCATTGCCGGAAATGCAATAAAAAGTGTTATTCTATTTATACTGGAAACTTTCTTTTCCAGTTTTTCCCCATCTCCGAGCGTGAAAAGTTTTGATACAACCGGAATCATCGAAACTCCGAGAGCAATACCTATTACTTGTGGAAGACTTATAAGGGTTTGTGCCATACCCTTTAGCCACCCGAATCTCAAGTTTGCCTCTTCAACAGAAAATCCCGCTTTTAGTAACCCTTTCATGACAAGTCTGATATCGATTGTGTCCATAATTGGCATTATCGCGGCCCCGATTGAAATTGGGATTGCGATTTTTATAAGCTCGTTTAATATTCCCTTGGAATCCATTAGTTTATCTTTATTTGTATTAAACGAATCGCCTATTTCTCTGTTGTGTTTTCTATGCACGAGAAGCATATACATAACTCCAAGAAATGCTCCGATTCCGGCTCCGGCAGATGCGCCGCCGGCGGATGCTTCGAGTCCATAAGGTATCAAAAGATAACAAAGATATAATCCCGTTGCAACCCTTGTCCCTTGTACAATTATTTGGCTTATTGCGGTCGACGTCATGAGCTCAAGCCCTTGATAATACCCACGCATAGCAGCGAGTGGCGGACTGAATAGCATAGCCGGAATAAGCGCGAGCATCGAATAATAGCTCCCCGGATTTCCCAAGAAATTTACAAGCGGCTCTGCAAAAATCCAAAGAAGTAGTGCTAAAAGCGCGCCCAAAAATGCCATAAACCAAAATGCGACTTTAAAAGTCTTCTTTGAATTTAAATAATTTTCTTTTGCATTTTCCCTTGAAACTATTGTTGAAACCGCAACCGGAAGCCCCGCTGTAGAAATCGCAAGCATTATTTCATAGATTGGATATGCGGACTGAAAATATCCAATACCCACATCTTTAATAAGAGCGGTCATCGGTATTCTATAAATCGCTCCGAAAATTTTTACAATTATGCCTGCCAAGCCAAGTATCGCAGCATTTTTTCCAATTGATGATTTTTTATTTTGATTCATAAAAACCTCTTTTAATAAAAAAACCGTGAAAAGTCACGGTTCCTTAAATTCAGTGAATTATTCTTCTTCCTCTTTGTTTTCTTCACCAACAACAGGTACATCACCGGCAGCTGTTTCAGTGGATTCTTCCTCTTCTTCAACTTCTTGTTGTGGTAACAATGAACAAACAGGTTCATCTTGGTCTACCAAGATTGTAATTTTGTCATTCTTAGCAATTTCTAAGTCCTTAACATAAATTACATCATCAATTTGCATTCCTTCAACAGGTATTTCAATTGTATCAGGTAAATCTCCAGGTAAACATTCGATGTGAAGTTCGTTTAACGATGCATTGAATACAGATGGTTGTGCTTTAATGCTGTCACGACCGATAAATTCAATAGGAACTTCAACTTTGATTACTTCGTTCATGTTTATGCCTTGGAAATTAACGTGTAGAATTTGGTTCTTGAACGGATGTCTATCGATTTCTTTAATAATTGTAGGATGTGCTTGACCTTCAACATTAACGTCAACGATTGATGTTCCGCCTGCTTCTCTATATACAATTTCAAAATCTCTTGCTGATATCGTAATAGGCAACGTTTCTTTGCCTTTTTCAAAAATAGCTGCCGGGATAAGATTGTCGCGTCTTAATTTGTTTACACGGTTCTTACCAAATTCGGCTCTATTCTTAGCTTCTAATTTAATATTAGCCATTTTTTCCTCCTTTAAAATATCCTGACTACAATTATACCATAAAAAAATAATCAATGCAATACTATTTAGTCGTCAAATCTCGATAAATTTTAACTTTTGCATTACTTCTTATGTTATTCATATAGCGCTTAAAATTTACATCTATCAAAGTATTTTTCACGGCTTCTTTATGATTTTCATAGCCGCTGTTTATGTCAATTAGTTTTATTATATAGTAACCGTTTTTCGTTTCAACTATATCGCTCGTCTCGCCTTTTTCCAAAGATTGAATTGTAAGATCGAACTTCGGCTCCTTGTCCCCTATGTGATAATCATCGACAATTCCGCCATTTGACGCCGAAATCGGCTCCTCACTGTAAAGAGTTGCCAAAACATCCATCCCGAAACTCAGAGGCAAAACATTTTCTTTCATCTTGTCCAAATCCTTCATAAATATGAATTGTACTCTATATGAATCATATTTTGCGGATTTATTTTGGTATTCATTTCTCAAATTTTCATCAGTAAGCTCAAAATCTTCAGCAAATTTTTCCTTTAGCTTTTGAGTTTTGTATTTATTTAATAAATATTCATTTAAAACATCCTCATTTAAGCTCTTGTATTCAGAAAATTCCTTAAAAGCATTTTCATCTATTAATTCTTCAAGATAAGCTTTCCTGAACGTTTTAAATTCCGATTCATCAACAGATAGATTTGCATTTTTAAATTCAATGTCCACAATTTTTCTGTCAACAAGTCCTTCAATTGCACTTTTTTCAGAAGATGAAAGTTTACTGTCACCAAGAGAAAGTTTTTCAAGTTCCTGTTTGTAAGGCTCATACTCCTCGTCCGTTATATACTCGCCGTTCACTGAGGCGACCACATCTTTCGGAGGTTTTGAGCATCCAAACATAAAAAACAGAACACATAATATTAAAAGATTATATTTTTTCATTCTCCCCCCTAAACTCCAAAAGCACTTTTAAAAAATTTATACACCGTATCAATTGCATTGTCTTTAGTAGAAATTCTAATGATAGGCAATTTTGAATCAAATCTAAGTCCGTCCGGAAAGTCTTTAAGTAACTTTGTCATGTCAATCTCATCAAGCATTTCCGGCGCATATTCCATCCTTATTATATTGTTATTTTCAATTATACTTTTTACAAAATGTTTACTTGCAATATTCTTTATGAGTCCGATGTTCATAAGGTTTATCAGCGCTTCCGGAATATCACCGAATCTGTCGATAATCTCATCTGCAAGCTCATCTTTTTCTTTGAATGTCTGAATGTCTGAAATGCGTCTATAAAGCTCCATCCTAATATATGTGTCCTCTATAAATCCTTCCGGGACCGCACTTTCAACCATAAAGTCAACCTTTGTGTTTAATGTTTCTCGCACAGGTTTTCCTTGTAATTCACCGATAGCATAATTTAAATATTTCATATAAAGTTCATATCCGACTTCCGCCATATGTCCCGACTGACTGAGACCCAAAACATTTCCGGCACCTCGAAGCTCGAGGTCTCGCATTGCAATCTTGTATCCGCTTCCAAAGTCGGTAAACTCCTTCATAGCCATAAGCCTTTTAATGGCTTTCTCTGAAATAGAGCGCGACTTGTCATAAGTAAAATATGCATAAGCAAGGCGATTGCTCCGCCCGACTCTTCCCCTTAACTGATATAGCGTCGAGAGTCCGAATCTGTCGGAGTTATAAACAATAAGTGTATTGACGTTCGGAAGATCCATTCCGGTTTCAATAATTGTTGACGTAATCAATACATCCGATTCTTTGTTTTCAAATCTATAAAAAACATCTTCGAGTTCTCTTTCGGACATCTGACCATTTGCAATAAAAAATCTAGCTTCCGGAACAAGCTCCTCAAGTTTTCTCTTCATAACTTCCATGCTCTTTACATCGTTGTATAAAAAGAAAGTTTGCCCTCCACGATTTATTTCTTTTAAAATCGCACTTCTGATAATATTTTCACTGTATTCCAAAACATAAGTCTGCACAGGTATTCTGTTGTGAGGCGGTTCTTCAATGACCGACATAGAGCGAATGCCCGAAAGACTCATGGAAAGAGTTCTAGGAATAGGAGTAGCGGAAAGCGTTAAAACATCGACGTCCTCCGCAAGCGATTTGATTCTCTCCTTGTGTTTTACCCCAAATCTTTGCTCCTCGTCGATTATTAATAGTCCCAAATCTTTGAACTTTACATCTTTAGATAAAAGTCTATGCGTCCCGATAATCATATCCACTTGACCAAGCGCAAGCTCTTTTACAGTTTTTGTAATTTCTTTTTTTGTTCTGAATCGACTGAGATTTCTGATTCGCACCGGAAAATTTTTAAATCTTTCTTCGGCAGTTTTTGTGTGCTGCTCCGCAAGAAGCGTTGTCGGTGTGAGCATTGCGACTTGTTTCCCATCCATTATAGCTTTAAAAGCTGCTCTAAGTGCAACTTCCGTCTTTCCATAACCGACGTCTCCCAAAAGAAGCCTGTCCATCGGCTTTTTCGATTCCATATCGCCTTTGATGTCGTCGATTGCCATGAGTTGCCCCTCGGTCTCGACATATTTGAAACTGTCTTCAAACTCGTGTTGCCATTCAGTGTCCTTGCTGAACTGAAAGCCCTCTTTTTTACTTCTCACAGCATAGAGCTCGATCAGTTCGCGAGCCATCTCATTTATCGCTTTTCTGGTTTTCTCTTTGGTCCTTTTCCACTGAATACTGTCCAAACCATAAATTCTTGGCTTTGCCCCCTCTTTCGAAGTGTATTTGTCAATCTGATTTATATTTTCGACCGGTAGATAAAGTTTGTCCTTGTCCTTATATAAAATTTCAAGATAATCTTTTCTAACGCCTTTTATATCGAGAGTCTTAACTCCGTTGTATTCACCGACCCCGTGGTCTTCATGAATTACATAGTCTCCGACATTTATATCCTGAATTCTCAAATTCGAAGCCGACTTGGATTTTTTTCTCTTCCCTCTTTTTTCGCCGAATCCGAAAATATTTAAATCCCCGAACACAACCAAATTTATACTTGGAAGCACAAAACCGTTTGCTATTGACTTCTTCGTAATGACAATATTATTTTTATCACTGTCTTCATAAGTATAGGGAAAGCCGTGTTCCAAAAATCTCTCTTCAACAGCTTTTCTCTTTACGTCGTCACTCGCACTCAAATATATTTTATATTTTTCATTTTCATATTTTGAAATATCTTTAAAAATCTCATTGAAGTCGCGACCGTATTTTGGAACGCTTTTTATTTTTAGTTCAAAATCCAAAACATCATTTATCTTATCTGGAAGTCCCGAAACATAAAATGCCCGATTCTTTATTTCTTTAATCGCATCCGGCTCAAAAAGCCTGTCTCCATAAATATCCTCGTCCATAATTTCATGGCTTAAATATAAATGGCTAAGCTCCATGTCCAAATACTCATAATAACTTAAAATCTCTTTCTTTGCTAAATCAGGATAAATAAAAAGAATATTATAGTCCTTCGCCAAGTCATAAGTCCGAACTTTAAGCTCCTCCGGAAAATATGAAAACAAAATTTCACGTTCGCTCGAATATGAATCGTCTCGAAGTTTTTCTAAAATAATATCGAATTTTTTATAGTCCTCTCTATTTTCCTTTTTCTCCAAATCTTTTGAAATTCCGTCGATAATCGAATTTTTTGTATAATCGTCGATTATAAGCTCTTCGCTAGGAAAAATTTCGACCTCGTCGATATATTCAGTCGAAAGTCTTGTGTCTGAATCAACCCGCCTTATCGTGTCGACCTCATCGTCAAAAAATTCAATTCTTATAAGTCCGTCTCCACAAATCGGAAAAATATCTACAATATCACCGCGAAGACTAAACTCGCCCCTCGAACTAACCTCCGGCTCCCTTTTAAACCCGCTTGAAATAAGCATTGAAATAAGTTCATCAAAATCAAATCGGTCGCCTTTTTTAATTTTTATAATTTTGTCTTTATAAAAATCTAAATTTAGATTAAAGTCATAGAGGGTGAAAAGTGAAAGAGCAATCAGCTTTGTTTCGCCGTTTATCATTCTTTGAAAAACTGACATACGGTCCTTTTGAACCTTGTCGTCAATAACTTTTATTTCGTAATAAATCTTTTCTCTCGGGGGCATATAGTCGCAGACAACTTCGCTATCATCGCATCTGTCAACGAACTGTTTTGCCTCCGCTTCAGTTGGAAAGACAGCAAAAAAAGGCCTATCCTCCCCCGCTACAAGGGTTATAAGATAATCCAGGAATTCATCGCCGACACCGCTGATAAGTGCCGATTTTCCATCATTATATGCCCTCAAAAAACTTTCAAGAACAGGCTCTTTTTTTATTCTTTCCAATAATTTATCCATCTATTTCTATTTTCCCATTATAATTATTCATCGCATTATCAATTCCAATGTCAAGAATTGCATCAAGTGAATTGACCGCTTTATTAACGAGAATATCAATTATTTCAGAATCTTTCTTCGGCGGCCTTGCAAGTACAAAATCCGCCAAATCGCAGTCTCTCATAAATTTTCCGACACCGAGTTTCACCTTTGTATAGTCATCGGATTTAAGATGATTATAAATCGACTTGAGTCCATTGTGTGTACCCTTACCGCCTTTTTTTCTTATGCGCAAAGTTCCAAGTTCAATCTCTATGTCGTCTACAACAACTATTAAATCTGACAAATCGAGTTTGTAAAAATTTAAAATCTCGGAAACCGAAACACCGCTTTCGTTCATATAAGTCATTGGTTTAACGAGAATTATTTTTTCACCCGAGTTATTAAATTCACCTATAAGAGCATTAAATTTTGCCTTGTCAATTGAAACTCTGTGTTTGTCCGCATAGTTGTCCAAAACCCAAAACCCCGCATTGTGTCTTGACAGCTCGTACTTTGCGCCCGGATTTCCAAGTCCAACAATAACTTTCATTAGTCGAAGATTTTGCTGATTGATTCGTTGTTTGAGATAATCGTAAGTGCTTTTGCAAACATTTCTGCAACAGATACGACTTTAATCTTATCTCTGATTTCAGGAAGATCAGGAAGTGGAATTGAGTCGGTGATAACAAATTCTTTTAAATCACTGTCGAGAAGTCTTTCAATTGCAGGACCTGATAAAACACCGTGGGTAGCGCATCCATAAACTTCCTTTGCGCCCATTTCTTTCAAAGTTTTTGCAGCTTGACAAATTGTTCCTGCTGTATCAATGATGTCGTCGACCAAAATACAAGTCTTTCCTTCGATATCTCCGATAACATTCATGACTTCGGAAACATTCGGTCTCGGTCTTCTCTTTTCAATGATTGCAATCGGTAAATTCAATTTGTTTGCAAAATTTCTTGCTCTCGTAACTCCTCCCAGGTCAGGGCTTACAACTGTTGAATTTTCATCAATTTTGTCTTTGAAATATTCAGCCAAAACAGGAATTGCTGATAAATGGTCCACAGGAATATCAAAATAACCTTGAATTTGTCCCGCATGAAGATCCATTGTAACAACTCTGTCTGCACCGGCTTTTTCTAAAAGGTTTGCGACAAGTTTTGCTGTGATAGGTTCACGTGCACGAGTTTTTCTATCTTGTCTTGCATATCCGTAGTACGGAATAACTGCGTTAATTCTGCCTGCGCTTGCTCTCTTACATGCGTCAATCAAAATCAAAGTTTCCATCAAATTGTCATTTACAGGGCTGTGTGTCGGTTGAATAATAAATACGTCGCATCCACGAACTGTTTCGTTGATTTCAACATTTATTTCTCCATCCGAAAAAGTTGTTACATCGCAGTCGAGTAAATCGATTCCCATTTTTTCACAAATGTCCTTAGCTAATTTTCTGTTTGCATTTCCTGTAATTACCTTGATACCTTTAAAAAAACCCATCATTAAAAATCCTCCTTGTGAAGTCCCTTTTTCTTCACCCATTCTTTAATATTTTTCTGCTCACTTCTCTCTATAGCAAGCTCATCCTCTTCCACAGGCTTTGTGATAGTTGAGCCCGCAGCAACAAATCCGTTGTTCGAAACTTCCACAGGCGCAACCAAATTTACATTTGAGCCTATAAAAGCATTGTCTCCTACAACGGTTCTGTGTTTATGTTTTCCATCATAATTGCAGAATATAACTCCGCAGCTTATGTTAACACCTTTCCCAACATCGGCGTCGCCGATATATGCCAAATGTCCGGCCTTTGTATTTTCACCCAAAATGGAATTTTTTACCTCTACAAAATTTCCGACTTTGACCCCGTCCTTTATAACCGAATTCGGTCTTATCCTTGAATATGGTCCATACGAAACTGCGTTTCCGACAACTGAATCCTCTGCAACTGTATTAATAATATGACAATCTTTTCCAATTTTCATATTTTTTAAAGTCGACGATTCAATAACCGTGCCGGACTCTATTACAGTTTCCCCGTAAATTTTACATTCTCCGAAAATTTCAACGTCCTGTTCAATTTGAACATCCGGAGAAATCATCGTGAGTTCAGGATTGTGAATCATAACCCCCGAGAGCATTCTCTTTCTGTTTTCCCGCTTCATCAAAGCTCTTTCACAGAAATACAAATCCTCTCTGTCGTTTACGCCGAGAATTATGTCCGTGTCTTCCGTGACATACGCACTCACTTTCATGCCCATTTCTTTGGCATATTTTATCGTGTCCGTTATCATATATTCTTTTTTTAGATTATTGTCGTTTATAAGGTCGATTGTTTTTAAAAATGCCTTACCGCTGAAAAGATAAATTCCGGAGTTTACCTCATTTGTATAAGTCTTGTTCGGATCCAGCTCCTTCTTTTCAACAATTGCACTGAACTCTCCGTCCTCTCTGACAATTCTTCCATAATCTTTAGGGTCGTCCAAAATTGCGGAAAGAACTGTTATGTCCGACTTTTCTTCATTGTGAAATTTAGTAAATTCTTCTATAACTTTTGCATCTATAAGAGGCGTGTCTCCATACAAAACCATCAAAGAGTCTTCCTCTTTTATAAAATCTTTTGCAAGTTTTACTGCATATCCGGTTCCATACGGCTTTCCTTCGCCGAGCTCTTGTTTAACTATTTTAGAGCCCTTCGCTTCAAGAACCGGAGATGCTTCATCGATATTTTTTGTGCCGAGCACCGTTATGATTTCATCGAATCCCGCTTTTTTTACAGAGTCGAAAACGTGCATAATAAGCGGTTTAAATAAAAGCATATGAAGCACTTTCGACTTTGACGATTTCATTCGCGAGCCTTCGCCGGCAGCTAATATAATTGCTTTTTTAATAATATCACATCCTAATTGCAATTTGAATTTGGCGATCAAGAGCTTCCTTGAATCCTTCAAATTCTTCTTTTGTTTTAAAAGCATGTCTTGGAATTAGAAAATCAAATTCCTTGTCTTGAGATAAAATATAAATATAATCGTCCTCAACAGTATATTCGCTCATATTATCAAACAATACAACGAATCTGTTTTCACCTCGAAACGCTTCAAGTCCGCCTTCAATCTTGTCAATTTTGTATTCTCTCAAAAATGAACTGTCTGTGGCTGCTTTTGCCATAAAAGCTCTTTCAATCTTCTTTCTTATATTTTTCTTGAAAAGCTTCGGTATAAAATAAATCCAAACAGCCGAAATTGCTGCAGCCACAACAACATTTATCGGAATTATCGGTTTTGCAAGAAGGACAAGCAACATCGCAATAACCGGAAGAGTGAGTCTTTGCATCCAAAGACTCCTCTTAAATGATTTTCCTGTATAAACTCCTCTTAGCGCAACTTTTATATAGTCTTCAACTTCAGGTTTAATTATAATTGGCATATTTCACCTACTTAACAACAATGTTTAGAATTTTGTTCGGAACAAAAATCTTCTTTACAATTGTTTTGCCTTCTGTCTTTGCCTTAATATCATCGAGTGCAAATGCAAGTTCCAAAACCTTTTCTTCTTCCATATCTCTTTCAATATTTATTCTTTCAATAACTTTTCCGTTAATTTGAACAGGAATTTCAATCGTTTGAAGAACTGTCAAAGCTTCGTCATATTGAGGCCATTCGCATTCGCAAATCATCTTGTCAAATCCCAATCTTTCATTCAATTCTTCAGTAATATGAGGTGCAACCGGATTTAAAAGAGTGAGAAGTATCTTGAATTCACATTTATTAATCTTTTCGGTCAAATAAATTTCATTTACAAGAGTCATTATTTGAGCGATTGCCGTGTTATATTTTAGAGTCAAGTAATCATTTGTGACTTTCTTGATCGTGATGTGAAAAATCGGTAGAAGTTCTTTTCTAATTTCATCCCCTTCAACAGTCACGTCCATTAGTCTTATAACCCTTTCAACGAACTTTCTAAGTTGTTTAGGTCCGTCGTCATTCCAAGGCGCGCTCTTTTCATAGTCACCCAAGAACATTTCATAGAGTCTCAAAGCGTCAGCTCCGTATTCTTTTACATATTCATCCGGATTTCTGACATTTCCTCTGGACTTACTCATCTTTTCGCCGTTTTCACCCAAAATCATACCGTGTGAAGTTCTCTTCATATATGGTTCTTCGGTTGGAACAACTCCGATATCGTAAAGGAACTTGTGCCAGAATCTGGAATATAGAAGGTGAAGTGTAGTGTGTTCCATTCCTCCGTTATACCAGTCGACCGGCAACCAATATTGAAGTTTTTTATAATCTGCCAGCGCTTCATCGTTGTGCGGATCGCAGTATCTCAAATAATACCAACTTGAACCCGCCCAGTTCGGCATTGTGTCTGTTTCTCTCTTTCCCGGAACGCTTGGATCATCAGGGCATGTCGTATTTACAAATTCCGGAATTAGTGCAAGCGGACTTTCGCCCGAGTCTGTCGGCTCGTAGCTGTCGACGTGCGGTAGTGTGAGCGGTAAATCCTTTTCATTCATCGGAACCCACTTGTCTTCGCAATAAACCATCGGAATCGGTTCACCCCAATATCTTTGACGGCTGAAAACCCAGTCGCGGAGTTTAAAGTTGACCTTTTTGTCGCCAATTCCCATTTCTTGCAATTTATCGAGAATTTTTTCCTTGGCTTCAGCGACAGAAAGACCGTTGTATTCACCGCTGTTTACAAGTTCGCCTTCAGCTGTGTCGGTGTATGCTTCTTTTGAAACATCTCCGCCCTTAATAACTTCTACAATCGGCAAATCGAATTTCTTTGTAAATTCATAGTCTCTTGTATCGTGTGCAGGAACACTCATAATTGCTCCCGTTCCATACGTCATAAGAACATAGTCCGAAATGAAAATCGGAATTTCTTTATTTGTAAACGGATTTATAGCTTTTACACCTTCAAGACAAACTCCCGTCTTGTCTTTATTGAGCTCTGCCCTTTCAAAATCACTCTTTCTTCTTGCCTCTTCTTGATATGCTTTAACTTCGTCTTTGTTTTTCAAATCCCATTTTTGAAGAAGTGGATGTTCCGGACTGAGGACCATATAAGTCGCACCGAAAATAGTGTCCGGTCTCGTTGTGTAAACCGTAACAGAGTCTCCATTTGTGGTTTTGAAATTGATTTCAGCACCATAGCTTCTTCCAATCCAATTTCTTTGTTGTGTTTTAACTTTTTCAATATATTGAACCGTGTCAAGTCCATCTACAAGTTTGTCTGCGTATTTGGTAATTGCAAGCATCCATTGATTTTTAACTTTGTGCTCAACTGTATGTCCACATCTTTCGCAGCAACCGTTTATAACTTCTTCGTTTGCAAGACCGATTTTGCAGTCAGGGCACCAGTTTATTGACATTTGTTCCTTGTATGCAAGCCCTTTCTTATACATTTGAAGGAAAATCCATTGTGTCCACTTGTAATAACTCGGGTCGGTTGTATTAATTTCTCTGTTCCAACTGAAACTTATACCAAGACTTGTCAATTGGTGCTTAAAGGTTTCGATATTTTTCTTTGTTACAACTTCCGGGTCCATATGATTTTTTATAGCATATCTTTCCGTCGGAAGACCGAATGCGTCAAATCCTATTGGGAAAAGCACATTGTAACCTTGCATTCTCTTTAGTCTTGCAACGACGTCAAGAGCGGTATAGCTTCTTGGATGCCCGACGTGAAGTCCTTGTCCTGATGGATAAGGGAATTCAACGAGTAAATAATATTTCTTTTTGTCGTAATCTTCTTTGGCATCGAAAACATGAGTCTCTGCCCATTTATCTTGCCACTTTTTTTCTATTTGTTGATGATTATATTCCATAATAACTCCTAAAATTCACAATTGTTTACAGTTCTTGGATAGAGGGCAACGTCGCGAACATTGTCAACCCCTGTCATATACATAACCATTCTTTCAAAACCGAGTCCGTATCCGGAGTGGATTGTGGAGCCGTATTTTCTCAAATCCAAATACCACGAATAATCTTCCGCATTCAATTTGAATTCTTTCATTTTACTTAAAAGAACTTCGTAATTTTCTTCTCTTTGGCTTCCGCCTATGATTTCCCCAATGCCCGGAACGAGAAGGTCGCAAGCTGCAACTGTCTTTCCATCCGGATTCAGCTTCATATAAAACGCCTTGATTTCCTTCGGATAGTCCGTTACAAATGTCGGTCCGTCAGAGTGAACTTCTGCCAAATATCTTTCATGTTCACGTTGAAGGTCGTCTCCCCAACTCGGGATGACGTCAAATTTGTGGTCAGCATTTCTTATAATGTCAATCGCTTCGGTATAAGTTATACGAGCAAATTCGCTGTTTGCAATTTTTTCGAGTTTTTCAATCAAGCCTTTTTCCACGAATTTGTCCAAAAATTGCATTTCTTCCGGACAATTATCAAGAGTATATCTTATGATAAATTTCATCATCGCTTCGGCGATATCCATATTTCCCTTCAAATCGCAAAATGCCATTTCCGGTTCAACCATCCAGAATTCCGCCAAGTGATTCTTTGTATTTGAGTGATCGGCTCTAAAAGTCGGTCCGAATGTGTAGATGTTTCTGAATGCTTGGGCCATTGTCTCCCCTTCAAGTTGTCCTGTAACAGCAAGATTTACAGGCTTTCCAAAGAAATCCTTTGTGAAGTCCACGCTTCCGTCGTCATTTTTCGGAATATTTTTCAAATCGAGATTTGTAACGTGGAAAATTTCCCCTGCGCCTTCTCCGTCAAAAGCTGAGATGAGCGGAGTTTGTGCATACAAAAATCCCCTATCTTGGAAAAATTTGTGGATGGCATAAGCCAAAACACTTCTTACTCTGAAAGTTGCTCTGAAAAGATTTGTCCTTGCTCTTAAATGCGCAATAGTTCTTAAATATTCCCTCGTGTGTCTCTTCGGTTGAAGAGGATAATCCGCGGTACTTTCACCTTCAACTTCAATTGATGTTGCTTTAATTTCAAAAGGTTGTTGCATTTCCGGTGTCAATACAAGATTGCCCTTGACTCTTATAGCCGAGCTTAGATAAAGTTTTTTAAGTTCTTCAAAATTTTCTGTATTTTCATCCATTACAACTTGCACAGATCTGAAATCTGTTCCGTCATTTAATTCTATAAATGCAAAACTTTTTGAGTCGCGAAGATTTCTTATCCAACCTTCCGCCTCAACAACCTGTCCATCTAATTCGACTGCTTTTTCAAATAAACTTTTTATCTCCATATTTACCTCCATTGATTTTAAAAAAATAGATTCCTCTTACCGAAAAGGTACGAGAAATCTTCGTAGGTGCCAACCCTTCTAATACTTAGATGCTCTTATCGCGAGCGAACGATTGTCCAGTAGGGAAACATGTTTCGGCTTTTGGTTTATTAAATTCACCTGACTCTCACCGTCTCAAGCTCGCTTTGAAATTTAATAAACCGCCTGTCTCCAAGGACATATATTATCTATATTTTACCACTAAATCCAATAATTATCAATCGATTTAATCAGTATTTTCGTCTTTTCCGCCTTTTTCTTTATCCATATCTATAATAATTGTTTCTCCAGGTTTAATCATGCCGAGAGCTCGTGCTTCTTTTTCGATAAATTGCAAACTGTCCGAATTTTCCAAATCGTAATTTATCGCTTCAAGTTTGCTGTTTAATTCTTCCAAATCGTTTTCAAGGCTCGCCTTTTCTTTTTTTAATCGCGACCTTTCATTTAAATTGTTGTAAAAACCGACAGCAAAAGCTGCAAAAGAAATAATTATTATAGTTGCGAAAATGAGTCTGTATAAACTATTCGTCTTCATTTGCCATTCTCACATATGCTTCGTCTTTTTGTGTTAAACCGACAACCACAAATTTTGAATTTCCCCTGCTACTTTCAAAGCTTATTACATCTCCGATTTTCACTTCGGAGCCCGGCTTTGCAGGAGTGCCGTTCAGTTTTATATAACCGTTTAAAACAGCTTCCTTTGCAACAGTTCTTCTTTTAATAATCCTTGAAACCTTCAAAAACTTGTCCAATCTCAATTAAATATCACCTTTATCCTTAAATTCTATCAAAACTGCACACATATCGTCATATCTTACGCCGCTGTTAAAATAATCAAGCGAAACTCTCAAAGTCTTTAAAATATCATTCGGCTTTCTTCTGATAATGCTCTCAACTCTGTCAATGCCGTATTCTTCCCCGTCTTTATTTTGTGTTTCCTTTATGCCGTCTGTGAAAAGTAAAATTTTATCCCCCGGATTAAATCTTATGACCTTTTCCTTGAAATCAATCTTTTCGAAATAACTGCAGACCGGCTTTCCCGACATCTCAATTCGAGTAACGTCATTTTGTCTGATTAAAAGCATTGGACAATTGTGTCCGGCATTTGAATATGAAATAGTTTGTTCGTTCGTGTCAATCAAAACATGAAACATAGTAAGATACTGACTTATATCGAGTCTCAAATCCAAAAATCTTCTATGAAGCTCCGTCAAATCGTAAGCGCTGCTGTGATAATCCTGTAGATTTCTCATAGTCTCACGAACAAAAACCGTGACCATAGCCGCCGGAACACCGTGTCCGGAAACGTCGCAAATATATGCGCTTGTAATATTTTTATTTATACTTATAACGTCAAAAATATCACCGCTTAACTGTTCACATGGTTGATACATATAGTCGACCTTTAGCCTTCCGAAATCTAAATCAACCGGCAAAATCGACTCCTGAATTTTCTTTGTTAGAGTGAGATCCTTATTCATTATTTCATTTTTAAATGTGATTTCATTCTGTATATTTTTTAAAGACGTCATATCTCTATAAATATCGACATATGCTGTGATTGAGCCGAAGTCATCTCTTATCGGAGCAGTCGACACATCATAAACTTTCCCGTCAAATTTTAAATCCGACTTTTTCATATCTTCGTCTTTAAAATCCGACGGCGTAATATAAATACTGAAAATATCTTTAAATTTTGTCGTCTTCAAATCGTCAATCTTCATCCCTTGCGGGTCGAAATTTAGCTTGTTAACAAGCGGTTTGTTTGCAAAAATAACAATACCGTTCACACTTGTAATCTTCACCCAATCCGGTAAAAAATTCAGAACATCAAGATTGCTGTTTAAATCAACTAAGTTAAAGTTTTTCATAATACTCCTTTGGCGGTCTTGGACCCAAAAATGTGTAAAAATAAGTTTTTATTTTACCATTGTATAACTTTCTGTTTTTATCAGCCTTCCTGTCAAGAGCTGTTTCGAGCTTGTCATAGTCCGTAATGACATATGTGCTCCATGTAGGCAGCTTGTCAATAAGGGTTTTGAAATTCCCATAAGTTCTGTCAAGAAGCTCGTCGTCAAGTCTTACTCCGTACGGAGGATTTGTAATTATCACTCCGTAATCATCTTCGATTTCGACTTTTCTCACTTCTTTTGTGAAGAGAAAAATATCTTCAACGCCGATGTTTTGTGTATTATCTCTCGCTATCATAATCATATTTCTATCGTAATCCGACCCGGTTATATTTAGAGTTAAGTCTTTGTCTATTGCCGCTTTTGCGTCTTTTCTTATAGTTCTAAACTCCGACAAATCCAAAAATCCGAAATGTTCGCACGAAAATCTTCTTAAAATTCCCGGAGCAATATTTCTCGCAATCATCGCCGCTTCAATTGGAATCGTGCCCGAACCGCAAAACGGATCGTAGAGAGGTCTGTCTTTGTTCCAGACGCTCAAATTTATCATAGCTGCTGCGAGAGTTTCCTCTATAGGTGCCGCTCCCTGCATCTTTCTGTATCCTCTTTTGTGAAGCCCCGCTCCTGATGAATCTAGATATAAAATCGCATGGTCTCTGTTTAAACTGATTTCGAAATTATACTTCTTTCCGGTCTTTTCGTAATAATCCTTGTTATATGTTAAATTGAGCTTGTCAATTATTGCGCGCTCAGTAATTCTTTGACAATCCGAGATTGAAAAAAGTTTGGACTCATAACTTCTGCCGTTAATTACAAAATTTGCATCTTCCGGTAAAATCTCCGCCCAATCTAAAGAGAACACATTCTCGTAAAGTTCATCAAAAGTATAAGCGTCAAATTCGAGCAAGTTAATATGAACCCTCTCGGCTGTCCTAAGCCAAAGGTTCGCTCTGAAAATATCTGCGCTCGTACCATAAAATTCTATATGTCCGTCGGTCACGCTCTTTATCTCGAGTCCCAGATTAAGTATTTCTCTTTTTAAAACCGCCTCTGTTCCGAAATGGCATGTTGCTGTTAATGTATAAATCATTCTTGTCCTCCAACTTAATTATATCAAATAAAAGGATTATTTTAAAGACCAAAACGCTATTTATGTAAATAATAAAAAACTCGCCAAATAAATGACGAGCTTTTTAAATCCTGTTTATAAAACCGGAATTTTATTTTATTTTGCGAATCTTTCTTCAACAACGCTCCAGTCAACAATGTCCCAGAATTTCTTTAGATATTCTGCTCTCTTGTTTCTGTAGTCAACATAGTATGCGTGTTCCCAAACGTCGTTGTTTAGAAGTACTTTATATCCTTTTGAAATCGGTGCATCTTGGTTTGCTGTGGTCATGATTTCGAGTTTTCCGTCTTTTTCTACGAGCCAAGCCCAACCTGAACCGAATTGTCCTGCGCCTGCTTTTTCAAATTTTTCTTTGAATTCTTCAAATGAGCCGAAAGCTTTGTCAATAGCTTCTTTCAATTCACCTTTCGGTTCTTTTTGTCCATCTTTTGCAAGTTGTTTCCAATAAACATTGTGGTTATAAACTCCACCGCCTTGATTGATTATTGCTTGTTTTTTATCTGCAGGAGCCTTGTCCAAGTTTTTCAAAATTTCACAAGGATGCATATCTGCGAGTTCCGTTCCTTCAATCAATTCATTTAGCTTGTTTACATAAGCTTGGTGATGTTTGTCGTGGTGATATTCGATTGTTTCCTTGCTGATAACCGGTTCTAATGCATCGTATGCATATGGTAATTTAATTAATTCAATCATTATAAATTCCTCCTTTAATGATTCTATATAATTCTTACCCCACATATAGTAATAATAAACATTAAAAACTTGACAACTTGCAATTTATCATATATAATTTAATTACCGTTGATACGGACGGAACTTTTTTATACAAGAAATATGTATACGTCTTACTTGCGTTAAAAGTTATAGAGATGGAATTATCCCATGAAGAAAGGTGGTACCGCGTTATGATGCCCTTTTATTCATGGGTTTTTATATTTTTAAGGAGGATTTATGAAACTAGTTGATGAATTAAGAGCGCGCGGTTTTATTGAACAAATGACATACCCTGAAGAGCTCGAAGAAAAATTAAATGATGGAAAACTAACATTTTATGCCGGATTTGACTGCACTGCAGACTCATTGACGGTCGGTCACTATCTTCTGATTTGTCTTTTTAAACACTTGCAAAAACAAGGTCATAAAGCAATATGCATGATCGGTGGCGGCACAACAATGATCGGTGACCCGTCCGGAAGAAACGATATGAGAAAGCTTATGTCAAGAGAATTTATCGATCACAATGCGGAATGTTTCGAAAGACAACTTTCGAGTCTTTTAAATATGGACGGCGAACACGGAATTTTTATGAACAACAAAGATTGGCTTTTGGATCTCAATTTCCTCAATTTCGTAAGAGAAATCGGAACGGAATTCAGTGTAAACAGAATGCTCCAATTCGACTGCTACAAAACAAGACTCGACAAAGGTCTGACATTCTTTGAATTTTCATATATGCTCATGCAATCCTACGACTTTTTGAAATTGTACAGAGAAGAAAATTGTACTCTTCAAGTCGGCGGAAACGATCAATGGTCCAATATGCTCGGCGGCTACGAACTTGTAAGAAAGCTTGAAAATACAACTGTCTACAATATGACAATCCCACTTCTCACAACCGCCGACGGCGTCAAGATGGGAAAATCAATGGGCAATGCAATTTGGCTCGACAAAGAAAAAACTTCTCCATTTGATTTATATCAATACTTCAGAAATGTCGACGACAGAGACGTCATAAGATTTATGAAAGTTCTTACATTCCTTCCACTTGATGAAATTGAAAGAATCGAAAAGGAAGAAGACATCAACAGACAAAAAGAAATTCTTGCATATGAAATCACAAAAGATATTCACGGCAAAGAAGAAGCGGACAACGCTATAAACACAGCGCGCGCACTGTTCAGCGGAAAAATAAATGCCGAAAATATGCCGGAATTCGAACTTGATGCAACGAAAGCGGCTGACGGCATCGGTCTTCTAAATCTACTTGTCGAAACCGGAATCTGCAAATCAAACAGTGAAGGAAGAAACCTCGTCAAAGGCGGCGGCATCAGTATCAACGACGAAAAAGTAAGCGACCCGTCAATGACTGTTTCACTTGAAGAATTAAAAGATGAAATCATTATTCAAAAGGGTAAGAAAACATTTTTAAAAGTTTATGTAAAATAAAAAGAGAGCCTGTTTCATTTTTGAACCAGGCTCTTAGTGTGTCTTTTTTTCAAAATTCAATTTGTATGTTATAAATCCGGAATAACCGAACATAAGAAATAGCAAGAGTGAAATTTCGACGATCCCCATAGTTCCGATGTCATCGGTCGCCTTCCTTACTTTGTTATATATAATTCCGATTATAGCTAAAACTCCTCCGAGATTTATCCAGCTAAGCCCCTTTAAAAAGCTTATAAAGTCGCTCTTTTTATAGAAATAGCTGACGAAATATAAAATACATACTATTAAATGTAAAAATATAAAAGTTAATGTAACTCGTCCTATCATAACAATTTTATTCCGGCTTTATCGCCAGAATTTTCCCCCTTTTTATAAATTCGTCAAGACCTTCGTGTCCCCATTTGTTTAAATATTCCGGAGTCAGGTCTTCCTCGACTATTGTGTAAGGCATAAATCCGACCTTTTGAAGAATCGTCTTCAGAGACTCTGAAGTTATAGAGCCCCCGACTCATGTTGCGTGAAAAATCGGATCTGCGAGAATATTTTCCGGGAGACTCTTAATTTGAATTATATCACTAATGGAAACACGTCCGCCCGGCTTAAGCACTCTAAAAATTTCTCTATAAACTTTCTCTTTGTCTTCGAGAAGATTTATAACACAGTTTGAAATGACAACGTCGAAAGTGTTGTCCGGAAGATTTATATCGTCTATATCCGACACAACAAATTCCGCATTGTCGAAATGTCTCTTGTCTCTAATTGCATTTGCCTTTTCAATCATTTCCGGAAGTCTGTCAATGCCGACAGCTTTTCCTGTTCCGTTTAGCTCTCGCGCCGCCTTAAAAACGTCTACACCTTTTCCGCATCCCAAATCGAGAAGCCAATCTCCTTCTTTTAACTTTGCGTTTTGAATAGGATTGCCGCAGCCAAGACCTAGATCTCCACCAAGTTCGATGTCCTCGTCGGTATATCCGAGAGAATAAGCGACCGCACGCTGCTTTTCTTCGTCGGAAATTCTATTGTTTTGAGCAATTTTTTTGTAAAATTCGTCTACATATTTTTTTGTATCAAATTTTTCGGTCATACCTATATCACCCCAAAATTTTTTAAACCATATCCTCCAACTTTTCTCTCACTCTGTCTATTCCAAATTTGTTCAAACTTGAAAACGGCAAAATCTCGTCCTTTGCTTCCAGTTTTTTTCGAATTTTCGAAACTGCCCCCTGATACTTACTCCTTGCAATTTTATCAGCCTTTGTCGCAACAATAAGACAATTGAATCCGAAATGCTTTATATAATCATACATCATCTTGTCATCTTTTGTCGGCTCGTGTCTTATATCGACCACAAGCACAATTCCCTTTAAATTTTTTCTGCTCTCAAGATATGTTTCGATATATGTCTTCCAATTCTCTTTTTCTTTTTGGGATGCAATCGCATATCCGTATCCCGGCAAGTCGACAAGTCGAATCTCGTCGTTCACCCCATAAAAATTTATAGTTCTCGTTTTTCCCGGTTTTGAAGAAGTCCTCGCAAGTGATTTTCTATTCATTATGCCGTTTAAAAGACTTGACTTTCCGACATTGCTTCGTCCGGCAAATGCAATTTCAGGTAAACTCTCGTCCGGATATTGGTCCGGTTTTACAGCAATTTGAACTAAATCTGCACTTTTTATATTACTTAATGGCAATTTTAAACACCTCGCCTATGTCCTTCACAAATTTAAACTCAAGTTTTTCTTTCACATCTTCCGGAATCTCTACCATGTCTTTTTTGTTTTCTTCAGGAAGCACAACTATTTTTGCACCCATTCTAAGAGCTGCCAAAACTTTTTCTTTTAGCCCTCCGATAGCCAAGACTCGACCCGTCAAAGTGATCTCACCTGTCATTGCAACGTTTCTGTCAACCGGTCTTTCCGTAAGCGCAGATAAAATTGAAACCGCAATCGTCACGCCCGCACTCGGCCCATCTTTTGGAACTGCCCCTTCCGGCACATGAAGATGGATGTCCGTTTTCTTATAAAAATCTTCCTTGACGCCAAGCTTCTTTGCATTTTTTCTTATATATGAAACTGCCGCTGCCGCAGACTCTTTCATAACATCTCCAAGCTTACCGGTGAGCGTGAGTTTTCCTGTTCCCGGAGTTGCAATCGCTTCAACTTGAAGAGTTACCCCTCCGACACTCGTCCAAGCAAGCCCGTTTGTAACACCGATTTGGTCTTTCTTTCCAAGTTCATCGATAGTAAATCTTCTTGGTCCGAGCATCTCCTGTACCATATTTATCGTGACGGAAACCTTTTCCTTTTCTCCTTCGGCAATCTTTACCGCCGCTTTTCTTATGACCGATGAAATTTCTCTTTCGAGATTTCTGACTCCCGACTCTCTCGTATAATACTCAATAATCTCTTTAATCGCACCCGGCGTGATGTTGAAATTGGTTGTATTAACTCCGTTGTTAGCCATTTGTTTTTTCACAAGATATTTTTCAGCTATTTTTTGTTTTTCATCATTTGTATATCCCGCAAGGCGTATAACTTCCATTCTGTCAAGAAGTGCCGGCGGAATATTTAAACTGTTTGCAGTTGTGACGAAAAATACCTGCGACAAATCGAACGGAAGGTCCAAATAGTTGTCCACAAAATCCTTGTTTTGCTCAGGGTCCAAAACTTCCAAAAGTGCACTTGCAGGATCTCCTCTAAAATCCGAATTGAGCTTGTCGATTTCGTCAAGCAAAAATACCGGATTATTTGAACCCGCTTTCTTCATGCCCGAAATAATTCTTCCCGGCATTGCACCGATATATGTTCTTCTGTGACCTCTGATTTCAGCTTCGTCTCTGATTCCACCAAGACTCATCCTAACAAAATCTCTATCGAGAGCCCTTGCAATACTCTTTGCAATGGAAGTCTTTCCAACTCCCGGAGGCCCTACAAATAGAAGAATATTTCCCTTTGACTTCGGATTCAATTTTTTTACAGCCAAATATTCAAGAATTCTCTCCTTGATATCTGTTAAGCCATAGTGGTCTTCGTTCAAAACTTTTCTTGCATATTCAAGGTCCACAGCTTCATCCTTCGACTCGGTCCATGGAAGACTTAAAATCCAATCGACATAACTTCTTATAACTCCCGTTTCCGCTTGATTGAACGCGTTTTGAGAAAGTCTTTTAACTTCTTTCAATGCCTTCTCTTCAACTTCCTTCGGCAAATTTTTTTCTGCTATTTTCTCCCTCAAATCGTCAACTTCAGCCTGAATATTTTCACCGTCGCCCAATTCATCTTGGATAACTTTTATCTTTTCGCGGAGATAATAATCCCTTTGAGTTTTATTCATTTGAGATTGAACCAACATATTTATCTCATTTTCAATTTTTAAATTTGCAATCTCTCTCAAAAAATACGTGTGGAGTAAAATCGCACGCTTTTCAAAATCGAGTTCACTTAAAACCTTTTGCGCTTCGCTCGTGCTTATTTGAATTGTAGAAGATGCAATGTTTACAACCTTCTCAGGGTCACTCTCTTCCATAAATTGCGCAATTGACTTTTCCGCAATTCTCGGATTCAATTTTGAATATTCTTCCACATCTTTTTTAATAAGCCTCAAAAGCGCTTCTCCTTCTTCCTTGAAATCAGAAAAAGCGTCTTCCCTCACTTCAAGCGCTTCGATATTTGCTTCAAAATAATCATTTGTTTCCGTAAATTCGACTATTCGTCCCCTCATTTTACCGTCGACCAAAATCCTTATTCCGCCTTGTGGCATTTGACCGAATTGTTCAACAGTACAAATTGTGCCGTACTCATATAAATCATTAACTTTAGGATTTAAAATGTCCGCATGCTTTTGCGAAACCACGAAAATCATATTATTTTTATCACTTAAAACCTCAAGCGCTCTTGCACTTTTCGGACTGTCGATATCAAAATTGACAGTTGTATCCGGAAAAACCGTAATGCCCCTGAGCGCTATTATCGGCATATTTATCTTATTAATATTATATATACTCAAAAGAATTCCTCCTATAAATATCTGCATAAATATAAATCTTAAATCTTATTCTAACATATATTTACCCATTTTAAAAGTGCATAAATTACAATAAAATCTCTAATTCAAAGTTATACCCGACTAATCTTTATACATATTCATGAACAAGTGTTGCATTTTTTTCACATAGTGGTATAATATTTACGAAGACATAAATTAGAAAAGGAGATCAAATTGAAAAGATTATTTTTAATTGCAGTAGCTGTAGTATTTTCATTCACAGCATGCACAAACAAACCTAAAGACGACAAAGTTGTCGACGAAACAAAAACGGAAACAACTGACACAACCGAAACAAACACTACAGAAGAAAACACAATGGAAGTTTCAAAGGAAAACCCAATTGTTGTTGACAAAGAAGCAAAAACAATTTCCATTCTTGCAACAGTAAACGGAAAATACTTTGACGAAGTTACAAGACATATGGCAATTTCTGAAAGCGGCAAAATCGCAGACATGGCTCTCTTTAAAACACCTGTAACACCGACAGACTTCTATAACGGACTTCTTGAAATCGGTGCAAAAGCAGGAGACAATATGACAGCTGAAAATGCAGCAACAACTACAACTGAAGGAAGCAAGCTAAATGTAACACTTTCATTCGGAGACAAAAAAGACGTTGACGTAAACGAAGCTGTTTTAGATTCAAACGGAACACCGCTCGACATTCGTTTCAGCGGCAACATGGACAATTCAAAAGAATTTAACACAGGTTGCATCACATGCCTCGACAGCTGCTTTGTAGGAATCACATCAAATGCTTCTTACCCACTTGGAGCTGTTGAAGAACAAAAGAGCGTTGAATTTAAAGGAAACAAAGACGTACTTCCTGCAGACGGCTCTGAAGTTGTTATAACTTATAAACTTGCAGACTAATAAAATAAATTCCATTGCAAAAAATCTTATACTCTCATACGTAATCGCCCTTTTGGTCGACATGATTTCGACCTACAGCGTCTGGCTTCGCATGAGAATAAAAGCTCCCATAATAATATGGGCAACATTTTTTGCGGCATTTATTATACTCACAATTTTTAAATTCAAAATAAACAAAAGCTTATTTCTACTGCTTGAGTTCACAACACTCATACTCGCAGCCATAGGAAATAAACTTTCGATATTGATTTATGATATAAGAGACAGTCTCTTTTTAAAACTGCCGATATTAAAATCACTTTATATCATAATACCAATTTTTATTTTAATGAATATATTTATGTTTTCAAAAGATAGAGTTTAACCGCTCTATCTTTTTTAGTCCAACAAAAAAGAGACCTAGTGGCCTCCTTCTTCAATGACATTTATTATATATTCCATTGCATCAATATCGGTTATAAGCTCCGGCAAATTAACAATTGCATCATTTCCTTCTTTTAAAAATCCTCTCGCCATATTTTCCTTGAGCTCTATACTTCTCTTTTTATCTTCGAAAAATTCCGGATTCGTAATATAAAGTGCGGCAAGTGCATCCCAAAGCACAAGTTCTCTCTCCTGATAAATTATATCAAATTCTTCAGTCCATCTTATGAGCGAATCTTTCATATAATTCATATAACTCGATTTATATTTCGGATTTTCAGGAACGAGATATCTGTGTGCCATACAATTGTTCCCGGTAATGATGTTTGTATTTTTAATTTTACTGAAAACATAGTTTGTGGACAAATGATCTATGCTGAAGTTAAGTTCGTCCATTACACGCCCTTTAAATTGAAGTTCACTTGTAATTCCACCCATCAAAACAAGACTCTTTACTCTCGCGGGATTCATTCCAAGTGTTAGCGCCCTTTGTGTGTTTGTGGTCGAGCCGAGCGACAAAATTATTATATCGTCTTCAGTGTTTACCAAATCCCTAATGTGTGTTGCAGCATCAAGACTAAAAATTCCGCCCTTATACAGCGGCACATCAATTTTTAAATCCTCAATCATCTTCTTCGACGATTCATAGACCTTATCCTCATTGCTGTTTCCGAAAGATGTTGTGATCATTTTTACATCGACATCTTTCGACGACAATAGATATAAACACGCAAATGCGTCGTCAAGGTCGCAACCCCTAACATTTATAGTGCAGTCAAAATCAATAATAACTTTTTTCATATCAGTCCTCCAATTTTGTAATTGTTTTTATTTTAACACCCACTTTGTCTCCGACACTCCTTTTCATTGAGTCACGTAAAACCAACTCTCTTTCTCCTTTAAGCCTGTATTCATAATTCATTCCATGATACATCGCTTCTTCGATTAAATAGTCATCGCCTTCAACGATTTCAATATCTTTCAGTTTTATAAGATCGTCCTCAGATATATTTTTCTAAATACAAATTTTTTTTACTATATAAGTTATTGTATCAACCATAAAAATGCAACTTGAATTCTTGTAAAAAACTTACATATATAATAAAAAGAAAAAGATATTATTTATACAGCCGGTCACATAAATAATATCTCAATAAACTTTTTAGTCAGTACTACTCCTTTACAATCATTTATTAATATATTTTATTCTGTGCAAGCTAATTTAAAAAATGAAAAGTTTAATGACAAATCAATTTAAATAATATTTTCAAGTGTGCTAATTGCTGTAAGAATCGCCTTACCGCAAACGCTTTCAAGAAGTCCTTCTTCCTCCGCTTTTTCTATATTGTTGTCTTCCATAACTTTCATTCCCAAAAGTTCATTGCAATTAGTCGATCCCATTTTTTCTTTAAACTCGTTTTTAAATGCAAGCGTCTTTTTTGCAAGTTCAATTCTCTCGTTGAAATCTGTCGAGCCGTATTTTAAACCGAGAACCATATATCCCGCTGTAATCGCTCCGCATTGTCCACTCTCATACATCCCCATCTCAAACGGACACGAAATTTTTAGCGCGGTCTCTTCATCAAGCCCGAAGTCTTCTGCGAAATAACAAAGAACAACTTGACTGCAATTGTATCCTTTTTTGCTTAATTCATCTATTTTTTCGTAATTCACCATATACCTACTTCCTTAAATTTTTAAATTTAAATCTCAATACATTTTTTCCATAACTTGATGAAGGTTCTTCTTTTACCTCCAAAATTTCAGTTAAAAAGTTTTTTACATTTTTAAGTTCATATCTGTTTTTAAATATTCCGGCGCACGAACTGCAATATGTGTACACGCTTTCAGTGTTGTGAGCATTCATCTTTTCCTTTGTTTTTTCCAAAAGATCCGGCTCTTTACTTCCCGCACCGCCACCAAGACCGCAACAATTCACATCAGTAAAAGTGTCATTGTAATCATATATAAAATATTTAACCGATTCAAAAATTTCATGGTTATATCTGTCGCTGCACGGGAAAAACACATCCGGAACAACGTCGAGTTTTTTTCCTATCCCCTTTTCCTTTAAAAACTTATATATATCAATTACCTCGATATTAAGTCTGTATTTCAGAAAATGATAGCAGTTCGGACAACAACACACCAGTCTTTTAACACCCTTGTCGCGACAAAGCTTTTCCACCTGTGATATATTTGCTTTTCCGCCGGATTCATAAACCGGTTTTTTGCAACAGTCTATACTGTAATCCATTCCCATATCTTTACAAATTTCTATAATTCTTTCAGTGGTTTTCGGAAGAAAGCCCGGAAAATTACAACCGAGATAAAGTAAATCCGTAGATTTCTTTTTGCTGTTATTTCGTAGTTTATAATTGTTTTTCATAAACTCCGTCTTAAAAGTGTTTTCAGGTGATTCTTTTCTCATCTCCGTTGCAATTTGAGCACCCGACAAATCCTTTGGACAAACCGCCCTGCATTTATCACAAAGAAAACATGAATATCTATGCTCCGGTTTTTCTATAAATTCAAACAAATTCATATCGTATTTCGTAAGGAAATCACAGTTTTTTTTGCATATATTACAATGAATGCATTCTTTTTTTGTCTTTTCTATCATATTTTCATCAACAAATTTTTCAAAACTCAAAATATCACCTCATTCGACCTTTTTGCCCTCATATTCTTCATAAATCTTTTCAATCAGATATTTCTCTTCTCCTTTTTTTCTAGCTCGCCTGTATGTCTGTTGAAGATGCTGCATCTTTTTATTCGTTTCCCATCTTCCATTTTCCAAATATCTTCTGGAAGACGTTACAATCGGTAAATTTATTTGTCTAAGCGGTATCTCGTGTTCTTTAAGACAGATTGAAAGCTCATAGTCTTCCATTATAGGATATGGTTTATATCCTCCAATTTCATCAAAAAGTTCCCTTGTGATAAAAATTCCTTGATCTCCGAAAGCAATATTTCTGGAAAGCACTCTATAATTCGAGCAGAATTGTAAAATGTTTTGGAAAAAATTTGTATCATCAAAATTTAATCTAAAACATCCCGCCTTCGCATTTGCGTTTTCAATTGCAATAATGCTGTCCGGATGCAAAATTGAATCTGCATGCACAAACCAAAGAATATCGCCTTTTGCATATTTAGCGGCTGCGTTCATTTGTTTTGAGCGAAATCGCGTCTCCCTTATTTTATTATATTTTATCAAATCATATGTATCGTCGGAAGAAAATCCATCGCTAAATAAAACCTCAAAATCTCCTTTTAAAGTTCTAAGGTTTTCCTGAAATCTTACTATATTTTTTTCTTCATTGTAAGTTGGAACAATTATCGATATCATTTCTCCACCGTCCGACTAATCGTTTTCTTCATTTTTTAAAAATATTTTTGAAATAATAGCCGAAATAATAACAAGCACGAGTAAAAAGCTAAGACTTATAAAAAATTCTTTGCTCCCGACGTTTAAAACATTTTCACCGATATTTATAAAAATGATAACTCCCGGTAAAACCCCTGCAATTGTAGTTAATATATACGGTAAAAATTTAATTTCAGTGACTCCTGAAATATAATTTACAAGATTATAACTGAATATAGGGCTGAGTCTTATAATGAATAAAACGAGTGCCAATACCTTTTGATTCGTGCTTTTTAGCGCTTTTCTAAGTTTCTCACTCATATGATTGTCGACAAAATTATGCACAAAATCTTTCAGTAAAAATCTTCCAATAAAATACATTATCGGTGTGTTAATAAGAACCCCAATCATGGTGTATAATGTGCCTTTGAAAAGTCCAAAGATAGTTCCACCGGCAAGCACTATGACCGGAACCGGAAAGAAAAATATCGGAAGAACCACAAAAGTTGCTATATATATTACCGCCGCCCATGCCCCGTGACCAAGAACCCAAGTCTTAATTTCCTCAAGGCTTATCTTTCTTACCACGAAAATGCTGGCGACGGCGATTGCAATAATAACTGCAATCTTTATATAGTTCATCTTTTTTTCTTCAATGCTATTTTGCGTTTTCTTTTTTTGCTTGTCTGTCATCGTAAATTTTCTTTCCTATATATGCAATCAAGCTGAGTGAGAAAAGTCCGATGAGACCATACATGAGAGCTTGAGCACCACCTGTCAATTGACCGCCGAAATATGAATATAAAATCGTTGCCGGCAATTGTCCGATACCTGTTGCAATAAAGAAACTCCAAAAGCTCATAGGTGTAAGTCCTGCTGCATAGCTTACAGGGTCAAAAGGCACAAATGGTAAAAGTCTACAAATTATAATAGATTGCTTACCGAATCTTTCAAAAAACTTTTCAACTGATTGAAGAGCACCTTCCGTTGCTATTTTTTTTACAACATCTCTTCCGAGAACTCTTGCAATATAAAAGCAAAGTGCAGCTCCGGCCATTGCAGATGTCCAAGAAAGGATTGCCCCTTTCCACCAACCCCAAATCATTGAGTTTGCAAGTGTAATGAAAAATGCCGGAATAGGTGCGACAATTGATTGCAATATCATCAATAAGAATGAAACTGCAACCGCCCATGCGCCATATCCTCTTATATATTCTGCAATTTGCGCCATATCCGCTTGTGATAAAACCTTAAATGCATCTTTAACCCCTCTGTTTACTGAAGGAACAAAAATGCAAATAAGAACAACTGCGGCAATAACGCATAGCATTATTATTCTTTTTTTCGATTCCTTTGTAATGTTCTTTTCTTCGTTCATCTTAAACCTCCTCATAAAATATACTTAACATGTCTAAAAATTCCGGGCTCAAAAACTTATTAATCTTGTCCAATGTCTCATCATTTTTGAGCGTTCTTTCCTTTGAATATTCAACCTTTGCCATAGAGCACCATGTCACTCCTCTAAGACTATTGAACATCAAATACTTCATAAACTTATTTCTATCGACGTGTCTGTACTTTTCGTACATATCCAAAAATGACATCATCTCATCGATTGAAAGAATAACATCAGTTTTCCAATTTGTGGTTGTAGGAACAAGAAAATGCGCCAAATCCTGCTCACACTCTCCAATAATAGGCTTTTCCCAATCTATAATTTTAGAATTATTGCCAATAATAAAATTTCTATTATTTAGTTCCGTGTTGATTATGCACGGATTTTGTATTTTGTTCTCCAGACCTGAATCTTTTGCAATTTCCATAAATTTGTCGATTCTTTTTTCAGTTTCAGGATTTTTACCATCCCAAGATTTATATACCGAATACATTTCCACAAACTCATCATACATAATTTTAAACGGTTTCTTTGCATAAATCAAATCCACATTTTGAATAAGCGTATTATGAACTCTCGAAAGAAGTTCTGCCGCCACTTGAAAATCTCGATAATATTCAAGAGGTCGACCTTCTATAAACTCCATAGTAAGAAATCCAAAAGGAATAAACTTCCCTCTTTCATAAAGTTTTAGCGGCTTGGGAGTCACCCCTGAATTTTCAAGAGCTTTCAATGCTCCATACTCATATTCGATTTGTTTATCTCCAAGATGAAGTTGCGATGCGATGTTAATTCTTACAACCTTGTCGTCAATTTTGAAATTTATATTATACTCGCCGGCGCCGATTAGTTTCACATTGTCACTGTCAAACTCCGCACCGACCAAATCGACCAGCTCGTCAACATCTCGTATAGTCGGAAGAAGATAATATGATTTATTGTAAAACTTTATTTTTTTGATGGTGTCTTCAAGAACCCTTGGAGTAGAATAAATAATATCCATAAATACATCTACCGGGTCCTTCATTCCGATAAGCCCATATCCACCATCTTTTGTCGGAGACAAAACTATATCATATTCCTCCAACTTTTCAAAAGCCTGATTTATATCTTCAGTTGTCAAATTGTTTAAGTCGGAGCCTATTAAAACGACCTTATCTGCCGTTTCAAGTTCTTGGAAAATCGCATTTCTCATGCGACGACCCAAACCGTCTCCGAATTGTAGAAGTTTCTTTCCACCGATAAAGTCTATATCGTTTTTTTCTCCATCATAGTAAACTACATACTCCTTGCCGGATGATTTTATTTTTTTATAATTATCATTTATTAAATTAATCATCAAGTCAAGGCGCTCTTTATCATTAAGATACGGTTTTAATCTTGATTTTCCAAACCCGAGTTTCGGAGCCTTTGTAAAAAATATAATTCTGTCCATATTAACTCCTCCCTTCAATCAACAACTTCTATATAAATCGCAATAAATCACAAATAAAAACGGACTTAGGATTTTTGAAGTAGCAAGTTAATTATTCATCAACTACCTCGAAAATCCTAAAGTCCGAATATCAATACTACTTAACTAATTCGTATCCGTCGTATTCTTTTGTTCCATCCCATGCATTGTATACTTCGAAACCTTTTTGTGCAAGTTTGTCAGCAACAGCCCATGATTTGTTTCCGCTGTAGCAGTAAGTCAAGAACGGCTTATCTGTTGGGAATGTTTCGATATCAGCATCTGCCGTATCAACAGTTGTGTGGATAGCATCCATCATGTGTCCTTCGTTGTAATCTTTTTCATCTCTTACATCGACAACTGTGTATTCGCCTGATTCAACTCTTTTTTTGAATTCTTCAGGAAGAAGTGTTGCAGCTTTTGTCATTGTTGTATAGCTGAAGTCTTTAACACCTTGTGCGTTCCAAACATTTTTGAATCCTGCATCAACAAGTTTTTGAGCAGCTTCTGCGCTCTTCTTTCCTGTGTTGCAAACTGTAACAACATTCTTGTCTTTGTATGCTTCGATTTCTGCAATTCTTCCATCGAGTTCATCAACAGGCATGTTGATAGCATGTTTTACGTGACCTTCGTTATATTGTTCTGCCGGTCTTACGTCCAATACAAGATAATTTTCTTTTTCTTTGTTGTCTTCTTCTATTTTGTCAAGATCTTCACCTTTCATTTCAGCATAGCTGCCTTCCTTAGGTGCATCGCCTGACGGTGCATTGTTTGATTTACAGCCTGCAAATACTAAAACTACTGCTAATACTGCTGCAATCAATGCTAAATGAATTCTTTTCATATTCAATCTACCTCCATATGAAATTCGGTTCTTAAACCGTTTCGCCGAAAGCACTGCAAACATTTGTTATTTGTACTGCTTCCGAGCTTCGTTATATATTATACCCAATTTTTACAAATTTATCCATAGTTTGATAATAGATAATTTTTATCGAGAATTATATATCGATAGGCAAAGCTTATAACTAAAAAGAGAGCTTTCGCCCTCCGTTTAATGTGTCTTGCCGCCTGTGACGACAATGTCTTCTTCGTTTGTAATTATTGCTTCAATTGCCAGCTCTAATCCCTTTACAATTGTCTCAAGAGCCATTGACGGCATATTCTTTTTGTCGGTAACTTGTTCCGGCAAGAACGGTATATGAATAAATCCGGTTCTCATATTAGGATATTCAGTCGCTTTTATGTGACAAACTCCATACAGAACGTGGTTACAAATGAATGTGCCTGCCGTGTTTGAAACACTTGCCGGAATCTTACCTTCCTTTATGTGCTCAACCATGGCTTTTATCGGAATCGTTGCAAAATATGCTGCCGGACCGTCTTCTACAACCTTTTCATCAATAGGTTGATTTCCTTCATTGTCCTTTATTCTGCAGTCATCGCAGTTTATTCCAACTCTTTCAACCGTGATGTCCGGTCTTCCTCCGGCTTGTCCAATTGAGAGAACAACATCCGGTTCCACTTCTTTAATTTTTTCTCTGATTTTATCAACAGATTTTCCAATAACTGTTGGAATTTCAAGTTTAATAATTTCCGCATCCAAAATCTTATCCGGCAATCTCTTTACTGATTCAATTGCAGGATTAATTTTTTCTCCTCCAAACGGGTCAAATCCCGTTACCAAAATTTTCAATTAAAAACCTCCTTTAAATTCAAAGCTTTTCTAAAATCCGAACGTTAACATCAAGATAACATGAACGACCACCAATGCTAAAGCAACCGGTGCTTGAGTCTTCATAATTGTATATTTGCTCTTTGTTTCAAGAATTGCAGCCGGAACTATGTTGAAGTTTGCTGCCATCGGTGTCATAAGAGTTCCGCAGTATCCGCATGTCATACCGAGTGCTCCGATAACTGCAGGATTTCCACCGTTTGCAATAACAAATGGAATGCCGACTCCGATCGTGATAACTGTAAATGCGGCAAATGCATTACCCATAATCATTGTAAATACAACCATTCCGAGGCAATATGCAATAACGCCCAACACTTTTGCTTCCGGTGGAACAATAGCTGAAACACCTTGTCCTATTACTTGCCCTACTCCGGCTGATGCAAAAACTGTACCTAGAGCACCGAGTAATTGTGGAAGAAGTGACGAACTTCCAATTTGCATAAGCATCTTTGAAGTGTCTTCTTTTGTTTCTTTATAATTTGCCTTTGTTATAATTAATGCGATTATAATAGCTATAATTGACGAGAATCCGAGTGTTTGAGCGGAAGTGAATCCGAAATACACGGGAGCTCCGTCCTTCGCTGTGTCAACAACTATTTTAAAGCTCTTAAATTGAGCCATAATCATAGCTATAACACCAATTGAAAGTGCAGGAATAAATATTTTGTTTCCCACTTTCTTTCCGTATTGTTCTTTTTGTTCTTGTTTTTGCTCTTCAAATTCTCCGATTTGAACTTGTTTTGTAAGCGTTAGAGCGCCTAGTACCATTAAAAGTGCACCGATAATTGCTCCACCATGTTCAAAACTGTCAATAATGAATTTTCCTCCTGCAAAAAGAAGCCCAAGTAATGTCCAGAAAACAAATGTTCCTATAGGAGCTTTTTTATTTTTTAGTCCTCTAACACCTACTATAATACAAACGATACCACAAAGAATGTAGATAAATTCATCGATTATAGCTGTGTTGTTATATATAAAACTAAACATTAGCTTGCTCCTTTCTCAATTTTCTTTCGAACAAATAGCATTGAATGAGTGCCAAAATAACCATTGCAACTCCGGCTAAAATTGAGCCTTGAGCTATTTCTGCATTGGTTACATTGTATCCTGCTTCAGCAAGTGTAGATTGAATCAAAAGTACACCGCCCGCAACAGGGAAAATATTTTGTCCGAAGAAATTTCCGTAGTTTTCAGCAGCTCCTGCCAAGCCCTTAAGTTCTTCCAATCTTTTTTCTGAGAGATCCACTTTCTTTGTTGCGGCTCCTTCAGCCATAGGAAGAATAAGAGGTCTAACAAATTGAACGTGTCCGCCCAATCTGAGTGAGAAAATTGCTGCAACCCATCTGATAAGGATATACATCCCGATAACTGCTCCTGCGCTTGCAGATTTGATTTTTTGTATCGCTTCTGCAGCTCTGTCTTTTAAACCATATCTTTCCATAATTGCAATAAGTGGTAAACTTAGGAAGAAAAGAGACATATATCTGTTTGTTACAAATCCCTTACCTATTAAGTCCAGCACTTCGATTAACGGCATGCCTGAAACGAGACCTGTCACTAGTCCTGAAATAAGAACTACTGCAACAACATCCAGTTTGCAAGCAAACCCGACGACTATTAATAAGACGCCGATTAAAACAAAATAGTTCATAAGCACCTCCTATCTCTCTTATACCCCTTTTTAATATTAATAAACTAAATTGAAATAAATTTTTATAAAAATTATATTAAATATATTTTTCATTGTTGATATTTCAATTTTATAACTAAAAAAGGATGCATAATAACGCATCCTCTAGATCTAATCATCTTCTCTTTTTATTTTTGCAGTAAAAACTTCTTTTCTTTTGTCATAGCTTATAGTTATTGCAGTGATACTAGGGTCGCTAGGAAGCTCGTACATATAATCGAGCATTACATCCTCAACTATCGACCTCAAACCTCTCGCCCCTGTCTTTCTCTTAATCGCCCTGTTGGCAATTTCGGTAAGTGCAGTGTCCGTGAATTTCAAATTGCAATTTTCAAGCTTCATGAGCTCTTGATATTGTTTTATTATCGCATTTTTCGGCTCGGTTAAAATTCTTATAAGACTGTTTACATCCAAATCATCCAGTGAAACATGAACCGGTATTCTTCCGACAAGTTCCGGAATCAAGCCGTATTTAACGAGATCGTGCGCTTCCATCTTTTGAAAAAGTTGCCCTACACTCATCTCTTCTTTTTTCACAGGGTCATTTGTAAATCCGAAAGAACTCTTCCCAAGTCTTTTTTCGATAATATTTTCAAGACCGTCAAACGCGCCACCCACAATAAACAAAATATTTTTTGTGTCTACTGTGAGCATTGTGCCTTGCGGATGCTTTCTTCCGCCTTGAGCCGGAACGTTCGCAACTGTCCCTTCAATAAGTTTTAAAAGTGCTTGTTGAACGCCTTCACCGCTTACGTCTCTTGTAATCGAAACATTTTCACTCTTTCTGGCGATTTTATCGATTTCATCGATATAAATAATTCCCTTTTCTGCAGCAGCAATGTCCATATCGGCAGCTTGAACAAGCTTTAATATGACATTTTCAACGTCTTCTCCTACATAGCCCGCCTCTGTTAATGTTGTTGCATCTGTAATTGCAAACGGCACATCCAAAATCTTTGCAATCGCTTGTGCGAGAAGTGTCTTTCCGGAACCTGTAGGTCCCAAAAGAAGCACATTACTTTTGTCAATCAAAACATCGCTTTCAGAGTCTACATAAACTCTCTTGTAGTGGTTATACATTGCAACCGATAAAACTTTTTTCGCCTCATCTTGACCTATAACATACTCGTCGAGTTTTTCCTTTATTTCCTTAGGAGTCAAAAGTTCCGTTAAATCCTTTGTAAACTGCATTTCAATTTGACTCTTTACAATTTCTTCGCAATATTTAACGCAGTCGTCGCAAATGTATGCATCTCCTCCACCACTAATCAATATATTTACATCATCTTGAGATCTGCCGCAAAAAGAGCAACGATTCTTATCATCTGGTGTTCTTGGCACTATTTTGACCTCGATTCTAATACTTTATCTATAATACCGTATTCTACAGCTCTTCCAGCACTCATAAAGAAATCCCTGTCGGTATCTTTTTCTATTTTTTCTAGCGGTTGACCTGTTCTTTCAGCTAAAATCTTGTTGAGTCTTTCTCTTGTTTCTAAAATCTTTTCAGCTTGAATTCTTATATCTTCAGCTTGCCCTTGTGAGCCGCCGAGCGGTTGGTGAATCATAATATCAGCATTTGGAAGTGCAAATCTCTTGCCTTTTGTGCCTGCTGTAAGTAAAATTGCACCCATACTTGCTGCAAGTCCGACACATATCGTTGAAACATCCGGTTTAATATGGTTCATAGTATCGAAAATTGCAAATCCGCTTGTAACATTTCCTCCCGGGCTGTTTATATACATTTGTATGTCTTTTTCAGGGTCTTCAGCTTCCAAAAAGAGAAGTTGTGCAACAACCAAATCTGCCATAGTATCGTTTACTTCGCCTGAAACAAAAATAATTCTTTCTTTTAATAGTCTGGAGAAAATATCATAACTTCTTTCCCCTCTACCGGTTTGTTCTATAACCATTGGCACCAATGCCATAAAATCACTCCTTTTTAAATAATAAACAAGGCCCTTTTGGGCCTTATTTCATTTTACTTTTCTTCAATATCTTCTTTTTCTTCTTTGACCTTTTTTTCTATCTTCTTTTTGGTCGTCTTTTTTTCTTTCTTTTCTTCAACATCAAAGTCTGTTTCTTCAGCTAACTTTTCAGTCTTTTTCTTTGAGGCTTTTTTAGGAGCTTTCTTTTCTTTTTCTTCAGTTGCTTCCTTTACTTCTTCAGCTTCTTTATCAGCTTTTTTTGTTGACTTTTTAGTTGTCTTCTTCGCAGGCTTTTTTTCTTCTTTTTCTTCTTTTTCTTTTTCAGATTCTTTTACTTCAACTCTCTTAACAGTTTTCATTAATTCTTCAACAACTTTTTTGTTAAGAATTCCTGTGTCCATAAATGTTATATCTTGATTCTTTGCCATTTCGAAGAATTTATCCGGGTCCATTCCGTAACCTGTTGCTGCAGATTTAATCGCTTCTTCTCTGTCCGCGTCAGTTACTTCGATGCCCATTTCTTTTGCTGCTGCGTCAAGAACAATATTCGCTCTTGTCTTCTTTTCAGCAATCGGTCTCAATTCGTTTTTAATTCCTTCTTCAGTTTGACCCGTGTATTTAATAAACTCATCAAAATCCATTCCTTGTTGTCTCAATCTGAATTTAAAATCTTCAAGTTCTTGGTTTGTTTGAGATTCAATAAGTGCTGTAGGAACTTCAAAATCCGTTCTCTTTACAAGGGCATCAACCGCATTATTTTCATCTCTTACAGCAATTGATTCTTCAAGTCTTTCTTCAAGCTTCTTTCTGATATCGGCTTCAAGTTCTTTTATTGTTTCAAACTCACTTACTTCAGATGCGAAGTCGTCATCGAGTTCAGGCAATTCATATCTTGAAATTGCATTTAATTTTGTTTTAAAAACAGCTTCTTTACCTGCGTATTCTTCTGCGTGATAATCTTCAGGGAATGTAACTGTTATATCAAATTCATCGTTAATATTTTTTCCGATGATTTGCTCTTCAAATCCCGGAATAAACTTGCCCGAGCCGATTTCCAAAGTATTTCCTTCAGCTTTTCCGCCTTCAAATGCAACCCCGTCAATAAATCCTTCAAAATCAATATCGACTGTATCGCCTTTTTCAGCTGCTCTTTCATCTATAATAATTTCTCTTTGATTATTTCTTCTTTGATTTTCAAGTTCGGCTTTAACTGCTTCATCAGTTACTTCTTCTTCGATTTTAGGAATTTCGAGATTCTTCATATCCTTAATTTCGATTTCAGGCAAAACTTCTGTAGTAAATTCCATAACGACATCTTTTCCGCTTTCGAGTTCTTTGATGTCTACACTCGGCATTCCTACAGCCGTCTTCGGCAATTCTTCAGCCAACTTTTCATAATTTTCATCGATTGCAATATTTAGAGCGTCTTCATAAAATACACCCTTGCCATAGAAATTTTCAATAATATGCCTCGGTGCTTTGCCTTTTCTAAAACCGTCAATTCTAAAGTGACCTCTAGTCCTCTTGTATGCGATTTCTATATACTTTTCAAATTCATTCCAAGGCAATGTCCAATCAAATTTTAATTCATTGTCCTTTGATTCAACTACTTTAACGTTCATAAATATCTCCTTTCAATATTCTCAGATAATTATAGCACAAATTGATTATAAAATCAATAACTCTTCCACTTATTATACCCGAAAATCATGCAATTAAACATATATAATATTTACTATAATTTTCATAAAACTTTAAAAAGCATCTATATAAATCCTTGACTTATTGTTACCGTTCTGTTATAATAGGAATGTCGCTTAAGCGAGACTTAAATTGACTATTTTATTCATTTTTTAGTCAATTTTCGAGTTTATGGATCTCGCAACTTAGACTCGATCTAAATGAAGCAATTATTTGTTTCAGTTCATTTAAAGTAGTGCGGTCTACCTCCTATGACAATGCTACTTTAAAAGGACACTAAAGGCCCATGAAAGGGTCTTTTTTTATATTAATTACGGAGGTTTTGTATGATTGATAATGACAAATTAGGTACCGTGCCTGTAAAAAAACTGTTGTTTGAACTTTCAGTCCCGGCTATTTTAGCACAAATTGTAAATGTTTTATATAACTTGATTGATAGAATTTTTATCGGGCATATCGACCAAATCGGAAGCCTTGCTTTGACAGGTGTCGATGTTGCAATGCCTTTAATAATGATAATTTCCGCATTCGCCGCACTCGCAACAATGGGCGGCGCCCCACGCGCATCTATATATACTTGGAAAAAGACGATTTAAAAACAACCGAAAAATTTTAGGAAATTCCTTTTCGCTATTACTTTTAATTTCACTAATACTCAGCATATCCGTTCATGCAACTCTCGATAAAATATTGATCCTTTTCGGAGCAAGCGAAAACACCCTTGTATATGCAAGAGATAATATGAAAATATATATTTTAGGCACAGTCTTTGTTCAACTTTCAATCGGTTTGAATGCATTCATAACCGCCCAAGGCTTTGCAAAAATAAGTATGTACACAGTATGTATAGGTGCAGTATTAAATATTGTACTCGCCCCAATATTCATCTTCGTTTTTAAAATGGGTGTAAAAGGCGCCGCACTTGCAACAATAATATCTAAAGCCGTATCTGCAATTTGGGTTTTAATGTTTTTAAGAGGCGAAAACACAATTTTAAAATTAAAAAAGAAAAATATGAAACTCGACAAAGATATAATTCTTCCATCAATTGCACTCGGTGCATCTTCTTTTATAATGCAAATGACCGAAGGGCTTATAGGAATAACTTTCAATCGTTCCGCTCTTAAATACGGCGGAGATATTGCTGTCGGAACAATGACGATACTTCTTTCTATAATGAACTTTTCGATGCTACCGTTAATCGGGCTCACGCAAGGCGCCCAACCTATAATAAGTTATAGCTACGGCAAAAATGATATAAATCGTTTAAAAACAACATTTTCATATTTATTAAAATCGTCTCTGATTTATTCATTAACGATGTGGCTGCTTCTTATGATTGTACCAAATATTTTTGCATCTCTATTCACAAATGATGTAGCTCTCATCGACTATTCCACTCCGGCAATAAGAATGTTTTTCCTTGTAAATGTTTTACTCGGAATACAAATTGCATGTCAAAATACGTTTATAGCCATTGGAAATGCAAAAACCAGTTTGTTCCTTGCAGTCCTTCGTAAAATAATTCTTCTTATTCCGCTTATAATTATCTTGCCTAATTTTATAGAGCCTCAAATAAACGGTGTATTCATCGCCGAGCCGATTTCCGATTTTGTCGCAGTCTTAACAACTGCTATTATGTTTAGAAAAACTTATAAAAAACTATAAAAAACTCTCATATTAGCTTAGTGCTAGTATGAGAGCTTTTTTATAGATATATCCAAAATCTTTTCGTGAAAATGCCTCCATCTTCTACTATATTTTCCAAAATGCCTCCTGCGGATTCAATTGTTTTTTGAGAAGCAATATTGTTTTTGTTGCAAGTTATTAAAACTTTGTCGTATCCTTCATCTCTATAAAACTCGAGCGCACCGGAAAGCATTGCCTTCGCATACCCCTTTCTTCTTTCGTCAGGACTGACCGAATAACCGATATGACCACCAAACTTCAAAAGCATATCATTAAGCTCAAGCCTCATATTTATCATTCCATAGACTTTTGTTTCATCATCATCTAAATAAATCTTTTCATATGCAGGAACGAGTTCTTTTGGGCACGATTCCTTTTTTGACACCATAGAAAGATATTGAAGCCACTCGTCATAGTCCATTCTTTCAAGCCCGCTAACTCCGCAAAACTGTTCATTCGCGTCTTTTATCTTTTGTTTAAAATCCATAACTATTTGTTCATGTCTTTTTTCAGGAAATATTAATTTCATTTCATCCTTGATTCCTTTCCATGTCTTTTTGATTGTCTATTGCAATGACTATTCCCAAGATTTCAGATGTATATTTGTCGTCGTAAATGTCAACTTCATATGTGTCGCCCCATGTTAGCCATTTTTTTGAAATATCCGCAATAACTTCTCCTTCTTTTAAAACCTCAAAATCCATGTCCCAAAACTTTCCCCTGACAGAGAAGTTTTCAAAAGTTGTTTTTACGTCGATTTTTCTGTGGATAAAAGAAAATCTGAAATCTAAATATATCTTCTCTCCATTATCAAAATTTAAAACATATTTAGGAAGAAATCTAAAAATTTCTTTGTCTATTTCAAAACTTTGATAATCTCCTCTCGCAGTTACATCCGCATGGAAACCTAAAAATTTAAATTTTTGGTTTACTGTAAAAATTGCATTTTGATTTTCATCATAGACATCATAATGATCTAAAAATTTGAACACCTTTTGTTTTAAATATAATTTCATGAAAATTTCTCCTATTGACTATAAATTTAGTTTCATGTCTCCGTCTTTTATCCAACCTATCTTCTTCATTGGTAGATAAAATAAATACGACAACACAGCCGGCAGTATTATGTGTACGAGTAAAATACTTGTGTAAATAACTCCAAGACTTCTACCGTCAGCACTCATCGATGTTATTGTTCCAATTTGTCCGACAAGTCCACTCGTTCCCATTCCGGAGCCGATTGGAATATTTGTCATTTTAAACACAACTGTTGAAATTGGTCCTGTTATTACGGATGCAAGTGTTGGCGGAATCCAAATTTTCCAATTTTTTACAATATTTGGAATTTGTAACATTGAGGTTCCGATTCCTTGGCTTACAAGTCCGCCAAGTCCGTTTTCTTTGTAACTTATAACCGCAAATCCAACCATCTGTGCAGAACAACCAGCCGTGGCGGCTCCTCCTGCAAGTCCTGAAAGTCCTACCATCATACAAAGTGCTGCGGATGAAATCGGAAGAGTTAAAACCATTCCGACAACTACCGACACTACAATTCCCATAAAAAACGGCTTTAGTTCCGTTGCCTTTATAACAAATTGACCGATTGATGTCATTCCGCTCGAAAGAACCGGTCCTAAAACAGTTGCGATTAATGAGCCCACAATAATCGTTGTTGCAGGTGTAACTATTATGTCGAGTTTCGTTTCCTTTGAAACAATCTTTCCAAGTTCAACACTCACACAAGTTGCAATAAGCGCGCCCACCGGACCCCCTGATAAATTTCCAATATAACCGACAACAACCGCCGAATAAATTACAAGAGCCGGAGCGTTTAAGCTGTGCGCAATAGCGACACCAATCGCCGCCCCTGTCATATCCCTTGCTGCCGGCCAAATCGTTTCAGTTAAATAAGTAATTCCTAATTTTGTTCCAATAGTATTTAAAATAGTGCCGACAAGAAGAGTTGCAAAAAGTCCGAGAGCCATCGAACCCAAAACATCAATTCCATATTTTTTTAAAGATATTTCGACACCTTTTTTATTTAAAAATTCTTTTACACTTTTATTACTCATAATATCCTCCGAAAAAATAAAAATAAAAATAAAACAATAAATTAAAAATTTATTGTTCTTTTATATCACTCATTATTTAATAATTCTTTAAGATAATCATATTCCTCTACTAAATCCAATTTTGTCTCCTGCGGAGCAGAGGACATTTTTTTTAGTACATCATTAAGCATCTCACAAACTTTATCTTCAGAAAAATAATTTTCATCTATAAGATTATACATAACTCGTCCTTTCTGTTTCGTATAAAAAATATGTATAAGGGCCGCAAAAGCGACCCTTAATTATTTTTATATCGTTTTCTTTTCTTGATTTTCGTCATCAAGTTCCGGAACGTCTTCACCTGATTGAATTACAATAGGTTCTTGTGCTGCAAGTTGTTTGTATGTCAAATATTTTCTCTTTGCCATTTCTTCAGCTTGGTCAAACAAGTCTTGTGCTTGGTCAGGGAATGCTCTCATAAGTGAAGTGTATCTTACTTCGCCCTTGATGAAATCTTGGAATGATTCCTTAGGTTCACGGCTGTCCAATTGGAACGGATTCTTGCCTTGATCTTCAAGACGTGGATCGTATCTGTAAAGGTGCCAATAACCTGAATCAACTGCACGTTTTTCTTGGTTAATGGTTCTTCCCATACCTTCTCTGATTCCGTGGTTGATACATGGAGCGTAAGCAATGATGAGTGATGGACCAGGATAGCTTTCTGCTTCCTTGATTGCTTTGATAGCTTGGTTCATGTTTGCACCAAATGCGATTTGAGCAACATATACATAGCCATAGCTTGTCATCATAAGACCGAGATCCTTCTTTCTGATTCTCTTACCTGATGCAGCGAATTTTGCAATTGCAGCAAGCGGTGTAGCCTTTGATGATTGTCCACCTGTATTTGAGTAAACTTCTGTATCGAATACCAATACGTTGATGTCTTCGCCGGAAGCGAGTACGTGGTCAAGTCCACCGAATCCGATGTCGTATGCCCATCCGTCTCCACCGAATACCCAAACGCTCTTCTTTACGAGGAAGTCTTTCTTTTCAAGAATTTCATCGAGAATTTCCTTTGCACGTCCGTCAGCTTTTTCAGCATATCCTTCAGTTGTAAGTCTTCCATAGACGTCTATTGTCTTTTCAGGATCGTCGATGTTTTCTTTGAATTCTTTGAAGATTTCTGAAACTGTGCTGTCTGCATCATCAAGAGTCATATATTCATCCATTAAGTCTTGAATCTTTTCTCTGATGTGACGGATTGCAAGTGCCATACCGTAGCCATATTCAGCATTGTCTTCGAACAATGAGTTAGCCCATGCCGGACCTCTTCCGCATGAATCTTTGCAGTAAACTGTTGATGGAGCTGAACCTCCCCAAATTGATGAACAACCTGTTGCGTTTGCAATGAGCATTCTGTCGCCGTAAAGTTGTGTTACAAGTTTTGCATAAGGAGTTTCTCCGCAGCCTGCGCATGCGCCTGAGAATTCGAGATATGGTTTGTTGTATTGTGAACCCTTAACTGTGAATTTGTCCATAACATTGTTCTTTTCAGAGAGTGTTGTTGCAAATTCCCAATTTTCTTTTTGTGGGTGGAATTCTTCTTCGAATGGAACCATTGTAAGAGCTTTAACTTTTGCAGGACATGTGTCTGCGCAGTTTCCGCATCCTGTACAGTCAAGAACTGAAACTTGGATTCTGTATTGATAAATATCCAATCCTTTACCATTTGCTTTAAGTGTTTCAAATGTTTCAGGCATATTCTTTTGTTCTTCTTCGCTAACAAGCATCGGTCTGATACATGCGTGCGGACATACATATGAACATTGGTTACATTGGATACAGTTTTCTTTGTTCCAGTGTGGAACATTAACTGCGATTGCACGTTTTTCATATGCTGAAGTTCCGTTTTCGAAAGTACCGTCTGCGTATTTTCCTGTGAAAGCTGAAACAGGGAGTGTGTCACCCTTCATCTTGTTCATAACGTCAGCTATCTTTCTTACGAATTCAGGACGTGATTCATCGACCGGTTCTTCTTCTACTGAAAGGTTCTTCCAGCTTTCCGGAATTTCAATCTTATGAAGCGCATTAACACCTTGGTCAACAGCTTCATAGTTCATGTTAACAACCTTTTCACCTTTTCTGCCGTAGTTCTTAACGATTTGGTCTTTCAAATCTTTAATAGCTTCGTCGAGTGGTAGAACTTGTGATAATTTGAAGAATGCAGCTTGCATGATCATGTTTGTTCTTCCGCCCAATCCGATTTCAGCAGCAATCTTTGTTGCATTGATTGTATAGAAGTCAATGTTGTGATCAGCGATATATTTCTTTAGGCTGTTCGGTAGGTTTTCTTCCAATTCATCGTCATCCCATAGACAGTTGAGAAGGAATGTGCCTCCGTCTTTCAAGCCTTCGAGCAAGTCATAGTTGTGTACATATGCTTGTTTTGAGCATGATACAAAGTCAGGGTGTGTAATCAAATATGTTGATTTGATAGGTTTTTTACCAAATCTCAAGTGTGATGTTGTTACACCGCCTGATTTCTTTGAGTCGTATGCGAAATAACCTTGTGCATATAAATCACTGTCGTCTCCGATAATCTTGATAGCTGATTTGTTAGCACCGACTGTTCCGTCTGAACCGAATCCCCAGAATTTACATCTGATTGTTCCTTCAGGTTCTGTGTTGATTGTTTCACCCAATTCAAGTGAATGATGTGTAACGTCATCAACGATACCTACTGTGAACATATCTTTTGGTTCATCTTGTTTTAGATTATCGAATACAGCCTTAATCATTGTAGGAGTTGTGTCTTTTGATGACAATCCGTAACGTCCGCCAACGATGATAGGTTGTTGTTCATTTCTGTAGAAAATTTGTAGAACATCTAAGTGTAGAGGTTCTGCAGTTGCGCCTTTTTCCTTTGTTCTGTCAAGAACAGCAATCTTCTTAACAGTTTTCGGAAGAACGTTGAAGAAATATTCTTTTGAGAATGGTCTGTAAAGTCTAACTTTGATAACACCGACTTTTTCGCCCTTGTCTCTCAAATAGTCAACTGTTTCTTCAATTGTATCTGTAACTGATCCCATTGCAACGATAATTCTTTCAGCTTCAGGATCTCCGTAGTAATCGAACGGTTTGTATTCACGGCCTGTGATTCTTGAAATTTCTTTCATGTAATCTGCAACGATTCCAACGATATCTTCATAATATTTATTTGAAGCTTCAGCAGCTTGGAAGAAGATATCTCCGTTTTCTGCAGTACCGCGTGTTACAGGTCTTTCAGGATTCAATGATCTCATTCTGAATTCGTTCAATGCTTTGTAATCGATGAGAGATCTTAATTCTTCATAATCCATAACTTCGACTTTTTGAATTTCGTGTGAAGTTCTAAATCCGTCGAAGAAGTGTACAAATGGAACACGACCCTTGATTGTTGCTAAGTGAGCAACACTTGCCAAGTCCATAACTTCTTGAACTGAACCACTTGCTAGCATTGCAAATCCTGTGTTTCTAGCAGCCATAACGTCTGAATGGTCGCCGAAAATTGATAATGCGTGGCTTGCTAAAGATCTAGCTGATACGTGGAATACAGCCGGTAGAAGTTCCCCTGCGATTTTGTACATATTTGGAATCATGAGTAATAAACCCTGACTAGCCGTATATGTAGTAGTTAGAGCACCTGCTTGAAGTGAACCGTGAACTGCACCTGAAGCACCGCCTTCAGATTGAAGTTCCTTAACTAATACTTTTTGACCGAATAAATTCAATCTTCCTTCTGAAGCCCATTGGTCTACAGCTTCAGCCATGTTTGAAGATGGAGTAATAGGATAGATTGCAGCAACTTCTGTAAATGCATAGCTTACATGAGCTGCGGCGGTATTACCGTCCATCGTCTTAAATACTTTTGACATAATTACCTCCTAAAAAGTTGTCATCATGTGGTTAAAATTATTTTCCACATTCTATTATATAACAACTAAAAACTAATGTCAAAGTTTTTAGCTATTATTGGCTAAGAATCTTTAATAGATTTTTTTAATACCAAACTCCGTATTTATAGAGTTTACCTATAAATAAAATCGAAGTTCGGCATTAGCAAAAAAATTATTTTGAAATAATTTAATCTATTTCATACTTTTTCAATTCTTCCTTCACGGACTCGGCGGATTTTCTAGTCATCCCGGGGACCTTCACAAGCTCATCAATCGAAGCCTTCTTTATCTTTTCAATCGAGCCGTATTCTTTCATAAGCGCTTCTTTTCTCTTCGGTCCGATTCCCTTTATGCCGTCAAGCCTGCTCTTGATCATCGTCTTTCCCCTAAGGCTTTTGTGATAACTGATGGCAAATCTGTGAACCTCATTTTGTACATTACTTATAAATGTGAAAAGTTCTCTGCTATCCTTGAGAGCATAAAATTCATTGTTGTATAAAAGCTTGTTCGTTGTGTGAGAATCGTCTTTGACCATTCCCATGACCGGAATATCGATTCCTAACTCACTTAAAACTTGAGTCGCAATTCCGACTTGGGTCTTTCCTCCATCCATCAAAATCAAATCCGGTGCCTTTGAGAAACCTTTTGAGCCTTCAAGCATTCTCTTGTATCTTCTCGTCAAAACTTCCCTCATGCAGTCCAAATCATTTCTAGTGTCCGCTTCTTTTATTTTAAACCTTCTATAGTCATTTCTGTTATGATTGCCATCACTAAATACGACCATCGCACCCACTGCATCTGTGCCTTGAATGTGCGAAATGTCGAATGATTCAATCCTTTCAGGATATTCTCCCGTACCGATAATTTGTGCGAGTTCCGTAAGTGCAATCACATTTGTCTTTGTCTTTTGAAGAATTCTCGCTCTGTGTTTTGCTAAATCTTCGAGTGCATTTTTCTTGACCATCATAATCGTGTCGCGCTTTTCCCCTCTTTTCGGCACAATGATAGTCGTGTTTAAAATTCCCTTTTGTCGTATCGCTTTTTGCAAACTTTCAAGATTTGTCGGCTCCACCTCAAGCACAAGCTCCGACGGCGGATTGGAAATTCCAAGATAATATTGCTTGATAAATTCCTCCATCATCTCGTGCTCGTCTTCCTCATCGTTTGAAAGCACAAAACTGTCCCTTCCGATAGTTTTTCCGTCGCGCTTGAAAAACACTTCCACAAGAAAAATATCTTCACTCTTTGCATATGCGACATAGTCGATCGAATCGCCGAGCGGCTTTGTGATTTTTTGGTCCTCTTTTAGAGAATTTAAATCCTCGATAAGGCTTTTCATTGCCGCAGCTTTTTCGTACTCCATATTCTCGGCATAAGTAAGCATCTTATTGCGCACTCTTTCAACTGTGAGCTCGTTTTTGCCCTTCAAAAAATCAATTGGCTGGGCGAGCTTTTTCATATAATCCTCTTCGCTCATATTGCCCATACAAGGCGCATCACATTTGTCGATATAAAAATTTAAACACGGCTTATAGACTCTGTCCAAATACCTCTTTGTGGTTCTCAGTCGATACTCGTCTTCCCAAAAAGCGAGCACATTGTTCACAGCTAAAACATTCGGAAAAGGTCCGAAATAACTTCCGCCGTCTTTCTTTAGCTCCCTCGATTTTATAAGCCTTGGAAACGGCTCATTCGTAAGTTTTATATAGGGATATTGCTTGTCATCTCTGAGCAAAATATTATATTTCGGCGCATAACTCTTTATAAGATTGCTTTCAAGCACCAAACTCTCCACTTCGTTGTCGACTATAATATATTCAAAGCTTTTTATATGACTGACCATTGCGGAAACTTTCGGAGACTTTTGAGTTTTGTTGAAATACGAGCGGACGCGATTTTTTAAAATCTTTGCCTTTCCGACATAAATGACGTTGTCCTTGTCGTCTTTCATTATGTAAACCCCCGGCTTTGCAGGCAGTTTTTGTAGTTCTTCTCTTATATTAAACACAATAACACCTCGACTATATTATACCACATCTTGTATTTCGATTCCATAAACACTTTTTCATTTGCATATAAAAAAGAGAGCTTTCGCTCCCTTTTATCTCTTAATTTCTGCAGTAGCTTTTTTGAGCCATGCTTTTTCTTCTTCAGTTTTCATATGACTTTGAATATTTTCAAAAACCGTTTTATGATATTCGTTTATATATTCAAGTTCTTCATCGCTCAAAATGGAAACGTCGATGAGTTCCCTTTCGTACGGACAAAGTGTGAGATTCATAAATCCGAAGAACTGACCAAATTGTGTGGTCTTATATTCCGTAACAGTCACAAGATTTTCAATTCTTATTCCGTGTTTGCCGTCTCTATAAATTCCGGGTTCGTTTGAAATAACCATTCCCGGTTGAAGCGGAACATTTATAATTGCTCTTGAAATCGACATCGGACCTTCGTGTACGCCGAGACAATATCCGACGCCGTGACCTGTGCCGTGTTTAAAGTCGATTCCTTCTTTCCACATTGCACCTCTTGCCATAACATCAAGGTGACATCCGCAAGTTCCTTTTAAAAACTTGGTCAAAAATAAATCGATATGACCTTTAAGTGTCAAAGTGTAATCTCTTATTTCCTCCGCTGTCGGACTTCCAAGTGTAACAGTTCTCGTGATATCAGTTGTGCCTTCGAGATATTGTCCGCCTGAGTCAACGAGATACAAACCTTCCGCTTTGATTTCGGAATTGTTTTCGCTCGATGCACTATAGTGTGCCATGGCTGCATTTGATTTGTATGCGGAGATTGTCTTAAATGATTCGCTAATAAAGCTTTCGTGTTCTGCTCTTATTTCGTGAAGCTTTTCTTCAGCTGAAAATTCATTCATTTCAATCTTCCCGGCATTTTCCTTTATCCAGTAAAGATAACGACTTACCGCAGCTCCGTCAATGATGTGTGCAAGTCTTTCATTTTCAACTTCAGTATCATTTTTGATTGCCTTCATCATAGTTGTCGGAAGCATTTCGTCAATAACTTTTGTGTTTTCGGAAATCAATTTATATTGAAGGGCGTTAATCTTGTCGCTTGAAATATAACAAGCCTCTGTTTTATCAAGAGCAACAAGCGCATCATTCACGGTTTCATAAGGTGCAATTTTCACACCGTTTTTTTGAAGATAGCCCTTAACGCTCACATCGATTTTGCTTTCATCCACAAAAAGTGTCGCATTGTGTGAATCAATCAAAAGATAACTTACAACAATCGGAGTGTATAGATCGTCGCCACCTCTTATATTAAGAGTGTATGCAATGTCGTCGAGCGTTGCCAAAAATAAATGCGTAGCCCCTTTTTCTTCCATCTTTTCGCGAATTGATGCAAGCTTTTTTGTCGGATTTTCGCCCGTGTATTCCTCATCCAAGATAAAAGCTTTCCCGGATGGAAGTGCCGGTCTGTCTTCCCAAAATTCTCCAATCAAATCTTTTTCAAATTTGAAATTTATTCTGTCGCCCAACTTTTCAACAAGTCTTTTATACATTCCGTACGGAGTTATTTCTCCGTTAAATCCAACCGTTTGTCCCGGCTTAACATTCTTTTTGAGCCATTCATCATAGAAATCAACGCCTTCGAGCCCCCATTTCATAAGCTTGAAATCTGAGCCTTCAATTTGTTTTTCCGCTTGCACATGGTATCTTCCATCTGCCCAAAGCAGAGCCTCATTTTGAGTAACAACAACATATCCCGCACTTCCTGTGAAACCTGTCATATATACTCTGGACTTATATCTGTCCAATACATATTCGCTCATATGTGGGTCCGATGTAGGTATCACAAAATAGTCGATACCTTCCCTTTCCATAAGACTTCTTAACTTTTCAAGTCTTTCACGTCTGTTCATTTTTACCTCCAAAGTCTTTATCAAAAATTAATTTTCTTTTATATATGACTCCAATTTGTCTGCAATTTTTTCAGGAGTAAATCCGAAATGCTCAAAAAGTTCTGAGCCCGGTGCACTTGCTCCAAATCTGTCGAGACCGATTTTAAGTCCACCCTTTGTATATCTGTCCCATCCGAATGTGGAAAGCGCTTCGACTGAAGCTGTCTTTACACCGCACGGTAAAACATTTTCTCTATATTCTTTGTCCTGTTCGTCAAACAAATCCCATGAAGGCATCGAAACAACGCGAACTCCGTATCCCTTTTCTTCGAGAATCTTTGAAGCTTCCATTGTAACTCCGACTTCTGAGCCTGTTGCAATAACGACAAGATCGAGTTTATCCTTTTCTTTTTTTGCAATATATGCGCCGTATTTCAAATTGCCGCTTTCAATTTTTAGAGTTTCAAGTTTTTGTCTCGACAAAATTAGAGCTGTAGGTTTTTTAGCCTTTTGTGCAACTTCCCATGCATATACTGTTTCATTAAAATCCGCAGGTCTTATTACCGAGAAATTCGGCAAACTTCTAAGCATTGCCAAGTGTTCAATAGGTTCGTGCGTAGGTCCGTCTTCTCCAACTCCGATAGAGTCATGTGTGAGAATATATGTTACAGGAAGATTCATTAGCGCAGCAAGTCTAAGTGCAGGTTTCATATAGTCGCTGAAAACAAAGAATGTTGCACAGAACGGTTTGAGTCCGCCGTGAAGAGCAATTCCGTTTGAAATTGCAGCCATTGCAAATTCCCTAACGCCGAAGTGAATATTTCTTCCACCGAAATTATCCGCACTCATAAATCCGCCGTCTTTTATTTCACTCTTGTTTGAAGGTCCCAAGTCTGCAGAACCGCCGATAAGATTCGGAATAGCCTTTGCGACTTCTTGCAAAGCCGTTCCACTCGCACTTCTCGTTGCGTCCTTGTCCTTTGAATCTATTAATGCGCTCAAATCCGCTTCGTGTTTAAAGTGAATCCAATCGATGTATTCCCTATATTTTTCCGGATTTTTGCTTTCGTATTCTTCGAGCTTTTTCTTGTATTCATCGTAAACTTTTTTCTTTTCTTCTACAATTTTTTCAGCATTTTCTCTGACATCTTGCGGAACATTGAATTCATCTTTTTCTGCCCATTTGATTTTTTCAACCAAAACTTTTCTGTTGTCAACGCCGATTGGAGCTCCGTGTGATTTTTCAGAACCCTCAACGCTTCCTGCGCCGAATCCGATGATAGTTTTTACTTCTATTATTGACGGACGATTGTCCTTCTTTGCATTTTCAATAGCTTCTTTTATTTTTTCCGTATCATTTCCGTCTTCAACCTTTTGAGTGTGCCATCCGTAAGCTTCGAATCTCTTCAAAGTGTCGTCGTGGAATGTGATGTCCGTGTTTCCTTCAATCGAAATATTATTTGAATCGTATAAAACTATAAGATGACCGAGTTTATAACTTCCCGCAAAGCTTGCAGCTTCATGCGAAATGCCTTCCATAAGACATCCGTCACCGACAAGCGCATATGTGTAGTGATCCACCGGTGACCATCCGTCGACTGTAAAGTGCGATCTCATATGTGCTTCCGCAAGAGCCATTCCAACAGCCATAGTTATTCCTTGTCCGAGCGGTCCGGTTGTTGCGTCCACGCCATCTGTTTCGCCGTATTCAGGATGTCCCGGAGTTTTTGATCCCCATTGTCTGAAATTTTTGATGTCGTCGATACTTACATCAAATCCGAACAAGTTGAGTAAACTGTAAAGAATAGCGCTACCATGTCCCGCACTAAGTACGAATCTGTCTCTGTTAATCCACTTCGGTTTTTCAGGATTAAAATTCAAAAAATCCTTATAGAGTGTGTAAAGCATTGGCGCTGAGCCGAGCGGCAATCCCGGGTGTCCGGAGTTTGCCTTTTCAATCATATCAACCGATAGCATTCTTAGCGAACTTATAGTCTTGTTATCAATCATTATTCTCCTCCATAAAACAACTATTTTTAGTAAAAACTATTTTCCATAAAAACACAGGTATGACAATTTGTCTTTTAATTCTACCCGGGTCTTTTATCAACCTATAAAACCATTCAAGCCCCACCTTCTGCATCCAACGCGGTGCTCTTTTAACCTCTCCGCTCATGACGTCAAGACTGCCGCCGCAAGCGATTGAAACCTTAGGCGCTTTGGTTTTAGTAAGGAAAATTTCCTGCTTAGGAAAACCCATTGCCGCAATCAATAAATCCGGTTTCTTTTCTTCTATATCTTTTAAGATTTGCTCCTCTTCGGGAGATCCATCTTTAAAATACCCATTATGTTGACCTTTAACAACAATATTCGGAAATTTCGCTTTAATATTGACAATTGCCTTTTGAAGTATCTCGTCTTTCGCTCCTACAAAATAGACCGAATATCCATTTTCATCCGCAATTTCAAGGAGTCTTTCAAGCGTTTCAATTCCCGTTTGCCTCTTTTCGCCTTTGATGCCCTTCAGCTTCTCGGCAATTTTTATTCCGATTCCGTCTTTTAAAACAAGCGTGGAATTATTTATCATCTCTTTTAAATCGTCACTTTTGTTCGCCGCCATAACTATTTCCGGATTCGGTGTCACAATTCTTAGATTTGAATCACTCTTAAATGCATTTTTTAAAACATTCAAAAGTTCTTCGTCTGATATATTTGAAAATCTTATATCTAAAACATTTACTTTATTCATCGAAATCACCCAAAATTTTTAATACTTCCTCCGCATTTTGCCTTGCGAGCGATTGCCTTTTTTTCTCGTCTCTGCTTATGTCGTCGATATAATGTTCATCTTTTTCAAAAGTGTCAATCTTTTCATATAGTTTATCCGCTGTAAAACTGTTTATATCAACGATGTATTCCGAGCCGATGTCCTTCATAAACCCGTCGACTTTCGGATCATAGCTTAAAGCAAACGGCTTTGTTTCAACGGCAACCGAATATATAAGCCCGTGAAGTCTCATAGACATAACTTCCTTTGCCGCCGAAATAATTCCCATCAATGTTCTCACGCTCATCTCGTCGTAGTATGCGTAAAGATTTTCATGTTTAAGCTTTGACTCGAGTTTCTTTAAAACGTCCGTGTCTTTTGATAGATGCATCGGAAGAAGAAGCACTTTGTGTCCGTCGTCCATAAATCTCTTCATTGCTACTGAAATTTTTTCAATAAATTCATCTTCCCCTGCCCACGGTCTCAGATTTAAAACCATAAAATCTCCGTCAAGTCCGATTTTATTCAAAATAACTTGCGCTTCGTCCATATCCGGTTTCAAAAGAAATACAGGGTCGGAGCGAAGTTTCATATCCTCTTCGTTTAATCCTATGTCCACAAGATATTTAAACGAATCCTCGTCACGAAGCGAAATATAATCCACATTTTTCAAAGTCTTTTTCGTTAAATATCTGTTGAACTTTCTATTTATCGGTCCCACGCCATTTGCGTAAATGACAGTCTTCTTTTTATAACGTTTGCTTAGCGCAATCACAAAAAGATAATACCAAAGACTTCTCGTGCTTGTTATGTCCTGCAAAAGACTGCCGCCACCGCTAACAAGCATTTCAGATGACTTCATCGCCTTTATAAGCTTCGGAAGACTGAACCTGTAAACGCTGAGCAAATCGTAAATCTCGCTTGTTTTTATCGGGTTATTACTCAAAACCTTCAATTTCAAATAAGGATTTATCGATTTTATTTCGGATGTGATTGCCTCCAAAATCGCATCGTCGCCTTGATTGTCAAAGCCGTAGAAACCCGAAAATAAAATCGTCTTGTCGAGAATTGCACGTTTATATATCTTTATGTGAGTTTTCGCCATGCTTATAGCGCTGTATTTCTCTTCTATAAGCCCATTTAAGTTTTCTCCCATTTTTATTCGAAGAGCATCATCTTGTTTGAGCTTGATTAATTTATTCGCAAAATCTTTATAGTCACCGCTTTTAAAAGTGTATCCCGAAAAATCGTCCTGAATAATGCTTGGAATACCTCCGACTGCACTTGCAACCATCGGCTTTTCTAGTTTTCCGCCCTCCAAAATTACATACGGAAAACTTTCTGAAAGCGAAGTCAGAGTGTTTATCTGAATTGCATTTAAAAACGAAAACGGATCCTTTATTTCACCCAAGAAATGCACATTTTTTTCGATGTCCAGTTCTTTTGCGAGGGCAACAAGCTCCTCTTTGTGTCCGCCGTCTCCGCCGATAAGAAAATCCGCATTTTCAGATTTTAAAAATTCAGCAGCACCTCTTAAAAAAGTCTTGTGGTCCTTAACTTCGTCAAGACGTGCCAAAATTCCTATTTTAAAACTGTTTGGGTCAAGGTTGTATCTTTTACAGAACTCCTCATTTGAAACACAATTTTCCACCTTGTTCAAATCGATACCGTTGTAGACAACGTCGATGTTCTTGTCGGTAAATCCTCTCTCAAGAAGCATATATTTAAAATTGTCCGAAACGGCTATAAAGTTCTTAAACTTTTTCAGCGCAAAATAGTTTAGATTTTTAAAGATTAATTGTTTATAAAATACGCCTTTAAAATCGAGTCTATAGTCCGAGTGCACAGTTGTGATAAAAGGTACATCCACTTTTCTTCTCAAAAAAAACGCAATAAAATTAGCCCTTGCCCCATGGCAATGGACTAATTCAATGTTTTGTTCTTTAATAAATTCCGCCAATTTATCGATAACCGATAAATCGAATCTGGATTTTTGTAAAAATAGTTTTGTGGGAATTCCCAATGCCTTGGCTTCATCCAAAAAAACATCATCAATAAATACACCTAAAGTTACGTCAATTTCTTCTTTAAGTGCGCTTAAAAGTGCCATTATATGAGTTTTTGCACCGCCGGTGTCGCCACCGCTTATAAGATGAAACACCTTCATTAATAGATTTCCCCCTCTATAGGTTGTAAATACCAATTGTTTATATTCTTTATATCAAAATCAACATTCTTTTTCTTTGCAACAACAGGTATCGAGCTTCTTGCAAAACTGAATCCCAATCTTTTAAGAGATGCACTATACACTGAATTTTGCCAAATGCCGACGAGAGAAACAGCTTTTTCTCTTCCGATTTCAACAAGCTTTGAAACGAGTGCTTCAAACGAAACCTCATCCTTTGCTAATATATCCATTGTCATAAAATATTTTATATCGTTTCTTTCAATGAATCTGTATATAAGATAACCGTAAAACTCGTCGCCCGTTTTTGCAACCAATATTTCGCAGTCTCCCCAATGTTCGAGTCTCTTTGAAAGAAAATCCTTGGTTCTTTTTGTATAAATCTTTCCGTCAGCTAATGTTTTTCCGTCAAAATCTAAGACATCATCTAAATTCTTTGTTTTAGAAACATTGACAGTAGATATGTCAAGTGTCTTTGAACGTTTGTCGCGAATTTTATTAATAAAAGAAGCAATCGTTCCAAGTACGGAATGCCCCTGCATAATATCGGAAGAATTTAAAATCTTTGCAAAAACTTGCGCTTCACCGACAATTGAATAGTCCTGTTTGTCGACCAAATTCAAAAGTTCATATTGAAGCGGAAAGCCGTAGAACAAATCAATGTCCCCATTTTCATTTTCAAACTCCTTATAAAGTGCCGTAAAAATTCCTTGCTTTCTTTTTTCTTCGGCAACTACATTGTCGAGCATAAAGCCGCCCTCAATTTCACCCTCAGGTGAAACAAGACATCTCTTATCACATCCGAGATGAGCAATCGCCTTTCCATCCTCTTCTACATATTTATGAACCGGATTTGTATATCTCGACTCAAATTCATCCACGCTTTCAAACTTCAACGTTTCTTTAATTAAGTCAATTGCGTTTTCGTTCATTTTGCCTCCAAACTCAAACTTATTCTTAGAGCTTCGTCAATCTTTTTCAATAAATCGTCCGGAAGTCGCCCTATTTTATCCTTAAGCCTCTTTTTATCTATAGTTCTTACCTGCTCCAACAGAATCACCGATTCTTTCGGCAAACCGCAATTCTTGTCTCCGACTTTCACATGTGTCGGTAAATTCGTCTTGTTTTTTACAGACGTTATCGCTGCAACAATCGTAGTCGGCGAAAACTTGTTTCCAACGTCGTTTTGAACGATAAGAACAGGTCTAACTCCGCCCTGTTCGCTTCCTATTACCGGAGATAAATCCGCATAAAGAAGATCGCCTCTTGAAATAGACTTATCATCCTTTTGATTTTCCTTTTTGGAAAACGGACTCTTGTTATCACTCTGACCGTCGGTGTTTTTCTTAAACTTTATAGACGGATTCGAGTGCATACCGACTGAAGAATTAGAATTTTTATTTGTATTCTCCGCACGGTTGACATCTTCAAAAGATTCTTTTTTATTTGCTAAATCATTGTTTTTATTCATTATAAATAATTGATTATTTGAGAGATTTCGCCGTCTTTGATATATACTCGAGGTATTCTGCGAGAAATCGAGCACATAACTTCGTAGTGAATTGTTCCCATCATCTTTGCCATGTCAGTTAAATCGGTGTCATTTTTACCGTGACCGAAAATAACAACTTCATCACCAATCTTTACATCGTCGATATCCGTGACATCAACCATAAATTGATCCATACAAATCGAACCTATCGATGGTGCTTTTATATCGTTCACCGTAACCATGAGTTTATTCGACAAAAGCCTTGAAATGCCATCTGCATATCCGAGTGGAATTGTTGCAACCTTTGTAATTCTTCTCGTCACATAAGAATGACCATAACTTATGCCACTTCCTTCAGGAAGAACTTTCAAGTTACTTATTAGAGCTTTCAAAGTCATAAGCGGTCTCAAATCCATCTTGTGCGGAATGTCCGGGTCAGGCAAATAGCCGTACATAATGATGCCAGGTCTCACATAATCCAAATCATATTCCGGATAGTCGATAATAGCTCCCGAATTTGAAATGTGCCTTTTTAACTTTTTACCGCTTGCAGATTCAATGCTATTTACAAATGAATCAAAAATTTCGTACTGCTTTCTCGTGTTTCCTTGGTCATTTGGAACGTCTGCAGTTGCAAAATGGCTGAAAATACCTTCGCAAATGATGTTCTTCATTTCAAGAATTTTTAAAATTCTTTCAAATGCAACCGTTCCCGGTAAAAAACCGATTCTGCTCATTCCTGTATCAACTTTAATGTGAATTTTTGCTTTTTTATTTAATTCTGCCGCACATTCATCTATAAGCTTTGCCTGTTCATAATCATATACAGTCATGTCCAAATTGTTTTCAATAGCACCTTTAATTTCCGAATCCCTGATATAATTTAAAAGAAGTATTGGATCTGTGATTTCGGCTTTCCTTAGCTCAAGTCCTTCTGATAAAATTGAAACACAAAATCTATGAACTCCAAGCGTATTTAATTCTCGAGCAACTGTGACTGCATCGTGGTTATAAGCATTTGCCTTAATAACCGCCATAATTTCGCTACCCGGTTTTACACTTTCCTTAATAGTATGTATGTTGTGTTTAAGATTATCCAAATTTATCTCAAGCCAACATGGGCGTATCTCATCAAAATTCATCTTGCTCCTCCTTTCTTAATCACTAACTTGAATTATACCACATTTTGTAATTTAATACAATTATGGGTATAAAATAAATATCGAATAAATTGGAGGTAAATATGAGCACTTTAAACGAAAAAATTAACTTCACTGTATTGATAGATAAAATGAAACAAATTGACAGGCGAACGAAAATAATCGGTGTCGACAGACGTGAAACCGATGCGGAACATTCTTTCTCAATCGCTCTAATGGCGTATATATTCAGAGATTATGCAAAAAATATAAACTTGGAAAAGACAATGCTCATGCTCCTTGTCCACGACCTTGTTGAAATTTATGCGGGCGACACTTTTGCATATGACGTCGAAGGAAACAAGACAAAGAAAGATCGCGAAGAACAAGCTTCCATAAAAGTTTTCTCCGAACTTGGCGAAGACGGCGAATATCTAAGAGAGCTTTGGCACGAGTTTGATGCAATCGAAACTCCGGAAGCAAAATTTGCAAATGCAATGGATCGCTCGCAACCAATTATAAATAATATTTTTAACAACGGCGGTACTTGGAATGAATTCCATGTAAAATGGTCACAGCTCATGAAAAGAATGAGCCCTATAAAAGAGTTTAGCCCAGAAATATTTGATTACTTAGTCGAAAATGCAAAACCTTATTTCAGCAGAAACGGAATGCTCATCGACGACAACGACGAAATGGTTTTTATTGGCGACGAAAAAAATCCAATTGCAAAACTCGTTTTTAAAGAAGACGCCGACAGTTTTTCGATTTTGGAAGTTTTTGTCGAAGAGTCGCACAGAAATCGTGGCATCGCAAAAGAGCTTGTGGTTGAAGCAAAGTCTTACGCAGATTTTCATAAAAAGAAAATAATACCTGTTTGTCCATATGCGAAAAAAGTATTGGATAAAGAATAATGACCGAATATGTAAACTTGTACACAAGGCAACACGAAAACAGTCTGTACGAGCTTGAGCACAATGGCATAGTAAGAAATAAAAAGCTTTATGTTGAACTTCACATGCGAGATATTTCGGATTTCTTTTTGGAAAAATACGATTTATTTGTTGAAATGGCCGAGAAAAAAGTGCCCCGCCCATCCGGAATAAACTACCCTATTTGGTGCAGTGTTTCGAAAAACAACTGCTTAAAACCCATCGACAAAGAAGTGGTCTATGCTTTAACTGTTCCGAAAAACGAAGTCATATATTTCGATGGTGCAAAATGGGATTATGTCTTAAACAATCTCTACATCCCGACTGACGAAGATGATGAAAAACGATTTAGAAAACTGCTCGAGGAAAATAAAATCGAACACACTTTCGACCTCTTCAGCAACAAATACATCGGTGCATTTGACGAAATAAAAAACGAAATCACTGAAAGTTGGAAAAGAATTTTCGAAATCACCGACCGCTCCGAATTTGTTGTGCAAGCAAACCTCTGGCATATAAAAAAAGAATGGATCAAGCACATCATACATCCCGGTGACGACTTCTTTAAAATCGTCTCAGATATGGAGGAAACTTGGAAGGAATAAATATACAATCGGGTTTAAACTTGAAAATTTAAACCCGTTTTTTTATTCACAACTTACAACAAAAATGCTAAACTCTTACACAAACAATAAAAATTTGCATATATTTCTTATAAACATATACAAAATCATTGACATTTCACAGATACATACTATAATATATAATTAAGTAAAATTGCAAACGAAATTTTAAACCGTTTGTGATGATTACAAAGGAGGGCGCAATGAACTTCGACAAATTTTACTATATTCTCGAAATTATCGGAACTATAGCATTTGCTTCATCCGGCGCGATGATTGCTATAAGAAAGGGCATGGACGTTTTCGGCATCATAGTTCTTTCAATCATAACCGCTGTCGGCGGCGGGATTTTCAGAGACCTCGTCCTCGGCATAAATCCACCGACCGCTTTTATAAAAACAACCTACACAACAGTTTCTGTAATTTCCGCTATTATTGTCATAATAATATACAAACTCATTGACAAAAAGAAATTTCTAAATATGAATTTTCTTCTAACTTATGTAAAAATAATCTCCATACTCGACGCTATCGGCCTTGGCATATTCACAATGAGTGGGGTTAACCTCGCATGGAAAATGGCATATGGCAGCAACAGATATCTTTTGATATTCGTCGGAATGGTGACAGGATGCGGCGGAGGTGTTGTGAGAGACCTCTGTGCAGGTGCAATCCCGATTATATTTACAAAAAATACAATCTACGCAATGGCGTCTTTTCTTGGCGCAGTCACTTTCATATTTTCGAGACAATATATAAGACACCACTATGCATACCTCCTAGGGGTCATAGTCGTAATTGCGGTTCGCCTTCTCTCAATGAAATATAGATGGAGCCTTCCGGATGTTCGAAGTGACCTTATAGAAGACGGTCCTGACCAATAAAAAACAGCTATTGAATTTTCAAATAGCTGTTTTTGCTGTTTAACTACAATTGTTGTTATAGCATTTTAAAAACTTTTTAAAGAAAGCATTATAATTAAAATTTATTTTATAACTTATATTACTTAAAATAAATAGAAATAAACTTTCCCATAAAAAATCCCCCTTATTTCCGTTTCCGGATTTAAGGGGGTATTGAATAGTCTATTATTTTATTGATATCAACAATAAATGCTATCCAATTTTTATTTCTCATCCTCTTTTTCTTTTTTTATAAGTCCCAAAATTGTCAGAAAGAGGACTATTTCGCCTGCAATCCACAATATTAATGAACCTTTATATTTATCGCTTTTTTTATCCATTTTGTCCCTACTTTTTCTTTAAGATTTTCTTTAAAAATTGTCCTGTATAACTCTTTTTCACTTTCGCAACTTCTTCAGGAGTTCCGGTTGCGACAACTTCACCGCCGCCGTCTCCTCCGTCGGGACCAAGGTCCACAATGTAGTCACAAGATTTTATGACGTCTAGATTGTGCTCGATTACGACAACGGTGTTTCCACCTTCGCAAAGTCTTTGAAGCACTTGAATCAATTTTCTAACGTCTTCGCTATGAAGACCTGTCGTCGGCTCATCGAGTATATAAATTGTTTTTCCGGTTGCGCGCTTCGAAAGTTCGGTTGCAAGTTTTACACGTTGCGCCTCGCCGCCCGAAAGTTGCGTGCTCGATTGACCAAGTTTTATATATCCGAGTCCTACATCATTCAGTGTTTCAAGTTTTCGAGAAATTGTCTGATGATTTTCAAAAAATTCGCACGCTTCACTCACATTCATATCTAATACATCGGAAATATTTTTCCCCTTGTATGTTATTGCAAGAGTTTCACGGTTATATCTTTCGCCTTTACAAACTTCACACGGCACGTACACGTCAGGAAGAAAATGCATTTCAACTTTTATTATTCCGTCACCCTTACATGCTTCGCATCTTCCGCCTTTGACGTTAAAACTGAATCTGCCCTTTTGGTAACCCTTAGCTTTTGCGGCCGGCGTCATCGCGAAAATATCTCTTATCCCGTCAAACACGCCCGTGTATGTTGCAGGGTTTGAGCGCGGTGTTCGTCCGATCGGACTTTGGTCGATGACAACAACTTTGTCGAGCGGACTGTCGTATGTCACGCCGCCCGATTTGCCCGGTTTTATTTTTGAACGATTGATTTCTTTTGCAAGATTTTTATAGAGAATCTCATTCACAAGCGTTGACTTTCCCGAACCCGAAACACCGGTAACCGCCGTCATAACTCCAATTGGAATGTCTACATTTATATTTTTCAGATTATTCTCCGCCGCTTTCTTAATGTGTATGAATCCTCTTTCTTCCTTACGTCTTTCCTTCGGCACATCGATTTTCATCCTACCCGAAAGATAGTTCCCCGTTATAGAATTTTTGTTTTTCGAAACTTCCTCCGGCGTTCCGAATGCAACCACCTCTCCGCCGTGGATCCCGGCTCCCGGACCGATATCGAGGAGATAGTCGCTCGCTCTCATTGTGTCTTCGTCATGTTCAACAACAATAACTGTGTTTCCGACATCGGTCAGCTCTCGCAAAGTTGCAATCAACTTTTCGTTGTCCTTTTGATGAAGCCCGATTGACGGTTCGTCGAGAACATAAGTAACGCCGACAAGTTTTGAGCCAATTTGCGTTGCAAGTCTTATTCTTTGACTCTCGCCTCCCGAAAGTGTTCCCGCCATTCTCGAAAGAGTTAAATACGAAAGCCCGACCGCATTAAGAAAGCTAAGTCTCTCTTTTATTTCTTTTAGAATTTCTTCCGCAATCACATTTTCTGTATCCGTTAACTCGAGTTTTTCAAAAAATTCGATTTCTTTTCCAACGTCGAGATCCGTAAGCTCCGCAATATTAAGTCCGCCAACTGTGACAGATAATGCGTTTTCGTTTAACCTTGCACCGTGACATTTCGGACATGGAATATTTTCAATATATTCTCCTATACTTTCTTGCACATATTCACTTGTGGAGTTGTCAAATCTGTATTGCAGATTTTCTATAACGCCTTCCCACGGGCGATTGTATGTCTTCACTCTGCCCTTGCTGAATCCGGACTTTGCCGAAAATTTTATATTGTAATCCGTTCCATAAAGAAGGTCGTCCATAAATTCTTTCGGAGCATCCTTTATCGGCTTTTCAATCGAGAAACCATGTTTTTCAGCAATCGCTCTAAACATCGACAGATAGTATCCGTTTGTGTCTGTGCTGTAAACGCCGATCGCTCCCTCTTTTATCGAAAGCTCTTTGTTCGGAATTACAAGACCTTCGTCAATTTGTCTGAAAAATCCGAGTCCGTTACATTTATCGCACATACCCATCGGGTTGTTGAAAGAGAATAGACGCGTAGAAATTTTTTCAATTGCAATTCCACAATCTATACATGCAAAATTTTCCGAAAAAGGAATGTCCTCGTCGTCTGTTCTCACAATAACATATCCGTTTGTGAGTTTTAGTGCCGCTTCCATAGAATCTACAAGACGTTTTTCGATATTGTCTCTTACGACAAGTCTGTCCACAACAACTTCGATTGTGTGTTTCTTTGTCTTTTGAAGCTTCGGTACTTCCTCAATCATATACATTTCGCCGTCTACATAAAGTCTCACATATCCGTCGCGCTTTATATCTTCCAAAACAGTTTTAAATTCGCCTTTTTTATCCTTTACAATCGGAGCGACGATTCGAATCCTCGTGCCTTCTTCAAGTTGCATGATTCGGTCAATCATTTGGTCAATCGATTGTTTTTCTATAAGCTTTCCACACTTTGGACAATGCGCCTTTCCGATTCTTGCGTAAAGAAGTCTCAAATAATCGTAAATTTCCGTGACAGTCCCAACCGTTGAACGCGGATTGTTTGAGGTCGTCTTTTGGTCAATCGAAATTGCCGGACTAAGTCCCCCGATAAATTCCACCGCCGGTTTTGTCATATTTCCAAGAAATTGTCTTGCATATGAAGACAAACTCTCGACATATCGCCTTTGTCCTTCAGCATAAATCGTGTCGAAAGCAAGGCTGCTCTTTCCTGAGCCCGAAAGCCCGGTTATAACAGTCATCTTGTTTCTCGGAATATTTATATTTATATTTTTCAGATTATTTTCGTGTGCCCCTCTTATTTCAATATAATCTTCCATATTACCTCTCTTATCTCTTCTTTTTATACAATTGATTTTGGAATTTCTTCATTTCGTCTCTAAAGTTTGCCGCTGCTTCAAAATCCAAACGTTCAGCCGCTTCGAGCATTCTCGCCTTGAGTTCACGTACAATGTTTTCAAGTTCTTCAGCCGAAAGTTCCGAATCCTTTTTCTTCGGCGCCTTTTTGTCATCTTTCAAGATCCCGATGACTTCTCTTATATCTTTAACAATTGATTTCGGAGTGATATTGTGTTCTTTATTGTATTCTTCTTGAATTTTTCTTCTCTTTTCCGTAATTTCAATCGTGTTCTTCATTGAATCCGTTATTCTGTCGGCATACATTACAACTTCGCCATTTGCATTTCTTGCCGCTCTTCCGACTGTTTGAATGAGCGAAGTTTCGGACCTTAGGAACCCTTCTTTGTCCGCATCGAGAATTGCAACAAGCGAAACCTCCGGCAAATCGAGTCCCTCACGAAGAAGATTTATCCCGACAAGCACATCAATTTCTCCGGTTCTTAAATCCTTGATGATTTTCATTCTATCGATTGTCTCGGTGTCGGAGTGCATATAGCTCACCTTTATACCAAGTTCTTCCAAATAGTCCGTCAAGTCTTCCGCCATTTTTTTTGTGAGCGTCGTTATGAGAACTCTTTCGTTTTTCTCAATTCTGTCACGAATTCTTTCCAAGAGATCATCGATTTGGTTTTTAATAGGTCGAACTGTAATCTTCGGGTCCAAAAGTCCCGTCGGTCTTAGAATTTGTTCTGCAATCACTTCGGACTTTTCCTGTTCATACGGACCCGGTGTCGCCGAAACAAACAAGATGTGTTTTATGAGCGATTGGAACTCGTCAAAGTTTAACGGTCTGTTATCAAGTGCCGAAGGAAGTCTGAAGCCGTAGTCAACAAGCGTCTGCTTCCTAGAGCGGTCGCCCGCATACATTCCTCTGACTTGCGGAATCGTGACGTGCGATTCGTCGGCAATTATTAGAAAATCTTCCGGAAAATAGTCGATCAATGTGTACGGTCTTGAGCCCGGACGTCTTCCCGACATATGCCTCGAGTAGTTTTCAATGCCCGAACAAAATCCGATTTCTCTGAGCATTTCGAGGTCATATCTCGTTCTTTGCTCGAGCCTTTCAGCATATAAAAGATGGTCCTGGTCTCTAAGCTCTTTAAGTCTGCTTTCAAGTTCTTCCTCGATTGTAACAATTGCACGTTTAACTTTTCTGTCGGTCGTAGCGAAGTGAGAAGCCGGGAATATCGAAGCGTGCCTCATCTCTCCCAAAATTTCCCCGGTCATACTGTTTATTTCCGTAATTCTTTCGATTTCATCTCCAAAAAATTCAACGCGAATCGAGTTTTCGCTCTCGCTTGCCGGAAAAATATCCAAAACATCTCCGCGAACTCTGAATGTACCGCGAATAAAATTAATATCATTTCTGATATATTGAATTGCAATAAGTTCTTCGATTACCTTGTCGCGGTCCTTTCTCATGCCCGGTCTCAAAGAAACCATAAGGCTGATGTAATCCTCAGGGTCCCCCAAACCGTATATGCAAGAAACCGATGCGACGATTATTACGTCTTTTCTTTCAAAAAGCGCCGCCGTCGCCGAATGGCGCAGCTTATCTATCTCGTCGTTTATTGCGGAGTCCTTTGCAATATATGTGTCAGTTGACGGAACATACGCCTCCGGTTGATAATAGTCATAATAACTTACAAAATATTCTACACTGTTTTCCGGAAAAAAATCTCTGAGCTCCATGCACAGTTGATACGCAAGCGTTTTGTTGTGCGCAATTACAAGCGTCGGCAGCTGCGTCTTTTCGATTATATTTGCCATTGTAAAAGTCTTTCCGGAACCCGTAACGCCCTTTAATGTTTGAAATTTATTACCCGAATTTATCGAATTTGCTAATTTTTCAACAGCTTCGGGTTGGTCTCCCGTCATTTTAAATTTTGAATGTAATTTAAAGTCCATATTTTCCCTTTCCAATCTTGTATAACTTAAACATTTAATATAAAATATAAATGAGGTGTTTAAATGAAAAAACTTAAATATTTTTTAATTTATATAATCATAATTTTTCTTTGCGGTTGCAAGTTTTTAATAAAAGACGAACCGAAAAGCGGAGTAAATTATGTACCGCTCGATTATAAAGTCGACTCGATAAACTATATTACAAATGTGGATTCAAACGAGCTCACAACAAGGCTGAATCATATCGACGACTCCAACTACAAGCTCAGCATTTTTGCGCCTCTAACAAACTGTGACGAAATTGTTGTGGAAAATGTAAAAGTGAACAATTACGAGATTAATGTCACTCTCAATTCAGCGAAAATTACAAAAAGCGATGTGAAAAAGCCGATCATAACACTTTCACTCACAGGTCTAAATCCATATAAAAACAGCGAATACAAAGTTCATGTTGACACAAAATATGACCGTATAAATCTTTGGCTCACTCGCGACGAGGCCTTCAAAATTTTAAAAGCTGAAGAATTTGTCACGCCATGCTCACCAATTTACACAGACATTTTAAAAAACGGAAACTCGATTTTTTGGAAACTCGGCTTTTATGAAATAAACAGCGAATCAAAGAGTCCCATAAGATATACCGAGGCGATTATAAATGATAGAACAAGAGAGCTTTTGAACGTCAATTCTATCGATATGTCAAAACCGATTTTAAACGGTACCCTAATTTCAAGTTTAGACAAAAATAATTTTTTGTATGAAGAAGAAAACAAACTCCATATTTATAATATACCCCATAATACAAGTAAAACACTTGACATTAGTATTACAGATAATTGCGCGTTTTCAACCGATTTTATTAATAACGAGATTGCGATTAGCTTTGCAGATAATAATTTTGCAATCGTCGACAAGTTCCATAATATCAGAAATTTAAAAGCCGATTTGAGTACCGATATGAAATTCTTCGGACTTTATAGTGGCAACTTGTACATTGTAGGAGCCGACAACGTCATTTATAAATTTGACGGCAAAAACACAGAAGAGATTTACACCTCCGACGAAGAAATCACCGGGCTCTCAGTGGGTAAAGAAATCACCTTCTCCGCAATTGATAAATTCGGTGAAGAAAATATTTTTATACTAAACCAAAACGAAAAAAAGTTTATATCAAAAGGTAGTGCTCCGAAGATTAACGACGACAGAATTCTTTTTAAAATGACGAAAAGCGGAAAAAGTGTTGACCTTTTCAGCTACAATCTCTCAACCGGTCTTCTTTTAAAAGTGTACACCGGAACAGGCGTCACGTACAACAGAAGCGGAACAGGCGAATTTAAAATCTTTGATAACGAAGAAGCGTATTTCAATGCATGCATGCTTTCAGACGACAATCTCACTTATATTTGTCCAGTAAAAGAATCGAATATTTCGGACAGTGCCGGCAGTACATTTTTCACAAACTATGACGGCAAAATTTATATATTAAATTTAAAAAATCAAACCAAATAGCAAGAGCACCTGCAAAGGTGCTCTTTTATTGCAACAAATCAATTGTTTCAACGGGTTCTTCTTCAGGTATGTCTTCCAAATCAGTCGGCTGTGCATCCGGAGTTTTTTCCTTTGTACCAACCAAGACAACTTGATCGCTCTTAGGATAGTAGCTCTTCATATAAGGCACTTCCTTTATAAGCTTTCCGCCGCTTTTATAAACTTTATAGGATTGATATCTGTATCCCGTTCTACCTTTTTTAACGACTTTTGTTTCGCCGACAAACAGCTCATCGCTCTTTTTCTCTTGCGTTTCAAAAGGAATCTCTTCAATACATTTTGAATACATCTCAACCGTATAATTCTTTTTATTTGTATCTCCGTATATTGTAAATGTTATTATATTTTTCGCAAGATTTACACTGCTTGTAATGGCAATTGGGAAATCAAAGTTGTTTGTAAACTTCAAATCCTTAGCACCGACCCAAACCGCACCGTCTTCGCCATATGGAACATATGGTGCCGGAATTGAGTGCGGATGTCTTTCGGTTATTGTGACGTCACTTCGAACAAGTGCATTGTACAAAGTTGTCGACGTTTGGCATAGTCCACCTCCAAGCGCATCTGTATAAACGCCGCCTTGAATTGTACTTGCCGGCTTATATCCGTTTGCCGCTGTTATAGGTCCCATTTTTTCATTGAAACTTACACTTTCACCCGGCATTACGACTATATTCGAAATTCTCTTCGCCGAAAGAACAATATTTGCATTTCTTCCCACAGTTCCTCTTCCGAGATTCGATGTGAAAGTTCCGATAACGCCGTTTACACGAGCAATTGAGTCTTTATTTACGGACGGTTCAATCGTCTTTGTGTTCGTCTCGAATGAAACGTCGCTGTTTTCATCGATTGCTTTTTTTATATTTGTATTTAGAAGCGAAAGAAGTTCTTCCTTGTCCACTTCTTTTCCACTCTTGCTTTCGCCGACTTGAAGTTTCCCGTCGACAAAAGTGACGTCAGAATTTGTGGAAACAACATTCATATTTTCACTGATTGTATTCACAAAACCCTTGACCTTTTCCTCGTCAACACTTAAATTCAACTCAATATTTTCTTTATTCTCTTTTAAATCATTTATTTTATTAAATCTTTCTTCTTCTGTTCCGCCTCTACCAATTTGATATGCTCTATCTATCGCATCTTCAAAGTTTGGATTTAAGCCAAGTTCAGCAAGCGTTTTTGTCGCACTGCTGTCGTCGATATGAACCACGACTTTTCTTTCACCGAGAGTTGAAAATTTATCATTCAGCTTTGTAGTAGCCTCGCTTTTTGAAAGACCTGAAACATCGACTCCACCAATTGAGATGCCGTCATATATGACTTCTTTCGCCAATGTTTCTCGAACAAGGTTTTCATGTTCTTCCTGTTCGAGTCTTTTAGCTTCTTCCTCCTGTTTGATTTTTTGCTTATTCGTATAATCTTTATAAACATAAAAACCGCCACCGGCAAGCAAAATTATAATAATGCCTATAATAAAACCTTTTAAAAATCTGTTCAATTAATAATTCCTCCGTATAATAACCATAATTATATTTTACCCCAAATTACACTTATTATTCAATATATCCCATGCTGAAAATCGGCATCATTATTCCTAGAGCAATGATTGCAACAAGGATTCCGATAAAACTAATCATTATTGGTCCGATGAGTTTTAAAATTCCGTCAAGTCGATTTTTGTAGCTTTTTTCGTAAAACGTCATAAGCTTGTAAGTCGTCTCGCTAACCACGTCTTCCCTGTTCAAACTTATTAGCATTGAGCGTGAAAGTGGAGAAAATATCATGTTAAACTCGGGAATTTCGGCAATTGTTTCGCCGAATCTTATTTGAGCTATGATGTCTCCGATAGTCTTTTTTATAAAAATATCCGTTTCTTCATCGTAGATAAACTTCAATGTGTCTTCAAAATTTCCCTGATACTTATAAATGATGCTGAATTTTTTGAAAAACAAATATTGAAATTTATCTCTGTACAATCCTTTAAAAAGTCCCTTATTGTACATAAATTTTCTCAAATTGTATTCTGCAATCGGTTTTTTTATCATCAAAAGTTTAAACGATAAATAAATGGCAAGGATAATCAAAATAATTTTTATTCCATATGACGCCAAAATATTGGAAAGCCCAAATGCAACATTTGAAATAAACGGAAGCGTTGCTCCGAAATCACTCAAAACATCTAAAAATACGGGTGCCACAAATTTTGAAATAAAAATCAAAAGCGCAAGTCCCATCACTAAAAGAAATGTCGGATAATAAAGCGCCTTTTTTATTTTTGTCGAGATGTCCTCTTCGTATTCGATATAATCTGAAACATTTTGGAGTATTTCGGAAATATCTCCGCTGTCTTCACCGATTTTTAAAAATGAAATTATAAACGAATCTACATTGTAGTGGTTTGCAACCGATTCCGAAAACGGAACTCCGTTTTTTAACTCGTCTAACATCTCCTTAGATTTCTTTCTGTCCACATTAAAATTGTCACTCTCGGAAATGAGTTCAAACGCCTCCACAAGATTCATCCCTTCATTCGTCAAGAGTTGAAGTAATTTGAACAAATTAAGCGGAGAATCTTTGCTTTTAAAAATCGGCTTTTTGATATAGTGTTTCGACTTTACGCCTTTTTCAACGGAAATTCCACCCACAAATTTTTCATTCACTCTATCAACGTATCTATAAATCATTTTCGACCTCAAAAGTCTTTAAATCGATTTTACCGTTTTTTAGATGATCTAAAAGTGATTCTTCAAAATTCATTATAGTTTTTACTTCTTCGTTTTCTATAATATTGACTTCGAAAATTCCGATTCTTCCCTTGTAGCCGTCGTCGCATCTTCCACATCCAACCGCTTCATAAACACTATCAATGCCCTTTTCTTTTAACCATCCGGGCGCCTCGACTTTTCTTTTGCAATCCTCGCAAAGAGTCTTTACTAGTCTTTGATTTATAACAGTTTTTAACGCTTCATCCATAAGATTTTCTTTTATATTTAAGTCCAAAATTCTATCGAATGTAGAATTTATATCCTTTGTATGAAGTGTCGAAAATACAATGTGCCCCGTGATTGCGGACCTAAATGCTACCTCCGCCGTTTCTTCATCCCTTATTTCGCCGATGTAGAGAATGTCCGGGTCCTGTCTCAAAATCGCCCTCAAAAGTTTGTGGAAAGTTCTGTCACGCTTGTTGTTCACTTCGAGCTGCGTGATGTTTTCGTTTTTATACTCAATCGGGTCCTCGATCGAAATAATATTCTTTTTGTCCGAATTGATTTTTTTAATAATTCCATGAAGCGTGGTATTTTTTCCCGAACCGGTCGGTCCGCAGATAAGGTGTATGCCCGCTTTTTGCGCCCTGTTTAAAATAAAATCCGCAATGTCTTTATTGAGTCCCAAATTTTTTAAATCGAGCCCTTCGACGCTTCTTTGAAGCAAACGAAAAACAATCTTCTCTCCGTTCAGCGCCGGCACGGAACTGACCCTTATCATAAATCCTTTATATTCAAAAGAACTCTCTTGGATTTCTCTATTCATCGTGTCAAGTCCGGCTTTAACTTTGATTTTATTTATAATATTTTCGCAGTTTTGATTCGATTGATAAATCGTAACAAGGTCGCCGTCGATTCTAAATCTTATAAGCATAAATCCTGACTTCGGCTCAACGTGAATGTCCGTTGCTTGGAGTCTAATCGCTTCGTCAAGAATTTTTTCAAACTCCGGAATTCTTCCGATGTCGTAGTTTTCATCGACGAGATATACATAATCTCCCTCAATTTCCTTTAAAATCTCGAGATCCTCAGCAGTCGGATTGTAGGTCAAAATCAAAATTTTGTTTCCATCAATAATTTTTTCAACATAAACTTTAAAGTTGACACTTTTTATATTGCCGCCGCCCGTGTTTAATTCCTTTAAATAAAAAGAGCCTTTTGAACCAGCTCCTGATAATTCTAGCGAGTTTATAAACTCATTAATCCTTTTTATCATAAGTGTTTAAAAGTCTCCTTAATTTTTGCATTCAAAATATTTATTGCCACTTCATTTTTTCCACCTTCCGGAATAATGATGTCGGCAAATCTTTTTGTCGGATCAACAAAATTTATATTGGTCGGTTTAACCACAGAAATATATTCGAGAATAATTTTTTCAAGTGGCATTGATTTTTCCTTTGTATCTCTGATAATCCTTCTTATGAGACGAATGTCCGAATCGGTGTCAATAAAAACTTTTATGTCAAATAAATCTCTTAATTTCTTTTCATAAAGAATGAGACTGCCTTCAACAATTATAATGTCCTTTGGAGTTATGGTTTGAAAATTATCGGTTCTTTCGAGTGTAACAAAATCGAAAGAAGGAATTGATACATCATTTCCAAGCGCCAAATCTTTTAAAATTCTGACTAAATAATCAAAATCAAAACTGTCCGGATGTTCAAAATTGAGCTTTTTCCTTTCATCAAAATTCATCGACGAAAAATCTTTTACAAATGAATTTTGCTCAATTATTTGTACTTTGTTTTCTCCGTTAATAGATTTCAACTTTTCCGAAATCGTGCTTTTTCCTGAACCGGCACCGCCGGCGATACCAATAATCAACGGCTTTCTCATTACTCCTCCACCTGTCTTATATAAAAACCTTCGGACGCATCTTTGTCATACAAAAAGCTGTAAACCGTTTGTGGCACATTTGCCCTTTCGACATGTTTGTCCTCTTCGTTTCTCAAATCTTTAACTTCTACAACTTCGTCGCCTTCAGGTCCCATAACCGAAACTGTCTCTCCTTCGTTTAAACCGTTCTTTAAAGTAAAATAGATTCTGCCATTCTTAGTTTCGTGAACTTCGCCTTTAAATGTACTCTTCGGAATTGCGACCTGATTGTTGTTGTATTGTCCGTCCTCCATCGGATTTCCAAAATAAAATCCGGATGTGAACGGTCTGTGCGAACTCGATATAACTTCCTTGTCGAGCGATTCGTCAAATTTATAATTTTCCGGATCCTTCAAATATGAGTCAATCGCACGTCTGTATGCTCTTACAACCGTTGCGATATAATATGCACTTTTGACGCGACCTTCAATCTTTAATGACGTTATTCCTGCTTCAATCAATTTTTCAACAAAAGATATTGTTTTCATATCCTTTGAGTTCATAATATATGTTCCACCTTCGGTTTCCTCAATCGGGAAATACTCGCCCGGTCTCTTCTCTTCCATCAAATAGTATTTATATCTGCACGGATGAGCACAGTCGCCCTTATTTGGATCTCTTCCGGTCATATATGAACTCATGAGGCATCTTCCCGAATAACTCATGCACATTGCGCCGTGGCAAAAAGCTTCGAGCTCCATTTCAGGAGCGATATTTTTTCTAATTGTTGAAATCTCTTCAAGAGAAAGTTCCCTTGCAAGCACAACGCGGCTTGCTCCCATCTTGTGCCAAAAATTTATAGTGTTTGAATTTGTCACGGAGCCTTGCGTTGAAATGTGAATTTGAAGATTGCTGTTTTCTTTTACAAGCAAAAAAACACCCGGGTCCGAAACTATAACTGCATGAACCCCGATTTCGTCCAAAAACTTTATATAGTCAACCATTCCCTCAAAGTCGCCTTCGTGTGGAATTATATTTAATGTGACATATATTTTTTTATTGTTTTTATTTGCAAATTCTACAGCCTCTTTCAAATCGTCTCTTGTAAAATTTGTCGCAGCTTTTCTTAAACCGAATTCTATTCCGCCTATGTAACAGGCGTCCGCCCCGTACATGAAAGCAGTTTTCATGCGGGACAGATCGCCTGCCGGTGCCAATAATTCTATCATTACTTCATATTCTCCTTAGCCTTTAAATGATCTTCGTAAGTCGATGTGAAAGTATGTGAACCGTCATCACCGGTCAAAACAAAGAACAAATAATCAGTTTGAGCAGGATTTATCGCAGCTTCAATTGACTTCATACCCGGTGAAGCAATCGGTGCCGGCGGCAATCCTTCGTTTATATATGTGTTGTACGGCGAATCTATTTGCGTTTCTTCATTTGTGAGTTTCGCTTTTCTTTCGCCCAAAATAAATTGTACCGTAGCGCACGATTGAAGACGCATGCCTTGAGCGATTCTGTTGTAGAATACGCTTGCTGCAAGCGGTCTTTCGTCATCCACTTTGATTTCTCTTTCGATAATTGATGCAAGTGTAATCATCTTTGTAAAAGAAAGTCCGTTAAAGTCATCTCTATCAAGATATTCACCCATTCTGTCCTGGAATGCTTTAAGCATTTGCTTTGTAATGTCAACTTCAGTCGCACCTGCAGGAATATCATAAGTTGCAGGGAATAAATATCCTTCAAGGCTTTCGCCTTCGTTCAACTTTTGAAGCCATGGAAATTCAGCTACATAGTCTGCTGCGGATGCGGTTGCATTTAAAAATGCTTCCTTTGAACCCAAACCTTTTTCTTCAATTCTTTCAGCTATAAGTTTTCTTTCAAAGCCTTCCGGTATGACAAGTTTTGTTGTTTCAACAACATCTTCACTTTTTTCGGATGTTATAACTCCAATAATCTCATCCGCCGACATTGACCTCGACAGTGTAAATTCTCCCGTTTTTATTTCGGTTTCCTTGCCGAGTTTTTGAACTCTCGATTTAAAGAAAGTCCCGTTTTTAATCAAATTATTATCATATAGTATCGACGCAACTTTGCCCAATGAGCTGCCGCTCGGTATTTCTATTTGAATCTCTGATGTATCGTTTTTATCAACAGGTTCGTACATTCCACCAAAAAATGATCTGTAGAGATAATAACCTCCACCGACAATCAGTAATAACACTAACAAACTGATTATAGTCTTTGCTTTATTGTTCATTAAACCACCTAAAATCTCTTATAAAATTTAGAATGTTCGTAGACATAGTTGATAACTGAACCAAAAATGACTACGCTTATAGCTTCTCCTCCCATAAGCGTCAAAACAGTTGTCCAATAAGGAATATTTGTGAAGTAGCTTACCCAAATACTTACAATGAATCCATTTAAAAGTATAGGCGGGAAAAAAGCCATTATTCTATTCTTGCTCTTTTTAGTTAGATATGCGGCTAAAAGAGTCACTAAAGAACCACATACTACGTCGATAATCCCAAATCCGGATTGAAATACAAGGATGATATTACTTATCAAACATCCTATAAAGAGACCCGGAACTGCAGCGGCTTCTAGAAATGGTAAAACTGTAAGCCCTTCAGCAAGTCTCAATTGTACCGGACCATATGTGAGTGCAGCTGCAGGAATCATTTGAATCACCACAAGCACCACATACATCGCAGCTATCAAAGCCGCTTTCGTTAAATACTTCGTGTCAGTAAATTTGTTTGCCATTTTTTACCCTCCAAATTTCGGTGTGACACGGTAGATTTGACTGAATATTTTATCGTCGAACTAATTTTATTTTAATTCGACGCTGCTATTAAATTAAATTTAAATCGCTACATTCTCATACAAATTACCGTGTGAATTACACCTCTGTAAATATTGTGAGAATCATAGGATTTCTCTTTATTCTATCATAGATAAACTTTCTAAGTTCATCTCTAATAGTGGTTTTCATGAAGTTCCAATCTTGAACTCCGTCGCGCTCAAGCTTTGCAACAATTTGTCTTACCTTTTGTAGAGAACTTTCCATAATGTCTTCGTTTTCTTTGACATAAACAAATCCCCTGCTTATAATATCAGGTCCTGCAATAACTTTGCCCGTTTCTTCCGACAGTGTTAGAACAACGCAGATGAGTCCGTCTTCGGAGAGATGCTTTCTGTCTCTTAAAACGACATTACCGACATCCCCGACTCCAAGTCCGTCAACCATAATAGATCCGTTTGGAACAGAGCCCGTGCATTTAAACGACCTCTTCGTGAGCTCCATAACATCTCCGTTCTTCTGTATGAAAATATTCTCCTTTGCCATTCCCATGCTTTGTGCAAGGTTTGCATGTGTTTTTTGATGCCTTATTTCACCGTGAACCGGCATAAAATATTTAGGCTTCAAAAGACTGTGAATGAGTTTTAACTCCTCTTGACATGCGTGACCTGAAACGTGAATATTTGCAAGTTTTTCATAAATAACTGTCGCGTCTTTTTCCATCAATTTATTAATAACGCCACCAATATCAAGTTCATTTCCCGGAATCGGGTTTGCACTGATGATAACAGTGTCTTTATTTGTGAGCTTAATCTTTTTGTGCATATCATATGCAATTCTTGTAAGAGCGCTCATCGGCTCCCCTTGTGAGCCTGTCATTATTAAACACACTTTATTCGGCGGATATTGGTGAACTTGATTTATGTCCACCAAAGTTTTTTCCTTAACTTTTAAATATCCAAGCTCTCTTGCAGTGTTTACAACATTTAACATGCTTCTTCCTGAAAGTGCAACAAATCTTTCGTACTTTTCTGCAGCCGTAATAATTTGTTGAACGCGGTGTACATTTGACGCAAATGTCGCAACCAAAATTCTTCCCGATGCCTTTGCGAAAAGATCATTAAATGTTTCGCCGATAGTGCTTTCGGAAAGTGTGTAACCCGGTCTTTCAACATTTGTAGAGTCACATAGAAGAAGCGATACTCCCTTGTTTCCAAGTTCAGCCAATTTATTCAAATCCGTTCTAACCCCGTCGATCGGAGTGTAGTCGATTTTAAAGTCGCCTGTTTGTACAACAGTTCCAACCGGTGTGTGAATTGCAAGCATTGCCGAGTCCGGAATGGAGTGGCTGCATGCGATAAATTCAACTTTAAACGGTCCAACGCTTACTGTTTCGCCGTATTCAACATCTTGCAATTTTAACGGCATATTAAATTCTTTAATTTTGTTTTTTATCAAAGCAATTGTGAGCTTTGTTCCATAAACAGTAGCGTTAAACTTGTCTACAACATATGGAATTGCTCCAATGTGGTCTTCGTGACCATGCGTAATAAAAAATCCCTTTACCTTTTCCCTGTTCTTCTCAAGATAACTGACGTCAGGTATTACAATGTCAATACCCGGCATCTCATCGCCCGGAAAAGTCATTCCGCAATCTACTACTATAATATTATCTTTATATTCGTATGCAGTTATGTTTTTGCCTATTTCACCAAGGCCTCCGAGAGGTATTATCTTAAGAGAATTCATGTTTTTTGCCATAATTATAACCTCTTTCTTATAAATTTATTAAAATAAATCGGTATTAACTTACCGTTTAATTTCAGTTTTCAAAATTTTTTGCACACAAAAACTAAAGCTTATTTATAAGCTTATGAATTGTGTTTTTTTAAATATATCTCCAGAATATATGACGCAGCAAGCGCATCTTCCGCACCTTTTTGTTTGCCACGTTTTACATTTAAAAATTTCAGAGTATCGTTTGCCATCTTTGTGGTATATCTTTCGTCCACAAACTCGGTTTTCATTCCCGTTTCTTTATACAAAAATTTGACAAAAGTCATTACAACGGAAGCTTGTTTGGACCTGTTGCCTTCCATATCGAGCGGCATTCCCGCTACCAATGTGTCCACGTTTCTTTCTTCCATTATCTTTTTTATTTTTTCGGCATCCTCTTTTTTGGAGCCTCTTTTAATTGTGCCTATCGGTATTGCAAATGTTCCCGTCGGATCGCTCACCGCAAGACCGACGGAACTCTCTCCAATGTCCATGCTCAAAATTCTATTATTCATCAAGTTTCAAATACTCTTTTAACATCGCTTCCAATAACTCGTCTCTTTCCATTTTTATAACGATGCTTCTCGCATTGTTGTGACTTGTTATATATGTCGGGTCGCCTGAAAGAATATATCCGATAATTTGATTTACAGGATCATAGCCTTTTTCCAAAAGTGCATTGTAAACATATTCAATGATTTCGCGCGGCTTCATATCGTTGTCCTTATTAAGATTAAATTGCATTGTTTTATCAAAATCATTATTATTCATTCTTTGACCCTCCTTGTGGATATTTCTGTACTTAAAACATTATAACATTTTTTTCATTATATGTCCACCTTTTGTACATAAAAATATTCCGTTTGAGTTATTATATCTTATTTATACACATAAATGATTCTTTTAAATTTACGTTTGTATTACAGTTTCTCAAATGTTTTCGTTTTTTTAGAAAATATGATATAATATTATAGATTATGAAAGGAGAACTGTATGCGACATCGAAATAAAGTTTTTACCATTTCAAAGCTTGTTCGATATTTTATATATATAAGTTTAATCGTAGTAGTTGTTTTCGGAACGTTGTTCGCACTTGCCGGAATACGAATTATGTCACAAGTCGAGGACATCGACCCTCGAATAGTCAATATGGACTTAAATGAAACTTCTACGATATATGATCAAGACGGAAACTTAATTGAAAAAATAGCGACAGCTGAATATCGTACAATGATAACTGTACAAGATATGCCTAAAAATTTAAAAAACGCTTTCATAGCTATCGAAGACGAAAGATTTTTGGATCACGTCGGAATTGACCCTAAAGGGATTCTGGCTTCATTATATGAAGCATATAAAACAGGTGACTCTGCAAGAGGTGCAAGTACAATCACTCAACAACTTGTTAAAAACACATTTTTAACCCCTGCAAGAACGCTTGAAAGAAAGCTTAAAGAAATTGAAATTTCCATCAAGCTTGAAAAGATGCTTACAAAGGACCAAATTCTTGAAGCTTATTTAAACAGGGTAAGTATGGGACAAAATGCTTACGGCGTTGAAGAAGCAGCTCAGACATATTTCAACAAACACGCCAAAGATTTGGATCTTGTCGAATGTGCAATGCTTGCTTCAGTTGTAAAAAACCCTAACATTTATCCTCCGTTTTACAGAGTTGCGCCAAGCAATTTTGATTCTGAAAAAATGGAAAAAGTTGGCACAATCGACCTTTTAGGTCAAACATATATACTGGTTTATAATCCGACAAATGAAAACCGTGCAAATGCTGTTTTAAGAAAGATGCACGAACTCGGATTAATCACCAATGAAGAATATGATGTAGCAAAAAATGTTGACAAAAAATCTCTACTAAAACCTGCAGAAAAGAAAGAAAATCAAATTACAAACTATTTTGCAGACTATGTAAAGGAAAGAGTTGTAGAAGATCTTCAAGATAAATTCGGTTGGACAAAGTCGAGAGCACAAGACGAGCTTTTCTACGGTGGTCTCAAAATTTATTCTACAATCAACATGAAACTCCAACAACAAGTTGAAGACGACTACAAGAGATTCAATGAAATCCTCGTAGGTGACACCACAAACCTTAGAGCTCCCCTACTTCTCGATATGACGGTCGACCAATACGGAAACATCATCGACAGTAAAAACAGACTTGTATTTTTAAATAGAAATAATGTTTTGAATAATGAGGGTCTGATTTATCTTGCCGACACTGAATACAAATTTGCCGACAACGGCGATTTGATGATCAAGTCCGTAAAAATGGTTCCTTATCCTTCGAATGTTGATGTGCTGGATTTCTATACTATCGACGAAAATAAAAATCTTTTGACGCACACAATTGGAAGTCTTCCAATCAAAAAAGATGACTTCAATATGGAAAACGGTTGGATTCGAATAAATAAAAAAGCGCTTGATGAAAATCCTGAACTCTACCAAATCAAGGACGGTTTATTGGTCTTTAACGAAGGACAAATTTTTATTAATAAAAACGGAATTGTTCAACCTCAAAGCTCGACAATTATTATCGACTACAAAAAAGGTCACATAATTGCTATGGCGGGCGGACGTGACGTCGACGGAAGACGTATTTTTAACAGAGCTACAAACTCGGAAAGACAACCGGGATCTGCAATAAAGCCTGTGGGTGTATATCTCGAAGCGCTCGACAACGGCTACACCGCAGGAAGTGCAATAGACGACGTTCCGTTTAACTTAAACGGCAATCCGTGGCCGAACAACTGGTACTCCGGCTACAAGGGAATCACATCCCTTAGATATGCAGTTGAACAATCTATAAATACAAGTGCAGTCCACACTTTAAACAGTCTCGGTGTCAAAAATGTTATTCCGTATCTTGAAAAGATGGGAATAATAAATAAGGACCATCCTGAAAGAGACACATTTGTGACCGAAGCGGAAAATGCAAAGTACAACGACGAGAACTCTTCTGCCCTCGCTCTTGGCGGTATGACAAAGGGCTTGAGTCCACTTACACTTGCAAGTGCATACACTGCAATTGCAAATGAAGGGGTTTATGTTAAACCTAGTCCTTATACAAAAGTTATAGACAAAGACGGTGCGACAATTTTGGAATACAAACCGGAAGGCGTTCGCGTTGTAAGTGAACAAACGGCTTATATTATGAAAGATATTTTGAGAACTGTCGTTTCAAACGGACTTGGTAAAGCTGCAAAAGTTCCAAATCAAGTTACAGCCGGTAAGACCGGTACAACCCAATACACTGCAGACTTGTGGTTTGTCGGATTCACAGACTACTATCTCGGAGCAACTTGGATTGGAAGCGACACGCCTCGAATCACTATGAATAAAAACTCTATGATTGCGGCTCAAATGTGGGAAAATATTATGGAAAAGGCGCACGAAGGTCTTGCTCCTGTAAAAGAGTTCAAGATGCCCGACGGCATTGTTAAGGCTCAAATTTGTACGCAGTCAGGCAAAGCTCCGACCGGGCTTTGCGGAGGAGACCCGCGTGGAGTTGTAAAAACAGAACTATTTGTTAAGGGCACTGAGCCTAAAGCTCCTTGTGACATCCACATCGAAGCAAAGGTTTGCGAAGAATCAGGTCTCCTTGCAAATCCTTACTGCCCAATTGATCACGTAAAATCCGGAGTCTTTATTAACAGAAAACCGCAATATGTGCCAAGCGCTCACAACGGCATCGTCCCTTCAGATTGGGGATACTCATATCCGCAAGGATATTGTGACCTACACAACGAAAATACTCAAAGTGAAGGTGGAGAAACTTCAGACTTGTTCGACCCGGATATCGAAACAGGCGACGATGAAACAAATAAAGATAATAAGGATAAAAACTCAACAAAACCGAAGGAAAACAAAAAGCCGAATGATACTGTAGTACCTAAGGAAGATCAAAAACCTGATGTTAATGAAAACACGGGCGGAACAATCGATTTGTTTAACTAGACGAAAAGAAGCGAATATGCTTCTTTTCTTTTTATCAAATTTAAATATAAAGGAGACAAAACTAAACTATGGATAATGAATTAATAGCAAAACTAAAATCTGACAAAGAATTCTTGTGGATAAATCCGAATTTCAATAAGAGAGCGATATATGGCGAAGTTTCAAGCAAAGAAATAAATGAGGCAAATAATCTGCTATTAAAATTCGCACCGTTTTTAAAATCGGCTTTCAAAGAACTCGAAACGACAGACGGCATCATAGAGTCGCCTCTTTTGAATCTCAACAAATTCGGAATAAAAAATTTGTATTTAAAAGAGGACAATCTCCTTCCGATTGCAGGAAGCGTGAAAGCAAGAGGTGGGATTTTCGAAATTTTAAAATATGCTGAAACTCTTGCAGCAAATGCAAATCTAATCGATGTTGAAAAAGATTACTCGCAATTTGATTCTGATGTTTTTCGAAAGTTTTTCAGCGAGTACAAAATTCAAGTCGGCTCGACCGGAAATCTCGGTATTTCAATCGGACTAATAAGTGCAAAGCTCGGTTTTAATGCAATTGTTCATATGAGCAAGGACGCAAAAGATTGGAAGAAAAAACTGCTTCGAGAAAACGGAGTTAATGTCACCCAATATGATTCAAACTACAGCGAAGCGGTCAAAAACGGACGAATGCTTTCGGACGAAGACGAGAAAAGTTATTTTGTAGACGATGAAAAATCAATCAATTTGTTCCTTGGCTATTCAACCGCAGCTCTGAGACTAAAAGAACAACTTATAGAAAAACATATTTCGGTTGACGATAAGCATCCGCTATTTGTATATATTCCATGCGGCGTCGGCGGAGCGCCTTCGGGCATTTTGCACGGTCTAAAAACTGTCTTTGGCGAAAATGTGTATGTATTTTTTGTCGAACCTGTAAGAAGCGCATCTGTACTTCTCGGTATGTCAACCGGTTTAAACAGCAAAATCAGCGTTCATGACATAGGCATGGACGGAAAAACTGAAGCTGACGGGCTCGCTGTCGGAAGAGCGAGTGAATTATGCTGCGAATCTTCAAAAAACACTCTCTCCGGCATATTTATTATAAATGAAAATTCGATTTTTGAACTTATGAAAGAACTTTATAAAAAAGAGTCTGTTTTTGTCGAGCCTAGCGCCGCAAGTTCAATGATTTTTACAAAGTTTTTAGATGATGACGAATTTATAAAATTTATAAATAAAGAAGAAATATCCCCTGAAAATATAATCCACATTGCGTGGTCAACCGGAGGTATGCTCGTTCCAGAAAGTGAGCGAGAAAAACTTTTAAAGAAATAAAAAAATGGCTAACTATTTCATATAGTAGCCATTTTAATTTGCTTTTATTTTGCAAGTACATATGCGAGTGCCAAGTCAGTTGTTGCTTTGATACCGTCTTTGTGTGTACGTTCAAAGCTGTGGCTTGCGTCAACACCCGGTCCGATGAGAGCTGCTCTTACATCAACACCTGCTCTTTGTGCTGCGGAAGCATCTGAGCCGTAGAACGGATAAATGTCGAGCACATATGGAATGTCATTTTCCTTTGCGAGCTTAATAAGCTTTCTCTTCATATCGATATCATATGGTCCTGTTGAGTCCTTTACACAAATAGTTGTCTTTTGTTCGTCTGATGTTTGTCCAGGTCCAGGGGCAGCCATATCGACTGAAATAAATTCAGTAACTTCTTTCGGAACTCCTGCGCTTGAGCCGTGACCGACTTCTTCATAGTTTGAAATGAATAGATATGTTGTTCTCGGTGGAACAATATTGTTTTCTTTCATATATTTTGCAATTCCTACCAGTGTCATAACGCAAGCTTTGTCATCGAGGTGACGACTCTTCAAATAGCCAGAATCGCAAAGTCTTGTGCCTGTGTTGTAGTAAACAAAGTCTCCAACTTGAATTCCAAGCTTTTCCAAATCTTCCTTGCTCTTTACAACTTCATCAACACGAATTTCAAGATTCTTGTCATTTCTTTCAATTGATTGTGTGAGCCCACCATTTACGTGGCTTGATGCAGCTGTGGTCATGATTGTTCCCATGTATTCTTTTCCATCTTCTGTCGGAATTGTGACTTCAAGTCCTTCAACGGTTGCCCATGAATATCCGCCGAGCATGCTCATTTTTAAACGACCGTTCGGTTTTAATTCCTTGACCATTGCGCCGAGTGTGTCGACGTGTGCCGACAATAGAAGAGCGTCATCTTTGTTTTCACCTTCTATTTTGCATAGTAATGCGCCTTTTCTTGTATATTCGCAAGGATAATATTTTTCGAGTTCATCCTTAACAAATTTAACCGCTTTTTTTGTGTCACCTGTTGGTGAAGGGGTCTTTAAAAGTTCAATACCAAAATTGATAATATAATCTAAATCATATTTAAATGCCATAAAATACCTCCTTAATAATACATTTTTATTATAACATTTTTATCCTGAAATTACAAAAAATAGCTAAGCGCCATTTTGTATACATAATCTCCAAACCCTGCAATAACTCCGTCCGCACCGCGAGCCGTAAGCAAATTTCTTCTCTCTTCTTCGCGTCTGAACACATTTGTGATATGCACTTCAACTTTCGGCACATCAATCGAAAGAAGCGCATCCAAAATCGCAATGCTGTAGTGCGAATATGCCCCCGGATTTATAATAAGTCCGTCATAATCTCTGAGCTGAATCCTGTCAATTATCTCACCTTCTGAATTTGACGTGAAAAATTCTATTTCATTGTCATTTAAATCAGCCATAGACCTCAATTCATTTTCGATGTCCGTAAGCGACTTTGTGCCGTATTTTTCCGGCTCTCTTATGCCCAAATATCTAAGATTTGGACCATTTACCACTAATATTCTCATTTGACAATTCCCATCCTTCTAAGTTCATCTTTTATAAAACTTGCTGTCAAAAATAATCCTTTATCGACCTTTACTTCCATATCGCAAAAATCTCTGTACTTATCAATCCGCCTTTCGTACAGCGAATTTAAAACCTTGTCCTTGTTGTTCCGAAGAAGCGGTCTGTTTTTGCTGGTCAATACTTTTCTGATTTCATTCAAATCGCGATTAATAAAAATAACAAATCCGTTTTGTTTTAAAACCTCTTTATTGCACGCTCTCTCAACGACACCGCCACCTGTTGCAACAACAGTTCTGTCATATTTGCTCATAATGTCGACAAGCGCCTTTGTCTCCTCAATTCTGAAGAAATCTTCGCCGATTTCAAAAAGTTCGTCGACAGTCATGCCTGACGTTTTTTTGATATATCTGTCCGAGTCAATTGCCTTATAACCAAGCATTTTTCTTAGCTCGAGCGAAAGGGTCGTCTTTCCGCAACCCGGCATCCCGATTAACACTATATTCACTTTGACCCTCTCCTTATTAAATCATATAAAACTATCGCCGTCATAGACTCCAACACGACTTGAACACGTTTTGAAATATTCTTGTCGTGTCTTCCTCCAAATTTTACATTTAATGCATTATACTCCTTGTCCACCGTTTGAACCGGAAAATCATGTGTTTGAATCGGTTTTAAAAGCGTATAAAAATAAATTTCTTCGCCGTTTGTTATTCCACCGTCAACTCCGCCCCAATAGTTGTGTTTGAGTTTCGGTTCACCTTCTTTTATTTCATATTCATCATATATTTCTTCGATTGTTTTCGAATATAAATTTTCTATTTCTCCGAAATTTACCCCCTTAACTGCAGGTATTGAAAACATCGCATGTGCAATTTCCGATTCAAAACTGTCGAAAAAAGGCTCTCCGATACCGGCCTTAACACCGTGAACAGAGACTTTTATTCTCGCCCCCGTTCCCGATTCGCCGAATATTATTTTTGATTCAATCGTTATCCCCATTTTTGAAAGTATGTCCATAACGACAGAACCTGCAACAACTATCGGTGCCGTCATTCTTCCCGAAAATATTCCACCGCCTGTTCTAAAAGCATTGCCGCTATATTTTATATATTTCGAATAATCCGCATGTCCCGGTCTAAATATGCTCGATATCTTATCATAATCTTCCGGTTTTATATCCTCGTTTTTAATAGCAAAAGTAAAAGGTGATTCCGTCGTGTGTCCGTCCTCCAAACCCGATACAAATAAAAAATCATCCCTTTCAACTCTTTTTGTCTCGCCTTTTGCACTCGGTCTTCGCCTACTAAGATCCGATTCTATTCTTTCGAAATCTATCTTCGTTCCTGCAGGGAGTCCCTCCAAACTTCCTCCGACACAAATGTCATGGGAAGCTCCGAAAATATTAAATTTTACAACTTTTCCAATAGAAAAACTCATCTCATCCTCCCCAAAAAACTATATAGCTCGTAGTGTGATTTTTTTAAGCAATCTTTATTTTTAAGAACGACTCTCCCCTTGTGAAAACATGAAAGTATGAGCGCCATATGAAAAATCCTGTGCTCTTTCGGATTATGATAAATCGAACATTCGGAATCAAAATCCGAAGTTCTTCCGCCTATCACAATTGTGTCTCCCCCAATTGAAACGGCGTAGCCGAACATATTTAAAACTTTTTTTATTTCATGTGTTCTATTTGATTCCTTATACGCAAGATTTTTTATGCCTATAATTTTATATTTTTTTCCATTCATTCCCGACTTTATTGCAAGCGCCGCAGCAAAAACCGGTGCAAGGTCCAAATTGTTTTTTAAATCGAAAGTGCACTTGTCTGATTTTAACCACTCCGAAATAATATTGTCGGTCGATTTTGCAGCTTTCGTTTTTGGCATATCGCCGTCAAGTCTATTAAAATATTTTAAAATTTCAAAAAATGCTCTGTTGCTCATATCTTCCGGCACATTTACTTCCAGTCTTTCCGCATCATTATTCATTCTTCGAATTGCATCTTCGGTTTGTAGTAAATATTGAACATTTGCCCCATCGCCATAACTCACATCAAATTTATTAACCCCCGCCATCATCATGCCGGATGCAAACTGTGTCGACTTTGAAATGTCGACGTCAAATTTTCTATGAGTTATTTTTCCTGAAAATTCAATCGAATCCTTTGATTTTTTAAAATCAATTCCCTCATCTTTAAAAAGTTTTTCGTAATAATCAAGAGGTCTTTCAAAAAGCCGCTCGCTCCCTTCGAGCTTATGCTTCTTGCCATCCAGAAAAACCGGAATCAGAAATCTTAGACTGCTCCCGCTGTCTTTTAGGTAGTGAGTATCTTTCTTGGTTTTCCACTTCGGAAGAAGTGTAAGTTCCGAAATTTTGTCAAAGCGACTATTGTAATATTTGAATTGATAATTATCGTAAAGTGCTGAAAGCGTTATATTTGCATCTTCTGAAAAACTGAAATTCTTGATTGTTGTCGGTTTATTTAATACATAACTCAAAACCAAAAATCTGTGGCTATAGCTTTTTGAAGCGCACGGTAGATATGGGAATTTTAAATTTTCATCAAAACCTTTTTCAAACTCTCTTCCAACCACGCTCTTTTTACCCTCACAATCTTCCCTTTACCGATAGCTTCAACAATCGGAACATCTATAAATTCCTTGTTCACCGCTTTTTTATCTGCACTGAAATCGAATTCTATATCCGTTTGAATCTCCGGTTTTTCATATAAAATCTCATAAAATTTTCGAAAAATTCGAATCGTTTCTTCATCGGAATATCCGAGCATCGACTCCATAAAAAGTCCAATCGCAACAGCCTTTCCGTGGCTAATCTTGTAACCGGATTGACTTTCCAAAAAATGCGCAACCGTGTGCCCTGCGTTTAAAAGATTCCTTATGCCCTTGTCTCTAAAATCCATCTCAACAATTTGTGCTTTTTTTAAAGGCGCGTATTCTGTCATCTTTTTTATGAGTTTATCTTTTTCGTCGGCTTTTAAAAGCTCAAACATCTCCATTGCAACCTCTCTATCAAATAGAGTTGCAAGTTTAAATCCTTCGACAAATCCGTCTTTCAAATCCTCCTCTTCAAGAGTTTTTGTAAAATTCGAATCGACATAAACAATTTCCGGCTCTTTAAAAATTCCGACATTATTCTTCGCATTCATGAAATTTATCGCACACTTGCCGCCAATCGCCGCATCCGTCATAGATAAAAGTGTCGTCGGGAGAATTATATGCCTTATCCCTCTCATGTAAATGCCCGCGGCAAAAGACGCGACATCCGAAATCGTTCCCCCACCGACAATATAAAGTGTCGAATTTCTAGTGAGCGACAAATCGTGCATTCTCTCAACAATTGAAAACAGAACTTCTTTTGTCTTTGCACACTCGCCCGCCTCAATAAACATTGTGTTTTCCGGAAAAATTTCCGGATATAAATCCTTCAATTTCTCGTCTGCAACAACCAAATATTCTTCCGAGTCAATATAGTCATATTGATTTTTTATGGATTTTAAAATTATTTTTTCCACAAATCCTCCACAATTTTGTCGAATGTCTCGAGCGGAATTGTTTGCTTCGAATCGCTAAGAGCAATTTCCGGATTTTCATGCACTTCAACAATAATTCCATCAGCTCCGGCAGCAACAGCCGCTCTCGCCGCACGTCTTACAAAATCACGTCTTCCCATCGAATGGCTCGGATCTGCAATAACTTTGTAGTCCGTGTTTTCTTTGATGTAAATTATGGCACCGATATCCAAAATATTTCTCGTTACATCATCGAAACTTCGAATCCCTCTTTCGCAAAGAGTGATCTTGTGATTCCCCTCAAGCTTTATATATTCCGCCGCTTTTAAGAATTCATGAACCGTATTTGAAAAGCCCCTCTTTAATATAACAGGCTTATCCGTTTTTCCAATCTCCCTTAAAAGCTCAAAATTTTGCATATTTCTTGCGCCGATTTGAAAAACATCGACATGGTCATAAAGTTTCTCAATCTGGCTCACACCGACAACCTCTGTGACGGTTTTCATACCCATTTCCCTGATTTTATCGAGAATCGGCAGACCTTTCCAACCAATCCCCTGAAAATCTTTCGGATCGGTTCTCGGCTTAAAAAGCGCCGCTCTCATTTCAGTTATTCCGCGTTGTTTCAGTTCGCGCGCAAGCGAAAGAGCCTGTCTCTCGCTTTCTATTGAACATGAACCCGCAATAATTCTAATCATTATCCTCACCCTTATATAACTTGTATGCTTCCACCGCCTGGTAGTAGAGCATATCGTATCCATTTTTTATTTCTACACCTTGATTTTCCATCTCGCTTAAAAAAAGTGTGCGTTCAGGCGTATAAATAATGTCCACTGCCGTTTTCTGTGAATCGAATTTTTTTGTAATAATCGCCCTATTCTCGTTAAAACCGACGCTTGTGGCATTTATAACATTTGTAAAATCGCAATTTTTTAAATCGTAAATAAAATTTAGGTCCGGCTTTATCTTTAAAAGCATGTCATTTTGACTTGAATCTCTCACATACAAAGTCAACTCCAAATCTTTAAACGCATAGATAAGAGCTCTCGCGGCTCCTCCTCTACCAAGAATAAGCGTTTTCCCATCTCTAAGAAAATTTTCGTATGCTCTCTGTGCTCCGTACACGTCAGTGTTATATCCCATGAACTTTCCATTTTTGTTTATAACCGTGTTCGCAGCATTTAGCGCATCCACCGATTCCGACATATCGTCAAGATATTTTATTATTTCCGATTTATATGGCGCAGTAACATTAAATCCTCTCGCTCCCGTTTCCTTTATAAATCTCACAAATTTCGGAATCTCTTCCGGATTCACGTCCGCATTTTCGTACAAAAAATCTATATTGTCCTTTTCCGACAGTTCTCGATAAATCTCTCCGGAGCGTGAATTCTTAATATTTTTTCCGAGCAAATAACATTTATACATAAAAAAGCTCCGAAAGTGTTTCGGTTATATTTGTTGCATTGCTCCTAACATATCCGCTCTTTACTTCGAGAAATTCACCTGTAATGAGTTTCGAATCCAACATTTCTCTGTCCTCGTCTGTAACTTCAACCGGCATGCTTCCTTCGAAACTATATTTTTCGATAAGTTCCCTTTTCGGAAGTACATCGTTTGCAAGTACATAATCCAGCTCACGACCGAGATATCTCTCAACTTCCTCGACATGATTATATAGTGAATAACCCATGGTTTCCTCCGGTTGAGTCATTACATTCGCAATATATACAACTTTTTTGTCCTTTAGCGCCTCTCTAACTCCGTCAACAAGGAGATTGCATATAACAGACGTGTATAGACTTCCCGGTCCCAATGTGACCACGTCAGCGTTTAAAATCGCCTCTTTGGCATGCTCCGAAATATTTACATGGTTAATCAAAGAAAGTTCTTTGATTCCGGCTTTTCTCTTTAAAGCGAAAATTGCAATCTCGGACTCGCCCCTTACTTTCACACCGTTTGATAGAACTGCGCACAAATCCATATTGTCAATTGTGACAGGATAAACCTTTCCCTTTAAATTTAAAACATTGGAAACAACTTGAATTCCGTCTTCAAATGAGCCTTCGCTTTTAACCATTCCCGCAATAATCAAATTCCCGAGTGACTGCCCTTTGAGAGAGCCATCTTCGAATCTATAACTCAAAAGTTTTCTCAAGTCGTCCGGCGCTTCCGAAAGCGCCAAAAGACAGTTTCTTATATCTCCCGGCGGTAGCATGTTAAGGTCCTCTCTTAAAATCCCGCTTCCGCCACCGTTGTCTCCAACCGTGACGATTGCAGCTACGTCAAATTTTTTCTTGAGTCCGTTTAATAAAACGCTGAGTCCTGTTCCGCCGCCTATTGCTGCAAGTTTAATCATCGTGTGCCTCATCCAAATCTCGATTTATAATTGTAATACTTATTCCCGACGCTTTAAGAAGTTCCGCAAGTCTCCTTGCAACACTCACCGAGCGCTGTCTTCCGCCGGTGCATCCGAAAGCAACAATAAGTTGCTCCTTGCCCTCATTTTCATAAAGCGGAATCAAAAACTTCAATAAATCGTGCACTTTTTCTATAAACTCGCCGCTCTCTTTTTGAGCCAAAACAAAGTCATAGCAATCCGAATTGTATCCACTCTTGAGCTTAAGCTCCGAAACATAATATGGATTTGTGATAAACCTAACGTCAAAAACTAAATCCGCATCAAGAACAATGCCGTTTTTAAATCCGAAAGTTTTGAAAATAACTGAAATTTCATTTTTATCATTTAAAACTAAACTGTGAATAATATTTTTAAGCTCACCTAAAGTCAAATTCGTAGTGTCAATCGGAATCGAAAGATCCATAACTCTGTCCATGAGTTCTCTTTCCTTTTGAATGCCGTCGACAATCGTGCCGCCGGGACTCATCGGGTGAAGTCTTCTCTTCTCCTTGAATCTTTTTATAAGCGCATTGTCGCTCGCATTTAAAAACAGAACTTTTGCACCGTAATCATCCTTCAAATCTTTTATCGTTTTATAAAGTTCACGCTTAAAAACACGTCCCCTTTGGTCAAGCGCAAGTGCAATTTTATTTATCTCCGGCGTTTCCTCCATAAGTTCAACCAAATCTCTTATAAGAGGCGTCGGCAAATTGTCGATTGAAAGATAGCCTTCATCTTCCAAAACATTTAAAGCAGCGGTCTTTCCGGCTCCGCTAAGTCCCGTGACTATAACAATTTCCATAAAATCACCTCAAAATCTTGACTTCGGTTTCCAAACTTATTCCCGTCTTATCAAGTACAATATCATGAACCTTTTGAATAAGCAAAACCACATCTTCATAGCTTGCATTGTCGACATTTATAATAAAGCCCGCGTGTTTCTTTGAAACTTCCGCCCCTCCGATTCTAAGTCCTTTAAGTCCGCATTCATCTATAATCTTTGATGCAAAGCCGTTTTCCGGTCTCTTAAACACACTTCCGCATGAAGGATAGTCAAGGGGTTGCTTTTCTCGTCTTCTGCCGTTCAAATCATTGATAACTGCTTCAATTTCCTTTTGATCGCCCTCTTCTCCGATAAAAGTCGCCCCAACAATTATTTCACCGTTTGTTTGAAATAAACTGTACCTTTGTGAAAAATCAAGCTGTTCTTTTGTATATCTTACAATCTTGCCGTCTCTTATTGCGCTTACACTTTCCAAAACGTCGCTTATAACAGGGCCGTATGCGCCCGCATTCATAAAGATTCCGCCACCTATAGTTCCGGGAATTCCGTCCAAAAATTCAAACCCTTTCAAATATGACTTAAGTGCAAATCTGCTCAAAGCTTTCATCGTGACTCCGGATTCGGCGATAATTCTATATCCGTCCTTTCGAATTTTGGAAAAATTGTCCCTTAAAATCATAAAACTTTTATCATAATATCCGTCCGGAATAATGAGATTCGAGCAATTTCCTATTACAATTACATCCTTACATTTATTTAAAACATCTAAAATATCGTCGGTTTCTTCAGGAAAAAAAATCTCTTTCACATTCCCTCCGACTTTCATCGACGTATATGGTTTAATAGATACATTTTTCAATACTTCCATATTCCACCTCATACATACATTATACCCAATTATGAGCAATAAAAAAAGAGCACTTTCTAAGTTTTTAGATACAGTGCTCATTTTTAAATTGTTATAATTTTTGTACGGATAAATTAAAAATTTTTCATATTAAAACTAGTTTTGTGCATTAAACAGCTCGAAAAACTTTCCGTTTGCATTCATCAACTCATCAAAGCTTCCTTCTTCAACAACTTTTCCGGCATCAAGCACAATAAACTTCGTTGCTCTTTTCAAGCCTTGAATTCTGTGCGTGGTAAAAATTGCCGATCTTATATTTGAGTCTTCCAAAAGATTTTCCCAGAAAACTTTTTCTTGTATCGGATCAAGCGCGCTCGTCGGTTCGTCAAATATCAGCACATTCCCGCCGTGATAGAGAGTTCTTGCGGTTGCAATTCTTTGCCACTCGCCACCTGAAATCTCCACGCCGTCATTGTAAATTTTACCCAAATGCGTTTCCATATTATTGCCGAATTTTTTCAGTACTGAATCAGCACCTGCACGATTTATTGACTGGGCGAGATTATTCTTGGAATTTTTATTTATATTGCTCAATTCCACATTTTCTCGGAAAGTGATTTCGTATTTGTTGAAATCTTGAAAAAGCACTCCAAATGAACTTCTAAGCTCGTCAACATCATAATCCTTAATGTCTTTACCGTTTATGAGAATTTGACCGCTGTCGGCGTCGTATAGCCTCAATAAAAGCTTCATAATTGTAGTTTTCCCCGAGCCGTTTACGCCCACAATTCCCAGCCTGTCCCCGACGTTAAAATCAAAACTCACATTCTCCAAAGCATAGTCGTCTCTTCCCGGATATTTGAAGGACACATTCTTAAATTCGATTTTATTCACATCGCTGCAATTTGAATCTCCGGAAGCCATATTGAAGTCGAAATCCAAAAATTCAAAATAAGTATTCATAAAAAGTTCCGTTTCAAGAAGCATCGAGCCTTCCTCGATAAATCTTATGGAGCTTCTTGCAGTGTATAAAAGATAATTTAGAAATAGCGAAAGAGCTCCGATGGTATAAATTCCGGCGACCACGTTTTTCACAAATAAAACTATTGTTATGGATAAAATCACGACTCCAAAAATTGAAACAAGCACTCCGGCAAGCCCCTTCTTTCTTCTGTCTTTAGCGGATTCCCCGTTAATTCTATCAATAATTTCATCGTAATCTTCTTTAAATTTGTCACCATATTTAAAGACAACTCTTTCTTTTGAAAAGTCTCTCCCAAGCAATATGTCCCTGTAATAGTTTAATTGCTTTACAAAAGGCGATCTCGTGACCGTGTTTTCATAAGCTGCCACTTGGAGTTTGTAGACGATATAGCTTTGAGGGAAAATACCCACCAAAAATGCGAGCGGAATCAAAATGGAATAAGCCGATAGCTGAGCAAACATAACCACGATTGTAACGAAAATTCTTATGATAGAAAATGAAAATACAATCAAATTTATCGGTCTGAATGCGATTTCCATTTGAAGCATATTGAGCCTGTCGTAAAATTCAGGATCGTCCAATGTGTTTAAGTTATCCACTTCGGAGACTTTATTAAAAAGATCCATGTTCACCTTTTTAACAAGTGAATCCGTGCATTCCCCTTGCACAATCATCATCAGCGGTCCCACCAAAAAATCTATGAGCACCGCAATAATAAACGGCAGCATTATAAGTATTGCCGATTTAACATCCGATAGCGTTTTTACACTGTCGATAAATTTTGCAATCGCCGTCGCTTGAACTACCGGAATAAAAATTTGCAGCGCCAAAATTATCATAAGAAATGTAACTTTGGTCGGTGCACTTTTAAAAATCAGGCCAAGAGACCTAAAGAATGTTTTAAAATATGACGGCTTTTCAGATTTATTCATATTTTCCTCCTATAGTTTTTCACCACATGTTAACCTCTCCATATAAAATAACAAGATTTTCAGTGTCTAATATAAAATTTATTTTATGAGAGACGATGTGTGATTTTAGTTAAGTACTTTTTTTGTGTGTAATTAATATATTTATAATATATTTTCTATGGTTAATTACATTTATAAAGTTCTTTCACAATATTTATACCCAAAAAAATAATTAAACCAAAATTGTGCTAATAATCATTATTAATTTATTTTGTATACTCGGTCACGCTGACTTCGAAACCACTGACAGATTTTATGTAATGAATCAATCACGTGAGTTGGTAAAAGCAGTAGATTTTTTGCAATAATATGAAGTTCGGAACTGCGTGTTTTGTGCTCAATTTGTGCTCAATTTGTGCACAATGTGTGTAAAAATATATGATTTTACGTTGATTTTCCGAAAATCCACAAAAATAAAAAAACGCTACAACCATTAAAATTGCAACGTTTTAATTGGTGCTGAAGACAGGAATCGAACCTGCGACCTGCTGGTTACGAATCAGCTGCTCTACCGACTGAGCCACTTCAGCATGTTTATAACAAAATCTATTATATCAAATTCTTTTTATAATTACAAGTGTTTTATGTGTAATATTCGGTAAATTTTCTCAAGTTTGTTTTTACACATACAAAAACACTTCTCGAGTTTGAGAAGTGTTTTAATAGAATTATTTAAAATATTTTTTAAGTCTTTTTGCAGCGTCTCTTATAACTTCTGTCGGTGCGGCAAGGTTTATTCTTTCAAAACCGTCCGCAACTTCTCCGAACTTATGTCCATGATCAAAAATCACAGCACAATCCTCTGCAAGAGTTCTTTCTCTTTCCTCACGCGTCATATCGTATGCGCGGAAGTCGAGAAACATTAAATATGTTCCTTCCGGTTCAACAAACTTAATCTTTGTGTCTTTAAGTTCTTCTTTCAAAACATTTTGATTTTCGATTATTTTTTCAATAAGTTGACTTAGCCATTCTTCGCATTCATTGTAGCAGATTTCAGCAGCTTTAAATCCGAGTGCGGAGGTTGCGTGCGATTGAACGCCCATAACTGCTTGTATAAAATTCTTTTTGAGCTCAGGATTTTTTATAATTGTTGTAGAAACTCCCATTCCGGCGAGATTAAATGTCTTTGATGCCGATGTGAATGTGATTGTTCTGTCTGCGAGTTCATCCGATAACGTTTGAAATACAATATGTTTGTGACCCGGCATTATTATGTCCGAGTGAATTTCATCGCTTATCAAATACAAATCGTTTTCAAGAATTATTTTCTCAAGCTTTTCAAGTTCTTCTCTTGTCCAAACGCGTGTTACAGGGTTATGAGGTGAGCAGAAAAGAAGTACTTTGTTTTCTTTCGCTTTTGCAAGTTCTTCAAACTTCTCAAAGTCTATATAAAATCTGTTGTCCTTCTCAATTAGAGGAGCATCAACAAGTTTCCTTCCTTGTGAAGTGACTGCATTGAAAAACGGAAAATATACCGGAGACATAACTATTACACCGTCTCCTTCGTTTGTGAGCGATTTTACAGCGTTAAAAATCGCAGGAACGACCGCCGTGTTGTTTACCATCCATTCGTCTTTTACTTCAAAATCGTGCACTCTTTTGAGCCATGATTTCAAAGCATCCTTGAAATCCTCATTCGCTTCGGTGTATCCAAGAACCATATCATCCAAAAACTTTTTCAAGCCATCGACCATTTCCGGCGGATTTTTAAATTCCATATCTGCCATTGAAAGAGGAATCGTGTCAGACGGTAAATCCGGAAATTCTCTAAATGTTTTTCTGTATTTTACAGAACCTTGTTCTCTTCTGTTTGTTAGCGTTTCAAAATCGTATTTCATAAAATCTCCTTTTCTTTAAATTCTTTTTTATATTCATCTATAAATTCTCTAAATTTTTGGGCGAGCTCAATCGATAGTTCATAATCTTTTCCGCTAAGCTCTCTCCCATTTATACTTTTTATAGGCACAACGTCCATTCCCGTCCCCGAAAGGAGCGCGCCGTCAATTGTTTTAAGTTCCTCAAGTGACAATTTTCTCTCTTCAACTTCCAAAGAAAGTCTCTCTTTGCACATCCTGTAAAAATTCTTTTTTACAACACCAGGCAAAGTTTTCTTTTTTGTCGGCTCAAAAATTTTCCCGTCTCTTATATAATAAAAATTTGAGCGCGAACCCTCAAGCACTTCATCGCCCTTAAACAAAAGAAGTTCAAACAAATCCTTTTTGTCCATTATCTTATGAACCTCTTTTTTAAATTGTTTTCTATAAATCTTTCTATCCGGATTCAGCCTTTCAAATTCATAAAGTCCGATTTCAACCCCGTGTCTTCTCTCAAAATCCGTAACTTCTCGAATTCTCATATCCTCCATGTAAACGTCTTCGCCGTCGACCATAATCATCACGCTTTCAACGTTTCTCTCCGGTTTAAAATCAGACATTATTTCCTTAATTCTATCAAACAATTCTGTTTTGTTTGCTTTTTCAAGATTTCCATAAAGTCGCTTCATGTGATCTTCAAAAAACAAATAAACTCCATCTTCACATCTTAGAACTTCATAGATAAAATTATCGTTTAAATTCGGCTTTTCATCTAAAATTTTTCCGTTTTTATAAATCATTTTTCCTCCTATAGAATCGGACTTCCGAGCCTTGAAACATTCTCTTTTATCTTTACCCAATTACTTCTTCTAAGATATTCCTGATATGTGAGAGAGTATGAATTTTCTCTTATATCTTGAAGAAATTTCTCCGAGAATTTTTTCGCGATTTCTTCGTCGTAAATAAATGCATTTGCTTCGAAATTTAGTTGAAAACTTCGAACGTCCATATTCGCTGTTCCCATTGAAACCATCTTGTTATCCATAATTATAACTTTCGAGTGTTGGAATCCGTTTTTATAAAAATAAACCTCTCCGCCCGCTTCCAAAATTTTTCCCGCAAATGAGAGCGATGCCCAAAACACAAACGGATGGTCCCCCTTAAACGGAAGAAGCAATTTTACATTTACACCTGAAAGTATTGCGACTCTAAGACTCTCGAGCACTGAGTCGTCCGGAATAAAATACGGTGTTTCGATATAGATGCTCTCTTTCGCAGACGAAATCATTTTTAAAAAACCGTCCTTTATGCTCGGCCACTCGTTATCAGGCCCTGAGGTCACAATTTGGCATGCGCTACTACCATGAAACTCATTTAATTCATCTTCATATTTTACATGCCTGTTTCCTGCTGCAAAGTTAAAATCGAGGATAAATCTGTATTTCAGCATATAAACGGCGGAGCCCTTTATTTTTATAACCGAATCTCGCCATGACTCCCATTTTTTCCCGCCGTCATAATATTCATCGCCGACGTTAAAACCTCCGAGATAGCCTATTTTCCCATCTAATATATAAATTTTTCTGTGATTTCTATAGTTAATTCTCGGTGAAACGAAGCTCAAAAAGAACGGAAAAAATATTTCAACTTCAACTCCCGCTTCTCGCATCTTTTTTATGTCTGAAGAGTGGAGTCTTCTGGAGCCCATTCCGTCAATCAAAAGCTTTACATCGACTCCCTCTCTTGCTTTGTTAGTTAAAATTTTACAAAGCTTTTTGCCCATTTTGTCGCTTCTCATAATATATGTTTGAATATAAATTGAACTCTTTGCATTTTCAATTTCTTTAAAAAGCATGTCAAAAAATTCTTCGCCGTTAAAAAGTGGCAAGAATTCATTGTCCGTAGTAAGTACAGCATCTCCGTTTCTGAAATGCATTTCAATAATATCTGCGTATTCATTAAACGGAAATATTTGTTGTTTGTCCATATCGCGGTGCATAATTTGCTTTCCGCCTATGAGACCGCGGCTTTTAAGTCTATCTTTTGCGAACTTGTCCTCAAACTTTTTTCGTTTTTTGAAACTTCTTCCAAGCCATAAATATATAAAAAATCCAAATCCCGGTAAAAGAACGAGAATCGTAATCCACATCCACGTCGTGGTTGGATTACGTCTCTCCATAACGATAACCGCAATCGCAAGTATTATATTTATCCATAGTAAATTGCTTAAAATCGGTAATATCAGTTCTTTCAATTATTCTACCTCAAATTAATTTATTTTTTTGACTTATATCTCTTTTGATTTGATAATATCTTCTTTCTTATTCTGAGTGATTTCGGTGTTACTTCAAGAAGTTCGTCATCTTCAATAAATTCGAGTGCTTCTTCAAGAGACATCGTAATCGGCGGGACAAGTCTTAAGTTGTCGTCTGAGCCTGCAGCTCTCATATTTGTCTTTTGTTTTTCCTTACCGACGTTAACTTCGATGTCAAGTCCCTTCGGATTTTCTCCGACAATCATTCCCTCGTAAACTTCAACGCCCGGTCCGATAAAGAGATTTCCTCTGTCTTGAGCTTGGAACAGTCCATATGCGGTCGATGTCGCATTTTCAAATGCAATTAAAGAACCCATTTGTCTTGTTGGAATGTCGCCCTTGTACGGTTCAAAAGCTTTGAATTCAGTATTTATAATACCTTCGCCTCTCGTGTCCGTCAAAAATTCTTGTCTGTATCCAATAAGACCTCTTGCCGGAATTTCAAAAACAAGTCTTGAATATCCGCCTCTGCTTTCGGTCATATTTTTAAGTTCACCTTTTCTTTGTCCGAGTTTGTCCATAATCGAGCCGATATAAGCAGCGTCAACGTCAATTACCACTTCTTCAATAGGCTCAAGTTTTTGTCCGTTTTCATCCCTCTTATAAAGAACTTGCGGTTTTGAAACTTGGAATTCATATCCTTCTCTTCTCATAGTTTCAATAAGAACTGAAATATGAAGTTCTCCTCTGCCTTTAACGATAAAGCTGTCGGTTGAAGTTGTTTCTTCAATCTTCATCGAAACATTAGTTTCAATTTCCTTCATAAGTCTACTTCTTAATTGTCTTGATGTTACAAATTTTCCTTCTCTACCTGCAAAAGGTGAATCATTTACACTGAAAGTCATGGAAATTGTCGGCTCGCTGATTTTTACAAATTCAATCGGCTTTTCGCCTTCAATAGTCAGAGTGTCTCCGATTTCAAGATCCGAAATCCCCGTGACAGCAACAATATTTCCGGCTGTTGAAGAGTCCACTTCAACCCTGTTTAAACCTTCAAATTCATAAAGACCTGCAATTTTTGCACGAATATGTCTGTCGGGATCATTGTGATTAACAACTATACAACTGTCGTTGTTTTTAAGCACTCCAGATTCGAGTTTACCGATTCCGATTCTTCCCAAATATTCACTATAGTCAATCGTCGAAATCAAAAGCTTCTTCGGTCCGTTTTCATCAACATTCGGTGCCGGAATATATTTTAAAATCGCATCGAAAAGTTCATGCAAATCCTTTGCAGGTTCGAGCGCACTGTATCCGCAGTAACCGTCCCTTGCGGAAGCAAATAAAAACGGTGCTTCGAGTTGTTCGTCGCCGGCTCCGAGTTCAATAAATAAATCGAGAACCTCATCGATAACCTCGTCAACTCTCGCATCTTTTCTGTCAATTTTATTAACTATAACAATTACTTTTAAATTCAGCTCAAATGCTTTCTTCAATACAAATTTTGTTTGCGGCATCGGTCCTTCAAATGAGTCAACAAGTAAAAGGACTCCGTCCGCCATCTTCAAAACACGTTCAACTTCTCCACCGAAGTCCGCGTGGCCCGGTGTATCAATAATATTTATTTTTGTGTCATTATAAACTACAGAGGTATTCTTACTCGTAATAGTAATCCCTCTTTCACGTTCAAGGTCATTAGAGTCCATTACACGGTCTTGAACCACTTGGTTTTGCCTGAATATGCCTGATTGTTTAAGCATTGCGTCAACAAGCGTGGTCTTGCCGTGGTCAACGTGAGCAATAATGGCTATATTTCTGATATCTTTCAAATTATCATCTCCTAACGTATATTATAGCAGCCACTCATTGATTATTCAAGTAAATAGCGGTTAAAAATAGCATGGAACACAGATTTTTATAGATTTTATAATTTTATAATATAAATTTAAATTCTTTGCATAAAATAAGTCAAATTAATTATGTTGACTTTAATATATTAATCATATATAATAATATTAAAGTTGTTTAAATCATCTATATTTAAACACTTTCACGTTTTTTTAAGAGAGCTTTGCTCTCGAAAATCATCCAGGAGGTATATTATGACTGAAAAATATTCTTTAAACGTCCCAACACCGACGCATTTTACATATGCGGTGAGGGATTTGCCGACAGTGACAGTCGAGGAACGCGAAAGGGCTTTAAAAGCTACACACTACAACGAATTTGCATTCCCGTCAGGACTTCTTACGATTGACATGCTCTCCGACTCCGGCACGACGGCAATGACAAACACTCAATGGGCTTCCCTTTTCTATGGAGACGAAGCATACGGAAGAAATACGGGGTACTATGTTCTTTTGGACACTTTCCGCGACATCTTTGAACGCGGCGGTGAAAAAAATTGGAAGAAAATTTTAGATCTTGTAAGAACGGATTGCAGAGACGTCAAAAAAATGATGGACGAAGTTTATCTTTGCGAATACGAAGGCGGTCTATTTAACGGCGGCGCCGCTCAAATGGAACGTCCGAACTCATTCATAATCCAACAAGGTCGTGCTGCAGAATCTGTGCTTATGGAAATTGTCAGAAATATTTTACAGGAAAGACATCCGGGAAAAGTTTTCACAATTCCATCAAACGGTCACTTCGACACAACCGAAGGAAATATAAAACAAATGGGCTCGATTCCTAGAAATCTTTACAACAAAGAACTGCTCTACGAAATTCCTGAAGGTGGAAAATATGACAAGAATCCGTTCAAAGGAAATATGGATCTCGAAAAACTTGAAGAGCTCATCGAAAAAGTTGGAGTAGAAAATGTTCCGTTAATCTTTATGTGTATTACAAACAATACCGTATGCGGACAACCTGTTTCAATGGCAAATATAAGAGAGGTTAATAGAATTGCTCACAAATACGATATCCCTCTCATCTTCGACGTTGCACGTTGGGCTGAAAATTCATATTTCATAAAGATGAACGAAGACGGCTACGAAGACAAGTCAATTGCGGAAATTGCAACTGAAATGTTCTCCTATTGCGACGGTTTTTGTATGTCCGCAAAGAAAGACGGCCACGCAAATATGGGCGGTATGCTCGCATTCAGAGACAAAGGTCTCTTCTGGCAAAAATTCTCCGATTTCAATGAAGACGGCTCAATAAAAATGGACGTCGGCGTAAGACTTAAAGTAAAACAAATTTCATGCTACGGAAACGACTCATACGGCGGAATGAGCGGCCGTGACATTATGGCATTAAGCGTCGGTCTATACGAAAGTTGCAACTTCAACTATATGGATAGCCGTGTTAAACAATGCGAATATCTCGCTCAAGGTTTTTATAAAGCGGGCGTCAAAGGTGTCGTGCTTCCTGCCGGAGGGCATGCGGTCTACATCAATATGGACGAATTCTTCGACGGAAAACGCGGTCACGAAACTTTTGCAGGTCAAGGCTTCTCATTGGAACTCATCAGAAGATACGGCATAAGAGTTGCCGAACTCGGCGATTTCTCAATGGAATACGACTTGAAAAGTCCTGAACAACAAGCTGAACTCGCAAACGTCGTTCGTTTTGCAATAGACAGAAGCAGACTCACACAAGAACATCTCGACTATGTAATCGCCGCTGTAAAGGCGCTCTATGAAGACAGAGAAAGCATTCCGAATATGCGAATTCTTTGGGGACACAATCTCCCTATGAGACATTTCCACGCATTCTTGGAACCATATGAAAATAAATAAAAATAAAACAAAAGGCGACAGAGCTTAAAAGCTTTGCCGCCTTTTTGTTTGAAATTGTTTTTTATAAATATATATTTAATTAATAAAACCTACAACATCCGATAGAAATTTTTGCGAACCGTCTTTGTTAATCTTTATGGTGTATACGCTTTCAACATCGTTTTTATCATTTTCATCGGTTTTTATTAATAGTGCGGAATAAAGTTTGAAATCTTTGAATTCCGCGACGCTCTCTTTTAATGAAATATATTCTCCAACATATAAAATGTTACTGTAATTTATATTGATTTCACTTATAAAGCCTGACTTAAATCTCTCCAACTCACTGATTTTAATTTTTATATATTCATCCGAATTGTACATTTTCTTTTCCATTAAAGCTACTTCTTTGTCTACCGGATTAGGTGCAGACTTCCACTTGAGATCATATTTTTTATTGTATGAGTAAATATCTTCACGCTTAAAAATCTGAGAATTGAAAAATGGAATTGAAATTTTAGTATTTAAATTTTGAGGCAATAAACTTAAATCAGTGTAGTTCAAAATCAAGTCCCCTTTTATTTTATTTATATCTTTAATATCAACATCTCCTGCAACTATTACAACCGGTTTATTTTCTTTAGTATTTACATAATTAATTCCGCTTTTTTCTGTAATTTCCCAATCATAAGCGGTAATTATAATCCCCTTAAAAAAGTCTTTAAAATAAACTTTACCTAGTAAAAATTCATCTCCATTACGAAAACCTGAATATTTATATTGCCCATCTACATATGAATTTTTTGGACTATACGACAAATATTTCGCATTCAATCCGCTTTCTCTTAACGCTCCCCGCTCAACAAAAAAATCTTTCCAATACTTTAATATTTTGACATCCTCGGTATATATACTACCCATGAAGTTGTCCGAAGAAAAAAGATTATGATTATAATCCAAGTATAAAAAAATTTCAGTCTCTCTCCACTCACCATTTTTATAAATGTATGCAGCGGTTGCTTTTTTGTAAGAAAAATTCAAAAAATAAAATCTAAATATAATCAAAATAAAAATCACTTTTAAAATCGAAATTAATATCCTATTTAATTTTTTAGCGCGTAAAGCATGCATTTAAACCATATATCTCCTATCCTTTTGAACGTATAGCTTGTTTAAAAAAAATTAGAAACCTATTTATAATAATTCTAAATCTTTTAGCAGATAATAACTATTCTTTAAATTATTTTATCACTTTTTAATAATCTAATCAATAAATGCATATTTAAAATTTGCAAGCGATATTTATCACATATATAAAATTTTAAATAAAAAATACCCCTTAATATTATCATTTAAGGAGTACGAATCATAACATTGACAAATTTTATAAGTATTTCACGCATTCGACACGATTCTTACAAGCTTCAAACTTGTCAACAACCGCATCTACAAGGCAGAGCCCTCTACCTCCGACAAATTCAGAGTTGTGTTCTTTATTCGGTTTTATGCAATCGATGCCACAACCTTGATCTTTTACTACGATTTTGATTTCGGAATCCTGAATATGTACATAGACCGTTATCAATTTATCCGGATCAAGCCTATTACCATGGAGTGCAGAGTTTATTGTAAGCTCGTTTAAAATAAGCTTTACGTCAAATATAACATCTTCATCAGTGATATATTCTCTGACTAAGCTTACCAATTTAGAATTAAATTCTCGTATTCTTTCTATGTCAGTTTCAACCGACTCTGAAAAATCAAGTAGCATTTCTCTCACTCCTTTCTATTAATAAATACCCACAATAACATTATTTAAACAATTTTTTCGTAATTTTAATGAATTCTTTTCATAAATTATCCCCAAGAAACAATCGAGTAGGGGCTAATTTATAACCCCTCTCACACCACCCGTACGTGCCGTTCGGCATACGGCGGTTCAATATTTTCT
>UQFH01000002.1 GCA_900540185.1 uncultured Eubacteriales bacterium
CTGATAATGTGTATTTTTAAAAGAAAGAGAGGCTTGTTTTTGTTCAAGCCTCCCCATTGTCGACAAAAAGCTTTAAAATTATATATTTAAATAAAAAAAGACAAACTCAGGAGATTTTGTCCGGGTTTGTCTTAACTCTGAAATGCACCCGCTCGAGTGCATTTAAAATATTTTATATGACGAAAAATCTCATTCCGTATACTTCTTGATTTATAAAGAACATTACAAATATGGATTTTAGCTTAGCCTTGCTGTCTTTATGAACTACCGGAATAGTCCTATAATCACCGATTTCTGATCCATTGAGCTCACTACCGTCATCATATGAAGCCACTGCATTAATTCTTCCTATTTGACTACCAATAAGAGAAGTTTCGCCTGATTCGTCTTTTTTCGTAAAAGGCAATACTAAAGCTCCTGTTTGCGGATCAATTTCAAGAACTGCTTTAACTTTATTATCAATTGAGAAATTTAAACAATTCAATAAGTCTAAAACTTCCATTTTATCTTCAAGCAATCTTTCTCTCTTTACAAATTCAAACATAAAGCTAGTAGAAAAGAAAAGAGTTGGCTTATCTGCTGAGTACATATATTCTGTTTGTGCTTTTACCTGATCCATAAAATTTTCATTGTTTGATTTTGAATACTTTACGATAGGATTATTTTGTTCGACGCCATCCTCAGAATAGAACTTAATATAGCGTCCGCCGTCTTCTTTTTCTTTTAGCTCGGAATTATCATTTATAGAGTAATCATTAGTCAGCTTTGGATCTGCTAAGAATGCTTTGATTTCTTCTACTGTTGCATTTGGATCTACGTTTTTAGCTTCTTCTTTCTTTTCTTCTTTTTTCTCTTCAGTCTTTTCTTCGACCTTGGCTTCCGACTTTGTGTCGACAATAATTGTCTTGATTTCCTTGTTGTAGCCTACCAAAAATCCTACAACTGTGCCTAGGTCACGAAGTTTTACATAGTTGTTTTTGTCGATAAAAGCTGCTTTAAGATCAACTTCTTTACCATCTACCAAAATTGTGTTTGTAACCATTTTAGCTGTGGTCTTGTCGTGTTTCATTTCTTGTAGGTCAGTGTCCAGTTTTTCGTATGGCTTACCAAGTTCCAAGGCGATTTGCTTCTTTTCATTATCAAAGATTACATTAAATTGTTTATCTGTGCCATTTAGCAAAGCTGCCAGGTCTCTTAGTTTGTAGTAGTTGTTGGAATTGATTAAATATCCGCCAATTTTCACTTCTTTGCCATCGAGTTCGAACGGTTGAAAACTTTTTTGAGCTTCAGCCATCACATCTGCTTGTCCTTTTGCACTTGCAATTGGTGCTAAGACCATAAGAATTGCAAGTGAAATTAGTAATAACTTTTTCATAAGCACCTCCTAAATACTTTAGTACTTTAATTATATCACATAATTAATAAAAGTCAAGTTTTTGATGACTTCTGATAACGATAAACGAATATGGATTCTACTATTGCTAAACATATGTGATATCTGTAGTTCGCTTTTTTATATGCAAAGTGTTGTTGGTGGTGTTCCTAAAACATAATAGTCATATATGGCGTGTGGATTCGCAGAACCGTCATGTTACAACGCGCTTGCGCATGTATACAACTGTAAAATTTATCAGAGTAGGAAATTTTCACTTTCACAACCCAACTCAACATCCTCCTCAAAAACCAAAACAAAAAACCGGAGATTCGCTCTCCGGTTATTGTGTCTACATATTTTCTTTTAAATATTCAATGATGTCGTCCGATTCATACATAGGTTTGTCGCCGATCATAAGCATTGGAACTTGTTTTTTGCCGCCCTTTTCGATGAGCTCTTTTTCGTTTTCTTCATTTCCAATGATGTCTTTCACTTCAATTCCTTCGATTGAATTTTTTTCGATGAATCTTAAAACCTTTTTACAAAATGGACATGTGTTCATTATATATAGTGTTAAATTTTGCATATTGCCTCCTTTACCAACTTCCGCTTGAGCCGCCGCCGCCGGATCTTCCGCCACCGCCGGAGAAGCCGCCTCCACCGGAGAAACCTCCGCCGAATCCACCGCTTCTACCGCTTCCGCCTGACATATTACTTAGCCAGAACAGTGTGTTTAATCCGCCGCGACCGCCGCCTCTTATGAGCATCATAATAATTATAAAGATTATTAGACCCATGAGCGGACTTATTCTTCCTTCTCTTTCGTCACCGTAGTTTCCGAAAGCGTCGATTCCTTCGATTTCAACTCCGAGATAGTCTGCAATAAGCCCAAGAGTGATTTCGTAGCCGTCCATTATGCCGGCTTCCATATTTTCCTCTTTGAATCTCGGAATCATAACATTTCGAATTATTTGGTCAGCTCTTTGAGCAGGTATGACTTTCATCAAGCCGTATCCGACTTCAATTCTGACTTGACCTTTTTCGGTCGCCGTTTTCGGTTTTACAACAATCAAAAGACCTTGGTCATTTTTGTCGCCGATTTCCCATTTTTCAAATAGACGAGTCGAATAATTTTCGATAGTCATTTCGTTTAAATCATTCACAACTGCAACGACTATTTGAACGCCCGTCTTTTCATATAGTTCATTTGAATGGTCAATAATAAACTTTTTGCTGCTCTCTCTCAATGTGTTTGTTTCGTCGTATGCGTAAAAGTAGTAGTCCGCATCCGGAAGAGTGCTGTAGTCAAAGTCGCTGATTCTGTCAGCACTAACCGTAAAACTGAATAGAAGTAAAAGCGAAGTCAATATAGTTATTATTTTTTTCATTCTAAATGACTCCTTTCTCGAGTTATGCTGATTTTTTATTTGTTGAAATCAACTTTCGGTGTTTCCTTGTCAGCTTCGCTGATTTGGAAGTATTCCTTAGGTGAGAATCCGAACATTCCTGCGATGAGTTTTTTCGGGAATCTCTTTACATCTTGATTGTAAACTTTAACCTTATCATTGTAGCGCATTCTTTCTGTTGAAAGTTCGTTTTCAATGCTTGAGAGTTCGGCTTGAAGAGCCATAAAGTTTTCGTTTGCTTTTAGTTCCGGATAGTTTTCGACAACTACGTTGATGTCGCCGATTGCCTTTGTGAGTTCTGCGTTTGCTTCAGCAGCTTCTTCAGGTGTCTTTGCGTCCAAAACTTTGCTTCTTGCTTCTGTAACTTTCACAAAGATATCTTCTTCGTGTTTTGCATATCCTTTTACCGTTTCAACGAGATTCGGGATAAGGTCTGCACGTTTTTTGAGTACGTTTTCGACTTGTGCCCATGCACTGTCTACTTCTTCGTTTTGTTGTACAAGTCCGTTGTACATTCCACCGAAAATGATGGCGAGCACAACGACTACGATAATAATAGGTAAGAATCTTTTCATAATCATTTTCCTTTCTATAATTCTATATTCTACTTATACCCAAAAATTTGTTTTTTAATAAACGATTATTTCTTGATTAATGAAATTTAGTGTGTTATAATAAAAGTAACCTGATCGGTGCGTAACGTATTTTAATTCAACCGACAAATTTTATACGGGAAATAACCGTTTTTCCTTGCCGAGACAATGCCTCCTTTGAGTGGACTGTCGGAGCGGGAAATAGTTTACCCACCTGAACATGGCGGGTGTGAATTATGATACACGGACGGCCGATCGGGGCCCAAACGGGTTAAATTTAAATAATTTTAAAATATTATAAAAAAAGTGTTGACAAGGTTATTTTTATATGTTAGAATATCATTGTTCGGTAATCGAGCAGGATAAATTTAATATTTGTGAGTGAGATTCTCACTAATCTTTATTACGTCGGGGTGTAGCGCAGTTTGGTAGCGCACGTGCTTTGGGAGCATGGGGCCGGGAGTTCAAATCTTCTCACCCCGACCATTTTCTTATATTGCATAGGAAGGAGGTTTATCAGTGAAAAAGAAAATATCACTTGTCTCTTTACTATGTATATTTTTATTTGTGGGTGTTTTTCTCTATATCGATAACACAAACTTCAACAAAAGAGCTCTTGCGAGAGCTGAAGAATTGGACGGTGTTGTCTCGGGGGACGACTATTTGGAGGGACTTCTTATTGCAAAGGGGCAATCTTCATTAAAAGAACAAAAACAAGCTCTTTTAAATAAGAAAAAGAACGACCTTGTAAAGGCAAATGAAAAAGACAAAAAGCCGAAATACGACGTGAATCCGAACGATGGAACAAACTTTAAAGAAGTTTTCAAAAACACAGTCTTTATCGGTGATTCGATTTCAAACGCTCTTTCGTACTATAAACACCTGGAAACAAAAAACGTAGTAGCAAAATTGGGACAAAATATAAAAACTACTAAAAAAGAAATAAAAAATATCAAGGCGAAAAATCCGACTCATATTTATATTATGCTTGGAATGAACGACTCTATGTATGTAAAGGATGCGGCGACTTTCAAGAAAAGTTACAAGGGGCTCGTCACGGAGCTTCAAAAGAGTTTGCCGAATGCGAAAATTTATTTCCAAAGTATTTTGCCCGTCGATGTAAAAAACAAAAAAGCTATGGCGCGTGTTTCCAACGACAAGATCAAGTCTTTCAACGATGCTCTTGTGGAACTTGCCGGAGAAATGAATGTCGAGTTTATCGACCTTAGACCGTTTATAAATTCGCATCCGGAATTTTATGAGCCGGACGGAATTCATTTAAATAAAAAATTCCACAGATATTGGTTGAAATTTATACAGGTAAATTATTTTAATTAGGGGGAAATATGAGAAAGACAATTCTCTTTTTGAGCGCATTTTTGCTTCTCTTCGCTTGCGGTTGCACAAAAAATGACAACGCGAGCGGCGACAAGGGTTCGAACGACCCGGGCATAGAGAAGCTATACGAAGCGGCAAAACAAAATATGGACACGGAAATCATGACCGATGAAAGTGATCCTGAAATGATAAACACATTTTTTGAAATCACAAAAGACAACTACGAAGAATTTAAATTTGCTATGCCGAACACAAATATTCAAGTGTCGCAAATTGTAATTGTTAAGGCAAAGGAAGGCAATTTGGATGCAGTCAAAAAAGGCATAAAGTCATACCTTGACAACAACCTTGAAATTTTCAGCTCCTATTTAGCGGACCAATATGAACTTCTCAAAAAAGCGGAGTTCTTTGAAAAAGACAACTACTCGATTCTTCTTGTAGGTGAAGGCGCCGACAAAGCAAAAGACGCTATTTTAAACGAATTTAAATAAACTTCAGGGTGTATCGTTTTCGAGCACCCTTATTTTTTTATCGCGAGGAGACAAAATGGTTTTTTCATCCATATTTTTTTTATTCTACTTCTTTCCTATAGTATTTATAGTAAACAAACTTTTGCCTAGAAAATACAAAAATCTGTGGCTATTTTTTGCGAGCTTGTTTTTTTACGCATGGGGCGAGCCGATTTACATATTGATAATGCTCTTTTCAACATTTTTCGACTACACAAACGGTCGACTCATGGTTGGAGCGAGTGACAAAAAGAAAAAACTGATTTTAATAAACTCGATTGTCGTAAACCTCGGAATATTATTCTTCTTTAAATACTCCGATTTCTTTATAAAAGTTGTAAATGAATTCGGATTTAACATAAAGCCGTTAAATCTCGCTCTTCCTCTCGGTATCTCGTTCTACACATTTCAAACGCTCTCATACACAATCGACTGCTACAGAGGTCGCGTAAACATCGCGGACAATATTGTGGACTTCGGACTTTTCGTCACGAGCTTTCCACAGCTGATTGCGGGACCGATTGTAAAATATATCGACGTTGAAAAAGAACTGAAACAGCGTGACGACAGCCTCCACTCCTACAACGTGGGAATTAGAATATTTATCGAAGGGCTATTTTTAAAAGTGCTTCTTGCAAACAAATTCGGAGAAATTTTTAACAGCTTCACATTCGCCGACGCAAGTTCAAAGACGCTCATATTCTTAAAACTTGTCGCATACAGTCTTCAAATCTACTTCGACTTTGCGGGTTACTCGAAAATGGCAATCGGGATGGGAAGAATGCTCGGATTTCACTTTCCGGAAAACTTCAACTACCCGTACATTTCAAAAAGCATAACCGAATTTTGGTCGAGATGGCACATGACACTGAGTTCGTGGTTCAAAGAATATGTCTACATTCCGCTCGGAGGCAATCGAGTAGGAAGAGCAAGACACATCTTTAACATCTTTGTCGTTTGGTTTTTGACCGGATTTTGGCACGGCGCCGACTACAACTTCATACTTTGGGGAATGTACTTCTTCGTCGTTTTGATTTTGGAAAAATATTTCTTCTTGAAAATTCTCGAGAAAGCGCCGAAATTCATCTCACGAATCTACACACTTATAATAATTATGTTCAGCTGGGTGCTCTTCACGTCGACCGACTTAAAAGACATCGGAGCATTTTTCACGTCTCTCGGCTCGAAACCGTTGTTCTCGGGCGAGGTCACAAGCTTTTTACTGCAATATGGAATCCTATTTATTATAGGAATACTATTTTCGACACCGAGACCGAAGGAAATATTTGAAAAACAAAAAGAAGCCGTACAGATTGTCGTGCTTACAATAGTATTTATACTTTCGATTGCAGCACTAGTTGCCGGAAACTACAACCCGTTTTTGTACTTTAGATTTTAGGTGATAAAATGAAGAAAAATTATTCTATAATTGTATTAATGTTTTTGATGCTCATGGGCACCTTGATTCTTTTTAACAAAAAAGAGGCGAGCGAGTTTGAAATTAGAAAACTCAAAAAATATCCGGAGCTCACAAAAGAAAACATTTTTGACGGCTCATTCGGAAAAGAATTTGAAGAAGCTTTGACGGACCGCGTGCCGGCGAAAGTGGGCTTTACAACCGTGAATTCATACAAGGACTTTTTTTTGGGAGAAAGAGAGAAAAACGGAGTCTATCTTTCACTTTCAAGGCTTACGCAAAAGCCGATAAAAAATGTATTGATTGAAAAAATTTTGATGGAAAAGGAAAAACATCCGAATCTAAAAGCGTATTTAATTCCGTACAAACTTTATTTCGAGGACAACTTGCCGCTTGCACTGAAAAAACTCGAAATCTCGGAGAACTATCAAAAGCGATTCGACACAATGAAAGACAAATCCGATGTAGACTTCACAAAAATTCTGACGCTTGAGGACTACTATAGAGGCGACCACCATTTGAACTCCGAAGGTGTGAAAAAAGTAATTCATGCGCTCGGATTTAAAAATGAAAAAGAAACGGAAAGCTTTGGAAGATTTATCGGAGGAGAAGCGAGAAAATCCGGAATAATTATTAGGGATGACTTCTCGATTGTGTACAACGAAAAAACGAAGAACTTGAAATTTAAAAGAGCGATTGACGGAAAAGACGAAGAGGCGCTTGTGGTTGATGAAACTCGCGCGGGCGGAGTCGATAAATATCTCGCATATATGGGCGGAAACTTCGGCGAAGTGACAGTTAAAGGACTCGGAGAAAAATCTCTTCTATTATTAAAGGATTCGTTTGCAAATCCGTTCATCGGATTTTTTGCGGAACAATATGGAGAAATAAAAATTGTGGACCCGAGATTTTACGACGGAGATATTTTTGAAGAACTCGATAAATATGATGAAATCGTAATATTCTGCGGAATATAGAAAGTAAAAAATAATTTAAAATATTTTTTAAAAATGCTTGACAAATGAAAAAATGTCTGATATAATAATTAATGTTGAATAAGAAAACCGAAGAAAGCCGGTTGTGAAACAGCGTTTCACGTAAATCCTGCCGAGGTGTATGAAAAAGTTTTTATTTTAGTGATTTTTTTAGACCTCGTTTTCGAGGTCTTTTCTAATATAAATGGGGAGGTGTCTAATGAGAGAGGCAGTTTTAAAACAAAAAGAATCAACCGTTGCGGAAATTAAAGAAAAAATTGAAAAAGCTTCCTCCATGGTTCTTGTTGAATATCGTGGACTTAATGTTGAAGATGTTACCGAACTTCGTAAGAATTTCAGAGAAGCCGGCGTCGACTACAAAGTTTACAAGAACACTCTTATGGCAAGAGCATTCACAGAACTTGGATATGAAGATTTTACAAAGAATTTCCACGGACCAAATGCTATAGCATTTGCATACGACGACATTGCCGCTGCAGCTAGAGTTTCTAACAAATTTGCAAAAGATAATGATAAACTCGTTATCAAATCGGGAATGGTTGACGGAAAAGAAATTGATTTAGACGGAATTAAAGCATTAGCAGAACTTCCAACAAAAGAAGTTCTCCTTTCACAAGTACTTGGTGGCTTGAACGGCCCAATCCAAGGCTTCGCAAATGTACTATCTGGAACAATGCGTTCCTTAGTAATTGCTCTTGACCAAATCAGAGCAGGTAAGACAGAATAAAATTAAAATTATCGGAGGTATTTAAAATGAGTGAAAAAGTAACTAAACTTATTGAAGATGTAAAAGAATTAACAGTATTGGAATTAAGTGAACTTGTAAAAGCACTTGAAGAAGAATTTGGCGTATCAGCAGCAGCTCCGGCAGCAGTTGCAGTAGCAGGTCCTGCAGCAGCAGGCGCAGCAGCAGGCGCTGAAGAAAAAACAGAATTCGACGTAATTCTTAAATCAGCAGGCGGAGAAAAAATCAAAGTTATCAAGGTTGTAAGAGAAGTTACAGGTCTTGGACTTAAAGAAGCTAAGGATCTCGTAGACGGAGCTCCAAAGGCACTTAAAGAAGGCGCTGCAAAAGAAGAAGCAGAAGACATCAAGAAGAAACTTGAAGAAGTTGGCGCTGAAGTAGAAGTAAAATAAGAAATTAAGCACCCTATTGATGGGGTGCTTTTTTTATTTGTAAAGGGTTTATTTGCGGTTTACAGTCGACGTCAACGACTCATTTCTCCTATTCGTCGAAATGTCGTCGGACGTCTTTGCGGAAGACCTACCATCGTGTTTTTGATTTTGTCAAATCAAAAAGCACGGGTTAGGTCTATCTTTTCGCGATAATGATTTATGCTTGTATAATTTTTTGTACGCCGCCGTAGCGGGATGGTTCAGTGAATCCTCCCGCAAAAAGCCTCACTCCTAAAATATTTCACACGGAATTATTCTTGCTAAAATGGCGACTATCTTGCTTTTCAGAAGTTCCCAACCTGCGACGTATTTAACAATACGCCTCGGTTGCTCGCTTCTTCCAAAGAGAGTCTATTCTTGCTAAAATTGCGAAAAACGGTTGGTCGACTTTTTAGTCGCTGCGACATACTTGCCAGTATGCCTCGCTCCTAAAAATTCTTGCACTAACCGTTTTTCATCAATTTTATCTGCGAATTAGGGTGAGATATAATACGTCGTTTATTGCAAAGCGGCGTTATTCATCCATTTTAGCGAAGAATGTGGTGTGAACTATATAATAAAAATACCTTGGAAACAATGTGTCTCCAAGGTGTTTTTTTGTAGAGGGGTGTGTACGCTGTTGTAACGGCGGGTTTTGGGGTGAAAATTGAATGGGGCTTGGGTTTGATATTTTATTTACACAGCGTTATTGGTAGGGTTGTAAATTTTGTGGATGTGATATATGGCGTGAGGACATCGTTGTTCCTTACGTCACAACGTATGCCGTCACGCTACGGATGCGATTGCAAAGCCATACAATTAATGATTTTATCGGCGCAGAAAATATCTATTGGTGATATTTTTTGTGAGATATTTTATAATCACACCTATGGTTGCATGTTGTTATAACAACGAAAATCAAATATGGCGGTACAATGCGATTGAGAATGTATGCAATTAGTGATTTTATCAGCGCAGAAAGTATCTATTGGTAATATTTTTGGAGAGATATTTTATGAACACACCTATGGTTTTATGTTGTTATAACAACGAAAATCAAATTTGGCGATATGAGACTTACATATACATAGACAATTGCAAAGAATAAATGCATCCCAAATCACACGATTTTAAGATTCACTTTTATGCCAAAAAACTATCTCCAAATTTCTTCTCGAAATTTTTTCTTTATTTTTTTCAAAAAAGTTATTACAAAATGATTAAAATGGTTCTTCAAGTGGGATAATATATCTATAGACAGGCATTAGATTAAAGTGGATGTCTATTAAATGGTAGATGGATTTTTTGAGAGGTTCAGTTATGTTTTTTATAACGTTTGAAAAGGTTTATAGTTGCGAGATTAACGAAAGTTCATTACATACTGTTTTTATGCAAAGGGCCGGGTTCTTTTAGAGCGGTCTTTTTTTGTAGATATTTTTCTTGCGATATGCAAGTTTAATATAAAATGGGTTTTACCCACATTAAGGAGGTTTATATGAAAAAGTTATTTTCAATTGTGTTGTCATTACTTATGGTTATGACATTATTAACCGGATGCGGTAACGGCAACAAATCATCAGGCACAAGAAAGGGAGACGCAGACACTCTTTATGTAGCTAACGACTCTGATGCTATTTCTCTTGACCCAATGGGCACAAATGATAACGCATCATCAAAGGTGTTGGTACAAATTTATGAAGGTTTGTTCGAGTTGAACGACCAAGCAAAAGAAGTTCCACTTCTTGCAGAAAGTTATGACAAGGTTTCAGATACTGAGTATGTTTTCCATTTAAGAAAGGGCGTTAAGTTCCACAATGGAGACGAAATGAAGGCATCTGACGTTGTTTTCTCATTGAAACGTGCTTGTGAAGCACCGAATGTTAAGCACTTGTTCAATACTATCGATGTAGATTCTATCAAGGCTGACGACGATTATACTGTAAGATTCAATCTTAAGTTTGCATATCCGGGCATTATTGCATCTCTTATGCACCCGGGCGGAGCAATTCTTTGTCAAAAGTTTGTAGAAGAAGCAGGCGACAATTTCGGTACATCCACAGATAAGGTTTGCGGAACAGGTCCGTTTAAACTCGACGAATGGTCAAAGGCAAATGTTATAAAGTTAAGTAGATTTGAAGATTATTACGGCGAAAAGTCAAAGATGGCAAAGGTTGAAATGAAGATCATACCTGAACCTACAAACAGACTCGTTGAACTTCAAACCGGCGGAGCAGATATTGTTTACGAACTTCAACCGATGGACGTTGAAAAGATTGAAAAGGATGAAAATTTAGTTATGCTTAAATCCGACGACTATGGTACAACATATCTTGGATTTAATACACAAAAGGCACCGTTTGACAATCCAAAGGTTCGTCAAGCTATTGCATACGCAATCGATATTCCGGATTTGATTCCGAAGGTATGGCTCGGTCTTGGAAAGGCAGCTTCAAACTCAATGCCTCCGACACTTGTTTATTCAATCGGTGGAGAAACAAAGGCGAAGGAAAGAGATGTTGAAAAGGCAAAGGCTTTGCTTGCTGAAGCAGGATTCCCTGACGGATTTGACACGACAATTTCTACAAATGAAAGAAAACAACGTGTCGATATGGCAACTATTATTAAGGAACAACTTAAAGATGTTGGAATCAATGTAACGATTAATGTTATGGAATGGTCGGCATACAATGATTTGTTAAAGAACGGTAAGCAAGATATGTTTGAAATCGCTTGGATTTCAGATACTCCGGACCCGGATGCATTCTTGTTCCCATGCTTCCACTCAAGTGCAATGGGTGAAGGCGGCAACTATTGTTGGTTAAATGACAGCGAAATGGACAAGTTACTCGACGATGCGAGAATGGAACTTGACACAAATAAGAGAGCTGAAATTTATAAGAAGGCTCAAGAGTATATTCTTGACCAACAAATTTGGATTCCGCAATATTGGGCAGAACTCACAGCTGCAACTTCAAAGAATGTTGAAGGTTTTGAAATGAACCACTTCGGTTTCTACAAGCTTTCAAAGGTTTCTGTAAAATCAGCTGAAAATAAATAAGAATTTAAGGTGAGGGGAGACGTATCTCCCCTTCCACCTATATTGATGTTTTAAGATCGGAGGCAATATGTTTAAATATATTTTAAAAAGAATCCTCTATTTGATTCCGGTTATTTTGCTGGTAAGCCTTTTTGTTTTCTGGTTATTATACATAACCCCGGGAGATCCTGCTCGTAATATTCTGGGACCGTCGGCTCCGGAACAACAAGTAGCGGAACTTAGAGAGGAACTCGGTCTTAATGATCCGTTTTTTGTACAATATGGAAGATATATTTCCAATTTGGTATTAAAGGGAGATTTGGGACGTAGTTATAGAACGAGAATGCCGGTAGTTCAAGAAATTGGAAACAGAGCCGGCGCAACAATAAGATTGGCATTTTTGGCAATCACTTTCGCAGTTTTACTTGGTATTCCAATCGGAATTATTTCAGCGGTAAAACAGTATAGTTTTTTCGACAATTTGACCATGATTTTCGCCCTCATAGGTATTTCTATGCCGGTTTTCTGGTTGGGGCTGCTTTTAATAATGCTATTCAGCGTTCAACTCGGGTGGTTCCCGGCTTCCGGATTTGACCGTCCGAGCCAATGGGTACTTCCGGCTGTCGCACTCGGTGCGCAATCGGTTTCCGTTATTACAAGACAAACGAGAAGTTCGATGCTCGAAGTTATTAGACAAGATTATATCAGAACCGCAAAGGCAAAAGGTCAGGAACAAAGGGTCATAACAAGAAAACACGCTCTTGCAAATGCGCTTATTCCAATTACTACCGTTATCGGAACGCAATTTGGACAACTTATGGGCGGTGCTCTTATGACCGAAGTTATTTTCTCAATACCGGGAATCGGAAGACTTATGGTTGACTCCATTAAGATGAGAGATATTCCTCTTGTTATGGGCTCAGTATTGTTTGTTGCAGTCACATTTGCGCTTGTAAACTTGATTGTAGACATTCTTTATACTTTCATCGACCCGCGTGTAAAGAGTCAATATGTGTAGGTGAGCGATATGAAAGACAATAATTTAAAAAACGAAATCAAACAAAGAAGGGCTAAAAGACAAACCGGCTTGAGCGAAGTTATGAAGAGAATGAAGAGAAATAAGCTCTCGATGGTTGGACTTATTATACTTGTCATTCTCGTGCTAGTCGCGATTTTTGCCGACATTATCGCACCGTATGAGTTCAACGAAATGGTCGGACCGACGTATCAAACGCCGAACAGTCAATTTATTTTCGGAACGGACCACCTCGGTCGTGATATTTTCTCACGTGTTGTTTATGGCTCTAGAATCAGTTTGAAAGTCGGATTTATTTCCGTTTCAATCGCACTTATTTTCGGAGTTACACTCGGAGCTATCACGGGATACTACGGCGGCAAGGTCGACACACTCGTCATGAGATTTATCGACGTTCTCCAAGCAATTCCTGATATTCTTCTTGCAATTGCAATTATGAGTGCGCTCGGAAGCGGACTTGGAAACTTGATGATTGCGGTCGGTATTGCGTCTGTCCCTGCATATGCGAGAATTGTAAGAAGTTCCGTTTTGACAATCAAGGACAACGAATTTGTCGAAGCCGCAAAAGCTAACGGCTCAAATGATTTAAGAATTATTTTTAAACACATTATTCCAAACTGTATGGCGCCGATTATCGTTCAAGCAACTCTCGGTGTTGCATATGCAATCATTAATGCGGCAGGTCTTTCCTTTATCGGACTCGGACTTGAACCGCCGACACCTGAATGGGGAGCAATGCTTTCGGATGGACGTTCATATATTATGGATTTTCCACACATAACACTTTTCCCTGGACTTGCAATTGTTGTTACGATTTTTGCACTTAATGTTATGGGAGACGGTTTAAGAGACGCTCTTGACCCGAAACTTAAGAGATAGGAGGGCAATATGAAAAAAGGAAATTTGTTGAATGTAAGAGGCCTATCCGTTGAGTTTCACACAGATTCAGGGGTTGTAAAGGCCGTAAACGGAATGGATTTGTCCTTAAATAAAAAGGAAACATTGGGACTTGTCGGAGAAACGGGAGCCGGTAAAACTACAACCGCTCTTGCAATCCTAAACCTCGTTCCGGATCCGCCGGGAATAATAAGCGCCGGAGAAATCGAATTTGAAGGCGAAAATATTTTAACGAAAAAAGAAAAAGAAATGAGAAAGATTAGAGGTGGAAAAATCTCTATGATTTTCCAAGACCCGATGACCAGTTTGAACCCGGTTATGACGATTGGAAAACAAATTGCAGAAGTTTTCACGCTCCACACCGATCTCGATAAAAAGGCAATAAAAGAAAAGACGCTCGAAATGCTCGACGTCGTCGGAATCAGACGCGAAAGGGTAAACGATTATCCGCACCAACTTTCCGGCGGTATGAAACAAAGAATTGTCATCGCTATGGCGCTTGCATGTAATCCGGAAATAATTATTGCGGACGAACCGACAACCGCTCTCGACGTTACAATTCAAGCGCAAGTTATGGAACTTATGAAGGAATTGAAGAGAAAATACGACACTTCGATTATCATGATCACCCATGACTTGGGAGTTATCGCTGAAATTGCGGACAAGGTTTCGGTCGTATATGCAGGAGAGGTTGTTGAAACGGGCTCCACAAAAGACATCTACACCGACAAAAAACACCCGTACACAATCGGACTTTTCTCATCAATTCCGAAACTGACTGGCGATGTTGACAGACTTCAAGTAATTCCGGGAGCCACACCGGACCCGACAAACTTGCCGACGGGATGCAAATTCCATCCGAGATGTACAGAATGTATGGAAATTTGTAAAACGGAAAAACCACCGGTCTATGAAGTTACACCTGAACACTATGTAAAATGTTTTCTATACAAAGACTCGAAACAAGTCGATGAAAACGGAGAAGAGAAGTAGAGGAGGAAAGCTATGACAAATAATTTCATTGAAGTAAAACATCTGTGCAAATACTTTCCGACAAAGAAAGGTCTGCTTCACGCGGTTGAGGATTTAAACTTCGAAATCAAAAAAGGGGAAACCCTTGGACTTGTCGGAGAGTCCGGATGCGGTAAATCGACGGCGGGTCGTGCGATAATAAGACTGCACGAACCGACAAGCGGGGAAATTTGGTTTAACGGCGAAAATATAATGAATCGCAAAACCAGAAAAGAAATGAATCAATTGAGACGCGAAATGCAAATCGTATTTCAAGACCCGTATTCATCTTTGAACCCGAGACTTAACACCTTTGATTTGATTGCCGATGCACTCTATGTAAATAAGATTTATGAAAATAAAAAAGAAATTGAAAAAGTCGTTCTTGAAATGATGGAAACGGTAGGTCTTGAAAAAAGACTTATAAATTCCTATCCGCACGAACTTGACGGCGGAAGAAGACAAAGAATCGGAATCGCAAGAGCTCTTGTAATGAGACCGGAATTCATCGTCCTTGACGAACCGGTTTCCGCGCTTGACGTTTCAATTCAAGCACAAGTTTTAAATCTTCTTCAAGACATTCAAAGGGATAAAGAACTCACATATCTCTTTATCTCGCACGACCTCTCGGTTGTACGACATCTTTCGGACAGAGTTGCCGTAATGTATTTGGGAAGAATGGTTGAACTTGCGGACTATGTAAAAATCTTTGAAAATCCGCTTCATCCATACACAAAAGCGCTTCTCTCCGCAATACCTGTTCCGGAATACAACTACAACCAAGAAAGAATAATCTTAAAAGGCGACGTTCCAAGTCCGATTGACCCGCCTGACAGATGTGTATTCTACGGAAGATGTCCGAGAAGAGACGAAAAATTATGTACCGGACCACATCCGGGACTTCGAGAAGTCGAACCCGGACACTTTGTGGCTTGCCACTTGGTCAAATAAAAATAAAACTGACGGAAGAAAAACTTCTGTCAGTTTTTTTGATGTTTATTTTTTTGGATTGTATTTGTCGATGATTTCCAAAATCTTTTCGTTTTCCGAAAAAACTTGTTCCTTCATTTCGCTCATCGCATCTGCCAAATCGAGAATTGCAACATTTGAAGCTCTTAAATCATCCTCGTTCAAATTTTCCTTGTCGATATTTTTCTTTTGCGTATATTCTCTCAAATCTGAAAAGAGACATTCGAAAGCATCTTCAGGCGCATACCTCACTTCGTCTCGAAGAGTTGCAAAATTTCCGACCGAAACACTCCTTAGAGCGAACTGCACTTCGCTGTCGATCAATGCGTCCTTTTCATACTTGATCATACTCTTTAGAAAGTCTGCATAATCGTTCATAGTCGTCGCATAAAAACCGCTTTCATTTTTTCCGAGAATTAAAATTCTCTCCATCAGCTCCGACTCGATTGAATAAATTAAATTTAAACTGTAATCGTTCATCTCTCTTATGCATTCTTCGGTATTTTCCACCGATTCAAATCTCTCTAAAAAGTTGCTCATAAAAATCTCCTTTAAATATTATGAGTATATAATAACACAAAAATGAAAAACTCTCAAGCTAAAATCTATACATATGGAATGATAAATGGTCGATTGTTCACATAAATAATTTTTGAGTCAATTTTATAAACTGCACTTATATTTTCGGCAGTAATAACTTTTTCGGGGGAGCCCTGTGAAACTATTTCTCCGTCACACATAAGAATTAGTTTTTCCGCATATTGACTTGCAAGATTTAAATCATGTAAAACGATTAAAAAAGCTCGGTCTTCGTCGGATTTAACCAAATTCATAAGATGCAGAGTTTGGTTGATATCAAGGGCACTCACCGGTTCGTCCATAAGCATTAATTCGGGATTTTGGGCAAATGCGCGCGCTGCCATTGTCCTTGCACATTCTCCTCCGCTGATGTTTAAAATGGAATGCTCTTTTAAATGATTTATATTCATTAAATCAATGGATTTATTTACAATGGCTTTGTCGTCATTTGAAAAACCTCCGTACCACGAGATAAAAGGATACCTCCCCATTTTAACGGTTTCTTCGACGCTGAAATTAAATGGTGTTTTTCCCGATTGATTCATCATGGCGATGATTTTTGCGCGTTCTTTTATTTTATATTCTTTTATACTCTTACCTTTTAACAAAATCTCGCCTTTGGAAGGAGAGAGATAACCTGAAATCAGCCTCAAAAGTGTCGTTTTCCCACAACCGTTCGGACCGATTATAATAACTTTTTCACCGGCGCTTACTTTCAAATTAATATTTTTAAGAATTTGTTTTTTTCCGAAACTGAAATATAAATCTCTAACTTCTATCATATTTTTCGACTCCTTTTGTGTTTTATAAGGAGCACCAGAAATAGAGGGCCGCCTATTAAAGACGTTATGATTCCGACGGGTATTTCAAATGTGCCCAAAATCGACCTTGCAATGGTGTCGCAAAATAACATAAACATTCCACCGAAAATCATAGACGCCGGAAGCATAAATCTATGATCAGAGCCGAATATAAGCCTAATAAAGTGAGGAACAATGAGTCCGACAAAACCTATGATGCCGCTTACAGAAACGGCGACAGAAGTTAATAGAGCACAAATGAGAAGCAAATTTCTCTTTAACTTTTTAACATCAAGCCCCATACCGACTGCTTCCTCTTCACCCATAACAAGAACGTTCAAATCCTTTCCGTGGTAAAGAGTGAGGACGAAACCGATTACGGTAGGCACCAAAATCGTCAGAACACGATCCCAACTTTTCGCATTAAAAGAACCCATAGTCCAAGTTATTATCTTCATGGCTTCGTCGTTGTGGATAAACATTATAAGAGAAATAAAACTTGACAAAACCGAGCTGATTACAATTCCCGAAAGCAATACCGAGAAAGTATCTACACCGTTTTTTGTTCGAGATAATAAAAAAACAATGGCGGTTATAAGTATTGCGAAAAGAAAAGCTATAATATTTACAGCCGCATATCCTCCGAACATTGCGGTGGGTAAAAATACAATTGCCAAAGTTGCACCGAAAGCAGCGCCTGATGATACTCCCATCACATACGGATCTGCCATAGGATTTTGAAAAATTGCCTGATATGTTGCGCCCGCCATCGAAAGAAGTCCGCCCGTTAAAACCGAAAGAATTATTCTTGGCATTCGCACATTAAAAATAATAAAACGGATGGAGTCATCAGCACTGACCCCATCCATTCCCTTCTTTATCCATTCAATTATAGAGTTTACAATAATGGAAAATTCAATTTCAACCGAACCTTTGCTAATTGCAAAAATCATCAGCAAAAGTAAACAGATTGAAGAAATGGCTAAAAATGTTTTCCTTTTCATTAAAATTCCAAAGTTTTCAAAACTTCAGGGTGAGCAATTTTTAATAGTACCTTTAAACCATCATCAACAACTCTTCTTGAAGGTCTTGAGAAAATATCGGCGTCAATTTCAATAACGCGACCGTTTTTAACAGCACTTAAACCCTTGTATGCTTTTTCTGTCTTAAGAGCTTCTGTTGCAAAACTCGGAGTTAAAATATAATACGGATCCTTTTGAATCAACTTTTCAAGAGTATAGCTGAAACCTTCGGCATCTGTAGGAGCATTTGTGTATCCTGCTACTGTTAAGATTCCGTTCATGAACGAATCTTTGCCGTGAGTATATTCACCGTATTGTCCCGTGCCGACAACAATATAAACTGATGGTTTTGAAAGCTTCTTTGTTTTCATTGCAACAGTTTCAAGTTTTGCATTCATTGTTGAACAAAGAGCGCGGGCTTCGTAATTTTTGTCTAAAATTAAACCGATATTCTTAATTATCTCGTATGTTTCTTCCATAGTTTTCGGAGTATCCATAGCGATAACTTCGATGTTTGCTTTTTTTAGTTCATTTAAAACTTCTTCTTTATAGTGAGTTTGTGCAATTACAGCTGTAGGTTTAAGGCTTACAATCTTTTCAAGGCTCGGCTCTTTAAGAGAACCCACGGATGGAAGACTTAGAGCAGCTTTAGGATAATTGCAATATTCACTTCTTCCAAGAAGCATCTTTTCAGCGCCTAGATCGAAAAATGTTTCTGTGACAGACGGAGCAAGTGAAACAACCTTGTTGTGATGCTTTGTGATCGTGTAATCATTTGCTTTTACAGGAAGCTTGTTTTCAGCAAGCTTTTCAACGGCGATCGACTTTGTATTTTTATTCCAACCGACCTTATAGTTAAGCGTTTCAAATAAAACTCTTAATGGAATTAAAAGCTCATTCTTTTTTTCAATCGTCTTTGTGTCCATTGTAAATGGAGTATTGTTGACAGTGAAAACACTTGAATTTTCTTTGAAAACAAGTGTTGCATTTCCGTCGGAAATTGTGTAAGATGTTCCCTTTTTTTCAGTTTTAAGACCATAATCGGAAAGTTTTGAAAATTCAATATATGATCTTGAGTTTTGATTAATTACATCGCCCTTTTTGAAAGACAAATCTGCTGCATTAACACAGATTGAAAAAACAAACATAAGCGAAAGTAATAGTGCTAAAAATTTCTTCTTCATAAATAACCTCCTCCGGACTTTAAAAATCCGATTTCATCATTATAATATCATATGAAAACTTAATATTCAACAAATATTTTACACATTTACATAAAATTAAATATTAGTTACAAATCTGTAATTAAAAAATAGAGTTTGTGATTTTAAACACTGTAAAAGAATAAAATAACATGCGTTTGTAAATAAGTAATAACTAAAATGTAATAAAAATGTAAATATTGATTTTTTTGAAATATGAAAAATATATGATATAATAAAGTGGAAAGAATAGAGGTAATGCATTATGGAAAAAATTGATGAAATGAAAAACTCTCTCATGGCAATAAACTCGAAATTTGACGGATTGCGCGACGAACTGTTCAACATAATAATGGACGACCTTGAAAAACTTTTGGAAAAAAATGCGAGCGCCGAATTTAAAAAAGGAGTCGAAGAGGGAATAAATCTTATTGAATATATGTATGAAACGGACGAAGAGGATCGCGGACTTTTCAGATTTATCGGAGAAATTCCGGAAGAAATGAAGATTGTGCCGCTGAATGACGAAAATTTTCTCGAAATGATATTGAAAGAAGTTGTAACTCCAATAATAACTATAAACGGCGACGAAGAAACGAGAAAAAACATCGAGGACTTGAACCGAAGAGAGGAAAAAAACACCGTCGACTTTATTAAGCGCGCGAATGTAGACTCGATTTTCAATTCGATTGACAGACTTCTTGACTACATCTACGAAGAATCGACCGAACTTCAGGAAATGCCGGAAAACGCAAATGACGAATTCCACCTCGGCATAAACTATGTCTACGAATACGTCTACGCTGTCTATAAAGAACTCGAAAAAATAAGGGACAAATACATTTTAAACTAAGCTCTAGATGAGCTTTTTTTATTACATAAATTATATAAAACAAAACGAAATACTTTTCGAAATGTAAATCATTGTTATGGAACTATTGAAAAAACAAATACAACTTGTGACTGCTATTGATTAAAATAATAGCACGCATTTAACCCTTTAAAAATGCACATTTAAAAAAATAAAAACTCTGAAAATGTGAGAAAATCGCCCTTGACTAAAAAAATCGGTAGCGGTATCATATAATTTGTAATTTATTAAATATCAAGGAGGTCATTATGACTAAAAGAATTTTATCATTAGCATTGGCAGTAGTTATGGCTGCAACAACTTTCTCATTCAGTGCATTTGCTGCTGACAAGAAAGAAGAAAAGAAAGCTGAAACAAAAAAAGTAAGTTTATTTGAAAAATACAACAAAAACGTTTCAGACGCTTTCTCAAATGCTGCAAAAGCAAACAAAGGCGACTCAGCTTTGACACAAAAACAAAAAGAATTCATCAGCCTTTCAGTCGGAATCGCTGTAAAATGCGACGCTTGCACAAAGACACACTCAAAACTCGCAGTTCAAGCAGGTGCTACAATGGAAGAACTTGCTGAAATGGTTGGCGTTTGCGTTATGATGGGTGGCGGACCTTCAACTGCTTTCGGAAGAGTTGCTCTTGAAACTGCAAAAGAAGCAGGCGCAAAAGAAGCTGAAAAGAAAATCGAATTAAAACCGATTACAGAATTTAAAGGCGAACTTGGCGACGACATCGTTAGCGTTAATAAACCTGAATTTGCTAAAAAATATTCATTAATCGGCAAAAACGTTATGAGAGACGGATATCTCACAGTTAAAGAAAAAGAACTTATCTCTTTAGCAATCGCTATCGCTGTAAGATGTGACGGATGCATGAAATACCACGGAGCACAATGTGCAAGAGTGGGTGTTACAGAAGCTGAACTCGCTGACCTCGTAGCATGCTGCAAAATCATGGGTGGCGGACCTGCATCACCTGCATCAAGAACAGCTATTCAAGTTTACCAAGACGAAAAAGCTGTAATGGAAAAAGAAGCTAAAGAAGCAAAAGAAGCTAAAACAGAAAAGAAAGCTGAAACAAAAACAGAAAAGAAAACAAAATAAGAATTTGTTTTGAAAGGTGCCTGGAGAGAGGCGCCTTTTTTATTTGCGGTTATTTTATTTGCGGTTATTTTCGCTATAAATGCTTGATTCAATATTTTAGTCGCTGCGACGTACTTACCAGTACGCCTCACTCCTAAAATATTTCATCTAAGCGTTTCTCATCGAAAATTCCTCGCAAATAACGGTGTATGTAGGGGAAAAATTTTTTGATTTTTCAAAACTTACCGTTGTTAATATTTTTATATATTATATGTACACATAAATGGGCGGCGCAAACGTTATAGCCCTAACCCGTGCTTTTTGATTTGACAAAATCAAAAACACGATGGTAGGACTTATACAAAGACGTCCGACGACATTTCGACGAACAGGAGAAATGAGTCGTTGACGTCGATTGTGCATGCGCCGTTACGTTCTGGGAAGCACACAATGATGTGTAGAATCATATGTCGTAAAAGTTATACGCGAAGATAAAATTTTAAGGTTAGAATAAATTACTGTGAATGAATTATTGTTGGATGTGATTACGTTATTTGTAGCGTCGGGCTACGTCTCGACGCATGAGATATAGATAAACACACGCGTATAAACAATTTAAAAATAGATTCAAATAAACGCCGTCTGTAACGGCGACCAGTTTTTTTATCCATCGAGCAGAAATCTGTGATTTCGCCTGGAGATGAGATAAAAAGGTGTATCGCCGCCAATAAGGAAAAGTTGTGGGGTTGTAATTTACATAAATGCCATAACCGGCGCCGGGAAATTTTTATTCCTAGCGTCGTAACATATGTCGGTCGCTATGTCGCGCATTAGAATGTATAAAATATAAATAAATGTATTTTACATAAAAGCCCATGTTGACAAACAAAAAACATGGGCATATAATATGTTTATAAGATATGGACTGTTAGCTCAGTTGGTTAGAGCATTGCATTCACATTGCAGGGGTCACAAGTTCGAGTCCTGTACAGTCCACCAATTTGCGTTCCGGTTGGAGCGCTTTTTTTATGTACGGCGGAAGATCCGCCTTTTTATTTGTATATTTATTTTATTTCGTTCATTATTTCTCTAAGTTTTTTTAAATTGTTTTCCTCATATGGGCTGTGGCCGGCGGCGTCAGTTATATACAGTTCGACGTTTTCAAGTTTTTGTGCGAGGCAATATGCGCCGATCGGGCGACAGTCGATGTCGTATCTTCCGTGCACAATATATGTTTTTATATTTTTTATTTTGTCGGCGTTTTCCAAGATGTAGTTATCCGTCGGGAAGAAGTTTTTGTTTTTAAAGTAAAAACATTCGTAAAATGCAAGGCTCATTTTTTGCGCGGTATATTCGTTGTTCACTTCTCCGGGAAGGAGTGTCACAAGTCCGTCTTCCCAATTTGCCCATTTTATTGCGGCGGCTTTCTTTTTTTCTTCGTCGTCGGACATAAATATTTCGTAGTATGAGTCCACGATTTTATCCCTTTTGTTTTCCGGAAGAAAGTTTTTGTATTCTTCGAAAAGCTCCGGGAAGTAGTAGCTTGCGCCTTCCTCATAGAGCCAATTAACATCTTCCTCTCTACCCAAAAATATTCCTCTTAAAACCAGATTTTCCACTCTTTCCGGGTGCGCGATTGCATAGAGAAGGGCGAGCGTTGAGCCGTAGCTTCCGCCGAAAACTGTCCATTTTTTTATGCCGAAATGCTCTCTAATTTTTTCCATGTCCTCAACCGTTTGAAAAGGGGTGACATTTTTTGTTTCAAGAAACGGTGTAGATTCACCGGTTCCCCTTTGGTCGAAAAGTATGACGCGGTGATTATCGTTAAAAAATTCGAGCGATTTTTCGCCGACCGATCCTCCCGGTCCACCGTGCAAAAAAATCACGGGTGCGCCGTTTTTGTTTCCGCAATCCAAAACGTTAAGGGTGTGCGTTTCATCAACTTTCAGTTTTATTTTTTCATTAATTTTCATTTCTCCCTCCGTCAACAAAATCTATATTTCTTCTTTTGAGTTCTTTCTGAATTGAGCTTATGACTGCGCATTTGTGTTTTGTCCAGTCAGGCACGATGAGATTTTCCCGAACCGGGTCGCCGGTGATTCGGTGGTAAACTATGTCGCGCGGCAAAATTTCCATTCCGTCACAAACAAGATTTACATATTCCTCTTCGGTGAGTACTGGAAACGGTTTTTCGGTGTAGAGTTTTCCGAGTCTAGAGTGTTTGTCGACGTAAAGACTGTGAATTTTCACGCCGAACGGATGAAGCTCTTTTACATATTCAAATGTTTCAAGCATGTCCTCTCTCGTTTCGGTCGGAAGTCCCAAAATCATGTGCACGATGATTTTAAATCCGTCGTCAATCAGCTCGCGCGCTTTTTTGTCAAAGTATTCGTGGCTGTATCCGCGATTTATAAAATCCAAAGTTTTTTCGTGGATGGATTGCATGCCGAGCTCAATCCAAGTTTCCGTTTTTTTATCATACTCTTTTAGAAGTTCGATTCTTTCAAGGTCCATACAGTCCGCTCTCGTCGCAATGTCGAGTCCCACGATGTCTTTGTCAGAAAGCGCTTCGTCGTAGATTTTTCGAAGCTTCGGCACAGGTTTATATGTGTTTGTAAAGTTTTGAAAATACGCGATGTATTTTTCGACTTTCCACTTTCCGCCGTACATAGTTTTTTGGTGCGCGATTTGCTCAGAAATAGTTTTTGCGCCGATGCAACCTGCAAATTCACCGCTTCCTCTTTCGGAGCAGTAGATGCATCCCAAGTTGCTCAAAGTTCCGTCTCTGTTTGGACATGTGAAGCCACCGTCAAGACAGACTTTTCCGACTTTAACTCCAAATTTATTTTTTAAATAGCTGCTTAGTGAATAATATCTTTCCATATTTAAATTATACTACAAAGTTTTAAATATTCATAATTCGAATAAATTTTTATAAATAGCTGTTATTTTTTAGAAAATGGGGGTATAATATAAATAGTTAGCACTCACCGATAGAGATTGCTAATAATGAAACTCTAATTACTGAAATTAGAGTTTATCTATGATATGGAGGTAGTTATTATGCAAATTAAACCACTTGGTGACAGAATTTTAATTGAAAAGGTTGAAGCTGAAGAAAAGACGGCCGGTGGAATTGTTCTTCCGACAAGTGCACAAGAACAACCGTCAATTGCAAATGTTATTGCAATAAGTGAAGAAATTCAAAATGATGAAAAGAAAAAGGATTTACTTCACGTTGGCGACAAAGTTATATTTAGTAAATTTTCAGGCACTGAAGTAAAAAATGAAGGCAAAACATATTTGATAGTTAAATGGCCTGACATTTTGGCAGTTGTAAAATAAGGGGGAGATAATTATGGCTAAAGATATATTATATGGAAGTGACGCTCGTTCAAAGATGGAAACGGGCATAAACAAGCTTGCCGACACAGTAAAGGTAACGCTTGGACCTAAGGGAAGAAATGTAGTTCTCGAAAGAGCATACGGTTCACCGCTCATTACAAACGACGGTGTTACAATTGCAAGAGAAATCGAACTTGAAGATAAAGCGGAAAATATGGGCGCACAACTTTTAAGAGAAGTTGCAACAAAGACAAACGACGTCGCTGGAGACGGAACGACAACGGCAACTCTTCTTGCACAAGCAATTATAAAGGCGGGCTTAAAGAATTTGGCAGCAGGCTCAAACCCGATGATTCTACAAAAGGGAATTAAAAAAGCTGTCGCTAAAACTATTGAATCGCTAAAGAAACAATCTGTAAAGATTGAATCCAAAGAAAAGATTGCAAATGTTGCAAGTGTTTCAGCCGGCGACGAAGAAATCGGAAAACTCATCTCCGAAGCAATGGAAAAAGTTGGTAACGACGGAGTTATAACTGTTGAAGAGTCAAAGAGCATGGGCACAACTCTCGAAGTTGTCGAAGGTATGCAATTTGACAGAGGATATGTTTCAAGTTATATGGTAACCGACACGGAAAAGATGATTGCTGAACTTGACAATCCTTATATTTTAATTACAGACAAGAAAATCACAAATATCCAAGACATTTTGCCGGTTCTTGAACAAATCGTTCAATCCGGAAAAGCTCTTTTAATTATCGCTGAAGACATCGAAGGCGAAGCAATGGCAACACTTGTTGTCAATAAATTAAGAGGAACATTTAATTGTGTTGCTGTAAAGGCTCCGGGCTTCGGCGACAGAAGAAAGGCAATGCTTGAAGATATCGCAATTTTAACAGGCGGTACAGTTGTTTCATCCGATCTCGGCTATGAACTCAAAGACACGACTATAGATATGCTTGGAAGTGCACAAAAAGTTAAAGTTGAAAAGGAAAATACTGTGATTGTTAAGGGCGCAGGCGACGATGAAAAGATTAAGGAAAGAGTAAAACAACTTCGCGCTCAATACGAAGAAAGTGAGTCCGATTTCGATAGAGAAAAACTTCAAGAAAGACTTGCAAAACTTTCAGGCGGCGTTGCAGTTGTTCAAGTCGGCGCAGCAACAGAAACTGAGCTCAAAGAAAAGAAATTAAGAATCGAAGATGCTCTTAACGCAACACGCGCAGCTGTTGAAGAAGGAATTATCGCAGGCGGCGGAGTTGCTTTAATCGACACAATCGAAGACGTAAGACCGCTTCTCGACGAAACTGAAGGCGACGAAAAGACAGGTGTCATGATTATCTTGAGAGCTCTTGAAGAACCTCTAAGACAAATCGCTGAAAACGCAGGAAAAGAAGGCAGCGTAATTGTTTCAGCAGTGTTTGAAAAAGAAAAGGGCATGGGATATGACGCTCTTCACGATAAATATGTAGACATGATCAAGGAAGGAATTGTAGACCCGACAAAGGTTACAAGAAGCGCACTTCAAAACGCAGCAAGCGTTGCAGCAATGGTTCTTACAACCGAAGCAACAGTGACAGATCTTCCGAAAGATGACGAAATGAATCCGCAAATGGCAGGCGGCGGAATGCCGATGGGCGGAATGATGTAATAAAATAAAATGTGTAGCATACCATGTGCTGCACTTTTTTATTGCAACAAAAAAACGTGCAGATTTTACAATTTGCACGTTTATATTACATACTATTTTACGTCTTCCAAAAGGATTTTTTCGAGTTTCAAAGGTTCGATATATTCGTCGCCTTTGTATGCACGCATGTTTCCGCCTGAAATTTCGTCGATGAGTGCGACTTTACCGTCGATCATACCGAATTCGAATTTAATATCGTAAAGTTCGAGACCCTTTTTATCGAGTTCTTCTTTAACAAATTCGCCGATATGTTTTGCAAGATCAACAAGTTCTTCGTATTCGTCGCCTGTCATAATTCCGAGCATTTCAAGAGCGTCCTTTGTGATTAGAGGATCGTCTCTGTCGTCATCCTTTAGAGTGATTTCAACATATGAAGGAAGCTTCATTCCCGATTCGGCATATTGTCCGTAACGTCTGATGAATGAGCCGACAGCTCTGTATCTTACAATAACTTCAACACCGTTTCCGAAAACTTTTGCCTTCTTTACAACAGCTTCATTTTTTTCAGTGTCTGCTGAAACGAAGTGTGTGTTTAAGCCCTTTTCGTTAAGTTTTTCATAGAAGAATTTTGTAAGCATGCAAGCTGAGTGTCCTGCGCCTTCCATAGTGAGTCCGACATGATTTTGACCCGGGTCGAAAACTCCGTCCTTTCCGGTTACATCGTCTTTAAACTTGAGTAAAACTTCTTTGTCGTTTAATTCATAAACGTCTTTTGTTTTTCCTTGGTATAATTTTTTCAAAGTAAACCCCCCAATCCACTCATTATTTTATACCTAAGCGGCGCGTGTTGTCAAGTGATTCAAGATATATTTTCGAATATATGTAAAATTTGTGGTATAATTAAATTAAAAAGGAGAGAAAAATGGATATAAAAGAATTGCGCCGCGAGTTTCACAAAATCCCTGAAACAGGCTTTAAAGAATATAAAACTACAAGAAAAATTATTTCTTATTTAAAAAACTTTGAAAACGGAAAACTTATTTTCGGAAAAAGGCTTTATGGCAAATCCGAAGTTTCAAGCGATGCGGATATCGACGAGGGTTACACCGGAGCTTTGATAGAGTTCGGACACGCACCGTTTTTTATGTTCCGCTCGGACATCGACGCCCTTCCGGTTTTGGAATCGACGAGCGATGAACATGTTCCGAAAAATTTAGGATTTCGCTCGGAAATCGACGGAAATATGCACGCCTGCGGTCACGACGGACACATTTCAATCGCTTTAAAACTTGCGGAAATATTCAATAAAGAGCCAAATCTTTATTCGGGAAGGGGTGTAAGAATTTTATTTCAACCCGCGGAAGAAGGAGTGCAAGGCGCTGCAAAAATTCCGGAGTTTGTGACAAAAGACGTTGACAATATGATTGGATACCACATAGGACTCGGCGAGCCCGAAGGCTTTATAGGAGTCGGAAGCACGAATTTTCTTGGAGTCAAAAAACTTCTCGTAAAATTTTTCGGAAAAGCCGCACACGCCGCAAACAATCCGGAAAATGGAATTTCAGCACTAAATATGGCGCTCGCATTTATAAATTTAAATCGAACTTTGATTGAAGATTCAAAGAAAAAGCGCGTGATGAATATCGGGATGATTCACGGAGGAAATGCGCTAAACATCATAATGGATGAAATAACTCTCGGCATCGACCTTCGCGCAATCGACAACGATGTGCTGGACGAAATGTACGAAACGATTTTGAAAACTTCGAGAAATATTTCCGAGGCGGTCGGTGGAAGTTCGACTGTTGAGATTATCGGGGAAGCTTGGGGGTATGTTGAGGAAGACGGAGAGCTCACCGAAAAATTGTCGAAAAATTTAAGAGATGCGGGATTTAAAACGACCATTAATCCGAATTTCGGCGCAAGCGAAGACGTGACGAAATATATTCTGGATGTTAAAGAAAACGGCGGAAAAGCAATTCACCTTCTTTTCGGCGCCGACCTTGCGGGGAGTCACCATAGCTCGACCTTTGACTTCGACGACGAGAATCTCGAAAAATATTTCAATGCAACACTTTTAACATATGAATCCATGCTCAAAAATTAAGCGGTTATGCCGCTTTTTTGTGAGATTTTTTTCGACACTTATTTTTCAACTCGAGAGACCTGTGTTTGAAAAAAACACCGTTTTAATATAAAATAGAAGAGGAGGAATTTATATGATTTATGTTATAAATAAGAGCGTTGATCCTTCTTTTAATCACGCGCTTGAAGAATATTTTTTAAAGGATACTAGCGAGTCGGTTTTTATGATTTGGCAAAATGAGCCGACGGTTTTGATCGGGAGAAATCAAAATTTGGAGCTTGAGATAAATACAGATTTTACAAAAGCACATGATATGCACGTTGTGAGAAGACTTTCGGGCGGCGGCACGGTTTATTGCGATTTGAACAACTGTCAATACACTTTTATCACCAATCGCGACGACAAGAATGAAAATCTTTTTAAAAGTTTTGCGCACCCCGTTGTTTTGGCTCTAAAAAAATTGGGGCTCGATGCGGATTTTACGGGTAGAAATGACATAATGATTGGCGACAAAAAAGTTTCCGGGAATGCTCAGTACCGCTACAAGGACAGAATCATTCACCACGGAACTCTTCTTTTTGATGCGGATATGGAGCTTTTGTCGGGTTCGATGAAGGCGCGAGAAATAAAATTTATAGATAAAAATGTTCATTCGCATCGTGCGCATGTGGGTCTTATAAAAAATTACGTGGACATGGATGTGCATGAATTTATAGATTATATTGCAAAAAATATTGTGGATTATCATAATATTTCTGAAATTCGCGAGCCGTCAAATGATGAGCTCGAGGGTTTGAAGAAGTATTTGTCGGACTTTCCGGATTTTAACAAAACGGGATATGACAAGGAGCATTCGAGAAAATATATGGCGAAGAAATATCCGTTCGGACTTGTTGAGTACGGGCTCGACGACGAGGACGGAAAGATAAAAAAACTGAAGATTATGGGAGACTTCTTTTTGAATAATGAATTGGAGCCGTTTTTGAGTTCGATTCGGGGTATAGATATAGAGTCGATTGAAGACGAGCTCAAATTTGATATCGGAGATTTTATAATCGGCATGACAAATGACGATTTTATTTCCGATTTGAAGCATTTATATAGAGGAGAATAGTTATGAGTGAGAAAAAAACTAAGCATTTAAAAAAGCCGGAGTGGATTAAGGTCAAACTTCAGGGCAACCAAAATTCCAACACGGTTGAACATACACTTTTAAATTATAATTTAAACACTGTTTGCTCGGAGGCGAATTGTCCGAACAAGATGGAGTGCTACGCTGCGAGAACTGCGACATTTATGATTCTCGGGAAAAATTGTACGAGAAATTGCAGATTTTGCAATGTTACTACAAAGAAGCCGGAGCCTGTGAACAAGTTTGAACCGCAGGAAGTTGCTTTTGCGGTACAGAAACTCGGACTTAAACATGCGGTCGTGACGAGTGTCGACAGAGACGATTTGGAGGATTACGGCGCGGAGCATTTCAAGCGCGTGTGCGAGGAGATAAAAAAAGTAAATCCGGGCACGACAGTCGAGCTTTTGATTCCGGATATGCACGCAGTGCACGAACATTTGGACACGATTTTCAGCGCAAAGCCGGACATCATAAACCACAATGTTGAAGTTGTGCCGGAGTTTTTTGAGGAAATTTGTCCGCAGTCAAATATGGACTGGAGTCTCGAGGTTTTGAGATATGCAAAGGAAAAGGGATTTATCACGAAGTCTGGCATGATGGTCGGATTCGGCGAAACCGAAGAGATGGTTGTAAATCTCATGAAAATGCTTCGAAGCGTTGACTGCGACATGCTCACAATCGGGCAATATCTCCAACCTTCGAGAAAACACGCCGACGTTGTGGAATATGTAACGCCGGAGCAATTTGAAAGATACAAAGAGCTCGGACTTGAACTCGGATTTAAGAGCGTTTCGAGCGGACCTTTCGTGCGAAGCAGCTACCACGCGCAAATGTTGGAAGGATAGAATGAAAAGAGTTAGAATTTTTTTGAATGAATACCCGTCGTCAATCGAAGTTGCAAACGAACTCGAGGAGCGCTTTCGCTCGCTCGGCGTTGAGGCGGAACAGGTCTATATAAAATCGCTCGACAACAAGGGCGGAGATTTTGACGTAAACATTGTTGTTGGGGGCGACGGTACATTTTTGCAATCGGTGAGACTGAGCGAATTTCATTCGGCGCCGTTTATCGGAATAAACACCGGCGGACTTGGATTTTTCCAGGAAATCGGCGTTGACGAAATTCCGACGCTTGTGCATATGCTGAAAAAAGAAGAATTTATTACCGACGAAATGAAACTCATAAAATCCGTCGCAACCACAAGTGACGGCAGCGAACTCTCGTTTTATGCGATAAACGAAATTCTTATAAAGGGAATAAATTCGAAAGTCATCCACATGGACGTCTATGTCGAAAGAAATTTCCTGCAAAAATTTTCAGGAGACGGCATCATCATCTCGACATCCGTCGGCTCGACCGCATACAACTTCTCGGTCGGCGGTGCGATTGTGCACCCGAGCATCGAAACAATGCAAATGAGTCCGCTCGCACCGATTTCAAGTGCGGCATATCGTTCGCTTCTAAATCCGATCGTCATGCCGGGAAATTACACCATCGACATCTACCCTGAAACGAAATACGAAAAATCCGTCTTGATAGTCGAAGACGGCGTTGAAAACTTTGTCAGAAACATTCGAAAAATCGAAACCACAATCAGCAACACTTTCGTGAACAGACTGCATTTGGATAAGGATATTTATTGGAAGAACTTAAAAGACAAATTCATTTAGAAAAATTTGCGGTCTATTTTGCGATAAACGACTGATCTCGTGTTTTAGTCGTTGCGGCATATTTACCAATATGCCTCACTCCAAAAACACTCAATCTAGCCGTTTCTCATCAAAATATCCTCGCAAATGGGTGGGGATTAATTGTAGAAAATGGAAAACACAGCACGTAACGGCGACCGGTTTTTTATCCATCGAGCAGAAATCTATGATTTCGTCGTGAAATGAGATAAAAAAGTGTATCGCCGCCAATATGGAGAATGAAATGGATAGATTTTGAAACCGCGAAAGGATGGTTGAAAATAAAAATCGTAAATATGTTATACGTCAACATTAGCTCCATGTGAAAATAAATTAATGTATATGGTATATTGTTGTATGGGATTACGCTCTTTGTAGCGTCGCATTACATTGCGACGCATGAGATATAGACAAACAGACGTGTATGTGCAATAAAATTTTGCAATTAAATAAAAGCAGCACGTGGGAGTATCGCCGCAAAAAATATTTACAATCAAAATTTATGTTTAATACAAATTTTCAGGAGGAATTATGAAAGAAAAAGAATTGATTTACAGAGACGAAGTTGACTCTTTAGGTGTTGTTAAGGTTCAAAGTGAGAATCTTTGGGGTGCTGTAACTGAAAGAGGAAGAAAGATGTATGCGGTGACGGACGAGACTGTCGATATGGAAATTGTAAGAGCGGTCGCAATGATAAAAAAAGCGGCGGCTATCGCAAACGAAAAGCTCGGCGTTTTGAGCACGGAAAAGCGTGACAGAATAAGTCTTGCGGTTGACCAAATTCTCACGGGAAAATTTGACGACAATTTTCCGCTTTCCGTATATCAAACGGGTTCCGGAACTGCAACGAACATGAATGTGAATGAGGTTATAAAAAATATAAATAATTTGGGACTCATAGGCGACGACTCTGTTTCGCTTCATCCGAATGACGATGTGAACAAGTCGCAAAGCACAAACTGTGTTTTTCCGACGGCGATAAATGTTGCGGTAATACTAAATTTGAAAAAGGGGCTTATTCCGGCGCTCGAAAATCTTGTGACAACTTTGGACAGAAAAATTGAAGAGTTTGACGGCGTGATAAAAATCGGAAGAACTCACCTTGAAGATGCAACGCCGATTTTGATTTCAGATGAATTTATAGCATATCGCGACACATTTATGAGAGACATCGAAAAAATCAAGGAGCAAATTGAATATTTGAGCCATGTGCCTCTTGGAGGTACCGCTGTGGGCACGGGACTAAATACGCCGCCGGGATATGACAAGCTTGCGGTGGAAGCTCTTGGCGAAATTGCCGGAATAGATCTGATTCCTATGAAAGACAAATTTATGGGGCTTTCAATGAAAAATGACATTGCAACCGCATATGGCGCTATCGCGTCTCTGTCGATGAACTTGTTTAAATTTTTAAATGATATACGCCTGATGCAGTCGGGTCCAAGAGCCGGTTTTTCCGAAATTATTATCCCTGCAAATGAACCGGGAAGTTCGATAATGCCGGGAAAAGTAAATCCGACTCAAATTGAAATGCTCACACAAATCGCATTGAGAGTCTATGGTGCAAATGCGACAATTCTATTTGCCTCAGGTCAAGGAAACTTTGAGCTGAACGTCTACATGCCTCTCATTGCAAACCAATTTATAAAAACGGCTCGGGAACTCGCAAACGGAATTGAAAGTTTCAACGAAAATTGCCTCAAAGGTATAAAATTGAACAGAGAAAAGATAGAAAAATACCTTGAAGAAAGCTTGATGCTCGTGACTGCGCTAAATCCACACATCGGCTACATCAACAGCGCGAAAATCGCAAAAAATGCATATGAAAAGGGAATAACACTCAAACAATCTGCACTGGAGTTGGAACTGCTTACGGAAGAGGAGTTTGATATTATAGTCGATCCCACAAAAATGGTTTAAAATTAATTTGCGCGCTATTTTGCGATAAACGGTTGATTCAATATTTCAGTCGCTGCGACGTACTTGCCAGTACGCCTCACTCCTAAAATATTTCATCTAACCGTTTCTCATCAAAATATCATCGCAAATAACAGTGTGTTTTAATTGTATAAAATGGCAAACACAGCCGTAGCGGGACGGTTCTGCGAATCCTCCTGCCTAAACACCTGCGCAATCAAAAATTAAGTTTACGGCGCATGTCATCAAAATATCCTCGCAAATTATTGGATAGTATTTGCGGTTTGCAGTCAACGTCTGCGACTCATTTCTCCTATTCGTCGAAATGTCGCCGGACGTCTTTGCGGAAGACCTACCATCGTGTTTTTGATTTGAAAAATCAAAAAGCACGGGTTAGGGCTATCTTTTCGCGATAAACGCTTGATTCATATTTTAGTCGCTGCGACGTACCTATCAGTACGCCTCACTCCTAAAATATTTCATCTAAGCGTTTCTCATCGAAAATTCCACGCAAATAACAGTGTGTATAAATTGTATAAAATTACAAACGCCATCCGTAACGGCGACCGGTTTTTCGACGCACGAAATAGAAATCTTTGATTTTGTAATTGAGTGCAGAGAAAAGCGTATCGCCGCTATAATGGAGAATTGTTTGGGGTTTTTTATTTCATCAAAAATCAAACGACAAAACCGGTGCAATGACACCGCTCTTCCTTACGTTGTAACGTATTTCGTCACGCTACGCCGTGCTTGCGAATGAAGACAAGTCAATAATTTAAACTTTTCATTCATTTTTCAAAATATTTTCTCGATTTTTTTATTTTCAAATTATATCATTCGTTATTTTCGTTGTGTGTTGGGTAATAATATTTGTGAAGGGTTAAAAATGTTGTGCGAATAGTTTGCACAGTTTTTAATTTATTTAAGGAGGTATTAATATGGAAGAAAGAAAAGGTGCTATCACATTTATGAAGGATCCGATGACTTTGATTGGACCGGAAGTAAAGGTTGGCGATAAGGCTCAAGATTTTGAAGCAACAAAGAAGGATTTAAGCGATTTTTGTCTATGTGAATTAAAGGGAAAGACTGTTGTTATCAGCGTTGTTCCTTCAATCGACACGCCGGTTTGTGAAGAACAAACCAAGATTTTCAACAAGGAAGCTTCTGATTTGAAGGATGTTGTTATTCTTACAATCAGCTGCGATTTGCCGTTTGCACAAGCAAATTTCTGCGCTGCAAAGGGTATTGACAATTTAATTATGTTGTCAGATTACAAGGCACACGATTTCGGAACGAAGTACGGCTTTTTGATTAAGGAACTCATGCTTCTTGCAAGAGGTGTCGTTATCATCGACAAGGAAGGCGTTGTGAAGTATGTAGAATATGTTCCTGAAGCAACGAATTTGCCTGATTTTGACAAGGCTCTTGAAGCTTTAAAGAGTTTATAGTTTAATAGCCCGCCGTTTTTACGTGCGGGTTTTTCTGTACTTAAGGAGGTTTTTATGGACGGTTTTATTTTTAGAAATCCGGTTAAGATTATTTTCAAGGAAGGCGCAGTCGAACATTTGAAGGAAGAGATTAAACCATACAATCGCATTCTTCTCGTTTACGGCGGCGGCAGTATTAAAAAGACCGGAATTTACGACAAGGTTATGAAGGGGCTCGAAGGAAAGTCTGTAACTGAACTTTCGGGGATTATTCCAAATCCTGAAACAACAAAGGTGTACGAAGGAATCGAGCTCTGTCGAAAAAATGACATAGATTTTATTTTAGCGGTCGGCGGAGGCTCGGTCATCGACTCCGCAAAAGCGATTGCCGCAGGGGCAAAGCTTGACGGCGATTTTTGGGATGAGCTTTTTATGAAGAAGAACGATATTACGGATGCGATTCCGCTTGGCTCTGTGCTTACAATGGTCGGCACGGGCTCCGAAATGAATTCGGGCGGCGTTATTACAAATCCGGATGTAAAGATTAAATGCTCATACGGAAATCCGCTTCTCTATCCGGTGTTTTCACTTCTCGACCCGACTTTCACATATACTGTTCCGAAAATTCAAATGGTTTCGGGAATTGTGGATATGTTCAGCCACATTATGGAAGTTTATTTCAGTTTGCCGGACGACGACAATATTTCGGACAATTTGAGCGAAAGTTTGATGGCGGCGGTTATAAGAAATGCGCGCGTTGCAATTAAAAATCAGGAGGACTACGGCGCAAGAAGCAATTTAATGTGGATTGCAAGCCTTGCAATAAACGGTCTATTGGCGCTCGGCAAGGGCGAAGATTGGCAAAGTCACACGCTTGAGCACACGCTGAGCGCATATTATCACATTCCGCACGGTCTCGGTCTTGCGATTGTGCATCCGCATTATTTGAAATATGTTTACAAGGGTCACGGCGAAAAGTTCAAGAGATTTTTAAAGAGAGTTTTCGATGTTGATGCAAGTGGAATGAATGAAGATGAAGCAGCGGAACTTGCAATCGAAAAGATTCAGGAATTTTTCAAGGAACTCGGCGCTCCGACAAAGCTTCACGAGATGGATATCGACGAGTCGAGACTCGAAGAGATGGCAATGAATACGGACGAGTTCAAGGTCGATTATTCGGATTTGAAGCACGAAGACATTTTAAAGATTTATAAATCTGCTCTTTAGAGGCGCGACATGACGATTATTTCAACTTGGGAGATAAGTTTTCAGGGCGTGAAGATTGCGCGCGACCTTTTGAAAGAAGGAAAGAGTGTTGAAGATGCGATTTGCGGGCTCATAAACGATATCGAGCTCAATCCAGATTTTCACAATGTGGGTTATTCGGGGTGGCCGAATGAAGAGGGCGACGTTGAGCTTGACGCAGCAATTATGGACGGCGATACTTTGAGCTTCGGAGCAGTTGCATCTATGAGAAATATAAAGACGCCGGTTTCCGTTGCGAGACTTCTTGTCGGTAGACCTTATGACAATTTCATTGTGGGCGACGGTGCGCTTCAATTTGCACTTGAAAACGGTTTTAAGAGCGAGGAACTTTTGACTGAACCTGCAAAGGCAAGATGGCTGCAAAAGATTCACGACATGACTGACCTTGACAAGGGACACGACACCGTCGGCTCGGTTATTGCAAGCGGCGGTAGAGTTGTAGCTGCAACTTCGACGTCGGGACTTTTCATGAAGAGAAAAGGAAGAGTCGGCGACTCACCGCTTGTTGGTCCGGGGCTTTATGCAGACAGCGAAATCGGAGGAGCAACTGCGACCGGAGTTGGCGAAGATATTATGAAGGGAACGCTTTCTTTTCAAATTGTGAATCTTATGAAGTCGGGAATGAGTCCGAGCGAAGCCGCGGGAAAGGCAGTTAAAGATTTGCACGAAAATCTCATAAGAAAAAATCAAAAGCCGAGAGATTTTTCCGTAGTTTGCGTGAACAAAGACGGAGAATGGGGCGCCGCTTCAAACAGAGATGAATTTCCATTTGTGGTTTGCACGGGCGATGAAGTCGAATATTATGTTTCGAAAGATTTCGGCAAAGTTTATGAAAAGAGAAAGAATCAATATGACATTTAAAAAGTGGGGAAACCCACTTTTTTTATTTTATTTAAAAAAATTTTTTGAAAAAAATTGATAGAAAAATTTGCGTACATATTTTTGAAAAAAATCGCGTCGACTTATTTCATTTTTTTAATTGTGAGAAACTGCTTTGTCAAAACTAATTGTAGAAAATATTGAAATTAATTTTTGTATCAATTATTTTTATTTGACTTTATAAGAAGTTGCATATTTATTTTCAGAGTTTTAAAAAGTTTGAGAAATATTTACGCAACACTTGTTTATTTAGCGTAACAATAAATTATTTAATATTTTACACAGTTTACACAATTGAGAAAATGGAGATTGAATATTATCAAATCAAGTTTGACAAAGAAAATCATATATCGTATAATAATCGACGGTAATGAAAATCATTATCAAATTATAAAAAGGAGAAAACTATGAGACAAAGATTATTGAGTTTGTTCACTGCGGGCGCAATGATTTTCAGTTCAATGGTCGGACTGACGACGAATGTTCGTGCAAGTGAAAACGTGGAAACGGTCAACCTCTTTGAGGGCGAGACCGGTGTTGAGACACATGGAAACGGTCTAATGATGATCGACAATGTGTCAGAGAAGTGGAGCGGGAATTCTGCTGATGCAGATGTTCAGCCGGTTAGCTATGTTTTAACCGAAAAGGATTTCGGAGAGAAAACAGTTTATATTGTGGAGCTCAGCTCTGAGGAGATGAGAGGTGCAGTTAAGGAAGCACTTTTAAAGCTACCGCAAACGGAAATTAAGTACGAGTATAATATTTTATTTAATGGGCTTGCTATTGAGACCGGAGATGGATTTTTGGACTATATTCTTCACATTGATGGAGTAAAAAGTGTTGAAAGAGCCGAAAAAGTTATTCCACTCATGGAAAATGCAAGAGAACTTACTCATGTAAATGAAGCAAGTGACTATTTAAAAGAAATCGGTGCGGATGAAAATTCAATCGGTAGAGCATTCGACGGAAGAGGAATGCTTATTGCAAATATCGACAGCGGAATGGATGCAAGACACAAGGATATGCGTCTTGATCCGGAAGCTGAAAAAGTTGCAAAGATAAAACAACCGACCGAGTTCGGTATGTCGATGAAGATTCCGCACGGATTCAATTATATGGACGGCGGCAAGGATACTGTCGACAATTATCCTGACGGCAGTTTTTATCATGACCCGCACGGAATGCACATCGGTGGGATTTTAGCGGCAAATGCTACAGCTGAAGATTTGAAAAATCACAGAGGTATAAGAGGCATTGCGCCTAATGCACAAGTGTTGTCATATAAGATTTACACATATACAAGCGACGCTTTTGCAGGAGACGAAACGATGTTCCATGCCTTTGAAGACTGTATCAAACATGATGTTGACGTTATTTCTATCAGCTCAGGTTTCCATGGAACCGGTTTAAAGGGCGAGAAGTATTGGGGTGCAATCAGAACGCTTCGTGAAAAAGGAATTCCGGTTTGCGTTGCAACAGGTAACTATGCGACTGCTTCATCGGACTCTTCATGGGACAGATATGCTAACAACGCTCTTAACATGACCGATACAGGTAATGTTACAAGAACAGCTGCACATGAAGACGCAATTGCAGTAGGTTCTGCAAGAAATACAAAAATCAGATTTAATGCTGTTAAGATTGGCGACGAGGAGTTTAAGTACTCACAAATAGGGGCATTCTTTGATAAGAATAAATTTAAAGCCGGCGATTACAGTTTTGTTTATCTTGGAAAATGTCAAGACGAAGACATACTTGGTAAAGACTTAGAGGGCAAAATCGTTGTTATGGATAGAATTTTCTCAACTGATATGAAGTATGCTTTTAAGAAAGTTCGCGATAAAGGTGCTGTCGGTGTAATTGTTGTAAACACAGTTTCATACTACAACCGAGACGACTGGGAAGCAATTCCGGCTATGGGCTATGAAGAAGATGAGAAGACTAAGGTACAAGTATTTTCTATTTCAGGAGAAGACGGGGTTAAGCTTTGGTCGATGATTAAATCATACGACGGGGATACAGATTATAAGTCTGACAGAGAATATCGTGTTGATATGAACAAGTACAATAAATTAAAGCCGACTGTAGGACAAGAAAATAAACTTTTACTTGACTTCAATGTAGACGATATAATTCTTGATGAAAAAAGAAGCGTCCCGGCAGGTTCAACAAGCTGGGGACCGAGAAACGACCTTCTCTTGAAACCTGACGTTTCAGCTCCTGGTAAAAATATTTATTCAACGCTGAATGTCGTAGGAAATGATCCGACGAAGGATTCGAGATACGGAAATATGAGCGGAACATCGATGGCAACACCGGTTGTTTCGGCTTCGACGGTTCTTATAAGACCGAGACTTAAAGAGCTTGTGGAAACAAAAGTATTAAAAGATATGGGCATAGACTTGGTCTCACTTACTAAGATTATGCTACAAAACACAGCATCGCCGATGCTTGATGAAACGACAGAAAACGACGGAAAATATTTATTTGCCTCACCGAGACAACAAGGTGCGGGACTTATAAATGTTCTAAAAGCATCAAAGAACAATGTTATTGTTTCATCAAAAGCTTTGGGAAGCGATGGAGAAACGAACAGCTACGGCTCTGTAAGTTTGAGAGAAATAAAATCAGGTGAAAAAACATTTACTATTACACTGTCAAACACATCTGACAAAGATATTAAATTCACAGTGAGCGCATCGCCTGTTACAACAGACGGCAATATGCCGAAACTTAAACTCGATGAATTAAACAGTACCGAAGATAAGGGTAAGACAGTTGCAGAAATTCACCCGGAAATTGTTAACGGAGCAGAGATAAAGTTTGATACTGAAGAAATTACAGTTCCTGCAAACTCAAACTTCAATTTGTCCGCAACAATGAAGACGGGAGATGCACACAATCAATTCGTCGAAAGCTTTATTAAATTTGAATCAAAAGATGAAGAAGCAAATCCTAGCCTAAGCATGCCGGTTATGGGCTTTGCAGGCGATTGGAACAACGAACCGATTATAGATAAGTGGGCATGGGAAGAAGGCTCGAAGTCGGCTGAAGTTGTCGGATATGATGAGAATGGAAAACCGAAAAGACCTGGAACATTGAACTCAGGTGTAGGTGGAGATCACGACATAGATGACTTCCACCCGGCAGGAGTGATACAAAACACTAAAGATGGAAATCCGAAACTAAAACAAGATCCGGAACTATTTAGTTTGAACAATAATATAAGCTTGAATAATTCCGTAAGTAGAAGTGATGTAGTAAAAGATTTTGAAGCAATTCCTAATGTTACGCCGAGCCCACTTATTTTGAGATCTGCAAGCAATGCAAAAATCTCAATTGTTGATGCAACGAAGACTAGAGATCTTAAAGTCATGAACGTTTCTCAATTTGTGCGCGGCATACTAAATTCTAAAAGAAATACAGCATCCGGACTTAAACCAAGTAGACTAAAGATACTAGGTGATCTTAAGTGGGACGGTAGGATATATAATCCTCACCATGTAGAAAAGAAAGAATTTGGCGGAAAAGAATATGAAGAGATAATTGGCGGAGAATATCCGCTTGCTGAAGGACAATACTACTACGAGTTTATGTATAGACTTACACCTGACTACCCATGGCAAAAGTCATATATACCTGTTAAGATTGACAACACTAAACCAACGATAGAGTCAGTCGATGTTACAAATCCTAATAAGATTAAGATTGTAGCTAAGGACACTTATCACAAGCAAAAAGAAGAATTTAAAGACAGAACTTTCTACCTTACAGACCAAGTCGAAATGCCGGAAAAGTTTGAAGAAGTTGAAAGAAAAGTTTGGTTTGTTGGTGCAAACCTTGACAAAGACTATGATGATACTAAGAAATTAACTGTTTATAATGAAGATGACGGTAGCTATGTGATAGAAAATATTTCCAAAGATTTGATAGGAAGCAAAGTAACTATAGCAGCTCTTGATGGCGCAAGTAACGTTTCTGATGAATATGTTTTAAAATTTGTAAAACCTCAAGATGGAAAAGTTGAAGTTAAGCTATTTAGAATTGAAAGAAAAATGGTCGGCTTTAATGAAGAAAAGGAAGAAATTCTTATAACTGAAGTGGAAATTGATGAATCAAAATTTGGCAAAAAAGAAGAGTCAGTGCCGTCTGAAGATAATAAAGATGACGATGATGAAACTACACAAGATATGCCTGACTTTGAAATTTACGAAGGCAGCACATATAGAGAACTTGAAGAAAAAGATTTAAGAAAAGATATAGTGAACCCGCTTTTAAAAGAAGGAGAAAATCCATTTACACACGAAAAAATCACAGAAGAAATTTATGCTGTTTATGACGAAAACGGGCAACCGACTCAATATGAAAACGGAGAGCCACTGCAGTATCACGACGAGACATTGGAGGAACTTAAAAACGATGGATTCATCGGTATGATGACACCTAATGAAGACGGCGGCTTCAACATTCGCGGAAAGATTTTAAATGCTAATAAGAAGACTAAAGTGTATTTTGCGTCAAAAGGAATGGACAAGCTATCTAGAACAGCTAAAGTTAAAACTTTAAACTATAATGATAAAGACAAAACACTTGAATTTGATTTCTATGCTAATGTAAATGATGGTGACTCCAAAAAAGATTACAATGATGAAGTTTATATAACCGCAAGCAATGCTTCTAAGGAGAAAACAATTAAGATTAGAATGCCAAAGAGAGAGGTTAAGAAGGAGAAAGGAACGGCTCCGGTTATACCTGGCTTACATTCTATTGAAGACTCAGCAACAGGTGATTTCAACAACAAAGTTAAAGTTGTGGATGTGAACGGTAAAAAGAGATATTTTGTAAAAACATCATTTAAAATAGCAGAGGGATATACAATAAAGCTTGTTTGCTACAACCCGGGCAAGAATGGACTCGAAGCAATTCAAGAAGCAAAATATTATTCAAGCAATGTGTCGGATAAATACATCGATATTGAAATACTTCCGGGATTCAATATGCTTAGGATGGAAGTGTTTAAGGCTGACAAACAAAATGAAGTAAATGAAAATAATATTTATGAATCAAAAGGTTTCTGTTTATACTATGATGATGACGGTCCGGAACTTGATATGAATACTGCAAGTTTTAATCCTGATACAGATGGAACTTTATATATAAAGAAGAGCCCGCTTGTTGTTGAAGGCGTTGTAGGCGACAAGGGCGGATTCAACTGGCACATGAGAATAAACGAAAGCATGGTTGATGAGTATCTTATTTATGGAGATTTAACAAGTGACAACCACAGACCGTTCAGAGTTGAAATCCCATGTAAGGACAAAGATATTATGGACTGGAATGTAAAAGACTATGCGGGCAATTCTCCTGATAATTTTATGGCACAACATATAATAAGAATCGATAACAAAAAGCCGGAAATTAAAATTGAGCCTGAAGTTCGAGGTGATGACTACAATATAAGTGGTGAAAATTCAAGATTAGGCATAACGATAACGGACAAGGTCGACAACGACGACAATGGAAGCATAATGCTCAAAGAAGTTTTTGTAAACGGCGAAGCATATGATGCAAACAAAAAGCTTGAAGATTACACTTCAAACGACGGCAAGTACACTATATATGTTCGTGCAGTTGACTATGCGTATAATGCGAGCGTAAAGACTTATATTTATGATCCGAATGCAACTGGGGACAAAATTGAAGAAGTAGCAAATGAAGAAGTTACTGTTATAGTTGACAGAGATAACGGAGACAGAGTACAAGAATTCAAAGTGGAAAAAGGCGAGGATTTCACTTTGCCGGAAGTAGACTTTGAAATTCCTGAAGGAAAAGTTTTTGCGGGATGGGATATTGATGGCAAGGTTAGAAATGCAGGAGAAACCATTTTAGTTGACAAAGATACAACTGTTCGTGCAATATACAAAAATAAAGAGGAAAAGGTTTATGTAAATATTCACTTTGAAAGAAACGGCGGACGTGGCAACATGGAAGATATTAAAGCTGAAGTCGGAGCTAAGGCTAAACTTCCGCTAAACGGATTTGATGCACCGAGCGATAAAACTTTTGACTGTTGGATGGTCAAGGGAGAAAAGAAAAATCCGGGAGATGCGGTTGTTGTTGACGGAGATTTGACGGTTACGGCGATTTGGAAAGCTGAAATGAAAAAACCGGATAAAAAACCGGATGTTCCGTTCGTCCCGCACACTCCGGAGGAAGGACATGATTATTTCAAACCGCACAGAAGAATAAATAACAAAAAAGATATGGCTAAAGAAAAGAAAAACGAAAATAAAACAAAAACTGCTAAAGACGAAGGTAAAAAGACAACCACCGATGTGAACACGGATTACAATTCGCATTGGGCAAAAAATGCAATCGTCGAATGTTTCAACAAGGGTATCTTTAATGATTTTGCAAACAAGACTGTATTTATGCCGGAAAAACCGACAACAAGAGCGGAGTTTGTGACTGCACTTGGAAGGCTTATGAATATAAATACTGCGGAGTTTAACAAAAACATATTTGAAGATGTCGACAGCAATGAATTTTACACACCGTTTATTAATTGGGCAGCATCGAAGAAGATTGTTTTAGGTGTTGATGCAAAGCATTTTGAGCCGAACAAGACTCTTACACGTGAACAAATGGCTACGATTATCGTAAGACTATTTAGAACTTACGGCTATAATTTCGAGACAAATCTTATGAAGCCTATTTATAAAGATGATAAAGAAATTTCAGATTGGGCAAAAGAAGAAATTTATGAACTTACAAATATCGGAATTGTTCAAGGAAATGCCGATTCAACTTTTAACCCTAAAGGATATTTAAAACGAGGAGAGCTTGCAGAGCTTGTTTTAAAACTTACAAAAAAACTTGAGAAATAGTTTTCCCCCTTGTGGGGGTACATAGATTGGTTGTCTTTGTGATTGACACAAGGTGCGCCATGTGATATAATTATTATAATCTTTTCGAAAGGAATGCGAATGTTATGAAATTCACACCGAATGAAATTATGAAAAAAATGCTTCATGTGCTTGAGTATGTGATTTGTGTGATTATTTTGATTGCAGTTGTCGCAGGTCTTCCCGATTTATTCAGATATATTTGGGATTTTGCGAAAAATCCGTCTTCAATCATAAGCTACAGAGCATTTTCGGATTTTCTTAAGCATGCGCTGATGTTGGTTGTTGGAATCGAGCTTATTTATATGATTATAAGCCACCAAAACGAAAATATTTTGACGCTTGTTTTATTTGTTATTGCGAGAAAGATGCTTGTTTTTGCGGACGGAATGGTCGACATTTTGATTGGAACTGTAAGTATTGTTTTGATTTTCATAACGCTCAAGTTCATCGTAATTAGAGAGTATTCGATAAAGAAGTTTGACGGAACTTTTTCTGCAAGCATTTCCTTGAGGGATTTGAAAAATAATCACAATATGAATATTGATTCTTCGGAAAACACACTTGGTGGTCTTGTTGCAAGACTTGCCGGTGAAGCAGGAAAAAAGCCGAACGAAGGAGATATTTATTCGTACGGAGGTTATGATTTTTCAATTAAGAAGATGACCGACGGTGTCATTGATCGTATTTTAATTACAAAGAAATAGCTTCGGCATTTCGATTTGCACTTGTAGCTCAGTTGGATAGAGCAACGCCCTCCTAAGGCGGAGGCCGGAGGTTCGACTCCTCTCAGGTGCGCCAAAATTCGGGAAGGGGTAAAACCTTTCCTTATTTTATTTGTATGTGTAGCTCAATGGATAGAGCGTTCCCCTCCGGAGGGAAAGGCTGGGGGTTCGATTCCTCTCACATACGCCATTTGCATATTTACAGATTTTAATATATAATTGTAGTAGAACAGGTGATGCCTGAGACTCGATTAAAAGTGTTTTAAAAAGGGAGGATACCTTTGAACGATTTAGTTTATGTAGTTGACGATGAAAAAACGATTACGGATATAGTAAAATTTAATCTCGTGCAGGAAGGATTTGAGGTAAAGACTTTTCCGGACGGAAAGGAAGCGCTTGAAGCGGTTTATGAAAAGCCGTGCGACCTTATGCTTCTTGACGTTATGATGCCGGGCATCGGTGGCTTTGAAGTGCTTAAAACTTTGAGAAAGACTTATACATTCCCGATTCTTATGCTCACAGCAAAGGAAGAGGAAGTGGACAAGGTTTTGGGTCTCGAACTTGGCGCGGACGATTATATCGTTAAGCCTTATTCGATGAGAGAATTAATCGCACGTGTCAAGGCAAATCTTAGACGTGTGCAAACGCCGAACACTGCGGGCGATCTCACAAAATTTGGGGATCTCGTCATCGATTCGGGAAAATATGAAGCACAGATTGACGGAGAAAGTGTGAACTTGACGACGAGAGAGTTTGAGCTTTTAAAGTTTTTGTCGGACAGCCAAGGACAAGTTTTTACGCGTGAGCAACTTCTTCAAGAAGTTTGGGGTTATGAGTATTTCGGCGACATTAGAACTGTCGACGTTACGATTAGACGTTTGCGTGAAAAGATTGAAAAACCGGGCGAAGATCCGAGATATATTATTACCAAGAGGGGAATTGGTTATTACTTTGGAGGATAGAGATGCGTTCAATTAAGTGGAGATTTGTTTTAATTTATTTTCTACTTGTGCTTGCAGTTCTCCTCATCGTTTCGACTTCCATCATCGGAAGGCTCGATTCGACGCTCACAAACGACAGAATTATGAGCGTGAAAAATCAAATAAATTCGCTCCTATCAAGCTCGAGTTATTTCTCGGGTGAGCTTTTAGATGAAAATATCAGAGGTATAAAGGCGTCTTTGAATGAAAGGCGATTTTCAGATACCGATGATATTTTTGTGCTTTCAAGCGAAGATTTCGAAACGATTATCGCGTCAAAAACTGACGATATTTCCACATATGACGGGCAATATGCGTACAATATCGAGGAGCTGAACGTCGCATTAATAAAAGAGGGTTACGCCGGAATTGAAAAGAGCATTATTTTGGAGGACTACGAAACCGGCACTCGCACCGCACATTTGGTTGTGCCGATAACGGGCGTGGACAACAAGGTGAAGGGGCTTTGTTATGCGATTATAAATCTCGACGTTGTGACGACGACTCTTCAAAGTGCGAAGAGAATCATTTTCGACTCGGGGCTTATTGCGCTTTTAATAACAATTATTCTCAGCTATTTCATCGCTTCGGGCATCACGGGACCGATAAGACAGGTCACCGACGTTTCGAAGAGGATGAGTGAAGGGGACTTCAATCAACGAGTTGAGGTCAAGAGCGACGACGAAATCGGACAACTTTCAAGTATGTTCAATCAGATGGCGGTCGAGCTCAAAAACAATATTCAAAGAACCGAGCTTGAGCGTGCAAAGCTGAATACGATCTTTAACCAAATGCTCGAAGGCGTAGTTGCGGTCGACAAGTTCGGAAATATTATTCATATAAATGAAAAGGGACGCGACCTTTTCGGAGTAAACGGAGATATGCCGCTTTCCGAAATCGAGCTCCCTCTAAAGACGCTCGGACTGAATTCGGTCAATTTCCAAAATCCGTTCACTCTTGCGGGCGAATCCGATTTTGTTTTAAATGATAAAAACTACAGGATTCTCTATGCGCCGTTTGAGGACAAGGACTTGAACGTTGGCGGAGTCATTGCGGTTTATCAGGACATGACGAAGGAGAGAAAACTCGAGGACATGAGGCGTGAATTCGTTGCAAACGTCAGCCACGAACTTAAAACGCCGATTACATCGATAAAGAGTTATGCGGAAACGCTTATGAAATATCCGGTCGACGACGAGACGGCAAAGAATTTTTTGACCGTCATCGACAACGAGTCGGACAGAATGGCGCACATTGTTCGCGATCTTTTAATTCTTACAACGCTTGACTACAAGACCGAAGAGAAGAAACTCTCGCCGGTTTCAATAAATGAGCTTTCGCACTCGGCGGTTGAGAGAATGAGGCTGATGGCGAAAGAAAAGAATATGTCGATTTATGAGCATTATGAGGACTCGCTCTCCGTGCTTGCGGACGAGGAGGATTTGCTTCAAGTGATTATAAATCTTATTTCGAATGCCGTTAAATACACGCCGGAGGGCGGAGTGATTAATGTTTCGACGTCGACTGACGGGCGCTACAACTATGTTAGCGTTTCCGACAACGGCGTCGGCATAAAGCCTGAAGACCAAAAGAGAATTTTCGACAGATTCTATCGTGTGGAAAAGAGTCGCTCGAGGGCGCTCGGCGGTACGGGTCTTGGGCTCGCAATCGCGAAGGAAATGGTAAACAGCATGAACGGCGACATCAAAGTCGAAAGTGACGGCAGAAACGGCTCGACGTTCACACTGAAGTTCAAGGCGGTGGAAGACAATGGAGAGGCTTAAAAGCATTGTACTAGGCGTGCTTGTTTTGTTGTCAATCTTTCTTTCGTATGAGCTTCTTTTCAAAGACCAGGTCAAGGAAAATGAAGCGATAAAAATTGATGACAAAAATGTCATAAGCTACAAGCGGTTTTACAGCACAAATCCGAACAAAGAGCTCTTGGATGAGATTCCGTCGGACGAATTGTCAAATTTTGTCGCACGCGTAATTTCAAATTCAAAGAGCTTTCGAAACGAGGATGGAGATGTTTTTGATTTTAAAAAGCTCGGAGAGTCAAAAGATAATACGCCGCTTTCGCACCGCGGATATCTTGCGATTTCGGGTTTTGAAATTCCGGTAAAACTTTTGAATCTTTCGGCGGACTCCCGAATCGGAGATGTGCCGTTTGAATCTTTTGATAAATTTTTTATAGACAACAGTGAAAAAAGACTCTATATTAACACGAATATCGGTGTGAAGTCGGCTGAATTTGACGACGAATTTCACACGACGGAGTTTAAAAATGCAGTTCTTTTCGACGAGTTTTTTGTTCCCGAATCTACGAAAGGCGTGAACGCTTTTTCGGTTGTGCAAAATCCGATTTCGTCTTTCAGCAAAAAGGACAGACAAAGTTTTGCTGAAAAATTTTTGGGCACAAAAAATATATATGAGATTAACGAAAGATATTCATATATCTATTCGAGCGAAACTGCAAGCATCGAGATTAAGAAAAACGGGGACATAGTTTATCTTAGAAGCCCCGGACCGGAGAAGATGAACTCGAATCTCTTCGATTCACTCGTCGCATTCAAAAACTTTATAAAGACTTCGCTTCTTTCGTTTTCGGATTACCGAATTCTCTCTCTCGAAAATATTGAAAACAACGGTTTTAAAATTGTTTTTTGCCAAGGAAAACTGCCGCACTATTTAAAAGACGGCGAGTTTTATGAGGCGGAAATAAAGAATAATCGCATAACCTATTTCAAATACAATTCAGTCACGGTGAAAGCGTATATGGAAGTTTCGAGAAAGCCGGAAATAGGTACGTATAAAGCTGCATTTTTAAAGGATGAGGATGCATTTTTTATGTACAACGGACAAAACACCGGCAATATAAATGTTGTGGAGTTGAGGTGATCTTATGGACTGGAAAAAAGCTAAAACTCTGATGATCTATGTATTTATATTTATCAATGTGTTTCTCGTGTCGCTTCTTTACATCAGAAACAAGGACAGGGTCGACAATTTCGACATCGTGCCGATTTTGGAAAACCACGACATAAAACTCGAAGCAAAGATTCCGCAAAGCGTCACAAAGGACGTTTTGGAGCTCAACTACAAAGTGTTTACGGACGATGAAATTATGGCCAAATTTTTCGACAGTCCGGTTGTGAAGTCGACTCCGGAATCTTCAACATTTAAAGAAGGCGACAAATCGCTCATTCTTTTAAACAACAAACAGATTATTTATACCGATGCGCCCGAAGCGTCGGAGACAAAAATTGAAACGGGTGAAGATGCGGCGAAGTATGCTCAGGAATTTTTAAGAGAGCGTGACCTCGATTTCAATCTTCATGTGCAAAAATTTACGGAGAGCGCCAACAACAACTTTACAGTTGAGTTTGAAGAGGTCGAGCCGAACAGCGGATATTTTTTGGAAGATGCTTTTGCAATTGTTTATTTGAATGAAAACGGTGTGACGGGACTTAAATATCAGGCGTTTTCAGGAATAAATAAACTTGACGGAAAGGTTTCGATAAGGGACCCGAAGAGAAAACTTTTGAAAATTATAAAGGAGCCGATTGCAAAGGGACGCAGGATTGTTGACGTTTCGGTCAATTACTACTTCAACCCTTCGAATCTTCCGAGCGTTGAAAATATAGACAAAATTACAAGCGGCATTGCAAATCTCGCTCTTCGAGTGACTCTTGACAACGGCGCGATAATACAGATAGACTAGGTGATTTATTTGAAGTTTTTTTCACTTCAAAGCGGTTCAAATGGAAATTCGCATTTGATACAATCGAATAACACGAGCATTCTTATAGATTCGGGGCTCTCCGGAGTGAGAACAAAAAATATTCTTGCCGAGGCGGGCTTTTCGATTGAGGATGTTTCGGGCGTTCTTATAACGCACGAGCACGACGACCACGTGAGCGGTGCGGGGATTCTTTCGAGAAAGTTCAAAACGCCCGTTTATATAAATCCGGAAACTTTTAAAATGGCTACTTTAAAGATGAAGCGAATCGACGAATCGCTTCTCCACTTTATAGATGGCCCTTTTTGCATTGGGGACATTGAAGTGACACCGTTTCACACATATCACGATGCAATTGAGCCTTTGGGATATTTAATCGAGTGCGAGGGGAAGAAGATTTCCGTTATAACGGACACGGGCTTTATAAGCGACGAGGTTATGGCACTTACAAAAAATTCGGATTTTATTTATGTCGAGGCAAATTTCGACCCGATTATGCTGAAAAACGGTCCGTACACTCCGGCTCTTCAGGAAAGAGTGCGAGGAGATTTTGGACATCTCTCGAATTTCGAATGTGCGGAGTATCTTATAAATGCGATCGGAGAAAGGACACAAGCCGTTATGATTGGGCACATCTCGCTTTTTAACAACGATGAAGTGCTTGCGAAACTTACGGTTGAAAATGCGATTGCGGAGGCGGGACTCGACGTTCCGATTTTTGTTTCGTCGCGATTTAGACCGAGTGTGGTGATAGAAATATGATAAAAATTATTGAAACGGGAAAAATTCCAAAAGAATATCAGACTTTGATTGACGACTTTATAAAAAAGACGGGACCGTATGAGAAAGTGCAAATCGTGAGTTTAAAAGAAATTAAACTCAAAAAAGATGAGTCGAATTTGGGCGAGAAACTACGAGATGAAACACAAAAAGCGATTGAAGCTGCGAGCGGAAGGATTATTTTTTTGGATGCGAACGGAAAAAATCCCGATTCCGAAGAATTTAAAAATGAAATATTAAAATCGAAAAATATTGGAGAAACAATATCATTTGTGATTGGCGGCAGCTACGGTTTCGACCACGATATGATAAAATCATATGAAAAGATAAGTTTTGGAAGGATGACACTCCTTCATCATATGACGACGCTCATTTTGACGGAGGCGATTTATCGCTCGTTCAAGATGGCGCAAAACAGCAATTATAATAAATAATCGGGGGTTTTTATGGGAAAGGTATATATAACCGGACACAAAGTTCCGGACACGGATACAATTTGCTCCGCAATTTCATATGCGGAGTTTTTGAAAAAGTCGGGGAGAGCCGAGGCGGAGCCGATAAGACTCGGGGAAATAAACAATGAAACGAAGTTTGTTTTGGAGCGTTTTAATGTCAAGGCGCCGAGACTGAAGACGTCGATGCAACTGAAAGTGCACGATTTGGAGCTTGATGAACCGACAATAATTTACAGCGACACGCCGGTAAAAAGGGCGATTGAACTTTTACAGGAGAAAAAAACACTTCTTCTTTCAATCACGGATGAATACCACAAGCTCCTAGGAGTTTTGAGTCTCTCCGACGTGACGAAGTCGTATATGAATGTTTGGGACGATATGATTCTTCATCGCTCGAACACTCCGTTAAACAACATCGTTGACGTTTTGAGTGCGAAAGTTTTAAACGAAGCGAAGCGCGACCTCACGGGGAAGATGGTTGTCTATGCGATGGAGCCGGACGAACTCGGAGACAGAATAAAAAAAGGCGACGTCGTGATTGTGGGCGACAGAGACAATGCACAAATCGATGCAATCAAAAGGGATGTAAGCCTTATTATAGTTTCGGGCGGCTACAAAATGAAGGACGAAATTTTGGAGCTTGCGCGCGAAAAAAACATCAGTGTGCTTTCGACGGAGTTGAACAGTTTTATGGCTGCGCGCCTTCTTCCGCTTTCGATTCCTGCGGAATTTGTCATGACAAGTGGCGAGCTTAACGCAGTTCATATAAACGACACGGTCGACGAAGTGAAAGAAAAACTTGCGAAGACGAGATTTCGCTCATATCCGGTTTTGGATGACGAGGGGAAAATTGTCGGAAATCTTTCGAGATATCATTTGATTACCGGAAAACCGAAAAAACTTATTTTGGTAGACCACAACGAAAAAGCGCAGTCGGTCGACAATATCGATGAAGCGGAAATAATTGAAATCATCGATCACCACAGAATCGAGCCGGTTTCGACAAATGCGCCGGTGTTTTTTAGAAATGAACCGGTGGGCTCGACCGCGACGATTATAAGTAAAATGTTTTTCGAAGAGGGCATAAGACCGACAAAGGAAATTGCAGGGCTTCTTTCGTCCGCAATAATTTCGGACACGCTTTATTTCAGAAGTCCGACAACGACCGACGACGACAGAAGAATGCTTGAAAGAATGGCGGTCTACGCTGAAATCGAACCTGAAGAATACGCAAATGAAATGTTTAAGGCGGGCACATCGGTCAAGGGAAAATCCATTTCGGAGCTTTTAAATATGGACGTGAAAGAATTTACAATCATCGACGAAAGCGTTCGCATTGCTCAAATTTTTACACTTGACAAAGAAAGCGTTCTGGAGCTCAAATCCGAAATTCTTACGGAGATGAAAAAAATCAGAGAAGCGAAGGGCAACGACACATTTGTCTTTGTCGTTACGGACATTTTTGCGGAAAGCTCAATCGTGTTTGTTTGCGGGGAATATGGAGCCGAAATTGCGGGAGAATTTGGAGAAAAAATCGAGGACAGCGAATTTTTTGCGCCGGGACTTTTGAGCAGAAAGAAACAAATGGTTCCGAAAGTCACGGATGCGATTAAAAAAGCGAAGGAAAACTAAAATGAATCTTATTTTGGGAGCGATTGCGGGAGACATTGCGGGAGAACCGTACGAGTTTGGAAACAACAGAAATCCCGAAGCACCGCTTTTTACACCGCAATCAACTTTTACGGACGACACAATTTTAACGGTTGCGGTTATGAAAATCTGTCTGTCGAACGACTTCTCAACTGAAAATATCGCGGACACGATGGCGGACTTTGCAAGGCGATACCCTTCGAGCTACGGTGCGAGATTTGGGAAGTGGATTCTCGATAAAACTCCATACGGCTCGCTTGGAAACGGTGCGGCGATGAGAATTTCGCCGGTCTATTATCTTAAAAAAACTCTCGCCGAAAAAATCGAAATCGCCGAGAGAATCACAAATGTGAGCCACAACCACGAAGAGAGCATAAAATGGGTGACGGCACTTGTGCGACTTGCGGAACATTTGAAAGCGGACAAAGATTTTGACATTTCGGGATTTATGAAAAATGAATACGGAATAAATCTTACAAATGTGAAATATTTGAGAGAGAATTATGAATATTCCGAAAAAATTCAAAACACCGTTCCCGAAAGCATTGCAATCTTAAATGACTCGAAAAACTTTTCGGAAGTTTTGAAAAACTCGATTTCAATCGGAGGCGACGCAGACACCATTGCAGCAATCGCGGGCGGAGTTGCGGAAATCATTTATACGATTGACATTGAGACAAAAGAGAAAGTGTTTCGAAAATTGCCCGATGAGTTTAAGAAAATTGTAAGAAAATTTTCCGAAGAGTTCGCAGAATGAGTTTATAGAGCGAAATATAATTGATAAATTTAACGAAATATGTTAATATTTAGATAGAAAATAAGGAGGAGCGATATGTTTTTTTATCAACAACTTGAAAATGATTTGTACAGAATTGGAGTGAACGACAGACGCACGGCGAGATTTGAAAATATGTTCCCGATGCCGGACGGAGTAAGCTACAATTCATATCTCATAAAGGATGAAAAGAAAGTTCTTTTTGATACTGTTGACGCATCTTTTATTAATGATTTTTATTCAAATTTAAACCATGCGCTTGGCGAAGACAAGCTCGACTATCTTGTAATCACTCACATGGAGCCGGACCACAGCTCAGCAATAAATATGGTTTTAAAGGATCACCCGGATTGCAAACTCGTGGGAAATAAAAAAACTTTCCAATTTATGGAACAATTCTTCGGCGATAAATTTACCGACAGATATTTGGAAGTTAAAAACGGCGAAACGCTTGAAATAGGAAAGAGAACACTCGAATTTGTGTTTGCACCGATGGTCCATTGGCCGGAAGTAATGTTTGTTTTGTCGAGCGAAGGAGAACTCTTCAGCGCCGACGCTTTCGGAACATTCGGAGCGATTGAAGGACACTACTCAAGCGACTTGATTGACATGGACAGAGCTTTTATTGACGAAGCGAGAAGATATTACATCAACATCGTCGGAAAACAAGGTCGCTCAGTTTCGGCAGTTCTAAAGAAACTCGAAGGCAAAGAAGTCAAAATGATTTTACCTTTGCACGGACCGATTCACAGACAAAAAGAAAAAATCGAATACTTTATCGACAAATATAAAACTTGGGCGGGATTTGAAAGTGAAGAAGACGGAGTCTTGATTGCCTACTCTTCAATGTACGGAAACACAGAAGAAGCGGCGGACATGCTCGCATATGAACTTTCGGAAAACGGCGTGAAAAACATTCACATCTACGACGTTTCCGAATACGACTACAGCTACATCATCTCCGATGCGCACAAATTCTCAAACTTCGTATACACCGCAATCAACTACAACACCGACCTCTACCCGAGAATGGATGCATTCTTGAGAGAACTCGTCGGCACCGGCTTCCAAAATAGAAAAGTCTCAGTTATCACAAACATGAGCTGGGGCGGAAGAGCCGAAAAGATTGCCGAAGAAATTTTGGCAAACGCAAAACTTGAAAAAATCGGCGAAACAATCTCTCTAAAATCTTCACTCGATGAAGAAAAAGTGGGAGAGATTAAGGAGCTCGCCAAAGCTATTGCAGAATCAATGAAATAGGATGTATAAAAAAGGCGTTTAATGCGCCTTTTTTATTTGCGGTCTATTTTGCGACCTGCTTGCAAACGTCAATTATTTGATTGCTCGGAGTGCACTTGAGCACACCTGCGCAATCAAAAATTGAGTATGCGGCGCATCTCATCAAAATATCCTCGCAAACTGATTTTATATCTGCGGTCTATATGTGAATTATTATATAAAAGAAGAAAACGCCGCCGTAGCGGGACGGCACTGTGTGTCCTCCCGCAAAAAAACCTCACTCCTAAAATATTTCATCTAAGCGTTTCTCATCGAAAATTCCTAGCAAATGGATTTTATAATTGCGCGTAATTAATTGTAGAAACTTGAAAACACTGCCGTAGCGGGACGGTTCTGCGAATCCTCCCGCCTAAACACCTGCGCGATCAAAAATTGAGTTTGCGGCGCATCTCATCAAAATATCCTCGCAAACTGATTTTATATTTACGGGATTTTCGCGATAAAGTTTTGAGGCTGTATTATTTTTTGTACGCAGAACGTAGCGGCTGGCATACGTTACAACGTGAAAAAGAAATCTTTGATTTCGTTTTTGAGCGAGAAGTAACGACGTCCTGCCGCAAAAAGCCTCACTCCTAAAATATTTCATCTAAGCGTTTCTCATCGAAAATTCCTCGCAAATAACGGCGAAGATTAATTGTAGAAAATTGCAAACGCCGTCCGTAACGATGGCACTTTGTGTCCCGCTGCCAATAGGGAGAATTGTTGACAAAGAGCCTTTTATTCATTAGAATGTCCCTTTATTTCCGTGCCCGGATTTAATGGGGCATTATATTTTTTGCTACATATTTTATTGTTATCAAGATAAAGCAGGTGGGTATAAATTAGAAGGAGGGATATTATGAATCAGAAAATTGTTATTTCAGCTTTAGTATTTGCTTCGATTTTTATTTTCGGTTGCAAAAAAGATGTGGAACCTAAAAAGCCGGTTGCACTTATCGAGGGAGACGAAAACAAGGCGGCATATAACGAGTTTTTAAAGACAAATCTTGAGACGATTTTAAATGATGAAACCGCATTGGAAAACAATTTTGTTTATTCGCCGTTTTCGTACAGGAGGGCGCTTGAAAGTTTGACTCTTGTGACGGATGATTTTACCGACAGTCCTTATTTCGGAGCTAAGCTTTTAAAGGATGCCGACGGAAACAATTTCAAGTCGAAGACGGAAGTAATTTTGAACAAAGATATGTTTAATATTAAAAACAAGGTTGACGAGTTTGTATTAAAAGATTTTCCGGGCGGCGCAGAGGACGAGTCGAAAAAGATTCAAAAGGATGTTTTGGGAGAGGTTATTTTGACACCTTCATACAAACCTGAGAATGCACTCGTGGTTTTAAATGCGACGGCGTTTGAAGGAAAGTGGGCGGAGGCTTTCGAAAAAAGTCGAACCTACAAGGATAATTTCACGACAATTTCGGGAGATGTTGCCCGGAAGGATTTTATGCAAGGAAATATCGACAATGTTGTTCTACAAAATGAGCTTGTAGACATCGGTAGAAAGAGTATGGAAACGCCGGGGGACTATGCATATTTTTTGGATGTGAAAAATCCGACATCGGAAAATATTTTGGAGGTTGCAAGAGAGCTTCCAGGATATATTGAGTCGATGGAAAATCTTTCGACAAGTCTCGGAGTGAGCGAAAGAGAAACTGTATTTCTCGCTGTGCCGAAGTGCGACATCAAAACGAATGTAGATATTTTGGAGCTTGAGAAAAAGGGCGAGAACAAAGAGATTTTTGAGAAAGTAATTGACACAAATGACAATCTCGAAAGATTAAGCGACGAACCGCTTTTTATTTCGGACATAAAACAAGCTGCATCTTTTAAGATGGACGAAAATAAAATCGTGGCGAAAGCGGCGACGGAAATTACGATGGAGACTATGATGGCTCCGGCGGACGAACCGTTTGAAATAATCCTCGACAGTCCGCATTTTATAGTCACGACAACAAACGGCGTGATTACATTTGTTGCGCTTGTTGTGAAGTAGATATAAATTATTGCACGTGATGGGCGTGCAATTTTTTTGTATTAATTATAAAATTTCAGACAATACTTTAAATCTCATACTATATCATCGAATAAACAATATAAAAATATGGTATAATTAAGTATAATATTTGCCGGAGAGGAGGGATACTTTGAACTTAAAAGACTATCTTGGAGAAACAAATCTATATGATAAAAAAGAAAAATTAGAAATAAATAAGCCGAAGTCTTGGTTAAAATCTGTGTCAGCCTTTGCTAATATTAGAGGTGGGAAGCTAATATTTGGAGTAAAAGAAGATAACACAATTCTTGGACTTAGTGACTATCAAGAAGTTTCTGAAAATATTTCTGAAATCATCAAAACTAAAATGGATCCGAATCCGGAATTTGATATGGAAATAAAGGAAATTGATGGAAAAGTTATATTGATTTTAAGTGTATTTGACGGAAAAAACACTCCATACTTTGTAGTAGATGGTGGAACGAGAACAGCCTACAAAAGAATAGGAAATCAAAGTGTCCCTGCCAATAGAATGGACTTATTTAATTTATCGCTAAAAGGAGAACATATGAGTTACGATTCTCTTCAGTCAAAGAAAAGATTAGAAGATGTAACTTTTAAAGAGCTTAGCATAGAATATAAAAATAGGACAGAGAAAGAATTTGAAGTTAAAGATTTGAAATCTTTTGGACTTGTAAATGAGGAGGGAAACCTAACCATAGCAGGAGCTTTATTTGCAGATAACTATCAAGTTTATCAGTCAAGGGTATTTTGTACTAGATGGAATGGGATTACTAAAGCGAATGGTCGAATAGATGCTTTAGATGATGCTGAATTTGAAGGAAATATAATTTATCTTTTAAAAGCGTCTTTGGACTTTGTGAAAAGAAATTCAAAAAAGATGTGGAAGAAAGGTCCGGTTTATAGAATAGAATATCCGGAATATCCGGAAAGGGCAGTCCAAGAAGCTATAGTAAACGCATTAATCCACAGAGATTATTCTGTGATAGGTAGTGAAGTTCATGTAGATATATATGACGATAGGTTAGAAATATATTCTCCTGGAGGAATGTATGACGGAACATTCGTGCAGGATCTCAATCCGTTGAATGTATCTTCCACAAGACGAAATCCAATCATAGCGGATGTATTTGCTAGAATGGATTTAATGGAAAGACGAGGATCCGGACTCAGAAAAATTATAGAAGCTTATGAAGCTGAAGAAAATTATAAAGAAGAATTAAAGCCGGAGTTTAAGTCGACAGAATCTTCTTTTATTACGATTCTAAAAAATCTAAATTATGACACCCAAAATGTCACCCAAAATGTCACTCAAAATGTCACCCAAAGTGAGGGACAAAATGACGGTCAAAAATTAAAGCCAAGTGATAGGCGTTATAAAATTCTTGAAATAATAAAAAATAATCCTAAAATAACTGCCTATGATTTATCTAAACAATTTAATGTAACTGACAGAACTATAAAAAGAGATTTAAAAATTCTCACAGATGAAAAAACCATCGGGTATATAGGAAGCGCTAAAAATGGATATTGGATAGTAAACGAATAAAGTTAATAAGAAAATCGACTTGTCGCATGAAAAACAAAATAGTCGGATAAAAGTAATGAACTCATTCTCGACAGTCCACATTTTATAGTCACGACAACAAACGGTGTGATTACATTTGTTGCGCTTGTTGTGTAGTAGATTTTTAAAATTATTGCACGCATATCGCGTGCAATTTTTTTATATTTTTTGGAAAGGAAATTTTAATTTTATCTTAATCTTTTTCTATTGACAAAGTCTTCTTAAGTATATATAATATTTATTGAGAATCAAGGGGCGAACCCCTTGACTTTTTGGTGTTTATTATTGTATAATAAACTATATCTCAGATTTATAAAAGCTTGGGAGGTGAAGCGAATGAGAGATAGTATCACCTTAGAATGCACTGAGTGCAAACAAAGAAATTATGTGACAGACAAGAACAAGAAAAACACTACTGACAGAGTCGAACTCAAGAAGTATTGCAAGTTCTGTAAAAAGCACACAGTACACAAGGAAACAAAATAGGAAAGGAAGAGAGCATGGCTACAGAAACAAAAGTTGAGAAAAAGGGCAAATTGGCAACTTACATCAACGGCGTTAAAGTTGAAAGTAAGAAAGTTGTTTGGCCTTCATTCAAAACGGTAACGAACTATACCGCAGTGGTTATCGCAGTTAGTATCCTTATCAGTCTCATTATTTACGGACTCGATTTAGGTATTGGTTATCTTTATTCACTAATTTTAAAGTAAAATGACCGACGACAGAAAAAAAGATGCCAAGTGGTATGTGGTTCACACATACAGCGGCCACGAAAACAAAGTCAAAGCAACCTTGGAAAAGATGGTTGAAAACAGGGGACATATTGACGATATTTATGATATTGTCGTGCCGATGGAAAACTACTACGACAAGGACAATCCGGGAAAGGTTAAACAAAGAAAGAGTTATCCGGGTTATGTTCTTATAAATATGGTGGTTGATGACGATTCATGGTATTTGGTCAGAAACACGAGAGGGGTTACAGGTTTTGTTGGTCCCGGTGGAAAGCCGGTCGCACTGACGGACAGAGAGCTCAAAGGTCTCGGAATGGTTGATCAAATTGAAAAGAAGCCGGTTGATGTCAAAGCAGGAGATAGAGTTTTGATTATGAGCGGCGCTATGCGTGATCAAGTGGCAACAGTCCAATCTGTTGATGAAAAGACTAGAAGATTAACTGTATTTGTTGAAATGTTCGGAAGACAAACAGTCACCGAACTCGATTTCGATCAAATAGAAAAGATTTAATTTAATGAAGAGGTGGAAGAAGCGCTCCCTTCGTACCACGATATATTTAAGGAGGAAATTATGGCAAAAAAAGTTCAAGCAATTGTAAAGTTGCAAATCCCTGCAGGAAAGGCTACTCCTGCACCACCGGTCGGTACCGCTCTCGGACCTCACGGTGTTAATATTGTTCAATTTACAAAAGAATTTAACGCTAAAACAGCTGATAAGGCAGGACTTATTATTCCGGTTGTTTTAACGGTATATCAAGATAGGTCGTTTACCTTTATTACAAAGACTCCGCCGGCTGCTGTTTTAATTAAAAAAGCTTTAAAACTTGATTCAGCATCAGGAGAACCAAACAAGAAAAAAGTTGGTAAGTTAACTAAGGCTCAATTAAAAGAAATAGCAGAAACAAAGATGCCGGACTTAAATGCAGCAGATATTGAAGCTGCAATGAGACTCGTTGCAGGTACTGCTAGAAGCATGGGCGTAGAAGTAGAAAAGTAAGTGGGAGAATTTTTCGTATAACCACAAGGAGGTAAATATGGCTAGAAGAGGCAAAAAATACCGTGAAGCGGTAAAAACTTATGATAGACAAGAGCTGTTCGATATGGAACCGGCTATAGATAAATGTTTGGAACTTGCAAAGGCAAATTTCGACGAAACAATCGAACTCCACGTAAGACTTGGAGTTGACTCAAGACACGCAGACCAACAAGTTCGTGGTGCAATTGTATTGCCGCACGGAACAGGTAAAGAAGTAAGAGTGCTTGTAATTGCAAAGGGCGACAAAGAAAAAGAAGCTCGTGAAGCAGGCGCAGATTTCGTCGGTGCTGAAGATATGATCGAAAAGATTCAAAAGGAAAACTGGTTTGATTTCGATACACTTATTGCAACACCGGACATGATGGGTCTTGTAGGTCGTCTCGGTAAGGTTTTGGGACCTAAGGGACTCATGCCGAACCCTAAGAGTGGAACAGTTACAATGGAAGTTGAAAAAGCTGTTAAAGAAATTAAAGCTGGTAAAGTTGAATACAGACTTGACAAAGCAAATATCATTCACACAGTGATTGGAAAGAAGAGCTTCGGCAAGCAAAAATTGGCTGAAAACATGCAAGCTCTCATGAGCGCAATTGTTAAAGCTAAACCGGCTGCAGCAAAGGGTAAATATTTAAAAAATGTTACTCTTACATCAACAATGGGTCCTGGAATCAAATTGAATCCGGCAAAATTTGGTGAATAGATTTTAAAGGGTTTTGGGAATTTTTTCCCGAGACCCTATTTTTTTAAGGAGTTTTTATGAATTGCAATATATGTCCGAAAAAATGTAATGTGGATAGAAAGACGACTCTCGGCTTTTGCAGAGCTCCGTATGATTATGCAGTTTCAAAGGCGATGCTTCACATGTGGGAAGAGCCGGCGATTTCCGGAGAAAATGGCTCGGGAACTATATTTTTTGCAGGCTGCAATATGAAATGCGTTTTTTGTCAAAATTTTGAAATCAGTCAGCTGCGTGAAAAAAACTACATAACGATGGACGATGAAAAACTCTCCGACGTGATGATTTCACTTATGGAAAAAAATGCGAACAATATAAATCTCGTGAGCCCGATGCACTATGCCGACCGACTTCCGCTAGCGATAAAGCTTGCAAAAGAAAAGGGGCTCGACATTCCGGTCGTTTATAACACAAATTCATACGAACTTGTGGAAACGCTTTCGATGCTTGACGGGCTTGTCGACGTTTATCTTGCGGATTTTAAATATGTTAGCGCCGAGCTTTCAAAAAAATATTCCGGCACGAAAGATTATTTCGAATATGCGGACAAGGCGGTCCGGGAAATGTTTAGGCAAGTCGGCGAGACGGTTTATGATGAGAACGGGCTCATAAAAAAAGGAGTCATTGTAAGGATTCTTCTTTTGCCGGGGCATGTCCTCGACGCAAAGGCTGTTTTTAAAAAGCTTTTTAATGAATACAAAAACAAAATCGCATACAGCCTCATGAATCAGTATTGTCCGTTTTTCGGCGCAAAGAATTTTCCGGAGATAAATCGAGACGTGACCGCAAAAGAGTACAACCGATTTGTAAACTATGCGCTCGATATGGGTTTTACAAACGGATTTATTCAAGGTGAGAAAATGCGTGAAAACGGAAAGAAAAGCATTTACACTCCGGATTTTGACTTGGGCGGACTTGACACCGGAAAATAATTTAAGTATAATAGAGATAGTTTAATAGGGAATGAAGTTTCCCGTTAATTGCAACTGCTGATGACTTCTACAAATTTTTGTAGGGGGAGTCGGCTTTTTTTATGGAGGCATTATGTTATTAAGTTTATCGATTATCTTTATTTTTGGAATCATCATGAGCTATCTGTGCGGAAAAGTGAAACTTCCGGCGCTCTTCGGAATGATTCTTTTGGGAATTTTAATTGGACCGAGTGTTTTAAATTTGCTCGACGAAAAAACACTTTTGATTTCAGGGGAGCTTCGAAAAATCGCACTCATAATAATACTCACTCGTGCAGGACTCGGGCTCAATCTCGAAGATTTAAAGAGAGCGGGACTAAGCGCAATTTTACTCTGCTTCGTGCCGGCGGTTTTTGAAGTGATAGGAATTGTTTTGATTGCACCGAGAATTTTTCCGATTACAACAAAGGAAGCATTTTTGATTGGAAGCGTTCTTGCAGCGGTGTCACCGGCGGTCGTTGTGCCGAAGATGATCGAGCTTATGGACAAGGGCTACGGCACCGACAAATCGATTCCGCAAATGATACTTGCGGCGTCGAGTGTCGACGACGTGTTTGTAATTGTAATGTTTTCGGTTGCGCTCTCGATTGAAAAGGGCGGCGCTGTGAACTATATGTCATTTTTAAACATACCGCTCTCGATTGCGCTCGGAATAATTCTCGGGATTCTTGCAGGTTTTATATACACGCTCATATTTAAAAAAGCAAAGACAAATATGGTCATAAAATTGTTGGTGCTCATGAGCTTGTCTTTTTTGATGGTAACTTTGGAAGACGCAAAACTCTTTCCGATTTCGGGACTCATTGCGGTTATGGTGAGCGGAATGACCGTAGGATATTTTGAGCCGACTCTCGCCGAAAAACTCTCGGAAAAATACTCGGGGCTTTGGATCGCTGCACAAATCTTGCTTTTTGTTTTGGTCGGCTCCATCATCGACATAAAATATGCGACGAGCTACGGTGCATTGACTCTTCTTGTAGTTTTGGGCGGACTTCTATTTAGAGCGGTCGGGGTCTGCGTCTCAACATTAAAAAGTGAACTCGACAGAAAAGAAAAACTTTTCGCGGCGATTGCATATATGCCGAAAGCGACTGTACAAGCGGCAATCGGTGGCATCCCTCTTCAAGCGGGGCTTGAGTGCGGAAACCTTGTTCTTACAACTGCGGTCATTGCAATACTTTTTACCGCACCAGTCGGAGCGTTTTTGATTGACATGACACATAAAAAGCTTCTTTCAAAAAGTAAGTAATAAGCGGATTTATGGGTATAAGTATGAATAGCAGATTTATATTTTAAAGGCGGGAGTTTCAGTTGGATATTAAAATTGAAAAACTTAAACAACAAATGAATGAAGAAGTGAGAGAACTCTATTTCGACACGGAGGATAATTTTTTTGAGAAACATTTTAAATTTATCACGAATAAATTTAAAAATGCAAAGGAAAAAGCGCTTGAGGAAGTTCTTGATGAAGCATTTATATCAAAGGATGAATCATACGAAGAAAATCTTTTGAAAACAGTTGCAAACCTAAGTGTGAGTCTTGAATTTAAATATAAATTCATAAGAGTAGGGTCAGTCGTAGGACCGATGATGAGAATGCTCCTTCCGATACTTCTCTCGTTCGGGGCACTTCTTCTTACGATAAATTCAATCGAAGATATAAATATAAAATATCTTTTTGGAATGTCCATTCCGACATTTTTAACCTACTTTATGTCAATCGCAGTGATTGGCGTTGCGGTCGGAGTTTTTTATACGAAAATGCGGAACAAAAGAAAATTTGCGATATATATTAGGGAAAGATTGAAATGCGAGATGATTAAAAACAAGGAAGTGTAATAGGGGCATTTGCGGTCTAATTTGCAAATTATAAATTGTATAACGTTGCACGTCGTCCGTAACGGCGACCGGGTTTTCGACGTACGAAATAGAAATCTATCATTTCGTAATTGAGTGCAGAGAAAAGTGTATTGCCGTAAAAGAAGGGAATATTGGGATAAGATTTTGGTGAGATATTGTATTGACACAGCGTTGTTGGTGGTGATACATATTCCAAAAACTCAAAAATTGGCGGCGCAACGTAGTGCGCCGTTACGTTCTGGGAAACTCACAATGATGTGTGAATTAATATATTGTAAAAATTTTATAAGGATTAAATATTACAATGTGTGTTTGAATATATTAATGTGTTCTGTTTATGTATAAAATGACAAAATTTGTAGCGGCGGCTACGTCCCGATGCATGAGATATGGATAAACACACGTGTATAAACAATATAAAATAGATTCAAATAAACGCTGTCCGTAGCGGCGACCGGGTTTTTTATCCATCGAGCAGAAATCTATGATTTCGTCGTGAGATGAGATAAAAAGGCGTATCGCCGCCAAGAGGGGAAATACATAATACATAGAATAAAATTTAAAACACGTAATGGTGGGTGGGGTTGAATATGGAATTGTGGTTTTCGATTCGATATTTTATATACACAACGTTGTTGGTGGTATTCTTAAGAAAATTTATATATTATTTAAATTAAATTACATATTGACTTTAACTTTATTAAAGAGTATACTTAACATAATTAAAGTAGGAGGAGCAAGATGACAATTAAAATAGTTCCGGACTGGATGGAAAGCATGGATGATGAGGATGTTCAATTCATAAAACGATTTATTTTAGCTTCCGGCTCATTGAAAGATGTGGCAAATCAATATGAGGTCACATATCCGACGATACGATTGAAGCTGGATCGACTTATTCAAAAGATAGAAATTAATGATGAAACGCAAAAAGAGCCTTATATTTCACTTATAAAAAGACTTGCGGTGGATGAGAAAATAGATTTTGAGACTGCTAAAATATTAGTTTCGGAGTACCGAAGGATTAAAGGAGGGGTTTAGAATGGAAAATACTCTTATTATTATTTTATTGTTTTTTATAGTTGTTGCGGGAGCGATTGCGCTTCAAGTGTTTCTGTCCAAGAAACAAAACAAGTTCATTGGATTGATTTTGCCTACAATCGCTCTTTTGTTTTCATTGATTATGGTTTTAAATGTTGTGTTTGAGGAAACGATGACAAATTGGCAGGTTTTCTTCACTCTCTTTTCAACATTTTTTATAGGGAATATACCTACAATTATTTTACTCGCGATATATTTTGGAATCAGAGAAAAATTGAAAATTGAATCAGAGCTCGACAAAACTAGAATTAAGGATTTGTAACCAATAGCATCCGTTTTACGGGTGTTTTTTATTTGCTTACAAAAACCGAACCATATTAAAAAAATATTTATTTTAAAAATCATAAAAAAATTTTACTTTGGATTTTTCTAAACTAATTTTATTTGTGTTTTTCACGGAGAGATTTTATTTTTTATCACAAAGAATATCGTGGTAAATTGACAAAACGTTTTATTAAGTTACAAAAAGTTAAAGAAAAATATGACACAAATCACACAACATTAGAAAAAAACCGATTATTTAAATATTTTCTATTAAAAAACCCTATTTGTATATAATTATAATTATATACGAAAATAATTAAAAATTATATGAAAAAGACTTGACATTTATGAAGAAAAATACTAGAATAGGAACAGTGGTATAAATTTTTAGAGTGTATCACTATATCAAATTAAGGGGCAAGGTGGCATTGCCCCTAAAAATCTATAAGGAGGATTTATGAAAAACAGAAAATTACTTGCAGCATTTATAGTATTTTTCATGACAGTTGCGTTGTTTGTACCGGCAGTTGCTGAAGCATACGGTTACAGAACAACTTATGCACCGCGTCTTGGCGAAGCAAGACAAAATGAAGAATTTATAAGATGGCAAAATCAACAAAACTATGGCAATTATGGCGTAGCAAGCGCCGATGGAGACGACTATGAAGGACTTGTTCCGGAACCTGCAAAGATTTATTTCGGCAGACCGCGTGCACAAAGATTTGAAAGATTGGGTTTCCCTGCAACTTACGATTTAAGAGATTATAATAAAGTAAGTGAAATCAGAGACCAAGGTCCTAACGGTTCATGTTGGACTTTCGCATGCTACAGTTCTCTCGAAAGTACTTTAAGACCGGGTGAAATTTATGATTTCTCAGAAGCAAATATGAGAAATACTCACGGTTTCGACTGGGGTCCGGAAAAAGGCGGAAATAGATTTATCTCGACAGCATATTTAGCACGTTGGAGCGGTCCGATTTTGGAAGAAGACGATCCGTATGATCCTTACAAATTCTACTCACCAAAAGGTCTTGAAAGAGTAAAGGATATTAAAGAAGTTATGTACCTTCCTGATATGGATGTTGATTTTGACGGCGGAATGAATGCTATTAAAGATGCAATTATGAATTATGGCGCTGTTCAAACAGCAATGTATGCTTCAGACAGATATTTAAATCAAGCTGAATGGGCACACTATTGTCCGAAAAGAGTAAACGGTAACCACGCAGTTGCTATTATCGGTTGGGACGACAATTATCCGAAGGAAAACTTCCTACAAACTCCACCGAAAGACGGTGCATGGCTCATCAGAAACAGCTGGGGCAAAGGCATGGGAATCGACGGATATTACTGGGCATCATATTACGACACAGTAATCGGAACAAATAATGCTGTTTACTTTGCAAAAGATAAGGGCGAAAGCGATTATGTTTATCAATATGACCCATATGGAATGACAAGAACTGTCGGTTACAATGGACAAGGATACGGTGCAAACGTTTTCGGACCTGTTAAGGAAAAACAATATGTAAACGGTGCAGGATTCTATGTACCTTCTGCAAATACAGATTACAAAGTTTATGTTGTTAAGGATTACAAGGGACTCGATTCACTTAAAAACGACAAAGTTGAAGTTGCATCGGGAACTGTTGAATATCCTGGATACACAACTGTAACTTTCGACAAACAACCGGTCGAAAAAGACAGCAAGTTCGCAGTTGTTGTTTATTACACAACACTTGAAACATATTATCCTATTCCTATCGAAGCAAGAGAAAGAAAATATGCTTCAAGAGTAAATGCATATCCTGGACAAAGTTTCACAAGTTCAGACGGAGAATCATGGAGAGACCTTACTGTTTACAATAGCAGCGCAAATGTATGTATCAAAGGATTCACAACACTTGACGGAGAAGGTACACCTGATCCGAAGCCGGACGATCCGAAACCGGAAGTAAAGAAAGTAACAGGAATTGAACTCAGCGAACACAAGGCCGAACTCAAAAAATGGAACAGATTAAACTTAAAATACACCATCACTCCGGAAGATGCAGACAACAAAGAAGTTGTTTGGACATCGAGTGAATCAAGTGTTGCAAGAGTTGACAACTACGGCTCAGTTCTCGCACTTAAAGACGGCGTTGCAACAATTACAGTTACAACAAAAGACGGCGGATTCACAGACACATGTGAAGTTAAGGTCGGAAACGGCGGAGTTCCTGAAACTGTTAAGGTCACATATCTTGACATTACAAACGGCTCAATCTTTACAGAACAAGGCGAAACTGTTCAACTTAATGTATCTTTAAAACCGGACAACGCAACAAATAAAACAGTCACATACTCAACAACAAATGCAAATGTAGCAACAGTTGACGCAAACGGACTCGTTGAAGCAGTCGGTCAAGGAAGCGCATACATCTATGCAAAATCCGCTGACGGACCATATGATTCAGTTTATGTAAACGTAAAGAAAGCTACTACTCCGGAACCACCGAAGGATGTTAAGGTAACAAGCGTTTCAGTTGACAGAAGATATTTGACACTTGAAGAAGGCGCAAACTACGCTTTGACAGCAACAGTTTCACCGGCTAACGCTACAAATAAAACAGTTAACTTCTCATCTTCAAACGAAAGTGTTGCAACAGTTGATGCAAACGGAAATATCACAGCTGTTAAAGCAGGTTCTGCATATATCTATGCAAAATCAGTTGACGGACCATATGCTTCAACATATGTTACTGTAAAACAAAAATCAACACCGAAGCCACCGGCTGAAGTTAAAGTAACAAATATTACTCTCGATACAAGATATCTAAGATTAAATGCAGGCGAAACACGTAAACTCGGATTCACAGTTTACCCATACAACGCAACTGACAAAACATTAACATGGACATCTTCAAACCAAGACGTTGCAACAGTTGAAAACGGAGTAATCACTGCAATAGGCAGAGGCTCTGCATATATTACAGCAACAAGCACAAACGGCGTTCAAACAACATGCTATGTTGACGTTTACGGAGATGCAAAACCTGTAAAAGTCACAGGACTTTATTTCGCAGACAGACAATTAAGCTTGAATGTCGGCGAAACAAAAACTGCATCAGTTCTTTTCACACCGAACAACGCAACAGACAAAACCGTAACATATTCATCACTTAACAACTCGATTGCAACAGTTGATGCAGACGGAAATATCACAGCTGTAAGACCGGGAAGCGTATACATCTATGCAAGAAGCGTAGACGGACCATATGCTTATTTACAAGTAACTGTAAGAGGTTCATACAACTACTGGTATTACAGATATTAATCTTAAAAGAACACTCGAAAGGGTGTTCTTAATACATAAAAACACCTTTCTTCCGTTTGGTTGGAAAAAAGGTGTTTTTATTTTATAAATTTAATTTTTAAATGCGTTTTCGTATGCGGCGCCTATAATACATCCACCTATAATATTTCCTATTGTAACCGGGACAAACGAATTTAGAATAGTGGTTAATATTGAAACGTTTCCGCCCGAGAGATATCCGGTCGTAATATAAAACATATTTGCCACAACGTGTTCGTAGCCCAAAAGCACAAATGTAAAAACCGGAAATGCCGAAAGAAGAAACTTGCCCGGACCTTCGGACGTTGCAAAGGACATCCAAACGCTTAGACAAACTAAAATATTACAAAGAATGCCCGAAACCAACGCGTGGAAAAAACCGAGTGAAGTCTTCTTTACGAGAATATTTTGGAAAAACTCAATCTCTTTCGGGTCATTTTTTATAATGACATAAGTTAAGAGTGAGAAAAAAATCGCTCCGACAAAATTCCAAAACCAAACTCGAGCCCAATTTATAAGAAGCTGTTTTAAACTAATCCTCTTATTTAGAAAACCGACGGAAATCAAAATATTTCCCGTAAAAAGCTCCCCTCCGGCAATCAGAACCAAAATAATCCCAATTGTAAAAGAAAGAGCCGCGGCAATCGACTTCGAAGGCGAGTCCGCCATCAAAATATTTATCTTTGAACTTGCGGCGCCGCCGATTGCGATAAACATGCCGGCAAAACTTGCAAGAATACGTGTTGTCGCCGGCCTATAAGTTGCCTTCTTTACACTTAAATCTGAAACAAAATCAGTTATCTCAGCAGGTGTTCTTAAATCTTTCATACCTTACCTCCTAAAACAATTATATTTTATTAAAACAAAAAAGTCAAAAAAGCAAAAAATGATTTTTTGGAGCAAATATTATATTTATATTACATTTATATAAAGAATATCGTCTGTTAAAACTTAAATTAAAAAAACTTTTAATAAAAATAATATAAATTCTATTTAATTGTTGATTTCCTGATAAAAATAGGGTATAATATAAATAATAAATAAAAAACTAAATTAAAAATATATAATAACGTATTGCCGCGGATTATTTTAATTGACATATTACATTAAATAATAATTCTCGGCATTATAAATAAAAGGAGATCATTTTTATGGCAGTAATAGATTTTAATAAAAAACATTTGACACCACATCGAAGAAATATTATAACATCATTTGTAGATTGTGCAAGAAGAATAATTGACGAAGAAGGAATTGAAGCGGTAACGATTAAAAAACTCGGAGAATGTACCGACCTTAACCCTGCTACAATTTATAACTACTTTGACAACGTCGACCACCTTCTCTATTTTGCGAAACTAAACATCTTCGACGGCTTCAACAACGACCTCGCAAACTGGGTAAAAGAAGGGGACGACCCTCTAATGGTATACAAAAAAGTTTGGAGAGCATTTGCAAAACACGCATTCGACAACGCTGCAAAATATAGAGAAGCGCTATTCTCGCCGATTGCAAAAGAACACCCGGACTACCTATATCAATATCGTAAAATATTCCCGATTGAAAACAACGGCTTCCCTGCATATCTCGAAAAAGTACTCTTGAGTAAAACCATGGAAGAAAAATTAAAAGTATTGATTGAAGTTGCGAAATACGTCGGATACTTTGACGAAAAATCCGCAAAACAAACAAATGCCATGTCACTCTACATCTTCGAAGGTCTTCTCGACCGAGTCGCTGACGAAAAAATTGACAAATATGAAGCATATGATGACTTTTGCGATTATTTAGAGATTATTGTGGAGTCATTAAAACTTAGGTAAGATATTCAGGAACCGGCTTTCGCCGGTTCTTTTTTATTTGCGGGCCTTTTCGCGATAAACGCTTGATTCAATATTTTAGTCGCTGCGACATATTTATCAATATGCCTCACTCCTAAAATATTTCATCGTAAGCGTTTCTCATCGAAAATTCCACGCAAATTACTTTTTTGCGTGTATTATATATGTAAAATATCTCAATGTGAAAATAAATTACTGTAAATGAATTATTGTTGTATGCGGTTACGTTGTTTGTAGCGTCGGGCTACGTCCCGACGCATGAGATATAGATAAACATACGCGTATAAGCAATAAGGTAATACAAATTTTACACGCCGTCTGTAACGGCGGGCACTGTGTGTCCCACCCCCCCTTTTTGTGTACATATAATATGTATTATTACCAACAACGCTGTCCCCATAAAACATCGAACCAAAACTCCGTAAATATCTGTTAAAAACATATCCCCAAATATTTCCAATCGCCTATAACTATACAACATATTGATGAAATATTGCCTAAAAACAAAGTTCTTATATACCAAAACCTATCGCAATGCCGCAATTTTTCCCATAATATACATAAAACACTCAAAATCTTTAATCATATAAAAAACAATTCTACAATTTTCAAATGCCGAATTATTATTCTCATTATATTTTTATAAATTTTTTAAAAGCTGAAAAACTTTTGTAATACAATTGAAATATATTTCATAATATGGTACAATATATATGATGTGACCAAGGTCACAATTATAAATAGGGAGGATCATATGAATAGAAAATTACTTTCAATTTTATTAGCGGTTTTCATGGTGTTTGGAATGATTCCATTCACGTCACAGGCAAGTGACAGCAAAGGTTATACCGAAGCTTATGAAACGCTTACAAAAGAAATGGACAATAAACTGGAGGATGGAAAAGAGTACGAATTTATCGTTGAAATCTTTGAAAACAATCGTCCGGTTTCAAGCCAAACAAGAGATTTGACAGCGCAAACATTCAGTTCAGCTGTCAGAAGAGGAAGAGAACTAAGCTTGATTGAAAAGAGAATAAATGACCAAAATGAAGTTTTGGCAGATATTTTCGGCGAAAGACAACTAAGAAGAAACTCTGATGAAATTTCATACTCAACAATGAGCAAAGCTTCATCATTCAGAGCAAGAAACAATTCTCGCCCTATTATCAAAGACATGGAACAACTAAAGACAATGCCACGTTATAAAGCATTGTTGAACGGTTTTGCATTGAAGATGACTTATGCAGAGGCAAAAGAAGTTGCAATGCTTCCTAATGTTAAGGCAGTTACAAAGGCTGTTGAATACAAGATGCCTGAAAAGCCAAGCATGGGAACAAGTAAAAATATTATAAATGCTAACGTTTCTACTAAGAGAGGATATGATGGTAAAGGCAGAATTGTTGCTATATTAGATACAGGGGCAGATGTTAATCATCCTGATTTTAGACTTTCAGAAGAAGGATTAAAAGCTGCAAAATATACTAAGCAATCAATTAATGATAAGATTAATGAACTTCATTTATGGGGAGAATACAAAACAGAGAAAATTCCTTATGCATATAACTATGCAGATAGAAGTAATGATTTATTAGATAATGCTGATCATGGTCAACATATTGCTGGTACTATTGCAGGTAACGCTTTAGACCCAAACAATGGAGTTGTCGGAGTTGTTCCTGAAGCTCAGCTTATGGTTATGAGAGTTTTCTCTATCGGTCAACCAACAACAAATACAGCTATTTACGCTGAAGCTATTGATGACGCAGTATTACTAGGCGCAGACTCGATCAATATGAGTTTAGGAAGCTTTGCCGGTTCTGAAGATGCTGATAAAATTATGACTAAGGTTGTTAACAATGCTAATGAACATGGTACTATTGTTTGTATAGCTGGAGGTAATGATGGATATCAATTTAGCAACTTTAACTATCAACCATCAGATATACTTGATTTTGCAACAGTTGGAAGCCCTGCTACAATGAAAGAATCATTAGCTGTTGCTTCTTATAACAACAGTAAAATTTCTTATAAAAGAGGTTTATTTACTTTTGAAGGAAAAGAACTTAATACTGCCATAGGAGACTACACTAAAGCTCAGCCTAAAACAGGCTTAGAAGCTAAAGAATATGATTTAGTTTTTGTTGGCAAAGGCAACCTTGATACAGATTATGATGGTAAAGATGTAGAAGGTAAGATTGTTATAGCGGAACGTGGTGCTGTTGGAATGGAACCTGCTACATTTGGAGTTAAATCAGCGATGGCATATGCCCATGGCGCGGCTGCATGTATCATTGGTTATACAATTAATCATGATCAAAATTATGAACAATTATATTTTCTAACAGTTGAAAATGAGGCACCAGTTGTTCCGACATATTCTGTTTCAAACAAAGATTATGATGAAATCAAGAAACAACTAGTTAACGAAGAAGGAAAAATAACATTCGTAAAACATGATATGAGCGGTTATGATTCTCCGGTAAAAAATACTATGAGTGTTTTCAATAGCTGGGGACCAACTCCAGGTCTTGGAATCAAGCCTGAAATTACTGCTCCTGGTGGAGATATATGGTCAACTGCTAATAACAATGGTTACCAATCAATGAGCGGTACATCTATGGCAACACCACACGTTGCGGCAGGAATTGCAGCAGTACGTGGAAAGCTTGCTGAAATGAAGAATTTGGGATTAGAAGATGACCAAATTGCAATGTTCGTTAAGAAAGTTTTAATGAATACAGCAAATCCGGCTAAAACATTAACAGGAAATTCATATTTTTCTGTTAGAAGTCAGGGCGCCGGAATTATGGATTTAGACGATGCTACAAGTGGAAATTATGTTACAGTTGAAGATAACAGAGCTGGTGCAAGTTCGTTTGGAGAAGCTAAAGTTGAATTCAAGCAAATTGACGAAGCAAAATTAAATGTTAATTTGAAGCTTACAAGTTATTTAGAACAAGATGTTAAGTATGATGTTTCATATGTTTTACAAACTGATAAAGTTGAAGACGGCTCTGTTGTGTTGAACCCTGACAAATATGAAGCTATAACATTAGGAAGCGGCGATTTAGGGACGATTAATTTAAGTTCAAAAGGCAATTCGGAATTTGTCAATGAAATTACTTGGGAAGAAAACGAAACTTTAGCAAATGATTATCCAAAGGGATACTTCGTTGACGGATATATATTCTTTAAGCCTCAAATAGACGGAATACCTACATTATCAATTCCGATGCTCGCATTTAAGGGGGATTGGGATATTCTTCCTGTTATAGAAGATTTTATTCACGATTATGATTTGGATGCAGGGGAAAGACCGTTTTGGCTTGACGGTGCTGAAGTAGGAAAAATTTACAAAACTCCAGCTACAGGAATCGATGCCACAATGCTTATGTCAAACTTCTTCTATATAGACAATGGCGAATCGTTTAAAGATGCACTTGGTAGAACAGAAGATGGAAGATTTACGAACCATTTTGCAATAAGTCCCGGCGTTAAAGATAAATCTCAAGACTACTTGCAATTTAAAGGAGTATTTCTTAGAAACTGGGATGATTTTTATATGTTGGTTTCAAAGAATGGCGAAGAAATAAATAAAATTGAAAACCCATATAGAAAGAGCGGTAGAAAATCAGGTTTTACTGTAAATGGAACAGAAATATACTCTATATCAGAAGCGCCATGGATGTGGGACGGAACTGATGCTGATGGCAATCAACTTTCCGAAGGAGAGTATGATTTAACCATTCATGCAAAGATGCAAAATAATCCTAACGCTAAAGCAGATGAAAAGACTGTAAAAGTTATTGTAGATAATACAAAGCCGGAAATAGAGGAAGCTCCGCAATATGATGCGGATAATAAGACTATCACACTTAAAGCGAGCGACAGCTTGTCAGGAATAAAAGCAGTTTACTATATGTATGAAACAGATGATAAAGAAAATCCTATTAAAGTTGAGTGGACCGATAAAGAAACAGATGGATCTTACAAGATAGAAAACTGTGAAAAAGACGGAGGAATTGTTTTTGTATTAGACTGGGCCGGAAATCTTACTAAACTTGATTTAAGCGCAAAAGGTTCAAATGTTATCGAAATCGTTAGAGATTCTGAAGATTATGCAAATGTAGAAATAGCTGTATTTGACAAAGATCATAAGAAAATGACAAATCTTAATGCTCTAGAAGATGGAAAATATACAATTGAAGCTTTAAATGTTCCGGAAGGTGTTAATGTGGAAATAAATCCTACAGAAATAACTTTTGGAGAAGGTGGAGTTACATCGCCTGCGACTGTAAATGTTAAGTTTAGTGAAATTTCACAAGATGAAATTGATCAATACGGAACATTAAAAGTTAATGTAGTGGATAGCAACACAGTTTGGTCTGGCTTTACTATTTATGCCGTTGATGAAAATGGTAAAAAATATGAATTGTATACAAAATTTGACTGGGGCGCCGAAACATACGGAGCAAAAATGCCGGCTGGTGAATATACAATTTTAGTTTTGAATTCAAATGGTGAAGAAATAAATTATTCAGGAGATAAAACTGTTGTAGTAAATAAACAAGATACTACATGGTCTAAGATTAGATTCTTACGTTCTGGAGATTTAGAAGTAAGCATCTGGTCAGAAGCGTCTGAAGTAATTAATAGTATCAAAGATTTAGGTGTTGAAACCCCATCTGAAAATGAATATTCTTTTAATGCAAAGGAAATATTCAGGGTAATTGACACCGAAACTGGTAAAGACTTATTTGAAGGTAAAGATTATTATGAAGCTTATTTTAAGCCTTGGGATAATGGAGAACAAATAGATTTCTGGATTCCTGCAGATGGCAATTACACAGTTGAATTTATTAATGATAACAGAGAGTATTTAGTTGAGCCTACAAGAGTTGATGCAAAGCTTTACACATATCAAAAAGACGAAGAGCATAAATGGGTTTATATAGATGTGTACTATCCAAAAACGGATACAGCTAATCTTACAATAAAAGAAGAACTAGTTTCCGGCGAAACTTCAACAGAAAAAATCAATGCTAAATATCACTTATACGATGATTATGGCAATGAAATACCTTCAACAACATCAACTACTTGGGAAGGTCTTCAAGCTAAATTCTACACATTAGTAGTTGAAAATCTAAGTGATAAGTTGATTCCTGAAAGAAAAACTTACAAGATAGATGCGTTTAATAACTTAAATGTTGAACAAGTTGTTAGATGGAAGGATGTTACTACTGATCCGGTTAAGAGATACACTTCATTAGTAGTTGGTATCTACGGAGAATATGATAGTACAAACAGAGACATTCAAGTTTTATTAAAGAATGTTTACACTCAAGAAGAGATTGTAATTAATGCTGAAGCGGGTAGTAAAGTTAGTGAAGAATTAGTACCTTTAGGAACTTATGAAGCAACATTGACACTACCTGATGGTATAATTATAGATGAAATCTTCTTGTCAGTAAATGAGTATGATGGGTCGAAAGACGAATTAGTTGCACTTGGAACTAAGTTTAAAGCAACATTTACTACTGCATTTAATGAAATCGAAATCAACTTGAAAAAACAAAAGAGAGATTTCGGTGAGGTAGACGTTATAGCTAATGGCTTACAAGGTGAAACAGTTAATTACAGATTAACCGGACAAGATATTCAAATTGAAGCAATAGACGGAATTTTCAAAAATCTTGAACCTGGTAAATACACATTAAGCTTTGATGTACCTGAAGGATACGAAGTAGATTCAAATGAAATTGAAGTTAATGTTGAAGAAGGAAAAGTAAATACGGTTTACGTTAACTTTAACAAGAAGCTTGATGATACTGTCGCAACCCACAAAGCAAGTATTAAAACTACTGAAGTAAATGAAAAAGGCGAAGTGCTACGTGATTTAGACTTAAAATTCGTTGCAATAGCTGAAGATGGATCACAATATAGCATCGATAAGATTCCTGCAGATACAAAAGTTAAACTTGTAGAAGTTGGTTTGCCGGATGGCTTCGAAAGAAAAGATGCAAGTGATGAATTTATTACTTTTGATGCAGATAAAGAATTTAGCTTTGAATATGTAAATAAAAAAGTTATACCGGCAAATGAAAATGATACAAAAGAAGGATATGTAAATATTACTTTTGACGCGGCTGACAATGGAGTTTTAAATGCTCCAGGATTTAACGATGTTAAAAAACTTTCTTATCTAGTTAAAGAAGCTTACCAAGTTAGTGACTTTAAATTCTATATACCGGAAGTAACACCGGATAAAGACTATGAATTTAAAGACTGGGACAAGCAATTACCTTCAAAGAGATTTGCAAAATCAGAAACATTAGTGGCTCAATACGAATATCATGAACCGATTGTTCCACCAACACCGGATGAACCAATCGTTCCTGAACCTGATTATCCGATTATCCCGGACTACCCGGTAATTCCACACAGGCCACACAGACCGACGACACCTACAAAAGACATTGTAAAAGACACAACAAAACCGGTTGAAAAACCTGTCGAAGAAAAGAAAGACTACGGAATTGTTGAAACAATGCCTACAATTGCAGCAACATTCTCAGACCTACCTGAAAATGAAGCAGCAGGTTCGATCATGAACATGGTTGCACGCGGAATCCTCAAGGGAATGGACAACGGAAAATTTGAAGGAGAACTCCCGATTACAAGAGCAATGGTTGCAACAGTATTAAAGAGACTTTCAAAAGACCAAACAATCAACAATGTAACGAACTTCAAAGACGTAAAAGATACAGACTGGTTTGCAGAAGCAGTTAAATGGGCACAATCACAAGGTCTCATCAAAGGCTACGAAGACGGCACATTTAAAGCAAACAACCTCGTAACACGTCAAGAACTCGCGGTTATTATTGAAAGATTCCTGAAAATCCATGGAATTATAATGGAAGAAATAAAAGAACTTTCATACAAAGACCTCGACACATTGCCTGCATGGAGCAAAGATGCTATCATCGCAATGGCAAAAATCGGACTTGTTGAAGGACAAACTGAAGAAATGTACAACCCTGCAAGCGAATTTACAAGAGAAGAACTCGCAGTAATGCTTGAAAAAATTATCATATGGGTTGAAAAACATTAGAGAGAAGATACAAAAGACGCCTGATTATGTAGGGCGTCTTTTTTTATTTGCGGTCTATTTTGCGACCTGCTTGCAAACTTCAATTGTTTGATTGCTCGGAGTGCACTTAGCACACCTGCGCAATCAAAAATTGAGTTTACGGCGCATCTCATCAAAATAGCCCGCAAATAAAAAAGAACCCACAAAAAAACTCCATAATACATAAGTATTACAGAGCATAAACTATTTCGCATTTGTTTTCTTTTCGATTTTTGCGTTCACAAGGCGGCAAAGGGGCATCGGGATGTCTTCGACCGTATAGCTTTCGAGTGTTCCGGTCACGACGATTTCGTCGCCGTCGTCCGGGTATTTCTCGTCGCTGTTACTCGAGATGAATTCGAGCCCTTGCGCGCAACACGCGAGCGCATCTTTTATGAGACAGTAGTGTGTCATGCTTTTGCCTTCGGTGGTCGGGAAGGTGTACGAGTTTCCGTAAATTTTAAAAGTTTTCCCGGCGTAACTCTCCGGGTCCTGCACAACCATAAAGACGGTCGCATAAATCATGTCGGAGTTCATTTCGGTGAGGTCGTAGTCAATGTCTTTTTGATTTTCTCCGCCTACATTTTCCGCTTTTTGATTTTCTTTATTTTTATCTTCATTTATTTCCTTAACATCTTCTTCGGTCGCCTGAAAATCATTTTTAAGTGCTTTTTCATTTTCGGCATTTTCCTTTTTCTCTTGTTCCTTTTTCATTTCTTCTTCAATCGTATCTTTCACACTTTTTGTCGTTGAAAACATCTGATTTTTGTTTTGTCTTTTTTTACCACATCCGGCAATTGCAACAAAAATTATAAATATAATAAAGAATTTTATAAATCTATTTTTCATTTATTCACCTCGCACGATGTTAAAAATTTTACAAATTGCAAAGATTAGAATATTTGCACCGACTATTGTGGAGCCGACGGGAGTGCCGACAAGAATTGCAAAGACGATTCCCAAAACTGCACAAAACACCGAAAAGAGAACAGACAATATGCACACACTTTTAAATGAGTGAGTTATTTTCATTGCCGATATTGTCGGAAAGACGATGAGTGCGGAAACGAGAAGCGAACCCACAAGTGTCATTGCAAGAGATATTACAATTGCAATGATTATTGATAACAAGAGATTTGTAAGTTCGATATTTACGCCGGTTGCCTTTGCGTATTCTCCGTCAAATGTGACGGCAAAGATGTTTTTATAGTTTGTGAGAAAAAATATTAAAACCAAAATCGAGAGCGCTATGCAGCTGTAAACGTCGGAGAGTTTCAGCGTCAAAATCGAGGTCGATCCGAAAAGAGTTGTGCAGACGTCGACTGCGACGTTCGGACCCGTTTTAAAGACGTTCATGACGAGATATCCGAGCGCAAGAGCGGACACTGCAATCATTGCAATTGCCGCGTCGGATGTAAGGCTCATTTTCTTTCCCGAGTTTAAGAGAAGAATCGCCGTCAAAATTGTGACGGGAAGAATCAAATACATTTTGTTTGTAAGGCCCACGACTGTCGCAACGCTCATCGAGCCGAAGGCGACATTTGAAAGGCTGTTTCCAATATAGCTGTATCTTTTTAAAACGAGCACAACGCCCAAGATTGAAGAAGCGAGCGCAATCAAAACGCCTGTGATGAGAGCATATCTCACGAACGGGTAGTCCATATACATAAAAAATTTATTAAAGAGTTCCATTTTCGTAGTCCTCCTTTTTACCAAAATAAAAATTCGCTCCGAGTTTTAAAACATGGCTTGCGTATTTTAGCGCATCCGTCGTGTCGTGGCTTATCATGATTATGGTTGTGCCGGATTTATTTAAATTGTTTATTAGTTTATACATATTTTCGCGCGCGGCGGCGTCGAGCCCCGTGACCGGTTCGTCCAATATCAAAACTTTTTTATTGCTTACAAAAGCGCGGGCGAGTAAAACTTTCTCCTGTTGTCCTCCCGAAAGTTTCGAAAATGCTCTCTCTTTTAAATCGAGAATCCCGAAATTTTGAAGTGCCTCCAAGCATTTTTTCTTTTCGGATTTGGTATAGAAACATAAAAAGTTTGGGCGATTTCCCGAGATTACGACTTCATAAACAGTGGCCGGAAAATCGGGAGCGAGCGAGAAAAGTTGTGGAAGATAGCCTATGTCCTCCTTTTTAAGACCATTAAGCACAACCTCGCCACCGAGCGGTTTTAAAAGTCCCAAAAGCGTTTTTATGAGTGTGGATTTTCCGGTGCCGTTTTCACCCAAAACGAGAAGATAGTCGCCGGAGTGGATTTTTAAATTTAAAGAATCGGAAAGGATTTGACGCTTGTAGCCAAACGCCAAATCCTTAACATCAATTGAGTACATTAATTTAGACCCGCCTTGAGCGTGTCGAGATTTTCTTCCATAATTTCGAGATAGCTCGTGTTGTCGCTTGAAGAAACCGATTCGAGAGAGTTTAAAACACGGATTTCCTGTGTTTTAGTTTTTGTATTTTCTTTAATCGTTTCGGCGATTTTATGGTCCGAGTCGGAAAGAGTGAAAATAGAATTTAAACCGAGCTCGTCGACTTTGTTTGCCAAAAATACAATTGTTTCAAAACTTGCTTCGGATTCTTGCGAACATCCCACAAATGCAGCATAGTATTTCAAATTGTAGTCGTCGACCAAATATCTGAACGGGAATCTGTCGCCGAAAAGTACGGTGTCGAACTTTTGATTCGAAAGTTCTTCAGAGTATTTTTTGTCCAAAGCGTCCAACTTTTCAACATATGCTTTTAAATTTTCGTCGAACTTGTCGGCGTATTTCGGGCTTAACTTCTTTAGATTTTCACAGATTTCATTACAAACGAGTTTTGCGTTCTTTAGAGAAAGCCAAACATGTTCGTCCATTTCGACTTCGTCGTCGTGGTGGTGATGATGATGCTCATCATGTTCATCTTCATCTTCATCTTCATCTTCATCATGTTCGTCTTCATCGTGGTCGTCTTCATCGTGGTCGTCTTCATCGTGGTCATGGTCGTGGTCTTCGTCTTCCATGCCTTCGACAACTTCTTCCGGTTTGATATTGTCTTTTAAAACTTCCATCATATTTATCGCCGTCACATTCGGACTTTCCTTGATTGCGTCCGGCGCCCATTCGTCGGACTCACCGCCGACATAAACAAAAAGATTTGCATTTTTTATGCTTGTAATATCTTCGGCGCTCGGCTCGAAATTGTGCAAATTGATTCCCTTGTCGGTCAAATTTTTCACAGTTACATTTGTGTCCTTTGCGATTTCTTTGACCCAGTCGTAGGACGGATAAATATTTGTGACGACGCTTATTTCATCGTCTTTGTTTTCGTCTTTTTCAACATTTCTTTCAACATTTTTTGTGTTTTCTTTTTCTTCTTTAACGGCGCCGTCTTTTTTTGCGCAGCCGCCGACAAATAGCACTGCTACGAGTGCAAAAATAATTAATTTAATTTTACCTTTCATATTAACCTCCAATAATTAGAATAAATTTTTGATGAGATATTAAATCTAATCGTTTATTCTAACCTTGAGGTCAATTGGAGTTTCTTTTATTTTTATTTCATAATTATAATTTTTATAAATCGAAATAAATGCTCTAAAAAACAGAGCGAAAAATAAAATAGAGACGGTGATTCTATTTCTTTCATTTACATTCACAGCTTCTATGTAGCTACAGATGGAGCAATTGTGGTGTGTGCAAATATGGTTCGCACAAAAAAGCGCCGTGCATGTAAAGAGAATTGTGAGCACGAGAAATATAAGTGCAAAAGCAAAAACAATTTTTTTATTCATAGAATCACCTCCTCAATATGAAATCTATTATCATTTTCATTATAGGATTTTCGAATTCGGTTGTCAAATAAATGATAATAAAAAGAAAAATAAAAAATACAGTAATAACAAATTTACACAAATGTGTTTAAAACAGATTTAATGGGTATATATAAATGCACGATTATATAGGGAATATAAAATTTATTATGGAGGTATTATTATGGAATTAAAAGGTTCAAAGACAGCAACCAATCTTATGACTGCATTTGCAGGCGAATGCCAAGCAGTTATGAGATACAAAATGTATGCAAGCCAAGCAAAAAAAGAAGGCTTGGAAGTAATTCAAGCGGTTTTTGAAGAGACTGCAGAAAATGAAAGAGCTCACGCAAACAGACTCTACAAATACTTAAAAGAAGAATTGAACGATGAAGGCATCACAATCAATGCCGAATATCCTGTTCACTTGGGAGACACTCTCACAAACTTAAGAGCAGCTGCTGAAGGTGAAGAATACGAACATTCAGATATGTATCCTACATTTGCTGAAATTGCAAAAGAAGAAGGATTCAAAGCAATCGCTGCAACATTGAAAGAAATCGGGGAAGTTGAAGAACACCACGACAAGAGATACACTGAACTTGCAGACAGACTTGAAAAAGGTACACTCTTCGAAAGAGAAGAAGAAGTTTATTGGATTTGTCTAAACTGCGGATATGTACACAAGGGCAAAAAAGCTCCTAAGAAATGTCCGGCATGTGATCACCCACAAGGATTCTTCAAAGTTTTACTCGAAGATTATTAAAAACAATGCCGTCACTTTTGTGGCGGCTTTTTTTATTGTGACAAAATTTAATATGTGGTATAATATAAGTGTAAAGTTTCGAGAGGAGAAAATATGGCAAATCCTATTACTTCAAAAGAATCGATTTTAAAAGTTGCAAGAGAAATTGTTTCAAAAGAGGGACTGAAAGCTTTAAACATAAGAAAAATCGCAAGGGAATGCGACATTGCAATCGGCTCTGTTTATTACTACTTTCCGTCGAAGGACGAACTGATGATTGAAGTCATCGAAAGTGTTTGGGAAGACATCTTCAGAATCGAGGAGATGGACTCTCAAGATATATCCTTTGTCGACTTTATTGAAAAAATCTTCAACCACACAGAAGAGGGCATTAAAAAATATCCGAACTTTTTCTCAATCCACTCGCTTACTTTCAAAGCGCAAAATATGAACAAAGCAAAAGACTCAATGACGAAATTTATCGATAAATTCAAAGAAAATCTTTTGGTTTCAATCGAGAGAGACGAGTCTATAAATCAAAATGCATTCAATCCGGACTTTACAAAAGAACAACTTATAGAATTTATATTATCGGCTTTAATGTCGCTTGTGCTTCAGAAAAACTACGACACAAAGTCGCTCACTTATATGATCAAAAAGACAATATATTAAGAATCTCACCTCGGGTGGGATTTTATTAGAGCATTTATTGAACATTGTTCAAACGCTCTAGCAAAATTGGTTAAAATCATTTGCCGAAATGAGTGACAAATGCTTTTAAATAAAATTGAAAGGAGAAGCAAATGACAAAAAAATACGTAAACCTCTCATTTATCTACGCAATAATCGGACTTGTTGCCGGTGCGTTCTATCGTGAATTCACAAAATACATCGGCTACACGGCAAGGACGAGAATGGCGCTTGCGCACCCGCACTTTTTAGTTTTAGGCGCATTTATGTTTTTGATTATCGCGCTGTTTTCAATGAATTTGAAGTTCGAAAATGAGAAGACATTTAAAACATTCTTTTTAAGCTACAACATCGGAGTTGTAATTACGGCGGCGATGCTATTTCTCCGCGGACTCACGGAAGTGATGGACTGGGGCAGCAAGAAAGCGCTCGACGCGTCGATTTCGGGTATCGCGGGCGTTGGTCACATCGTCCTTACGGTGGGATTTGTATTTATGTTTATCACGCTCAAAAGAGCGATTGATAATAGAGCGAGAAACTAGAGTTTCAAACTCGAGACAAGATTTTCTCTTTAAACGGAAATCATAACTCCTTGGAAATAAAGGACTGTAAGCGGGCCTTTATTTTTTGGGATTTTAAAATTGCTGCAAATAGTATTTATTTAAGGATAAATTGATGAAGAAAATCATAAAACAACTAAACATTTGCACAAAAAAAGAAGCTACAAAAAATAGCTTCTTTTAGTTTATGCCTCAACTTTTACAGTTTTATCGAAGACGAAGTAGCCGATTATAAAGAGGATCACAAGCGCCATTATGCCATAATTTTGTTTTCCGGTTATGTCGGTCACGACTGCAATAAGAAGTGTGCCGAACATGCTTGCGCCTTTTCCGAAGATGTCGAAAACTCCAAAATATTCGCCGCTTTTTTCAGGCGGAATAATTTTTGCAAAGTAGCTTCTTGAGAGCGCTTGAATTGCTCCTTGAAACATTCCGACGAGAATTGCGAGTATCCAAAATTGTGTGAGGTTGTTCAGGAATGTCGCATAGAGCGTGATTAGTCCGTATGCGACGATTGTAATTTTTAGAAGGGTTTCGGTTTTGTATTTTTTTGAAATGCGACCGAAGTATATTGCGCATGGGAATGCAACGATTTGCGTTGCAAGAAGTGCGAGTATAAGTCCTGAGGAGTTTAGCCCCAAACTTTCACCGTATGCAGTCGCCATTCCGATTATCGTGTAGACTCCGTCGATGTAGAAAAAGAATGAGAGTAGGAAGTATTTTATTTTATTATTTTCCCAAATTTCTTTTATAGTTTTTAGAAGTCTTTTAAAAACAACTTTTGGAGTTGTGTTTTGGTTTTCGATGTAGTATTTTTGCTCGTATGTCTTTATAAGTGGCACTGAGAATAAGAGCCACCATGCGGCGTTTAGCGCACATATGATTATCATCGAGGTCGAAAGCGATAGCCCGAAAAGGTCGCCGCCTTTTGTCGCAAGTATTATACTTATAATAAACGGAACACAGCTTCCGATGTAGCCCCATGCGTAGCCCAAAGAGCTCACTTCGTCCATTCTTTCATTTGTCGTGACGTCGGGGAGCATGCTGTCGTAGAAGACGAGCGAGCCGTTAAATCCGATTTTTGTTATGATGAATATTATTAAAAAGACAACCCAGTTCGTTGTGAGCGGTTGAACGACGAGTCCTGCAATTCCGAGAAAGAGAAATATTTGAAACATCGGCTTTCTTTTTCCGCGGCCGTCGCTTATTGCGCCGAGAATCGGACTTAAAATCGCAATCACGAGTGTCGAGATTGTCATTGCATAGCCCCAACTTGCGAGGTAGTCCGCACTCGAGAGCGAGTTTTCGCCGATCGATTTAAATAGTATCGGAATTATTGTGGTTGCAAGAAGTATATAGGCGCTGTTTCCAACGTCATATTTTACCCAGTTTTTTTCAAGTTGTGTTAATTTTATTTTAGACACCGTTAAAATCCTTTCTGTAATTTTCAAGTTCCTTGCCGTCTTCAAACATATATTCCAAAGTTTTGTCCAAAAATCCCGGGGCAGCTTTTAGAGTTTCGTCGTACATTTTGGACAGAATTTTGTTTGAATCTTCGGCATATGGAAACGGTTTATGAGTTATGAGTTGCCCGCCGAAAGTATATTTATGTCCTATAAGTCCGAGAGTTCCCAAAATAAATTTCTCTTTCAGCTTTGAGTCGTTGTGAAAAAAGTTTTTCACAAATACCATATTTGAAATTGACTTCTCGATATTTTTCATGTCCACGCGTTCAAAATTTTTGTAAATCGGGTAGATGTGTTTCGCATAAGCTTTGTCGGGAATGAGATTCGACTGTATAAATTTAAACTCGTTTTCGCCGTCGAGATTTAAATAGTACCTGTCGAGTTCGCTCTCGATATTTAAATGGCCGTAGTCCTTTCTTTTGAGCGCTTCGACAGTCGGGTGAAGCGAGCTGTCCAAAAGAAAATGGAGGACAAGCCCCAAGAAATAGCTTCCCGTTTTTGTCTCGAGGTCTTCGGCGTCGAAATCTTTTTTTATAGTCGCGAGAACTTCCGAAAACTTTTTGTTGTGAATGTCCGTGCCGGGATTACTGCCTTTTAGCGCATTTTTTATGTTGAAGAAAAAGAAATCCGGGCCCTGGTTTCCAAACAAAAAAAGCTCTTTGTCGATATTTATAATTCTCTTTATTCGCTCGGGCGCAATCTTCATAAAGTCGCGACCGAAGTGATAGTGTGTGTAAAAACTTGGCATATTACTCCTTTCATTTCATTATTTTCTTATATTTATTATATAATAGTTTCAATTTATATTCAATTTAAAAACATTTAGCGAGTGTAATAATTATGCAAAAAATATAGAAGCTTTTTCAACTTTTTTAATAAAATTTAAACATATAAATAAATTCGATTTTATATTTAAAATCTCGCAAAAAATGTGTATTTACTTTGACAAATGTGTTATTTTCGTGTTATAATATTAGTGAAAGAATAGTAGACATTTTTTCGGCCTACAGAGAGTATCCGGTCGGTGAAAGGATATGGCGGAAGATGTTGAACCGGTCTTTTTATTTTGTATTTATACACGGTTTGACGCGTTATAGTTTTTCGAGTATTAATTTTGAGTGGTACCGCGATTTATTCGCCTCAATTCGTTGGGGTGTTTTTTTATATTATTTTTTGGGAGGAAATTATGAGATTATCACAGCTTTATATGCCGACTCTAAGAGAAGCACCGGCTGATGCGGAAATTATAAGTCACAAGCTCATGCTCCGTTCGGGCATGATTAGAAAGTCTTGTTCGGGAGTTTATTCTTATTTGCCGCTTGGTTTTAGAGTTTTAAGAAATATTGAAGAGATTGTAAGACGAAATATGGATGAGTTCGGTGGACAAGAAATCAGAATGAGCGTTGTTCAACCTGCAGAAATTTGGCAAGAGTCCGGTCGTTGGGAAAAATACGGACCGGAAATGTTTAAAGTGAAGGACAGAAACGGACGCGATTTTTGTCTCGGACCTACGGCGGAAGAATATTTTACAAGTCTTGTTAAAGATGAACTCACAAGCTACAAGTCGTTGCCTTTAAATATTTATCAAATTCAAATCAAATATAGAGACGAAAAGAGACCGAGATTCGGTTTGAATCGTTCGCGTGAATTTTTGATGAAGGACGCATATTCATTCGACAGAGATCCGGAAGGAATGGCAAAGAGTTACCACAATATGGAAAATTGCTACGACAGTATTTTCACGGAACTCGGACTTGAGTATGTAAAGGTCGACTCCGACTCGGGACAAATGGGCGGAAATATGACAATTGAGTTCCAAGCTCTTTCGGAAACGGGAGAAGGCGAACTTTTCTACACCGAAAATTATAAATTCGCAGCAACGGATGAAAAGTGCGAAGTAAATTACGAAGTCAAGTCGAAAAACGACGCGGAACTTCCAAAGGAAAAGAAGGAAACGCCGGGCTGTAAAACAATTGAAGACGTCGCAAAGTATTTAAACAAAACGCCGGATGAATGTGTAAAGGCGATTGCAATAAAAGTTAAGGACGAAAAGTTTTTCATTTTCATTCCGGGCGACAGGGAACTCAATATGACGAAGTTCCAAAATTTCGCAGGTGTAAATGATTATGACATCGAAATGATGTCCGACGAAGACATTGTTTCTGCGGGTAGCGTGCCGGGATATATGGGACCGTTTAATCTTGACGGACGTGTAATTTTGGACAAGCGTATAAAGGAAATGAAGAATGTGGTCGTCGGTGCAAATGAAGAAGGCATGCATTTTGTAAATGTAAACTTCGGACGCGACTTCGACGGAGAAGACGGCGGAGATCTTTTGATGGCAAGAGAAGGAGATATGGCTCCTGACGGAAGCGGAGAGCTCAAAGTTCGCCGCGGCATCGAAGTCGGACAAATTTTCGGACTCGGCACGAAATATTCCGAATCTTTGGGCGCAGGATTTTTGGATGAAGACGGCGTAAAGAAGCCTTTCTGGATGGGAAGCTACGGCGTCGGAATTTCAAGAACAATAACTGCAATCATCGAGCAAAATCACGACGATTTCGGAATCATTTGGCCGATAAATGTTGCACCATATGAAGTTATCATAAGTGTCATGAATGTAAATGATGAAGAACAAGTAAAAGTTTCGGAAGAACTTTACAAAAATTTAAGCAAAAAATACACAGTTTTGATTGACGACAGAAGCGAAAGAGCAGGAGTTAAATTCAACGACCGCGACCTTATCGGGATTCCTTTAAGAATCACCGTCGGCAAGGGTGTCGCAGACGGAGTGGTTGAATTTTCAAAGAGAGTAACTCCGAAAGATAGAGTTGATGTAAAAATTGAAGATATAGAAAATGTTATTGAAGAAGAAAGGAGAAATTTATGTCGGTAAGATTACGTTTTGCGCCATCACCAACGGGTTGGCTTCACATAGGGGGACTAAGAACTGCACTTTTCAACTATTTATACGCAAAGAAAATGGGCGGACAATTTATTTTGAGAATTGAGGACACGGACAGAACAAGATATGTCGAAGGGGCTGTCGAAAATCTTTTGGATGCGCTAAATTGGAGCGGCATTGAAAATGACGAAGGTCCGAAATATGTAGACGGCGAACTCAAAGAAGTCGGAAAATATGGACCATATGTCCAATCAAACAGACTCCCGCTCTACAGAAAATATGTCGACGAGCTCATCGACAAGGGCTACGCATATTACTGCTTCTGCGACAAGGAAAGACTCGACGCAATAAGAGCCGAAAGGGAAGCAAAGGGTTTGATTCCGAGATATGACGGTTTCTGTCGCTCAATTCCTATTGAAGAAGCAAAGAAACGCGTTGCAAACGGTGAACCTTATGTTGTAAGACTTAAATTAAATAAAAACGAAGACGTAACGTTTACGGATTTGGTTCGCGGAAAAATTACTATAAACACAGACGATATGGACGACCAAGTTCTTTTAAAGAGCGACGGTTTCCCGACATACCACATGGCGGTTGTCGTTGACGACCATTTGATGGGCGTGACACACATCGTTCGCGGTGAAGAATGGCTTCCTTCAACTCCGAAGCACGTTCTTCTTTATCGCGCACTCGGTTGGGAAGAACCGACTTATGTTCACCTTCCGACAGTTTTGAACAAATCGAGAAAGAAACTTTCGAAAAGAGAAGGAGATGTTGCAGTCGGCGACTTCAGAAAAGCGGGATATCTTCCGGATGCTCTTATAAACTTCCTCGCTCTTATCGGATGGAGTCCTGACACTGAAGACGAAATTATGTCGATGGATGAAATGATTGAGGAATTTTCATTCGAAAGAGTATCAAAGACGGGCGGAATTTTTGACGTCGACAAACTCAATTGGATGAATGCACACTATATCAGAAACAAGGAAAATGCGGAACTGCTTGACCTTGCAGCACCTTTTATGGAAGAAGTTTTAGGAATTTCCGAAGAAGAAATCATGAACAATCGTGAATACTACGAAATTATGATGGAAGCTGTCAAGGAAGACTGCGACACGCTCAAAGTGGTCGCTGAAAAATGCAAGATGTTCACCGAAAGCGAAGTGCATTATGATGAAGACACGAAAGAATGGCTTGAAAGCGAAGACCTTCCTGTTTTAAAAGATGGCATCAGAAAACTTCTCGAAGACAAGGAAATGACTTTGGAATATGCGGAAGAATTTATGAAACTTCTCAAAAAAGAAACCGGAGTCAAGGGCAAAAATTTATTTATGCCGGTCAGATGTCTTCTCACCGGAAAGGCAAAGGGACCTGATTTCGTTCACGTGCTCTACCTTTTGGGCAAGGATAAAATTTTAGAGAGGATAGATAAATAATGAAAAAGGTTTTGCCTTTAATTCTTTTAATTCTCGCTCTTGTTTTCACGTCGTGCACGATGAAAAAGAGTGAGAAGCTTTATCCGGTTTTAAAATACACGGATAACGACGCGAGCTATGTTTTTATAAACAAAGACAACGAGGTCAAAATTGACAAACATTTCGAAGATGTTTTGAAAGCATTTGAAGATGACTATGCTGTTGTTATTGAAAACGGAAAGGTCGCAATAATAAATCGAGAAGGCGAAGATGTGCTTTCGGGAATTGAAAATGTCTATCAAATAAAAGACGGGCTGGTCACGGTTAAAAACAAGGACAAGACCGAGCTTATTGATTTAAAAACAAAAGAAGTGCTTTTAAAATATGACTACATTTTGATTGGTGAAAACAAAGTGCTCTCATATCTTGAAGGCGACAAGTGGGGATACAGAACTCTTGACGGCGAAAAGACTCTCGCCGCACAATTTGAAGAGGCATATCCTTTCGGAAAGAATTCGGGCGTTGCAGTTAAAGATGGAAAAGTTGTGATTGTTGACGGCGAGATGAATGTCAAGGAAACAAATTACACCGAAAGCTACAAGATTAACGACGAGACGATTCTTGCAAGAGAGGGCGACAAGCAACTCCTTCTCGATTTGAACGGCGACGTTGTAAATCCGGGAGTTAAGGGCGACTTGACAGAAGTTTACGGCGGAATGTATACAGTTTTCGACAGAAAGAACGGCGAACTCGTTAAAAAAGTCTACACTTTGAAGGGCGAGCCGGTTTCCGACGAGGTGTTCACAGACGTAAGACTTCTTGGAAACGGTTTTTTTGCCGCAAACAACGGCGAACTTTTTGCTCTTTACAGCGAAAAGGAAGGTCGAGTCACTGATTATAAATACGACTTTTTGAGCGCCGAATCTTTTGACGTTAACGGGGGATTTGTTATGGGCGTTTCGGAAGGAGTCGGAGAACTTCTCGACAAAAGCGGAAATATAAAGAAGACAATCGGAGAAAATATCGATTCAATTATGAAGGATGAAAATCTTTTCATCACGTCCGACTACGGCAAGATAACATATTTTGACCTAGACGGAAATGCGATCGAGAAAAGTCCGAAGATAAATCCGCTTGGAACTGTAAAAGTTTTGATTGACGAAAAAGACGGAAAAAATTATTTATTCATTGTATCGAAAGACACAAATGAAAAATTGAACGCATCTTTGAAATCGATCGCCGACAGAATTACGACCGAAAAGAATGTGACATATGACTACAGGCTCGAAGGCGATATTTTGTATGCGACATTAAAGGCGCACGACAAGAGTTATCCGTTTATGGTCGACATTTACACCGGTGAAGTTGTGGATGCAAAGGACATCTTCATCGACGAAGCGGCAATAGAAACGCTTGTTAACCAAAAGAAGACGGAAGAAAATATGCAAGGCGATGTTGAACTTGTGTGCTTCTCTTTTGACAGCGATTTAAAAATGGTTTTAAGAAGCGACAAGGAATATTTTGTCGATATTCCGAGAGAAGAAATTGAGAACTATCTCGATTTGACGGGGGGAGAATTCTTCAAAAGCTTGCTCGCTCCAAAGATAAATAAGTAGGTGATTTTTTGGAAGGCGTAATTAAAGAACTTCAATTCAACAAAAAAGTTCTGATTGAGTCGGAAGGAAAAGTTTATGAATCAAAGGGCGGTTTCCCGGGGGAAACTGTCCTATTTAAAAATAAGCGAAGAAAAAAAGCGAATATTTTGGAAATTTTAAAATCGCCTTATGTAAAAAACACGAGCTGCGACGTTTCGGACAGATGCGGCGGGTGCAGATTTCGAGAAATTTCTTATGAAGACGAGCTTAAAATAAAAAACGAAGAAATGAAAAGACTTTTTGCACCACTCGAAAAAAGAGACGGAACGGAGATTTTGGAAATTCATTCGCCGGAAAAAGTTTTGAGATATAGAAACAAAATGGAATACAGCTTCGGCAACGAAGAGAAAGACGGACCGCTAAAACTCGGGCTGCACGAAAAGAGTATGTTTTACAATATTGTCGAAGGTGCAGATTGCTTGATTGTGCCGAAGGACATGGACACTATAAGGCGCGAGGTGAAGGAGTTTTTCATCGAGCGCGGCGAAACTTTTTACCACAAGATGACGAAAGACGGATTTTTGCGACACTTAATTGTGAGACACTCCGTTTTTTATGACGAATATATGGTAAATCTTGTGACGACAAGCGCTCATCCGCTTGACGAAGAGTTCAAGGAGTTTTTGCTTTCACTAAATGATAAACTCGAAGGAAAAATTACAACGATTTATCACACCATAAACGATTCGCTGAGCGATGCGGTTGTGCCGGAAAAACTCATACTTTTATATGGACCGGTTTTTTTAAGGGAAAGGCTTTTTGATTTGGACTTTAATGTGGGTCCTTTTTCGTTTTTTCAAACAAATTCAACTGCAGCCGAAGAACTTTATTCTTATGTAAAGGAGCACCTGAAAAAGACCGGCGTGCTTTGGGATTTGTATGCGGGAAGTGCGGTCATCGGACAAGTTTTGAGCGATATGGCAAGCGAGGTCATAAGCGTTGAAATCAATCCGGAAAATGTGAAGGACGGCGAGGATACAATCGAGAAAAACGGCATTAAAAACGTTAAGATGGTTCTTGCCGACTGCAAAGAATTCGTAAAAACTACAGAGACGAAAGCTGATACAATTATTATAGATCCGCCGAGAGCCGGCATCCACAAAGATGTGCTTCAGGCGATTGACGAAAGCGGAGTCGATCAAGTTATTTATGTGAGCTGCAATCCGGTGACACTAAAAAATGATTTGATGGAAATGAAAAATTATAAAGTTTTGAGTGTAAAAGGATTTAACAATTTTGCCGGCACTTTGAATATTGAGAGTGTCGCAATTTTAGAAAAAAGATAAAATTCAGAAAGGAGAAATTATGTCTGAAAATTATTATGTAACAACGCCTATATATTATCCGAACGGAAATCTTCACATCGGCCACACATACACGACCATTGTCGCTGATGTTATAAAGAGATTTAAAAAGTTAGAGGGTAATGACGTTTTCTTTGTCACGGGCACCGACGAACACGGACAAAAAATTGCGGAAGCTGCAAAAAAAGCGGGTGTGACACCGCTCGAATTTACAGATGCAATTGTCGATACTTCAAAAAAACTTTGGGAATCTCTAAACATCGACTACGACGTTTTCGAAAGAACCACGTCGGAAAAGCACGAAGCAGTCGTGCAAAAAGTATTTAAAAAGCTATTTGACCAAGGCGACATCTACAAGGCGAACTACAGCGGACTATACTGTGTGCCTTGCGAAGCATATTTCACGGAAGCACAGGCAACCGACGGACACATTTGTCCGGACTGCGGAAGAGAACTCACAAAGAGAGACGAAGAAAGCTATTTCTTCAGACTTTCGAAGTACAAGGACCAAGTTGCCGAATATATAAAAAATGCGGACATCGAACCGGAATATATAAAGGATGAAATTTTAAACGGTTTTATGAAAGACGGACTCGAAGATTTGTCCGCTTCGAGAACCGCAATCGATTGGGGAGTAAAAGTTCCGTTTGACGAAAAACACGTCGTCTATGTTTGGGTTGACGCACTTCTTTGCTATCTTTCAGGAATCGGTTATATGGAAGATGACGAACTCTTTAACAAGTTCTGGCCGTGTGACTTGCACCTTGTGGGCCGTGAAATTGTAAGATTTCACATTGTGATTTGGCCGGCGATTTTGATGGCGCTCGGTCTTCCACTTCCGAAAAAAGTTTTCGCACACGGTTGGATTTTGTTTGACAACGACAAGATGAGTAAATCAAAGGGCAATGTCTATTATCCGGAACCGATTATTGAAACGCTCGGTGCGGACACGTTGAGATATTTCATTTTGAGAGAATTCAGCTTCGGCAGCGACGGCAATTTTACAATTGACAAAATTGTTCAAAGATACAATTCGGACCTCGTAAACGACCTTGGAAATCTCGTTTCAAGAACTCTTGCGATGATTGAAAAATATTTTGACGGAATAATTCCGGAGCCGGGAACAAAAGAAGAAATCGACGGAGAAATTTTCGAAGAAATCGAAAGAGCGAAGGACGCATTCTATAAAGAAATGAACGACTTGAAGTTCAACTTTGCGCTCGAAGACGTTTTCAAACTCATTCGCCGCGCAAACAGATATATCGACGAAACCGAGCCGTGGAAACTCGCAAAGGAAGACGTCGAAAGATTAAAGACAGTGCTCTACAATCTCTCCGTTTCAATTGTGGAAGCTGCAAAGATGCTCACGCCGATTATGCCTTCTACAACCGAAAAGATTTTTGAAAAATTCGGAATCGATGGAATTGACGGAGAAATAAAAGCGGGTCTTAAAGTTACAAAGGGAGAAAACTTGTTCAACCGTGCAGACGATGACACCGCCGAAAATATCACAAAGAAAAATACGGAACTTTTTGATGAAAGACAGAAAAAAATCGGAAACAAAAAAGAACTTTCCGAGAAACTTGTGGAAAATAAATCGGAAATTGAATTTGAAGATTTTGAAAAATGCGATTTGAGAGTCGGAAAAATCATCGACGTTAAGCCGCATAAAAACGCAGACAGACTCTATGTTCTCACAGTCGACGTCGGAGGCGAAGAAAGAACTGTCGTTTCGGGAATAAAGGAACATTTTAAACCGGAAGAACTTTTGGGGAAAGAAGCTGTGTTCATTCTAAACATCAAACCTGTAAACTTGCGCGGAGTAAAGAGCGACGGCATGATTTTGGCTGCTGAAAAAGACGGCAAGCTCACACTCATGAAACCGTGGAGCGAAGGATTTACGGGAGCGGGGCTCAGATAATGTATTCATTTATTGATGCGCACGCGCACTATGATGACGAAAAATATGATGAGGACAGAGACGAGATTATAAATTCGCAGTTTCAAAACGGTGTCATTGCAATCGTAAATGCGTCAAGCGATCTCGAAAGCTCGAAAGCGTCGTTTGAACTTGCCCAAAAATACGACAAAATTTATGCGGTTGTGGGTTGTCATCCACACGAAGCCGACGGATTTTCCGAAGACGACATTGAAGTTTATAAGGAAATGCTTAAAAATGACAAAGTTGTCGGAGTGGGCGAGTGCGGACTCGACTACTACTACGATTTGTCGGATAGAGATGTGCAAAAACGAGTTTTTCACAGAATGATTGAATTTGCCGACGAAAATAATGAACCGCTCGTCATCCACTCGAGAGATGCGGTCGAAGACACGCTCACAATGCTCCGCTCGCTGAGACACGGCGAGAAAACATTGATTCATTGTTTTACGGGTGCGAAAGAAGTTGCAAGGGAATATTTGAATCTCGGATATTTTCTCTCAATCGGCGGCGCCGTCACTTTTAAAAATGCTAGACATGTTGTCGAGTCGGTTGAATATGCACCGCTCGACAGGATCCTTCTTGAAACCGATGCGCCATATATGACTCCGGTTCCGTACAGGGGCAAGAGAAATCTTTCGATTTATATCGAAAATGTTGTGAAAAAAATCGCCGAAATAAAAAATGTGACGCCGGAAGAAGTTGCTGAAATAACTACAAAGAATGCAAGGTTCTTCTATGGAATCTAAGAGAATTAAAGAAGTTATAGTTGTCGAGGGCAAGGACGACATCACAAGAGTTACGGAAGCGCTCGACGCAACTATAATCGCAACGGGCGGCATTCATATAAATCGAAAAAAACTCGATGAAATTGTGGAAATCACGAAGGACCGCGGCGCTATAATTTTGACCGACCCGGACCATGCGGGGAATATTATTCGAGAAAAGCTTGTGAAAAATTTGAAGTGTCCGGTAAAAATTGCATATTTCAAACAAAGCCTCGCGATAAAAGACGGGGACATCGGGATTGAAAATGCAAAGAAAGAGGACATCATCGAAGCGATAAATAAAGCGAGACCGACATATGTTTCGAAGACGGAAAATTTTTCGGCGGAGTTTTTGTTCGAACAAAGGATCACCGGTTTTGACGATTCAAAGAAAAGGCGCGAGTATTTGAGCGAAAGACTAAATCTTGGAAACCCGAACGCAAAGACGCTTCTAAAAAGACTCAACAACTTCGGCATAGATAAAGAAGAAGTTATAAAAATTCTGGAGGAGTATAGTGAAGGGCAGAATATATAATATAAAAAACACCCGAAAAATCATGGAGATGCACGATATTACAATGAAAAAAAGTCTCGGGCAAAACTTTTTGATTGACGGAAACATACTCCGAAAAATTGTCGACAGCGCGGATTTGAAAGAAAATGACGTTGTGCTCGAAGTGGGACCGGGAATAGGCTCGCTCTCCGAAGAAATTCTCCTTCGCGGAAACAAACTCACGTCGATTGAAATTGACGACAGATTTATCGACATACTTCACGAGAACTTTGAAGGGATGAACAATTTCAAACTCGTGCACGGCGATGCACTCGACGATGAGATTTGGAAAAGTGCAAATGAAAATCCGACACCTAATGTTTTTATCGGGAATCTTCCTTATGTAATTACCACTCCGATTTTGGAAAAGATTTTTAAAAATGAAAATAAATTCGACAAAATTGTGGTCATGGTGCAAAAAGAAGTTGCAGAGAGAATGACTGCAAAGCCGGGAAGCAAGACATATGGAAGTCTGTCCGTTTTCGTTTCGTATTTTTCAAATGCAAAAATTTTGTTTGACGTGAGCGAAGGCTCCTTTATTCCTAGACCGAAGGTTAAAAGTTCGGTGGTTCTTTTGGAAACCGTCGAGAGGGACGAAAGACCCGATAACTTTATGGACTTTGTTCACAAGGCGTTCGGCATGAGAAGAAAAACTCTTTTAAACTCGCTCTCGATGGGTCTTGACATGGACAAGTCGGAAGTTCAGGAAAAAATTGAAAATGCGGGAATCGATCCGAAAGTAAGAGCGGAAAATTTAACTCTTGAGGACTTTTTGAATTTATATTCAAGTTTCAACAAAAAATAAATTTTGTGGTTAAAATATATATTTAGTGGGTATAAAGAAATTAGTGATGAAAGCATGGAAAATGCAGATATTATAAATGGAGGGATATTATGACAGACAAAAATGATAAAAAATGCGAAGGCACAAAAGGCTATTGCAAAACACAAAAGAAATACGAAGACACAATCGAAGAAAGAGATAACAAAAAAGACGCTCTTTCAGTAGAAGAACAAGCAAAAGTTAAGACAGGCGAAGACGAGATGTGTCTTGGCGAAGGCGTCTACGGCGAAGAAGTAGAAGGAAAAGAAAAAGACTGTAAAAAAGACTGTAAAAAAGACAAATAAAATTTTATTGATATAGTGATGGAGGGACTACAATGAAAGATGTAACAATTTATACAAGCGAGACTTGCCACTTTTGTCACTTGGCAAAGGAATATTTTGAAAAACACGACATTAAATACACAGAAAAGAATATAAGCAAAGACAAAGAAGCTATGATGGAACTCAGACAAAAAGGTTTCACAGGCGTACCACTCATCATCGTCGGAGATGAAACAATCTACGGCTTTGATCAAGAAAAATTAGAAAAGGCATTGGGACTCTAATGGAAGATATTAAAATCAACAAAGATATGTATCTCGGGGAACTCATGGAGTTAAAACCGGAAGCTGCATATCTATTAATGAGCTATGGAATGGGATGCATCGGATGCCCGGCAAGCCAAATGGAAACAATCGAAGAAGCTTGCATGGTGCACGGAATAAATCTCGATAAACTTATGAGTGATTTGGAAAGACTATAAAAAACGCCCGGATTTTCCGGGGTACATATATCTCGCGCATTGACTTAAAATAAATATATATATGTATAAGAACTCGTAACAAGTAGACTCAGGTTGATTTTAGTTGAACAGTGCAGTACCGAATGCGAACATATATTTGAAAATCTACAAATGGATTCCTTATCGACAATGATAGGGAATTTTTTGTAGGGATTTTTGTAAAGAGAGATTGGAATTTAGTCGATGATGGGAAACACTTGGATTGGGATAGTGACACCAAATACATAAGTAGCGTTCAATCAGGAGTTAATCTCTGGGAAGGTCATCGTTCAGGAGTAATTAGACCTGACTCAATTTTCGTTGTAGAGGATGTTTTTATTAGTGATTATTATGAAGTATCAACTACTATGGGTTACACAAGTTCTAATGGTACAATAAAATTCAATGATTATCATTTTGAAGACATGACATTTGCTCAGCAAATAAAAACTGCTACTCACGAATTGGGTCATGCACTTGGATTAGACCATACTAATGGTACAAATGATATTATGAAACAAGGAAAGTTAAGCATAACAAGCTTATCATCAACTGATAAATCCTCGTATGACGAAGCTTATAACAACTATTAGAAAGGAAATGTAGGGATGAATAGAATATCAAAGAAATCCACGATTTGTGCAATTCTGTGCATGTTGTGCTGTGTTATCATTTTTGTTGGATGTGGAAAGTCTAATGAGAACGTCAAAAATCAAGATTCAATTAGTTATTTACATGCCGACTTTGCTATAGATATGAATAATCCAAAGGAGGTAATCGGTTTTTCAGATCATTATTTTATAGCTCAGGTGGTTAAAGAAGAAAAGGTTGAGTATAGAGATCCAGTAGTTGTGGAAACTAAAAACGGTACGAAGGAAGTTAGTACGCCGTATACTCATTACACTATTCGTGTTATCAAAAATATAAAAGGAGAGTTGCCAACTGAGGAGAATATACTTTTAATTAAGTGTGGAGGAAGGTCAAAAGATGGGCAAATGATTCTTTACGAGAATGATCAACTCTTGGTTGAAAACTCGACATATATTTTTGCGGCATGTGTACAGCCGGATGGTTCTTTGTTGATTTCGGGACCGAATTTATCCGAAATAATTGATGAGTCTAAATTATCTTCAAAAGAAGTAAAAGAGGAGACCTTAGGCAAATATGTAGAAATGTACAAGCAAGAAGTAAAATATGACAGAGAACGATTTGAATATAAAAAATAAGATTCTGTTCCTTCATTTTAATTAAACTAAAATTTTGAGGCTCTATAATATTTATGGGGAATTAACGAAACAGAACACCCGGAAGGAGCATTTATGGAGAAAGAAAAAAACAAATGGTATTGGAAATTGGCAGGACTTGTTATACAGTAAATTTAATATTAAAAGAAAGTGGTAAATAAACCTATAAAGACAAAGTGTTTCGGTTATTAGAACAAGATATTGAGAATGAGCAAGAGAAAAATTTTGAAGAAATTTAGATTATGACCTTGACAAATCTTCCCAAATGTGAACATATATCAGTACCGAATGTGTGAACGCATTTGAAAAAATCTGCAAATGGATTCCTTATCGATAATGATAGGGAATTTTTTGTGGGGATTTTTTGATGGTGAGTTATGAAGTTTGGAAAGATATTAAAAATACAAATGTTGTAGATGTAAAAATAAAATTTTATAATGTTGAATTCGCACCGTTGTTGGTGTAAATACATATTCAATATACACAAAAATGGGCGGCGCAATGTGATGCGCCGTTACATTTTGGGAAGCACACAGTGATTTATAAATTTATACACTGAAAATATAACTATGCAAGCAAGAACATATAATTTTATTTTGTTTTTGTATGATATAGCAGAATTTGTAGCGGCGTGATTACATTCCGCCGCCCTGTAGTATAGACAAAAACACATGTGCAAACGATTTTATAGTATAATCTTTTCAACGTGTAACCAATAAAGAAAAATAAAATTTATTCAAACAAAAAGTCTAACGAACGATGTTAGACTTTTTTATTGCAATATTTATTTGAGCTCCGTATTAAACACGGTGAAACTTCGCGCCTTTTTTATGCCCACGCCATATTTTGAGTTATAGATTTTGTAGACTTTTAAACTTTTTCCGTCTTTATCAAAAAATTCGAAGTCGCCGATTTTGTCACCGATTTCAAGATCTTCATATGATGTTTTATAACAGGAAAGAGATGAGAACGGCTCGTCATATCTTTCGTTCGTCTCACGATTTACGATGTATTCGGTTCTTCCGATTGTGTTTACAACATTTCTCGACGGAACGTCGTATGTATAACGCTTGTAGATAGAAATGCATGAAAAAAAGATGTATATATAAAATATGACATTTATAACGGTTTCTTTTTTTATGAGTTCCGGTTCTTCGATTTTGTAATTTTGTTCCGTGGTTTTCTCCTTTGTTTGAAATTCCAAAATATTATTTTAGTTTATTTTCTTGATTTTGATGAATAGATAAAATTTTTTTCGGTTTTTACCATGTCGTTGAATTCGCGGTCAATCACGTCGACAACTTCCATTTTTTTTCCTTTTTTCTTTGCTGTTTTTCGCAAGATTGCGGACAGTTCTGCGGATGATATAGGTATTTTATATTTTTCACGGAGTTTTTCAGCGAGTGCTTTTTGGGTGTATTGCCCCGTTTCTTGTATATATTTCAGTTTTTCGGCGATTTCAAGGTTTTCTCCGTTGTCTTTTTTTACGGCAATATCGATTATTTCAATGAGTTCGCCCGTTATTCCACCTTTGGTCATTATTTCTTTTACGTTTGTATGTTCTAAGCCTAATTTTTCGGCTATTAGGTCTCGGTATTTGTTGTACTCGATATTTTTTGAGAACGGGTAGATTTCGATTATGTTGTCAAGTGTTGCTCCACAGTCGTATAGGTTTAAGTAGGCGCTTTTTTGCAAGTCTTTATCAGTAGTCCATTTTCCGAAGACGTTTTCTATTGTTTTGGTTATGAGCGTGCGCTTGTCGACTGCATCCGTTTTAAGGAATTTATTTATGATTTTGTTGTCGATTTTAGATAGGGCATATTCGATGTTCGGCGTGATGTAGGATGTTCGATTTTCGTTTCTTTTGTGAATTACGAGTTCTTTTGTTTCACGCTTGATTGTTGTGCCCGTGAGAGTGCATATATCGCCCATATCCAACCCCGCCTCGTAGATTAATAGCATTATAAGCGTTTCTATTTGTCGGGTCGGCGCTTGGGTTGTATCGATATGGATTTTCAGTCTTTCAAAAAAATAGTCTTTTGTTATTCTCATTTTTTCCTTTTTGTAATTAGTATAATTGTACGGTTAAACACACACGTATCAGTTTTTCGGCGGTTTCTATGCGCCCGTCTTTTATAGCCTCAACAGCTTGTTTTAGGTGGCGCTGCATACGTTTTGCACGTAGCCACGTTCCTTTGTAGTCGGATAGGGTGTAGAGGTCGCCTTTTTCTTTTAGCGTTAAGTTGGGGAATGTTTCGTCGATTAGTATCAGTTCGGACACCGTTGTTATTATAGGCGGTTTAAACATTTCTCGGGTTTCTTTTATGATGATGTTTTCTTGTACTTGTTGTTGTTTTGTTTTTCTTGGTTGGAATAGTAGTTCAAATAATGATCTCATTTTTAATTTCTCCTTTATTATATTTTGTGATGAGTATTTTTTATATAATTTAAAATACTAAAAACCATATTATCTTATATTAATATACTAATACAAATTAACAAATAAATCAAATATATGATTAAACTTAAAATACTAAAAACCATATTATCTTATATTAATATACTAATACAAATTAACAAATAAATCAAATATATGATTAAACTTAAATAAAATTTAGTATAGGTATAATAAGGTGAAGTTAAACGAGTTTATTATTTCAGGGGGTGACAGCAACTGTTTAAAGTATATTGTTGAGAAGAATCAAGTTAGAGTTAATATGATATTTCAAATGACTCAAAAATGATGGTGAGATTACATAATTGAAATTAATTGAGTTATTGGTATCAGAGATTTTCAAGGAGAAGATTATGAAAGAATATAAGAAAGAAGATTTAATTCCGTTAGTAAGCGATAAGACAAAGCTTAATATTGTTTTAATCGTAATGATAGTGTTTGTCGTTATGTTTTTGTACAAACAGTTTACTGTTGAAATTCCAAGAAGCAGAATATCCAAGATGCTTCGAAATACCGATTATATTGTGTCTGAAGAAACGGGAGTACGTTCAAAGCAAAACAAGTACTGGACTTTAAAACGACCAACGAAATACTGGAAGAATTTAAAAATGCAGCTTAAGATATTAATATATTTATAAATCACAGTCAAGGCACGTTTCGATTAAAGCCTTGACAGGATTTAAAATATATTTTTAATAAGCTGCAGCATTTTTCAAATTTATTTTTAAGGGTTTGTGTCACATATGTTTGACAATAGTAGATTTATTTTAAGGGTTTGTGTTACATATGTTTGACAATAGTAGATGAATATGTTACAATAAAGATACGATATCATAAATATTAAATAAGGAGGTGATATTATGAAATATAAAAAGGTAAAGAGAAACTACCAACAAAAAGCACCTGGGGATAACAATTGCGTTAACAACTGTCACACACCGGATCAGCCATAGTAATTTAAAATAAAATATGGGCCCAATATTTTATAAAAAAGGAAGACAAATATGAGTGTTACGATAAAATGGGATATTACATACAAATGCAATTTAAATTGCAATCATTGCATAAATGGTAAATATTTGAACAAAGATTATGATGAAATAGATTTGGAAACAATAAAAAAAATTGTTTCTGAAATAGATGATGTTGCAGGTATAGAATATATTCATTTTCTTGGTGGGGAGCCTACAACAAGAAAAGACTTTATTGATATATGCAAGTATTTAGATAATTCAAATATTAGGTTTGGTTTCAATTCAAATGGAATAAAATTGAACCATGATTATGTAAAAGAATTATCCAAACTTAAATATTTAGATAGAATAGTTTTGAGTTTAGAATCACCAATTAAAGAAGAAAATGATGCAATTAGGGGGAGAAATGTGTACAATTGCATTAATAATGCTATTGACACTATTAATGAAAACATAAGTAGAAGAATAATTGCTGTTAATATGGTGGTTTCAAAGAAAAACTATAAATCAATTGATCAAATGATTGATTTTTGTCTTAAAAGGAATGTAAAAGAATTATCTTTTTTACAATTAATTGAAGAAGGAAACGCAAAAGATTCGCATCTATCACTTAACTATGATGAGATAGTTGAATCAGCTATTGTCATAGGTTCAAGAAGCATGGAAGATTATAAAAAAATTAAGCTCTTTCCGAAATTTTTAAGGCCGTTAACCATTGACTATGTAAACAAAAAATACGATAAATCATGTCCTTCAATTACACATGGTTGTGGAGCGGGTACGAATTTTATATATCTCGACAACGAAGGGAAATTATATCCTTGCGACAGAGTAAAATTTAAAAATATTTCTGATAACACAATATCTTTAAGAGAAAAAGAATTTTCTGTAGGATGGGAAGACGACATGATGGCTATTCCTTTTCGTATTATGGAATCGGATGAGTATCGCAACTTAAAAGTATGTAGTGATTGCAAATATTTTATGAATACATGTTTCCCTTGCTCTTTAGATAATTTCAAGTCGACAAATAACCAATGTATTGAGACAAATAAAAGAATAAATGAATTTTTATATGGAAATATTGAAATGAATTATGGACCATTTAGAATATATAACGATGGCACAAAAAGCGTTATTCATAATGTTGCTAATGCTGAAACTATTGAAGTGGATCAAAAAGCAAAATTCGTATTTGACAAGATAAGAATGGCAAGAAATATAGGGCTTTGCGATTTAGATAAGATTGCTGATGAAATTGATTTAGATTTAGACGAAATAATTGATTTCATAAATTACTTATCAGAGTGCGGATTTTTAAGTAAACCAAAGGTGGATACAATAAAATGTTTAAAAAATATAGAAGACTTTTAAGTTATATAGGGCCGTTTAAAAAGAGAAGATTTTATCTTGTGTTACTATGTGCAATTTCCATAATTATGGCATCTATCATGCCTTTTTTTATCGGAAAGCTCGTAAATATGATTACAGAGAGTGCACCGATTAGCGATATAATTACTTTCGGGTTTGTGCTTATTATTATCGGGATTTTAGATGCAACTTTAAATTCCGCTCAAAATTATGTTTGGCATATGTATAGCACTGAATATTTAAATTATTTTAGAACTCTTATGCTTGATGCTGCACTCAAAAAAAATATTAAGTTTTTTAAAATGAATGATGAAGATTTCACCAATCGAATTTTGCATGACACCTCTATTTTATCGTATGATATTTCAATCGGTTTTCCGATGTTTATTTTAAATGTGTTAAGAATAGGTGTTGTTGTTGGACTTATGCTTTTTATGAGTCCCGTATTGACAATTTTGCCAATTTTAATCGTTCCTATTTATACTTTTACATTTCACAAGATAGATAAAAAAATCAGAGCGGCTTCAAATAAAGAAAGAACTTTATTTACGAAAGTGTCGGAAACGGTTAGTGAATATTTGCACGGGGTAATTCAAATTAAGATAAATCGTAAAGAAAAATTTTTCTTGGACAATTTTGTTCGTACAATTGATGAATATACACAATCAGCTAAAGAAATTAAAAAATATACGGCAATCAGTTACGGAGTGGGCGGATTTATCAGAACGCTTTTACCGATTTCAGTTTTAATTTTCGGTGCAATTTTAATAATAAAGGGGAAACTTCTACTTGGATATTTGTTTGCTTTTTATTCATATTTAGATTATTTGTATGAACCTATGAAAAATCTTTCAGATTGGTACACGGGTTTAAATGTGAGTATCGGTATGAGTGACAGAGTGCTTAATTTCCTTGAATATGATTTGGAAGAAGATACTGGATTAAAAATTAAAGGAATTAAAACGCTTGAATTTAAAGATGTATCATTTTCATATGACGGTAAAAAACAAGTGCTTAACAATATGAATTTTAAGCTTGAAAGCGGAGATGTTGTCGGAATTATCGGTCCATCCGGTTCAGGAAAATCTACTATTATAGATATAATTTTAAAAATATGGGACACATATAGCGGTGAAGTGCTAATAAATGAAGTTGAGCTAAAAGATATAAATAGAGCGAGTTATTATGAACATATGTCGCTCGTGGAGCAGGAACCTTTTATTTTTAGAGACACAATTTTAAGAAATATTCAATTTGAAGACAATAAAATAAATGAAAAAGTTTTAAATATGAGTGAAATTAGCGAAATGGTTGAAAATAAAAAAGATAAATTAAATCATTCGTTAACTACCGGGGGCGGAAACTTAAGCGGTGGAGAAAAACAAAGAATTGCACTGGCAAGAGCACTTTATACAGATGCAGACATTTTGATTTTGGACGAATTTACGTCAGCTCTTGATAATGAAACTGAAGAAAAAATAGTAAAGAATATTGAAAAACTTAGAGATGATGGTAAAATTGTAATAATTATCACTCACAGAAAGAGACCTCTTTCAATTACCAATAAAATAATAGATTTAGAAAAATGCTAGGAGATTTGAAATTAATTAAAAAAGTCTAACGAACGATGTTAGACTTTTTTATTGCAATATTTATTTTAGCTCCGTATTAAACACGGTGAAACTTTTCGCCTTTTTTATGCCGACGCCATATTTTGAGTTATAGATTTTATAGACTTTTAAACTTTTTCCGTCTTTATCGAAAAACTCAAAGTCGCCGATTTTGTCACCGATTTCAAGATCTTTATCTGATGTTTTATAGCAGGAAAGAGATGAGAACGGCTCGTCAAATCTTTCGTTCGTCTCACGATTTACGATGTATTCGGTTCTTCCGATTGTGTTTACAACATTTCTCGACGGAACGTCGTATGTATAACGCTTGTAGATAGAAATGCATGAAAAAAAGATGTATATATAAAATATGACATTTATAACGGTTTCTTTTTTTATAAGTTCGGGTTCTTCGATTTTGTAATTTTGTTCCATGGTTTTCTCCTTTGTTTTATAAGTGTGTCTTTTACTTTCGTCTATATATTCTATACCCAATATGATAACCCAATAAAACAAAAAAGTCCAACATAGTGTTAGACTTTTTATTTGAATTAAACTTATTTCAAAAACGAGAGATACCACTCGTCAAATTCAGCTCTTGATTTTGTATGATATAGTTGGTTTAGGATAAACAAAATCGAGTCGGTGTCGGAGCTTTCGTTTTCTTTAAGCTCGATGATTTTGATTTCGTTTTCGTAAACTCTGTAGAGCGTGAGAGCGGCACTCGTGTGCTTGTTGGCTTCGATGCCTTGAAGTTCGTTGTACATTTCCTTGATGTCCGAGGTGTTGTCTTTTACGATGTAGACGAAGTTTTGGTCGAACAGGAGTTTTGTTTTGTTGTCCTTTTTAAATCTGTCGATCGTGGTTTGGTCAAGAGATATGACATTGTATTTGCTGGAGTCAAATTTGCCGTTGTAGAAGTCGTTCGGTTGTATTGTGTCCGGCTCGAGTTCTTTAAAGGCATCTTTTTTCCCCGCCATATTCAGCACTTTGAGATTCAGATTTTTCAAAAGGCTTTTGTCTGTTGATTTTTCTTGTGTGTTGTTTGAGCAACCCACGACAAAAATACATATTGTTATTAGGAAATATTTTAAAAATTTTTTCATTTTATTCCTCTTTTAAAATTAGAGTCGTAGCAAAAAGCTACGACTTTGTTGTTCTATAATCGCTGTCGACTAATCGAGAAATTTATAGATTGTTATTTAAGTGGTTTACGAAGTCCTGTATATTTGTTACCATCGTTTTTACTTCGAGAGTTCCTCTGTCCGAGAGTTTGTTTACGCTGAACTCTTGAAGGTCGATTGAGTAGATGAATACAGGTCTGATTTCTCCGTCAAATTCGTTGTATGAAGGAGTCATATTTCCGGATGCGATTGTGTGAAGAACGGTTGAAAGGCAAATAAGCATTCCCGTTTTTCTCGTGTGTTTACGCATTCTGTCTTGCGCTTCATAGACATTGTCGACTGTGTCAGGAAGTGTGTACGGGTCTCTTATAGAGCCTGCGAGCACATAGTCTTTGTTTTCTTTTACGAGTGCGTGCATGATGCCGCCTTCTTTAACAATGCCTTGTTCAACAGCTTCTTTTATTGAGCCGGCTTCCCTGATTTTTGAAATCAAATCGTATTTTTGCATGTCAAACGTTCTTTCGCTTGTTTCGTCAAATGCATCCATTGCCATGTCGATTGACGCAAATGAATCGCCGACCATTATTGCGTCGACATATCCTTTTCTTACTAGACTTGCAAAAGCTCTTTTTGCTTCAGGGTCTGTAACGAGGCTCGGCCCGATTACCCATGTGATTTTTTCGCCGACACTCTTTACATATTTCATTATTTCATAGAGTTCGTCGTAGTCTTTTGAGAAAGCTGTTTCACGTGAACGACCTGTTCTGAATGCAAAGGTGTCTCCGGATGCACCCGCTTGAGCAAATCCGTGTGTGTACATATAGATTCCTTCGCTCGCATCTTCGGTTCTTCCGACAACAACTTTGTCGCCTTTTTTAAGATTTCTGAATTCTACAATTTCAACTTTCGTCGGGGATTTTATTACAGGGACCGTGTCCATTCTGCTTTCAACAGCGAGTACCCAATTTCCGTCTATTTTGAAGTATTCAGGATAGATTGAAAGAGCATGATAATTTCTTGGGGCAACTCCGTCAAGAGGAGCTTCTTCCCATTTACAATCCGGCGCATTTTTTAGAAAGTCTTGATTAAAATCCGGTTCGACGTATTTGTTTAGTGTGAAACTCATTATCTTGTCCTCCCTTCACCATCAAATTTTATTAAATTATTTCTTGCGTTTACGCAGAAGTCTTGAACATTTGTAACGATTGAATCCACGAGGAATCCTTGTCTTTCGTCAATGATGGAGTTTGTTGCATAGTCCGTGATGTCGATTGAGAAAACAGGTGTTCCGTAGATTTTTCCTTCTTTCACACGATAGCTTGGAGCAACTTGTGTTGCACTGACCGAGTGGAGAAGTGTTGCAAGTGTGATGATCAAATCGAAATCTTCGAGTGACTCTCTCATTTTGTGTAGCCCTTCATGAACATTGTGGAAAACTTCAGGAAGCGGTCCGTCGTCTCTGATTGAGCCGCAAAGCACGATTGGAATATCGTTTTCGATAAGATTTTTTATAAAGCCGTCTTTTACTTTGCCTGTTTCGACAAATTCTTTAAGGCTGCCGTAGTGTCTGGCTTCGTTTATAAGGTCCAAGTGGTTGTAGTGACCGTTTGGAACACTTTCTTGTGTGTAGATGTTTTGACCGAGTGCGGTGTTTAAGAATCCGCCTTCGAGGTCGTGGGTTGTCATTGCATTTCCTGCGAGCAACAGTTGAACATATCCCGCATTAACCAAATCTGAAAGAGCAAGTCTTGTGTCGTAGTCGAAAACAACTGCAGGTCCGAGAACCCAAGCGATTTTTCCGCCTTTTTCTTTAACTTCACTCATAAGGTTGAACAATTTTTTGTATGTTTCAGCGGATGAAGCGTACATCGGATTTTTGTGTTTCAAATTAAAAGCATCAAAAATTTCCGCATCTCTAAAAATTCCGTATTTTTGATCGCTCTTGTCGGCAATCAAAACTTGGTCGCCTTTTTTAATATAATTAGGATCTCTAACAATTAAATCGCCATCGCATTTAACGATGACACCTTTGATTTCGTGGTTTTTCGGTAATATCATTTTGCCGTCAACTTTAATATATTCAACAAACGGTGTTGAAAGATATGCACCGACAGGCATAATAGAATCTTCTTTTGCCTCAGCAAATTTTGCTTCATTGATATTTTTGATTTCATCTTCTGTGAATTCTCTTATGTCTGAAATAGGAAAATTATATTTCAATTCAATCCCTCCTTACTTTATATTGTACATTATTTTATCGAAAAAATCTACCCCAAAGCGGGGACTTATATATATAAAACAAATGTGATATAATATATTTATTAATTGTTTCGGAGGAAGTATGGACACAGTGCTTTTACTTATTTTAATTATAAATATATTCACTTTTGCGGTTTATGCATGGGACAAGTATGCAGCGATAAGGGGAATGTACAGAGTGAGTGAAAAAAATCTTTTGAGTCTTGCGTTTTTCTTCGGCGCTGCCGGGGCGCTCCTTTCGATGAAAATTTTTCACCACAAAACGCAAAAGCCGGTCTTTGTACTTCTCGTGCCGATTGTGTTTGTATTTCAACTTGTTATTGTACTCGTTTATATGTACAAAGTTGGTTATGGATATTAAAAACTGATTTATAGAGGGGGTTCTATGGGAAAGAACAACTACGAAAATGCTAAATATTGGGCGATGCTCGTGAGCGTTTTTCTGATGATTTCAAAAGTGATGGGATTTTTCAGAGATGTTTTGACGGCGCGCTCTTTCGGTGCGGGTCATGAATCCGACGCATATTTCACGGCGATGAGCGGAATCATCATTGTCATCGGCGCACTCGGTGCGGGTCTTCAAACCACACTTGTGCCGATTTTTTCGGATATAAAGAAAAATCACGGCCGCGAAGGAAAAAATAAATATTTCAGCACTATTTTAAGCGTCACACTTCTTGTGATGACGATAATAACTGTCTTGATGTTTGCGCTTGCGGGACCGTTTGCAAGGATTCTTGCAATCGGCTACGAAGGCGAGATGCACGATTTGATTGTGTTTTTAATAAGGCAGGGTCTCCCGATAGGGATATTTTTGGGCATCACATATGTTTCAAATGCATATCTTCAAAGTGACGAGGTCTACGGACCGCACGCTTTGATGGGGATACCGTACAATCTTATTTTTATAACTTATCTTTTGGTTGCAAAAAAACCGACGGTTATCGGCCTTATGAATGTGACGATGCTCGCATCGGCATCGCAATTTTTGATACAGCTTCCGGCGCTTCGAAGCAGAAAACTGCACTTCAAATTCGAATTAAATTTTCGCGATGAATATTTAAAACGCACATTGATTTTGGTTGTGCCTATAATTATTTCAAGCACCGTGAGCCAAATAAATATTATGATCGACAAAACTCTCGCGTCAACTTTGACCGAAGGGGCTATTTCCGCGCTCAACTACGCAAACAAGGTGAACACTCTTGTTGTTAGCGTGTTTGTCGTTGCAATCACAACGGTTGTATTCCCGAAACTCACGAATGCGGTTTTAAAAAGGGATGTAAAGGAAACGGGTGCTCTTTTTTCATCGAGTGTAAATCTTGTGCAGCTCGTGACGATTCCTGCGGCAATCGGACTAATTGTTTTGAATCGCCCGATTATAAGCATACTCTTTCAAAGGGGAGCGTTCGACGAAAAGGCGACAATACTCACGAGCGGCGCACTGCTTTTTTATGCGCCGGGGCTTATCGGACAGTCCTTGAGAATGTGTTTTGAAAATATGTTCTATTCATATCAACAGACGAAAATCCCGATGTACACGGGTTTTCTCACCGTTATATTAAATGTAATTTTCAATTTCATCTTAATTAAACCGATGGGGCACCGAGGTCTTGCGCTTGCGACGTCTCTTTCGATGCTCATAACAAGCATAATAATGTATTTTATTATAAGAAAAATGGTCAAGTTCAACGAAAAGGAAACCATAATAACATTTTTGAAAATCCTTCTTAGCGGAATTTTGATGGGCGTTGCAACACACTTTATGTGGAAGGCGTTCACGCCTTTAATGACGTCGAGAATGAAAGAAGTTTTGTTTTTATTTTTGACGATTTTTATTGCGATTGTAATTTATCTTCTTGCAACAATGCTTTTCGGAATTAAAGACACGAGAACACTTGTTCAGACATTAAAAAGGAAATTCGGTAGAAAAAATGCGTAGAATATTTATATATATAATTGCCGCTTTCGTCGTTGTGTTTTCTCTATTTTTAATTTTCAGAGAAAAAGAAGAGCCGGATTACAAGCCGATTGTTTTGGACAGCGATAGAGGCGGAGAGAACGAAATAAATAATCCGATGGATTATAAACTTGACGGAGTGAACATTGACGACAGATTTTACGGCGAGTACGAAATGCAAAACAGTCTCGACGGCTATGTGAAAAATTTGGGCGAGTCTTCGAAGATAAATGAAAACGCGAAAACTATCTTAGAAAATCGCGCGTATATCGAAGACACTATGCTAAAACTTGCGTCGAACAGAGTTGATGCAATAAATTTTGTCTTCTACAAAGACGAATACAAGGACAGATATGTCGAAAGCTACACCGAAAGCTATCCGCTCGCTCGAAATGTGCCGCTTTTTATACAGTGGGACCCGAGATGGGGCTACAAAATGTACGAGGACTACTTCGCAATCATCGGTTGCGGACCGACTTCGGTTGCGATGATTTTAAACGCATACGGCGAAAAGAAAACGCCGATTGATATGATGGAAGAAATGGTTGCAAACGGTGCATACTTGAAAGATTTGGGCACAAGTTGGGACGGAATCAAAAAAACTCTTCGAGACCATGGCATGAATGTTTCGGAAATTCCTTTGGGCGAGAGAAAATTTATAAATGTTTTAAATGAGGGAAACCAAATTCTCCTTTCGATGAGAGAGGGGAAATTCACAACCGGCGGACACTATATGGTTTTGGTCGGCGTGACAGAGGACGGAAAGTTTTTATTAAACGACCCGAATTCCGTGAGATACTCCGTGAAAACTTGGGACTATAGCGAACTCCAAAATGAAATAAAGGGTTGTTGGAGCGTCGGAAAATAATTTGAATTGAAATCCGTTGGGGTGATAAACTTCTGCGGATTTTTTGTGCGAGTTTTGTGCGCAGTTCTGTGAGTATGTGTGTGTATGATTGCATGCGAATATGTGTATATAAAGTTATTTGTAAATAGCTATATAAAACAAAATGCAATTTTCCAATTTTGCACAAAAAAATAAGGAGCAAAGCCCCTTATTCTATAAACTATGCGTCGCTTCTTGCAAAACCGTTTTTCATCTTGCAACTTGCGGTGTATAAAACTTTTGCCAAAAGATCGTCGGTTTCAACTTTAAGTTTGTCGGCGATTTTTTGATTTGCTTTTTCGAGAAATTCTTGAACATCTGCCGGCTTCTTTTCGAGGAAAGCTTCGTCGGTTTCAGTCAAAATTCTTGCGGTAACGCTGCCCGCCTTTTGTTGATAGCGTTCGATGTGCGAACTTGTGTCAGCGTAGTGTGCGTCAGCAAGTGCTGCAACTATACGATTTGTCCAATAGAAATCATCAGTTGTCGGCTCGCCCGTTGTGTTCTTCAAATATGCCGGCGTGTCGTTTACATTTGAATAGAACGGAACAACCGCATTAAACACATTGCAGCCGAGGCTCAACCATTCGACGGACTTGATTTCGTCCGGCATATAAGGTCTGATTTGAACAAGACCCATAACATTGTTTCTGTTAATGCCGATAGGTCTGAATTTATTTCTTTGACGTTCGTCGCCGTGTTTTCCGTAGCAATCGTAATCTGTTCCTTGATAGTGGTGTGAAAGTGCATACTTGATGTCTTCGACCGTAATCTTCTTTTCCGGAACAAGCATCCAAGGGATGTCGTCGCTTTCAGGTCTGAAGTCCGCGTCAATTCCGTCCCAATAATATGAATTCGGATTGAAATATCTCATCAAAATCCATGCGCGCGGAGTGTTGTAGGTGTGGTCGGAGTCGGAGTGCGAACCGTATGCATCGCGAGGATTGATTTGTCCGTCAATGCTCAAATCGAGGTGATACTTTTCAGTGAAATCCTTCAAAGCCTTCGAGCACATAAACTCAATTTGTTCGCCGTAAGCGTCTTCGAAATCGAAATGGTCGAGACCGAGTTGGTTCGGCATAATTACATAGTGGTCGTCCGGCACTCTTCTTGCCATCCAATTGTGTCCGCCGATAGTTTCGAGCCACCAAATTTCATTTTCATCTTGAAATGCAATTCCGTTCATTTCATATGTTCCGTACTTTTCAAGAAGTGCGCCGAGTCTTTCGACACCTTCTCTTGCAGAGTTGATGTATGGAAGAGTGATTGTAACCATATCTTCTTCGCCGATTCCGCCGAAAGCTTCTTCGACATAACCGTCTTCGCCCGGTTTTCCGACAGCCTTTACATATTCTACAAGCGGATCCGCCGCAAGCACTCTTTCATTTGTTGTAAGCGTTTCGGTTGCAGTCATCGAAACATTCTTTTCGTTGACGCCGAAAGCACCCCAAATTCCTTCGTCTTTTACCGCATTCGGCATACATGTGTATCTCATCGGATTGTCCGGCAAATCAATTTCCACTTTTGAAATCACTGATTTATATTTCTTCGGTTGTTCGTCAGGTTTAACAACCACGAACTTCTTCGGAGTGAATTGACCGCTCGGTGAATCTTCATTTCTTGCTACGAGAGTTGAACCGTCGTAGCTTGCGTTTTTACCTACTAAAATTGTTGTACAAGCCATAATAAACTTCCTTTCTTTTATTCATTCATATTTTATTATACCCATATTAGTAAAAAATTTTTAAATATATTGTATGATAAAAATAAAATTTATAAGTAGATAAAATACAAATCCCAAACTATGTTAAATATATGTGCGCATTTTGCATGATTTGCGAGCAAATAAAGAAGAACACAATTGGAATTTATTTGCAATGGATTAAATTTTAATGTATAATTTAAATGATAGCACTTATGTTTATTAGTTTTTTTTACCTTTGCGGTGCTATTTATTTTTATATGGAGATGATTAATTGGAGAAGAGAAGTTTTTATTCTAGAGCTATGAAAGTGGCGTGGCCATCGGTTTTAGAAAGTTTTTTTATAACGCTTACGGGACTCATAGACACATTCATGGTCTCGAGTTTGGGAAAAGAAGCGATTGCGGCGGTTGGACTTACAAACCAACCGAAATTTATCGGACTCTCATTTTTCTTTTCGATAAACGTTGCCATCTCGGCACTTGTCGCACGGCGAAAAGGTGAGGAAGACAAAAATTCGGCGAATGCCGTTTTAGTTACCGCATTTGCAATTGCCGCAGTTTTGACTGCGATAATCTCATTTGTATTTGTAAAATATTCCGAAACGATTTTGAGATGGGCGGGAAGTAATTCCGACACGCACGAATTGGCGAACGAATATTTCAGAATAATAATGGGATTTGTATTTTTTAATGTAATAAGCATGACTATAAATGCGGCGCAAAGAGGAAGTGGAAACACTCAAATTGCATTCACGACAAACTTTGTCTCAAGCATTGTGAATATGACTTTCAACTATCTTTTGATAGGGGGCAACTTGGGATTCCCGGAACTCGGAGTCAGAGGAGCCGCGATTGCAACAGTAGTCGGAACGGCGGTTGCAAGCATAATGAGTATAAGATCGCTTTTTAAACCGCATAGCTATGTCGATATAAGATATATTTTCGCAAGAAAGATAAAACCGAGAGTTGAAGAGGCGATAAGCATTGCGAAACTCGGACTCAACATGCTTGTTGAAAACATTGCGATGAGAATCGGATTTTTAGCGACTGCACTTCTTGCGGCGGGACTCGGCACAGCACAGTTTGCTGCACACAACGTGGGAATGCAAGTACTGAGTCTCGGATTCGCATTTGCCGACGGAATGCAAGTTGCGGCGGTAAGCCTTGCGGGACAAAGCTTGGGCGCAGGACGAAAAGAAGATGCGAAAACATACGGACAGGTATGCCAAAGAATCGGACTTGCGATTTCAATCGGTCTCTCGGTAATTCTGTTTGTGTTCGGAAAACACATTTTCAAACTCTTCTTCGACGCAAACGCTGAGCCGGAAATCATCGAATACGGTGTACTCATCACAAGATTCATCACGGTCATAGTCATCCTTCAAATCTCTCAAATCATCTACGGCGGTTGTTTGAGAGCGGGTGGCGACGTAAAATACACATTGATGGCATCGATTGTGAGCGTCTCGATTATAAGAACGGTCGTGACCTATGTACTCGTTAACGGATTTCATCTTGGACTCACGGGAATTTGGATCGGAATACTTTCGGATCAGTTCTCGAGATATGTAATGATGAGCCTTCGATTTAAAACCGGAAAATGGGTCAATATTAAAATATAATTTGGATTATGAAACACTCAAAATTTTTTGGGTGTTTTTTTGTTTGACAATTTTTATTTAATTTTATATAATAAAGTATAAAGTTAAGTAATATTTTAGTAGGGTATGATAGCAAATTTTTATTAAAAAAGTAGGAATGAAAGATATGAAATTTTTAAACAAATACAAAAATCATATGATATATACGGCGACAATTACTTTGATTGTCGTTTTTTCTTTAAATTATGTTTTCGGGAGTTGTCAAAAACTGACTCCGGAAGATTTAAAGAGCATTTTTTTCAAAAATGAAAATGAAGATGCGGCGGATTTAAGTTTTTTAAACGAAAAACAGGATATTCGCGTAAGGGCGACGTCAAATGACGAAAATGTTGTTTATATTTATGACCCGTGCTTTTATTGGTATGTCAATTCATCCAAAATCATTTCAAACGGAAGCTATAGATATTTTTCAGAAGATGACTATAAAAATAAAAGAGACGTTTAGATATATATTTTTGAAATAGAAACACTTTTAAATATTAGGGGAAGCGAATCGTGGAGAAAAAGAATTTTGAACTTGGAAGAAAAGTACAACACGAAAATCATTCATGTTTTTGACCCGAATTCCAATGTTACCGAAGAAAATGAAAAGGTGAAAATTGTTAAGAATCTGTTTTCGGAGAGCGAAAATTCTTTAGACATAGTTAAAATAACGCCCAAAGAAGAATTTTCTGCATCAGAAAGAAGAGATTTGATTGCTGAGATGAAAGAAAGAGGATTTGTTGAAACTGAAAAAAAGAACTCCGGAATTTTTGAAACTATTAAAGCTTCTTTAAGCTCGCGAGTATATGATAAAATGTTTGGACTGACACTCATTTTTAGTTATTTGTCTTACGTGATATTTCTATTTATTATAAATAAAGAAATATTAAAAGAAGCAAAGATTCTTTTTATATCTGGGGCAACGAAAAAAGAAATTATTTGGACAACTGTTAGAAATTACATCTTACCGAATTTGGCGGTTTGTGTTATAATGACTGTCTTATCTTATTTATATTTGAAATATATCGGCGAATTGTCATTGATGAGAGAGAATTTTTTGAAAATTGTTCTGATATTGTTTTTAACGAATCTTGTTACTTCCTTTTTAAGAACAGCGGAAGGACTTTCGAAAATTAAAAGAGGTGATTTGTATGAATAAATCATTTTTTATGAAAATGACAAAACGCGCGTATGTCCTTGTTCTCTTGACACTTTTAATATTTGCATCTTCAGCGACGATTTCTTTGGTTGTAAAATCTTTTATCTATCGGGGTGCTATAGAAGATGACGTTAATAGTCAAACAACATCTTTTGAAATCGTTCCGACTTTAAAAGAATCGGACTGTACCGATTTTGTGGAGGGACTTCAAAACATACTCGAAAAATATGGGCGAACATATTTTATATCGGAGAAAATTTATGAGATTTTAAAAACTGATATATATATTTTTGTCGATAAAAGTCTTTCGGAGAAATATATTTGGGCGATAGAGAAAAATGCAAATGTCAATTTTTCGGAATTTGATTTTTTAGATGAAGTTAATGACGAAAAAATCATAAATACTTTTTCGAGCATTTTAGACGACGAAAATTATGATTTTTACTATGTAGACAAAGATGAATACAACACATTTAAGGGATACAATCTTTCGCATTCGGAAGTGAGCTATCTTTTAGAAAGTCTTGATTTTAACAGAAGCGAGATTGATAAAGGTGCGATTGACGAGGTTTTAAAACTCGACGACGACAATGACAGTGCGAAAATTGCGGTCACGGTGTCGAGAGAAAACGACGAGAAAACTTTTGTAAAAAGATATGTGATACCATATCTTATAATGCTTCTTCTTTTTATAGTTCAATCATTTATTATTTATTACGGCGATGTTTATGTTGTGAAAGAAAAAGATGACTACATCAATATTATGAGCGGAAAAAAACTTAGAAAAATCTTTATAGAAAACACTCTTTTTAATATGTTTTCCATTGTTTTGGGAGTGGTTATCTTTGTGATTTTAAACGTATATATGATTGATTTACTATTTAAAATTTATTTGGTAACAGTTTCGGCGCTTTTTATTTTGCTCGAACTTGTGTTATATTTAAATATAAGAATCAATAACAAAGGAGTAAAGTATTTTGATTAATATTAAAAATATTGAAAAGAGATATGACGACAATTTGATTTTAAACGGACTTTCGCTCGAAATAGAAGAAGGCGAGAGCGTTTTAATAACCGGAGAAAATGGAGTCGGAAAGACGACGCTTCTTCGAATAATGGCGCTTTTGGATTTTAATTACAATGGAGAGTATTTTATTAACGGGACCGATACAAAGAAAATGAAAGCGGACGCGGTTTCTGAATTTAGAAATAAATTTTTCGGTTTTTCGCACCAGCGCGAAATTTTTATGGAAGACGAAACTGTGCGTGCCAATATAGAAATCCCTCTGAAAATTTCCGAATCGAATAGGGATGAAAAAGTAAGAAAACTCGATTTTGCGGTTCAGTTTTTGGAACTCGAGGGCATTTTGGATAAACAAACTCGATTTCTTTCGGGAGGAGAGAGGAAAAAGATTTCGATTGCTCGCGCAATTATAAATGAGCCGGAAGTTTTGATTTTGGATGAACCTTTCAGCTCTCTTTCGGAAAAACTTGTGATAAAATTGTTGGGGTATGTCGAGGAGAGAATCGAAAATAACAAGTCAAATATAATCGTCACACACGATTTCGGCGCGATTAAAAATCTGAATTTGAAAAAGATGATTTTGGAAAACGGAAGATTGACGGATTGTTAGTTGAAGAATAAAGTATGAACACTCAAAATTTTTTGGGTGTTTTTTGTTTGCGTAAAAAAATTTATTTTTTTCATCCTCAAAAGTTTATAACCTCGATAATATCGTGTTTAAATAAATTAATCTCATAAATATTTTGCACTTGTTAAGTAACTGTAATAGAATTTCGATTGGATTTATGTTGTTTTTTATAGTTGTATCTGATATGATATATAGTGTAATTAAATGAAAAAACTATTTTCACCACTATATGTGGTTTTATATAACTATTAAACAAGGAGAAATAAATGGTACAAGTAATTAAGCGCGACGGAAGAGAAGTCGATTTTGAAACGCAAAAAATTGTCATCGCGGTTGAGAAGGCGATGAAAGAAACTGAAAAGGGAATTGATGAAAATGCGGCGAAGGAAGTCGGAGAGGCGGTTCATGAAAAGTATAAGGACAGCGACAAGGTTTCGATTGAAGAAATTCAAGACTTAGTTGAGTTCGAACTCATGAAGAGAGCGCCGGAAGCTGCAAAGAAGTACATTTTGTACAGGGAAGAACGCACGAGACTGAGAGAAGAAGGCTGGGCGATGACGAATCTCCAAAGGGATATTTACGACAAGAAATATCGCTATGACGGAGAAAATTTCGAGGGCTTTATTAAGAGAGTGAGCGGCGACAACGATGTTATCGGAAAGGCTATAAAGGACAAGAAGTTTATGCCGGCGGGAAGAATTTTGGCGGGTCGCGGCCTCGACAAGAAGGGCAAAAAGGTCACTCTTTCGAATTGTTATGTTATGCCGAGAGTTGAAGACAATATCGAGTCGATTTTCGACACCGCAAAGAGACTTGCAAGAACTTATTCATACGGCGGCGGCTGTGGAATCAATATTTCAAATTTGAGACCTAAGGGTGCAAAGGTAAACAATGCGGCTTCAACAACGACGGGTGCAGTTTCATTTATGGATTTATTTGCACTCACAACGGGTCTTATCGGCATGCGCGGAAGACGCGGTGCGCTTATGATAAATATGGACGTATCGCACCCTGACATTATGGAATTTATCGATGTTAAAAACGATTTGTCGAAGGTAAACTCCGCAAATATCAGCGTCAATGTAAACGATGAATTTTTAAAGGCTGTCAAGGAAGATACAAATTACACTCTTCGTTTCGATGTGGAATCGAGCGGCGAAGAAATCAGAAAAGAAGTTCGCGCAAGGGATTTGTGGAACACACTTGCAAAGAACAACTGGAATATGGCGGAGCCGGGAATTCTTTATTGGGACAGAATAAATTCTTGGCACATAATGAGCGCCGACGAAAATTTCTCATATGCGGGAGTTAATCCGTGTGCTGAAGAGCCGCTTCCGGCTTGGGGCTCATGCAACTTGAGCTCAATCAATCTCGGAGCATTTGTAAGAGATCCGTTCACCGATTACGGCAGATTCGATTTCGAAGCATTTGCACACTTGGTTCGTGAAGGCGTATTTTATCTAAACGGCGTTTTGGACGAAAATGAAAATCTCCACCCGATAAAGGAGCAAAGAGAACTAGCGCACAATTTGAGACAAATCGGTCTCGGCATCATGGGACTTGCGGACATGTTTATAAAGCTCAAGATTAAATATGGAAGTCCGGAATCAATCAAGCTCATTCACCAAGTCGGAAGACTTATGATAAATGAAGCGCTGAAGGCATCAGCTGAACTTGCGAAGAAAGACGGACCGTTTCCGTTCTTTAACAAAGAAGCAGTTCTAAAGAGCGACTTTATAAGATCGAACGCCGATGACGACACATTGGAAATGATTGAAAAATACGGATTGAGAAACAGCCAACTTCTCACAATTGCACCGACGGGTTCGATTTCAACTCTCATCGGATGCTCAAACGGAGTTGAACCGATTTTCCAAATTTCATACACAAGAAAAACTGAATCAATTCACGGTATCGACACCTACTACAAGGTCTACACCGACATCGTAAAGCAATATATGGACAAAAATAATATCTTCGACGAAGCGGACTTGCCGGAATTTATCGTCACAACTTCAAACTTGAACTACAGAGAAAGAATCGACGTTCAATCCGCATGGCAACAATATATCGACGCTTCAATCTCCTCAACCGTAAACGTCCCGAACGAATTTACCGTTGAAGAAGTTGAAGACCTCTATATCTACGCCTGGGAAAAAGGCTTGAAAGGCATAACAATCTATCGCGACGGCTGCGCTAGAGGCGGAATCCTAATCACCGATAAAAAGAAATCCCCTACCGACCGCATCGAAGAACTCAAACGCGAAATCGATGAACTCGCCGGCACCGCCCTCAAACAAGATCCCGATAAATGCCCAATCTGCGGCGGCAAAATGAACCACAGCGGCGGCTGTGCGGAGTGTCAGGAGTGTGGGTTTTCGCCATGCGCCGTTTAAGGGTCTGCAATCCATTTTCGTCGTGGAAAGCTCGTCTTTTTGTCGTTCGAATTTTTTGAGCTCGACGTAGGTATACTACGACTCGCTTCAAAAAATTCTCCACTGGACAAAAATACTTCGCTTTCCACTTAGAAAAAGGGATTGCGAATTGAGTGTGGGGTGGAAATTGTAAAATTTAGAGAAAATAATAATTTTGTGAAAGCGGCTCCGAGTAGGTTTACTACACGTCGCTTGAAATCGTTCTCGAAGAAAGCGAATTTCTTCGTTTTCTACTTAGAAAAATCGTTTGCGAGTTGAGTGTGGGGGTAGAGGTTGTAATACTCTGCGGAAAGAGTATCGAGTTGAGTGTGGGGTTGACGGTTGTAAGACTCTGCGGAAATAGCTTAGAGTTGAATGTGGGGTTGGAGGTTGTAAGACTCTGCAGAAAAAGATTCGAGTTGAGTGTGGGGTTGACGGTTGTAAAACACTGCAGAAAAAGATTCGAGCAAAATGTGAATTTATAAATTGTAAAGATTATAATTACTGTGAAACAACATAGAGTTGGATTTGAAATTTATAATTACAATAATTGTCTAAAAGAAAAGCACCAAACAAAAACTCAAACAACAAAAATATTCTCAAAATATAAAACCAACACAAAAAATCCCAACAACACACAAATAAATAATCAAACCAAAAGGAAATGCATCGATTTTTTCGACATGTGTTTCCTTTTCTTTTTGTATTCGTTTTTTATTCGACAGTGGGGTTCTTTTGTGATATAATTATACGGATAGAGGGTAGGTTTTTCTACTATTTTAATTTGGTTTCAAGAGAGGATTTTATGAAGGTTTTGGTTTTGGATTCCGGCAAGGGCGGAAAGGTTGTATATAAGTATTTGGAAAGTATGTCTCCGGGTATTGATTTGATTTATACATCCGACGAAAAGAATATGCCGTACGGCGAGAAGTCGAAGGGCGAGATTGTGAGACTCACAAAGGATATGGTTCGTCCGTTCAAAGGCGAGTTCACTGTTCTTGCGCCGGCGTGCAACACCATAAGCACAGCTCTCATTGAGACGGGAAATTTAAGGCGAAATATTGTGGATATTATAACGCCGACTGTTCAAGTTTTGCGAAGACAAAATTTGCGACATTTGGGAGTTATTTCCACATCATTTACGCATAATTCGGGAATTTATTCGAGGATGCTCGGAGCGATTTCCTTGCCTTCAAGAAATCTTGCAAGGCTTATAGAAGAAGACGATTTGGACGGTGTGAGAAAGGAACTTGAGGTTCTTATTCCACCGCTTATTGAAAGAAGAGTCACAAGACTTATTTTGGGATGTACCCACTATGAGCTTATAGACTATATTATAAGGGATATGTATCCGCATTTGGAGCTTTTGTATCCCGGAAAGTATCAAGCGGAGGCGGTTTTGAGACGCCTCGACAGATTAAAAGGAGCAGGACATGGATTTAAAAGAAAATGATCCTATAATCGAGCTGAAAAACGTCAGTTTCAGTTATACTTCAAATATAACGGGCGAGTCTTTGCTTGCGATTGACGATGTTTCTATGAATGTAAAGAAAGGCGAGTTCGTTGCGGTTTTGGGTGCAAACGGCTCGGGGAAAAGTACGCTTTGCAAACTTATAAACGCTCAGCTTATGCCTAAGGAAGGTGATGTGACCGTTTACGGCATGAACACCAAGGAAGAGGAGAAGATTTGGGACATAAGAAAAAATTGCGGTATGGTTTTTCAAAACCCGGACAACCAGATTGTTGCGACTATTGTTGAAGAGGATGTCGCTTTCGGTCCGGAAAATTTGGGAGTGCCGCCGGCTGAAATAAGAAAGAGGGTTGACGAGAGTCTAAATATTGTCGATATGCTCGACTACAAAGACCACAGTCCGAATCTTTTGAGCGGTGGACAAAAACAGCGTGTCGCAATTGCGGGAATTTTGGCAATCAATCCGGACATTATTCTTTTTGACGAGCCGACGGCGATGCTCGACCCGTCCGGAAGAAAAGATGTTTTGGACACGATTTTAAGGCTCAACAGAGAGCAAAATAAGACTATTCTTCTCATCACACACTACATGGAAGAGGCGATAAACGCCGACCGTGTGGTTGTTTTTGAGCAAGGGAAAATCGTTCGGGACGAAACGCCGCAGGAGATTTTTAAAGATCCGAATGAAATAAGAAAGTATGGACTCGACAGTCCTTTCGTTCCGGAGATGGAATATCTTTTGGGCGACAAAAAGACGGGCTGTACGAGTTTTGAACTAAAAGATTATGCGGACTGTGTGCTTAAAAAAATACAGGAAAACGGCAAAGCAAAGTTCGACGAAAATTCATACAATGAGTTCAGAGATGAAGTTGTTTCGGAGAGTTCCGAATTCGACGCGAATGCGGAAATCGCACTGAAAAATATGTCGCACGTCTACAGCCAGGGCACACCTTTTGAAAAGATTGCTGTCGGCGATGTAACGCTTAGCATAAAGCAGGGCGAATTTGTCGGAGTCATCGGACACACGGGCTCCGGAAAGTCGACTCTCATTCAACACTTCAACGCGCTCTTGTTCCCGACGTCGGGCGAGGTACATGTTGAGGGTGAGAAGATTTCAAAGGATATGCGACTCATCGGTTTGAGACAAAGGGTCGGAATGGTTTTCCAATATCCGGAGCATCAACTTTTTGAGGAGACTTGCGCAAAGGACATTGCGTACGGTCCGAAAAATTTGGGGCTCGGCGAAGAGGAAATAGATAAGCGTGTGAAGGATGCGATTGAAGACGTCGGACTCGACTATGAGTGGGTGAAGGACCGCTCGCCGTTTGAGCTTTCGGGCGGACAAAAAAGACGCGTTGCAATTGCGGGAGTGCTCGCAATGAAACCGAACACTCTCATTTTGGACGAACCGACTGCGGGACTCGACCCGAAAGGACGCGACGAGATTATTGAAGAGATTCGCTCGATTCAAAAGAAAAATAATCTCACAATTGTCTATGTAACGCACTCGATGGAGGACATCGCGCGAATTGCGGATAGAATTCTCGTCATGGAAAAAGGCGAGCTAAAATATTTTGATAGACCGAATAAAATTTTTAAACGTGAAGAGGAACTTGAACAAATCGGACTTGACGTTCCGTATGTTGTTGATTTTATGAATATGCTCAGAAAAAAAGACGTGGTTCTCAACCAAGCGCTCACGCCTGAAGATGCAGCAAAGGAAATAGGAGGGCTTTTAAAATGATGAAAGATATCACAATAGGCCAATATTTCCCGGGCGATTCATATGTTCACAAACTCGACCCGCGAACAAAAATAATTCTCACATTCACATATATTTTTATACTGTTTTTTGTTAAGACATTCACGGCGTATGCATTTGCATTTTTATATCTTTATGCCGTGACAAAAATTGCAAAAATTCCATTTAAAATGCTCTTTAAAGGCATAAAGAGTCTTATGTTTATCTTGATTTTGACGGTCGGACTGAATATATTTATGGTCAAGGGCGAAACGCTTTTTCAAATAGGACCTCTCACAGCCACAAAAGAAGGTGTGAGATACGCATTTTTTATGGCGACAAGATTGGTCTTGATGGTTATGGGTTCGGGCATTATGACGCTCACAACTTCGCCTATAAGGCTCACCGACGGAATCGAAAAGATTTTAAATCCTTTGAGAAAAATCGGAGTGCCGAGCCACGAAATAGCGATGATGATGACGATCGCTTTGAGATTTATCCCGACGCTTATGGACGAAACGGACAAAATTATGAAAGCACAAAAAGCGAGAGGTGCAAATTTTGAAGAGGGAAATCTTTTCAAACGTGCGAAAGCACTTGTGCCGATTTTAATTCCGCTCTTTATCAACAGCTTCAGACGTGCCGACGAACTTGCAAATGCAATGGAAGCAAGACTCTATAGAGGCGGCGAAGGCAGAACGAAACTAAAAGAACTAAAGTATGAGTCGAGAGACTTTGTTGCGTATGCGATTGTTTTGAGCTATTTCGCATTTATGGTTCTTTTGAATTTCATACCTTTTGTAAAGTAATATGAAAAATATTTGTTTGATTATAAGTTATGACGGCACGGATTACAGCGGATGGCAAAAACAGCAAAATGCACTTGCAATCCAGGAAGTGATTGAAAATGCGCTTTCGGAGGTGACGGGCGAGGAAATTGTTTTGAAAGCGGCGGGAAGAACCGACGCCGGTGTTCACGCCCTTGCACAGGTTGCGAATTTCAAAACAAATTCCACAATTCCGCCGGAAAAATTTTTATATCCGCTGAACAACATTTTGCCGGGGGATATAAGAATCGAAAAATCGTTTGAGGTGACGGACGATTTCAGTGCGAGATTTTCAGCACTGTTGAAGCACTACAGATACTCGGTTTATGTGGGTGAAGTGCTTCCCGCAACTATGAAAAGATTTTTCTCGCTCTACTCATACGACATCGATATGGATAAAATTTCAGATGCGGCGAAAGTTCTTGTGGGAACGCATGACTTCAAAGCGTTTGAAGGACCGTATGCGCAGATGCCGACGTCCGTGCGAAATGTGACGGATATAATTATAAAATACGAAAACAACATTCTAACATTCGACATCTACGGCGAAGCGTTTTTGAAGAACATGGTGCGAATAATGGTCGGAACAATTTTGAAAGCGAACGAAGGGCGAATCACGCCGACGGAAATCGAAGAACTTTTTGAATCGAAAGACCGAACGAAAGCGGGGGCCACAATGCCACCCGAAGGACTGACCATGGTCGAGATAAAATATGATTGGGAAAAATTTAGAATTTAGATTGGACACTCTTGCTTTTGCAAGGGTGTTTTTTGCGGTTATTGATTGAGTTGAAGTTTTTTGGTATGATAAAAATAGTAATTAACAAAACTTTAGGAACTTGTAAATACTAAATGTTTATCATTCGATACGTTTAGAAATAAAACCGGAATTTAAACCCCTCGAATTCGATGGGGAAAACCGACAGAAATAACAATAAAAATTTCATAGATTTATTTGTAAAGTTGGTAAGAAATATAGAAATTTTACAAATGATTTTTGAGACCAAGCGAGAATAATATCTATAGATTTGATTAGAATATTCTAAATGTCAATAAATTCATGGGGGAATTATGATAAGAGATAAATATAAGGAGAACTTTTCTAAAATTTTATTATTATTTTTAACAGGGATAATTGTAGGAAGTTTAAGTATAATTCCTATGCTATTTATTCAAAAGGTGATAGACTATTTAACCTTAGAGAATCGCATTGAATTTATAAAATATATAATATTTTATTCACTTGTATATATTTTGGTAAATATATTTAGGATAGCTCTCGTAAACTTCGGCTCAAAATTCGAACTGAATTTAAATCGAGACATAAGAAATGAGATTGTTGAAAGTATTCTTGATACAAAGATGGAACAGTTGGAAAGAGCCGGACGAAGTAATGTTTTTATTGTTATAATTGACGACTTAAAATCGATTGATGATAAACTAATACCTTTGGTTTTTGATTTAGGTTTTTCTATCTCAAGTTTTGTTATTGGGTCAATAATTATAATAAAGTACGACTATATTATGTTATTTGCTATGATTGCCATATCTGTTGCGTCAACAATTGTAATTCAAAAGATTTTAAAAAGTTCAGAAATAGCATCTGCAAACAGCCAAATTCAAAGGCTGAATGTTATAAATAAATTTTTTGACATTATTGTGGGTGCAAGGGATATTAAACTGTTTAATAAAGAAAAGATTTTTTCAAATGAATTTTACAAAGAGAATCAGACGCTGAATAAGCTCGATAAAAAAATAATAAATATTAAAAATGTTTCTCAAGCACTTGTAAGTTTATTGTTTAATCTTATTATGGCTATTTTAATTTTTATTGGAGGAATGCGTGTTAGTCAAGGCAACTTGTCAGTCGGAGCATTGATAGCAATCATATTGTATGCCTCAATGATTACAGATCCGATATTTAATATCATAGAAAATCAAAAAGAAATAGCAGCTTTCAAAAATTCTGTTAAAAGGATAGATGATACTTTTAAAAGAATAGAGAAAGAATGTGTAAATTTAATCGAAAATTTTAATACTATTGAATTTAAAGATGTTTCGCTAAATTATGGAGATAACCACGTTTTAAGAGATTTTAATTTAGTCATAAATAAAGGTGATAAATTAAAAATAAATGGAAGAACAGGTTCAGGCAAGTCAAGTATTGCAAAATTAATCACTAATATGTATAAGCCGACTTCGGGTAATATATATGTTGATGGAAAAGAAAATCAGACGGTTTCATTATCAGCGGTTTTTCAAGAAAATAAATTATTTAACATGTCAATAATAGAAAACATCACATTTAAATCTACGGTTAATGATATGAAATTGAATGAAATCATTAAAATATGTAGGTTGGATGAAGTTCTTGAAAAGTATTCAATAAAGAATATCGGGTTCGACAGCAGCACCTTATCAGGTGGAGAGAAAACAAGAGTGTTGTTAGCGAGAGCATTATACAAAGATTGCGAACTATACATTTTTGATGAAATTAGCACAGGGCTTGATGAAAAACTTTTTTATAAAATTTTTGATGACACTATGAAATATTTAGAAGCAAAAACAGTCATTACCATTGATCACAAATATATTGACGAAAAATATTTTTCGAAAAATATTTCTATATAAATCTAAAAATGTTTTGGCATTAAATCTATAAGGTTATGTATTTAGATAAGACACTCTTGCTTTTGCAAGGGTGTTTTTGTTTGCGGTGATTGATAACGCTTCGATTTTTTGGTATGATGATATAGAGGCGACTATGGAAAATATTAGAAGATATCTTTATCAAAACAAAATAAAAACTCTGATTGTTTTTCTCTTGCAAATTTTGATGTGGGGAATGCAAGTCATTGTGCAATTTTTTGCTATAAAAACATTTGACGGCGCAATCAGGCTCGACATTCATCACTTTTTGAAGTGGATTTCGATTTCATTTGCAGGTTGGCTCGCATATTATTTAATTTGTATGCTCGAGTCTTATTTTCGTGCAATGGCGGTAAAGTCCATGAACAATGATCTTCGAAAGGATTTTTACGAGACAATTTACAACGGAGATATAAAAAATTTCGGCGGAGAAAAAAGAGCGGAATATATTTCTTACATAACAAAAAATGTTGACGAAATTTCTACTCTCGCATGGGAAAGCGTTTTCAATCTGGTCGGAAGAGTTGCACAGATAGTTTGGAGCGTTGCGGCGCTTCTCTATCTCGATTTTTATCTCTTTTTATTCGCCGTTTTTTCAACGCTTATAATGTGGTTTATGCCGAAAATTTTTGAAAAGCGTATCGAAAAAATCGGAGAGGACAATTTAAAAGCACAAGCGGAGGCGATGAAAAAATTTAAAGATTTAATTTACGGCGTGCACATTCTAAAAATTCTGTCCGCAAAAAATTGGTATTTAAAAAGAGGAATGGACGCGAGCGAAATAAGCGAAGAGGCGAAGTCGAGAAAAAATTATATAACGGAGATTTTGGAATGCACGATGGGAATCGTGAGTGTTTTGATGCAAATTTTGGCGGAAGTCATCGTAGTTGTTCTTGCATTTTACGGGCGAATCGGAGTTGCGGTGCTTGCAGGTGCGGCAAATCTCATAGGTGGAGTCACGAACGGACTTTCAAATCTCACAAATGCAAAAATGATGATAATGCAGTCGAAGCCGTATTTTGAAATTCTAAAATCAACCGAAACTGAAAAAGTGTGCGACGAGTCGTTTAATGAAACGCTCACGCTCAAAAATATTTCGTACAGCTACGACGACAAACAGATTCTCGAAAGCTTGAATATGGAATTTAAAAAGAACGGCAAATATGCAATTGTCGGAAAGTCGGGACGCGGGAAATCGACGATTTTAAAGATTATTATGGGAATTATAAAGGATTACGAGGGCGAGGTTCGCTACGACGGAAGAGTTCGCGAGAAAGCGCTCGACACAAGTATGTCCTATATTTCGCAAGATGTATATCTTTTTAATGCCTCGATAAAGGAGAATATTGTTTTGGGCGGGGAGTTTTCGGGTACTGCTATAAGTGACGCACTTTTTAAAAGCTCGCTTCAAACGGACATCGAAAACTTTAAAGACGGCATCGACACGATTGTCGGAGAAAACGGTGCGAATATTTCCGGAGGCGAAAAACAAAGAATCGCAATTGCAAGAAGTCTGATAAACAGCAAAGACACGATTTTGATTGACGAGGGCACTAGTGCACTCGACCGGGAAAACAGAGCGGCGATTGAAGAGAATTTACTTAAAAGCGAGAATCTCACAATTATTATGGTGAGCCACAACTTGGATGAGAACATGAGAAGGCTTTTTGATGCAATTTATGAAATTTAGTGGAGCGGGAGATTTTAATTATATAAATAACTTTTGAAAAGTCATAAATTGTGGTAGAATAAATATATTACGTTTTTAATCAATAAAAATGAAAGCGGAGGTTTTATGAAAAAATATTCAAAGGGCAACTTTTTCGAATACAACACATTGAAGGGGCGACTTATTTTTGCTCTGGTTTTCGGTGCACTAATCGCAATCGACATCGCAATCATAGACACAAAAGCACTGCACAGCCTTCATCTTAACTACAGAACCGCCCAGGTTGAAAAATATATCGATTTAATGAGCATATTTGTGTTTGTAAACGGCGTACTTTTTATGTTTTACAGCAGCATGGGTGTGTACGATGCGATTACATTTATGACCTCGGAGAAAGTTTACGCTCCTAGAATATTTTTCTTTATTATAGTGGTGCTTGGAATTTTTCAGGCGTTTATGGGAATCGACACAGTGATGCGACTCTTTGAAATGAACGCACTCATTGTAAATAGAGACGCAAACACATACAAAGGCGTTTATCTTTTCGGTGCGGCGATAAAATGCTTAATCTGCAGTCTTTTTATGTATGCGATTCGAATGATTTCGGAATTCAGGATGCGAAAAAGTAATGAGAAAATGTTTAGAGAAAATCACGAGCTGAGACATAGAAAAAAACAACTCGAAGATTTTTTGAATGAGAGTGAGAAGTAGTTTTTATTTTGTTTTAAAATACAATTTTTCGTTCTCAATTTTAAAATAATAAAATTTAATAATTACCGAAAATTTATGTTTTTGAGCGACTATAAATTTGAAAAATTATATGATTAATGATATAATTTTATGTAGATAGATTAAGGGAATACGGTTAAAAACCGAACAGCAACCTCTACTGTATGCCGGAGTATATGCCATTTGCCACTTAACGGGAAGGCGGTATATATTTTGAAGGCGAGTCAGGATACCTTCATTTGTACTTTTGGGATTGGGAAGTATGCTGTTTTATGTTGTTCCTTTAAAATAAATTTTTGGAGGATGTATGGGTAAGTTTTTAAGATTTTAATTCGAATCTTGATTAACTTGCCCATTTTTAAATTGGAGGTTTATTTTGGCGAAGATTATGGTTCAAGGTGCAACTTCTTCGGCAGGCAAGTCGTTGTTGTGTACCGGTTTATGCAGATATTTTTATAAAAAAGGTCTGAAGGTTTTTCCTTTTAAGTCGCAAAATATGAGTAGAAACGCATTTGTCGATGAAGACGGCAACAAAATTGCAACCGCACAGGTCCAACAAGCTTTTGCTTGCAACAGAAAGCCCGATGTCAAGATGAATCCCGTTTTACTGATTCCAAAGACCGACGTCGGAAGCACTGTTGTGCTTTTCGGAAAAGAGTTCAAGGATATGAAAGCTAGAGAGTATTTCGAGTACAAGAAGGAGCTCCTTCCGGTAATTGAGAAAACCTTTTCGGATATTGAATCTGAAAACGATATTGTTGTGGTCGAAGGCGCGGGAAGTCCTGCTGAAATAAATTTGAGAGAGAATGACATTGTAAATATGGGCTTGGCGGAACTTGTAGATTTGCCGGTGATTCTTGTTGCGGATATAGACCGCGGCGGAGTTTTTGCATCTCTTTACGGAACGGTCATGCTTTTAAGCGAGAACGAAAGAAAGAGAATCAAGGGACTTGTCATAAATAAATTCAGAGGCGACAAAACTCTTCTCGATTCGGGCATAGAGCAAATTGAAAAGCTTACGGGAATTCCGGTCATAGGAACGATTCCATATGTGAAGCTCAATATCCCTGACGAAGATTCGCTCGTTGATTACGACAAGCCTGCAAATCATGGCGGAGTTACCAGGGAAGAATTGGAAATTGAATTTGATAAGCTTATGAATGCGATTGCCGACAATATGGATATGAAATTGGTTGAGGAGATTGCCGGGCTATGATTAAAATAGTTTTGGCAGCACTCTTAATCGACCTCTTGATCGGCGATCCGGTTTATCCGTTTCACCCGATAAGGCTTATGGGAAAGCTCATTTCCTTTGAAGAGAAAAAGTTTCTAAAGGAAGATATGAGCGACTATGAAAAATTCGTCGCAGGTAGTGCAGTTGTTGTTTTCAATCTAATATTTTCGTATCTCATCACGTATTTTATTATAAAAATTATTCCGGCGGGAATTTTTAGAACGCTTTTTAAAATTTATGTGGTTTATTCGTGCATTTCGCTCAAAGAACTTTCGAAATGTGCAAGAAAGGTACGAGAAAAGCTCGAGGTTTCAATTGTCGATGCACGACACGAACTCTCTATGATAGTCGGTCGTGATACGGAAAACTTAACGGAAAAGCAAATTGTGATGGCGACTGTGGAAACTGTTGCAGAAAATGCGAGCGACGGTGTTTTCAGTCCGCTTATATTTGTGTTTTTGTTCGGACCTGCCGGGGCAATCATGATGAAGATGGCAAATACGATGGATTCGATGATCGGATACGACGACAGCAAGTATTTATATTTTGGTAAAACAGCGGCACTCACAGACGATGTTATAAACTTTATCCCGGCGAGACTCACGGCGATTTTCTTTATTTTGGCGGGGACAGTTTTAGATTTGAACACTCAAAATGGAGTTGAGGTAACAATTAGGGATTCAAAAAAACATGCAAGTCTTAATGCGGGTTTTCCGGAGTCTGCAATGGCGGGACTTTTGGGAGTTAAACTTTTGGGACCTTCGACATACCATGGAGTTTTGTCGGACAAGCCGTTTATTGGAAATGACTTGAGAGAAATTAACAGAGACGACATTTTTTTGGCAAACAGAGTGATGTATGTTGCAACAGCTCTTTTGACAGCCACTATGTCTATTTTATTATATTCACCGCTCTACAGAGCGCTTTAAGGAGGAAATATGAAGGGAATTACAGTTTGTTTTTTCGGCACTACGCACATGGACACATATGGTGCGTGCATAAAGCCGATTTATGATTATGTAAAAAATAAATATGGGAATGAATATGAAGTCGAGATGGCATTCACGTCACGAATTATAAAGAAAAGGCTGAAAGATAGAGGCGTGATGGACGTAAAAAATGAAAAAGAGGCACTTGATCATTTTAAAAGTCTCGGCATTGATGAGCCGATAGTTTTCAGCACTCATCTTTTGGAGGGAATCGAGTACGAAAAAATTCTTTCGCTTAAGGAATTTTATCCCGGGCTTCGCGTTTCAAAACCACTTTTTGCCGACAAGGATGCAATAAATGAATTTACAAAGAAAGCAATATTTCCGGAAGATGAATGCACAGTATGGATGGGTCATGGCACAAGCCACGAAGTTGACGACGTTTATGATTATTGCGACGAGTGTTTTAAGAAAAACGGCGGAGAAAATGTTTTCGTTGCGACAGTTGAAGGAAGAAGAAGTCTTGAGACAATTTTGCCGGAACTCGAAAAGTTTAAATATAAAAAAATCACGTTAAGACCGATGATGCTTGTGAGCGGTGACCATGCAAAAAATGATATGGCGGGCGATGAGCCTGATTCATGGAAAAGCATTCTCACACAAAAAGGTTTTAAAGTTGAAGCAGTTTTGAAGGGGCTCGGCGAGTTTGATTTTGCAAGAGAAATGTTTTACGACAGATTAAAAGAGGTGCTTTAGAGATGAAAAAACTCTACGGCATCGGCACAGGTCCGGGGGCATCTGATTTAATAACGGTTAGAAGTGCAAGGCTTATTGAAAATGCCGATGTAATTTTCGCACCGAATAACAAGGGCAAAAATATGGCACTTGACACGGTTCGTGAGTATATCAAAACGGAAAATATTATTTTTTTGGATTTCCCGATGGGAAAAGTTGGACCGGAAATATACAAAAAGAATCTCGAAATTATCCACGAGAATCTGTCGGACAACAAGTCCGGAGTTTTTCTTACGATTGGAGACGCTGCAATTTACAGCACATTTATAAACACTCTTTATTTCGATGAGGAAATCTCCTTTGAAATGTCGCCGGGCATTCCGTCATTTTTAGCTGCAGCGGACTTCGCAGGAGTGCCGCTTGCAACAAAGGGCAAGAATTTTCTCTTGACCGATGACATCGAAAATGCAAATCTCGAATTTGTGGACAGAATTGCAATTTTAAAAACTTATAAAAACAAAAAAGAAGTAATAGAGAAGCTCGAAGCACACAATTTTTCTTATATTTATCTTGAAAATGTTTCGGCGGAAAACGAGCTTATACTTCGAGAAAAAGAAGAGATTTTAGAAAGGGAGAATTATATGTCCCTCATGATTGGATGGAAAAATGAATAAAGGGCATGGTGCAAATATTTTTAAATATTCAAAGAGCGGAGATCTTCTCGATTTTTCGAGCAATATAAATCCATACGGGCCGACCGAGAGGGTCAAGAATAATATAAGAGAACATCTCGATTTGATTGCAAGATATCCGGATGTGTCGTATGGAAAACTTTTTGACGTGCTCGAGAAATATCTCGGAGTGGACAAAACACACATTTCACTTGGAAACGGTGCGATGGAAGTGATTGATGCAGCAATCTCGCTCTATGAAAACATTGTAATATTTGAACCTGCATTTATGGAATACGAAATACGTGCACGAGTGCAAAAGAAAAATATAAAAAAAATAAATTTGGATTTATCATTTAAGCCGAATGTGCACGATTTGGATTTTGATTTAGAAAATACTCTCGTGATTATCACAAGTCCGCACAATCCGAGCGGAGTAAGTCTTTCCAAAAAAGAGTTCGACGAGATTTATGAAAAAGTTTCAAATAACGGCGGGGCGATTTTGATGGACGAGGCATTTCATGAATTTTCAAGCGTGGATTATGATTTGGCAAAAGAAATATCGAAATACAAAAATTTGTTTGTGGTGAGAGCTGCGACAAAGTTTTTCTCGCTTCCGGGTTTAAGACTCGGATATTTGGTTTCGAATTTCAAAAATGATATTGACAACCACATTCCTACGTGGTCTGTTTCATCGCTTGTTGAAAATTTGGGAGAAGATTTACTTTTGGATGAGGAGTTTATAATATCATCGAAAGAGAAACTCGCAAAATCAAGAGATAAGCTCTTTTCGGAGCTAAAAAAAATAGATGGAATCCATCCTATTCCGTCGGATGCAAACTATATATTGATTAAAACGGATTTCGACAACGAAATGTTATTTCAAAATCTCTTAAAAAAAGGGATTTTGGTCAGAAAGTGTGATAATTATGCAAATTTGGGGCATCAATATATAAGAGTTGCTGTAAAAAAAGACGAGGATAATGAAAAGCTTTTAAAAGCTTTAAAGGAGGAAAAAAATGGAAGATAATAAACGAAATACATTAAGAAAACTTATGATAACGGCGCCGTCTTCAAACACCGGAAAGACGCTCATAAGTACAGCTTTGATAAAGTTGTTTAGGGAACTGGATCTTCAAGTTATGGGCGCGAAGACCGGTCCGGATTATATAGATGCTGAATATTTAACTTACGCTTCGGGAAAGAAGAGTGAAAATTTCGATTTGTTTTTGATGGATGACGATTTGATAAAGAAGAAGATAAATAAAATCGCGGTTGACAACGACGTGCTTCTTGTAGAAGGTGTTATGGGCTATTTCGACGGTTCGGGAAACACTTTCGAAGCAAGTAGCTTTGATCTTTCGAAAAGATTTGACATAGGGGCAATTCTTCTTTATGAGCCGGAGGGCGAAATGTTTACGATGGTGCCGAAGATTAAGGGCATGGTCGACTTCAGTGAAGGTCAAATCAAGGGCGTTATTTTCAATAAAACAAGTAAAAAGATTTATGATATGATTGCACCGCAAATTGAAAAATATGTGGGCATAAGCGCGCTCGGATACATTCCGAGCGACAAGAGACTTGAAATTCACGAAAGAAGTTTGGGACTTATAAGGCCAAAAGAAGTCGAAGATATCGATGAAAGGCTCAATATAATCACCAATCAAATGAAGCAGACCGTTGACATAAGAGGAGTTCTTATGGCTGCGACACAACAAACGAGTGAACAGGATAGAGCCGAGGAAAATCCTTTCAAAAAATACAAGATTTTGATGGCGAAGGACGATGCATTTTGCTTTCACTATGAATCGGAGCTTTACGATGCGGCAACATTTTTCTCACCTTTAGAGGACAAGGAAATTCCGGAGGGCACGGATTTGGTCGTAATCGGTGGAGGATATCCTGAACTTTTCAGATTTAAACTTTCGAACAACGAATCTATGATTAATTCGCTTCGCGAATATCACAGAAAGGGCGGCAGAATTTTGGCATATGGCGGCGGGCTGATTTATCTTTCAAAGAGAATCGGAGAAGTGCCGATGGTCGGAATTTTTCCGGGACTTTCATCGATGACGAAAAATCTCGTTCACTTCGGTTACCAAAAGGCGGTCATCGAAGACGAATGGCTCGGCACGCAACGTGGTGAGTTCAATGCACGTGAATATCATAGAGGCATTTATGAAACGTCGAGCAGATCGATGCTTATGCTCAGTAAGCCGAACGACGAAGAGGGCGAAACGAGACACAGCGACGGATACAAGGAAAGAAACGCCTACGGCTCATACAGCCACGCACATCCGGATGCTATAAGTAAAATGATTTTACAATTTTTGGAAAGGAAAGTTTAATGTATATAAAAAATCCGAAGAAAATTGAAAATAATTCGATGGATATTATCGCACCGTATTTGAGCGATGTCGATTTTAAAGAAGGGGAACTTCCGATTGTTAAACGCATGATACACACGACGGGCGACGTCGACTACAGACATATCATCGAATTTCAAAACGATTTTGTCGAACGTGCGACTCTTGCAATGAAAAAAGGCGGCAAGATTTATGCGGACACAAATATGATTGCGGCAGGTGTGAATAAGCCGGCGCTCGAAAAAGCAAATCTCGAAGTTTTCACATGCGTTTCCGACGAAGACGTAAGGAAAATTGCCAAGGAACAAGAGATAACGCGCTCGATGGCGGCTGTAGATAAGGCGATAAAAGACGGCGTCACGATGTTTGCTTTCGGAAATGCGCCGACAGCGCTCTTTAGACTTATCGAGCATATAAAAGCGGGCGACATTTCTCCGGACTTTATTATCGGTGTGCCGGTCGGATTTGTGGGAGCCGGAGAGTCGAAAGAGGAACTTTCGACAGTTGAAGTGCCTTTTGTGAGAACGAACGGTTCAAAGGGTGGTTCGAACGTTGCAGTTTCAGTTATAAACGCACTTTTATACAGTTTTATCGAGAGGGATTTTTAGTTGGACGAAAAATTGCTTGGAAAAGGTCACGAGATTTATGAAAATGGGCTCCGCCTCGGATACACGACGGGAAGTTGTGCAACTGCGGCGGCTCTTTCTGCTGCAAAAATGCTCGTCGACGAGGGGAGCGATATTTTAAAACTCGAAACTCCGTCGGGTATAACTTTGATTTTGGAAGTTTTAAACAAAAAAGTCGACGGCGAGTACGCTTTTTCCGAGATAAGAAAAAGTTCGGGCGACGACCCGGACGTGACCGACGGAATTTTAATCGGTGCAAAAGTCAGAAAGAGAAATGACGACAAGATTGTCATTTCGGGCGGCGAAGGCGTAGGCACAATAAAACGCAAGGGGCTTTTTGGAAAAGTCGGAGAGCCTGCGATAAATCCAATGCCGAGAAAAATGATTGAAGATGCTCTGAAACCTTTGGGCGGTTTCGACGTCGAGATTTATGTGCCGAACGGTCGGGAAATCGCAAAAAAGACATACAATGAAAATATGGGAATCGAAGGCGGCATCTCGATTATAGGAACGACGGGCATCGTGCATCCGATGAGTGAAAAAGCACTTCTCGACACAATAAAACTCGAGCTCAATATGAACAAAGAGGAGTATGGAACGGATGAAATCGTGTTGGTTCCGGGAAGTTACGGCAAAGATATGCTAAAGAAAATGAATATCGAAAAGCCGGCGGTGGAGATGAGTAACTATGTCGGAGAGACTTTAAAGATGGCGCTCGAGGACGGTTTTAGAAAGATTATTCTCGTAGGGCACATCGGGAAGTTTTCGAAACTTTCAATTGGAATTTTCAACACACACTCGAGCGTTTCGGACACGAGAATGGAGGCGTTTGTTTATTATCTGTTTAAAATGAACGCAAAAAGGGAGGACATACTTAAAATTTGCAGCCAAAACACCGCTGAGATTGCGATGAATATGGCGATTGATATGGGATACGGTGAGGTTATAAAACTTATGGAAGAGGGCGCGGAGGAAAGGATTCGAAAGTATCTTAAAAAAAGCGACCTCGATGTGAAAGTGATTATTTATTCTATGGAAAGAGGAGTGATTTAATGATTTATGTTGTTGGAATCGGACCGGGAGATCCGAAATATTTGACGAATGTTGCAGAAGATATTATTTTTAAAAGTGACTATGTGCTTTCATACAAGCGAGTAAAAGAGACGATCGAGCCGATGGCGAAGATTATAGAAATAGAGAGTTTAAAAGAAATTACGGACTTTTTGGATGAGCATTCGGGCGAAGACGTCGATATTTCAGTTTTGGCTTCGGGCGACCCAAGCTTTTTCGGAATCGGCGAATATCTTTCGAAGAGATATAAAGTGAAAACAATTCCGGGAATTTCCTGCGTTTCTTATATGGCGGGATACGAGAACATTTCTTTAAACGACGTCACGTCGATTTCCTTTCACGGCAGGGAGCTCAACAGAGATTTGATTTCAAACGATAAACTTATGATTTATACGGATTCGAAAAATAACCCGGACAGCATTTCAAAATGGCTTTACAGCGAAGGCTATAGGGGGAAAATCGTGGTCGGATTTAATCTGAGTTACGATGACGAAGCTATCGACAGATATGAAATAGGCGACGATATTGAAATTAAGAGCGATTTGAATTTGATGTATGTGGAGATTTTAAATGAGAGCAATTGAGGACGCTCTTTTCATTCGCGGCGAGATTCCGATGACGAAGCGCACAATTCGCGCGTATATTATGGATGCACTCGACATAGAAAGAGGCGACAGAGCGCTCGACATCGGCGCCGGCACGGGAAGCGTTTCGGTTGAGATGGCGCTTCGGGGAGCCGAGGTAAGCGCGATTGAAATCGAAGAAGAAGGCATAAGTTTAATAAAACAAAATGCCGAAAAGTTCGGCGTGAAAATCGAGACGAAAAATTTGATGGCTCCCGAAGGAATCGGGGGCGAAAAGTATGACAAGATTTTCATCGGCGGAACAAAGGGGCGAATGAAAGAAATAATTGATGCGGCGTACGACAGTCTAAAAATCGGCGGCACAATTGTGCTCACATTTATCTTGCCGAAAAACTATACAGAGGCAATGGCTCTTATGCACGATTTTAAGGAAGTTCAATCGACGCTCATTCAAACGTCGGAGATAAATAAAATCGGAATGATGATTGCAAACAATCCTATTTTTTTAATTAGAGGTGTTAAATGATATTTTTTGTTGGAGCAGGTCCGGGCGATCCGGATTTGATAACTATAAAGGGAAGAAAACTTTTGGAAGAAGCGGACGTTGTGATTTACGCGGGGAGTCTCGTTTCAAAAAGACAGCTCGACTATTTGAGAGAGGATGCTGAGGTCTACAATTCCGCAACAATGAATCTCGACGAAGTCATGGAAGTGTTTTTAAAAGCGGAGAGTGAAAAGAAGACCACAGTTCGACTTCACACGGGCGACCCGGGAATCTATGGAGCGATTGCGGAGCAAATGCGTGAACTTGACAAGCACGACATTTACTACGAAGTTGTGCCGGGCGTTTCCAGTTTTTCCGCTGCGAATGCGGAGCTGAAAAAAGAGATGACACTTCCGGGCGTAACGCAAACTATAATCATTACGAGAATGGCGGGAAGAACGCCTGTGCCGGAAGGACAAAGTCTTGCGGAACTTTCGAAGCACCATGCAACGATGGCAATTTTCCTTTCGATTTCTATGATTGAAGACGTTTGCAAAGAACTTTTGGAAGGCTACACCGAAGAAACGCCGATTGCAGTTGTCTATCGTGCGACATGGGCGGACCAAAAGATTGTCACGGGAACAATTTCTGACATTGCGGAAAAGGTTCGATTCGAAAATATCGGAAAGCAAGCGATGATTTTGGTCGGAGATTTTTTGGATACGGATTTCGAGCTTTCAAAACTTTACGACAAGCACTTCGAAACGGAATACAGAAAAGCGGTTCCGAAGAAAGATAAAGATGAGTAAAACAGCGGTTGTCACATTCACCGACGGAGGACTTCAGCTCTACAAAAGACTCAGAATAAACGGCGATTTATATTTCAACAAAAAATTGACCGGCGGCGTAAAAAAATATATGCCGAAAATAATGCGCGACTACGATGCGGTTATATTTATTTCGGCATGCGGAATCGCAGTCAGGATGATTAAGGAATACATCGTTTCAAAAGACGTGGACCCTGCGGTCATAGTTATGGACGAGTGCGGAAAATTTGTCATTCCGATTCTATCAGGACATCTCGGCGGTGCGAATGAACTTGCGACAAAGATTGCAAATCGAATAGGCGCGACGGCGGTTGTGACGACGGCGTCGGATTCACACGGAGTGGAGTCGATCGATATGTTTGCAAAAAAACACTCGCTTGTAATCGAGGATATAAAGAGTATCGCTCCAGTCATGGCGCGAATTGTCGAAAAGCGTAAAGTTATTATAAAAAACGACACCGCTTTTAAATACGAATATTCGTTCGCAACCGAAGATGAGGAGAAAGCGGAAGCGGCACTTGTCGTTTCCTCGACGGTGTATGATTTTTCAGTTCCGACGACCTCTTTAAGACCGAGGGAACTCGTTGTCGGAATCGGAGCAAAGAGGGGGACACCAAAGGAAACGGTATTGAAAGCGCTCGAAAATGCTTTCGAAATGAAAAAACTCTCGCCTCTTTCGATTGTGAAAATTGTTTCGATTGATTTAAAAAAAGATGAAGTCGGAATCATTGAAGCGGCGAAAGAGCTTGGAGTTCCTTTCGAAACATATTCCGATAAAGTCTTGAATGAAGTCGAAGGTGAGTTTGAGGAATCGGAGTTTGTGAAAAAAACAACCGGATGCGGTGCCGTGTCTGCAAGGGCGGCGGCATTGTTCGGAGATTTGTTACTTGAAAAATATGTTTATAATGGAGTTACAATATCAATTGGAAAAGTGAGGTAAAGATGCTTTATATTATAGGAATTGGGCCGGGCGGCAAAGATAGAATGACGCTCGAGGCCGTTCAAAAAATAAAAAACTCCGACGTTATCGTCGGATATAAACCATATATCGAATATGTTTCGGAATTTTTAACGGACCAGGAGACTTTCTCAACCGGCATGACGGGCGAAATTGAAAGATGCAAAAAAGCGATTGAGTTTGCAAAGGGAGGCAAAAACGTTGCAATCATTTCGACGGGTGACGCCGGACTTTACGGAATGGCGGGACCTGTCATCGAACTTTTAAAGAATAGCGACGTCGAGTTTGAAGTTGTTCCGGGAGTGAGTGCAGTTTTCAGTGCTGCGGCAGACCTTGGGGCACCGCTCATGATGGACACGGCAATCATAAGTCTTTCGGATCTTCTTGTGAGCTATGAAAAGATAAAAAAACGCGTTGAGCTTGCAGCCGAAGCGGATTTTGTAATCTCTCTTTATAACCCGAGAAGCAAGGGCAGACCGGACTATTTGAATGAAGCAATTCAAATTATAAAAAAATATCGAAAGGGCACAACTCCTGTCGGTATCGTCAGAAATTCGGGAAGAGACGATTTTAAGAAAGAAATTGCGACTCTCGACACAATAGACTGCGAATCTGTCGACATGAAGACGATTGTGATTGTCGGAAACAGCACAAGCTACATTCACGGCGACACTATTATAACCAAAAGAGGCTATGATATATGATTTGGATTTTAGGCGGAACACACGAGGTTCCGCTTTTACTTGATGAACTTTCAAATTATGACAATATAATTGTGACGGTTACGACCGACGAGGCGCGGGAGTTTTTGCCGAAGGATTTGAAAGTGCGCGTTGGAAGCATGACGGAAGATGAGAAGCTGGCGTTTGTGAAAGAGAACGACATAAATCTCATCGTCGACATGACGCATCCGTTTGCAAGGCATATAAAAAAGTCAATCGCGGACTTTTCAAAAAAATATAATATAGATTTTGTACGATTCAACAGAAAGGTCGTAAGTTTTTCGGACGACGACATTATTTATGTTAAGAGTTACGACGAAGCGGAGGAATTTGTCTCGTCGCACCCGGGAACATATTTTTTTACGACGGGTGTGAGCGAGTGCGAAAGATTTTTGAGAGTGAAAAACGACAGCCGAATGATTTTCAGAATTCTTCCGAGCGTTAAAAGTATTGAAAAAATTTCGGCACTCGGAGTTCCGATGAAAGACATCTGTGCGATGCTCGGACCTTTTGATGAAGAATTAAACACAGCGCTTATAAACACTTACGGTGCCGACTATCTCGTAACAAAAAACAGCGGTGAGGGCTCGGGAACGAAAGAAAAAATTCTCGCTGCAAAAAAAGCGGGCATAAAAGTGGTTATGATTGAAGCGGAAGAAGAAAACGGCATTCAAAGCATGGATGAATTAATAAAATTATTGGGGGAATATTGATGGGAATTTTAGAAGAAACAATTGCAAGTATTGTCGGAGTTGACAAAAATGCATACGAACTTCCGAGAAAAGAATGGGACAGCATTGCGCATCCGACCGGCTCGTTGGGAGAACTCGAAGAGCTTACAATAAAAATCGCGGGCATTCAAGGAAATATTTTTCCGCTTGTCAAAAGCAGAGCTCTCATAGTTATGGCATCGGACAATGGAATTATAGAGGAAAATATTTCGAGCGGTTATCCGGATCTTACAAGTCAACTTGTTTATTCAATGGCAAAAAGAAAGACGGGTGCCGCAAATATGTGTCTCGAATCGGACACCGAAATTTATGTTGTGGACCTCGGAACAAGGCGTGAAATCGACCACGAAAATGTGCTCCATTTCAGAATAAACAGCGAGACAAAAAATTTCAGAAAAGAACCGGCGATGACTGTCGAAGAAGCAAAAAAAGCAATAGAAACCGGAATTTACATGGTCGACGAACTTGTGAAAAAGGGAATTGACATTTTCGGAACGGGCGAACTCGGAATCGGAAATACGACAACTTCGGCAGCAGTTCTTGCAGCGCTTCTAAAGACTGACGGCGAAACGACTTGCGGACTTGGCGCCGGTGTTACAAATGAAGGTCTTCAAAATAAAGTGAATGTCGTGAATGAAGCGATAAAAAAATATGACTTATACAACAAAACTCCTCTCGAAATTCTCGCATGTGTCGGCGGATATGACATTTGCGGGATGGTCGGTGTATTTTTGGGTGCAGCAAAGCACAAGAAAGTTGCGGTCATCGACGGATTTATTTCCGCAGTTGCAGCGCTTGTTGCGGTAAGAATGAACGAGCACGTCATCGACTATATTATTTCGAGCCACAAAAGCAGAGAAAATCAAGTGGAACTCGTGTTTAACGAACTCGGACTTCACCCGACGCTCGACCTTGAGATGCGCCTTGGAGAAGGAACGGGATGTATGCTCCTTTTTAAAATTTTGGACACGGCGGTCTATCTCATGAGAAATATGGGAAGATATGAAGAAATCGAAATACTTTCGGACGTGCTTGTAAATATAAGAGATAAAAATGATTAGTATCGTTACGGGAGGCGCGAGAAGCGGAAAGTCGGAATTTGCGGAGAGCCTTATAAAAGGTGACGCGATTTATATTGCGACTGCGGAAAATTTCGACGACGAGATGGACCTTCGGATAAAAAAACATGTGAAGCGCCGCGAGGAGTCGAGCATAAATTGGCGCACCGTGGAATGTTTGAAAAAATTTGACGGACTTTCGGGCGACGAAAAATATTTGCTTTTCGATTCGCTCGGAGTGTTCATTTCAAATATTATGTTTTCAAAGACTGCGGACGATTTGACCGATGAATCGATTGAAGAAACGATTCTCGAAGTGCGAAAAGAGCTCGAGCATTTGCTCGATTGGGCGAGAAAAAACGACAAGGAACTCGTGATTGTGACGGACGAAGTGGGCATGAGTATAATTCCGGAGTCGAAAGTTGCAAGAGTATATCGCGATTTAATCGGGACAATAAACAAAGAGGTCGCCGCAAAATGCGACAGAGCTTATTTGGTTTGTATGGGAATCGAGGCGAGACTGAAATGAAGATTTTAGAATCACTTGTTGTCGCGTTTCAGTTTTTAACGAGACTTTATCTCCCGATAAATGTCGAGTGGGACACGGGAAATTTGAGAAGGAGCCTCATGTGGTTCGGACTTGTGGGCGCAGTTATCGGCGCGATTATTGCAGGATTTCTTATGCTCTTTAACCGGTTTGATGTAATTTCCGCAGTTTCTGCAATAATAATTTTCCTCATTTGGATATTCATAACCGGCGGAATGCACATCGACGGCATAAGCGATATGGCGGACGGATTTTTCTCGATGAGGGACAAAGAAGAAACGCTTGAAATAATGAAAGACAGCCACGTCGGTGCTTTCGGAGTTATGACAATTGTATTCGTGCTTTTAATCAAATTTGAAATGCTTAAAGAATTTATCATGATTGAAAAAAATGTTTGGCTCCTCGTGTTGCCGCCGACAATTGCAAGAATTTCCGCAGGACTTGTGCTATCGTTTTATGAAACCACGAAAAAAAGCGGACTCGGCTACACATTTCACAGCTCAGACCCGCGCATATTCTGGACAATCGGATTTATTGTAACTCTTATAATCTGTGCAATTCTAAATATAAAATCGCTCATCTTCATTGCACTTGCGATCGTGGCTTCAAACCTTATGGCGCTTTGGGCAAAGAAAAAAATCGGCGGACTGAACGGCGACATCTACGGAGCGATTGTTGAAACGGTTGAAATTATAGGGATGGTGTTTATATGTGTCGTTTGATTTTAATAAGGCATGAAATGTCGGTTGGAAATTTGACGCATACATTTGCCGGGAAAGAGGTAAAACTTGCGACGATTGGAAAACTTCGCACAAAAAATACGAGAAGAGAATTTAACAAACTGAAACTTAAAAATCCGATTTTTATTGCGAGCGAATACAAAAGAGCGCAGGAGACCGCGAAATATGTTCTCCATAAAAAAGATTATGAAAAACTTCGTGTCACAAAATATGTAAACGAAATAGATTTCGGCGACCTCGTCGGAAGGACATTCAAAGAAAACATCGAGCACTATGGCGAGAGTTTGAACGAATGGATGTTGGGACCGGACAGAACCGCTCCGCCGAGCGGCGAAAGTTTTCAAAACGCATTTAAAAGAGTGAAAATATTTTTGGATAAAATAAAAGACTATGAAGGCGACATTGTGGTTTTCACGCACGAAGGTTTTATACAGCTCGTGCTCGGATATGAGAACAAAAAAATTAAAACACAAAAAATAAAAAACGGGGAAATAAAAATAGTGAATATAATGTAAAGATTTAAGCAGGTTTTGTCACCTGCTTTTTTTTATTATTAACCAATTTGAAATAATTAAAAATTAAACATATAAAGACTGCACAGAAAAGATAGTGGATAAATAATTATCTAAATATTAAATATTAAAACATAAACTAAAAATAAATTTAGAATAATAAAAGTAAAATAGTGTTTAAAATAATAATTATGAAATAATCAAAATTTATATTGACAAAAAAGTAAAAACATAAAAGAAACAAAGAGAAAAACTATGGTAAAGTTATTAAAAAACTGGGTATATATAAGTAATTGCAAAAGAAATAAATCATAAGAAATATTTCTTAGTGCAATAATATTAAAAAGAAAGGAGGGGAGAAAAATGAACAAGAAATTAAAAGTAGTGATCTTATCGATTTTTGTTGCGATTTTTATGTTCGGAACAAAAGAGATTTTTGCTCAAATTGATGACGAAGAGAATGTGAACGTCGTCGAAAATTCTAATCTTTCTCCCGATGAAGAAGGAGAGGAAACAAAGAGTAATGCTGAACCGATTAAAGACAATGGTGATGGCGAAGAGGTTTTAGAAGGTGAAGAGAATAAAGACGGTGAAGAAAATAAAACACCTGTTTTAAATGCTGCACCAAAAGCCGGGGAAGGTGAAGAGGTCGAAGAACCTACAGAACCGAAGTCGGAAGAACCGAAATCTGAAGAACCGAAGTCTGAAGAACCGAAGTCGGAAGAACCGAAGTCGGAAGAACCGAAGTCGGAAGAACCGAAACCGGAAGAACCGAAATCTGAAGAATCGAACCCGGAAGAATCGAAACCGAAAGAATCTAACCCGGAAGAATCTAACCCGGAAAAAGAAACACCGAAAGAAGAAACACCGGAAGAAGAAACACCGGAAAAAGAAACACCGAAAGAGCCGGAAATCGATCCTAATGCAGACAAAGATTTAAGTGAATTGAAAGCTCAAATCGATGCTGAAAAGGATGATAAGAAAAAAGCTGAGCTTCAAAAGGAATACAATGAAAAGTATTTGGAAAAAGTTGAAGCGGATGGAAAAGAAAAGCTCGACAAAGAGGTTGTGAATAGTTTTACCGACTCGAAGAGAAACGGTCAATATAAGGAGATTCAAGAGCTTTACGACAAGATTCAATCGGACAGGCGAGATGGAAAATTGAATCAGGAAGACATTGATAAACTCAATAAACTTCTTGGAGAATTCAATCCGCCAAGAAAATTGACAGATGAAGAAAAGAAAGCTAGGGAAGAGCTTGATAAGGATATTAAAATTCCAGATGTTCAAAATGACAAGGACGATATCTTTAAAAACTATAAGGAAGCAAGACAAGCTTTAAAAGATGCTTTGGATCCTGAAAAAGAGGCTGTAACGCCAGAAGAACTGCAAAAACGTCAAGAGACTTATAAAGAAGCAAAGGCTGCTTTGGATCAAGCCATCACAGATGAAAAGATTAATCCTAAGTATACAGAGGATGGCAAGCCAGAAGTAAGGGTCTATCCATTGGATGGCAGCACTGCAGGTAAAGTACTTGATGAGGAAACCTACTACATTCCTGACAAGACTAATCTAAATCTTTTGATTGAAGTTAGAAAAGATGATGGTGGAGACTTTACTTTTACCATTACGCCAAATAAAACAGGTAAAAATATTCCAGATGCAGTAATTAAAGAACTTAAGGATGCTGTAAAATTTAAAGATGGTAGTCCTGTTGACTTGACTTATGATGCCAAGACAGGAACTTATTCATTTACAACAAGCAATAAATTTGAAATTGCTCAAATTCAAATGAATTTACCAGCCTTTCGGGCAGCCTTCCATGAAGGTTTTAAAATTACAATGCAAGCAGGAGATCAAGATCCAGTTACTAAGGAATTCTTGATTACCAAAAAAGGTTTTGACGATGCAAACATCGGAACAATCGGAACGGAAGATCCGAAAAAGCCGGAAGAAATCGACGCGGGCGATACGACCGATGGAGTTGTGGACAAAAACACAAAGAAAGTTTTTGATATTTTTACATTTATCAAACAAACTGACGGATACATTGACGATGTCATTGTAAACTCCAATAACGGAGAAACATTGCCGCTGTCATATGTGGACATTACAATTACACTTCCAAAATATAATAAAGAATTTGCTGAATATCTTTATAAATCCGGTCTTGAATATCAAGAAATTGGAGAAGGAAAATACCAATTAAAACTTCAAATGAAGAACATTGGTGGAAACCTTACAAAAGATAAAGACGGCAATCTTATTTATAACGGAGAAAAACTTACCAAAGCGGAACTCAAGGATAAAATCTTGGAAGAAGCAGGAAAGAAAGTTTATGTTGATGAAAAAGGCGAAACTCATGACGTTATTACGGAAGAATTTTATGAAGTAAAAGATTCTAAAGGAAACGTAACATTTGTAGTTCAAGATGGCAAACTCTATAAAAAGAAAGCCGACGGAACAGATGAATGGGTTGAAGAATTTAAAGATGGAAAGCTTACAAAGGACGGCACAACATATATCTTTAATGACGGAAAACTTATTTCTTACGAAGAGGAAAAAGACGTCTATGAAGGCAATGTTTCCAATAAAGGAGACGAAGCAGACATTGATGTCACGCCGACTTTTGAAGGCGACCAAATCATTGTAAAAGACGAAAAAGGAAATGATGCTTACGGCGGAACCGTTATTGAAGACGGAATATTCGATGAAAAGAATAAATATACCGGAAATAAAATTTCTGAAAACGGATACAAAGTTTACGACAAAGCTTATATTTATGCGAATGGTCAAATTTTAAAAGATGACAAAGGGAATGTAATCAAAGAACCTACAGATGAACAAAAAGCAAATTTAAAAGAAGTAGTTAACGGTTTATTCAGCAAAGAAGGATATATCGTATACAATCTCAAATACAAAAAAGGTCGTGTCTTGATTGACAAGTTCGGAAATCTTTTGGATGATATTACTGTCGGAAAGAACGGAGAAAATTACACTTTCAAAAAAGGCAAAGAAACAAAAGAAACTGACGGAACAAATCTAAAAGTCGAAAATGGCAAGAAATTTGTTAAAAGCGACAATTCTATTATCGCTGATGAAGCTGAATATGAAGGCATTGTCGGAAAATATTATTTTGACGGCAAAAAATTCGTCGGAATTAAAGACGACGCTAAAGGATTGGTAGGCAAAAAGTTCTATACAAATTTCAAAACTTTAGATGCAGTTTTCAAAATCGTCGACTCTTATAAAAACGGCGAAGAAAAAATTGAACTCGGAGCTGATAAAAAAGTTTACCACGGAAGCATAAATCCTGAGGATTATGTAACCGTTGGAGATAAGACTTATGTTAAGAGAACTTCGAAAGAAGGTTTTGAATATTATGTAAACGTCAATGAAACAGAAAAAGTTGACGTATTGTCATTAAACAATTTTGGAAGAGTTGTACAAATTTACAAAGACGGCAAAGAAAAGCTGACGGATGAAACAGACATCTACGAAGCAGTAAAGAATGCGAAATTCCAAATTAAGTTCCCTGGCTTCCTAGCCGGAAAAGATATTGTTTACAATCTTCATGCGGATATCGCTGCAAAATATTTAGTACCGAATCCGGAATTCAATCCTGAAGAAAAAGAAAGCGATGAAAATCCAAGATTTATTGAAACATCTATTTTTAAGGACGAAAAAGGCAAAGAAGTTAAGCAAAAATCTGTCGACAAGTACTTTACTTTAAAGATTAAGGAAGGTTCATTGGCATCATTCTTCAAGAATCCGCCGAAGGAACTTCTTGAAAAGCCGGACTACAATTTCTTTAATGTATTCTATCGCGATGAAAGCGACAGAGAAAGAGATAAATATATCAAATATTTGTTGGGACTTGACAGAAAAAAAGATGAAAATAAAAAGGATATTTTGATTCTCGATAAGATTCAATCTGAACTCGGAAGACTTTATGACGGAGCAAAATTTGCTTTAAATGACAAAAAAGAATTAGTTATTCTTGATAAAGAAGGCAAAGAAACAAAGATTGAACGTTCTCTACTTTGGGAAGTCGGATTCAACAATCCGGGCGGAGCATTGTTCCCTGAAAATAAAGACGAAAGCATCGTAGTTACAGATTCGAATATGGACAATCGTCTTGTTTATGATGAAATCATCGTAAATGACAAAAAATCAAACTGGGAAAATGCTAAAAAGGCATGGGAAGATGCTGAAAAAGCTAAAAAAGAAAAGGATGAAAATTACAAAGAAAAAGCGTTTGAAGGAACGGAAGAATATTTCTTTATTGACCAAATAAAAGAAATTCAATTCGGCGTAAATTCATTCTATACCAAAAAAATCTTTACAGCTGCCGGAGAAAACTTCACATTAACTTCGAAAGATATTCTGGATGCACTTGAAAAAGCGGGCATTAAAAATTCTACTGTTCTTGAAAAAGGTGGAATCAAGTATCAAATTACTCGTGACACAGTCAAGGGACAAATTAGAATTAAAGTTTTGAATGCTTTCTATAAAAAGGTTGAAAATGACAAAACTCATAAATTCGAAAGTCCGGTACAAGAAAAGTATCAAAACGATATTAAAGACGCGATTGATGAAGCAGAGAAATTGAATGCAACTTCAAAAAAAGATTTAAATAATTCTTTTGATGCTCTTATCAAAAAGCTTTATAAAGAAGATTCTGATTGTTACAATGTATTAAACAAAAAATTCAAATCAATGATTGAGGCTTTGACAGGTGAAGGTCAAGAATTAACTGATAAGCTTACAAAAATCAAAGACTCAATTATTAAAGAAATTAAAAAAGCTGAACTCGGCTATCTTGATGAAAAGAAAGGCGAATACAAATTTGACGATTTCAGATTCAATGCAATCAGGTTTATATTTAAACCGGACGTCGTCATTGGTGGAGCAACGGAAAAAGTAAAGACCAAAAAAATCGGCATCACATCTGTTATCATTCCGGATATTGACATCCCATACACCGACGAATTCGGAAATGCTTTAACCAACAAGGACAAATATGTCCAAGAAGAAATTGGAAAAATTAAAGCGGAAAATAAATGGTCGGATAAAGACTTCAAAAAAGCAATGCAAAATGAAGATACATTTAGAGATGTCATGAAAAAAGCATATGAAGTAGTCAATAAGATGGATTCGAAAACTTTCAAAAAGCTTGTAACTATCGACGACACAAAAAAATACGGTCGTGGTAAATACACTGTTACTGCCGGAAAAGACTTAGATTTTGAAGACTTAGCAAATGACAAAAATCCTATTCTTGATTCAAAGGGTCAACCGTTAAATCCGTACTATATAGTGGACAAAGATGGTAAGGTAACAAATATTGAAAAAAAGATTACAGATCCTAATATTATAGAATCAGAAGCATACAAAGAACTCGTAAACAGCCCGATAGATATTGCGGGATATTATATGAGTAAGCTTGGTTATAACCGTGCAATGTATGGAAACAAAGCCAACTTTTTCTTGATTGGCGGCAAATCAGGTTCGGCAATTTTCGGAAACGAAGACGGCTGGAAAAAGAAAATTTGTCGTCACGGAATTTTGGGCCATTGTATTGAAACCGCAGGAAGCGACGGAAGTTCTGAGCCAAAAGAAGGCGAAGATGAAGCTCAAGAAGAAATGGAAGCGGAATCTGAATTCGAATTGACTTATACACCGCCAACAACTACGACGGATGAAGAAAATCCGAAAGTTGACAAGAAGTCGGACACTGACAAGGTTAATGTCAGCGAAGAACCTGACAAGAAAGTCGACTTCACAATTGACGTTACTGTGGATAAGATGAAGAAAGACCAAAAAGAACTTGCAGATGCGTTGAAAGGTGAAAAATCAGAAATTAATAAAGATGATTACACCGACGAAGGATATTACAAATACAACAACGGTTTAATCATCGATATCCTACCGGACATTTTTGAATTTACAAAAGATTCAACAGTTACTGTTGAAGTAAATGACGGAATTTATGCAAACGGTGCAAACAAAACTCTTAAACTTGAAAAATTCAAGAAAGATATTAAATATGTTTACACTGAAGATGTTAAAGCATATTTAGCTGAACTTAAAGCCAAAGATGAAGATGAGAAATATAATGTTCTTTTAAAAGCACTTGGTGGAGACGAAAGTAAGATCAAAGACGGACAAAAAGCTATACTTGCTTGGTTGCCTGAATTTGAAGCACCACACGGCTCAAAGAATCAAATGCAATTAAAAATCACAAATCTTCTTGTAAACAAGGAAAAGTATAAGGAAAGCGAAAAGAACAACAACCAAGGTCAACCTTATACAAATAAAGGTGGTTTCGGAAATGAAGCAGAATTCCTTTTCGGTACAAAGACCATTACCATTACCGACGGTCATAATGCAAATGTCAACAAGTACTTGCAACTCTTGGATAAAGACGGCAATGTTATTAAAAAAGACGAAGCCGGCGAATGGTTTAAGGGCTCGGCAACCTTGAAATTCGGTGACAAGTTCAACTACAAGATTAAATACTATCTCGACAACAAGGGACTTATCAACACCGGATTTGTGCAAACGGATACGGAATGGCAACTTGAAGACTTGTTTGATGGCAACAAAGGATTACGTCCTGTATTGAGAGATTTTGTTGAAGAAAAGGATGGATTTACAGTCCAATATAAAGTTGGAGATGAATTCTATTCAAAAGATGAAATGCAAAAACAAAATATCAGTCTTGCAAAAGTCGAAGGCATTAAAATCAATCCACCGAAAGCAGGATTCCCATACAATGAATCAAGAGAATTCATTCTTCCGATGATGATTCCGGAACTCGATGCACGTATCGAAAATGGAAAAGTTGTCTATAAGGGAACAGACGGAAAAGATGTTGTTCTCGGCGATGCAAAAGACTTCTTTAACCTTGACAATTTGACAAACAAAGACAAAAAAATGTACTTTGAAAACAAGGTTGATAAGTCAAACACCGTTACTGTTTATCTTGAAAAAGAAAGATTTATAAAACTTTTCAAGGAATTCTTTGAAGCGGATAAGAAAACCGAAATCAAAGAAAACAGACCGGAAGTTCAATTTGATATTTGGCAAATAGTAAAAGATGAAGACGGCAAAGTTATCGAAAGAATTAAACTCGACAAAGGACTTACTTTAAACGAAAAGAATAAATTTGTCGACCAAGTAAATCACTTACCACTCTTTAAGAGAATTGAAGAAATGGATGAAAAAGGAAATGTAAAGGTAAAGATTCTTTCTTACACTTATGAAGTCAAAGAACAAGACGTCGAAGGTTACACCGGAAAAGTATTTAAGTTTGATGAATCGGATGCTCTCGGTTTTGTATTAAAGGCTGAAAACTACAAGAAGCCGAACAATCCACCTGAAGAACCGAATAATCCACCTGAAGAACCTGAAGAACCTGAAGAACCTGAAGAACCTGAAGAACCTGAAGAACCGGACGAACCTGAAGAACCGGAAAAACCTGAAGAACCGGATGAACCGGAAGAACCGGAAAAACCTGAAGAACCGGATGAACCGATAAATCCAAACGAACCGAATCAACCGGGTTACCCTGGAAGACCGGGCGAACCGAATTTGCCGAAGACAGGCGTTAAATCAGAAATGATGAATATTTGGCTCGGATTTATTATGCTTCTCGGACTTTGCGTTCTCAAGAAAAAATTATATGTAAAGTAAGTGAGTGAAAGTGAAGTTTAAAAAGACTCTTATAAACATTTTAATAGTCATCGTATCGATATTTCTTGCATACGAAATTTATTCGCTCATAAAGCTCAAGCGAGATGAAAAAATCGGTGCGGAAACTTACTCGAAAATTCGAGAAATATCTTTTGATGTTTCGAGCGAGAAAAAGGTTTCCAAAATCGACGAAGAAAAGTTTGAGCAGTCGAACGGCCCCGATTTTGACAAGCTGAGGAACATAAACAATGATATTGTTTTATGGATAAAGTCGGATGAGGGGCACATCGACTATCCCGTCGTAAAGACCGACAACAATACAAAGTATTTGTACACGGGTGCCGACGGAAAGAGAAATATCGTGGGTTCGATTTTTATGGACTACAGAAACGAAGATGCGCATGATCCTTTTGTGATGATTTACGGTCACATGATGGAGGATGAGAGTATGTTTGCAACATTAAACGAGTTTAAGGCAAAGCCGAAGTTGGACGGTTTTACTTTTTACACGGACGGCAAAAGTTTTAAAACAAAAGCCGTGCTCTCGGCGCTTATTTCGGGCGATGAATATATTAATCCGAGGGATTATGACGATTTTAACAAGCGCAAAGAGTTTTACGACACGATTCGAAAGAATGCACTTTACGACGCAAATTACAATTTAAAAGAAGAGGACAGAATCGTCAATCTTGTTACTTGCTCATACGAGCGAAAGAATTTGAGACTTGTCGTGGTGACGATAGTTACCGCAGATTCTGACTCAGGTTTCGAGGATTGATTCGAACAATAAAAAGCAGGTTTTGACGCCTGCTTTTTTTATGCGCAAAAAAATGGAGCCCGATTTGGACTCCATTTTTTATTTTACTTCCATGATAACGGTTTCGCCTGCTGTTGCAGCGCCCGTTATTTTTTTTATTTCTCTGTTTTCTGCGTCCATCACGACGATAGGGGTGTCAATTTTTTTGCCGTTCTCTTCGATTTTTTGAAGGTTGACTTTTAAAATTACGTCGCCGTGTTTAACTGTGTCGCCAACTTTTTTGATTTTTGTAAATCCTTCGCCCTTAAGCTCGACCGTGTCCATTCCGACGTGAACGAGAATTTCCGTGTCGCCGTTTTTTATTGAAAAGGCGTGTCCCGTTTCGAAGAATTGTGTTATTTCTCCGTCCATCGGTGCGAGCACATCCATTGATTCAGGAATTATAGCAACGCCGTCGCCGACCATTTTTTGTGAGAAAACAGGGTCGTCGATTTCGGTTATGTCAACTACATTTCCGTTCATCGGAGCGTAGATTTTTATTGCTTTTTTAAATAGTCCAAGCATTATGCCATCTTCACCATTTCATCATATACAAATTGTACTTGTGGTCCAACTACAACTTGAATGGATTTTGCGTCCGGCTTTATAAGTCCTGATGCACCTGATGATTTGATTTGTGCGTCGTTTACTTTTGTCGGATCATTTACGGTTGCTCTTATTCTTGTTGTGCAATAGTCGAAAGATGAGATGTTTTCAATTCCGCCGAGACCTGCAATGATTGTTTCAGCTTGTTTTCTGAATCTGTCGTTGCCTGATTTTGCAGTTGTAACTTTTTCAGGTTTAACTGTTTCAGCAGTGCCATCTTCTCTTCCAGGAGTCTTGAGATTCATGCCCTTGATAAAGAGTCTGAATACAACAAAGTAAATAACAAATGCAACTAAACCCATGAGCATCAATAGCCAAGGTTTGTTTGCAACCGGGTTTTTAAGTGAGAGTATAAAGTCAACTACACCTGCGGAGAATCCGAAGCCTGCTGTTGATTTCAAGAGTGTTGCGACTGCAAGTGAGATACCTGTTAAGATTGAGTGAACAAGGTATAGAACAGGAGCGAGGAACATGAATGAGAATTCAAGAGGTTCTGTAACACCTGTTGCGAATGATGCGATTGCACCTGCCAAAAGAACGCCCATTGCTTCTTTTTTCTTTTCAGGTTTTGCACATGTGTACATTGCGAGTGCTGCTGCAGGAAGTCCGAACATCATAATCGGGAAGAATCCTGCTTGATACATTCCTGTTACACCTTTTACAGCTGTTCCTGCTTCAAGAGCTTGTGCTCCTGCGAGGAAGTTTGTAATGTCGCCGATACCGATTGTGTCGAGCCAGAATACTGAGTTTAATGCGTGGTGTAGACCGAACGGAATCAAAAGTCTGTTGAAGAATCCGAAGAGTCCTGCGCCGAGTGCGCCGAGTCCGATCATCCAGTTACCGAATTTTACAAGTCCTGCGAAAACGACAGGCCATATGAAGTAGAGAATGATTGATACGAAGATCATGATGAATGATGCAACGATCGGGGTCATTCTTCTGCCGCTGAAGAATGCAAGTGCATCCGGTAATTTTTTGTCATAGAACTTGTTGTAGCTTAATGCACCGACAAGTCCCGATAAAATTCCGGTAAGTGCATTTTCAATTTTTGCAAAACCGAGTTCGTTTGAAATATATTTCATTTGGTCTGCATAGTCGGCAGCGTTTGCGTCAAGGCCTTTAAGCATTGCAACTGTTCCAGGATTTAAAATTTGTTTTAAAACGAGGAAAGAAACGAGTCCCGCAAGAGCAGCGGCTCCGTTGTTGTCTTTTGAAAGGCCGTATGCAACACCGGCTGCAAATATAATAGGAATATTGTCTAAGATTGCTGTGCCCGATTTAATAAGAATAGCTGCGAGCTTATTTGAGCCACCCCAGCCTACCGGGTCGATCCAATAGCCGATGCCGACCAAAAGTGCAGCTATAGGAAGAACTGCTACAGGTTGCATCAAAGCTTTGCCTAATTTTTGTAGGTTTTTCATAGGAAACCCTCCTTTAAAAAATTTTCAAATGTGAATAGATTCTCTATACCACATCCTCACATATATTATACCAAAAAACGGCGTCAGATAAACACTTTATCATAAAAATGTAGGTGTATATCTAAAATTTATGGGTATAATTTAATTGGGAGTTGATTCTATGTTATTAAAAAATGCCGCTGTTTTCATTGGCGGAAAATATAAAAGAAAAGATTTATGGATTGAAGACGGAAAAATTAAATTTATTATGGACGAAATTATGGCGGACGGACTTGACCTTTCGGGGAAAAGAATTATTCCGGGACTCACGGACATCCACACGCACGGAGCGATGGGAAAGGACAGTTCCGACGGGGAAGTTGGCTCGATTGAAACTATTGCAAAATATAATTTGGAGCATGGCATCACACAATTTTGTCCGACGACTATGACTTTTAATGAAGAAATTCTTAACGGTATATTTAAATCAATCGGTGAATACGACAACAAATACAGTGAAGTTGTCGGCATTCATATGGAAGGACCGTTTATAAGTAAGGACAAAATCGGCGCACAGAACCCGAAGTATTTGATGGACCCGGACGTCGGAATGGTCGAAAGGCTCGACGAAAAGAGCGGCGGGCTTTTAAGAATTATAAGCATTGCGCCAGAGATAAACGGAGCGATGGAGTTTGCAAAAAAACTCGGCGACAAATATGTGCTTTCTGTTGCGCACACAAATGCGACATATGACGAAGCTGTTGACGCATTCAAAAACGGCTTTTCGCATTTAACGCACACGTTTAACGCAATGCCCGGCATCCACCACAGAAAACCGGGAGTGATTCCGGCGGCAATCGAAAACGGAAGCACCGCAGAACTTATAACCGACGGCGTTCATATACATGATGCGATAATTCGACTTATTTTTAAATTGTTCGGAAATACGAGAATGATTCTTGTTTCCGATTCGAACGAAGCAACGGGGCTTTCGGACGGAGAGTACATGCTTGGCGGTCAAAAAATTGTCAAGGTGAAAAACAAGGCGACGATAAAGGGCACGGACACAATTGCCGGAAGCGCAACGAATCTTTTTGACTGTATGAAACATGCAATCAAGGCGGGCATAAAGGAAGAAGATGCGATAAGAGCGGCGACGATAAATCCTGCAAAACTCTTAGGTATTGACAGGCGAGTCGGAACTATCAGAGAGGGTAATGTTGCAAACTTGCTTGTACTTGACGACGAGCTAAACATTGAAAGAATATTTTTACGAGGAGAAGAAATATGCAAAAAATAAACGGCATTTCCGTTTCGAGCGGAATCAGCATTTCGAAAATAAAAGTGCTTGAAAGGGAAGAGGAAATCGAGGAGAAGAAAGGCGCGGGAATTGAAATCGAAAAGAAGAGGAGTCTCGAGGCTTTTGAAAATGCAAAGAATCAAATCGAAAATATAATGAGCGGTGTCGACGGCGATGAGAGAGAAATTTTCGAGGCACATCTTGAAATGCTTTCGGATCCTGAAGTTTCGGGAACTGTAGAAAATTATATAGACAAGGACTTTACAGCGGAGTATGCGGTTTATCGCGCAAAAGAAGATCTCAAACAAATCTTTATCGACATGGAGGACGAATATTTCAGAGCGCGCGCAAACGACGTCGAAGATATTATGACGCGAGTTATAAAGAATCTTCTCGGGAAAAAAGCGGAAGACATGAACGAGGAATATATTCTTGTTTCGGACGAACTTTATCCTTCGGAAACGCTTGAGATGGATTTCAGGAAAATCAAGGGAATCGCAACTCTTCGCGGCTCGAAAACTTCACACACGACGATTTTGGCGAACAATTTCAGTATTCCGGCGCTGATAAGTCTCGATTGCAGAAATATTTATAGCCTCGACGGAAAACTTGCAATCCTTGACGCAGAATCCCAAGAACTCATTGTCGAGCCGGACAGAGACGTGCTTTCGAGTTACGAAAAAAAGATTGAAAAAGAAATGGAAAAGGCGAGAGAGCTGAAAGAATATATCTCGAAAAGCGCCGTGACAAAGTCCGGGAAAAAGCTGAATGTGTTCGCAAACATCGGCTCCGAAATCGAAGCGGAGGAAGCGAATAAAAATGGAGCTGAAGGAATCGGACTATTTCGGAGTGAGTTTTTGTATCTCGGAAGAAAGAATCCGCCGGATGAAGAAGAACAATATAGAGCATATAAACTCGCTGTCACCTCGATGAAAGATAGACCGGTCATTGTTCGTACAATGGACATAGGCGCCGACAAACAAGTGGATTATCTCGAACTTAAAAAAGAGGACAACCCGCAAATGGGACTTCGTGGAATAAGGCTCTCGCTTGCAGAAAGAGAACTTTTTAAAACGCAGCTCAGAGCACTTTTGAGAGCGTCTTACTACGGAGATTTGCGCGTCATGTTTCCGATGGTCATCTCGCCGAAGGAAATTCTTGAAACCAGAGAAATAATTGACGAGTGTCTCGAAGAACTGAAAAATGAAAAGAGACACTTTAAAGAATTTAAACTGGGCATCATGATTGAAACCCCGGCGGCAGCAATCATCGCTGATGAACTTGGAAAATATGTAGATTTCTTCTCAATCGGGACAAACGACCTCGTCAGCTACACCCTCGCAATCGACCGTACAAATAATGAAATCGCACACATGCGTGACGACTATCATCCGGCAATCAAACGCCTCATCGAACTCACGGTCGCCGGTGCAAAAAAGAACGACATCGAAGTCGGCATTTGCGGTGCAATGGGCGCCGACCCGAAAATGCTCGACTTTTACTTGGACATTGGACTGGATGAAGTGAGTGTGGCGATGAACAAGATATTGGAAACCAAAAGAAATGTTATTATTCACGACTAAATTTGCGGTTATTAAATTTGTGGGCCTTTTCGCGATAAACACTTGATTCAAAATTTTAGGCGTTGCGACGTACTTTCCAGTACGCCTCACTCCTAAAATTTTTCATCTAAGCGTTTCTCATCGAAAATTCCTCGCAAATCGCATTGTCTTATATAAGAATCGGTATCACCGGTTCTTTTTTTGTTTTTATAAATTTTATGATTTTGCAAACGCAGGATGTAGCGGCTGGCATACGTTACGACGAAAGGCGTAACGATGTCCTGCCGCCATATATGCCGTTCAAACAATTTACATCCCCACCAACAACGATGTGCCTATAAAATATCTCACCAAACATCATCCCTATTTGCGGCGATACACTTTTTTACGTGTTCGGTTACGAAATCGAAGATTTCTACCTCACACGTAAAAAAACTGGTCGCCGCTACGTCCGGTGTGTATATGTTTATACATATATCATGCCCGTATAATTTACACTCTCACCAACAACGATGTGTCAATAAAATATAAAATCAAAAACATAAACATAAACAATTATCTCTTCCATCTTCACCGTTATTTGCGATGATAATTTGATGATAAACGGTTGTATGAAGTGTTTTTGGAGTGAGGCGTACTGGAAAGTACGTCGCAGCGACGAAAACACGGAATCAACCGTTTATCGCAAATTAGCGCGCAAATAGCTCCATATTTAAGTTGAATAGATAAAGTATTTGTTGTATAATGAATGTATATAGATTTTATACTCTCAAAGGAGGCTATATGAAGGATTTTTTATTAGCTTTAAGAAATTGGATATTGAAATATTTTAAAACCACATATCCGTATGTGATTTTGATGATTATAGTTTTGATTCCGGCATTTATTTATCAGCCAATTTTCGGAGGACTCGCTCTTTTAGCGCTCGCTTATTTGATTTCGCGAGATGTGAGTTTGCATGAGGAGAGAGTTGAAGAGGAGACCACTTCCGAAAAGCGAGAAGAAGAGGAATTAAAAAGCGTTACTGCGCATGCGATTTTTAATATGCCATATCCGATGGCGATGCTCAATTCAAACGGAGTAATCACATGGCAAAACGATCCGTTTTCAAAAATTTTGGGAGAGATTCCTAGAAATGCAAAGATAAATGAGATGATTCCTGCAATCAATATTTCCGAATTCGAAAAGGAGCAGGACGATTTCACTTTCACATTCAAGGACAGGATGTACAAGGGTTACACCGACAAGATTTTAAGAAACGGTGAAGTCGAAAGATATGTGCTTTATATGTCGGACATTACTGAGTATAATAATCTAAAGAAACTGTACACAAGGGAAGGCCTTGTTGCGCTTTATCTTTTCGTGGACAATCTCGACGAGGTGAAGGGGCTTGGAGATGAGTCATATCGTGCGAAAGTTCAATCTGTAATAGATACCGGTATCACAAATTATTTTAGTGAACACAACGGTTTTGTGAGAAAGTATGAGCCGGACAAGTTTTTAATCGGACTCGACAGAGAAAATTTCAATAAAATAAAGAATAAAAAGTTCGACATTTTGGACAAGGTTAGAGAAATCGAAGTTGGAAATACAATTCCAATAACTCTTTCAATCGGTGTTTCGGATATTGGAGAGACACCTCTTCAAAAATACGGCAAGGCAAGAAGCGCGCTTGACATCGCTCTCGGACGTGGGGGCGACCAAGCGGTTGTGGTTCTTGAAAACGGATACGATTATTTCGGCGGAAAGACAAAGGCGGTTCAAAAACGCACAAAGGTCAAGGCTAGAGTTATCGGTTATGCGCTAAAAGAACTTATAAAAGAAGCGAACAATATTTATATTTCCGGACACAAAAATCCGGACATGGACTCTATCGGAAGTGCGGTCGGGATGATGGCTGTGGTTCAACTTATGGGAAAGAGCGCATCTCTTGTACTTGGAAACGATACTGTTGCGATTTCAAATATTATGGATTTGATGAAAGAGGAGTCGCCGGATATTTATAAATCGATTGTGACACCTGAAGAGGCTTTAAGGAATTACAAAAAGGGAGACCTTTTAATTTTGACGGACCACCACAAGCCGAGTTTAAGTCCGAGCGAGGAGCTTTCGGAAACGGCGGACAATATAGTCGTCATCGATCACCACAGAAGAGCTGACGAATTTGTAAAAAATCCATCGCTTGTCTATCTCGAGCCGCACGCATCGAGTGCAAGTGAACTTGTAAGTGAAATTCTACAATATATCATTGAGGATAAAAAGTTGTCCCACTTTGAATCGAGTGCGCTTATGGCGGGCATTATGCTCGATACGAAAAACTTCACAGTGCAAACGGGCATAAGAACATTTGAAGCGGCGGGACTTCTCGTAAGAATGGGCGCTGACCCTGAGGAAGTGAAACTGCTCTTTAGAGACGATTACAACACATTTATAAATAAAGCGAAAGCAACGGAAACGACCGAACTATATAGTGGCAAGTATGCTATTGCAAGTGTAGGAAATTCACCGAGTGCTATTCTTACGGCGGCTCAAGTTGCGGACGATCTTTTGACAATCGACGGGGTCAAGGCAAGTTTTGTTTTGGCTGACGTCGGAGCAAACGAAACACATTTGAGCGCAAGAAGCATCGGAGATGTAAACGTACAACTTATTGCGGAGGCTCTTGGCGGCGGAGGACACCTTGCACAGGCGGGAGCCAGACTCGAACTCGATTTGGAAAAATCCAAGGAAAGCCTCAAAAATGCAATTGACAATTATGAAAAGGAGAATTAAGTGAAAGTTATATTATTGGAAGACGTTAAAAATGTTGGCAAAAAGGGAGAAATCAAAGATGTAAAACCGGGATTTGCGAGAAATTCACTTCTCCCGAAAAAATTGGCAATAGAAGCAAGTAAAGAAAATTTGAAAGAGTGGGAAGAAGAGCAACAACGCTTGAAGGAACTCGATGAACAAAACACAAAGGAAGCTGAAGACATGAAAAAAGATCTTGAAAAAGAGGTCATTAAGCTTCATTTCAAAGGCGGTTCGACCGGAAAACTCTTCGGCTCAGTAACAAATATCGATATCGCAAATAAAATCAGTGAAGAAAAAGGCATTGAAATTGATAAGAGAAAAATTGATTTGAAGAAAGCAATTAAAGAAGCCGGAGTTTATGATGTAAAAATCAAGCTGTATGGCAGCGTTGAGGCAAATGTTAAAATAGAAGTGGTGGTCTAGATGCAAACTGAGTTGACATTGCCGGCGTCTCTTGACGCCGAAGTGACGCTTCTCGGCAATATGATTCAAGATGCCAGAAGCGTCGACACAGCTTTTGAAATCGTTCGCTCATCCGATGAATTCTACTATAGCGCTCATCGGATTATTTTTGATGCAATGATTTCTTTAAACGCTAGAGGGCAGGGGATAAATCGTGTAAATCTTGTCGACTGCCTTATGACTTCGGGCAATCTCGATAAAGCGGGCGGTGTTAACAACATAGTAAACATCGCAAACAACTACATTTCAGGCGACAACACAAAGGAAGTCGCAACGCTTGTGCACAATAAATTCTTGTTCAGACGACTCTACGACGTTGCGACGGACACGAGAGAACAGGCGCTAAAAGCGGATGCTGATATAAAATCGATTATAAGTGAAACGGAAGAAAAAATCCTTGACATCGGGCTGCATTCGATTCAAAACGACCCGGAAAGAATAAATTTTATACTTAAAAATACTGCCGAAGAACTTGTGGCGCGCTCAAAACTAAAGGGTGGAATATCCGGACTTTCAACCGGATTTGAAGACCTCGATGCAATGCTTTCGGGTTTCCAAAAATCGGACCTCATACTTCTTGCGGCAAGGCCTTCCATGGGTAAGTCTGCAATCATGGTGAACTTTGCGGTTGCTGCGGCAGAAGCGGGAAAGACCGTTGTAATATTCTCGCTCGAAATGAGCAAAGAACAACTTGCGATGAGAATCTACTCGCAACTTGCAAACATCGACCTTACGAAACTCCTGAAAGGCGACCTAGACATGGACGATTGGAAGAGAATAAGCCAGGCGGCGAATGGATTTTCATCGAAAAATCTTTTTATCGACGACACATCGGGGGTTTCAATCACGGATATTCGCGCGAAACTGAGACGACTTGCCCTACAACAGGACGGAGTCGACCTCGTTTTAATCGACTACTTGCAACTCATGGAAGCGGGTGGAAAAATTGAAAACAGACAACAGGAAATTTCGAAAATCTCAAGAGGATTAAAGGGACTTGCAAAGGAACTTAACATCCCGCTCATCGCGCTTTCACAGCTCTCCCGTGCGCCGGAAATGAGAAGTGATCACCGACCGATCCTGTCTGACCTTAGAGAATCCGGAGCAATCGAACAGGACGCCGACGTTGTAATGTTTCTCTATAGAGATGAATACTACAACAAAGACTCTGAAGACAGAGGTACAGGCGAAGTAATCATCGCAAAACATAGAAACGGGCCAACCGGCAGTATCAAACTCGTCTACAAAGGCGAAAACACAAAATTCCTCGACATGAAAAACGTGCCGGGGGATGCTCCACCGGCGGAAGTGGAAGCGACAGGGGGAGGAGAAGAGATTCCCGACTTCATCTAGGTGTTTATTTGCAGTCTATTTTGCGATAAACGGTTGATTTCGTGTTTTTGTCGTTGCGACATATTTGGCAATATGCCTCACTCCAAAAACACTCGATCTAACCGTTTCTCATCAAAATATCCTCGCAAATAGATGTATAAATTTATATATCTAAAAATGTCTTTATGTGAAAACAAATTACTGAAAAGGTTTTATTATTGTATGTGGTTACGATGTTTGTAGCGTCGCATGCACAGTCGACGTCATCGACTCATTTCTCCTGTTCGTCGAAATGTCGTCGGACGTCTTTGTATAAGACCTACCATCGTGTTTTTGATTTTTCAAATCAAAAAGCACGGGTTAGGTCTTTAACATTGCGACGCATGAGATATAGGTTAACACACGTGTATAAACGATTTAAAAATATAATTAAATTAACGCCGAACGTAGCGGCGACCAGTTTTTTTACGGGTGAGAAAGAAATCTTTGATTTCGTTTTCGAACGCGTAAAAAGGTGTATCGCCGCAAAATACATATTCAATATTTAAAAATCATATAAAAAATTTATATAATAATGGAGTAATAATGGCTGAAATATATATTAGTGAAGACAGAAGACTTCGGACAAAAGAAAATAGAAATAAAAAGAGGAAACGAAGAAAGAGGGGCGGAGTCAGAAAACCGGTTTTAATAATTGGGGTTGTTCTGATTTTGTTTTTGAGTATATTCATATTATTACCAAAGCTCGGTGTTTATGCGTATTTTTTTGACAGAGGAGATTATGATGAATCGCTCAAGGATTTGACCGAGCAAATACGGGAAATATCTGAACTTACACCTCACACTCAAAAATTGTGCAAAGAGTTTTTAAATAGATGTGAAAATGCAGGTCTTCCGGTTATTATCACCGAAACATATCGTTCGCAAAAAAGGCAGGAAGAGCTTTTTAAACAAGGAAGGGAAACGGATGGTCCGGTTGTGACGTGGACAAAAAACAGTCGCCATACAAAAAGGCGTGCGTTTGATATTGCAAAACGCGGACCGGACCCATATGGAGACGAAGAATTTTTCAGAAAATGTGCAGAAATCGGAAAAGAAGTTGGACTAAATCCCGGATATTTTTGGGACGATTATCAAGATAAACCGCATTATGAGTGGAATGCATGGTGGTTACCATAGTAATGAGGGATCTATTTGCGAGGATATTTTGCGATAAACGGCTGATTTCGTGTTTTTGTCGCTGCGACGTACTTGCCAGTACGCCTCACTCCAAAAACACTCGATCTAACCGTTTCTCATCAAAATATCCTCGCAAATTGTGGTGTTTGTGGACCTTTTCGCGATAAAGTTATGAGAATGTATGATGTTGCAAACGACGCCGTAGCGGGACGGCATACGTTACGACATAAGGAGTAACGATGTCCTCCCGCCATATATGTCGTGAATATAACGTACAAATTAACCAACAACGCTGTGCTTATAAAATATTGAACCAAAAAATCTTTATAGATTTTCTATTTCCCACGAAAACTTTTATTAATCGGCAATCGTCGGTTATTTTTTTACACAAAAATTTCTTCGCAAAACTTTTAATTGTTTGTAATAAAATTTTATTTTTAGTATAATATATTCAGGCGTAATCACGCTGTTACGGAAGGGTGTGAAATTTTTTTGATAAAGGAAAAGTTTAAAGAAGTTTTATCGACGGTTTTACCGATTTCGATTTTAGTTTTTATACTCCATTTGACATTGGTGCCGCTCGAAGCGGACATGCTCGGGAGATTTTATTTGGGGGCGCTGTTCATTATAATCGGGCTTACGATTTTTTTGATAGGTGTAGACCTAGGGATAACGCCGATAGGAGATTCGTTCGGAAACGCGTCAGTCAAGAGTAATAGTTTATATATTATCGGTTTATTGGGGCTTGTGCTCGGTTTTGTAATTTCAATTGCAGAGCCGGATTTGCATATTTTGGCAAATCAAGTGGGACAGGTCACAAACGGAATTGTTTCAAAGACTTCACTTGTGGTTCTCGTATCTGTCGGGGTTGCGATTTTAATTTCGCTGGGGCTTATGAGAATTGTAAAGTCTATGTCACTGAAATTATTTTTACTTATTATTTATGGGATTATTCTTGTGCTCGCGTTTTTAGGCGATTCATTTTTCCTCGCGGTTTCATTTGACGCTTCGGGCGCAACGACGGGAGCGCTCACCGTTCCGTTTTTACTTGCACTCGCGTCGGGTGCGTCTTCGATGAATAAGGACAGTAGGAAGTCTGAAGAAGACTCTTTCGGTCTTGTAGGAATTGCTTCGGCGGGTGCGATTATCGGGGCTCTTGTTTTGGGAATGGTTTCAAAAGTTTCTTTCGGAGATATGCCTCCGGTTGAAGCCGTGAATAAGGTCGGAATTTTTTCGCATTTTATTCATGAAGCGCCGATTGTTGCAAAGGAAATCATATTTGCGCTTGTACCTATAATTTTGATTTATATTGTTGCGAACTTTAAGTGGTTCCACAATTCCAAGAGAGCAAACGCAAGAATTTTCACAGGGCTTGCATTCACATTTGTCGGTCTTGTAATATTTCTTGTAGGTGTAAACTCCGGATTTATGGACGTCGGCCGTCACATCGGTCACGAGTTGGCATTAAGAGGAAACAATGTTTTAATTGTGGGGATTGCATTTTTAATGGGAGTTCTAACAATTCTTGCAGAACCTGCTGTACACGTTCTTACAAATCAAGTTGAGAGCGTTACGAGCGGTTCGATAAAGAAAAAAGTGGTTTTGATGACTTTATCGGTCGGAGTCGGCATTGCGGTTGCGCTTTCGGTTCTAAAGATTTTGGTTCCGAGCATGCAACTTTGGCATGTGCTTCTTCCGGGATATATATTGACTTTTGTTTTGATGAGAAAGGTTCCAAATCTTTTTGTGGGTATTGCGTTTGACTCGGGCGGAGTAGCATCCGGACCGATGACCGCGACATTTATTCTTGCATATGCTCAAGGTATTGCAAACACCGTTCCGACAGCAGATCTTTTGTTGGACGGTTTCGGAACGATTGCGATGGTTGCGATGACACCGCTCATTGCACTTCAAATTTTGGGGCTTTTCTTTATTAAAAAGAATAAGACGGAGGTATAGGATGGTAAACAACGATAGAGAATTGGATATGCTGGCTGTGATTGTTGCACAGGATAAGGGCAGCAAGGTGTTGGCGCTTGCAAGGGAAGTCGGGGTTACGGGCGGAACTATTCTTCATGGAATAGGAACCGCAAGTAGAACTATTTTCGATTATCTCGGCCTTAATGACAAAAAGAAGGCAATTATAATGATAGTCGGCGGCAGAGATTTGATTATTAAGGCTGCCGAGCATATTTCGAATAAGATGGAATTTAATAAGCCGAACCATGGAATTGCATATATTGAGAATGTTTTGAGCATATATGGTTCGCATTTTATTAACGGCGAAGGCGAAGAAAGAGATGAAGGTGAAATTATGTACAATGCTATTTATACAATTGTTGAAAGAGGAGTGGCGAGCGATGTTATTGAGGCTGCTGAAAAAGCCGGGTCAAAGGGAGGCACTGTTATAAATGCGAGAGGCGCCGGCACTCATGAGACACAAAAGGTTTTTAACATGGTGATTGAGCCTGAAAAGGAAATTGTCCTTATTATCTCGGAGGCTGACAAGACTGGAGCCATCGTTGATGCAATAAGAGAAAAGGTGAAAATCGAGGAACCGGGCAAGGGAATTTTGTATGTGACGGATGTAAGAGAAACATACGGTATGGCAAAATAGGATGGCGCGGAGGTTATTATGATTTATATCGCTTACAAGAGATGCAGTACTTGCAAAAAGATTCAAGACTTGCTCGATGAAAAGAAAATTGACTATGTATACAGAGAGATTGACAAGGAAAATCCGACTGCCGCTGAGATTAAGAAGTGGCATGAGGAGTCGGGGCTAGACATAAAGAAGTTTTTTAACACGAGCGGAGTGATTTATAGAGAAAATAATTTAAAGGACAAGCTTCCCGATATGACGGACGAGGAAAAATATGAGCTCCTTGCAACCGACGGCAAGCTTGTAAAACGACCGATTCTTTTGGACGACAAGAAAAAATTTGTCGCAGTCGGACCGGGCGTAAGAAAGTATTTGGAAGAAAAATAGATAACAAAAAGGAGGCTTTTGTGAGCCTCCATTTTTTCGCTTGGGAATTTTCTCAAGCGTTTTTTATTTTAATACATTTACAACGTCGCCGATGACAATTATGCCCGGCGTTTGTATATCTTTTTCAATTTTTGTTCGGTACGCATTTTCGAGAGTTGTTATTGTCAGGCGTTCATCTTTTGTCGACGCTTTTTCTATAAATGCGACGGGCGTGTTTTTTGGCTTACCGGCATTCATAAGTTTTTCGGATATGATGTCCGTGTTTCCGATTCCCATCAAAACGACGATTGTGCCGTTTAGTTTTGCGAGCGCTTCGAAGTCGACGGTTGAACCCGCCATTTCGTGTCCCGTGAGCACGGTGAACGATGTCGAAACTCCGCGGTGCGTGATTGGAATGTTTGAAAGAAGCGGTGCCGACGTTGCGCTTGAAAGCCCAGGAAAGACGAGCGGTGTTATTCCATGTTCTTTGAGATACAAAAATTCTTCACCGCCGCGCCCGAACACAAACGGGTCGCCGCCCTTCAGTCTCAAGGTGTAGTCGTATTTTTTTGAGCACTCGAGCAGCAGTTCATTTATCTCATCTTGTTTCATCGAATGTTTGCCCGCGCGCTTTCCTACATAAATTAATTCCGCTTCCGGCTTTATATAGTCCAAGAGTTCTTTCGGAATGAGTGCGTCGTACAAAATGACGTCGGCTTCCTTTATCGCATTTAAAGTTTTTAGCGTGACAAGTTCGATGTCTCCCGGACCCGCACCTGCCAAAACTGTTTTTTTATCCATTTTATCTCCTTATCGAGCGTGCAATCATCGAGACCGTGTGTCTTTCGCCGCGAATTGCGCTGCTCATTTTATATATGTTTTCGGGAAAAGCAATTCCGCCGTATCCGCTGTCGCCGATATGCATTATGTCAAAGCCGATTGACTTTGCATGAAGTGCTATTTTTCGAATGACCGATGTGTCGGAAGATTCCTGACTCGTGCCGATTGATGCAAGCGAGAGTTTTCCGTTCTCTTTTATAATCTCGATATTTTCACGCAGCTCGCTTTCCGAAATCCCCGGCGCTGTAAAAGGTGCCGGAAGAAGAATCACGTCCGCTCCCGCTTCGATGAAGCTTTTTGTCGTTTCCACATTTACGATTTTTTCATTCACGCCGGACGAGTGCATCTTGCCTGCGATAATTGCTCCTCCGAAGTTTTTCTTAGCTCTTTTTATCGCTTCGACAATTTCGTCATTTGTAACGCCGGTCGCCGGATTTCCGGTGAGGCAAACAAATTTAAAACCCAATTTGTCGGCAACTTTTAAAGATTCTTCGCTTGCAACTCTGCCTTTAGAAATTTCGATTCTTTTGTCCATCATCTCGCGATTAAAATCGATCGGCTCGAGATTCAGTCCGACCGGACGTCCTGTGAGTTCCGTTATGAGTTCAACAGGATTGTCGCTTTTTGGAAGACCCTCGATTTTCGGTTCAAAAACGTCGATAAGATTTAACAATATGAGGTCGGCTCCGAATGCGCGAGCGACTTCAGCTCCCGTAATTCCGTCCGACGGTGTTTTTGTGACAATTGATTCCGCCATAATTATTCTCGATTCGGATGCCAAAATGGAATCCAAAAGTTCGTCTCTCGAGAGATTTATCATCTCGCTCGGTCTCAAATTTAAAAATCGCTTCATTGTAATCAACTCCTTATGTATTTTCGCTTGAAAAGGCAAAACTTCAGCGAAAGAAAAAGTTTTTGAACCCGAGGGGGTTCCCGTGAAAGTTTAAACTAAAATAGATCTGAAAATAAATCGTGAAAAAAAGAAGAAAATCGTAATAACAAAATGAATCGAATCCGTTCGTATTACTGAAAAAAAGACTTTCACACCGAATTGTATTAATTCTCTTGTTTTGAAATCGTAGTTAGCGATGTCGAAAGTGCGAGCACAATCCAAATCATCATAATAATTCGATTTATATAAATTATGTCTTCAAACATTCCGTGCACGAGAATTCCTGAAATCGATGCAAGAACGCCGCACGCAAATGTCTTTATATTTTTGCTTTGGGTATTGTAAATCACTCGAAGCGTTTGCACAAGAGACACAATGACCACAACCATAAAGGTTATAAATCCGGTGTAGCCGCCTTCCGACATAACCTCCAGATATGTGTTGTGGGCATGGAAAATCGGCATTGAGCGGATATATGTTTCAAATGTTTCCTTGAAAGGCTTGTGTCCGAAGCCGACTCCGACTTGCGGATGGTCCTTCACAACGTCTTTTGTGATTGACCAAATTTTAAAACGATAACTCGTCGAGCTGTCTTTTACATTTGTGATTGAGAGAATTCTGTTTTGTATGCTTTCCGGAAGGAAATTTATTCCGAGAAGCGCAAACGGAATCGCGAGTGCGATGAGCGGTCTGTAGTTGAAAAATAAAAACACAAGCGCGCTTACACCGACCGACAAAATACCGCCGCGAGAGAATGTGAGCATGAGTGACAAAAGTAGAAGTCCCGTGATTCCTAAGAATACAAATTTCTTAAATCCGTCTTTGTGCGCCCAAAAAAGGCTCACCACAATAGGCGTTAGAAGTACGATGTATTCCGCGAAAACATTCGGATTCATAAATACCGAATAGGCCCTTGCAGAGATTTGGCTCGAGACGTCAGCATCGACCCATTCTCTCTGAACGGTTCCGAAAAATTTGAACTGGAGTATCCCCCAAAGGCAAACAAATGCCGCACCGATCGCAAGGCTTGTTGCGACTTTGTTGTAGTCATCTTTTGTTTTTATAGACGTTACGATTGCAAAATAGATTGCGATACCGGCGACATTCATCGAAAAATCGCGAAGTGAGCCGAACATATTGAGCGATGTGAGCGTGTTTATTAAGATAAAAACAAAGACGAGCGCCACCGGCACATAAAAAGTGCTCATTACAAATTTTTCTCTTTTATATACATATATGTCCACAATATACAAAAATAAAATCGAAAATGCGCCCATAAGTGTTACCATATCCGGCAAAAACGGATAGACAATCAAAAAGAGATTGAGTGTTAAAAACTTTCTCTTTGCAAAAAAAGGCACCGCCACAATCATGAGAGCGGCGAGAAAAGCCATTTTGTAGTCCAAGAATCTGAGACTTGCCGCAAAAATAAAAATCGCAACGATAGGATAGAGAAGATTCATACTTATCATATTATCTTTTTTTGCATTAATTTTCTCCATCTCTGTCCTCCAATTTATATGCGTAGGTGAAAAATCTTACAAAAATCGAAGACTTGTACCACTCATTTCTTATTAAATCTTGGGTAAATTTTGTTAAATAACAAAGCACCAAAAGTGCTATACTAAGTTTAAGAGGAGCTCCCATTACGACTCCGACAAAGAAAAGAAGAGCGCCCGTAAGAAAAACAATCGGGGCCTGTTCTTCAAGAAACAAAGCATTAAGAATCTTTGAATCAAAATCGGAAGGAGCTGAATCGGGCTCCATTTTTTTTATTATATCGTATGTTTTTGAATACTCAATAATGTCGTCGTCAATCGATTTTCTTACGATTTTCGACTTCGACGGTTTTCTTTTCGGACTGAAAATCCGATAGAGATTTGAATTTTCAAACATATTTCGCATAAGTGCAAAAAAATTGTTGCACGAATTTGCTATAACACTATTTTTCATATACATCAAGCTTTACTAAATATGCTTCCATATTCATGTATTTTGTTTTTACGATGTATTTTATACCGACTCTCACTTGTTCGCCGGTTGCCCAATAAGCGTCGCCGTCGTCTTTAAGAGTTGCTTCGATTGTAAATCTGACATCGTATTTTCCGGGCACAACTTTGTTCACCCATTCGCCGTCAATTTCGAGCGGCTTTTCGGTCGGTGTCGAATCGATTGAAACGATTTTTCCAATCGGTCTTGTTCTGTCTGCCCAATATAGCATATCGCCTTCGTGTAACATTTGAACTGTCAAGTCGCGAACATCGCCGACTTCGAAAGTGAGTTTTGCGTCGCGCATCATTTCCGATTCGTCAGGCTTTGTGAAATATCTTTTTGCGCCGAAAACGACTGCAAAAATTAAAACCAAAATAATAATCAGGTCCAAAATATTTATAAGACCGAATAATTTACCTTCTTTATCAATAATTTTCATTGTAACCTCCAATATTTTTATAATTATATTGTATATGAAATCTATTTAAAAGTAAAGAAATTTTCATTTTTCAGAAAACATATGGAGTTTGTAATATTAGTTTAAATAAATGAGAGTTATTTCGGGTAAGAATGATAATAGTGGGTATAATAATAACGATAAAATTTTTAAAATATTTTTATTATCATGCAAATGAGGTGATTTAATGTTAATATATGTAGATACGGAAAATATGGAGGCCAATTGGGTTGACGTTCTTCCACATTTGGGGGAGAGCGACACGATTTATGTTTTTTATACTAAAAATTCAAAGGGTCTTGATATCGGAAAGCTCGACTTAATAAGAAATGCGAGCGCAAATATAATTTTACTTCCGGCATCGACCGGAGACAACGCACTCGACTTTGTGCTTTCAAGCCAGCTTGGAAATAAAATTGACGACGCGAAAACGCACATCATATTGAGCGGCGACAACGGCTATACACCGCTTGTGAAATTTTGGGAAGAGAGAGCGGAAGTTTTTCTCATCTCCGACATCGAGCAGGTGATAGAATATATAAAAACGGGAACAATGCCGAAGGCAAAACCGCTTCCGAGCGGAAGACTCGTAATGGAGATAGATATGCCGGAGGAACAAAGAAGACAGGTTCAAAGCGTTTTGGACAAAGTCGGAAACGGCGATTTGAATGCTATATACCAAAGTCTTATAAAGACTTTCGGACAAGAAGAAGGACTTGCAATTTATAAAGAAATTCGTTCAAGAATAAGATAAGGAGAGTTATATGTTATTATCTATTAAAGATTTATATGCAGGAGTAGAGGATAAGAAGATTTTAAACGGGGTGAATCTAGACGTAAACAGAGGTGAGGTTCACGTAATTATGGGACCGAACGGAAGCGGAAAGAGTACTCTTGCAAATGTAATAATGAACACGGGCGGCTACAATGTCGAATCCGGAAAGATTATTTTTAAAGATGAAGATATTACAGATGTGGATACGGACAAGAGAGCACGCATGGGAATTTTTATGAGTTATCAAGCACCTGTTGAAATTCCGGGCGTAACTTTGGAATCGTTTATAAGAGCAGCTCTCACACAAAGAGACGGCGAAGCTCCGGGATTCTTTGAACTGAGAGACGAAATGGACGATATGATGGACGAACTTCACATGGACAAGTCCTACAAAGACAGATATGTAAATGTCGGTTTTTCAGGGGGAGAAAGAAAAAAGAGTGAAATTCTTCAACTCTTAATGTTAAATCCGGATCTCGCACTTCTTGACGAAACGGATTCAGGTCTTGACGTTGACGCCGTCGACGTTGTCGGAAGAGGAATAAAGAAATTCACTGAAGATAAAAATAAAAGTATTATTGTCATTACGCACCATCACGAAATTTTGAAATATATCAAAGCGGACTATGTCCACGTTATAGTAGACGGAAAAATTGTAACAACCGGCGACAACAGTTTGATGGAAAAGATTGACAAGGAAGGATTTAAAGAATACAGGAGGTAATATGGCTAAGAGAACACAGGTCGACGATATCGACAGAGGTATTTACGACACAATATCCGATGTTAAATTTAAAAAGAAACTCGATGCCGGACTTACCAAGGAAATCACTGACAAGATAAGCGCTGAAAAAGGGGAGCCGACATGGATGAGAGATTTGAGAAGACAAGCTGTCGACATCTTCTATGAACTAGAAAATCCGGTTTGGGGTCCGGACCTTTCGGAAGTTGATTTGGAGAATATTGTCACATATATAAGTCCGGATGCGGAAATGGAAGACGATTGGTCAAAAGTTCCGACCGAAATCAAATCTATGTTTGACAAACTTGGAATTCCGGAAGCGGAAAAAGAACAACTCTTAAGCGGCGTCGGAGCGCAATATGACTCCGAAGTCGTTTATCACAATGTTCAAAAGGAACTGACGGATCAAGGCGTAATCTTTCTCGATTTCGACACGGCTGTAAAAGAACACGAAGACATCGTAAGGAAATATTTCCAAAAGGCAATTTCGCCGAGACTTCACAAATATGCCGCACTTCACTATGCGGTTTGGAGCGGCGGAACATTTGTGTATGTGCCGAAGGGCGTTCATGTTGAAGTACCTCTTCAAACATACTATAGATTAAACGCACCGGGCGCGGGACAATTTGAGCACACGATGATTATTGTCGACGAAGGCGGATCATGCAGGTTTATCGAAGGTTGCTCCGCACCGAAGTACAATGTTTTAAATATTCACGCAGGTTCTGTTGAACTTTTTGTTGAAAAGAACGCAAAGCTCAATTTCACGTCGATTGAAAACTGGTCGAGAAATATGTACAACTTAAACACAAAGCGTGCAGTTGTAGAGGAAAACGGCAGAATGGAATGGGTAGGCGGCTCGTTTGGCTCGAAAGTAAGCATGCTTTATCCGGGAACGATTTTAAACGGCGAAGGAGCTGTTACCGACAATGTCACGCTCACATTTGCGGGAAGCGGACAAATCATTGAAAACGGTGCACAAATAATACACAATGCGAAAAACACGATGAGTAACATCGACTCGAGATCAATTTCAAAATCGGGCGGTGTGAGCGTATACAGAGGACTTGTTAAAATTCTTCCGCATGCATCGGGCTCAAAGAGCTCAGGTTCGTGTGAAAGTTTGATGCTCGACGACCAATCGAGAGCGGACACGATTCCTGTAATTGTCAACGAATGCAGAGATGGTGTCGTCGGACACGAAGCGTCAATCGGAAGAGTTGACGAAGAAGTTGTGCGCTATATGATGAGCAGAGGCATAAGCGAAGTTGAAGCAAGAGCGATGATAGTAAGAGGATTTGCGGATCCTATTGCGAGAGAACTTCCGCTTGAATATGCGGTTGAGATGAACAATCTTATAAATCTTGAATTGGAAGGAACGGTGGGTTAGATGACTGAAGCGATAAAAGTAAATGAACTGGAATTTAAAACATTTAACTACCTTGGTGTAAATGAGAAAAAGGTTGAAGACGAAAAACTTGTCGAAGCATTTAAATTTTTGAAAAATGACTTCGGTGAGGAAATTGTTCTAAAAGATAAATCGCAAATCACAACCGAGCATACTGAATTAAACAGTTTTGCCGTCAACAGAGACAATTTCGTAATCAAAGAAGACGCGCCGATGGAATTTGGAATGATTTTTACGGGCGAGATGGATCAAGCGCACAATTTTAAAATTACGCTTGAAAAAAATGCGCACGCAAAAGTATTTCTCCTTTATGATATGTACAACAGCGACCTTGTTGGAAATTACGATATAGAAATCGGAGAAAATGCAAAGCTCGAATTTGCACCGCTATTTTTGAAGGGTGCAAGAACAATTTTGGACATTCAGATTCATTTGAACGGTGAAAATTCACAAATTCATATGGAAGGCGGCTATGTTGTCGGAAGTCACAGCGACATGGACATAAATATGTACGCCGAACATGACCACAAAGACACAAACAGTCTTCTTAATATGAACGGTATATTGATGGACGGCGCAAAAAAGAGCTACAAATACACAATCGACTTCCCACGCGGCTCGACGGGTTCAAAGGGAATAGAAAGCGAAAGAACAATTGCCCTTACAAACAATTTCAAAAATACAGTTGTGCCGGTTCTTTTGGTCGGCGAAGACATGATAGAGGCGGAACACGGCGCACAACTTACGGAGCCTGATTCAGAAAAACTCGATTATATCTATTCGAGAGGAATTGACAAGAAGATGGCTGAATTTATGGTGGTCGAAGCGGAACTTTCGCAATCGATCGACATGTTCAACGAAAAGGGCAGAAAATATATATTGGAACGCCTCGAAGATATATTTTTAGGTGATAAATAATGAGTTTAAATCCAATTGAAATAAAAAAGGATTTTCCTATTTTAACGGAAGGCATCCACTATCTTGACAACGCCGCAACGACGCAAAAGCCGGCGCAAGTCATAGACTCTCTTGTGGAATACTATAAAACGGAGAACGCAAACCCTCACCGCTCGGCGCACAGACTCGGGCAAATGGCAACGGAAAGCTATGAAAATGCGCGCGACACCGTTCGACGATTCATTAACGCAAAAAGAGTTGAAGAAGTTGTATTCACAAAAAATGCGACCGAATCTTTAAACATTTTGACGAATTCCTTTCTCTACACTTTAAAACCGGGCGACGAAATTTTGATTACGATTGCAGAACACCACGCAAACTTTGTAAACTGGCAGGAAGTTGCAAAGAAGACGGGAGCAAAACTTGTAATCTCATACTTGAATGAAGACAGAAGTTTAAATACAGATGAACTTTTGGGGAAAATAAATAAAAATACAAAAGTTGTTTCGTTTCAAGAAGCGTCAAATGTAACGGGATACATCGTCGATGCAAAGGCACTCATAAAAGAAATTCGTGAAAAATGCGATGCAACAATAATTGTTGACGGAAGCCAAAGCGTTCCGAACAAAAGAACCGACGTTTCCGAAATGGACTGCGACTTCTTTGTCTTCAGCGGACACAAACTGCTCGCTCCGATGGGAATCGGCGTACTCTACGGCAAGCTTGAAAAGTTGAACAAACTGCCGGCGCTATTATACGGTGGAGATATGATTGAATATGTATATGAAAATGAAGCGACATATCTCGAAGCGCCTTTCAGATTTGAAGGCGGCACGCAAAACGTCGGAGGTGCGGTCGGACTTGCAAGGGCGATTCAATATCTCGAAAATATAGGAATGGACAATATCCACCAATACGAGATTGAAATTGCGAATAAAGCATACGAAAAGCTAAGCAATATCGAAGGATTGAATCTTTATACAACTTCAAACGAATCGAGAACTGCGGTGCTTTCGTTTAACATCGAAGGCGCTCATCCGCACGACATTGCGACAATTCTCGACTCAAAAGGCATCATGATTCGAAGCGGTCACCACTGTGCGCAACCGCTCCACAGATACCTCGGAAGACCTTTCAGCGCAAGGGCGTCTTTCTACATCTACAACACAATGGATGAAATCGACGAACTTGTCAAAGGCATAGAACATGTGAAGGAGGTTTTGCAACTTGGAACTAGATAATATTTATACCGAACTCATTCTTCATGCATCTTCGGACAAAAAGAACTTCCGAAAAATAGAAAATCCGGACATTGAAGAACTCGGACACAACCCGTCCTGCGGCGATGAACTCACAATCTACGCAAAAATAAATGACGGGAAAATTGTGGATGCAAGTTTTACTGGTGAGGGCTGCGCAATAAGTAAAGCCTCAACCTCGCTCATGATCGACGTCATAAAAGGAAAACCTGTCGATGAAGCAAAGGAAATTATCGGAATCTTTTTAAACATGATTCGCGGTGAAGAACTCTCCAAAGATGAACTCAAAAAACTAAAAGACGCCCGCGTCTTTGAAGGCATAAAAAAACTCCCGGCGAGGGTGAAGTGTGCGACACTAAGCTGGCATACTATGGAAAATTTACTTGAGAAATAAATTTGCGGTTATTTTCGCGAGAAACGCTTGATTCAATATTTCAGTCGCTGAGACGTACTTTCCAGTACGTCTCACTCCTAAAATATTTCATCTAAGTGTTTCTCATCGAAAATTCCTCGCAAATTTTTTGCGTATATGGGTGGGATGATGCTTTTTAGATTTGCGGTCTAACTTGCGAATTGTTTTGTAGAAAATAGCAAACACAGCCGTAGCGGGATGGCATACGTTGTGACGTAAGGAACAACGATGTCCTCCCGCAAAACCTGCGCAATCAAAAATTGAGTTTGCGTCGCATCTCATCAAAATATCCTCGCAAATTTTTTTGCGTTTTTGGGTGGGAAAGTCTTACAGAAAGTAGCGTCGGGTTATATCCCGACGCCCATTTTTGTGTCCGTGAAATATATATTATTACCAACAACGCTGTGTTTATAAAATATATTCTCAAAAAATACAACGTGTAAATATTTTATACGTAGATAAAATCGACAATTATATACATTCGTAAACGCAGTACGTAGCGGGACGGCATACGTTGTGACGTAAGGAACAACGATGTCCTCCCGCCATATATGTATTTTATACAATATACAACCCTAACAACAACGCTGTGTTCATATAATTTGTAACCAAAACCCTAACATGATTTATAAACATATTTTCGCAAATTGTTTTATCGGAATCGGATTTGTCGGTTCAAATAATTTTTATTTTTTAAAATTACATAAACACTTTTTAAACACTTTTTCAAATTTAAATATTAAAAAAAGCCCCGGCGATTGCCGAAGCTTTTGTTTTGGTGCGGATGAAGGGATTTGAACCCCCACGTCGTGAAACACATGGCCCTCAACCATGCGCGTCTGCCAGTTCCGCCACATCCGCATATTTTTTATTTCCAATATATTATCCCGCTTAAAACCTTGCTCAAATGGGCATATATTAGGTAGGTATGAATTTCTTCAACCAACAAGTTTAATTGTAGCACAACAAATTTATTTTGTCAAGCTTTTTTTAAAAATATTTTTATTTTTTGTGAGGAGATTTTATGGACAAACTTCAATTTATAATAAATTATATAGAAAGTGGCGAAAAGCCGACGACGGAGCAAAATCTCGGTGTTGAATGTGAGCATTTGATTTTAAAAGAGGACGGCAGGGCTGTCGGTTATTTTGATAAGGGCGGAACGCAGGATATATTTAATGATTTGGTTAATAATCAGGGTTTCGAGCCGCACATTGAAGATGGCAAGATTTTGTCGTGCAAAAAAGGCGAATTCAGTATTTCGACCGAGCCGGGAGGGCAGATTGAGTTTTCTTCAAAGCAAAAGAGGTGCGTGAAGACGGTTGAAGCGGGAATTTTGGATTTTTATGATCTTATTATTCCGGAAATAAATAAATACGGAAACGGACTTTATACTGTTCCGTTTCAACCTGTGAGCAGAATCGAAGATTATGAGATTCTTCCTAAGGAAAGATATTATGCGATGTTCGATTATTTCAAAACTCATGGCAGGCTCAGCCACCTTATGATGAAGGGGACGACGAGTCTTCAATGTTCAATCGATTTTCACAATGAAAAGGATTATTCGAGAAAGTATGGTATGGCGACGAGGCTTACAAATATTTTCTATACACTTTTCGACAATGTGGCTTTTAAAGAAAATCGTCCTTTGGATATTTACGCATATCGCGCAAAGATTTGGGAGCACACGGACCCGCAAAGGACAGGAGTTTTGGAACGTGCTTTTAGAGCGGATTTTTCTTATGCGGATTATGCAAAAAAGTTGCTCGACACGGATGCGATTTTCACTCTTGAAGATGGCAATTTCAAAAGATTTGACGGCACAATCGGCGAGGCAATCGGAGATGATTTCGATGTAAAAAAACTTGAACATCTTTTAACGATGGTATTTTTTGATGTTCGCTCAAAGCGTTTCATCGAAATCAGGATGATCGATTCGCTTCCATGGCCGTATAATATCGGAGCGGTTGCGCTCATAAATAATATTTTTTACAACGACGACAATTTGGACCGAATGTGGAATCTTTTGGGCGATATGACTTACAAGGAACATTTGCGCTCGAGAGAAGAGATTTATAAGAAGGGTCCGCAAGCAAAACTTATGGGCAAGAAGATTTCAAGATGGGGCGAGGAGATTCTTTCAGCGCTGGATGTGAACGATTACGACAGAAAGTCGCTCGAAAAGATTGTGCCTTTGATGGAGGGAAACACTTTAAGAAATAAACAGCTTGAAATTTACAATAGGACTTATAATGTCAAAGAAGCGATGGAGATAAACAAGGTTAAGACGATTCCGCACACTTCGGTGGAAGATTTGAAACACGGATGTTAGATTGAGAGGGTTATATGTATAGCGATAAAGATTTGAATGATTATTTGGAAGCGGCAATGTCAAAGGACGAGTGTGTCTCGGACTATAAACGTCTTTTGGATGAATGTGTAAAGAGGAAGTTTTTGTATAAAGGAAAGCCTATTCCGTTTGAATATCAACCGCTTTTGATTTCCGACAAAGACGAGGAAGCCTTTAAGCGCATTGCAAAGGAAACGATGTCGATTGTAAAGAAAGTCACCGAAAAATATGTCGAGGATGAAAGCTATAGAAAGCTTTTTGGATATGACAATTTTGTCGAGAAGCTGATTTTGCACGAGCCCGGTTATGATATGCCGGTTCCGATGGCAAGATTTGATGTTTTTTACAACGGATATGAGGATTTCGGGTTTTGCGAGATAAACACCGACGGCACTTCGGCGATGCTCGAAGACTATGCAATTGCAAGTCTTTTGTTGGAGTCGAAGATTTTCGAAGATTTGAACTGGAATTTTTCCAGATATGAGCTTTTTGACACTTGGGTAAAGAAAATTATTTCGCTTTATTCGGACATAAAGGGCGAAAGACTGAAGACTGTTTTGATTGCGGACTTCAACGATACGGGAACGCCGGACGAGTTTTTGATGTTTAAGGAACATTTTGAAAACAATGGAGTGAAATGTATTGTTGAAGATATTTCAAATTTGGATTACAATGAAGATAAAAATAGATTGATTGCAAAAGGTGAAGAGATAGACCTTGTGTACAGACGCGTTGTCATGAGCGATTTGGTTAGAAGAAAAGACGATTCAAATGCGTTTATCGAGGCTTATTTAAATGACGCTGCGGTTTATGTGGGTTCTTTTAGAAGTCAAGTTGTTCACAACAAAGTATTTTTCAGCGTGGCACACATGGACGAAACGAAAGAGTTTTTGACGGACGAGGAAAATGAGTTTGTAAAAAAACACATTCCATTCACGGCGCGGTTTGAAGGTGACGAAGCGTTTTTCAACAAAATTGTAAAGAACAAGGACAAATATATTTTCAAGCCGACGGATTTGAATGCGGCGAGAGGGGTTTACACCGGTAGAAGCATGAGCGAGGACGAATTTATAAAAACGGCTAGGGAGAACTTCAACACTGATTATATTTATCAGGAATTCGTCACACCGAAGGAGCTTCCGTTTTTGAAGCTTGACGGCGACAAGTTCAGCTTGATTAAAAGGAGAAATATGATAGGACTTTTCTGTTATATGGAAGAGTTCAGCGGAGTTTACGCAAGGATGGGGCTACACGATATCATCGGCTCGGCAATGGAATATGTTGCGGCGCCGGGAATCAAATATCAGAGATAATTTGGAGGCAAAAAATGTTTGCTGAAGTAAAAGACATAGTTAAAACATATGGAAAAGGCGAGAGCAAGATTTATGCAAACGATCATATTTCGTTTGGCATTGAAAAGGGCGAGCTTGCCGTTATAGTCGGTCCATCGGGAGCGGGAAAGTCAACCGTTTTAAATATTTTGGGCGGAATGGACAGAGCGGACAGTGGACAGATTATTGTCGACGGCACCGACATTTCAAATGCAAATGACAGAGAACTTACATTATATAGAAGATATAAAATTGGATTTGTTTTTCAATTTTATAATCTTGTCACAAATCTTTCGGCAAAGGAAAATGTTGAACTCGCAAGCCAAATTGTTAAGGACTCGATTCCTGCGGAGAAAATTTTAAAAGCAGTTGGACTTGAGGGAAGGATGGACAATTTCCCGTCGGAGCTTTCGGGCGGTGAACAACAAAGGGTTGCAATTGCACGTGCACTCTCAAAGAAGCCGGCAATTCTTCTTTGCGACGAACCGACCGGGGCGCTCGACTATCACACGGGGAAATCCGTTTTAAAACTTCTTCAGGATATGTCCAGAAAATGGGGGACAACCGTTGTCATTATCACACATAACACGGCTATAACTCCGATTGCGGACAGAGTGATTGAAATTTGGGACGCAAAGACGAGAAATATTACAGTGAATAAAAATCCGGTAAGTATTGATACTATAGAATGGTAAAAAATATGGATACTTCAAAAAAAGATGATAAAAAATTAAAAGGTGCAAAAAATAAGAAAAGTCGAATTAAGAACGCACATTTAAAGGACATTTTAAGGGAAATTTCAAATACTTGGAAAAGATTTCTCTCGATACTTATTATGACTGCGCTCGGAGTTTTCATTCTTGTAGGGCTAAAGGTAACTGGTCCGAAGATGAGGGACAGCATTGAGCGCCACATTGTCGACCAGAATATGTACGATTTGCGAATCTCAAGTCCTGTCGGTATAAACGAAGAGGATATGGAGGCTCTCAAAAAAATAACCGGTGTAAAAGATATGGACACCGGATATTACACGGATATAGCACTCGGGGGCGAGAAAATCAATTTCAGAGTTTCAAGTCTTTCGGACAGAATTTCCGTGCCGGAGATAAAAGAGGGAAGACTTCCGGAGAAGTTCGGAGAAATCGCAGTTGAATACACTCCGAAAACCGACGGTATTAAGATTGGACAGAAGATAAGTTTCGAGAAAGAGTCGGATAAACTCAAGGAAGACAAGGACAGAGACGATTTAAAAACTTATGAATTTACGGTTGTCGGAAAAGTTATTTCAACGGACTATTTGATTCAAGCGAACAAAGGAGTTTCGGAAATATCGACGGGCACAATCGACACGGTTGCATATGTGACGAAGGAAAATTTTGACAAAGATGTGTTTTCTTTTGTCAAATACACTTTTAAAAGCACAGAGGGTGTAAATTCGGATTCCGACAAATACGAAAATATAACATCTGTAAAAAAGAGCGATGCCATAGAAATTTTGGAGCCGAGAGCAAGTATAAAGTTTGCGGAAATTAAAGAAAAGAACCAAAAGAAAATCGACGATGCGTCGAAAGAGATTAGAGACGGCAGAAAAGAGCTCCAAGACGCCGAAGATAAACTTGCCGATGCAAAGAAAAAACTCGAAGACGGCAAAAAGAAATTGGCAAATGCCGAAAATGAACTTAAAACAAAGACGGCAGATGCAAATAAGAAGCTGGCGGACGGAGCAAAAGAGATTGAAGACGGAAAGAAGAAATTAAAAGACGCCGAAGAAAAGTATTTGACGGGCAAAAAAGAATACGAAGACGGTCTGGAAAAATACAACGAGGCTTTAAAAAATAGCGGTCTTGAAGAAAAGAAGGCGGAACTTAACGACAACAAGGAAAAAGTTGCGGCGGGACTGCTTGCAATTGCCGACAACAAGGTTAAGCTCGAAGGCGCGCTTTCCGAGATTGAGGGAATTGAAGCACAATTAAATGATGCAATTCAAAAGAAAACAGAAGCAAATCTTTCGCATGTTGAGGAAGACTATAAGCTTGCAGAGGTTTTAAAGAAAAAAGATGAAGCTACAGCCGGTTTAGAAGAAGTTAAGTCAAAGGAAACTGAGCTTGAAATAAATAAAAATAAAATAGAAGAAGGTCTTTCGCAAATTGAAGAGGCTGAGGAAGAGCTAAATAAAAATAAAGAAAAGCTGGATGCTGCAAAAAAAGAGCTTGAAACCGGAAAAGCTGAAATTGAAAAAAATACGGAAAAGCTTAAAAAAGCGGAAAAGGACCTTGCGGACGGAAGAATTACTTTAAATCGCGAATTAAAAGATGCGAATGAAAAGATTCGAAAGGTGAAAGTTGAACTTCAAGACGGCGAAAAAGAATACAACGAAAACAATGAAAAATTTATTTCCAAAAAAGAGGAAGTGCTTGAAACTCTCGACGAGGGTGAAAAGAAAATAAACGATGCGAAGGAAATGATTGACAAGCTGAAAGAGCCGAAGTTTAAAGTGGAAACGAGAAAGGACAATGACAGTCTGTTTTTTATGATTGACTCGTCGCACAAGCTCGACATTGTCAGCTGGATTTTCCCGCTCTTTTTCTTCTTTGTTGCAATCCTTGTTTCACTTACAACAATGACCAGAATGGTCGAAGAAAAGAGAATCGAAATCGGCACATATAAGGCGCTCGGCTTCTCGACGGCAAGCATTTCGATGAAATATATTTCATACGGATTGATTTCTAGTTTGATTGGAGGAATTATCGGGGCGACGTTTGGCTCGGTACTGTTGCCGAAAATAATTTATCACGCATACTCCGCAAGTTTTGTCATAAAAGAACTCACGGGTTTTGTAAATCCGTTCATTAACATCGCTGCGATACTTTTCGGAGTTTTGGTAAATATGCTTGCAACACTCAGCGTTGTGCTTTCGTCATTAAGAGAAAATGCAGCATCTCTTATGCGACCGAAACCGCCGAAAAAAGTTAAGAAAATGCTCATCGAAAAAATTGAATTTATATGGAACAGACTCGGTTTTATCGGAAAAGTCACAATGAGAAATGTGTTCAGATATAAGTCGAGAATGTTTATGACGATTTTCGGAATTGCGGGATGTACGGGGCTTCTGTTCCTCGGATTCAGCTTGAGAGAAGCGCTCGGCGGAATTGAATCGCGTCAGTTTGAAAAGATTATGAAATACGATTTTCAAATGGTCACCGACGAAATGCTCGGCGACGAAGGAAGAGAAGACTATCTGAAATTCTTAAAGAGCGACGACGTCAAGGGTTATATGAATGCGTACACACAAAGCTTCACATATGAAAATGAAAATGGACGCGATCAACAAGTGGCTCTTGTCGTGCCGGAGAATAAGGAAGAATTTGACGAATATATCGAGCTTTTTGTGGAAAAGCAATTTAAAAAAGACAGATACTATGAGCTTGACGGCGTTATGATTACAAAGAAACTTGGCGAGATAAGACCGCGAGGCAAAAGCGTCATAGAGCTTCGAGACTCGGACCTTGTTGAAACTAAAATAATACCGGACGGAGTAGTCGACAACTACATCGGCCACTTTGTATTTATGCCGAAAGAGATTTATGAACAAAAGTTCAACAAAAAATACGAAACCAATTCGTACTATATAAAATTGAATGATTCATCGAAAAAAGATTCTATCATTGCGGATTTGCGAAAGAATAAATCTATTTTGAGCGTCGTCGATTTCACCGAGGGCAAAATGGCGATAGACAATTGGACCACCTCGGTTGCGGCGGTTGTTTATATTATCATAATCTGCTCCTCGATTCTTGCGATGGTTGTTCTATACAATCTCTCAAATATAAATATAGAAGAAAGAAAAAGAGAACTCTCTACAATCAAAGTTTTGGGATTTACAAACAAAGAACTTTCGGAATACATTTACCGCGAGACTTATATCTTGACTGTTATAGGTATACTTGCCGGATTTTTGGTCGGGTGGGGAATGTTAATTGCAGTTGCGGAAATACTTCCGCCGGACAATATAATTCTAAACACTATAATTTCGTTCAGACCGTATTTGTATTCCACACTCATAAGTTTGTTCTTCACATTCGTCGTCGAGTTTATTGTAAGAAGGAGATTAAAAACTATAGATATGGTAAGTTCACTAAAAGCTTACGAATAAGTTAAAATTTATTAAGAAGCGGTACAAACGTGTAATTCGCGTCACGTGATTGGGGTCACTTAAATGACTTCATAATCTTGACAAAGGTTACATTTTGTTATATAATTACTAGTTGATGGGGGTATAAACCCTCAAAATAAAAAGGAGGAACATATAAATGTCCAAGAAATTTTTAGCAGTATTAATCGCTGCCATCCTTGCACTAAGTGTACTCGCAGGATGCGGAAAAGATACTGGAAAAGAGTCAGATAAAACAACTGACACAACAGAAACAACTGATCAAACAGACAAAACTGATGATCAAAAAGACGCAACCGATGAAAATACAGACGCTGAAACAACAGATACAGCTGATGTAGAAGCTGATGAAGACCAATTCATCAACACATTCATCGGAGCATGGCCAAACACATTCGACCCTGCAACAGGCGACGACTTATATGGTAACGGTGTACTTACCAATATACTTGAACCGCTTGTACGTATTGACGAAGATGAAAACGGAAATCCTGTTCACGTAGCTGCAGGTGCAGAAAGTTGGGAAGTAAGCGATGACGGTCTCGAATACACATTCCACATCAGACAAGGAATGAAATGGACAGACGGAGAAGAACTTAATGCACAAGATTATGCATATGGCATTCGTCGCTCAGCAGCTCCTGAAACGGCTTGCCCATATTCAAATCTTATTTGGCTTGTAAAGAACGGCAAAGCTGTTAACAAGGGAGAAAAACCTGTTGAAGAACTCGGCGTTGAAACACCGGATGACTACACATTGAAAGTAACTCTTGAATCAGAATGTGCATACTTCATGGACACTGTAACACAAAGAATTTATTTCCCACAAAGAAAAGACATGGTTGAAGCATTGGGTGACCAATACGGTTCATCTGAAATTGAAAACATCCCTGTATGTGGACCTTTCAAAATTGCTGATATGACAATCAACAACGAAATCATTTATGAAAAGAACGAAGAATTCTGGAATGCAGCAAACGTTAAACTCCAAAGAGTTAACGCTCAAATCTTGAACGACCCTAACACAATCAATAACGCTTTATTGACAGGCGAACTTGACTATGCAGGTGTCGGTGACCCTAAATGGCAAGCACAACTTGCTGAAACAGGTGAATATAATAGAGTAACTAACCTCGTTCCTTTCACAGGTTATTGGCTCATGAACTTCAACGAAGGTTCAAACGTTGCTAACACAAAGATTACAAGAGCTATCGCTGCTGTACTTGACAGAGAACAAATCATTGAAACAGCTTGGAACGGCAACCCTATAGCGGCTTATTCATTTGTTCCGCCAAATGTAAGGATTCAAGGAGAAGAATTTAACAAAGAAGGCGAAGGACCGGCTCTCGATCTTAAGAACGACATCAAAGACCCTAAGGCATTATTTGAAGAAGGATGCAAAGAATTAGGAAAAGACCCTGCAACTCTAACTATTAAATTGATGGGTTCAGATATTTCAAACGAAGGACGTATCGCAATCGAAGGATTCCAACAACAAGTTGAAAAAGCTCTCGGATGCAAGGTTGAAGCTTCAAACCACGAATGGCCGGACTTCTCAAACCGTCTAAAAGCTAACGACTACGATATCGCTTGGCTCGCATGGACTGCTGACTTCAACGACCCGTCAAACTTCCTCGAAACAAACTATTCAAAAACACGTGCTTATCCAACAGCATGGACAAACGAAAAGTTTGACAAACTTCTTGATGAAGCAAGAGCATCACTTGATGCAAAAGAAAGAGCAGAACTATTACACGAAGCTGAAAGAATTCTTATCTATGAAGATGCAGCATTAGTTCCAATCAACCACGCTGTTGCTAACGTATTTAGAAGAAACTACGTAAAGGGAGCAAGAAATAACTCCTTCCAAACAATGGGACTTCAAGTACTTTATACAGCAGGAAGAGATAACTAGTAATAATAGCTGAGACAGCTATAAATAAATAGGTTTTGGGAGGGTCTGTGTTTATACACGGACTTTTCCCTATATTCCTACATAAAGGAGGAAATATGACAAGATATATACTTAAGCGTGTAGCGTTTATGGTTTTGTCAGTAATTGTAGTTTCTGCAGCCACTTTCTGGATGATGCACTCAATACCTGGAAATCCGTTGGCGACGAGAGCACGTAAGAACTTGCCGGAACAAGTTCTCGCAAACTACAACAAAAAATACGGACTTGACAAACCGGTTGCAACGCAATATGCGCTTTTTGTGAAGAATGCATTAAAAGGAGACTTTGGAGAATCAATTATCTACCCTGGCCAACAAATTTCAAAGACAATAGCAAAAACTGCACCTGTCAGTGGAAAGTTAGGACTTATTTCAATATTTTTCGGATTTACAATAGGTGTTGCATTTGGTTTTATTGCCGCACTAAATAGAGGAAAATGGCCTGACTTCTTAGTCATTACGATAGCTATTTTGGGGGTAACAATACCTTCATTCGTTATGGCAAGTTTGCTACAATATTTCTTCGGAGCAAAACTCAAATGGTTTCCGATAACATATAGAAAAGGAAACTGGAAGAGCTTTATCATGCCTATTACAGCACTGTCTTTCGGGACAATCGCAACATACGCGAGATATATGCGTTCGTCAGTACTCGAAGTTATTAACTCGGATTACGTATTAACGGCACGTGCTAAAGGCGTTACCGAAATGGGAATTCTTTTCAAGCACATCTTAAAAAATGCTATGATTCCGGCTGTTACAATTTTAGGACCTCAAATCACAGGGGTTTTCGCCGGCTCATTTATTATTGAAAAAATATTTAATATACCGGGATTGGGTCAATTCTTAGTAAGCTCCATCGGAAGCAGAGACTACACATTCATCATTTCAACCACAGTTTTATTCGGATTTTTATTTGTTTTATCACAACTTATCGTTGACATAGTATATGGATTCCTTGATCCGAGAATCAAGTTGGCAGAATAGGAGGACCATATGGAAAAAGAAATAAAAGATACAAATCTTAATATTACGCCTGAAATGTTTAAAAGAATCCCGAAGGACGATATAGAAGCCGAAAAGATCGCTAGACCTATAATCACATTCTGGGAAGACGTTTGGCGCAGACTCAAAATGAACAAGGCTGCAATGATATCAATCGGAATCATAGCTCTTTTGATATTTATGGTTATTGCAGGTCCATACTTTAATAAATTTTCTTTTAAAGAACAAAATGCACAAGCGCTAAATATTTCGCCGAACAGCACATATTGGTTCGGAACCGATACAGCGGGACGTGACATATTTACACGTGTTTGGGTCGGTGGTAGAGTTTCTATCGTAATCGGTCTTGTATGTGCATTCATCGCAATGATTGTCGGTGTTGCATACGGTTCAATCGCAGGACTTGTTGGCGGAAAAGTCGATACAATCATGATGAGAATCGTTGAAATTATATCATGTTTACCATATCTTCTCATCGTTATCCTCGTCTGCTTGTGGCTTAAAAAAACAAACCTGGGCTCAATACTTCTTGCGCTCTCACTTACAAGCTGGACCGGAACAAGCCGTATGGTTCGTGGTCAAGTACTTTCCGTAAAAAATGAAGAATATGTACTTGCTGCAAGAACACTCGGTGTTCCTACATGGAAAGTTATTATGAGACATATAATTCCAAACGTACTTGCAATCGTTATCGTTGGACTTACATTTGATATTCCGGGATTCATCTTCTCCGAAGCATTCCTTTCATACATGGGTATCGGACTTCAACCGCCTGACGTATCATGGGGTATTATGGCATCGGAAGCACAAACACAAATGATGTTCTACCCATATCAATTGTTCTTCCCGACACTTATGATTGCTCTAACAATGTTATCATTTACACTATTGGGTGACGGTCTTCGCGACGCACTTGATCCGAAGTTAAGAAAGTAGAGAGAAATATGGAGAATAAAACAAAGAATAATGATTCAAAACTTTTGCTCGATGTTCAAAATCTCAGCGTTTCGTTTCATACTTACGCGGGTGAAGTAAAAGCAGTCAGAGGACTTAACTTTCACTTAAACAAAGGGGAAACATTGGCATTTGTAGGTGAATCCGGATGCGGTAAATCAGTTACTGCAAAAGCTCTTATGAGAATACTTCCAAAAGATTCATCGGAAATAAAAAAAGACAGTAAAATAATGTATGACGGTGAAAACGTCATGGATATGAAGGGAAAAAGACTTACACAACTTCGCGGCGGAGAAATCGCAATGATATTCCAAGACCCGATGACAAGTTTGAACCCTGTTTTAACAATCGGCTTTCAAATTACAGAAGCCTTAAAAATTCACAGAAATCTTTCAAAAGCTGACGCAAAGAAAGAAGCGGTAAGGCTCCTCGACATGGTTCAAATTCCTGAACCTGAAAAACGTCTAAAAAGCTATCCGCATGAACTCTCAGGAGGAATGAGACAAAGAGTTATGATTGCTATGGCTCTCTCATGCTCACCTGAACTTCTTATCGCAGACGAGCCGACAACCGCTCTTGACGTAACAATTCAAGCGCAAATTCTTGACCTTATTAAAGACCTCAAGGAACAAATGCACACAGCTGTTATACTTGTTACACACGACTTGGGAGTTGTTGCAAACTTTGCAGACAGAATCCAAGTAATGTATGCGGGAAGCATTATTGAAGAAGGAACGACAGACGAAATATTCTATGAATCTCGTCACCCGTACACTTGGGCTCTTCTAAACTCGGTACCGAAAGTTCACCAAAAGAACGAAGAACTTAGAGCTCTTGGAGGAACACCTCCGGATCTACTTCTTCCGCTTCACGGCTGTCCGTTTGCACCGAGATGTTCACGCGCTATGGAAATTTGCAAAAAAATTGCACCGGAGTGCACACACCACTCGGAAACACACCGCTCATGGTGCTGGCTTGAACACGAATATGCCGGTGACATAGATTGGCAAGATATGAGAGAAGGTGGCTATTAATGGATAAGAAAAACGTATTAATAGAAGTAAAAGATTTGAGCAAACACTTTAATGTCGGAAGAAATCTGGTTCTTAAAGCAGTTGACGACGTCACATTCAACATCTACAAAGGAGAAACCTTCGGAGTAGTTGGAGAATCAGGATGCGGAAAAACAACTTGCGGAAGAACAGTTCTCGGAATGTACGACGCCACAAAAGGACAAGTTCTTTATGAAGGCAAAGACATTCACTCTATGGACAAAAAAGAAAGATTTGACTTTAAAAAGAAAGCTCAATATATATTCCAAGACCCTTACGCATCGCTTGACCCTAGAATGACTATCGGAAGCATCATCGCGGAAGGAATGGATGTCCACTTCAAAATGACTGACGAAGAAAGACAAAATAAAATTGACAGACTTTTAAACATCGTCGGACTTAACAAGGAACATGGCGCTCGTTTCCCGCACGAACTCTCAGGGGGACAAAGACAACGTGTAGGTATCGCAAGATGTCTCGCAGTTGAACCTGAATTCATCGTGTGCGACGAACCGATTTCAGCTCTTGACGTATCAATTCAAGCTCAAATCGTAAACCTCTTGAACAAACTGCAAAATGAAATGGGACTCACATACATGTTTATATCCCACGACCTATCAATGGTAAAACACATAAGTGACAGAATCGCTGTTATGTACCTTGGAAGCGTTGCAGAACTTGCTCAAGCTGACATGATCTACGAAGACAGCTTGCACCCATACACACAAGCTCTGATCTCTGCAATTCCTGTTCCGGACCCACATGTAGGAAAGAAAAACGTTAGAATTAAAATCGAAGGCGAAGTTCCGTCTCCGATTAACGTTCCGCCTGGATGTAAATTTGCAGGCCGTTGTCCGAAATGCATGGACATTTGTAGAAAGGAAAACCCGCGTCTTCGCGAAGTTAAACCTGAACATTTTGTGGCATGTCACCTGTACGACGGAAAAGAACTATAGAGATTAAAGGCACCTGATTTCTCAGGTGCCTTTAATATATTTGCGGTTTGCAGTCGACGTCTGCGACTCATTTCTCCTATTCGTCGAAATGTCGTCGGACGTCTTTGCGGAAGACCTACCATCGTGTTTTTGATTTTTCAAATCAAAAAGCACGGGTTAGGGCTATCTTTTCGCGATAAACGGTAGATCTCGTGTTTTCGTCGCTGCGACGTACTTGCCAGTACGCCTCACTCCTAAAATATTTCATCTAAGCGTTTCTCATCGAAAATTCCACGCAAATTACGTTGATTATGAAAGAATCAGTATAATCGATTCTTTTTTTGTTAGATTTGTGATAAGAATATCATAATGTGCGATTTTGCAATTGCGCCGTAGCGTGAGGTTCTGTGAATCCTCACGCCCAACTCTGTGTATGTAAAATATGTACAATCATCAACAACGTTATGTACATAAAATATATAAACCATTTCATTTTTTATAATTTACAGACTTTTATTCACTCTGCATGTTTCCCAAAAAAGTAGCGTCGGGTTATATCCCGACGTCCATTTTTGCGTCTTTAGAATATGTAGACAAACCAACAACGCTGTTTCAATAAAATATCTCCCCAAAAAACTCATATTATTTATAAACATATTTTCGCTTTGTACGTCTTCTAACATTTTTCCTCTTGGCGGCGATACACCTTTTTATCTTATCTCACGACGAAATCGTAGATTTCTGTTCGATGGATAAAAAAACTGGTCGCCGCTACGTACGGCGTTTATTTAATTATAAAATTTTATTGCACATACATGTATGATTGTCTATATCTCATGCGTCGCAATGTAATGCGACGCTACAGGCAACGTAATCACATACAACAACATACCATTTACAGTAATTTATTTTCACATTGTAAAATTTATCTCGTGTAAGACATTTACAATATATAAATCTACCCATCATTGTGTGCTTCTCAGAAAGTAGCGTCACATGCAAAGTCGACGTCTGATATTCATTTCTCCTGTTCGTTGAAATGTCGTCGGACGTCTTTGTATAAGGTCAACCATCGTGCTTATGACTTTGGCAAATCAAAAGGCACGAGTTAGGGCTATAACGTTGCGCCGCCCATCTTTGTGTACATAAAATATGTATTATTATCAACAACGTTTTGTTAATATAATATATAACAAAAAAATAAATTTTCGCTCGACACATCGTTTCTTGTTCTCAATTTCTAAAATCATGTAAATACTTAATTCATTTCAAAATTAAAAATCTGATTGTTTTGTTTAATAAAAGAAACATTAAGTTTTTACTCCCACAAATTACTCTATATATAAGGAAGATTTTATTTTTTTTATTTTTAAAAGTGTAATATTTTTTTCATTATTTCGCTTGACACGTCCGTGCGGTTTATGTTATTATATTCAGGTTGACACTGAGATTTCGTTTTTACAAGTTTTTTAAAATTTTTTAGAATTTTTTAAAAAATTACTTGTAATACGGTTTTCTTTGTGTTATAATATATAGGTGCCCGAAGTCGATGGCGTTGAAGGGAAAGGTGGCCAATCGTTTGAATTGGGAGATTTTCCCGGAGTATGCGAAGCCGGCGAGCTTTCGCGAAAGCAATGACTTTTGTGGTTTTTCTTTTTAAGCGGAAGAGGAAACACCCGGATGAGTTGTTGTATTGACGTCGTATGTAAGGGCTATCATACGAAGGAGGGTAATATGAGCACAAAAAATAAAATCAGAATCCGTCTTAAGGCTTATGATCATGAGTTATTAGACAACTCTGCAAAGAGAATTGTGGAAGCTGCAAAGAGAACAGGCGTTGAGGTTTCAGGACCTATTCCTCTTCCTACTGAAAGAGAAATCATTACAATTTTGAGATCTGTTCACGTTAATAAGGATTCCAGAGAACAATTTGAGCAAAGAACTCATAAGAGGTTAATCGATATTTTAAATCCTAACCAAAAGACTGTAGATGCTTTGATGAAGTTGAATTTAGCTACAGGTGTGGATATCGAAATTAAGTTATAGGCTGTTAAGATTTATATGATTGAAGATCAATCCGCTATAAAATATGGAGGTGCTTTAGATGAAAGGCATAATGGGTAAAAAACTCGGCATGACACAAATTTTCGGAGAAACCGGAGAGTTGGTTGCCGTAACCGTTATTGAAGCAACACCGAATGTTGTTATTCAAAAGAAGACGGTAGATAAGGAAGGTTATGACGCAGTTCAACTGGGTTTCGAACCTATCCGTGAGAAGCTTGCAAACAAGCCGAAGAAGGGACATTTTGAAAAGGCCGGCGCTAAGCCGATGCGCTTTTTAAGAGAGTTTAAAGATGATTCTTTCCAAGAGTTAGAACTTGGAAGTGAAGTGAAGGTAGATATTTTCGAAGAAGGTAGTTTCGTAGATATCACAGGTATTTCAAAGGGTAAGGGAACACAAGGTGTTGTTAAACGCCACGGTTTCCAAAGAGGACGTGAAACACACGGTTCCAAGTTCCACAGAATGCCGGGTGGTTTGTCTGCAGGAACTTATCCTGGAAGAGTTTTTAAGGGCAAAAGAATGGAAGGTAGAATGGGTAATGAAAAGGTTACTGTTCAAAACCTCGAAATTGTACGCGTAGATGCAGACAAGAATCTTTTGCTTGTAAAGGGTGCGGTTCCGGGCGCAAGAAACGGTATGGTTCTTGTTAAGGCTGCGCTTAAGAAGTAAAGGAGGACGAAATGCCTAAGATAAAAGTTGTAGATATGACGGGCAAGGAACTTAGAGAAATTGAAATTTCAGAAAAGTTGTTTGCATCAGACATCAATGAAACCGCTGTTCATCAAGCTGTGGTAAATCACTTGGCAAACAGACGTCAAGGAACTCAATCTACCAAGACAAGAAGTGAAGTAAGAGGCGGTGGCAGAAAGCCATGGAGACAAAAGGGAACCGGTTCTGCAAGACAAGGTTCAACTCGTTCACCACAATGGAAGGGTGGCGGAGTTGTTTTTGCTCCGAAGCCAAGAGATTATTCATATAAGTTGCCGAAGAGTTTGAAGAAGGTTGCTTTGTCCTCAGCTTTGACAAGCAAGTTCAATGACGGCAAGATGATTGTTGTTGATGATATCAGTTTTGACGCACCGAAGACTTCAAAGATGGTTGAGTTATTCGATAAGTTGGGTGCAAGAAAGCCGCTTGTTGTTACAGAAAAGGTTGACAAGAATGTTTATTTATCAGCAAGAAATATAGAAAAAGCTGCGGTAACATATGCAGATTTAATCAATGTTTATGAGCTTTTGAAGCACGATAATTTGGTTATCAGTGAATCCGCACTCAAAAGAGTTGAGGAGGTATTTAACTAATGAACGCATATGATATTATTTTACGTCCTGTAGTTACAGAAAGGGCGATGGATGATTTAGCCGAAAAAAAGTATACTTTTAAGGTTTTAAAGACAGCTAATAAGACAGAAGTCAAGAAGGCTATTGAAACTATTTTCGGTGTAGATGTTGAAAAGGTTACTATTATGAATGTAACCGGTAAGAAGAAACGTCAAGGTATGACAGAGGGAAGAACTTCAGACTGGAAGAAGGCAATTATTAAGCTTACTCCGGAATCAAAGAGTATTGAGTTCTTCGAAAGCCTTGAGTAGCAGGAGGTTAGATTATGGGAATTAAAAGTTTTAAACCGACCTCACCTAGCCGTCGTCATATGACGGTTTCTACTTTTGAAGAAATCACAAAGAAGACTCCTGAAAAGAGTTTGGTTGTTTCTTTATCAAAGAATGCAGGTAGAAATTCAAAGGGTAGAATTACAATGCGTCACAGAGGTGGCGGTGCTAAGAAGAAGTATAGAATTATCGATTTCAAGAGAGATAAAGACGGTGTACCAGGTATTGTAAACGCTATTGAGTACGATCCGAACAGAAGTGCAAATATTGCTCTTATTTTCTATAAGGACGGGGAAAAGAGATATATTCTTCACCCACAAGGACTCAAGGTAGGCGATACTATTTTATCAGGTGAAGGCGCTGACATTAAGGTAGGAAATGCTTTGAAGTTAAATGATATTCCGGTCGGTACTTTCATTCACAATATTGAGTTAAAACCTGGTAAAGGCGGACAACTTGCTCGTTCAGCCGGAAATGAAGCTCAACTTATGGGTAGAGAAGGTAAATATGCTCAATTGAGACTTCCTTCAGGTGAAATGAGAATGGTTCTCGGCGAATGCCGCGCAACTATCGGTTCTGTAGGAAATCAAGAACACGAACTTATCACTATCGGTAAGGCAGGAAGAAGCCGTAAGATGGGTAAACGCCCACATGTTAGAGGTTCAGCTATGAACCCTGTAGATCACCCGCATGGTGGTGGTGAAGGTAGAGCTCCTGTAGGACGTCCTGCACCTATGACACCTTGGGGCAAGAAGAGCCACGGTGTAAAGACACGTAAGAAGGGCAAAAAGTCTGATGCAATGATTATCAGAAGAAGAACCAAGTAGGGAGGAAAAATGGCTAGATCGATTAAAAAAGGACCTTTCGTTGATGAACATCTTATGAAAAAGGTTGAAGCATTAAACGAGAAGAATGATAAAAAAGTTATTAAGACATGGTCTAGAAGATCAACAATATTTCCGGAATTTGTAGGTCACACAATTGCTGTACATGACGGAAGAAAGCATGTACCTGTATATATTACAGAAGATATGGTTGGCCACAAACTTGGAGAGTTCGTTCTTACTAGAACATTTAAAGGACATGCCGGCAAAGATGCTAAGACGGCAGGTATGTAGGGAGGAGTTCATATGAAGACAAGTGCAACTGCTAAATATGTAAGAATCAGTCCTAGAAAAGTACACTTTATCTGTCAAGAGATTCGTGGAAAGCAAGTGGACGAAGCTTTAGCTTTCTTGATGTTTACTCCTAAGAAGGGAGCACGCATTCTTTCAGATGTTTTAAAGAGTGCTGTTGCTAATGCTGAACATAATTTTGAAGCAGATAGAGAAAAATTGATTGTTAAGGAAGCTTTCGCAAATGAAGGTCCAAGGATGAAGAGATATCGTCCAAAGGCTAAGGGTAAAGCTTATCCTATTATAAAACGTACCAGTCACATTGGCGTTGTAGTCGCAGATGAGTAAAGGAGAGTTTGAATTATGGGTCAAAAAGTTAATCCACATGGGCTAAGAGTTGGAGTTATCAAGGATTGGAATTCCAGATGGTTTGCAAATAAGAAAGACTTCTCCGACAATCTTATTGAAGATTACAAGATTAGAGAGTTTTTAAAGAAGGAATTATACCAAGCGGGAATTTCCAAGATTGATATAGAACGCGCAGTAAACAAGGTTAAGGTTTCAATTTACACACAAAAGCCTGGTGTAGTTATCGGACGCGGCGGTGAAGGTGTTGAAACTTTGAGATTGAAGTTAAACAAGCTCACAGGAAAAGACGTTGTTGTAAGCGTTGAAGAAGTTAAGAATCCTGATGTTGATGCTCAATTGGTTGCAGAAAATATTGCAGCTGCTTTGGAAAGACGTGTTGCATTCAGACGTGCAATGAAGTCAGCTATCCAAAGAACTATGAGAGCCGGAGCAAAGGGTATTAAAACACAAGTTTCCGGTCGTTTAGGCGGAGCTGATATTGCAAGAGCTGAAAGATACAGTGAAGGTACAATTCCTCTTCAAACTATCAGAGCCGACATTGATTACGGTTTTGCAGAAGCAAACACAACTTACGGTAAGATTGGTTGTAAGGTTTGGATTTACAAGGGAGAAGTTTTAAACGGCAAGCTTCCTGAAGTAAAACCGGTTGACGACGGAAGAAAGAGAAGAAGAAAGAGATTTGTCAAGGGACAATCTAATTAGCAGGAGGATATGTAATTATGTTGATGCCTAAAAGAGTCAAAAGAAGAAGAGTCCACAGGGGCAGAATGAAGGGCTTCGCAAACAAAGGTAATACCATTACTTACGGCGAATATGCTATTCAAGCTCTCGAACCTGCATGGATTACCTCCAACCAAATAGAAGCTGCACGTCGTGCTATGACAAGATATATTAAACGTGGCGGTAGTATTTGGATTAAGATTTTCCCGGATAAGCCGGTTTCAAAGAAGCCAGCTGAAACACGTATGGGTTCCGGTAAAGGAGCTCCGGAATATTGGGTAGCTGTTGTTAAACCGGGAAGAGTTATGTTTGAAATGGGCGGCGTTCCTATTGAAGACGCCAGAGAAGCTATGAGACTTGCCCAACACAAGTTACCAATTAAGACTAAGTTCATCACTCGTGATGATGTAGAAGCTAAAGGCGGTGAAGCTGATGAAGATTAAGGAAATTCGACAATTATCGGATCAAGAATTACAAGCTAAACTTCAAGAATTGAAAGCAGAGCTCTTCAATCTTCGTTTTCAAGCTGTAACCGGTGGTCTGGAAAATCCTATGAGGATTCGTATTGTTAGAAAAGAAATTGCAAAGATTAAGACTATTGAGAGCGAAAGAGCTCTTGGAATAAGGAAGGAGGCTTAAGGTTATGGAAAGAAATTTAAGAAAATCCAGGATCGGTATCGTTACAAGCGATAAGATGGACAAGACGATCACAGTTAAAGTTGAAACCAAAGTCGCTCACCCTGTTTATAAAAAGAGAATTAATCGTACAACAGTTTTTAAAGCTCATGATGAACAAAACCAAGCTAAGATCGGTGACAAGGTTCAAATTATGGAAACAAGACCTTTGTCAAAAACTAAGAGATGGCGCCTCGTTCAAATCATTGAGGAAGCACGTTAATTAAGGAGGAATTATGATACAACAAGAAAGTCGCATGAGAGTTGCTGATAACTCAGGTGCTAAAGAAGTCCTCGTTATTAAGGTTCTCGGAGGAACAAGAAGAAAGATCGCATCTGTTGGGGATATTGTAGTTGTTGCTGTCAAAAGTGCAACACCCGGCGGAGTTGTAAAAAAAGGTGATGTTCAAAAAGCTGTTATTGTCAGAACAGTTCGTCCTGTAAGACGTCCTGACGGCAGTTACATTTCTTTCGATGACAACGCATGCGTTATTATAAAAGATGACAAGAACCCGGTTGGCACCCGTATTTTCGGGCCTGTCACAAGAGAGCTAAGAAAAAATGATTTCATGAAGATCGTTTCACTTGCTCCGGAAGTACTATAAGGAGTTTCATATGAAGATTAGAAAAGATGATACAGTAATAGTAATTGCCGGTAAGGATAAAGGAAAAACCGGAAAGGTTTTGCGTTCTTTCCCACAAGAAAAGAAGGTTATTGTTGAAGGTGTAAATATTCAAGTTAAACACCAAAAACCTATGGGACCACAAAAACCGGGCGGACTTGTTAAGAGAGAAGGCAAGATAGATGTTTCAAATGTTATGTATTACGATACATCGGCAAAGAAACGTTCAAGAATCGGCTATAAGTTCCTTGAAGATGGCACTAAAGTAAGATTTAGAAAATCTGATGGCGAAGTTATAGACTAGGAGGATGATATAGATGGCTCCAAGATTATTAGAAAAATATAAAAATGAAGTAGTTTCTCAAATGGTTGAGAAATTTGGATACAAGAATATAAACGAAGTTCCAAAGCTTGAAAAGATTACTTTAAACGTTGGTTTGGGTAAGGCAAAGGACAATCCGAAGATGTTGGATGCAATTGTAAAGGAATTGGCTCTTATTTCAGGTCAAGCTCCTGTTGTAACCCACGCAAGAAAGTCTATTGCTAACTTTAAACTTCGTGAAGGTATGAAGATAGGTGCAAAGGTTACTCTAAGAGGCGACAAGATGTATTACTTCTTAGATAAGTTTGTAAATATCTCTTTGCCACGTGTTAGAGACTTCAGAGGGGTTAGCGACAGAAGTTTTGACGGTCGTGGAAATTATGCTACGGGTGTCAGAGAACAATTGATTTTCCCTGAAATCATTTATGACGAAGTTGAAGAAATACACGGTATGGACATCGTTATTGTTACAACGGCTAAGACAGACGAGGAAGCAAAAGAATTACTAAGACTTCTCGGTATGCCGTTTAGAAAGTAAGGAGGATTTTAATGGCAAAGAAATCAAAGATAGCAAGTCAAAAGAGAACTCCTAAATTCTCTTCAAGACAATACAATCGTTGCAAGATTTGTGGAAGACCACACGCCTATCTAAGAAAATATGGTATCTGCCGTATTTGTTTTAGAGAACTCGCTTACAAGGGTGAAATTCCTGGAGTAAGAAAGGCAAGCTGGTAAGCTTTGAAGGAGGTAAATTATGTTAACTGATCCTATTGCAGATATGCTTACGAGAATTAGAAATGCAAATAGCCAAAGGCACGAATTCGTAGACATTCCGGCTAGTAAAATTAAAGTTTCGATTGCTGAAATTCTAAAAGATGAAGGTTACATCAAGGATTTTGAAGTTCTTGAAGACGGAGTTTCTAAGACAATTCGTATTGCTTTGAAATATATTAATAGTAAAGAAAGAGTTATTTCAGGAATTAGAAGAATTTCTAAACCTGGTTTAAGAATTTATGTAAATTCAACTGAACTGCCAAGAGTTTTAGGCGGACTCGGTATTGCCATTATTTCCACATCTAAGGGAATTATGACAGACAGAGACGCTCGTGCTCAAAAGGTTGGCGGCGAAGTTATTTGCTACGTATGGTAAGGAGGAAATTATGAGTAGAATCGGATTAAAACCAATTGCAATTCCTTCAGGCTGTACTGTAGATATTAACGACAGAACTGTTAAGGTTAAGGGACCTAAGGGAGAACTTTCTTTCACAGCTGTTAAGGAAATGAGTTTTGAAATTAAAGATAATGAAATCCATGTAATCAGAGCTGACGAAACAAAAAGAGTCAGAAGTCTTCACGGTTTGACAAGAAGTCTTGTTGCAAATATGGTTGAAGGTGTTACAGAAGGATTTAAGAAGGAATTAAAGATTATCGGAACCGGTTACAGAGCTAGTATGAACGGTAAAAAATTGGGTCTTACCCTCGGTTTTTCACATCCACTCGATGTTGAAGTTCCTGCAGGTTTGACTGTTGAAACACCGGACAACTTAACTATTGTAATTTCAGGTGCTGATAAACAACAAGTCGGACAATTTGCGGCTCTTGTAAGAGGTTACAGACCACCTGAACCATATCTAGGAAAAGGTGTTCGTTACGTCGATGAACATGTACGTCGTAAAGTCGGTAAGACAGGTAAGTAGGAGGTCTTTTAAATGATAAAAAAAGTTGATAAGAATCAAACTCGTATAAAAAGACATCTTCGCGTAAGAAACAAGGTAAACGGTACTGCTGAAAGACCAAGACTTTGTGTTAGAAGAAGTTCTAAACATATTTACGCTCAAATCATTGATGATGTTGAAATGAGGACACTCGCTGCTGCTTCATCCCTAGACAAGGAATTGGGTCTTGAACACACAGGAAACAAAGAAGCTGCTAAAAAAGTCGGCGAACTCATTGCAAAGCGTGCTATTAGTAACGGCATCAAGGAAGTAGTATTCGACAGAGGCGGATATGTTTACCACGGACGCGTTAAAGAATTGGCTGAAGGCGCTAGAGAAGCCGGACTCGACTTCTAGAAGGAGGTATTACTTTGACTGAGAGAATTAATCACGAAGAACTCGATTTACAAGAAAGAGTTGTTGCAATCAACAGAGTTTCAAAGACTGTTAAAGGTGGTAAGAACTTCAGATTTGCCGCACTTGTTGTTGTCGGAGACCAAAAGTCTCACGTCGGCGTCGGAATGGGTAAAGCACTTGAAGTTCCTGAAGCTATCAGAAAAGCTGTTGCTGATGCAAAGAAAAATATGATCGAGGTTGCTATTCAAGATACAACAATTCCACACGAAATCATCGGAAGATACGGTGCAGGCAGTGTACTTCTAAAGCCTTCCAAAGAAGGTACCGGAGTTATTGCGGGAGCAGCTGTTCGTGCAGTTTGTGAACTTGCAGGTATCAAAGATATTCGTACGAAATGTTTAGGAAGTAACAACCCAAGAAACGTTGTTAATGCAACAATGAACGGCCTACAATCTTTGAAACGTCCTGAAGACGTTGCAAAAATGAGAGGCAAAACATTGGATGAAATATTAGGTTAGGAGGCGTCTTATGGCTACAATTAAAATTAGACAAAAGAGAAGTCTCATCGGTAAACCCGAAAGTCACAGAAGGATTGTTAAAGCTTTAGGTCTTCACAGAATCGGCCACGTAGTTGAAACAACCGATACTCCACAAATTAGAGGAATGATCAACAAGGTTCAACACATTGTTGAGGTTATTGACTAGGAGGGAATTATGGATCTAAGTAATTTAAAAGGACTTAAGAGAACTTCCAAGAAAAGAGTTGGAAGAGGAATCGGTTCAGGAATGGGAAAAACTTCTACTCGCGGTATGAAGGGTCAAAATTCCAGAAGCGGTGGAGGCACACGTCCGGGATTTGAAGGGGGCCAAATGCCACTTTTCAGACGTTTGCCGAAAAGAGGATTTACAAACATATGGAGAACAGATTATTCAATCGTTAATGTTTCTGATCTTGAAGCATTTGACAACGGTCAAACAGTTGACAAGGCTGCAATGATCGAAAAAGGACTTGTACACAGAAGTGTCGGTGCTATTAAAATTTTAGGCGAAGGAGATTTATCCAAAAAGCTTAATGTAAAAGCACAAAAGTTCAGCAAGTCTGCACAAGAAAAGATTGAAAAAGCTGGTGGAACAGCTGAGGTGATCTAATGTTTAAAACATTAAGAGACGCATGGAAAGTCAAGGAAATAAGAAACAAAATGCTTTTTACATTATTTTGTCTCTTTATTTTCCGCTTAGGAAGTCATATACCGGCACCATTTATTGATAAGTCACAAATCGCAAAGATTTTTGAAAGTGCAGGACAAAGTGTTCTCGGATTTTTGGACTTGATGGCCGGTGGTTCGCTCTCCAATATGAGTATATTTGCCATGAATATTTATCCATATATCACGGCGTCAATTATTATCCAACTTCTTACAGTTGCAATTCCTAAACTTGAAGAACTTGCAAAAGAAGGAGAAGAAGGAAGAAGAAAACTCAATAATATTACAAGAGTTACAGGTGTTGTTTTGGCACTCATTCAATCTATGGGTACAGTTTTCGGACTATACAGCAAGGCTGTTACAGCAACCGGATTCATTCAAAACTCACTCATTATTATAACATTAGTAGCCGGTACAAGTTTCCTTGTATGGCTCGGAGACAGAATTACAGAAAACGGAGTTGGAAACGGTATTTCACTTATTATCTTCGTTGGTATCGTTGCAAGATTACCTGAAACTTTGATGAAGAATTTCAGACTTGCACAAGCAGGTGTAACATCATGGATTGCTGTTATCATTTATCTTTTGATTATGATTGCAATTGTTGCATTTGTTGTTATTATCCAAGAAGGTGAAAGAAGGGTTCCGGTCCAATATGCAAAGCGTGTTGTTGGAAGAAGAGTTTATGGCGGACAAGCTACACATATTCCAATTAAGGTTAATATGGCTTCAGTTATGCCTGTTATCTTCGCATCGACATTTATGCAAATTCCTGCAACAATTGCTCTTTTCTCAAAGGGTGGTTTTGCAAATTTCCTACACAATTGGTTAACACAAGACGGTAAATTCGGTTTTTGGATTTATCTTATCATAAATTTTGTGCTTATTGTATTCTTTACGTATTTCTACAATGCAATTCAATTTAACACAGTTGAATATGCAAAGAATATTCAATCACAAGGCGGTTTCATTCCGGGAATCAGACCTGGAAAGCCGACAAGTCAATTCCTTTCAAGAACTGTTAACAGAATAACGTTCATCGGTGGACTTGCACTTGCTATTTTATCAAGCTTACCGCTATTACTATCACACTTTTCAAACCTTGACGTTGCTTTCCAAGGAACAGGGATGATCATCGTGGTAGGTGTTGCACTCGAAACTGTACAACAAATTGAAGCACAAATGACCATGCGTCACTATAAAGGATTTTTAGGCTAATGAGACTAATATTATTAGGTGCACCGGGTGCCGGAAAAGGCACTCAAGCTATAGAAATTAAAGAAGAATTTAGTATTCCACATATTTCAACAGGTGACATTTTTAGAGCAAATATTAAAGATGGAACAGAGCTTGGTAAAAAAGCAAAGGGATATATGGATGAAGGTAAACTTGTTCCTGACGAGCTGACAATTGAACTTGTGAAAGACAGACTAAGAAAAGACGATGCAAAGAAGGGCTTTTTGTTGGATGGCTTTCCAAGAACAATTCCTCAAGCTGAAGCGCTTGACGGATTTTTGAAAGAAGAAGGAATCAAGCTTGACAGAGTTGTTAATATAGATGTAGACAAGAGTGTTCTACTTGACAGGATCACGGGTCGCCGTGTATGCAAAGATTGCAAGGCAAGCTTCCACATTGCCTTTAATCCTCCAAAGAAGGAAAACGTTTGTGACCACTGCGGAGGCGAGCTCATTCAAAGGGCTGATGATAATGAAGAAACGGTTAAGAATCGTATAGGTGTGTACGAAAGAGAAACCAGTCCATTAATCGACTATTACAACAAACAAGGACTTGTCCTTAACATTGATGGTAACAAGAGTCCAAAAGAAGTTACAAAAGAAATCTTCGAGGGTCTTAAGTAATCAATGATAGAGAAGATAGTACCCGGACAAATTGTTAGAAGCAAGGCAGGTCACGATATGTTTAAACATTTTGTGATTGTAGAAGTGGTTGATAATGATTTTGTTTTAATTTCAGATGGAAAAACCAGAAAGCTGGAAACGCCGAAGAAAAAGAAAATAAAACATTTGGCTATTTTAAATGACAATGCTTTTAAAGACGAATCATTTTCGTTAACAAACAAAAATTTAAAGAAACTAATGCAAAGGTACAACGAGGGGGACAAGTATTAATGTCAAAAAAGAATACTATTGAGGTTGAGGGCGTTGTTGTAGATGCTCTCCCTAATGCTATTTTTAAAGTAAAACTTGATAATGGTTATGAAATTATCGCGCATATTTCCGGTAAATTAAGAATGCACAATATTCGAGTTTTGCCGGGAGATAGAGTAAACTTGGAACTATCTCCATACGATCTTACCAAGGGCAGGATCACATGGAGAAACAAATAATTAAGGGGATGAAATAAAGATGAAAGTAAGACCATCCGTAAAGAAAATTTGCGACAAATGCAAAATTATTAAAAGAGGCGGAAAAGTAATGGTAATCTGTGAAAACCCTAAACATAAACAAGTACAGGGTTAAGGAGGCTAATTAATATGGCAAGAATTGCAGGTATCGACCTTCCTAGAGATAAAAGAATCGAAATCGGTTTAACATACATCTTCGGAATTGGTAGAGTTACTTCAAAGAAAATTTTGACAGATGCCGGAGTTGATCCGGATATTCGTGTACGTGATTTGACCGAAGCAGATGCTGCTAAAATCAGAACTGCTATGGAACATATAAAGGTTGAAGGAGATCTTCGCCGTGATGTTGCTCTTAATATTAAGAGACTTCGCGAAATCGGTTCATACAGAGGTCAACGTCATAAGAGAAGTCTTCCGGTAAGAGGACAAAGAACAAAGACGAACGCTAGGACAAGAAAAGGTCCGGGACAAGCCGGTAAAAAATAAGGAGGGATAAATCTTGGCAAGTAATAAAGGAAAGGCTACTAGAGTTAAAAGAAGAGCCAGAAAAAATATAGAAAAAGGTCAAGCCCATATCTCTTCATCATTTAACAATACAATGGTGTCTTTGACAGATATGCAAGGCAATCTGATTTCATGGGCAAGTGCCGGAGGACTCGGATTTAGAGGCTCAAGAAAAAGTACTCCATTTGCTGCACAAGAAGCTGCTGAAACTGCTTCAAAGAAAGCAATGGAACATGGTTTAAAGACGGTGGAAGTTTATGTTAAAGGACCTGGTTCAGGAAGAGAAGCTGCTATCAGAGCTCTTCAAGCATCAGGACTTGAAGTTACATCTATCAAAGACGTAACACCTATTCCACATAACGGATGCAGACCTCCTAAACGCAGAAGAGTTTAGGGATTAATCTTGCAAGGAGGGAACCTTATGGAAATTGAAAAGCCTATTATCGAAATTTTAGATATGAGCGAGGACAAGAGCTACGCTAAAATCTCTATCGAGCCGCTTGAAAGAGGATATGGAACTACTTTAGGAAACTCAATGAGAAGGGTACTTCTATCAAGTCTTCCGGGAAGCAGCATTTCTAATATTCGAATTCAAGGAGTTCTTCATGAATTTTCAACTATTGAAGGTGTTTATGAAGATGTTCCGGAAATTATTCTAAATATAAAGAACTTGGCTATAAAAAGCTATACAAAAGAACCACAAAAACTTCTTATCGATGTAAAGGGCCCGAAGGAAGTTACAGGGGCGGACATTATTACAGGAACGGACTGTGATATTATTAATAAAGATTTAAAAATCGCAACCGTAAATAAAAATGGACACCTAGTCATTGAAATGGACCTTACACACGGCAGAGGTTATGTGCTCCAAGAAAAGAATAAAGAAGCTTTAAAAGAATCCACATCCATAGGGGATATTCCAATCGACTCAGAATTTACACCTGTAAAGAAAGTGAATTTCAAAATTGAAAACACTAGAGTCGGACAAATTACAGACTATGACAGATTGGTTTTGGAAATTTGGACGAATGGAACCATAAACGCGGATGAAGCGGCCTCCTTGGGCGCAAGAATTTTAATCGAACATTTAAGTCTCATAAGCGGTCTATGCGAAAATATGGACCAAGGTGGGATATTAAAATTAAGAGATGATCGTGCAAAGCAAAGATATTTGAAGATGTCAATTGAAGAACTTGATTTGAGCGTTCGTTCATTCAACAGTTTGAAGAGAGCAAACATCAACACAGTTGCTGAACTTACAGAAAAGTCGGAAGACGATATGTTAAAAGTCAGAAACCTTGGAAGAAAAAGTTTGGAAGAAGTCATCAACAAATTGGCTGAATACGGTCTTAGTTTAAAAGAAACTGAAAGTTAAGGAGGGTTATTAATGGCACAAAGAAAGCTTGGCAGAAGATCTGACCACAGAATGGCAATGCTTAGAAACCTTACAACCTCTCTCTTATTAAATGGACGTGTTGTTACAACAGTCACAAGAGCAAAAGAATTGAGAAAACTTGCAGATAATATGATTACTCTTGGTAAAAGAGGCGATCTTCACGCAATAAGACAAGTCAATTCTTTCCTATTTAATAATGAAGCGGCAAAGAAGGTTTTCACTGAATACAATACTAAATATGCCGATAGAAAAGGTGGATACACAAGAATCATTAAAACAGGTGTTCGTCGTGGCGATGCATCGGAAATGTGTATTATTGAATTGGTATAAGATATTTAAAAAAGGGGCGTTTTGCTCCTTTTTTTATTTGCGGCTATTTGCGGTCTATTTTGCGACCTGCTTGCAAACTTCAATTATTTGATTGCTCGGAGTGCAAATGAGCACACCTGCGCAATCAAAAATTGAGTTTGCGACGCATCTCATCAAAATATCCTCGCAAATAACGGCGGAGATTAAATGTAGAAAATGGCAAACGCCGCCGTAGCGGTGACCGTTTTTTTTCGTGTGAAAAGGTGTATCGCCGCAATTGAAGTGCAATATAAATTTAGAAAAATTAAAAGTCTACTTTTTGGAAATACGTTTAATAAGTAATGATAAGATTATTAAATAATAGTATGTCTATAAATAAATCAAATATTTTGACTTGATTTTTTTTTGAAAAGGTTTATAATATAAATATGCGAAAATCATTCTTATAATAAATCTATTTGTTAAAAGAATATTTTTAATGATGGTCAGTTTTATAAGTCTGTAAATTATGAAGATAATTTTTCAAGATGAATACAAGCTGAGTACAAAGCAATAAAAATATATAATTTAATGTTATACTTTTTGTCAGTATAAAGTTGGAAAAGAATTATAAGAGAAGTGGAAGACTTTAATGTGTGGAAAGTGGGACGAAAGGAAGGAACTTGCAAGAAAATAATAATATTTCATTAGGAAGGAGATTAACATGCAAAGAAAATTTAGAGAAAGAGTATTAATATTTTTATCGATATCCATGGCATCAATGCTATTTGGATGCGATTCAAATAACGGTACGAAAGACAATTCAAAGAGTGATGATTTCAGAAATTTTGAGGTCACCTTTTACAAAGAACAGCTTGCGGATGATTTTTACAATAACGGAGATTGGTTTTTTGTAAATGATGAAGTTTTTAAGGAGAATTTTTTTGAACTGCAAAAGGACAATAAACCCGAATTGAGCGAAAATCTTTCGAGTAAATTGGAATATAAAATAAAAAAGGCCGACAGCTATAGAATTGTATTTCCGGAAAATGGATTGATTGGAGAGTGGACGATTGAGGACGGGGTGGAAGCGACGGAAATAGTTTATTCTATTCCGGGAGACGTAAGAGATGAGTTTAAAACCGGGCCGATGGGCAAATCGACTATAAACCATCAATTCTATATTGAAAATCCTAAAGATATTAAGAGTATAAGATTTAAGCTTTTGGACAGAAGAGATGTGGATGCGGACGATTCGTTTGAAGAAGCGGAGGCGAAAGTGGAAGTTGTGTTTGAAGTGGAATAGGGGGGATTATTTGCGCGCTAATTTGCGATAAACGGTTGATTTCGTGTTTTCGTCGTTGCGACGTACTTGCCAGTACGCCTCACTCCAAAAACACTCGATCTAACCGTTTCTCATCAAATTATCATCGCAAATAAGGGACGAGATAAATTTTAGAAAATGGCAAACACTGAACGTAGAATATTAATTATAAAAAACCGGTAACTGCAGTATGTGCGGTGACCGGTTTTTTCGTGTGTGAAAAGGTGTATCGCCGCAATGGGCAATATAGAAAATATAAAACAATTAACACCTCACAAAACAATCTCGCAACTCCCCACACCCCAATATCAATCTATTAATTATTTTGATGTAAGTTTTATGCTTGTAATCACATTTTAAAAGTGTTAGAATAAAAGTTGTAGAATAAATTTGAAAGGTGAGCTTTCAAAATGATATAAGGAGGATTTTATGGATAGAGAAATTACGAAAGACATGCTCAAAGAGTTCAAAGAAAATTATGATAAGAACTTCAGCAAGATGTCTCAAAATGCGGTTGCATCGGTTGGTATTATGGATGCGTCCATAAATTATGAATTGGTAAATAAAAATCCGAATGTTTTTTCAAAGGAATTGACAATCGGAAGGATTACAAATCAAAAGCAATCAGGCAGATGTTGGATGTTTGCCGGTTTAAATACTTTAAAGGTGAGTGTTTTGAAGAATTTCAAGCTTCAAGATATTAAGTTCTCACACAATTATCTTTATTTCTTCGACAAGCTTGAACGTGCAAATCAATATTTGGACGATGTTATTGAGTTGAAAGATAAAGATTTGGATGACAGATTAAATAGAAATGTTGTTTTTTATGCTGCAGATGACGGTGCTTGGTGGACAACTTTCCAACGTTTGATCGCAAAGTACGGTATTGTTCCTGAGTATGCATATCCGGATTCAAAGAATGTAAGTCGCACAAATGATTTGATTGACAATCTCGACAAGAGATTAAAGATTGCGGCAAAGGCAATAAGAGATGCTTTTAAAGAAGGCAGAGAATCCGAAATCGAATGCATCAAGGAAAAGGCAATGAAGGATGTGTATAGAATTACCGCGATTTCATTGGGCGTTCCGCCAAAGAGATTTGATCTTTGCGTAAAAGACAAGGACAATAAATTGATTGAAAGAAGAAATATTTCTCCGATTGAATTTTACAATGAATTTTTCAAGGAAGATATTTCAGAATATGTTGAACTTGGAAATTATCCGGGCAAAAACAAAGAAGAAAATGTTCTTTATGAAAGAGTTTTCATTCAACAAAGAATCGGCGGCAGTTTGAGATATGTAAATGTTTCGATTGCAAGAATGAAGGAAATTGTTATGTCGATGATAGATGCCGGCGAACCTGTTTGGTTTGCATGCGACGTGGGCAAGGATTCTTTGATTTCAAGAGACGGTCTTGACACAGGATTTATGCTCTACAATATTCTCGACAGAGATTCACTTTTTGGTGTGGATACAAAGACAAACAAGGTCCAAAGAATGATAACTCGCGAATCCGAAGCTACACACGCTATGGTTATTGTGGGATATGACAATTCTTCAAAGGGACTCAGATTTAAGGTTCAAAATTCATGGGGTGAAAAGGCAGGACTTGCAGGATATCTTGTTATGGATGAAGCATGGTTCGACAACTATGCCTATGAAATCATTCCTAAAAAGTCTTTCCTTAACAAGGAAGAACTTGCTGCATTAAATATGGAACCTGTAAAACTACTACCTTGGGAACTCTAGGAGGAAATTATGACGAGATTAAGTATTGATAAAATAAATGAATATGAAAAAGAATTTTTAGAAGACAAGAGAAATATCGTTGCAATGAACGCCGCAACATACAACGGAGTTCAAAAGGTTGCAAGAGATGTGAATGCACTCAAAGATGAACCGTTCGCTTTTAATGTGGATATTAAAAACGGCGAAGTTACAAACCAAAAGCAATCAGGCAGATGCTGGATGTTTGCTTCGATGAATGTTTTGAGAAATATCGTGATTAAAAAGTTTAATCTTGAAAACTTTGAACTTTCACAAAGCTACACATTGTTTTGGGATAAACTCGAAAGATGCAACTACTATATGGAAGCAGTTATCGAAAAGGCAAATGAACCACTTGAAGACAGAGTTATGGACTATCTTATGTCGGACTTGTTGTCGGACGGCGGACAATGGGATATGTTTGTGAACATCGTAAAAAAATACGGACTTGTTCCAAAATATGCATATCCTGAATCTCAAACTTCATCCGCAACTGTTCAACTTAACAAATATCTCTGCAAAATTTTGAGAAAATATACAACTGAACTTAGAGACGCAGTGAAAAATGAAGGCGTGCAAAAGGCAAGAGAGTTAAAAGAAGAAGTTTTGAAAGACGTCTATAATGTTTTGACTTCAACACTTGGACAAATGCCGGAAAAATTTGACGTGGTTCTTCACGACAAAGACGGAAAACTTATTGAAGACAAGGGCATGGACGCACACAGCTTCTTTGACAAATATATCGGCGTAGAAATTGACCAATATATTTCATTAATCAACTCACCGACAGAAGATAAACCTTTCAACCAAACATATACCATAAAGTATCTTGGAAACATTATTGAAGGTAAAATTGTAAAGCACTTGAATCTTCCTATCGAAGAACTTAAAAAAGCTGCCGTAAAACAATTAAAAGACGGATATCCTGTTTGGTTCGGTTGTGACGTAGGACGCTCATCTGTAGTGGAAGATGAAAGAGCAATGCTCGACACAAAAGCTGTCGACTACGAATCACTCTTCAACGTCGACTTGAAACTTTCAAAAGAAGACGCCCTCGACTACGGATACTCGATGATGACACACGCCATGACCTTCACCGGAGTTCAAATGAATGGCAATGAACCGCTAAGATTCAAAGTTGAAAACTCATGGGGAGAAAAATTCGGCTACAAAGGTCACTTTGTCATGACCTCCGACTGGTTCGACCAATACGTCTACCAAGTCGTCGTCAACAAAAAATACCTCACCGAAAAATCGAGAAAAGATTATGAGAAAGAGCCGAAGGAGCTAAAACCGTGGGATCCGATGGGCTCCCTCGCATAAAATTCTTGCTAAAATTGCGAAAAAGGCTTGTTTCGCCCCCACTCTCATTGCGACGTGCGTTTAGCACGTCTCACTCGAGTGGTGACTGGACTACGCCTTTTTCATCAATTTTATCTAAGAATTTGGTGAATATATATAATTAAAAATACCTCTTGACGTACATTTTAAGTACGACTCGAGGTATTTTTTTCTTTCATCCCACAATCTCATCAAATTTAGAGTGCAATTTGGTAAGATAATTATTCTTGCTAAAATTGCGAAAAACGGTTGTTCGACTTTTTAGTCGCTGCGACATACTTGCCAGTATGCCTCGCTCCAAAAAAGTCTCGCACGAAATTATTCTTGCTAAAATGGCGACTAACTTGCTTTTCAGAAGTTCCCAACCTGCGACGTATTTATCAATACGCCTCGGTTGGTCACTTCTTCCAAAGCGGCGTTATTCATCCATTTTAGCGAAGAATTTTAGTTAGGTAATTATAAATACCTTGAGATTGATTAAAAATCATTTCAATGTATTTTTTTGTATAAGCTTTTGTACGCGTTGTAGCGTCGCATTACATTGCGACGCCCATTTTTGTGTTTTTGGAATATGTATATAAACCAACAACGTTTTGTACATAAAATATATAAACCACATTAATCATATAATAAATATATCTTTCTTCGCTCTGTACGTTTCCCAAAAAGTAGCGTCGGGTCGTAATTACCGCCTGTGCCCAACCGTGCGAAAAAGAAATCTCTGATTTCGTTTTTGAGCACGGGAAGGGTAACGCCCATTTTTGTGTATTTGAAATATGTAGACAAACTAACAACTCTGCTTATAACGAAAATAGAAAATTTATAATTATAACATCAATTAGGAGAAAACTCATATTTATGGTATAATACTATTAAAGCTATAAATTTTGATGTACTTTAATTAAAATGACATGCTTAAATTCAATTAAAACGGGAGGACAATATATGTATAACAAACAGACAAAATACTTACTTGGAGGGAGAATTGCCACAAATATAGCTGACTCACTTCAATATATGATAATTCTTTGGTTTTTCAACGAGACGTTTAAATCACCTTTTTTGTTGGGTGTAATATTTGCGATTGAATCCGGGGCAGATGTAATCAGTTTTTTATTCGGACCGCTGATTGATAATTCGAACAGCAAAAAATTGTTGATTAAATGTTCCGCAGTACAAATAATAAATGTTTTGATTTTGTGTGTGATAAATATTACTTTTGGAATCAAAAGTAATGTGATATATTCGATTATAATGGTTCTTTCTTTAACTATAACCACTCTCGCAAGCACAATAATTTATCCATTACAGACAAAAATGATACCGATGGTAGCAGGTGAGACACCTCTGGTTAAAGTAAACGGAATATTTAATGTTTCTGAAAAAATATTTGACGTGCTCTTTAACGCCGGAGCAACACTCTTAATTGCATCTTTTAACGTAAGCTTCAATCTGATCATTTCACTTGCGGTATTTTTAATTGGAATAAAACTATATTCGCTGTTAAATTATGATGAAAATTTTGACTTTTCAGAGATTGAAGACTATGAAGAAGAGGGAACGGTAGGAGAATATATAACGGATTTAAAAGAGGGATTTGTGGAACTTGGAAAACAAAATGAACTTTTAAAACTCATAATACCTCTTATGGTAATAAACTTCTTTTTTGCAATTGCGGATATAGGGTTACCGAGGCTTGCAAGCGAATATATTTCGGATGAAGCCACAGGCTATGGGCTTATCCTATCAATCAGTGCAATTGGGTCAATTGTGGGTGGTGCATTTACACAATTTAAAAATATTGAAAAAGCGAATCTTAGAAAAACGGTCGCAATGTGCTTTATATCATCCGGGATATTTAAACTAATAACTGCGATAACAATAAATAGAATTTTTGTTTTGTGTTGCATCTCAATATTTTTTTGCAGTGCTTTTATAAGCTTTATGAATATTTTATTTATATCGCTTGTCCAATCAACTGTTCCGGTGAATATATTGGGGAGAGTTGAGACAATAAATGAAAGTATTATCTCGGCAATAATTCCTTTGGGAACTTTTGCAGGAGCATTTGTAATAAAAGAATATGGAAGCATAATGACACAATATATATACGCGGTGGCTCTGGTTGGTTTTGGGGTGTATTATGCGTTGTTAAAGGTGGAGAAATATTCTTGCTAAAAATGTGAAAAAGGCTTGTTTATTCTTGCTAAAATTGCGAAAAACGGTTGTTCGACTTTTTAGTCGCTGCGACATACTTGCCAGTATGCCTCGCTCCAAAAAAGTCTCGCACGAAATTATTCTTGCTAAAATGGCGACTAACTTGCTTTTCAGAAGTTCCCAACCTGCGACGTATTTACCAATATGCCTCGGTTGGTCGCTTCTTCCAAAGAAAGTTTATTCTTGCTAAAATTGCGAAAAACGGTTGTTCGACTTTTTAGTCGCTGCGACATACTTGCTTGTATAATCTAGTCATATTTCAGAGTCCGTGTCTCTGCGGTTTGAAATGTATATGTATTATAGCTATAAGTTGATTAATAGATTTCAAATTCAATATTTGAAAATGATTATATATTATTTATTGTTATGTATTTTATATTATTATAATAATAAAAATGAAGATAAATGTTTGATATTTTTAATTGGTTTGTAATATTTTTTTAATGAAGATTTGATTTAGAATAAAAAATTCTCTAATATAAAACTTGGAGATATAAGATTTTTTAAAATAAAATGATAAACATGTTTAATAATAATAATTAATGGGTAGTATATTAATATAGTAAATCAGTATATACTATAAAAATTATCCCAATATATAATAAAGGAGGGTTGAAGTGATTGTATATTGAGAAAATTAAGGAGGAGAATTTATGAGAAAATTTGCAAAAATGCTTACAATTATATTAAGCTTAATTTTCATTTCAAATATGACTATTAGTACAATGGCAGCATTTGAAGATGAAAATGATGAAGACTTCATCTTAAATTCAGAATACAGAACTAAATATTACGTAGATCGAGATGAATTAGATAAACTTGAAGAGTTGATGTATAAATATTACGATTCCATAAGAGGTAAAAATCCTGACTATTTGCTAGAGTATGTTGGTAATTCAGTATTTGATGCTCTATCGGATAAATTTTTGGGCGCAAGAATAACTATGGTAGTTTCAGGATTAAAAGAATTATTAGACGTTGTTAGTAGAACACAATATGATAGCTTATGCCAATATGCTTGGGATGGATATTCTGCTGCTAGAAAAGCTAGGAATGGTTTTCTTTTATCGGAGCAAACATTTAACACTACTGTATATGAAGCCGAAGTTGAATTTCTAGTTTACAAAACGTGGAACAACTATAATCAAGAATTTATATTTGGTGGTGGAGATATTAAGAGAGTTAGAGTTAATGGAGGCTGGATATCTACATCTAGTCCAATGAAGTTAAAAGAATTGGAAGAACTTTTTAAACAACATGAAAGAGAAATTTAAAAAATTCAGCATAAAACACTGGTGGATATATTCCGTTTTAATCGGAATTGTGGTTGCCTTGTTTTTCTATTCGTCGAGAAAAGAAAATCTGAGATTTGTATTTGATGAAGTATATGAATCTATGAAAATCGTTGTTGAAACATCTCTGGGGTATTAATATGAAAAATGAAATGAATGTAGAAAAAATTCCATATGTAAAAATAATTCTTTTTGCTGTTTTATTTTCATTAATATTTACTGAGCTCTTTGTTATAATTGGAAAAGAGAAAGTCATCGATGCAAAAATAACACAGGTTGAAATTGAAAATGAAGATGTAGACGAATTTTATGATAAACTAAGACAAATATGGGATTTCTTTGGAAGCGCATCAGGGCACAATTCCGGAGAATTAGAAGAAGAGAAGAAGAACTACGAATTTTACGCTCCGAAGGATGAAAGGCTCTTCAGCGAAGTGTTTATAGATCCCGAAAAATTTTACGAAAATCGCAAGAACGGTACCTTAAACAACAAGATTATATTTGAAATAAGTATGCTTATGGAAAAATGTACAAGATTGAGAGATGAAAAGAAGATTAATGTGATTAGTTTTGAGTATAAGGGAGAGGAGATAAAATTTCCCGTAGGATTAGGAATTACCAGATAAAATATACCGTTGTTCATCAATTTTATCTGTGAACATTGTATGAAAATTCATTAAAAAAGTTAAATACCTTGAGATTGATTTTAAATCGTCCCAAGGTATTTTTTGTGGGAGCATATGTACGCGACGTAGCGGGACGGCACTTTAAAGTCCTTCCTGTGCCCAACCGCGTGAAAAAGAAATCTACGATTTCGTATTTGAACGCGGGAAGGGTACCGCCCATTTTTGTGTATTTGAAATATGTATATAAACCAACAACGCTGATTAAATAACATCGAACCATACTCCCACCCATCCATCAAAAAAACTCCGCAATCAATTGCGAAGTTTCAACTTTTTACCATCGCTCATATTGTTTTAATTCAATTCTATTCCATAAGTTTGTATTGTTCCATTGAGTTTTGGGGCGATGTCTTTGAATGCCGGTTTTGTTAAGTCCACATAGTTGCAGATATTTTCGCTGATATTATTTTCGAATTTGATTAATGATGTATTCGGCAAGTCATCATCCGATTCATTTTTTAAATGGTACTCTTTCAATTCATCCTTTTCAAAATACAAAATTTTATAATAATGTTCATGCGGAAGTAAATCAGGAAAGATTGAGCACGCCTCATTTGGGTTACACTTTATTTCCAAAGTCGGCTTTAAAAAGAATTCAAATTTATCTCTTACATAATCCACAGGAATATTACGCCAACCGTTTTCATTTTGTTTTACATAAAATCTAATTAATGAAAAATTATAGTTTATGCTTGAAATTATTCTGTGGTCGAGATACTCTCCCCCCTCAACAAAATCCTCATAATATGACGAATTTAGAAGAAAATCGAATTTAAAGTATTCATTTTCTAAAGTTTTTACAGTTGCACTACTATTGGAGTTATTTAAAATCTCTTTGTCATGCTCTTCCAATTCTCCAAAAATGAGAGGATAGAAAGTGTAATAGATACTTTTGTCTATAATTATCGGATTTTCCGGATTTTTTATTTTGCTCAAAAGCTCATCTGTAAATTTGAAAGTTGTCTTTTTAATATTGCCACCGGATTTAAAAGCCAAATAATACATCTCGCTCTTGCTATTTAATACAGATATAAGGACTTCCGGATCATTTTTTGGAAATAGAATAAAGAGGTCGTTGTTAAAACTGGAAACAATATCGCAATCTATAAAGTTCTTCTCGTAACCGTTTAAATGGATTCGAGCTTTGTCGCCGTTTGAAACTGAGATGTCCTTGATATAAAAATCGTTGTTTTCATTTTTGTAAGCATAAATCAATAGAAACGATAAAAGTAAAACACTCGCTATTAAACTAATTTTTTTAATCATTTAAACCAACTCCTTATAAATATTTTCTTCATTTCATTCTATACAGCAAATTGCTTATTTATATCGTATCATAACATAGCATTAATAACAAGTTTTTATAAAACATTTAAAATAATGGTTTTGCTTCTTTTTAGTTATATAAAAAATAAATTTGACAAAAAAATATGTGGGGGTATAATAGTATATGGAGGGATACATATGGACAAGACAAGAGACAAGTACAGTTTTTTCAGCAATTTATTTTTTCTAATAAAAAATTGGTTCAAAAAGGACACGTTCGGGGCGATTGTCGTTTTTGTTTCGGCAATTATTTCCGTTATAATTCCGATGGTTGATGCATTTATTACGAGGACTGTCGCAAATTCGATAATTGAAAGAGCGGAGATTAGTTTCTTCATAAGAGAGCTTGCGGTTCTTTTTTGCGTTTATATAGTTTTGAAGTTTATAAATGTGTGGGCGGAGGAACGGACGTGGTTTTTTCAAAACAAGGTCAGCATGCTCTATGGGGTCGATTTGATGGACGCGGTCATGGACAAGGAGCTTGCGGATTTTGAAAGCACGAAGGGCCGCTCGCTTTTTGAGCGTGCAAAGAGTTTTGCATTTGACGGAGACCAAGCGGACGGTGCGTGGTCAGCGATAAGATTTTCAAAGCTTTTGACTTCGTTTGTCGGATTTCTTACTTACACGATCATTTTCAGCAAGGTCAGTTTTGTGTTGATTGCGATTGTTATTTTGACTTCTTTTATTGCATATTTTCTCCAATACAAGTTGATGGAATTCGGCAATGTGACGGTGGACGAGATGTCGCTCGAGGAGATGCGCCTATATTATTTATATAGGATTGCCGGCGAGTCGCGTGCGCAAAGAGAGGTGCGAATTTTGAATGCTTTCGGTATGGTCTATTCGTATCTTGCAAAGTTTTCAAACGCGTATTATTCGATTATAAGAAGATATAGAAAAAAAGCGAACACATCCACAGAACTCCAGGCGGTGCTTGGTTTTGTGAGGGATTTTTTCACATATTATATTTTGGCGAAAAATGCGGCACTTGGAAAAATTTCGACCGGTGATTTTATTTTTTATCTCACTCTTGTTGTCGGTTTTTCGGAATGGCTGAACAATTTTACGGGTCATATTATGAGTCTTAAAAGAATTTCAATCGGCTGCGGCAAGTATCGCAAGTTTGTCGATGAGAAAAAAGACGAGGATAAAAAACCGGACATTGACGCCATAAATGACATCGAATTAAAAAATCTTTCGTTTCAATATGACGAGGACTCGAAGATTTTAAAGAATATAAATTTATCGATGAAAAGAGGCGACTCGGTTGCAATTGTCGGTGAAAACGGAGCCGGAAAGACCACGCTTATAAAAGTGCTCGCCGGTTTATACAAGCCGACGACAGGCGAGATTTATGTTAACGGGGAAAATCTTAACAATTTTTCGAGCGAGTCTATCTATAAAAGGACGAGCATTCTTTTTCAGGATTATTTTATGCTTCCGGGGACGCTTCTCGAAAATATGGACAACAAAGGTCTTGACGAAAAAAAGGCAACGGATTTTGTGGAAAAGCTAGGGCTTAAAGATAGAATCGACGGTTTAACGGACGGACTTCAAAGCGAAGTGATCGATGTGGAAAATAATAAAATCGAAGGTTTTTCGGGAGGGGAACTTCAAAGAATTCTCCTTATAAAATCGCTTATGAAAGATAGCGATATATTGATTCTTGACGAGCCGACGGCGGCGCTTGACCCGATAAGCGAAGAAAAGCTCTACAATGAGTACAAGGATTTCAGCAGGGACAAGATATCCATTTTTATTTCGCATAGAATCACCTCGACGAGATTTTGCGACAGAATAATATATTTGGAAAACGGCGAAATTGCGGAATACGGAACATACGAAGAGCTGATGAAGCTGGACGGAAAATACAAAAAGATGTTTGATTTACAAGCGAAGTATTATAAGGAGGACGAAAATGAAAATGATTGATGTTTATCGAGACATAAACAAAATTAATAAAAACATTCTTCCGGTTATACTTTTAAACTGTCTATTCAGTGCGATCGAGCCTTTTGTGTTTATTTTTGTGTCGGGGAAATTGGTGAAATATTTGATTGAGGGAAGGGCGTTTAAAGAAATAGTTACGCTTTCTCTTGTCGGGGCGGCGATTTCTCTTGCGGTTTATGTTATAAAAAACATAACGGAAAACTACAAAATGGAATATATGGACTATTTGAATTGCAAAGAGAAAAATCTTTTGATTAAGGGAATGTTTAATCTCGACTTCAAGGATTTCGAATCCAAGGAATACAAGGATAAAATTTCGAGACACAGACAGGAGACCGATGGAATCGGCGGAGTTTATTATGAAACGCTTTATCTTTTGAGCGATTTTGTGAGCGGAGTTTTGACGATTATTATTGCGGCAATTTCTCTTGGGGGATTTTATAAAACTTTGAATCAGTCGGTGGATATAAAAATTCTCGGGGAAAGATATTTTCCGCTCATTCTGCTCGCGGCGCTTATTATACTTTCGGTGCTTTTAGCAATTTTTAGAAAAAAAGTAGAGGAGAAAAATGAGGATGACCGCGAAGAATATTCGGTAAAATATAAAATCTACGATTTTTATATGCGCCTTTTGTCCGACTACGAGTCGCTCAAACAAATAAAAATATTTGATGAAAAGCCGTTCATCAAAAGAGAATTGAACGACAAATTTGTGAAAGACGGACTGTCGCTGGACAGAAGAGTGAGTGTAAGAACCGCTTTTTCGCAAGCGATGAACGAATTTTTGATGACGGGAATCAATGTGTTATTTTTGCTCGTGCTTGCGGTAAAGGCAATCGGCGGACTCTTCGGAGCGGATGCGCTTATAATCTACTACGGAGCATTCAAAGAAATTGTCGACGGAATAAAACTTTTGATTGAATCGGTCGGCTACAAAAAATCCATCGAACCGAAAATAGAAATTTTATATGACGTAATCGCTCTTAAATCGGAGAGCGACGAAGGAAAATATATTGAAGAAAGCACGGAAAATGCAATTGTTGCAAAAAATATTTGCTTTTCTTATCCGGGAAGCGACAAAAATGCGCTCGAAGAAATCGACGTCACAATAAAAAACGGCGAGAAAATTGCAATCGTGGGCGAGAACGGCTCCGGGGACAGTGATATAATGATGACAGATACAATAAATCCATTAAAATCAAAGTTTAAAGGCTTCCACAAAACTTTTAAACAAGACGATTTAGGATTAAGTCTGTCATCTTTTTTATTAAATTAACAAAAAAGAAAAGAAAACATAAGTAATAAGGATTGAAGAGAATATGATAATATTTAGAGTTTTTTTCAAAATCATATTGTTTCCTATTAGTATAGCGTTAAGTATCATCACTCTATTTTTAACGTTTGTATTAGGACTTAGTACAATATTTTTTAAACTGATTTCATTTATCGCTATTATGGGATTTTTGGGATCTGTTTATCATGGAGAAAAAGCACTTGCTATAGAGGCAATTATACTAGCATATCTTTTTAGTCCTTATGGTTTACCAGTGCTAGGATATTTTATTATAGAAGTGATAGAAGAGGTGAATGAAAGAATAAAAGCAATTTAAATATAAAAATAAATAGATTAAAACGATGAAAAAGAGATAGCAAAATCAAAGCTATCTCTTTTTATATGAAAAGAAAGGGGGTTATGATGAAAGAAATAGTTAAATTTGAATACTATTATGGCAATGAAGCAGAACAATATTCATTTTTTAGGATTCCCAAAACTTTGTTTACCGACTTAAATTTTAAAAAACTATCCGTAGAAGCAAAAATTCTTTATGGAATTCTACTCGATAGAATGAGCTTGTCAATTAAGAATAAATGGTTAGATGAAGAAAACAAGGTATACATCATCTATACCATAGAAGAAATTATGGAAGTATTAAACTGGGGGAGAAATAAGTCGGTCAAAGTAATGAAAGAAATTGAAGAAATAGGATTATTAGAAAAAAAGAGGTTAGGACTAGGAAAGCCAAATTTACTTTATGTAAAGAACTTTATTTACACAGAAAATAATAAAACTACAGAAGTTTCAAAAGCAAACCTCAAGAAGTTTAAAAAACAAACTTCAGGAAGTTTAGAAAACAAACCTCAAGAAGTTTCAAAAGAGGACTCTAATAATACTAATATTAATAATACTGAAACTAATAATACTGATTTTAATAATATCACCCCCATATCCCCCTTAGAAAAGCTAGGAGAAAAATCAAAAAAGACTTTGGAGGAGGAAGAATTAAAAGAAACTATAAAAAAGAATATATCTTATGAAACCTTTGAAAAAGTAAGAATAGAAGAAAAGAAGAAAGTAGATGTAATGATAAATGTACTTGTAAAAGCCTTAACTAGCTTTACAAACATTAAAATAGGAGGGAGGCATATATCCAATGAAAATTTTAAAGAAAAATTTCTAAGTCTTAACTATAAACACATAGACTATGTTTTGAAATACCTAAGAGAAAATGCTCCAAAGGATATTAGAAACATTAATGCTTATCTACTGACTCTCTTATACAATGCAGATGAAAATATTAGAAACATAGAAGTCATAAAGAGAGAAAATCAGAAAAGAGAAAACTATGACTATAGTAACGATGAGGATATTTGGAGAGAATTTTTAAATACTTGATAGGAGAGGAGCATATGGAATTAATAAAAGAAATCCTAGAACAGAAAATAAAAAATGCAGAAACAAATAGTCCATCAAAAGATGAAGAAAATAGGAGTTATATAGATCAAGAAACAGGATTAAAATATTGTGCAAAATGTAAAACACCAATTGAAAAAGAAATAGACTTCTTTGGAGAAATAAAAAAAGTTGGTATTTTATGTCAATGTAAAAAAGAAAGACAAAAATTAGAGGAAGAAAAAAGAAAAGAAAATAAAAGGCTTTTAAAAATTGAACACTTAAAAAAAGAGTGTTTTTCTGATCCTATCCTATTAAATTGGAATTTTAAAAATATGGACAAAGATAGTGAGCATGAAAAAGTAGCAAAAAACTATGTGGAAAAATTTGATGAAATATATGAAAATAATATAGGGTTAATTCTCACAGGGAATGTTGGTTGTGGGAAAACTTACTTTGCAAGTGCCATAGCAAATGCTTTACTAGAAAAAGAAATATCAGTCAAAATGACAAATTTTTCTGTAATTTTAAATGATATGACTAACTTTGAGATTGATAAGAGTAAGTATATAGATAACCTAAATCATAAGAAACTATTAATTATTGATGATTTTGGAATGGAAAGAGATACAGATTTTGCAGCTGAGCATATCTTTAACATAATAGATAGTAGATATAGAAGTGGGAAACCTCTAATTATAACAACAAACTTAAATATATCAGCTTTAACTAATCCTGAAACTATAAAAGATAAAAGAATTTACTCAAGGATACTTGAAATATGCAGTCCCATTATATTTACAGGAGAAAATAGAAGAATAGAAAAAATGAAGGAGAAATCAAAATTAGCCTATGAAATATTAAAAAAAGAATGAAAGTAGGTGAGTGAATGCAAAATGATGATATAAATAGCAGAACAATAGCCATAGTAAAAAAAGCAAGTATAGTAACAGCCAAGCAAGTTATAAATTTGATGAAGAAAATATTAGAGATAAATAAACATAAAACACAGACAGAACAGTCAAGACCCTTAGAAAAATTTAAAAAAGTAAAAGTAAAAGACCTTGTAAAAAAAGGTAAAGTAGAAACCTTAGAATTAAATGACATAGACTTAAAAGCATTGAAAAAAGAATTAAAAAGATATGGGGTGAAATTTTCCATAAAGAAAGATTTAGAAAATGGAAACAACATTATCTTTTTTCAAGCAAAAGATATAAAAGTAATGGAACAAGCTTTTAAAAAGACAGTCCAGAAATTTACTAAAGATAAGTCAAGAAAAAGAAAATCTTTAATAGAAAGGCTTAATAACTTCAAGGATAAAGTCAAAGATACTATTGACAGAGATAAGGTTAAACATAAGCATCAGGAACAAAGTTTATAATAAAAACACTTGGATATATAATATATATGATGAGAAGGCATGAATAGCTTTATTGTTGAATACTATGAAAAAGAAGATGGGAATCATCCAGTAGAAGAATTTCTCTTATCTATAGATAAAAAATGAGAACAGAAGCATTAGGGAAAAAACTAAAAAATACCTTTGAAAGTAAAATATAAGTATAATGGTGGTTCAAAATGACAAATAAAAGAATATGTCCCATATGTAACTCAAAGATGAGGCAACAGTTTATAGGTTTATTACATTGCAAGTGTGGTATAAGCTATCATAAAGATTTAGGATATTTTAAAAGAAATGAAAATATGATGTTTGTCTTGGAAAGAAAAAAGATAGGTAAAAAAATAAAACAAGTTCCAGTAATAAGATATAAAAAAGATAAATAAGATACTAATGGGTAGAGAAATCTACTCTTTTTTATGGAGAGGAAGTGATTAATTCGAAAATACTAAATGAAATAATAAAAGATATAAAAAATGTTTTTAAGATAAGAGATAAGAAGAAATTTGTATTAGAAAATCTTCCTTACCTCTTATTTTTTTATATAGGAAATATCTTTGCAAGACATGTCAACTCTTATGTAGGAGGAGATATAATAGATAGAATTCTAGTGGCTTTTAGTCAAATAGATACTTTAAAATATATTCCATCATTAAAAATAAAAAACCTGATACCCGGTCTAATTCTATCAGTAGTTATCAAGTTAATCCTTATACAGAAAAAGAAAAAAGCAAAAAAGTTTAGAGAGGGCAGAGAATATGGATCGGCAAGATGGGGAAATGAAAAAGATATTGAGCCATACATTGACAAGAAGTTTGAAAACAATGTGCTACTAACTCAAACTGAAAGACTTACCATGAACAATAGACCTAAAAATCCAAAATATGCGAGAAATAAAAATGTATTGGTAATTGGAGGTTCTGGTAGTGGTAAAACAAGGTTTTTTGTAAAGCCAAATCTCATGCAAATGCACTCTTCATATGTAGTAACCGATCCAAAAGGAACATTAGTCTTGGAATGCGGAAAAATGTTGGAAAGAAATGGATATGAGATAAAAATACTAAACACAATAAACTTTAAAAAATCCATGAGATATAATCCCTTTGCATACTTGAAAAGTGAAAAAGATATTTTGAAATTAGTACAAACAATAATTGCAAATACTAAGGGAGAAGGAGAAAAATCAACTGAGGATTTTTGGGTGAAAGCTGAAAAACTCTATTACACAGCTCTTATAGGATATATCTGGTATGAAGCTCCTAAAGAAGAACAGAACTTTACAACTCTACTTGCTATGATAGATGCAAGTGAGGTAAGAGAAGAAGATGAAAATTTTAAAAATGCAGTAGACTACATGTTTGAAGCATTAGAAAAAGAAAAGCCAAATCATTTCGCAGTAAAACAATACAAGAAATACAAGCTTGCAGCAGGAAAAACTGCCAAATCAATCCTTATATCCTGTGGAGCAAGACTTGCTCCTTTTGATATCGAAGAATTAAGGGATCTTATGAAAGAAGATGAATTGGAGCTTGATACACTCGGAGAAAAGAAAACAGCTTTATTCGTTATAATATCAGATACAGATGATACATTTAACTTTGTAGTATCAATAATGTACTCACAATTATTTAATCTATTATGTGATAAAGCAGATGACGAATATGGCGGAAGACTTCCTATTCATGTGAGATGCCTACTTGACGAATTTGCAAATATTGGCTTAATTCCTAAATTTGAAAAACTTATTGCAACTATTAGAAGTAGAGAAATATCAGCTTGTATAATATTACAAGCACAATCACAACTAAAAAGTATCTATAAAGATAATGCCGATACAATAGTTGGCAATTGTGATTCTACATTATTTTTAGGAGGAAAAGAAAGAACAACATTAAAAGAATTATCTGAAAGTTTGGGAAAAGAAACAATAGACCTATATAACACATCAGAAACAAGATCGAATCAAAAGAGTTTTGGACTAAATTATCAAAAAACTGGTAAGGAACTTATGAGTCAAGATGAAATAACTGTAATGGATGGTGGTAAGTGTATTTATCAGTTAAGAGGAGTAAGACCTTTCTTATCTGATAAATTTGATATTACAAAGCATAAGAATTACAAGTTATTGGAAGATTATGATAAGAGAAATATATTTGACATAGAGAAATACCTACAGAGAAAAGATGAGGTTAAGTTAAAAGAAAGTATGGTAGTTGAAATATTAGATGAATAAATTTTAAATTAAATAAGAAGTAAGATAGATATTTAGGAAAGTTTAAAAGAAAATACTTGACAAAAAATATTTTATAACATATAATAATGCTAACAGTACCCGACACGCCTCTTAACAATGCGGACCAAGTCGGGTCATTTGATTTTAGGAGAAAAAATGAAAAAAATTCATCAAGAACCGATTAGTATAGAAAATCAAGTAAAAAACTTAATAGACTTAGGACTTTTAGTAGAAGATAAAACTTATGCTGAGAAAATTCTTGGAAGAATATCCTATTACAGGCTGATTAAAGCTTATAGTATCACATTAAAAAAAGATGGAAGATATATATCAGGAATGAGTTTTGAAGATATTGTAAGTTTATATAAATTTGATAGAGAACTTAGACAACTCATATTTGAAATAATAGAACATATTGAAGTTTCTTTAAGAGCAGTTATCACAAACTATTTTTCTTTAAGATATGGGAACTTTTCATATAAAGATATGAATAATTTTGAGAAACAAAAGGAACAAGAAAGGGTACTAGAAGAATTAGCAAGGGAAGTTAAAAGAAATAGACGCTCACCATTTATAAAAAACTTTAAAGACAATTATGAAGGTGGAGAAATTCCGCTATATGCAGTGATAGAAGTAGCAAGTTTTGGAACTTTATCTAAAATGTATAAAAATATGAAAAATGAAGATAAAAGTAAAATTGCAAAAGTCTTTCATACAGACTACCATTACTTTGAATCTTGGATAGAAAATTTTGCCTATATAAGAAATATATGTGCCCATTATGGCAGGCTATATGGAGCAAAGCTTACAAAATCACCAAAGCTATATAAAGAATATTTAAAAAAGAATATTTCAAACAACACAATATTTGCTACATTAGTAAATCTTAAAATAGTTTCTGAAGAAGAAAATTACAAAAATTTTTATCATGATCTAACGGAACTAATAGCAAGATATGAAAATATTGAACTAAGGCATGTTGGCTTTATAGAAAACTGGAAAGAATTACTAAAACCATAAAATTAAATAGAGAAATTTACACCGAAAAAAACATTTCGGTGTTTTTTTATGCCCAAAGGAGGAAGAATGAAATATATACGAGATGAGCCGAAAAAATAAGATACAGAGAAAAATGAAATATTGATGAATTAGAAGTAGAAGCGATAGAGAAAACTATCGCTTTTTTTATGGAATAAAGGAGATAGAACAAATGGAAAGAGAAATGCTAAATATTAATGGAAATCTAGTAGGAGAAATAAAAACAACTGCAATAGATACAAAGGAAGGAGAAAAAGAAGTAGCTAACTTCACAATAGTTAGAAAGAACAAAGAAGAAGGAAAGGTTAAAAAAGAATATATCTACTGTAATCTCTACGGAGAAAAGGCAAAAAGTGTGAAGGAATTTAAAAGTGGAGAATACATCCATATTTTTGGATATTTTAAGGAAACAAAAAAAGAAGACAAGACATTTAAAAATTTTATAGTAAAGCACATAAATAAAATTGAAAAAGAAGAAAAAGAGGAGGAAATATAAATGGAATTTTTTACACAAGCAGTAAATGTATTAAAAATATTAGTTACAGCAATTGGTGCAGGGCTTGGAGCATGGGGTGTTATCAACCTGATGGAAGGTTATGGGAATGACAACCCTGGTGCTAAATCTCAAGGTATTAAGCAATTTATGGCAAAATAAGGACGGAATAACACAACAAATTCTCTAAAACAAAACACTAAATCAATGTAAGATTGAATGAAATCAATATTTATGCTATAATTAATTAAATAAATCTAATAGAGAGAAAAAGAGGGATATTATGGCACTTAACTATAAACCATTATGGATACAGTTAGCAAAAAAAGGATTAAAGAAAACAGATGTAATAGCTATGGCAGGACTTACAACAAATGTTATGGCACAAATGGGCAAGGATAAACCAATTACATTTAAGAATTTAGAAAGAATATGTAAGGCTCTATCTTGCACTCCTAACGATATTATTAGTTTTGAAGATGACTTTGAACAAGAGATTTAAATTCTTATAGTCCTTTAAACTTGATTTATAAGGAATCAAAGAAAATCTTAATAAAGGTTTCTGAAATTTTATTGAAATAATGTATAATTTGTGATAGTTTACTTACAATTTTAGAATTGTAATCTTTATATAGGGTGTTTTTATATCTTGCCAATGATTTTCAAATATCTTTTAGAATGGAATCTAAAGTTTTATGAGTAATTTATAGTTCACATTTTAATAATAAATTATATTATCACTCAAATGTAGATTTATAAGCTCTATATTTGAGTGATTTTATTTTATGTGAGAAAAAGTAGATAATCAGTAGAAACCTTATAAAAATGTGTAAGGTTAAACGATTTAGTATGTTCATTTTGCGTATATGAATCGTTTTCATGGTAATGTAGGCGATGATATTTTAAGTAACAGAAAAGAACTGCAAAGTACCACGAAAGTCGCTGTGAGATACGAGGAAAGGAAGGATATTAGATATAACTAAAAAAATAATCGATTTCAACAAAGATATTGAAAATCGATTTCAATTATGCTATAATATATTTAAAATATCTATATTGAGTTGATTTTTTTAAAATTTGATTTGTAATACGAAGAGCAAGGAGATTTTAAATGTTTTTAGAAAATATTTTTACAAATTTTTGGAGTAATATAATAGTATTGATTATATTTGTAATATTTATGATAAAAGTATTCGTTGAGCAGAGTACATTCAAAAAATCGATTAAAATAAAATTTAATGATATTCTTGTTATGTCGTGCATGGGAATAGTTTTTCTCGCTGGAGTCGTAGTCATTTCTTTTGCTATTTTCCCACTAGAAAAAATGATAAACTCAGTTCAAATTATTTTACTTAAAATTTTATTGTATCTAATTTTGGCTTATGCACTTAATAAATTATGGAAATTTATACGTGTAAAAGGAGGAAAATAGGAATGGAAGAGTATTTGAGGTATGTTTATAGTGATAGTGTCTTTTTTAAAGATTGTTTAGAAAATATAATCAGCGAGGATGTCATAAAAGTAAATAATTTACCTACTGGGTGGAAAACTGTTTTATCTGAAGATAAGGTTTGGATTAATTATTATCCTGAAAATTTAGAAATTGATGATCAGGGTTGGAAGCTACATATAAGTTGCTCTTACAAAGATACTTTACAAGTATTGAAATCTGTTTCGGATGTATTAATTGAGATGAGAATTCCTTTTAAAAACATATATACTAGACAGATTTTTGATATAATTCATTCTAAAAATGCAAATAGGATAACAGCGGGTAAATTTATTACTATATATCCAAGAATGAAAGATTTACAAAAAACGGTTGAAAAACTTTACGAGGTTTTGTGCAATTTTGATAAGGGCTGTTATATTTTATCTGACAAAAGATATAAGGACTCCAATATATATTACAGATATGGTGCTTTTAAAAATATGATTATTGGAGATAAACACTGTATTAAAGATTTAGATGGCAATTATATAGAAGATTTGAGGAAGCCATATTTTACTAAACCATATTTTGTGGATATCCCAGAATTCTTAATTGACGATATTGATGAAAAAACAAATAGTCAAACCAAATTATCAGAATACAGCATAGAAAAGGCAATTAAATTTTCAGCATCAGGAGGAATTTATTTTGCATACAGAAAAGTTGATAGAAAACCTGTTGTTATAAAAGAGGCAAGGAATGCTATTGGGTTAGATTCAGAAGGATTTAATGCAATACAGAGATTGAGGAATGAATATGATATGCTCAATTTGTTAAAAGACAGTTCCCAAATAGTAAATACAATTGATTATTTTAAAGTGTGGGAAAATGAGTATTTAGTAGAAGAATATTTGGATGGAATTTCTCTTTCTAGTTGGGTAGCAATGAATTACCCTTTTGCAATTGGTAAAAATAAAGATTTATATATAGATAAGGTTAAGTATATAATTGAACAAATTTCTTTAATGGTGGAATATGTTCATAGTAAAGGAATAGGAATATCAGATTTACAACCTAACAATATCATTATAAATGATAATTTAGATTGTAAGTTTATAGATTTTGAATCTTCTGGAGACATAAATGAAAGTTACAACGGTTTAGGTACGCATGGATTTTCTATGGGAATATCTAATCGATTAGAAAATGATAATAATGCTAAAAAAAATATTTTAAAATACTTGCTACTTCCAATAGCACCAGTTGATCTATTTGATAATAGTTTAGAACGAAAACATGTTGCATATATTAGAAAAATTTTTGGAGATAAAGTAAATGATGAATTTCATGAGTATTTCAATTACAATTCAGATATAGAATTTAATGATATAAATTTGAAAGAAATTAAAAACAAATTATTAAATGGATTAAAAAATCATCTTCTAGAAGATGGTGGAAAGATATTATCATATGGTGACGTGTATTCGTATTTAAATTTAGGGGGACACTATAATTATCTTACTGGAGGCATGGGTATCATATATACACTTTTTATAAATGATATGTTTGATGATTATTGTAAAAAATGGATTGATAGAAACTCTATGGAATTTTTTAATTGTAGATTTGGTTTGCTAGATGGTCAAATGGGTATATGCAATATACTATATATGGTAGGATACCGCGATTTGGCTACTAATATATTGCAAAATATAGCTGAAAACATAGATGAAATTGCTAGTAAATATGATATTTCCATATATTCAGGACTTGCTGGAGTAATATTAGGATATACTAGCATTTATAAGCTTAATGGAGATAAATCGTTAATGACCATTGCAATTAATATAGCAAATGCTATGATTAAAAAGATAGATTCCCTTATAGATGAAGATGCGGAGGAAAATGCTGTGGAATATGATTTAGTCCATGGATTATCGGGGAGTGCATTTTCATTGCTAAATTTGTACGAACTTACAAAGAATGATGAGTTTTATAACAAAGGGATTAGATATTTAAATGAATCATTAAATCATTTAGAATTAGATAATGACAGTCAAATTATGCAATTAAAGCTTCAAGATAATAGAGTTATTCCTTATTTAGAAAACGGTAGTATAGGAATTGCATTAGTTATATATTTTATAAGGGAAAAGTTTTCTAATAAAGATTTTGATTATTTCTTTGAAAAAATATCAAATACAATAAATTTATCGATATTTTATGATGCAAGTTTATTTTTCGGAATGGGGAGTACTTTATTAATGGGTTCAATGTTCCAAGAATTAGAATTTAAAGATGCAAAAAGTATTATAGATTTAGTAAAGTTATATCTCGTTTGCGAGAACGGACAGTGTATGATCCCTGGAAGAGCTGCGATGAAATTGTCGAATGATGTTTATACAGGGAGTGCAGGTATAGTATTGGGGATTAACGCATTGATGGAGAAAAATCCATTTTTGTGGTTGCCTATAAAATTTTAAGGAAAGGAGATAAAATCATGGATGCAAATAAGAATGATTTAGGAATGCAGGAAGTCCTTGAACTTCAAAAATTGCAAGCTGATGATGGCGGAATTAAACCACAGGGTATTACCATTACTACTGTGACCGTGACTATTTTCTGGTCAACAATTAGCAATAATTGCAAAAACAACAAGTAGTTGTTCTTAATTTTGCAGTTTATTAAAAGCTGAGGAAATACCCCTTTGTTGTAATACTAACGAGGGGTATTTTTCCTTAAAAGCATATTATAGCATCCATTAATAAAAAAGTCATGAAAGAATATTACAAATTTATCAGAACTAATTTCTTCACTAATAAAAGACTATTTATAATTTATAGTTTCTTATTGGTTTGTTTTATATGTATGGAAATTTTATTTCCTGTTTTAACAGGAGAATTTATCAACTTACTTGTTGAGAAGAAAAATTTTAATGCTATTATTATTTTTCTAGTGTTAATTGCAACAATAGGTTTATTAAACCAATTATTGAATGTATTTAAGATGATTTTTTATAATAAGTATTCTGAATACACTAAAAATGAATTAAGATTGAAAATTATAGATATTATAAGACATTCTAAGTATGAAGATTTAAATATTATTAATTCTGCTTCATTTACTCAAAGAGTAAATATGGACTTATCTCAGATTATTTCATTTGTAACTGATAGTATGGTTATGTTTTTTTTAAGGTTAATTCAGTTTGTTGTAGTATTAGTATATATTTTTACATTAGATTATTTTTTAGGTTTACTTACGATTTTATTTTTACCTATTTATGCGTTTGTATACTATATATTTAAAAAAAGGCTGTATAATTGTGCGGATAAAGCTAAAAATGCGACAGCAGAATATTATGAACTGTTTAATTCACAAGTTAACGATATAGATGATATCATCCATAGTGGAAAATATGAAATTGAAAACACTAATTTTAACAATGGATTTTTAAGTTATTTTAGAACATTTAAGGAGTACATCTTCGTTAATTTAAAATTTGACTTTAGCCAAGGTATTGTCGCATTACTGTTAAATGTAGTTATGTTTGCAATTTGTGCCAACAGAATTGTAAACGGAGATATGAAGGTGGGTACCTTAACTGTTTTAATGTCGTTTTTTACTATGTTACTTTCAACAATAGGATATGTTTTTGAAACTGCAAAAAATTATCAACTCGCTATAGCTTCCTTGGATAAAATAATGGCGATATTTAAATTGAAACAATATGAAGAGGGGATAAATAAATTAGAGGATAAGGTTGAAAATATAACCGCAACAATAAAGTTTGGGTACGGAGAAGAGTGGTTATATAAAGATTTGAATGTGGCATTCTCAAGCAATAATATGTATGGGGTTTTAGGGTTTAATGGAAAAGGTAAGAGTACATTATATAAAATTCTGATGGGAATAATCAAAAGTGAGGATTCATGTATAAAAATTAATAATATTATTATTGATGAATTAGATACAGTTTTTTTAAGAGATAAACATATATATTTTGTTAAGCAAAATCCTACATCAAATAAGGCGAGCATCGGAGAATATTTTTTAAATAAATTAAATATAACTTCATTTTATGAAATAAAGGATATGCTTAAATTCAAAGATATATCTTCTGATTTATTAGAAAAGTTTCTCAAGGAAAAATGGGATTATGCAATGGATGAATTATCTGGTGGAGATTTGAAAACTGTTTACTTAATTGAGAGTTTCTTAACGGAAAAAGAGGTTAAAATTTATGATGAACCAACTACAAATCTTGATATTGATAGAAGATCATGGTTTATTAATGCAATAACAAAAGTAAAAGAAGGGAACATAATTATTGTAATAACTCACGATGAAGAACTATACCCAAAATTTAATAATACTATTATTTTAGATTAGGTAAGTGGTTAGTTTTATATTATCCATTTATTTTTGTTAGGTATTATTGAGTGTGGACTAATATATAAATAAAGAGGTAAATACAATTATAGAATTAAAAAAAGTAATGGAAAATAGAGAAAGAATAATAAATAGAAAATCATTATAGAAATATAGATGATAATTCAAAAGACATAAAATTTTAATAGTGAAACTTTGAAAGGGATAGCAGAAATGTTATCTCTTTTTATATTGCAAGAAAGGAGTATTTTATGAAAAAACTAGAACAACTAAGACAAGAGTCAAAAGAAATAAAAGACAAAATAGACAATACAGAAGAAAGATTAAGGCAACTAAAAAATCAAGAAAAAAAGATATTAAAACAAGACATAATAAAAAGAAGAAAAGATAGAACTCATAGGCTCATAATAAGAGGAGCAATCTTAGAAAGCTTTATAGAAAATGCAGAAGCACTAACAGATGAAGAAATTAAAATCCTACTAGAAGAAGCAACAAAGACAAAAGAATTTAAAGAAAAACTAAGAATAATGATAGAAAATTAAGAAAAATAAAATAATCAAATCTCCCTTAGATTTTCTAAGGGCGCAATTATACACCCTAAAGGGTGCTTGCG
>UQFH01000003.1 GCA_900540185.1 uncultured Eubacteriales bacterium
ACCCTGCAAGCGAATTTACAAGAGAAGAACTCGCAGTAATGCTTGAAAAAATTATTATCTGGGTTGAAAAACATTAGAGAGAAGAGACAAAAGACGCCTTTTTTGAGGCGTCTTTTTTTATTTGCGGTCTATTTTGCGACCTGCTTGCAAACATCAATTATTTGATTGCTCGGAGTGCAGTTAGCACACCTGCGCAATCAAAAATTGAGTTTACGGCGCATCTCATCAAAATATCCTCGCAAATAATTGCGATGATGGACGTAGAATTGGTTTAAATATGCGATAAACGGCAGATTTCGTGTTTTCGTCGTTGCGACATATTTATCAATATGCCTCACTCCTAAAATATTTCATCTTAAGCGTTTCTCATCGAAAATTCCTCGCAAATAACGGCGAGGGTTGGCTGAAATTTTGCAAATGGTTCTTGTTTCGATATTTTATCGGCACAGCGTTGTTGGTGGGGTTGTAAATTTTTCGGGCGTGATATATGGCGTCGCAATGTAATGCGACGTTACGTTCTGGGAGACACACAATGATGGATGGATTTATATATTGAAAATGTTTTGCACGATATAAATTTAACCATGTAAAAATAAATTAATGTATATGATTTATTGTTGTATGTGATTACGTTGTTTGTAGCGTCGCATGCACAGTCGACGTCAACGACACATTTCTCCTGTTCGTCGAAATGTCGTCGGACGTCTTTGTATAAGACCTACCATCGTGTTTTTGATTTTGTCAAATCAAAAAGCACGGGTTAGGTCTTTAACATTGCAACGCATGAGATATGTACAAACACACGTGTATAAGCAATATCGCAATATAAATTTTGCACGTTGTCTGTAGCGGCGACCAGTTTTTTTATCCATCGAACAGAAATCTTTGATTTCGTCGTGAGATGAGATAAAAAGGTGTATCGCCGCCAAGAGTGAAAATGATGGGAAATATAAAGAGCGAAGATATGTTTATAAATTGTATTTGGTTTTTTGGTTTGATATTCTCTTCACACACCGTTGTTGTTTTGTTTCTTCAAAAAATAATCGTCATATATGGCGCCAGGACACACAGTGCCAGGCGCTACGTCGCGATTGCGAATGTATATAATGGGAAAACATTTAGGCGTGTAAATATAATAAATTATTTATAAATACATATATCAAACACCACCCACAAAAAAAGAGCCCGTCAAAGGCTCTATTTTTATTATTTATTTTCTTTTGCGATTCTATAAAGGGTTTTGACCATATGACCGGTGCCACCCTTCGGTTGTTCCATAAATGGTGCGGAGTTATATGCCGGACCTGCGATGTCGACGTGGACCCATTTTGTTTTTTCAATGAATGCTCCGACGAATTCTCCTGCACTCGATGCGCCGCCCCATCTGCCGCCGCTGTTTTTGATGTCGGCGATGTCGGATTTGTTGAGTTCTTGGTAGTCTTTTCCATATGGAAGCGACCAAGCTCTTTCGTTTTCGAGTTTTGCGCATTTTAAGACGTGTTCGATTGATTCGGCGTCATTTCCGAGTACTCCCGATCTGTGGGAACCCATTGCGACAACGCAAGCACCTGTGAGGGTTGCGAGTTCGACCATGAGTTTCGGTGAGTAGTTTTGTTCGGAGTAGGTGACTGCGTCGGCGAGTGTCAGTCTTCCTTCGGCGTCTGTGTTGTCGACTTCGATTGTGAGGCCGCGAAGTGAGCTGATGACGTCGCCCGGTTTGTATGCGCCGCCGTCCAACATGTTTTCGCAAGCTGCAACAACGCCCACGACGTTAACTTTCAGTTTTGCTTCGGCGATTGCTTTCATAGCGCCGATTACTGCAGCTGAGCCGCCCATGTCGCTTTTCATTGTTTTCATGCCGTCGCTCGGTTTCAGTGAGTATCCGCCAGAGTCGTAGGTGAGGCCTTTTCCGACGAATGAAATCGGGGCGCCTTCGCCTTTCATGTATTCCATTACTATGAGTTTCGGTTCTCTGTTGGAGCCTCTTGCGACCGAGAGGTATGCTTTCATTCCGATTTTTTCTATTTCTTCTTTTCCAAACACTTTTACGTCGACGCCTAGATCTTTCAGTTTAATGGCTTCGTTTGCCAGTGTTTCAGGATATAGGTCGTTTGCAGGTGTGTTTACAAGATTTCTCGCAAAGACTATTCCACTCCATTTTGCCATGAGTTCTTCGATGTCGTCGCTGTTTAAATCGCCCGTGCAGTCTTCGCATGCGGTGATTTCTTTGAGTGCGGTTTCACATTTTGTTTTTTTGTAGTTATCGTAGTTGTAGGTTGAGTTTAAGAGCCCTTCTATTATTGCAAGTGCTGTTTCTTTTCTTGTGAAGTTTTTAAGTTCAGGGATGCATATTGTGATTTTTTCAAGTTTCAGTCTGTTCGCTTCCTTTCCGGCTTTAAGACCTGCGACTTTTAATGTGTCGATTGTGATGTCTTCAGGTTTTCCAAGTCCCGTAAGGAGTACATGAGTTTCGCATTTTAGATTTAAAAATGTTTCTCCGTTTTCTCTATTAAAAAAGTTGTTTTCGACAAGATAGTTCAGGTTTTCGCATTTGATTTCGTTTTCCTTTGCGATGAATTTGATTATTTTGCCATTTTGCTTTCCAATATTTATTTTCATAAAGCACCTCCATATAGATTATAACAGTTTAGCATAGCATTAGTCAAATTATTTTACAATTTATGTTATTTTAACATTATTATGACGAGAATCACATTTTAGCGATAAAAGTTTAGGGATTTTCAGTTTTACAGGTCATTTTACATAATTTTTACAATATTAAACTCTCTATTTTACAATCGGTGGCTATTATATAGTTGCAAGGGGAAAGCCCGAGCAATATTTTAGGAAAAGAAGGAAGGATATTTATGAAATTCTTAAAAACATTGGCAATTGTAGTTGCAGCACTTATGTTAATGGTAGGCTGCAAGAAGGATGACACAAAAAAGGAAACAACAACAGACAAGACAACAACAGAAACTACTGAAACAAAAACGGAAGACAAATCTGAAGATAAAACTGAAGAAACAACTGCAGGCGGAGAAATCCACGTTGTAAGTCGTGAAGTAGGTTCAGGTACAAGAGGAGCTTTCACGGAAATCACAAAGATTTTGGCAAAAAATGACAAGGGTGAAGAAGTTGACAGCACATATGAAGAAGCAACAATCGTTAACTCAACAGAAGGAGTTATCACTGCTGTAAACGGCGACCCATTCGCAATCGGTTATATCAGTCTCGGTTCTTTAAACGACGAAGTTAAGGCTGTTAAGGTTGACGGAGTTGAAGCAACACCGGAAAATATTAACAAGGGCGATTACAAGATTGCAAGACCTTTTATGCTTGCTTATCACGAAGCAAATTTAAGCGATGTAGCAAAAGATTTCCTCACATTCATTATGAGTAAAGACGGACAAGAAATTGTTAAGGAAGACGGATGTATTCCTATTGAAACAACAGAAAGCTATAAACCGGCAAATATTGAAGGAAGAATTGCAATTGCAGGTTCAACTTCTGTAACACCGCTTATGGAAAAGTTGGTCGACAAATATAAGGAATTAAATCCGGGATTTGAAGCAGATATTCAATCAAACGGTTCATCAGCAGGTATTCAAGCTGCAATCGAAGGCGTTGCCGAAATCGGTATGAGCAGCCGTAATTTAAAACCTGAAGAACTCGAAAAGGTTGAATCGACAGCAATCGCAATGGACGGTATCGCAGTTGTTGTAAACAATGACAATGCTACAGAAGACATTTCACTCGACAATATTCACAAAATTTTCGTAGGCGAAGTTAAGGATTGGAACGACGTTAAATAGTTAAATTTGAAAGGAGCAATAGAGATGGACGGCAAACTTAAAGAAAAATTAATGAAATATGTTTTTATGGCTGCATCAATCATCTCTATTGCAGCTTTTATAGTAATATGTTACTTCATTTTTAAAACGGGGCTTCCATTCATTTTAAGACACGGTTTCGATTTTATATTGGGAACGAAGTGGTCGCCGGCGACAAATCCGCCGTCATACGGAATTCTTCCTATGATTTATGCATCGTTTGTCGTCACGTTTCTCGCAAGTTTAATAGGGGTTCCGATTGGAATTTTCTCGGCGCTCTTTCTTGCTTTTGAAGCGGGACCGAAGATGAAAAAGCTTTTGACTCCTATGTTAAATCTTATGGCGGGGATTCCGTCAATTATTTACGGTTTCTTTGCACTCCAAACGATAGTTCCGTTTATTAGAGAGTATATAGGAGGGCACGGAATTTCTATTTTGGCGGCAAGTATTCTTTTGGGCATTATGATTTTGCCGACGATTATAGCAATTTCGGAAGCGGGACTTGAAGCTGTGAACAGCAAGTACTATGAAGCGAGTGTAGCTCTCGGTGCAAGTCACGGAAGGTCGGTTATGAAAATTGTTCTTCCGGCTGCAAAGAACAGTATTTTGGCAGCGGTTATTCTTGGAATAGGACGGGCAATCGGTGAAACTATGGCGACGATTCTTGTTGTCGGTAACCAAGCGCGAATCACGACGGACATTTTAAAAGGAATCAGAACACTTACGGCAAATGTTGTGCTTGAAATGGGATATGCGGCAGGAGAGCACATGGAAGCGCTTTTTGCAACGGCATGTATCTTGTTCATTTTCATTCTTATAATAAACGGTATGTTCTTGATGTTTAAAGGTAGGAGCAGTAAAAATGAGGGTTAATAATAGAACAAAAAATACTAGAAAGCTGCAAGAGATTTTATACAAATTTTTCGCATATCTCTCGATGTTCATTGCGACGGCGGTGCTTGTAGGAATTGTGCTTTTCATATGTATAAAAGGCGTTCCTCATCTTAAACCGTCACTCTTTGCACTGAAGTATACGTCGAAGAATATTTCTATGTTTCCGGCTATAATTTCGACTATTGTGGTCGTTCTACTTTCGATTTTAATTGCGGGACCGATTGGGATTTTTACGGGAATTTATCTTGCGGAATACAGCAAGGGGGATTCGAAATTCGTCAAGGTTATAAGGATTGTAACCGAAACCTTGAGTGCAATTCCGTCAATTGTCTATGGACTTTTCGGATATTTGTTTTTCGGAATCGCTCTTAAGATGGGCTGGAGTATTATTTCGGGAACGCTCACCGTTTCCATTATGATTTTGCCGCTCATTGTAAGGTCGACGGAAGAGGCTTTTCTTTCGACACCGGGCGTATATAGGCTTGGAAGTTTTGCACTCGGCGCCGGAAGACTCAGAACAATTTTTAAGGTTATTCTTCCGGTTGCAATGCCGGGAATTTTGTCGGGTATAATTCTTGCAATAGGAAGGGTTATCGGAGAAACTGCTGCGCTTTTATACACTCTTGGAACTTCTACAAATATTCCGAAGAGTTTAAAGGACCCGGGAATAACTTTGTCCCTTCACATGTATAAGCTTTCAACGGAAGCGAGATATACAAATGAGGCATACGCAACAGCGGTCGTACTTTTAGTAATTATATTTTTGCTAAATGCTATTTCGACTTCTTTAGCAAATAAAATCGGAGGAAAAAATGATGACAGATAGTCAAGTAAACAAAATGGTTATAAAGGATTTGAATCTTTATTACGGCGATTATCTCGCTGTTAAGGATTTAAGTCTGGATGTTATAAAAAATCAGGCGCTTGCTTTTATCGGTCCTTCAGGCTGTGGAAAAAGTTCGACACTAAAATGCTTAAACAGGATGAATGATTTGGTTGAAGGCTCGAGAGTTGAGGGTCTTATAACTTTGGACGGCGAGGACATTTACGACAGAAAGTTTGATGTGAATGAACTCAGAAAGAGAGTAGGGATGGTTTTCCAAGCTCCGACTCCGTTTTCAATGAGCATCAGCGAAAATATTATGTACGGTCCGAAGACGCACGGCGTAAAGAAGAAGGCGGAACTCGAGGAGATTGTAGAAAGGTCTTTGAAGCAGGCAAATCTTTGGGACGAAGTCAAGGATGATTTGAGAAAGAATGCGCTTGAACTTTCGGGAGGTCAACAACAAAGACTTTGCATTGCAAGGGCGCTTGCGGTTGAGCCGGAGGTAATTCTTATGGACGAACCGACATCCGCTCTCGACCCTATAAGTACGGGAAAAATAGAAGAACTCGTCATGGATTTAAAAAAGAAGTACACGATTGTTATAGTTACGCATAACATCGGACAGGCAAGCCGTGTAACGGACAGAACTGCATTTTTCTTAAACGGTGTTATGGTTGAAGTCGGAAATACAGCCGAACTTTTTATGAGTCCAAAGGATAAGAGAACTGAAGATTATATTACGGGGAGGTTCGGTTAAAATGAGTATTGAAAAGGAACTGTTTGATTTAAAAAATGAACTTGTCAAGATGGCAACATTTGTTGAAAACAATATAAGAGACACATATAGGGGAATAAAAGAAAAAGACGTGACTCTTTTGAAGCAAGTAGCTATGAACGACAAGAAGACTGACGATCTTGAAAAGGAAATTGAGGACAGAGCTTTAAGAATTCTCGTTACTCTCTCTCCGCGCGCGGGCGATTTCAGAGTTGTAACTTCGGTTTTAAAGATGATTACGGACCTTGAAAGAATCGGTGACCAAACCGAGGACATCGCGGAAATTTGCGAAGATATAAATTTTGATATGATTGATTCACCGCTTCCTCTTTTGAAGGAAATGTTTGAAACAGCAGAAAAAATGCTAAATAATTCAATGGATGCATTTGTTTCGGGTAATATTGATTTAATTGAGGGTATAGATATAATGGACGATGTTGTTGACGATTTGTTTATAAAGCTTAGACATAAAATTGTTGACAAGATTAAACAAGGAAGCGACCCTGAAGTTCAACTCGACTTGATGCAAATTGCAAAATATGTCGAAAGAATCGGCGACCATATTGAAAATATCGCAGAATGGGTAATTTATGAGAAAACAGGTTCGCATCCGTATCTAAAAAAGGATGATGAAGAATGATTTATATTGTCGAAGATGATGAAAGCATCAGAGAATTGGTTTTGTATGCACTAAAAAACGAGGGATACAGCGGCAAGGGCTGTCGCGATTTCGAAGAGTTCAAAGCGGCTCTCGATGAGGACACTCCGGCGCTCGTTCTTCTTGATATAATGCTTCCCGGCAAAGACGGCATTTCGATTTTGAAGTGGATGAGGGAAGGAAAGTACAAGGAGGTTCCGGTCATAATGCTAACGGCGAAGTCCGCAGAAATCGACAAGGTTCGAGGGCTCGACCTCGGGGCGGACGACTATGTGACAAAACCGTTTTCAGTGCTTGAACTCATGGCGAGAATCAGAGCGAGAATCAGACGTGGAAATGACGCTGATTCTATGAATGAAATTACAATCAAGGATTTGACAATTATCCCTGAAAAAAGACGTGTGAATGTTGACGGCAAGGATGTTTCACTCGGATTTAAGGAGTATGAGTTATTATATTATCTGGCACAAAACAAGGGCATCGTGCTTTCCCGCGACAAAATTATGGACGCGGTTTGGGGATATGATTATCTCGGCGAGTCGAGAACGGTCGACGTTCACATCGCATTTTTGAGACAAAAACTGGGAAAGAGCGGCACGATGATTAAAACCGTCAGAAATGTCGGATATATTTTGGAGGAATAATGAAAAGGAGTTTATTTAAGAGATTTTCAATATTGGTTTTGTTAATGGTTGTCTTAATAACTCTTGCAACGACGCTGAATTTTTATGACAGCTACAAGGATCTTCATGAAAGAAAGCTTTTGGACATTTTAGACTTTCTTAAAAATATGAACCTTGAAGATGCTGAGCATGAAAAGGAATTCGATGCGGCAAAGAAGTCGTTTCGCGGCATAAGAATTACGCTTGTCGACAGCGACGGCAACGTTATTTACGACACCGATGAAGCGGCCTCCAAAATGGAGTCGCACAGCACGAGAAAAGAAATTGTCGAAGCAAAGGACCTTGGAAAGGGAAGCGATATAAGAAAATCGGACACTCTCGGTGAAAATTTCTACTATTTTGCAACGAGACTTTCGAACGGAAATATTTTGAGAGTTTCGGAAATGCAAAAAAATATTTTCTCATCGTTTAAAGATTCGATTATTCCGGTTGTATTTATTCTTTTTATCGGACTTCTTATCGCATTTTTCTCGATTAACCACGTTTCAAACAGTCTCGTTGAAAATCTGAAAGAGCAATTTACGGCAATCTCACACGGACAAAGTCTCGACTCGGAATTTCCTGAGCTCTATCCGATCAAGAGAATCGTGCGTGATCAACAGGACGAGCTTAATGAAAGGCTCGACGATCTTAAAGAATACAGAGACACTATTGAAATTATTTTCAGAAATATGCAGGACGGATTTTTGTTTATCGACAATGTGAACCGCGTCGAAATGATAAACAGCAAAGCGATTTTCCTTTTGGGCAAGGAAAAGAACGAAGGATATATGGGCAAGTCCGTATTTTATCTCATAAGGGATGAAAAACTTATCGAAATTTTGGGAGACAGGGATTCAAAACGCGAAGAAAAAATTGAAGTCGAAATCGACGATAGAAAGCTTTTGATCACAGTCGACCCGGTTCTTGTAAGCGACAATCTTGTCGGAAGAATTATCGTTATAAGAGATGTTACGGAAGAAAGCATTCTCGAAAGAGAAAGACGCGAATTTACGTCGAATGTAACGCATGAACTCAAAACTCCGCTCACCTCAATAAACGGTTACGCCGAAATGCTCACAAACAATATGGTGAAAAATGAAGACGTGCCGAAGATTGGAGATATGATTCTTAAAAGCGGCAACAGAATGCTTGTGCTTGTTGAAAAGATTTTGAGTCTCTCGAAAGTTGAGGAGCAAAAAAACAACAAGAAAGAAGAAATAGACGTTAAGGAACTTATTAGCGACGTTGTGAATACAATAAATTCAAAGGCGCAAAACAAAAATATTTCAATCACAACCGAACTCGACGAGGTGAGATACACCGGCGTGAGGGAAGTGCTGGAAGAAACGGTCTACAATCTTGTCGACAACGCCGTAAAATACGGAAAAGATGACGGCAAGGTTTGGGTAAAACTTGTCACGAGAGATAAGGGCTTTAAATTTATCGTTAAGGACGACGGCATCGGCATTGACGATTTGGACCGCGAAAAAATCTTCCAAAGATTTTACACTGCGGACAAGAGTAGAAACAGCGCTGACGCAAGCGGCATCGGGCTTTCGATTGTAAAACACGGAGTCGAGGTTATGGGCGGAACGGTTATTCTTGAAAGCAAACTCGGCGAGGGTTCGACTTTCGAAGTGTTCATTCCGTACAACAAGGCGTGATTCGAGTTATACAATTTAAAATTTCACAATACAATTATAAGCGGGTGAAAACTCGCTTTAATTTTTTTACATAAAACTATTGACAAGTATACTTGGCGGTGATATAATAAAAATAACAAGTTTACTTGGCGAAATAAAACGAAAGGAGAAAGCTTTGGACAGGGATGAAATTTTAGCAAAGAGCAGAGAAGAGTACAAAAGGAACAACAAAGACGAGATGATGGTGGACATAATGTCGAAGGCGGGCAAGCTTTCGATGGAAGTCGGAATGGTTGTCGTTGCGCTTATAATAGTTGTTGAGGGGCTGTTCTTCAATTCGTTTAACTTTTCAGTGTGGACGGTCTATTATGCGATTTTAGCGACACAGAGCTTTGTCTATTACCACAGGTTAAAAGAAAAGAAACATCTCTACATCGGAATTTTGCTTGCGATTTTGGGAATCATAATGTGCGTGGCGCATTTTATAAAACTGAGCAGGTAGTTTCTATGAAAGATGAATTAGTTTTAAAAAACCGCTTGAAAGAAATAAGAAAAGAGCAGGATTTATCGCAACAAAAATTGGCGGATCTGGTTGGGGTTTCCAGAAACACAATCAGCTCAATCGAGACGGGGCAGTTCAATCCGACGGCAAAACTTGCTCTGATATTGTGCATTGCGCTCGACAAAAAATTCGAAGAGATTTTTTATTTTTGATATAAAATTGTTTAAAATGAATTTTCGGTTATGGTATAATAAGAATAAATATTGATTTTACAAGTTTTTAAACGCATTTAATCGAGATGCGTTAAAATAAAAATAAGGAGGGCTTATGATACTTGAATTTAAAGATTTGTACAAGTCTTATGACAAAAAAGAAGTATTAAAGGGTTTGTCATTCAAGGCGGAGAGCGGAAGACCGCTTGCGTTTCTCGGAAGAAACGGCGCCGGCAAAACGACAACCATAAGAATACTTATGGACGTAATAAAAAAGGACGGCGGCGAGATTACAATCGACGGCGCACCTTTCAGGGCGAAGGATTATAAAATCGGATATCTTCCTGAGGAAAGGGGAATGTATCAAAAGGTAAATATACTTGAGCAACTGATTTATTTTGCGGAACTGAAAGGATATGACCCGGAAACTGCAAAGAAATCGGCGAGAGAACTTTTGGAAAGAGTGGGACTTGCGGACTATGAAAAAAGAAAACTCGAGGTGCTTTCAAAGGGGAACCAACAAAAAGTTCAAATTTCGCAGGCGCTTTTGGGTAATCCGGACATTATCATCATGGACGAACCGTTTTCAGGGCTCGACCCGATAAACTCGAATCTCTTGAAGGAGCTCATCTTGGAAAAAGCGGGCGACAACAAACTCACACTTTTCTCGTCGCACCAAATGGGATATGTGGATGAAATATGTAAGGATATTGCTATTTTGTCGGGCGGAGTTTGCCAAGTGAACGACACGATTGAAAATGTTAAACGTGAACTCGCCGGAAACAAAGTTTATGTAATTCCTTTCGAAACGGATTTGAATGAATATTCGGAAATTCTTTCGAAAATGGGATATGACTCGACGATTGAGAAGGAAAGAGTCGTTGTAGATTTGACGGGAAAAGAAAGGGAAAATTTCCTGCAAGACATTTCAAAGGCGGGTCCTGTTGTCGACAGCTACGGTCTTTACAAGCCGACACTTTCGGACATTTTCCTAAAATATGCGAGGTAGAAAAATGGGTAAAGTATTTAAATTTGAATTTTTAACGAGTATAAAGAAGAAATCTTTTATAATTTCGGTCGCGATAATGTTTGTTATATCGCTTCTTATAAGTTTTATTCCGAGCATTGTTTCGAAAATTGCGGGAAGCGATGAAGACGATATCATCGGCATCTATTCAACCGAAAATTTTGTAAACAAAGAATCGGCTGAAGAAAAAACCGGAATGAAATTTGAAAATTTCGACTCTCCGGAAAAACTTGAAGAAGCCGTTAAAGCAGGCGACATTTACGCCGGATATGTAATTTCGGGCGACAAGAGAGAAGTCGTAATAAAGACGAGTTCCGTTTCAAATATGGGAAAACTCGAAGCGGTGAATGAATCTATTTCGGCGCTTGAATCGAGCGACTATTTGAGAGAGGCGGGAGTTGATGAAGCAATTGTCGAAAAAACTCTCAAGGGAACGGACTTCGAGCCGAAAATCCTCGAAGCGGACGGAGCGAAGAACTTTTGGCTTGTATATTTGATGCTTATGATTTTATACACGCTTATGATGATGTTTGGAAACCAAGTTGCAATGAGTGTTGCAAGAGAAAAGAGCGACAGAACGATGGAACTTTTGATAACCTCGACAAAGCCGAAAGACCTCATAAGAGGAAAGGTTTTTGCAACGGCGGTCATCGGCGTGCTCGTCGTTATGGTGCTTGTTGTGGGACTTTTAATCGGTACAAAAATCGGACCGCAAATGGAAGTGGACTCAACGGTTGCGCAAATTCTAAAAATCAATATCTCGATGGACCAATTTGTGGTTTCGATGGCATTCTTCATTGTCGGATATATAATGTTTTTGTATCTCTTCGCATGCGCGGCAAGTCTTGTTTCGAAAATCGAAGATCTCGGAATGGCAATTCAACCGCTTTCGCTCATATATGTTGCAGGATTTATGATTTCAATGTTTGGGATGAGCAATCCCGGTACGATTTTAAAAATTGCAAGTATTGTGCCGTTTACGAGTCCGTTTGCGATGATCACGAGATACGGCGTGGACTATGTTCCGCAATGGGAATTGATACTCTCGTTCGGACTTTTGGTTCTATTTACAATAATTGTCGGAAGAATCGCTGTTAAGATTTACAGATTCGGCGCTCTAAACTACGGTACAAAACCGAAATTCTTTAAGAATATGGCAGCGGCTTTAAAAAAGAAAAATAATTAATTCAAGTAGGGCGATTTTATTTCGCCTTATTTTTATGTATAATTGCAGAAAAATTTTTCGCAAAGAATTATAACCTGCATATAGAGGGATATTTAAGATTAAAATTATTCATAAAAATGTTTTTTGGTATTACTAACATAAGTAAAATCAGAAAATTGCACACAAAAACTCTCGAGATTTATTTTATCATAAATTCTCGGGAGTTACTCGTGGCGTTTAATATTTTTAGGTTCAATCACAGTATTCGCTATTCTCCTCTCTACACAAATTTTAAATTTTAACGCTCCAACCGTGTTCAAGTTAGTTACGTCTTCCCTTACACTCGATTTGATTTTCGGTTTTTTTTAATTCACTATTGTCCCTTACTCTCGTCTCGCTTTTCGGTGATTCTTACAATTTTTCTTTTTCAAATTCTTCGCCCTGACTCATTTCTTCACTTCAAGCATATCGCTGTTCCAAAAGCCACTGAATTTTCAATGTTCGAAATAAAGTCTATTATGTTTTTCAGGTTCTCCTAGACGCTTGTTATATTTTTCTTGCCCTTTCAATGATTTAATATAAATTGATCTCGTCCGGGCCTTTACCCCGGCTGCTCGACAGACCTTTAAAATTCGGGAAGTGATCTTTCACTCAATAACTTTTGCGTCTATCGTGTTAATCTTCGCCACGATATTTTTATAAAGGTAATGAAGATAATCTATTTTTGCACTTGGCATTTTTTAAAATCTGTGCTCTAGTTTTATCATCATCTTCCTTTGTATTATATATATACCCTGATAAAGTGATTCTAAACACTTTTTTGAAAAAAATTTAAAATTTTTTAAAATTGTGTTTAAGCTGTATTTTATCGCACTTACACAACTTTGATTTAATTATTTAAAAAAATTTTTTTATTATTTTATTATATCTTTCATTTCTTGATTATAAATTTCATTTAAATTATAATAATATATATAATAGTGCGGGGTGATTTTGTGGATTTAAATTTATCAAAAACAAATTATTGTGCGGCGGTTCAATGTCCGAAGATGGTGTGGCTAAGAAATCGCAAGCCGGAGGTTTTTCCTGATGGAGGAGGGGACGAGTCGGTCCTTGAAACCGGAAGGGAAGTTGGCGATTTTGCAAAGAAGTTGTTCGACGATGTGAAAACGGTTTCATTTGATTTTAAGTTAAAGATGATTGAGGAGACGACGGCGCTCATTCACGAAGGGTGCGAGTATATTTCCGAAGCGTCGTTTTTATATGACGGGCTTTTTGCAAGTGTGGACATTTTGCACAATCTAAAAAACGGCGAGGTGGAAATTTACGAGGTGAAGAGTTCGACGTCGATAAAAGATATCTATCTCGACGACGTTTCGTTTCAAAGATATATTTTGACCAAACTCGGCTACAAGGTCAAACGTGTTTGCATTGTCTACATAAATAATGCGTATGTTAGAGTCGGGGACATAGACATAGACGAACTTTTTGTTGTGGAGGATGTGACGAGTGAAGCGGAAGCGCGCGAGGGGATTGTCGCGGAAAATATTTTGAGATTTTCCGAGATTTTAAATTCTGAAACGGAGCCCGAAATAGAAATCGGAGAGCAATGTTTTGCGCCATACAAGTGCGACTGTTTTAAATATTGCACGAGAAATCTTCCGTCGCCGAATGTGTTTGACGTTGCGGGCGCAAGGACTTCCACAAAGTTTAAGTGTTTGAGAAACGGCATAGTTTCTTTTGAGAACATCTTGCGTGAGAATGCCCTTTCGAAGTCGCAGATGAAGCAAGTGGAGCATGAGGTGAATGAACTTTCGGATTATATCGAGGAAGATGCGATTTTGGAGTTTATGAAAACGCTTTCCTATCCGCTCTATTTTTTGGATTTTGAATCCTATCAACCTGCCATTCCGGCTTATCAGAAATCGAAGCCGTTCGAGCAAATTGTGTTTCAATATTCGCTCCACTATATCGAAGAGGAGGGCGGCGATTTGAAGCACACGGAGTTTTTGGCATATCCGGGCGAAGACCCGAGAAGGGCACTTGCCGAAAAACTTTGTGAGGACATTCCGCTTGACGTTTGCACAACTGCGTACAATATGGCTTTTGAAAAGACACGAATAAAATCTCTCGCCGCGCTCTATCCGGATTTGGCGGAACATTTGATGAATATACATGACAATATCAAGGACCTTATGGTTCCGTTTCAAAAGAAGCAATATTACAAGAGGGCGATGCAGGGCTCGTATTCTATAAAATATGTACTGCCGGCGCTCTTTCCGAATGAGCCGTCTCTTGATTATCACAATCTCGAGGGCGTGCACAACGGAGTCGAAGCTTCAGCTACGTTTAAAAAGATGGCGACTATGAACGAAGAGGAGCTCGAAAATTTCAGAGTGCATCTTTTAAATTATTGCGGTCTTGACACATTTGCAATGGTGAAAGTGTGGGAGAAGCTGAACGAAGCGATCGGCGTTTCGGTAAGAAGCTATGAAAATAAATAGTAATAAAAAATCTATGAGGCAAAAACCCCATAGATTTTTTCAGTAAAAAACGGATTTGATGAGCCGTTTTTAATTTATGAATTTATATTTTCGAGTTTATTTTACAAGTTTTGTTCCGCATTTTGAGCAGAAGATTGAGCCTTCCGGATTTGCAGCGCCGCATTCATGGCAGAATATCAAATTGTTGTCAGGAGCTGCGTTATTTTGAACTTCAGGATTGTTGAAGTTCGGGTCGACTTTTGTTTGAGAGCTGATAGCGGATTTTAGAATTTCGATTTCTTCGTTGTAGCGCTCGATAATTCCTTCTCTTTTTTTGTCGAGTTCCTTAAGTTCTTCTTCGTTCTTTTTAATTTCGTTTATTGCAGTTTCAATTTCAGCGCTGTTTAAGTTTGAATTTTTGAGTTCGTCGCTTTTTTCGTAAATAATTCTTCCGATTGCTTCAAAGAAATTTTTGTTTTCGTGTTCTATTTTTGAAACCGATTCATTCAAAGCGTCAACCAGTGAATCTCTCTTTTGTTCTGAATCCTTTATTTGTTTTCTTGCAGCACTTTCCTTTTGTGTTTCAGGGTCTTTTGAAAAATTAAGTCCCAAGTCTTTTAAAAAATTGTTCATATTTCCTCCTTATAATTGTATATCTATAGTGTTTTCCGAGCCATTTCTCAAAATGGTCATGTTAAGCGTGTCGCCCGTCTTATATTTTATGAGCGAAGTTCTCAAATCGTCGGTGTTTTTGATATCTTTGTCGCCGACTTTTGTTATTACGTCATTTTGCATGAGACCGTTCTTTTGTGCAATTGAATTCGGCTCAATTTTTAAAATGATTACGCCTGTGTATTTGTCCTTTATTCTAAAATACGCCTTGTAGTAGTCGTAGTCGGCAATTTGGATGCCGAGAACAATCGGTTTTGCATCGCCTTTTTCGATTAGCGATGTGACAATTTCTTTCGCTGTGTTTATCGGAATTGCAAAGCCGAGACCTTCTGTTCCTTCGCCGCCTATTTTTGCCGAGTTTATTCCGATGACTTGTCCTTTTGAGTTCAAAAGTGGACCGCCCGAGTTTCCTTGGTTTATAGCGGCGTCTGTTTGAATAAGGTTTGAAATCGCTTTGCCGTCTCTTGTCGTCAAGGTTCTTCCGATTCCGGAAATATATCCGGCGGTGACGGATCTGTTGAAGTTCAGTCCAAGCGGATTTCCTATTGCGATTGCTTTTTCACCGATGTTTAATTTTTCGCTGTCGCCGAGTTCAGCAGCAACAAGTCCTGTTTTATCAACCTTTATGACTGCAAGGTCCATGCTTGCATCGTTCCACAAAAGTCTTGCAGGTACTGTTGAATTGTCGTCCAAAAGCACATCGATTCGGCTTGCTTTTCCGTCGCCGACAACGTGGCTGTTTGTCAAAATGTATCCGTCATTTGCGACGATGATTCCCGAGCCGACGCCTTGAAGTTCTTGTGCGCCGAAAAAGCCTTCGACCGTTTCAACTGTCGTTATACCGACAACTGACGGCAGTGCTTTCTTTGCAACCGCTTCAACTACGCCTTCTTCGCCGGTCGGCTTTATTGATATCGAAGGTGCATTCGAAGGCACTTCTCTCACTTCGACGGGTTTATTTTCGTCGAACACCTTTGCGCCGAGAAAACCGCCGCCGAAACCTAAAAGTGCACATAGTATAAGGGATAAAAGCTTTTTGCCGGCACCCTTTTTCTTTTTAGGCTCGGTTTGTTTTTGACTTTCATAATTTCTGTCGCTGTAAAAATTTTCATTATTTTCTCTATTGTTATAGGCTTCACGTCTATCCAGGAGATTTTTGATTCTTTCTTCACGTTCACGTTGACGCCTTTCGCGATAACTTTCGTAGTCGTCATTTTCATTGTAAAAATCATCACTCATAATATCACTCCTTCCAAAGTTGACATAGTACTATAATACCCATTTTGAAAAAAATTTATTTAATTTTTGGTAAAATCTATTTGAAGTTCGACAGGGCAGTGGTCCGAGCCCATGATTTCCATCAAACATTTGGAATCTTTTACATATGGTACAAGCGACTCGCTCACGATGAAATAGTCAATTCTCCAACCAGCATTTCTGTCGCGCGACCTTGTGATGTAGCTCCACCAAGTGTAGACGTCGGTTTTCTCAGGGTAGAGATGTCTGAATGTGTCGACGAATCCGCGCTCGAGAAGGAAAGTCATATTTTCTCTTTCCTCTTTTGTAAAACCTGCCGAATTTTTATTGGAAGACGGATTTTTCAAATCGATTTCCTTGTGCGCAACATTTAAGTCGCCCGTATAAATTACAGGTTTTTTCTCTTCCAATTCCTTCAAGTAGTCGCGCATTTTTCCTTCCCACGTCACGCGGTAAGGGATTCTGCTCAAATCGCTTTTGGAATTCGGGGTGTAGCAATTAACAAAATAAAATTTTTCAAATTCAAGTTCAAGCACACGTCCTTCGTTGTCGAAGTCTTCAAAAAAATCGATGCCCGAACGTCTCACGTTAAGCGGTTCAACTTTTGTAAAAACCGCCGTGCCGGAATAACCTTTTCTTTCGGCTTGGTGCCAATATTGAAAATAGCCCGGCAAATCAAGCTCGACTTGGTGAGCGTGACATTTTGTTTCCTGTATTGCAAAAATATCGGCATCGGCGTCGCTGAAAAAATCCATAAAACCTTTCTTTAAAGTAGCTCTAATGCCGTTTACGTTCCAACTTATTAACTTCATAAATTCTCCTTTTTAAAAATATTATACTATTAGATTATTACCCGTAATAGCTGTTTTTAAACAAAAATTACTTTTGTGTAAGCAAGCGCACAATTAATAAATACATAAAAAGTGTTGACAAAATGAAAATGTAGTGTTAAGCTTAATGAGGATAATGATTATCAAATTCAATTTAAGGAGGAAATTATGGCACGTATTTATAATACAGAGCAAAGAAATAATATAGACAAATTACTTGAAAGCGGCGACGACTTCAGCTGCGACGAAATCGTTTCGACACTTGAAAAAGAAGGAAAGAAAGTTGGAGTTGCGACAGTTTATAGACATCTGAAAATGCTTGCGGAAAAAGGAATCATAAACACATATTATGTCGGCGGCAAGGTACGATACAAACTTGCGCGCGAAGACAGAGACGTTGCAACTTTGAAATGTACGAAATGTGGAAGGAAGTTTGTGCTTGACTGCATCGACCTTTTGAATTTTAAACACCACATAAAGGCGCATCACAATTTTACAATCGACACGAACAGCCTTATTTTTTACGGTGTTTGCAGCGAATGCGAAGAAAAAGAGGAAGACGATGAATAGAAAAATAATTTTTTCGGTTTGTATTTTTGCGCTCTTTTTATTTGGGTGCAAAAAAACGGACACAGAAGTTAGGGAAACAAGTAAAGAAACAGGAAATCTCAAAATTGTAGCGACACTTTTTCCGGACTACAGTTTTGCAAAAGAGCTCGCAAAGGATGCGGATGTAACACTTCTTTTGCCGCCGGGGGTCGACAGTCACACTTTCGAGCCGGGACCGGACGATATGAAACTATTAAAAGAAGCGGACCTTGTGATTTACACGGGCGATTATATGGAAGAATGGTTTAAGAAAATCAGGGAAAGCCTTGCGCTTGATGAAAATAAAATTGTCGATGCGTCGAAGGGAATCGAGCTTATAAAGTCGGGTCATGATGAAGACGAGCCCGACGAACATGATGAAGATGAGCACGACGAGCACGATGAGGATGAACACGATGAACATGATCATCACCATCATCATTTGTACGATCCGCACATTTGGACAAGTCCGAAACTTGCGAAGGTTATGTGCGAGAATATTTACGAAGGACTCGCTAAAGTTGACAATAAAAATGAATCGGCATACAAGAAAAATCTGGATGCATATTTAAAAGAGCTCGACCAAATCGATGAAGAGTTTACGGCAGTTGTAAATGAATCAAAAGATGCGACAATGTATTTTTCAAGTCCTTTTGCGCTGAAATATTTTGCGCGTGACTACAAAATAAACGCAAGAAGCATTTTTCAAACCTGCGCATCGGACAGCGAGCCGTCCGCAAAGGATATGGCGCTGATTATCGACGAGATGAAAGAAAGAGATGCAAAGGTGATTTACTACGAGGAGCTGACCGACCCGAAGATGGCGCGAGAAATTGCAAATGAAACGGCCGCTGAACCGGTGCTCTTCCACTCGTGCCACAATTTGAGTAAAGACGATTTCGGTAAGGGGCTTACGTATCTTGAAATTATGAAAAACAATATAGAAGCGTTAAGAAAGGGACTTCTCTAATGCTCGAGGTAAAAAATCTCTCCGCAAGCTACGGAGATGTGAAAGTGTTTTCGGACTTAAGCTTCGAGATAAAAAAGGGAGACTATCTCGTGATTGTCGGAGAAAACGGCTCGGGCAAGTCGACTCTAATGAAGACGATTTTGGGGCTAAAAAAACCGGACAAAGGCGAGGTTATAAGAAATGAATTTACGGAAATCGGTTATGTTCCGCAAATAAACAGCGCACAGAAAAATTTCCCGGCGCTTGTCAGCGAGGTAATTTTGAGCGGATTAATCGAAAAGAAGAAGCTATTTTTCACCAAAGAGGACAGGCGAAAGCTGGATGAAATTTTAAAACTTTTAAACATTGAGGATTTAAAAGATAAACCGATTTCAAATCTTTCGGGGGGGCAGGAAAAGAGAGTTATGCTTGCGCGCGCGATGATAAGAGGGGCGGAGATTCTCTTTTTGGACGAGCCGACAACTGCTCTCGACCCGATTGCGACGGCGGAGTTTTATGATGAAGTGGACAGATTAAATCACGCCGGAGAAACGATTGTAATCATTTCGCACGACGTCAGAAATGTTATAAACTGCGCAAATAAGGTCCTTCACCTCGGCGCAAACAACAGCGGCATACTCTTTTTCGGGGAGAAGGACGAGTATGTCAAGAGTGATTTATTCAGAGTTTTAAACGGGGTGCATATCCATGAGTGAGTTATCTGAAATGTTATCATACGCTTTTATACAAAAAGCACTCATAGTCGGCGTTTTGACGGGGGTCATCGCGGCGGTTCTGGGCGTGAGTCTTGTCTTGAAAAACTATTCGATGATAGGCGACGGTCTCAGCCACGTCGGCTTCGGCGCATTTGCAATTGCGATAAGTGTCGGTATTGCGCCTTTATATTTTTCGATTCCGGTGGTTATTGTTGCGGCGTTTTTCACGCTTAAAATCAGCAACAACAAAAAAATAAACGCCGACGGAATGATTGCACTTCTTTCGTCGGGCGCGCTCTCAATCGGCGTTATGGCGACGTCTCTCACAAAGGGAATGAATGTCGATATATATCAATTTATGTTCGGCTCTATTCTTGCGACAACGACGACAGAAGTCTACATCACGGTTGCGGTTTCGATTTTTGTGATTCTTTTTTATATTTTATTTTATAACAAAATTTTTGCTGTCACATTCGACGAGACATTTTCGAGAGCGATTGGAATAAATGTGGACTTTTATAGAATGGTTCTCTCGGTAATCACTGCGATTGTAATTGTTCTCGGAATGAGGGTTATCGGGGCGCTTCTGATTTCGGGGCTCACGATTTTCCCAGCGCTCACGTCATTTAGAATTGCAAAAAGTTTTAAGGGCTCGATTATTGTGAGCGCAATTGTTGCTTTCATATCGGTTGTAATGGGTGTCATTGTGAGCTTTTTCTTGAGCACGCCGACCGGTGCGACGATTGTAGTTTCAAATCTTTTTATCTATATTTTGGCGGTCATCTACGGCAAAGTGAGAAGAATTTGAATTATTTAACAAAAAATGGTAAAATAACCACGTGATGAATATGAAGAATAAAGATAAAAAAATATTAATTTATGCAGGCTTGTTCCTGCTTTTATTTTCTTTATGCGCAGCAATTCTCCAAAAGGAGTCAAGACGAATTTTTATTTTTGACGAGAACGGGAAGTTGTATGCGAAGGTTAAAGATGAAAATGAAATAAAGGAAGCATTTGAAGAGGCGAAGGAGTCTGTAAAGTTCGGAAAGATAATTCTTTACGAGGACATAAAACAGATGGAGACCTATGAATTTTTCGGAAAGACTACGGACAAGACGGAGCTCGAAGCGATGTTTGTAAACAAGCTTCCGAAATATGTAAACGCGTGGGGCGTGTTTAAAAACGGCGAGTGCATTGCGGGACTAATGAACAGGGATGATGTGCTCGATATGCTGAGCCAGTTTAAGACTTATTATGTGAAGAAAATTACCGGCGGCGACGAGCGTGACACAAAGATTCTCGATGTGAAATTCTTGGACGACATCGAGGTTAAACACACTCTCGTAAGGGACGAGGACATCTTGGCGAAGACCGAGTTTTACTCGAAAATTTTTACGGCGACAAAGAACAATAAAATTATTTTCAAAGACGAAGAGCTTGGCGAGAGCTCGGGACTAAAAAAAGCACCGGATTTTCCGGGGGTTTTTGTGACAAATAAAGAGCCTTTTTCGCTCGACATAATTATAAAAGACAAGAGAACCGAGAGAGTTGCACTTCCGCAAACCACAATTTTAAACTACGACGAAACGCTCGAGAAGGGCGAGGAGGTAGTCGAAAGAGAAGGGGTTGACGGCGAGCTTTTGAGAAATTCGGAGAACTTTTTTATAAATGGACAAGTTGTAAAAACCGAAGTTTTGGACGAAGTGGTTAGCGTTGAACCGTCGTCCGAAATCAGACGTGTGGGCGATAGAGACGAGGCGATGAAGCCGAAGTTCGGTTGGCCGAGCATCGGGCGCATAACGAGCGGATTCGGACCGAGGTTCGACGGGTTCCACAGAGGACTTGACATCGCGAACTATCTCGGAGCAACTGTTCGGGCTTCGCAAAGGGGCAAAGTCGTTTTTGCGGGCTTCAGCGGAAGCTATGGAAATGTGGTTATCATCGACCACAAGGGCGGATATCAAACGAGATATGCGCATCTTTTAAAACCGCTTGTGAGCGTGTCGCAAATTGTGGATAAAAACGAAGCGATCGGGCTTATGGGTTCGACCGGCAATTCGACCGGAAGCCACGTTCACTTTGAAATTTTGAAAAATGGAGAATTGATAGATCCGGAGGGAGAGTTGTAATGCTTGATGGAAATACTGCGAGAAGAGCATTAATAAAAAAATTCAGAAAATCGATTTACCGCGAGTTTATAAAGGCGATAAAATCATATAAATTGATTGAATCGGGTGACAAAATCATGTGCTGCGTGAGCGGCGGCAAAGACTCAATTACGCTCTCGCTTCTTATGGAGGAACTCTATGAGCACGGCGAGAGAAATTTCGAACTGTGCCACGTGATGATGAATCCGGGGTTTGACGACGATTATGTAAACCACATCAAAGGAATCTATGACAAACTCGAAATGGAGTTAAAAGTGTTCGACACCGACATTTTTAAAATAACAAAGGAAATGGCGGCGGACAATCCTTGCTTTTTGTGTGCAAGGATGAGGCGCGGCGCTCTTTATGGACAGGCTGAAAAACTCGGAGCAAACAAAATTGCACTCGGTCACCACATGGACGACGTTGTGCAGACGACGCTCATGAATATGTTTATGCAAGGTTCATTTAGAAATATGATGCCGATTTTGGACAGCGCCAATCACCCGGGCATCAAACTTATAAGACCGCTCTATCTCGTCGGCGAATCCGACATCATAAAGTTCAGGGACTATATCGGGCTCGAATCGCTCGGCTGCAGATGCGTTTTGAGCGAAGGCAAGATTGAAACCACGAGAGACAGAATGCGCGAGCTTTTGAACAATTTGGAAAATGAAATGCCGGGAGTCAAGAAAAACATTCAAAAATCAATTGAAAATGTTTATATTGACACGGTTTTAAAAACGAGATAAAAAATGAGTCCGCTTTTGGAAGCTTTGAAGTTTACGAAGGCGGACTTTTTTTATACAAATAAACCGACATGTTTCCACGTCGGTTGATATTTTAATTCACTTTATTCGGCACTTCTTCACCGTTTAAAACGGCGATAATATTTTTCGCAGCCATCATTCCCATTTCGTCTCTCGCTTCGATGGACGCGTTTCCAAGGTGCGGAGAGAGAACTATGTTGTCGAGTTTTAAAAGAGATTCCGTGACGGCAGGCTCGAATTCATAAACGTCGATTGCGGCGCCCTTTATCACTTTGTTTTCAAGAGCCTTTGACAGCGCTTTTTCGTCGATTATGGGACCGCGCGATGTGTTTACAAGATATGCGCTCGGTTTCATCTTTCTAAAGGTTTCTTCGTTAAAAAGATGGTGAAGCTCTTTTGAATATGACGGATTCAAACTTATGACGTCGCTTGTTTTAAGGAGTTCATCAAATTCTGCATATTTTACTCCGAGTTCTTTTTCAAGAGCATCCTCGAGTTTTGTTCTCGAATTATAAATCACGTTCATGCCGAATGCTTTTGCGCGAGCGGCAACGCCTTTTCCGATTCGTCCGAGTCCGAAAATGCCTAGAGTTTTCCCGTACAAAACGGGACCGAGTCCGAAAGTCGGTTTCCAACCCTTAAACTCGCCCTTACGAAGCGCTTCTTCGCCCCTCGTTATTCCACGCATAATGTCCACAATAAGTCCCATTGCGATTTCGGCGGTTGCATTTGTCGAGCCCTTTGCAGGTGCATTTGTGACAATTATTCCCTTTTCACTTGCGGCTTCTATGTCGATGTTGTCGTAGCCCGCACCGAAGTTTGCGATAATTTTTAAATTTTTTGCGGAGTCTATTATTTCTTTGTCCCATTTTTCGCTCAAAGGAATCAAAGCGGCATCCACGTTTTTAACTTTTTCTTTAAGTACATCTTTCGGCAAAAATTCAAGACTGTCGTTGTAGTCCAATTCAAAATTTTTGGAAAGCATATCGAGAGTGTCTTTCGGAACTCTCATTGTAATTAATATTTTTTTCAAAATTCTCACCTCTAAAAACTTATACCCAATTTGAAAATATAAAATCTTTAAAATTCTTGCATGAAAGTATAAGTTTAAAAACTGATTTATGTGGTAAAATATATGTAGGTGATGGTATGAATAAAAATATTGATAATATAAATGTTGCCGACGAGCTTTTCGACAAGACTATGGACGTTTTAAAGGAGATGCCTCCTGTGAATGTTTTGGTCGTCGGAAAGACGGGTGTCGGAAAGAGCACTCTGATAAATGCGATTTTCAGGGAAAAACTTGCAACGACGGGGATTGGAAAGCCGGTCACAAAGAGCGTTACGAGAATTACTAAAGAAAATATTCCGATAGTTTTATACGACACGAAGGGACTCGAGCTCGAGAAGAATGAGAGCGAGATAATCGCCGAAGTGCATGAGTTTTTAAAGAAAAAAGAGTCGGAAAATGACCCGATTCACGTCGCATATTTTGTAATAAGTGCGCAAAGCGCAAGGATTGAGGATGCGGAAATAAATCTGATAAATGAACTTGCAAAATTTGTGCCGGTCATTTTGGTTTTAAGTAAATATTTCGGAGACGAGGCGAGGGAACTCGACAAATATTTGCACTCGCTTGATTTGAATGTGGCGGATATAATTCCGGTGCTCTCAAAGGAGATGCGCCTTTCGTCAAGTCTTGTCATAAAACCGCAGGGCTTAAAGGAACTTGTGCAAAAGACTGTGAGTCTGATTCCGGAGGAGACAAGAAATTCTTTTATTAATGCCCAACATGCAGACATCGATTTGAAAGTGAAAAGGGCGCGCAGTTGGGCGAAAAAATACATCGCAACAACTTTCGGAGTCGGTTTTGTTCCAATTCCGTTCAGCGATGCGTCGGTGTTGGTGCCGATGCAGGTTGCAATGCTCGCTCATATAACGGCGATTTTCGGGCTCTCGCTCGACAAGACAAGGCTCACATCGATTGTCGCTGCGGTCGGTGGAACGGGCGGTGCGACATTTCTCGGAAGATATATAGTTTCAAATGTTTTAAAACTTATTCCGGGAGCGGGAACTATTGTGGGCGGTCTGATTTCAGGAAGCACGGCGTCGATTTTAACGACGGCACTTGCGTTTTCATATATCGAGACGCTTGCAATCATGACAAAAAATGAGAAGGAAGGAAAGAGCATGAGTGTCTTTGAACTCGAAGAGCTCATGAAAAAACTGTACAAGGAGCATTTGAAAAATAAAAAAGATGAGACAGAAAAATAGAGAAATAAAAGATATAAATAAAATCGCAGAGGTTATCGATGCTTGCGAAGTGTGCAGAATTGCGATAAACGGCGAGGAATATCCGTACATCGTTCCGTTAAATTTCGGATATGAGATGGGGGAAAATCTCGTTTTATATTTTCACTCTGCGCTTGAGGGGATGAAAATCGACCTTATAAAAAAGAACAACAAAGTTTCTTTTGAGATGGACACGGCGCACGAGCTTTATTCCGAGGAGTCACGCGGATACTGCACTTTTCGCTACAAGAGTGTCATAGGGACGGGCGAGATTTATTTTATAGAAGACGAAAAAGAGAAGGAACATGCGCTCCAAAAAATTATGGATCACTATCACATGGAGGATTTTCCTTGGAGCAGGGCGGCAATGCCGAGGACTCTTGTATATAAGCTTGAAGTGAGAGCGATTACAGGAAAAGAGAAAAATTAAGCACAAAAAATGTCGAGGTTTTCCCCGACATTTTTATTATGCTTTATTTTTTTGCTTTTCTTGCCATTCTTTGTAACCGCGCTCGAGTTCCTTTTGTCTTTTTTTGCAGTCGCAGCTGTGCGAACACCCCGCGCAACCGCCCGATTTTATGGAACTTCTAACTCTCTTTATCGCAAAGAATAAAACTATTAATACTATACCGACCAAAATTATATCGAGTGTGCCCATATTACGCCACCTTTTTATATTTCGATTTTTGTTTGAGTCTTGCAATGAGCGCACCTACAACTGCAACGACGATAAGTCCGGCAATTACATATAAAACCAAATTTCCCTTAACGTCGACCGATTCACTCGCTTCTTCCAAAATGGAGTGGTCGAGATGAATTTTTTCGGTGTATTTTGTGCCTTTGAAAATTAGGTTACCGACTTGATTTACAATGAATGAGAGCACGTATGCGAGCGTTGTTTGGAAACCGACTGTAAAGAGTGTGTCTTTATTGTTTCCGAGTTCACGCTTCATAGCTCCGATTGCTGCGAAGCAAGGTGCTGCGAACATTGTGAATATGATGAATGAAAATGCCGTGACATAGCTGAAGTAAATAGGAACTTTTGCGCCGACACTTGCAAATGTTGCAACTACAACTTCCTTTGCGACGAGTCCGGTGATAGATGCGACCGCAGGTGCCCATGAGTCGCCGAATCCGAGCGGAACAAAGATATATCTTAAAACGCCGCCGATTTTTGCGAGCATCGAGCTTTCGATGTCATCTCCCAAATATTCGAATTTGAAATTGAAGCTTTGGAGAACCCAAAGTACCAAACATGCGATGAATATGACCGTTCCGGCTTTAATGATGAAGGATTTCGCCTTTTCCCACATGTGAATGACCACGTTTTTCATGGTCGGGAATCTGTAAGGCGGGAGCTCCATAACAAACGGTGCCGGGTCGCCCTTAAATCTTTTCGTGCGTTTTAAAACGATTCCCGCAATGATTACGACTACAATTGAGATGAGATAGATGAGAGGAGCAATCCACGATGCGCCATTGAATATTATTGAAATAAACATTGCAAAAATAGGAAGTTTTGCGCCGCATGGAATAAATGGTGTGAGAAGAATTGTCATCTTCCTGTCTGCATCGGATTCAATTGTTCTTGTAGCCATAACTCCCGGAATTGAGCAGCCTGTGCCGATTAGCATCGGAATGAAACTCTTGCCCGAAAGTCCGAATTTTCTGAAAAGTTTGTCCATGATAAATGCGACTCTTGCCATATATCCCGAGTCTTCGAGAAGAGACAGGAAGAAGAATAGCATCATTAGTTGCGGAACAAATGTGAAGATTGCGCCAATCGGTTGAACTATTCCGTCGTTTATGAGCGAGGTTACAACTTCGCTTGCGCCGAGTTCGGGGAGTTTTGTCGTCAAAAATTCGCCGATGTTTTCAAAGAGTCCTTCGATTGCGCCGATTGCGTAGTCGCCGAGCGTTGAAATCGAAACATAGTAGATGCCCCACATAATCAAAAGAAATATTGGAATTGCAAGGAATCTGTTTGTTACGATGCGGTCGATTTTGTCAGACGTGCTCAGTTTTTTGTTTTTCGGTTTTTCAAGAATTCCTGCAACTTCGCTTTGAATATTGTCGTATCTTTCGGTGGTTATGATGGATTCCGAGTCGTCATCCATGCTTTCTTCGGTTTTAGAAATCACCGATTCGATTTTTTCGAAGAGAGACGGCTCGATATTTAATTTTTCCAAAATCTTTTCGTCTCTTTCAAAGATTTTTACGATGAGATATCTGTCTTTTTCAGAATCCATATTCATGAGCGATGCAATATTCGAAAGCGCATTTTCAACTTCGTTTCCAAATTTTTGGAAGTTCGGAGTTGTGTGCTTTTGTCCGATTTCAATCGCCTTTGAAATGAGCTCGTTGAGTCCGTCACCTTTTACAGCGGACGTCGGAATTACGGGCACTCCAAGTTTTTTCTCAAGCTTTTTTATGTCAACTGTGAGCCCGCTTTTTTTCGCCATATCCATCATATTTAAAGCGATGACGGTAGGCACGCCCATTTCGAGAACTTGTCCCGTTAAGTATAGATTTCTTTCAAGATTTGTCGCGTCGACTATATTTATTATGACGTCAGGACTTTCGTCTTTGATATAATCACGCGTAATAACTTCCTCCAAAGTGTATGGCGAGAGGGAATAAATTCCCGGAAGGTCCACCACTTGGACTTTTTTGTCTTTTAAAAGTTTCCCGGTTTTTTTCTCAACAGTAACTCCGGGCCAGTTGCCGACATACTGATATGCGCCGGTCATGTCGTTGAACATTGTTGTCTTTCCGCAATTCGGATTTCCGACTAATGCTATTTTCAACTAAAACACCTCCATAATTAATAACATATAACTTTTCATTTTCTTATCAAAAATTAGCGACAGCTAACTTTTTAAGTAAAAAAAATAGATTATTCTATTTCTATTTTTTTTGCTTCGGCGGCTCTTATAGAAAGTTCGTAGCCTCTCACTTTAAGCTCCATAGGGTCTCCAAGAGGAGCAACCTTGACAAGTGTAACATCTGCACCCTTTGTGATGCCCATGTCCATTATGTGCTTTTTTACAGCCGAGTCGCCATGAAGCTTTTTGACTTTCGCCGTTTCATTAATTTTTAAATCTTCAATAGTTCTCATAATCACGCCTCGCAAATTTCAATTTTCGAGCCGAGCTTTCTGTCAATTGCGATTCTCGACTCATAGAGTTTAACAATTATGCCGCTATCTGTTCTTTGAAGAACCGAGACAATTGCATCCGGAACAAATCCCATATTTCTGAGATGAGTTACAACTTCCTCGTTTCCTTTAACTCTCAAGATTCTATAATCTTTATTTTCTTCAGCCATTATAATCGGCATTAGTTTCCTCCTTCTAAAGGTCCTTTATCAGTTAGACTATGCTAACAAATTTATTATATACCCAAAAATTATCAATGTCAAGCGTTTTTTATAAAATTAAATAAAAAGTTCTTTTTCATGCTTCGAAAACGGAGCTATAGATTCGCCGGTATAGAGAACAGTTCGACCTTTGAGGTGTTTTAAAAGAAAATCATCCGTAATTTTTTTCGTGTATTCATCGAGACCGAGAAGCGGTTCGTCCAAAAATAAAATGTCGGCTTCCGAAAGAGCAACGCGTATTATTGAAAGGCGACTTCGCATGCCCGTTGAGAGCTCTGACGCTTTTTTATCTACATCTTTATCGAGACCGAGTTCGGAAAAAGCATCCAAAATTTCCGAGTCACTTTTATTTGTGAAAAGTTTTACTTCTTTAAAAATATTTATGCCGCCAAGAAAAACTCTCTCCGGAAAAACAATCGCTTTTTTCTCAAAAGTATTCGAAAGCGTTCCGGTAAAATCGGAATCGAGACCCGACAAGATTCGAAGAAGTGTAGTCTTTCCGACTCCGGACTTTCCAACGATGTGCAAGATGTCGCCGGGATTTATTTCGAGATTTATATTTTCGAGTATTAAATTGTCGTCAAATCTTTTTTCTTTAAGTTCGAGTTTAATCATAAATTTTTAAATTCCTTTTGTATAAAAAGCCGGCAATCATTTCGAATATAAACGAGAGAATTATGATGACAAATGTGATTGCGATGAGTTCGGGCATATCAAACGAAAGCTTTGAAACATACATAAGTTCGCCAAGTCCGCCCGTCGCACCAGACACAACTTCCGAAGTCGCCCCCGCTTTGAACGAGAGACCAAGGGCGATTCGAAGGCTCATAAGAGTGCTTTTTATAATTGCCGGGAGCTCGATATATCGAAAGACTGTCCCGCTTTTTAAATCGTATACTTTTGCAAGTTCGAGTTTTCCGGAGTCGATATTTGTGAGGGCGGTGTGAACATTTTCGTACACAATTGGCAGCGTCACAAAAATTACAACTATGATTGAGAGGTGATTCTTCTCGGCAAAAAAGAGAACGATTAAAACGATGCTGATGACCGGAATCGTTCGAAGAATTGAAAAGAGCGGCTCGAAATATTCCTTGAGATTAAATTTATATGAGATATAGGCGAGAAAATTTCCGAAAACTATCGAAATGAAAACGCCGATCATAATTCGAGAGGTGGTTTTTAAAATCGCCGGGAGAAGTGCGCCCGTTTTAAACATCGAGATGATTTTTTTAAAGACCTCTATAAATGAGGGAAGAATAATTTCGTCGTCAACAATAAGGGCTGCAGCGCTCCAAATAATAATCAGTGCTACAGCCCCTAAAAGTCTTTTTCTGTTAGTTTTCATATTGCGGTAATTTTCCGCCAATAAGTTCCGGATTTGTGTCCATAAGTGCGGTGAAAAAATTGTCGAGCTCATCGCGGAGCGCTTTTCCCGTAAGATTTACAAATTCAATTTTCGGAACGGAATTTTCGGCGACTTTTTGAGGAACGATGCCCATTGATTCGATTAGTTTCGAATAAGCAGAAGGCGCTTGCTTGAGCGAGTCGACTCCCTTTGTATAAAGATTTAAGAATTTTATTATTTCCTGTTTTTTATTTTCATAAACATCCGCCTTTACAACAATTACCGACGTGATTACTTGCGGAAGTTCAGCATTTTGCCATACTTCATTGATGTCGATTGCAGGTTTTATATCGTCGACCTTTTCGGCGATTGCACTTGCAAAAGGCTCAGGAAGAAGAAGGAATGCGTCTTCGTTCTTTTTAATAATCGGAGCGGCTTCAGTCGGTTCGTTTAAAAAGATTGGGTTGATGTCGTCCTGTGTGAGATTTGCGGTTTCAAGAAGCTTGTTTAAAATCATTTCAGGAACTGCGCCGCGACCCGTGAGGGCAACTGTCTTTCCCTTGAGTTCGGAAATGTCCGAGATTTCGCTTTTGCCGACAAGGCTCAATACATTCCCTGCATTTCCATAGAGAAGTTCAAGCTCCATTCCGCTGTTTTTGAGTTTGGCAAAAAGATTTGACGGAATGAGATAGACGTCGCCTTCGTCTTTTTTTAGAGCGGCGATTTGCTCCTCAATGGAGCCGGTTATGACGAGATTTGTTCCGAGATATGGAGCCATTGGAGCCATGCTCATTGCAGTTGGTCCCTTCATTGTGTAGACTTTGAGTCCGCCGATTTCTAAAGACTCGCCGGCTTTTTGGTTGTTGGAACTTTCGTCGGTCTTTTCATCCGTGTTTTTAGCCTCAGTATTTTCGTCTTCTTTAATATCGTTTTTATCTTCATCATTCGAAGTTTCGATATCATTTACTTCGCTTTCAACCTTGTTTTCGGTTTTATTCTCATCGTTCTTTTTTGTGCAACCATATTGTGTGTTTAACAAAAAGAATAATGGAATGAAAAGTATTATTAGTGAAATAATTAATTTAAATTTATTATTATTCATTTTATCCTCCAATACAAAATATTTTCACTCCAATTATACAACAGCCGGTCTAAAAAATCAAAATTACTTGTTATGAATTTCACTAATTTGTTTCAAAATATTGACATCAAATTTTTTATAATGTATAATATATCTATACTTAATAATGAATACTTATAATGGGGAGATAGGCTCCCCGGTTAAATGAAAATGGACATCTGAAAGGAGTTTCGTATGACTTTTTGCTACAAAAAAGATAAGGACAAGTTTGATGAATTTGTAAAATTTGTCGACATGAAAAAGGATACACCTGGCGCAGTTATGCCGGTGTTACAAGAAGCTCAACATATTTTCGGTTACATTCCGGAGCCGATTGTTGATTACATCGCATTAAAACTCAACAAGCCGTCGAGTGAAATCTTCGGAGTTGCAACCTTCTATTCACAGTTCACATTGACACCGAGAGGCGAACACGAAATCTGTATCTGTCTTGGAACGGCGTGTTATGTAAAAGGCGCGGACAAACTTTTGGATGAGTTTTGTAAAACTTTAAATGTAAAGCCGGGCGAAACTACAGCCGACGGAAAATTCTCAGTTATTGAAACGAGATGCGTGGGCGAATGCGGAAGCGCACCTGTTGTCACGGTCGACGGAACAAATATTCCATTTGTCAAGAAGGATATGATTGACCAAATATTATTTGATGCAGAGGGGAAATAATATGAATAGACAAGAACTCACAAAAATTAAAAACGATACTTATCCTCAGCTCATTGAAAGACTTGAAAAAGGCGGATTCGTAATTGACGGTGAAGATATTTATCCTGAGGGCGATTTCTACAAAAAACAAAAGAGAATTGTTTTGAGAAATTGCAACGTCATCGACCCTGCTTCAATTGAAGAATATATTGCAAGAGACGGCTATTTCGCACTTGAAAAATGTTTGAATGAAATGAGTCGTGAAGAGATTATCGACACGGTAAAAAAATCCGGTCTTAGAGGACGCGGTGGAGCGGGATTCCCTACGGGAAGAAAGTGGGAAGCGGCATTCGTTCAAACAGAGCCGACGAAATATATAATTTGTAACGCCGACGAAGGTGACCCGGGCGCATTTATGGACAGGTCGGTTCTCGAATTTGACCCACACAGCGTGCTTGAAGGTATGGCTATTGCAGGTCTTGCAGTCGGTGCGAAACACGGTTTTATTTATGTCAGAGCGGAATATCCAAAGGCTGTTCAAAGCTTGAATATAGCGATAAAAGAAGCCGAAGAAAAAAATCTTCTCGGGAAAAATATTATGGGAAGCGATTTCGACTTTTCGATTGAATTAAGACTCGGAGCCGGCGCATTTGTTTGCGGCGAAGGAACCGCTCTTATGGAATCCATCGAAGGCAGACGCGGAATGCCGCGAAACAAGGAATTCAGGACTACTGAACGCGGACTTTGGGGCAAGCCGACGGTTATAAATAATGTTGAAACTTTTGCGAATATCGCGCAAATTATAAATAAAGGAGCCGATTGGTTCAATTCAATCGGCACAAAGGATTCACCGGGCACGAAAGTTTTTGCACTCGTTGGAAAAATCGAGCATTCGGGACTTGTTGAAGTGCCGATGGGAACTTCGATAAACACGATTGTGTATGACATCGGAGAAGGCATTCAAAACGGCAAAAAAGCTAAAGCCGTTCAAACGGGCGGACCGTCGGGCGGTTGTATCCCGACAGAGCTTTTTGACACAGGATGCGATTTTGAATCATTGAAGGCAATCGGCTCAATCATGGGCTCCGGCGGAATGGTTGTAATGGACGAAGACGACTGTATGGTCGACGTTGCAAGATTCTTCCTTGAGTTCTCGGTCGATGAATCATGCGGAAAGTGCACGCCTTGCAGAATCGGAAACAAGAGACTCTATGAAATGCTCGTTGATTTGACAGAAGGAAGAGGCGATGAAACTACGATTGAAAAGCTTGAAACACTTTCAAAAGTTGTTTGCGAAACAAGTCTTTGCGGACTTGGTCAATCGAGTCCGAACCCGATTTTGTCAACGCTCCACTATTTCAGAGATGAATATATGGCTCACGTCGGAGAACATAAAACATGCCCGGCAAAGAGATGTAAGGGCATTCTCGAATATTTCATCACGGACAAGTGCATAGGCTGTACAAAATGCGCAAAAACATGTCCGGTAAATTGTATTTCCGGAGAAGTGAGAGCGAAACACGAGATTGATTCTACAAAGTGCATAAAGTGCGGACAATGTATGGAAGCATGTCCTGTGAATGCAATTATTTTGGATTAGGAGGTCAAAATGATTAACCTTAAAATCAACGGAATAGATATAAGCGTGGAGAAGGGAACTACCATTTTGCAGGCTGCAAATATGATAGACATTCAAATTCCAACACTTTGTCATATGGATTTACACGACATAAAATTTATAAATAAACTTGCAAGCTGCAGAGTTTGTATGGTTGAAGATAAAAAAAGCGGAAAACTCTTTCCGTCATGTGCAACACCTGTAAAGGAAGGAATGATTATTGAAACTGATTCCACGAGAGCTGTTCAAGCGAGAAGAACGGTTGTGGAACTTCTTCTTTCGGACCACCCGAATTCATGTTTGACATGTGCGAAGAATCTCGACTGTCAACTTCAAAAAATTGCGCACGACCTTGGAATAAGGGAAATTCCTTATCAAGGCGAAATGAGAGAGTTGCCGATTGACGCAAACAGTCTTTCGCTCGTGAGAGACCCGAACAAATGTATTCTTTGCAGAAGATGCGAAACTATGTGTAACGAAGTGCAAACGGTCGGGGCGCTCGCAGAAATCGGAAGGGGTTTTTATACTCATGTCGGCAGTACATTTAACAGAACTATGTACGAAACGACCTGCACATTCTGCGGTCAATGTTTGAGTGTTTGTCCGACAGGCGCACTTACTGAAGTTTCGAATGTCAGAAAAGTTTGGAAGGCTCTTCACTCGAACAAAACGGTTATAGTTCAAACGGCGCCGGCGGTAAGAGTTGCGCTTGGTGAAATGTTCGGAATGGAACCGGGAACTGTTGTGACCGGAAAGATGGTCACAGCTCTAAGAAAACTCGGTTTTGATATGGTTTTTGACACAAACTTCGCAGCTGACCTCACAATTGTTGAAGAAGCGAATGAATTTGTCGAAAGAATGAAGGGAAACGGCAAGCTTCCGATTTTGACTTCATGTTGTCCGGGATGGGTAAACTTTATGGAGCAACAATTCTCCGATATGATTGACATTCCAAGTACATGTAAGAGTCCACACGAAATGTTCGGAGCAATCGCAAAGTCATATCTCTGCGAAAAGATGAATATAAAACCGGAAGACATGGTTGTGGTTTCAGTTATGCCGTGCATCGCAAAGAAATTTGAAGCGGCAAGACCTGAACTCGAACACAAGGGCGCGTCCGATGTCGATATGGTTATAACGACGAGAGAACTCGCATCGATGATTAAAGAAGCGGGAATTCATTTCACTGAACTTCCGGATGACGACTTCGACGATCCTATGGGAGAATCGACGGGTGCAGGTGCGATCTTCGGGGCGACGGGCGGAGTTATTGAAGCGACGGTAAGAACCGCTTATGAAACCTTGACCGGAAAAGAACTTGAAAAACTCGAGTTCACAGATTTGAGAGGGCTTACGGGAATCAAAGAAACAACCGTAAAAATCGGCGACAGAGACGTCAGAATCGCAGTTGCAAACGGACTTGGAAACACGAGAAAACTTTTAAACAAAGTTAAGAGCGGCGAAGAAAAGTTTGATGCAATCGAAGTTATGGCGTGTCCGGGCGGATGCATCGGCGGCGGCGGACAACCTTTCCACCACGGCGACATCAGCATTTTAAGACGAAGAGCCGAAGGAATTTACAGTGTCGACCAAAATAAGAAACTCAGAAAGTCACACGAAAATCCAAAGATTAAAGAACTTTACGAAACATATCTCGGCGAAGTTGCGGGCCCAAGAGCGCACGAACTCCTTCACACGAGCTATGAAGCAAAACCGAAACTATAGAGACTCTATAATATCTATGTGGGAGTAAAATCCTCCATAGATATTTTTTTTATATTTTTATTCGATTTATTAAAACTAATGATACGATTTTATAAAAAGGTATTGACGTTTTTAAAATTAAATGATATAATAACATATAGAAAGATTTCTATATGAGGTGAGATTTTGGATAAGGTATATAACGATACAGCGAAAATATTGAAAGTGTTGTCCGATCCGAAGCGTTTGCGCATCGTGGATATGCTTTCTTGCGGTGAGCTGTGTGCTTGCGAACTTTTGGAGGCGTTTCATATAACGCAACCTACTTTGTCTCACGACATGAAGCAGCTCGTGAATTTAAAATTGGTGAATTTTCGCAGAGAAGGAAAAAATGTTTATTATTGGCTGAATCAGTCCACTTTGAACAATTTGCAGAAAACTTTAGATATCATCTTCTCAGATAAACCGGATTGTATCTGTCACAAGATTTTAAATACCGGAAGAGAAGCTGATTCCAATTGCGATTGCTGTTGCGACGGCGAAAGTGAATCGGATTGTGGTTGCGAAAGCGATGGAGACTGCAGTTGTGGGACAAAATAAGATTTACAATTCTGTTTGAATTGTAATCATACGCCGATGCATATTTTGGCATCGGCTATAATTAAAAGACACATATAGAAAATCTTCAATGTATTATAAAGGAGAGATTATTCTGAGCAAGATGTGTATCTATGAACCTGCCCTATGTTGTGAAACGGGGCTTTGCGGAGTAAATGTGGACCCTGAACTTCTTCGTATTTCTACAGTTTTGAATACGTTAAAAAATGAAGGGGTAGAAATTGAAAGATTTAATTTAAACAGCGCACCAATGGAATTTGTCAAAAATAATATTGTCAACCAATATTTAAATGATAAGGGTGTCGAAGGTTTGCCTGTTGTGACTTTGGACGGAGAGATTGTAATAGAGGGAAGGTATCCTGCAAATGATGAGATATTGACTCTCTTAAAGCTTCCGGCGGAAATGCTTCTCCCAAAAGGGGCGACTTCATGTTGTTGCGGAGACGATGACGACACTTGTTGCAGCGGAGACGATGGCGACACATGTTGCAGCGGAGACAATGACGACACATGTTGCAGCGGAGACGCAAAGGAAAAAGAAGTTTCAAAGAATGACAAAAAAGAAGGAGGATGTTCTTGTGGATGTTGTTAAGAAAAATGGGGGGACAAATATGTATGAACTTTTTATGCCTGACAAAAACCATCTGACAAAGTATCTTTTCTTTACCGGAAAAGGCGGTGTCGGAAAAACTTCAATTGCCTGTGCCACGGCTGTAAAGCTTGCGGATGAAGGAAAAAAAGTGCTTCTTATAAGCACTGATCCCGCATCCAATTTGCAGGATGTTTTTGATAAGAAGTTGGACAACAAGGGTGTTAAAATCGATGAAGTGAGCGGACTTACGGTTTTGAATCTTGATCCGATAGAGGCGGCAGAGGAATACAAAGAGAGTGTAATTTCGCCGTACAGAGGTAAGCTTCCTCAATCGGTTATTGCCAATATGGAGGAGCAGTTATCCGGTTCGTGCACTGTTGAAATTGCTGCATTTAATGAGTTTTCAAATTTCATAACCGACGGCGAAATTTCTGAAAAATATGACAATATTATTTTTGATACGGCTCCTACAGGGCACACTCTTAGAATGTTACAACTTCCGTCGGCATGGAGCGGTTTTATAAGTGAAAATACTCACGGTGCATCTTGTTTGGGACAACTTTCAGGGTTGGAGAGCAAAAAGGATATTTATAAAAAAGCTGTGGAAACTTTGAGTGATAAGAATCTGACGACACTTATTTTGGTTACAAGAGCCGAGGAAACTCCTATTAAGGAAGCAATGAGAGCGTCTCAGGAACTCGCACAGCTTGATATAAATAATCAGATTATGATTATCAACGGTGTTTTAACGGAGCCGACGGACGAGGTTTCCAAAAAGCTCTTTAATAAACAGCAAAATGCTTTAAAAGATATGCCGGAGCACTTGAGAAGGATGAAGACTTATATTGTTCCTTTAAGAGCGTACAATGTTGTAGGGATAGATAATATTCGTACATTATTTACAGACGACAAAATTTATGATGAGGTTGAAAAATCGGAAGTAGATAAATTGCCACATTTGAGAGAGGTAATTGACGATTTATATAAAAACGGCAGAAAAGTTATTTTCACTATGGGAAAGGGAGGCGTCGGAAAAACAACTGTTGCAGCTGCTATTGCAATGGGAATGGCAGAAAAAGGTGTGAAGGTAAATCTCGCAACAACAGACCCGGCGGCACATTTAAAATATGTTATAAATGAAAATAAAAACATATCTATGAGTCATATAGATGAAAAAGAAGAGTTGAAAAAATATCAGGAAGAGGTTTTATCGAAGGCTAGGGAAACGATGTCCGAAGATGATTTGGAATATATAAAAGAGGATTTGCGCTCTCCTTGCACACAGGAAATTGCAGTATTCCGCGCTTTTGCGGAAATTGTGGACGAATGTGATGATAAGGTCGTAGTTATAGACACCGCGCCTACAGGACATACGCTTCTTTTGTTGGATTCATCCCAAAGCTATCACAAAGAAGTTCAACGAACACAGGGAGGAAATATTCCGGAATCGGTCAAAAATCTTTTACCGAGATTGCGTTCGGAGGAAACCGAGGTTGTAATAGTAACACTTGCCGAGGCAACGCCTGTGTATGAAGCGCTACGTTTGGAGGACGATTTAAAGAGAGCGAACCTCCCTGTAAAATGGTGGATAATAAATTCTTCACTTTATAAAGCGAACTCGACAGACAAGTTGCTTGCGGCAAAGGGAAATGAGGAAGTCAAGTGGATAAAGAAAGTTGAAGAGCATTCTAATGGAAATTTTGCTGTAATTGAGTGGAAAGCAGATGAAATAAAAGGCGAAAAACTTAAAGAATTATTTTAAAGGAGAAGTAAATGGAGGAAAATAAAAAAATAACCGCATTTCAAAGACATCTATCGCTTTGGGTGCTTTTGTGTATGGCGGTCGGGATTTTAATAGGCAGATTTCTGCCGGGCGTTACGGAGTTTTTAGGTAAGCTTGAAGTTTCAAATATATCGATTCCGATTGCAGTTTTAATTTGGATTATGATTTATCCGATGATGATAAAAGTGGACTTTAACAGTGTTAAAGAAGTGGGTAAAAATCCAAAAGGTTTGTATATGACATGGATTGTAAACTGGCTTATAAAGCCGTTTACGATGTATGGAATAGTATATTTCTTTCTGTTTGTGATTTTTAAAAACTATATTTCTCCGGACCTTGCAAGAGAGTATCTTGCGGGGGCGGTTCTTTTAGGGGCGGCTCCATGTACGGCTATGGTTTTTGTCTGGAGTGCACTCACAAACGGAAACCCGGCTTATACTGTTGTGCAGGTGGCAACAAATAACTTAATAATACTTGTCGCTTTTGTGCCGATTGTAAAATTTTTGCTCGGGGTTTCAAATGTAAGCGTGCCTTATAGTACTCTCTTTTTGAGCGTTTTTCTGTTTGTTGTAATTCCACTTGTGGGTGGAATTGTGACAAGGATGACGGTTCTAAAAAAACGCGGCAAAGAATACTTCGAAAGCGAATTTGTTCACAAATTTGACGGAATTACGACTGTGGGACTTTTACTAACGCTGGTTTTGATTTTTGCATCGCAGGCGGAAGTGATTCTTTCAAATCCGGTTCATATCATTCTTATAGCGATTCCTTTGATAATACAGACATTTTTTATTTTCTTTGTTTCTTTCGGAGTTGCAAAGTCAATACGTTTACCGTTTGATATTGCGGCACCGGCGGGAATGATTGGCGCATCGAATTTTTTTGAGTTGGCGGTTGCGGTTGCAATTGCACTTTTCGGAACGACAAGTCCTGCAGCGCTTGCGACAACTGTCGGAGTTTTAACGGAAGTGCCGGTGATGCTCACTCTAGTAAAAATTGCAAATAATTCAAGAGATAAATTTGAATGATATTATAAAATATCCGGAAAAATATTTCCGGGTATTTTTAATTGTCTTATTGTTTTAAGTTTCATTTGTAGTTTTATACAAAAAATATTATAATAGAATGAGGAGGATAAAATTATGTATTTAAAAAATGGAAAATATTTGACAAGGGAAGGAATTTTAAAAGATAATCCGGGAATTTTGGTGGAAGACGGAAAGATAAAATCGATTGGAGAAAGTTCAGACAAAGATGTAATCGACTGCACGGGGAAAATTATTTTTCCGGGATTTGTTGAAGCACACTGTCACACGGGTCTTGATGAACAAGATATCGGTTACGAAGGACAGGACTACAACGAAGCAAGCGATCCGATTCAAGCCGATTGCCGCGGAATCGACGCTATAAATCCTTTCGAATCAGGCATAAAGGATGCAATGGAAGGTGGAGTTACAACTTTTAACGCAGGTCCGGGTTCTGCAAATGTTATCGGCGGCACTTTCTGCTGTTTGAAATCATACGGCACATGCGTCGACGAAATGGTTGTAAAAAAAGAGAGCGCAATGAAAATCGCATTCGGCGAAAATCCAAAGAGATTTTATGGACAATCGAAGAGCAAGAGTCCGTACACAAGAATGAAAATTGCTTCACTTTTGAGAGAATATATAAACAAAGCTATAGAATACGGAAAAGACAAGGAACACAAATTCGATTTGGGACTTGAAGCTTTCCAAAAAGTTATAAATCACGAAATCCCTCTAAAGGCACACTGCCACAGAGCGGACGACATTGCGACCGCAATAAGAATCGCAAAAGAATTTGATCTCGACCTCACACTTGACCACGTGACGGAAGGACACAAAATTGTAGATTTGATTAAAGATTCGGGATACAGTTGTATTGTAGGACCGAGTTTCGGCGGAAGAAGTAAAGTTGAACTTAAGGACAAATGCTTTGAAACTGCAGGAGTTTTGGCAAATGCGGGCGTTAAAGTTGCAATTATGACAGACTCGACGGTTATACCGCTTCAAGACCTTACAATGTGCGCAATGCTCGCATACAGACACGGCATGAAAAAAGAAGATGCATACAAATCAATCACGATAAACGCCGCAGAAATTATCGGAGTTGAAGACAGAGTCGGCTCGATTGAAGAAGGAAAAGACGCGGACTTTGCAATTTTCAACGAAGATTTTATGGAATCCACAAACGCAAGATGTGTAAAGACGATAATTGACGGAAAGGTTAGATTTAGTGAAGAAATATAAGAATCTCATCTTCGACTGCGACGGGACACTCCTCGACTCAAACGAGGCGACTGTCGGAGCCTTTGACGCATTTGCAAGGCTCATGATTAATCGCGGCTTGACGGAAAAAGAAGCGGATGATATTTTTCACGCTTCTTCCGAGCAGTCGGTCATAAATCTTGGAATTCTGACAACCGCTGCAAACATGCTGAAACTTGCGGAACTTTACGATGCGAACAGCGGAAGTATAAAGTTTTTCGACGGCATTGAAGATGTGCTTGCAATTTTGAAGGACAAGAAAATAAACATGGGCGTTGCGACAAACAGAAGCGAGAGCGAGACTTTGGTTGCGATGAATGTGAACGGAATCGGGAAATATATCGACAAATTCACATGCAGGGACTACGGTGAAAATCCGAAGCCGTCGGGCGACATGCTTAAATATTATTTGGAAAAGCACAATCTCAAAAAAGAGGAAACGCTAATGCTTGGAAACGCAATTGCGGACCATTTGGCGGCGCTCGACGCCGGCATTGACTACGCTTATTGCATGTGGGGCACAAACCTCAAGCACGATGCCGAAGCGATTGAAATTGAAAAACCGGAGGACATTTTAAAACTGGTATGATTATTTTGGGCAGCTCATCTCCGAGAAGAAAAGATATTTTGGACATGATGGGCGTGAAATTTAAAGTTGTAAAACCGATTGTAGACGAGGATAGCATCCGGGCGAAGTTTGACATAAAAAACGGCGACGACAAATGTGACCTAGTCAAGGAACTGGCGCATTCTAAATTAAAATCGATCGAGAAGGACTTTTCAAGCGATACAATTCTCTGTGCGGACACACTTGTATTTTTAGGAAATGAAGCTCTTGGAAAACCGAAAGATCACGAAGATGCGAATAGAATGCTCCGAGAATTACTCGGAAAAACTCACGAGGTTATCACCGGAGTTTCGATAAAAAAAGACGGAGAAGTGAGAACATTTTCCGTGGAGACCAAGGTAAAATTTAGAGAAAATTCGGAGCTTATTTCGAGACTCATCGAGGAGTATGTCGAGAGCGGAGAAAGCGACGGAAAGGCCGGAGCGTACGGAATCCAGGATAGCGGTGCACTCTTTGTCGACTCGATTGACGGGGACTACTACAATGTTGTGGGACTTCCGATCGACGCGGTTTTGGGTGTTATGGAATAATTTAAGATAGATACTAAGGCAACTGATTTTATTGTCGGGATTTTTGGAAAATCTCGGGAATATTTTCGGTTGCTTTTTGTTTGGAGTTGTTTATTTGGATCTACATAAAAAGTGATTAACCAATAGTTTATTTCAACTAAAGGTTAATCACTTTTAGATAATCCTATCTCGTTTTAAATTTTTCATTAAGAGAACGATATTCTACATTAATTCCATAAAAATTCCAACTCACCTGTTGCTTCTTCAAATTTTAGAATCAAATAGTATCGACATTTTTTATCAATATTTATAGTAGCATTTGGCATATTAGAATCCAGGTGTAACAATAATTTTTTGTTATTATCCAATATTTCTGCCAAAACAAGCCCATTTTTAACTGTACTGTTTAAGCAAAAATCATAACTGCGATTTTCCTTAAACTTAAGTATTTTTTTAATACAGCCATTGCAGGATACAAATTTTATCTTACATCGTTTCTTATTTTTAAACGAAGCAATGAACAATTTAGCTGTTTTCCTACTTATAATTAAATAACCATTAATCCACAAAGTATAAAACAATATTATGAAAAAAGTCATAAGTAATATACATATAAATAAGTAATCCATCTTCTTGTCTCCCTCTTTTTTAGATTGTTTTTTATAACAAGTGAAAATGTTTAATTCTTTTAAGATAGTTGTACAATCTCTTTACAGCGAATATTTGAGGTGTTCCCCAAAAATTGGACTTATACACTTATCCTTAAGCATGCTTTCTACTAGACGGATAAATTTTTGAATTCGAGTGTCAAGAGTTGCGAAGCAACTTGCGAAGCCCTTGACATGAGTAAATTCAAAAAATTATAATTCCGTGGCTTTTAGCAAATGTTGTTAGTTATGTTTTCTCCCTTAGATATAATTCTACTAGATTATTTTGTTCTTGTAAAGTCAATTTGTTTCTTTTGTTTGAGTCCATGAATGCATCGGGTCCATAGTTGTTGTAGGTTTTAATCCAGTCTTAAGGGGAATTTATATTTATGATTTTAAATGGTTAATTTTATAAAAGATGAGTGCAGTAGAATAAGAGAAGTGAAAATTAGAATAAAGAAGTGGAAAGATGAATAGAGATGTGGAAACTAAAATAGAAAAGAGCTGAAGCGTTGAGAATAAGAGAAAAGGTGAGAAGATAAGTGATGTGATTAAGCGAGGAGATGAAAATACGGGATTAAGTGTAGAGCATAAGAGTAGGATGGCAGAAACGGAGTTATAATATTGTGGATTACAGAAATTTTTAGAGAACAAATAAGATTTTACATAAAAGAATTTTTAAAAGCACGTTTTGTCATAGCTTATGTTTTTGCAGTCTAAATTTTAAAAATATTTGCAGAAATATAAAAAAATTAATTAAAATAAAAAATTAAGAAATAGAAATGATTATTGCGATTTTGTAACATTGGGGAATAGGAAGGGGAATTTTTTATATTGATGGATTTAAATGGATTATTTAAAAAATTGATTGGAGTAGAATAGGAGTAGAATAGGAAAAGAGAAAAGTGGAGTAGGAAAAGAGAAGAAATTAAAATAAATTGATTTAGTTCCAAAGTATGCGAAGTAATTGCGAGTTGCATGCGAAGCGTATGCGATTTTATGCTAAGAAAAGAAAAGCAAAGAAAAGCAAATAAAACAAAAACAAAAAAAATTGTCTTAAAGTTTGTGTGTAAGTTTTAAATCGAGAACTAAAATAAATTTTTATAAAAAACGTCGCTCAAACTGTTTCGGTTCATAAAAACTCGATGCCGAAAATGCACATGCATAAAAAATAAATGCACATGCATAATATAACTATGCCAAGCAAAGCAAAGAAAAGAAAAGCAAAGCAAATAAAACAAACAAAAATAAAAAAGCAAAATAAAATATTCCCACAATTTCACAATTTGACATTTCTCGGGATATATATTTCTAGAGTTTGATTTGTTTGTGTGTTTGTTTTTGTTTATGTTATGTAATCTGCATCAATTGATATATCGTTTATAAAATGTTATAATATAGCTATATGAAAGGAAGATTATTATGGGGTTATTTGAAAAGATTTTTGGCACACCGTCCGCAAAAGAGTTAAAAAAGATTGAGCCGATTGCGGATGAGGTTATGAGCCTTGAAGATAAATATAAAGCGTTATCCGACGAGGAATTAAAAAATAAGACGCTCGAGTTTAAAGAGCTTTTGAACGAAGGAAAGACGCTTGATGATATTCTCCCTGAAGCATTTGCAGCTATAAGAGAGGCGGATTATCGTGTTTTGAAGATGCGCCCTTTCAGAGTACAAGTAATAGGGGGACTCGTTTTACACCAAGGAAGGATTGCGGAAATGAAGACCGGGGAAGGAAAGACTTTGGTCGCAACTTTGCCGGCATATTTAAACGCACTTTCCGGAAAGGGAGTACACATTGTCACGGTCAATGATTACCTTGCAAAGCGTGACAGAAACTGGATGGGCAAGGTTTTTGAATTTATGGGATTAAAAGTCGGCGTTATCGTTAACGGAATGGATAATGCCGAAAGAAGAGATGCATACGATGCGGATATAACTTACGGGACCAACAATGAGTTCGGTTTTGACTATTTGAGAGACAATATGGTCATTTACAAGGGCAATATGGTTCAAAGGGGACAAAATTTTGCAATCGTTGACGAAGTCGACTCGATTTTGATCGACGAAGCAAGAACGCCGCTCATTATAAGCGGTCAATCCGACAAGCCGACCGATCTTTACGGCAAGGCAAAGGCTTTTGCAAGCACTGCAACGTTCAGGTATTTGGACCCGAACGAAAAGCCAATCAGTCCGCTTGATTTCGACAAGGATATGCCGGAAGAAACGGTGGATTATGTCATAGACGAAAAGGGCAATTCCGTCTCACTCACGGAGCTCGGCACGAAGGACGCCGAAAGGTTTTTCGGTGTTGAAAATCTTGCGGATATCGACAATATCGAGATTATGCACCACATAAATATCGCTCTTAAAGCGAAGGCGCTTATGAAGAGGGACAAGGATTATGTTGTAAAAGACGGCGAAGTTCTTATTGTCGACGAGTTTACCGGACGTATTATGTACGGCAGAAGGTACAGCGACGGGCTTCACCAAGCGATTGAAGCAAAGGAAGGTTTGGACGTAAGAAATGAGTCGATGACTCTTGCGACGATTACTTTCCAAAACTATTTCCGTATGTACGACAAGCTTTCGGGTATGACGGGGACTGCAATGACTGAAGAAAATGAATTCAGAGAAATTTACGATATGGAAGTTATTGAGATTCCGACAAACAAGCCTGTTCAAAGGTTGGATTACGACGACGAAATTTATGCTACAGTTGCAGGTAAGGATACGGCGATTGTTCGCGATATCAAGGAGTGTTTCGAAAAGGGGCAACCGGTTCTTGTCGGTACTATAACGATTGAGGACTCGGAGCATTTGTCGCGACTTTTAAAGAAAGAAAGAATTCCGCACAGGGTTTTGAATGCGAAGTTCCACGAAAAGGAAGCGGAAATTGTTGCACAAGCAGGACGTTTGGGCGCAGTTACGATTGCGACGAATATGGCAGGTCGTGGTACGGATATCATGCTCGGCGGAAATCCTGAACATATGGCTATGAACGATATTAAACGCGAAGTCGAGGATGAATCTCTTATTCCGAATATCGAAGGTCACGAAAATACGGATGATCCGGCACTTTTGGCATACAGAAAGAAATACCACGATTTGGTTGACAAATACACAGAAGAAATCAAAGAAGAAAAGCAAAAGGTTATGGATGCCGGCGGGCTCCACATTATCGGAACGCAAAGACACGAAAGTAGACGTATCGACAATCAGTTAAGAGGACGTGCGGGACGTCAAGGGGACCCGGGTTCGTCGAAGTTCTATATTTCAACCGAAGACGATTTGATGAGACTTTTCGGTGGAGAAACGCTAAAGAATCTCATTCAAAAGTACGGCGAAGGCGACGATGTGCCGCTTAAGCACAAGCTTATAACAAAGAGAATCGAAACGGCTCAACGAAATGTCGAAGCAAACAACTTCAGAACTCGTAAGCACGTTTTACAATACGACGACGTTATGAATCAACAAAGAAATATCATTTACGGAGAAAGAAAGAAGTTGCTTGACGAAGGCAATATCAAGTCACAAATTCTCGAAATGATTGATTCGGAAATCGATTTTATCGTGGATTCCGCTGCTTTGGATTTTGAAAAGACGGCAGAGTGGAATGCACCGGCTGCGGCTATTGAATTTGAAAGAGTTTTTGGAGTTGTTCCAAAAGAAGCCGACACGCCGAATGCGATGAAGGAAGAAGCGAAAGATTTGATTCTCGACGAATACAAGAGACGCGAAGACGAATTCGGCGAAGAAAATATAAGAAATATCGAAAGAATTCTTCTTTTGAGAGTTGTTGACGAAAAGTGGATGGACCAAATAGATGCTATGGATCAGCTTAAAACCGGTATCGGACTTAGAGCATACGGTCAAAAGGACCCGGTTCAAGCATACCAAATCGAAGGTTCACAAATGTTTGAAGATATGAACCGTGAAATCCGCTCCGACTTTTTGAGATTCCTCTTCCACGTTGAAGACCCGGGAAAGGTTGAAAAGAAGAAGATGTCAAAGAATATCAAAGAAGGCGCTGCGGAAAAACAACAAACCGTGAAACGTCAAGCTCCAAAGGTTGGAAGAAACGATCCATGCCCATGCGGAAGCGGCAAAAAGTATAAAAACTGTTGCGGGAGGAATGAATAATGGAAGTTACTAAGGACGTATATCATCAGATAGACGAGCTTATAGAGAAGGTGCAGGAAATCGGGGTGTCTCTTTGACCCTCAAAAAAAGAAGGATAAGTTAAATGAGTTAAAAAAGAAGAGTTTGGAGTCGGGTTTGTGGGACAATCCCGAGGAAGCCACTCTTCTTATGAAAAAGATAAATGACATCGAGTCGGAGTTAAATGACTACAATTCGCTTATAAAGGAACTTCGGGAGCTTCGATTTATGGTCGAGCTCTCCGAAGAATACGGTGACGAAAAAGAGTATATTATCGAGCTTAAAAAGCTCAAAAATCTCGAGAGGCGAGTCGTGGACTACAGCTACAGCCAAATGCTTACCGGTGAGTACGACACGGGAGATGCGGTAGTTCAAATCCACTCGGGTGCGGGCGGTCTTGAGGCGCAAGATTGGGCGGAAATGCTCTATAGAATGTATCAAAGATGGTCCCAACGAAAGGGATTCAAGCTTAATATATGCGACATTTTAAAGGATACCGAGGCCGGCATAAAGAGTGTTACTTTTGCGGTTCAGGGGAGAAATGCGTATGGATATTTGAAAGCGGAAAAAGGCGTGCACAGACTTGTTCGTATAAGTCCGTTTGACACGGCTCGAAAGAGACATACGAGTTTTGCAAGTGTGGATGTAATTCCGTCGCTTGACGACGATATAGAGGTTTCGATAAATGAAAATGACCTTGAAATCGACACTTATCGTTCGAGCGGCGCAGGCGGACAAAGTGTCAACACGACGGACTCTGCGGTTCGAATAAAACATATTCCGACGGGCATTGTGGTTTCCTGTCAAAACGAAAGAAGCCAACTCAAAAACAAGGAGGTTGCTCTTAAAATTTTGAAGGGAAAACTCATAGCTTTGAAAGAGGAGGAGCGCAAGGAAAAGATTGAGGACCTTGCCGGGAACTATTCGAAAATCGAGTGGGGCAGCCAAATCAGAAGTTATGTTTTTCACCCGTACAAAATGGTCAAGGACCACCGAACGAACTTTGAAATCGGCGACGTTTCGTCGGTTATGGACGGCGAGATTGACGAATTTATAAGGGCGTATTTGCTCTTTAAAAAAAAGGAAGGCGCAAATTGAAATTCGAATTAAAAAGTTTGGACGACACAACTTCAATTGCGAAGAAAATAGCGGAGATTTTAAAATCGGGCGACGTCGTTTTTTTGGAAGGCGACTTGGGAACGGGGAAGACCACTTTTGTGAATGAAATCGCAAAAATTTACGGCACCCTTGCAAAGAGCCCGACTTTTTCGCTTGTAAATCTTTATGACGGCGAGAAAAAAATTTCGCACATCGACCTCTATAGGCTCGAGACAATTGATGATGCGCTAAACATCGGCATCGAAGAAATTCTTGACGATGACACGATTAAGTTTATCGAGTGGCCCGAAATTTTGGGAGATGAGCCGTTTGATTTAAAGCTCACTTTCAAATACGAAGACGGAAAACGCGTGCTATATCTCGACGGAGATGCATTAAAAAGAGGAGATTTTTAATGGACAAGGTTTTACTGAATTTACTTACGGGAACGGCATCCACCGGAGTTTCCATAACAAAAGGCGACGAGACTTTGATTTCGATTTCAATCGAAACGGGAATTCGCCAATCGGAAACGATTTTTAAAATGATAAAGGATGCCTTTTCATATGTGGATTTGACAATTAAAGACATTGACGCGGTTTCGACATTAAAGGGTCCAGGCTCTTTTACGGGGCTTCGAGTGGGTCTTGCCGCCTCAAAGGCAATCGCTTTTGCAGTTGACGTGCCGATTGTTCTTGTTGACACGATGGACGCGATTTTTTATGAAGCAAATTATGAAAAAGACGTTCTCACAATTATGGACGCAAGGCGCGAGAGAGTTTATTTGAAAAAACACTACGGCGACGAAAGAGCAGACGAGATTTCGGAAGTTGCAGCAATTGAGCCGAGGGAAAACACTGTTGTCGTCGGAGAAAATGCGCTTAAATATAAAGAAATTTTCATGGAAAAAGGATATACTTTTATTCCGAAAAAAGATGTTTACTTAACTATTAAAGGGCTCACCGAGGCGGCGCTTCGAGTGAGTGCGGATGACTATGTCGACAGCCTTCATTCGAGGCTCGAGTATCTTAAAAAAGACAGCGATGTCGTCACGGTGAAAAAAGAAAAGCTATGAATCTTAGAACACTCGAAAAAAGTGATGTTTATTGGGTGGGAAAAATCGCTTCTGAAATTTTTCACACAGGCGATTTGGAATTGTTTTTTAAAAACGAAAACTACAAAATTATTGGCATCGAAAATGTGGCATTTGCGATATTTCAACTTGTCGCAGGTGAGGCGGAAATAATTTATATAGCCGTTCGTGATGAGTTCAGACGGCAGGGCATCGGCGGAAAGATGCTCGAGTATTTTATCGAGAATTTCAAGCCGGAGAGTATTTTTTTGGAAGTTAGAGATTCAAATATAAATGCTCAGAAAATGTATGAAAAATACAATTTTAAAAATATAGGAATGCGAAAAGGCTACTATGAAGGGGGAGAGGACGCTCTTTTGATGGAGTGGAAGATATGTTAACATTAGCAATTGAAACGAGCTGCGATGACACAAGCATTGCGGTTGTCGAAAAACCGAATAAAGTTCTTTCAAATGTCGTGCAGAGCCAAATCGACACGCACCTGAAATATGGAGGAGTTGTGCCGGAAATCGCTTCGAGAATGCACATCGATGCGATTGAAATCTGTTTAAAAGAAGCTCTTCTTCGTGCGGACAAAACGCTCGAGGACATCGATCTAATATCCGTGACACAAGGACCGGGGCTCATCGGGAGCCTTCTTGTCGGAGTTTCGTTTGCAAAGGCACTCGGCGTCGCAACGGGCATTCCGGTTGTTGGAGTAAACCACATGAAGGGACATATTGCGTCGAACTATATTTCAAATCCGGATTTAAAACCACCGTATATCGCGCTTGTCGTGAGCGGGGGGCACACATATATCATAGACGTTGTCGACTACGACGAGTTTCATAAAATCGGCGAGACAAAAGACGACGCGACGGGCGAGAGCTTCGACAAAGTTGCGCGCGTTATGGGAATCGGTTATCCGGGCGGAGCGGAGCTTGAAAAACTTGCGAAAGACGGCGAGGATGTTCTCGATTTCCCACGTGTTTATCTTTCGAAGGACTCATTCGACTTTTCGTTTTCGGGACTGAAAACTGCGGTCATAAATTATATCAACACAGAAAATATGAAAGGCAATCCGATAAAGCGCGAAGACGTCGCAAGGAGTTTCCAGGAAGCGGTGATTGACGTAATCGTGGACAAGGTCATAAGAGCGGCAAATATGAAAAACAGAAAGACCATCGCAATCTCGGGCGGAGTTTCAAACAACAAAGCCATTCGAGACAGCATACAAAAAGCGGGCGAGGAATTTCAAATAAAAGTTTTGACGCCGGAAGCAAAATACACGGGAGACAACGCTGCAATGATTGGAGTTGCAGGATTTATACAATACGAAAAATACGGCGAATCGCCAATTGATTTTGTCGCCGACCCGAATATGGGATTGTAGGAGGAATTATGCAGAAGAAACCTTATAAAATAATGACACTTATTGTGCTCGCAATTTATTCGATTCTCATTTTCAGTTTTCTCTCTTTGAAAATTGGGAACTGGTTCGTTGAAAAGAGCGACAATGAGATAGTTGTAAATTCGGAAAAAGAAGAGGGCGAAAGCTTTTCGGATTATGCGAAACGCGTGACGAATCTCGTGCCGTTTAGAACAATTAAAGGCTACATCACACGCCTTAAAAACAAAGACATACTACCGATTTATGCATTCCAATTTTTTGTTTTAAACCTCATGGCAGCATTTCCATACGGACTGCTTTTGCCGGTTGCGTTTAAAAAGCTGAGACATTTTTGGGGAACGGTCGGATGCGTTTTTGTTATAGCGGCGATGAAAGAAATTTTTAAACTGTTTATTACGGTCGGAAGATGCGACATCGACGCCGTGATTTTGAACGTTGTGGGCGGAATGTTCGGATTTATGATATTCATGCTCATCTACAAAAATCCAAGCATAAAAGAAGAAATAACTGACTAGAGCTGTTTGAAAAGACAGCTTTTTTGTTTGCGTTTTTTTAAAAGACATATAAGTAGATTGTGCGCTTTAAAAAATTTAACATAATTTTAACATTTGGCGGGTAATATGTATTTGAAATTTCGGGAGGGGGTGTGATATCATATATATAGATAAGTGAAACAAAAATCACAATCAAAACACATGCAAGCTACATATTAAACAAAGGAGGTTTTTATGTACAAAAAATTTAGCTATTTTACAAAAAAGGGAAGATTCGGAAGAATTATTTGGACTGCGGCAGTTCTTTTAATTATTAGCCTTTTCATGGGCTCGGGCGCAATGAAAAGCATCTACGAAAGCGACCCCAAAAAACTTGAAAGCACGATGAGCATATTAAAAGTGATCGTCGGACTCCACGCAATCTGGTTCGGCTATCTCGGATTTTACGACTTCTTCAACTTTTATTTTTCGGTCAAGAAAAAAATCAGCGGACTCGTACAAATCATTTTCGGAATTGCGGTAATTCTTCAAGTTTATTTCGCAACGCTCTCGATATTTGATTTAATCGGACTTTCAAATATGCCTGACATACACAACTTGAGCACATTTGAAGGCTTGAACAATTTTAAATTTGTATTTCTGTCACTAGCTTTTTCAATCGTGACATATTTTATAAGAAGCCATGTTGAAAAGGGAGAATATGATTTAAGAACGACAATTGACGCAAGAATTTAATTACAAATGAATGGGCTGCATTGACGGCTCATTTTTTTGTGCCAATTTGCAAATGGGGGGGAATGTGTTATAATATTTATATACAAGGAGGGCAGGATGGTTAAAAAATACAGAAAGCTTTTAGGTTACATAGGACCTTTTAGAAAAAGGAGATTTTGGCTCGTAGTGCTTTGCGCAGCTTCGATTTTAATCGGCTCTATAATGCCGTTTTTCATCGGAAAGCTCGTAAATATGGTCACGGTGAGCGCACCTATCGCGGACATTTTAAAATTCGGAGCGCTTTTAATCATAATCGGACTTTTGGATGCGACTTTAAACTCGACGCAAAACTACATATGGCATATGTACAGCACGGAGTATTTGAACTATTTCAGAACGATTATGCTGCAAGCGGCGCTAAAAAAGAATGTAAAATTTTTCAAAGAGAACGACGAGGATTTCACCAACAGAATTTTGCACGACACGTCGATTCTCTCGTACGACATTTCAATCGGTTTTCCGATGCTCATTTTAAACGTGCTGAGAATTGGTATTGTCGTGGTTTTGATGTTTTATATGAGTCCGATACTCACGATTTTACCTCTTTTGATCGTTCCTATATACACGTTCACATTCCATAGAATCGACAAAAAAATAAGAACGGCATCGAACAAAGAGAGACAACTTTTTACAAGAGTTTCCGAAACCGTAAAGGAATATCTGAACGGAGTTTTGCAGATAAAAATCAACGGCAAGGAAAAATTTTTCCTCGACAATTTTAAAAACACAATAAATGACTACACGGACTCGGCGAAGGATATAAAAAAGTACACCGCAATAAGTTACGGCGTGGGCGGATTTACAAAGGCGCTCCTTCCGATAGTTGTGCTTATTTCGGGTGCAATTTTAATTATAAAGGGACAACTCACACTGGGCTATCTCTTTGCGTTTTATTCATATCTCGACTTTTTGTACGAGCCGATGACGAATCTTTCGGATTGGTACACGGGCATAAACGTCAGTCTCGGGATGAGCGACAGAGTTTTGAGTTTTCTTGAGGACGATATGGAAGAAGAGACCGGAGAGAAGATTCGCGGCATAAATTCAATCGAGTTTAAGGACGTTTCTTTTTCGTATGATTCCCAAAAGCCGGTTCTTAAAAGCGTGAATTTCAAATTTGAAAAAGGCGACATCGTTGGTATCATCGGACCGTCGGGTTCGGGCAAGTCGACGATTATAGACATAATCCTGAAAATTTGGGACACATATACCGGAGAGGTAATTGTGAACGATACGGAGCTCAGAAAAATCAATCGCTCAAGCTACTACGACAATCTTTCGCTTGTTGAGCAGGAGCCGTTCATTTTCAGAGATACAATTATTAGAAATATTCAATTTGACAATGAAGTTGTCGACGAAAATGTTTTGAGGGAGAGCGAACTTTCAAATCTCGTCGAGAAAAAAGACGAGAAGCTCAACCACGAGCTTGCAACGAACGGAGCAAATTTAAGCGGTGGGGAAAAACAAAGAATCGCACTTGCACGCGCTCTTTACAGCGACAAGGATTTAATCATCCTTGACGAGTTTACGTCGGCTCTCGACAATGAAACCGAGGATAAAATTGTGCAAAATATAAAAAGACTCGGCGAAGAAGGCAAGATTGTAATCATCATAACGCACAGAAAAAGCCCACTTTCAATAACGAACAAGATAATCGATTTGGAAAAGTTTTAGCCGAACGATTTAAACACAACTCAATACAAAAAAATAAAGCTGTCCAAACGGGCAGCTTTTTGAAATTCAATATTTTACATAAATTCTATTTATTTTGCGAGATTTCAGTTGGAGGGAACATTTCTCCAAATGCGTCGACCATTTTGTCGCCGTCAAACATACATCTTATTTTGTAGCTCTTTTTTGCAATTTCGGCCTTTGAGTCGTTGAAGAAAGTCACGTCAAAAGTCGCATCCACGGCGCCTTCCTTCTTGTCGGAAGGCACAGCTTTGAAGTTTTCGATTTTATAGTCCTTGACATTTGATTCGTAATACTTCGTGCTCAAAAGCTCCTGGTCGTTTAAGTATTTGATGAGTTGTTTTTCGGAGATGTATTCTCGAAGATCATCGTAATATTTTTTTACTGTCTTTTTCGCTTCGTCGTCAGCGTTTTCATTCAGTTCTTCTAAAGTGAAGATTTGGTTATCTGTCTTTTGTAAAACTTTCACTTGTTCGAAGAACAAATTTGCAAATTCCTCCGCCTTTTTGCTTCTTACGTCTTCATTTGTCTTGCATCCGCTGAATATCATCAGCGCTATTAAAATTGAAGTCATTGCAATTCGTATGGATTTATTTTTCATAATTTCTCCTTTCTACAAAAATATTGAATTCTTTAATATAGTATTACCCAATAAAGTATTATAAACAACAGTTTGTATATGACCGTTATACAAAAATAAGCGATAAATTACCGCTTATTTTTTTCTGAATACATATACGGAAACGATTAAGAGAAGAACGCTCATTGCAATTTTTATATATGCCGAGTTGTATCTCGATTTGATATATCCGTTTTTCCAATTTTCAATTTTCTCGTCAATCTTAACCCATTTCAAATCGCAGATTCCGTTTTCGTCGGCGCTCATTTTGTCGCTGAAAAGATTTATGGATTCAGGATTTTTAAAGAGCGTACGATTAAACATCATGTCGACGTCTTGCGGCGAGTCCACATATTTTTTAAAGAGCGACTTGTTCACAGGATACAAAATCCCGGAGTCGAAATAGTTTGTATTTTCCAAGAGGTCCGGATAGCTTTGTTTCGGAGCGGTTGTACCTACGATTTTTATCTTGACGATGTGTCCGAAAAGGCTGTCCTCATATGTTAAACCGGTTTCAAAATTGTACGAAAAATTGCTGCCGATTAAAACCGGAATCGGTTCGTCGGATTCGTAGTCGAAATCGAAATAATTTTCAAGACCTTCTCCGTTTTCAATCTCAGGCGTTACAAGCTCGTACATATCCTTTGAAAAGAAAGTCTGTCTCGGCTCGAGCACGCCGTTTTTGTACATTTGCATAAATGAGGAATGCGTGTAGTATGGAATGTCCTTTTCCAAAAATTCATCCACAAGTTTCAAAGCATTGTCGGTAAATTCGCTCGGGTTTTTTTCGGAAACTCCGTCGAGATGATACAAATCTTTGCCTGTGAACTCATTCATTATATCATATCGTTTTATAATTTTAATATTATTTATAGCTAGCACAATTAGAGCTATTGACAATAATACTAAAATCATTGAAAAAATTTTATTCCGCAAAATACAACCATCCTCTGGAGAAGTGTGTTTTGCCGGCCTCTCCTATAATTAAGCTATCATGTGCAGTAGTTTTTTTGAAATAAAAATCTGTATCGTAAATACTATATGCTTTTCTGGTATAATGAGGACCGTCACATACAGAAACCCATTCCCCAGAAGAATCCTTTCTCACGTAGTCTATCCATGCTTGACATACATTCCTATTTGGTTTTAAATCACAAGGATCCCCATATTGTGTCCTATACGCAGGTTGAAATTGAATGTAACCTGTGTACCAATATTGTAGGGTTTCTTTTGAACTACAAAAATTAGGACAATCTGAATCCTTATCCCAGTACAACCGAATTTCTCCGTCAGCAGGGGAAATAATTGTTTCTCCTACTATTGTGTCTCCCACAAGCTTTTCTCCAGGATACAACTTGACCGCTTCTACTGTCATCGTAAGCATCACTATTAATACTGATGCTATAAAAATTCTAGTTAATTTTTTCATAACTAACACCTCCATTAATTAATTACCCATATTAAATATCATTTAAACATTTGTTTGCATTTATTATTAATCTATGAAAACCAATCTCTTATTTCGGTGAGGCGTCTTATTCTATGGTGCGGAAGACCGGAGCGGCTGAGCTCGTGGTTTTCGCCTTTAAAGAGCACAAGTCTCGATTCAACTCCGAAATATTTGAGCGCCGTGAACATTTGAAGCCCTTCGGTGTGGTAGCATCTGTAGTCTTCGTCGCTGTTTATGAAAAGTGTCGGCGTTTCGACCTTGTCGGCGTATTTGAGCGGGCTTTGCTCCCACATCTTGTCGACACCGCCCCAGCCGGAAACATTGTTCCAAATTGCGGCTCTCGTTTGGTCGTCGGCGAAATAGTAGCCGATGTCCGCCGTGCCCCACATGCTGATCCAGTTTGAAATTGACCTTTGCGAGCAGGCGCGTTTGAATCTGTTTGTGTGGCCGATAATCCAGTTCGTCATAAATCCGCCGTAGCTTCCGCCCGTCACAAAAACTCTGTCCTTGTCAATTGCGGGATACTTTTCGAGCACGAGGTCGGTGAAGTCCATCAAATCTTTGTAGTCGATGTCGCCGTATTTTCCGAAAATGTCCATGAAGTCGTTTCCATAACCGTCGCTGCCGCGCGGGTTTGTGAAGAACACAATATAGCCTTCGTTTGCTAGGAATTGAAGCTCGTGATAGAAGACTGTGCCGTAAACGGTTTTCGGTCCGCCGTGAATTTCAAAAACGGCAGGATATTTTTTCGTCGCGTCGTAGTTCGGCGGAAGAAGCACAAATCCGGTGTAGTGGTAATCGTTTTTGTCCCATTCGACGAGCTCAGGCTTTGCAACATAAACATCTTTCAAACCGTCGTTTAAGTGTGTGATTTCGATATGTTCGCCGTCTTTTATCTCGTAGAGCTCTTGAAGCTTTTGCTCGATTAGAGAAATTGCATAAATTTTTCCATTTTTCACGTCGAATGAATCGACCGAACCGCCGCAGTTTGTGAGTTGTTCGATTTCGAGATTTTTGTCGATGCGGAAAAGTTCACATTTATATTCGATTGTGGTTGTGAAATAGAAATAGTCGCCGTCGACTTTGAAAGTGTCGCCCTCTCTGTATCTAACGTCGCTTCCGACGCTCGACCAAAATGAAAAGTCCGGCATAACTTTTTTAAGAATTCTTTTTTCGTTCGGCTCAAACAAAATGAGGCTGCCGTTTTCGTTTATGCCGTGCGACTTCATGTCGGTTGCAAGAGTTATGATGTCGTCGCCCATAAATTTTAAAATTTGATAACTCATCCCGTAGAGCGGAGTTATGTCTTCAATTTTGCCGGTTCTTAAATCGAGCATCATAACTTCGCTTGTGAGCGGCATTTTGTCCTTGTAGACATTTGTCGTGAATGCGATTTTTTCTGTTTTTTTATTTACGTCGACAAGCTCGACATTTCTTTCTCTTTCGGTCAAAATTGTGAGTTCTTTTTTGTCTAAGTCATAGCAGGCGAGGCGACTTCTTTTTTTATTTGTAACGCCGGCGCCGTTTCCCCAAAAAGGAATTTCGTCGAACACATGATAGTCTTCGTCGTCCTTGTTTCTTGAAACCATCGCTTCTCTCGACTTCGAGTCGGTCTTGTCGTAGCCGTCCCAAATCGGGTTGTAGTTTTCTATAAAGATAATTTTATTTCCGACAACATCAACGATTGAAAGGTCGGAGTCAAATTCTAGAAACTTTTCCGCTTCTCCGCCGTTTAAATTCAGTTTATAAATCTTTGTTGAAGGTGCGGCGGATTTGTTTTCGGATTTGTCCCTGTCGTCTCTGAAAACGATTTCGTCTTCATTCAAAAAACAAAAACCTTGACCGCTCTTTGTCGTAATTCTTTTTGCGTTGTTGTTTTCAATTTCAAAAAGTCCTGTCTCATATGACTTTTTATCTTCGCTTATATTTGTCACTTCAAATACAAATCTCTTGCCACCCTCTGAGAATGTCGGCTTAGAGAGGAATTTGTATTTTGTGAATGCGTCCAATGTAATTTTATTCATAAAATAACCTCCATGTTTATATTATAACAGTTTTAATGTGTTAAAATCAATTTAAAAGGGTATATAATAAATATAAAGAAAGCAAGGAGGAATATTATGAAACTCACAATTGTAGCAAGAAACTTTGAAATGACGCCTGACTTAAAGGAAATGACTGAAAAGAAACTCTCGAAGCTTGACAAGTTCTTTGCTGAAGATATAACAGGAACCGCAGTGTTTAGAAGAGTGAAGTCGGATGAAATTTTGGAAGTTACGATAACTCTTCCTGACGGACAAGTTCTTAGAAGCGAACAAAAGACAAAAGATTTCTATGAATCTATCGACAAGGTTTTGAACCAACTCGAAAGACAAATCAGAAAACATAAAACAAAACTGCAAAAGAGATACAAAGATACAAAGAGCATAAAATTCGAAGCAATTCCGGATTTAGAGCCGAAAGAAAAAGTTGAAGGACCGAAAGTTGTTCGTGAAAAAGCATTCTTCTTGAAACCGATGTCGAGAGAAGAAGCAGCTCTTCAAATGGACCTCGTGACACACGATTTCTATCTCTTCAGAGATGCGGACAACGACAAGGTTTCTGTAATTTATAAGAGAGGCGACGGCGACTACGGCGTTTTGAGAGAAGAATAGTGAAAAAGATAAAAATATATGACTTTGATAAGACCCTGGTCGACATAGATTCGATCAGGGTTCTTATAAGATTTGCATTAAAAAATGGATATATAAATATTTTCGGGCTCTCGTGGTGGATTATAAAGGGCTTTTTTGCAATGCTTTTTACCGGGAGATTTGAAAATTTTAAAAGTGCATTTGTCAGAGTTGTGGAGGCCGTTCCTGACAATACATTAAAAGAGTTTTCGAAAGGATTTGTTGAAACGCACGGGTACAAAAATTTGATTGGTGAGATTCATGAGGATGGCTACACCACAATTCTTTGCTCTGCAAGTCTTTATGGATATATGAAATATGTAAAGGAAATTTTGGGTTTTGATTATCTTATCGCGACGAGTCACTCGGGTGGTAAGGTTATTGGAAAAAACAACACGAAAATGACCAAGAAAGAAAACTTGGAAAAGTTTTTTCAAAACGAGGGGATTGTCGTTTCATACGATGAGTCGAAGTCCTACACCGACAGCTATGACAATGACTTTTGGATGTGCGGTTTTACAAAGAATAAGTATATTGTGAATTCAAAAAAAACATACCCGGATTTTGTAAATATCGACGGGATAAATTGAGTTCTTAAATTTAATATGATATAATAAAGAAAGTATAGTTATGAAATGGAGTTAACGGATGAAAAAGTTTAAAGTCGCATTTATAACTGCTTTTTTTGCTTTTACGGCATTTTATATTTTTGCAGTTGTTAAAAATGCACACAATCCTTTTGGAAAACTTATCGGCGTCGAATCCGAGACGGAAAAGCCGACCGATGAGAATATAAATAGCTCAGAAGAAAAAGAAATCGACCTCGAAAAGATGAAGAAGCCGAAAGAGGAGTTTAAAGGCGAAATCACTTTTCTCGTGATGGGAATCGACGGGATGGATTTAACGACTGAGGAGGCAAAGCACCAAAGAACCGACACGATGATTTTGACGAGAATAAATTTCGAAACGGGCGAGGTGAGAATGCTCAATTTGCCGAGGGACACGCAATATAAATTTCCAAACGGCAACTATGTGAAGCTGAACGCCGGCCATGCGACGGGCGGAAGTGAGCTTACAATGAAATATATAAACAATCTCACGGGGCTACAAGTCGAAAATTATGCGAAAGTTGACTATATGGCGGTGAAGAAACTTGTGGATTCAATCGGCGGCGTGGAGTTTGAGATTCCTTTCAGAATGAAATATCTCGATACGACGAAGGGCAAGGAGCTTTCGATAGATTTTAAACCGGGACTTCAAACTTTAAACGGGCAACAGGCGATTGAATTTTTGAGATGGAGAAAAAATTCGCCGGGCATCCCGATGCCGACAGACGGCTCCGATATCTCGAGAATTGAGCACCAACAACAGTTTTTAAAGGCGGTCATAAGCCAAGCACTTAGTTTTAAAAATATTTTCAAACTCCCGAAAATTTTGAGAGAAGTGCTTCCAAATGTTGAAACAAACATTCCGATTGAAACTATTTTCAAAATGGCGACATCCGCAGGAAAAATAAATACTGAAAACATTAATGCGATGACTCTTCCGGGACACGCCGAAAACGACGCCGAGGGAATCAGTTATTGGATTATGAACAAGGCTGAAGTCGACAAAATGATTGACGAGAATTTCAGATAAGACCGGACGGAAGTTTGGTCTTTTCTTTTTGGAGGAAAGATGAAAATAGATGTTACAAATATCACGCTTGAAACAGATAAACTTATATTAAGAGCGTTCAAAATTGAAGACTTAGAGAATTTCTTCGAATATGCAAGAGTGCCGGGAGTGGGCGAAGCGGCGGGTTGGCTCCACCACAATACGATTGAGGACGCGAAAAAAGTTGCGGAGATGTTTATAAAAGAGAAAAACGTACTTTCGCTTGTCGACAAAGATACGGGAAAAATGATCGGCACATTGGGACTCCACGAGCCGGACGGCGCGATGACGGAGCTCGTCTATGAAAAGTTTAAAAAGAAAGATATTGTCGAACTCGGGTTTGTGCTTTCAAAAGATTTTTGGGGCAGGGGAATAATGCCCGAAGCGGTCGATGCGGTTCTTAATTATCTTTTCGAAAACACCGGTGCAGAGTTTGTTATGGCAGGATATTTTAACGAAAACGTGCGCTCAATGAGAACTCAAGAAAAAGTCGGGATGAAAAAGTTCGCCGAAGGAATGGGCAAGGACGCACACAAAAAAGACATAGGCATTTCATTTACAGGAATAACAAAGGAGAAGTATTTTGATAGAACTACCGCGAGATGAGATTAAATCAGAGAGGATAATTTTAAGAAAATGGATTGATTCGGATTTGGAAGCGCTTTACGAATTCGGAAAAGTCGAAGGAGTTGGAGAAGCGGCGGGATGGCACCACTTTTTGTCGGAATACGACGCCCGAGATTTTCTTGAAATGTTCAAGAGCTTAAACACCGTGTTTTGCATCTACCACAGGGATGACGAAAAAGCAATCGGCACTCTCGATTTTATTGTGGACAAAGATTACCCCGACGGCAAAACCATGTGCATCGGATACTCTCTTTCGAAGGACTATTGGGGACGGGAGATTATGAAGGAAGCGATTGAAGCGGCAATTCCGTTTTTTAAATCAGAAAATATGTCGAGGCTTTCCGCAAATGTGTACTCGACAAACGCGAACTCAATCAAACTTCTTAAAAAACTCGACTTTAAATTTATGTATGAGTTTGAAGACAAAGACGTGAACGGTCGACCGATTATTGCAGAGAAATTTGTGAAAGAGATATAATTTGGCAAAAAAATAAACTCGGCTGTGTTTTATCACAGGCCGAGTTTTTTCATGTCTATTTACGTTTAAAATTTGGGCTTAGTTAATGTTTTTCTCATTCAATAAATGCATTTATAATTACAACTTTTCCAATTATTTTTAAATTTTCATCTTTCGGATAGACGATGAACTTGCCCTCGTGTTCTTTATTTTTTGAATCATACTTAAAAAGTATGGAGTCACCTATGTCGTAGTATGTTTTTATGTCGAAGTCGGAGCCGCATCTATAGAGAACGATGTCACCCGGTTTTATTTGCGAATAGACGTCATTAGTTATATAGCCAATTAATGAACCTTCCGGAATTACATTTGTCATAGAATCGCCGTAGGTTTTTACAAATTCGAGGTCTTTTCTTCCTTTATACTTCCCGACAAACTCATCGGACAGTTGTATTTTATCCGCCTTGGCATAAAATATTGGATCGGCTGACATACCGGCTGATGTATAGTCGGAGCATAATACATAGTTGTTGAATGATTTTTCTTCTCTTTCGGAATATACGTCGGTCAAGCCGGCTAGATAATTCATATCTATATTAAAGGCTTTTGAGTATAAAGAGAGATTCGTTGCCAAAGGATTGTTGACTTCATTTTCCCATCTATGCACTGTTGACTTACTTATTTTATTTTCAGAATATTTATTTAAAATTTCTGCCATTTCTTCAAGAGTCAATCCGTGATCGCTTCTTATCATTTTCAACTTTTCAGAAATCTTCATTGTTTCATCTCCATTTCTATTTTTCAGATTAATGACTTGTCTATATATCACTATACCCCTTTTGAAAAGACAATCTTCGCTTTTAAATGAAAATATTATTTTTTAAATTTTACAAAAAATGTATAAAGCTTAACGATACTATAATTATTTTCTGTTATGATGTGGTTGTTTGGTGAGCAGAAAAGTGATTTTTAAATGGATAGTATAATAAAAAGCAGTATTTGATGGCAGAATGCAAATGACAAGGACATCAGTTATTTACTTAATATCACAGAATGAACAGGAACTAGATACATAAATTAGAAAGGTTAGGAGATTAGATATGGAAAATGATGATATTAAACTCGTTGAGATTGATTCACCGATAGGGATTTCGGTTGCAGAGGCGTGTGAATATTTAACGAAAAAAACTAAAAACGGAATTGTTGAGAAGATGTCGCCGACTATGCTACAAGCAGGTTTGAAACAAGGGGCGTTCCCCTTTGGAGTAGGATACAAAGGAACGGGAAATACGTATTACTACTATATCCACAAAAAGTTGTTTATCGAATTTTTGAAAGGCAATTTACCGTTCGGAGCATACGGTAGAGCAGTTTTCGGGAAGTAGTTAGAAAATTTAGATAAAAGACAACATTAGTTGTCATGCAAATATAAAGAGAGTATGATTTTAAAGGTGAAAAATAATTTATAGCGTTTATTTAATAGATATAAAAATAGAGTAAATTAGATGTATTCTAATATTTTGATTAATGTATGTATAGAATAATAGAAAAGATGTATGACTGATTGTAGAAAGGAAAAGGTTAGTAGTACAAAAGTAAAAGTTCTTGTAATATTGTTTTAATTATGATTTTTTTCATAAAGACGGTGGCAATTAAAGAACATTTAATACACAAAAATAAACTCGGCTGTGTTTTACCACAGACCGAGTTTATTTTTGTGTCTATTTTGCGGAAACTTTTCTTATTTCCTTTTCAAGTTTTTTCCATTCGTCGAATTTTTTAACCACAGTTCCCGATAGAAGCACAACGCCAATCCAGTTCGGGATGACCATGAGTGCATTGAAGAAGTCGCTGAACATCCAAACTGTGTCGACCGGAATGATCGTTCCGAGGACTATTGCAACGAGAACGAGAATTCTGTATGGTGTGAGTGCTTTTTTACCAAAGAGATACGCAATGTTACTTTCGCCGAAGTAGTACCAACCGACGATTGTCGTGAACGCGAAGAACACGAGAGAAACGGCAAGAAACATGAGTCCTGCATCTCCGAATGCGATTTCAAAGCCTTTTTGTGTGACTGCAACAGTTTGCAGACCGAGACCGGCGGAAATGTTGTGTGCGTTAGTGACAAGAATTATGAGAGCTGTTAAAGTACATACTACGAGTGTGTCGACGACGACTCCCGCCATTGCGACGAGACCTTGGTTAACCGGGTGCGGAACTTCGGCAACTGCGTGTGCGTGCGGAGTTGACCCCATCCCGGCTTCGTTTGAGAAAAGTCCTCTTTGAAGACCGAGTCTGATTGCTTTTTTCATCGAAATCCCGACAAGTCCGCCGAGAACGGCTTTACTTGAAAATGCTGCTGTAAAAATGCCTTTGAATACAGGGATGATTTGGTCGTTGAATTTTACCAAGATTACGATTCCGCCGACGATGTAGATGAGAGCCATTATTGGAACAACGAGTTCCGCAAATCTTGAAATTCTCTCAATGCCGCCGATGACGATCATTCCGACCAAGACTGCAAGCGCGAGTCCAGTGATTACAGGAGTTATGCCGAATCCGTTTTTAAGGGAGAGGGAAATGGAGTTTGATTGGACCATATTTCCGACAAGTCCCAAAGCAATAATTATAAAGATTGAGAACATGGTTGCAAGAATTTTGCCGAATTTTTTATTTTTCAAACCGTTTGAAATGTAGTAAGCAGGACCACCATAGACTGTGTCGCCCTTTTTCTCTCTGTAGGTTTGCGCAAGGACAGCTTCGGCAAAGATTGTGCTCATGCCAAGGATTCCTGAAACCCACATCCAAAATACGGCGCCCGGACCGCCGACCATAATTGCACCGGCGACTCCGCCGATGTTACCGGTTCCGACTTGTGCCGCAATTGCCGTTGCAAGCGCTTGGAAAGGGCTGACACCGGAATTGTCGTTCGGGTCTTTTTTCTTGAAGACTCCACCGAAAGCTTCATTAAAAGCTCTACCTAATTTTGAAATCTGTGGGAAACCAAGTCTTATTGTGTAGAGCACTCCGACTCCGAGAAGCATGTATGCTATAAGGTTGTCCCAAAGAAAACTTGTTATTTTTTGAATGATATCTATCATACCTAACCTCCATAAAGTATGTGAATTTTATAATGTATCAAGCGCTTTGATGATAATACACTAAAGTGAGAATATTTACGTTACACCTATACAGAATTCATATTCATAAATTATGTACAGGAGATTGATTGGGAGGAATCATCTCCCAATCTTTATTTGAGCTCGAGGCTCTTCCAATCATTATATTTATTGACAACTATGTTCGACATAAACATTATTCCAATCCAGTTTGGAATAACCATGAGTGCATTCATAAGGTCGCTTATTGTCCAAAGTGCGTTGAAGTGTGTGACAGTTCCGAAGACAACCGCAAGCACAACCAAAATTTTATACGGCACAACCGCTTTTTTTCCGAAGAGATAGACGATGTTACTTTCGCCGTAGTAGTACCAGCCGAGCATTGTGGTGTATGCAAAGAAGAGAAGTAGAATTCCTAAGAATGCGGTTCCCGTGTCTCCAAGTGCAAGTTCGAATCCTTTTTGCGTTACGGCAATCGGGTTCAACGTTGTGTCAAGCGCTGTGTGTGCGTTTGTTACAAGAATTATGAGTGCAGTGATTGTAGAAATTATGATTGTGTCGATAACAACGCTCACCATTGCGACGAGTCCTTGTTTTACTGGGTGGTCAACTTCTGCAATTGCGTTTGCTTGAGGTGTTGCACCCATTCCGGCTTCGTTTGAGAAAAGTCCCCTTTGAATTCCTAGTCTGACCGCTTCTTTGACGCTTATACCGATTGCACCGCCGAGTGCCGCTTGTGCGGAAAATGCGGATGTGAAAATCGATTTGAATGCCGGAAGGATTTCGCTACTGAATTTTGCAAGAATCACAATGCCGACTCCGATATAGATTAATATCATAACAGGAATGATGAGCTCAGCAACTTTTGAAATTCTCTTTATGCCGCCCGAAATTATTATTGCGACAAGTGCTGCAAGAACTATACCTGTGACAATCGGTTTTATGCCGAAGCCTTCGCTCATCGATGCGGAAATGGAGTTTGATTGAACCATGTTTCCGATAATGCCGAGAGAGATTACAATAAGGACGGCAAATATTGAAGCGAGGATTTTTCCAAGTTTTTTATTTTTCATGCCTTTTGAAAGATAGTAAGCAGGGCCCCCGTAAACTTCGCCGTCTTTCTTTTCTCTGTAGGTTTGAGCAAGCACAGCTTCTCCGAAAATCGTTCCCATGCCGAGGATTCCCGAGATCCACATCCAAAACACCGCACCCGGTCCTCCGACCATTATAGCACTTGCGATACCGCTTATGTTACCGGTTCCGATTTGCGCTGCAAGAGAAACTGCAAGAGCTTGGAAAGAAGTTACGTGGTCTTTTTCGCGACCGTCTTTTAAATATATATTTTTAAAGGCTTCTTTAAAGCCTCTTCCCAATTTTGTGAATTGGGGAAATCCAAGCTTTACGGTGTAGTAAAGCCCGACGATTAAAAGTAGATAAACTACCATGTTGTCCCATAAAAAGTTTGAAATGGTTTTAATTGTATCTATCATGCCATACCTCCCTAAAATGATAAATCAAATAAAGTTAAAGCTTCTTATTCCATTCGTCATATTTTTTGACGACAACTCCCGAAAGAGCAACCAGACCTATGAGGTTCGGAATGACCATGAGCGCATTGAACAAGTCGCTGAAGAGCCAAACTGTTCCCACGGGTACAATTGTGCCGAGAGTAACAAACAATATTGCAACAATTCTGTAGACCGGAAGAGTTTTTCTTCCAAATAAGTAAACAACATTACTTTCACCGAAATAGTACCAACCGATTATGGTTGTGAACGCAAAGAATGCAAGTGCAATCGCAAGGAATATTGTGCCGGCATTTCCGAAAGCGATATTAAAACCGAGTTGTGTGACTTCGACGGTTTCAAGACCGAGATTTGCCGATTCGATGTGAGCACTTGTAACCAAAATTACAAATGCGGTGAGTGTACAAATAAAGAATGTACCGATGATAACTCCAGCCATAGCTACAAAACCTTGGTTGACGGGATGTGGAGCATCCGCAACGGCGTGAGCGTGCGGGGTGGAACCCATACCGGCTTCGTTGGAGAAAAGTCCCCTTTGAAGTCCGAGTCTCATTGCCGTCTTCATCGAAATACCGACCATGCCTCCAAGAACAGCTTTGCTCGAGAAAGCGGCGGTGAATATTGCTTTTATAACAGGGATGAATTGGTCGTGGAATTTTACGACGACTCCGATGCTTGCAAGAATATAAACAACCGCCATAACAGGAACTATTGTTTCTGCGATTTTTGATATTCTTTGAACCCCTCCGAGCACGATTAGACCTACAATAACTGCAAGCACAATGCCCGTGATGATCGGCGCGATTCCGAATCCGTTTTTAAGTGAAAGGGAAATCGAATTCGATTGAACCATATTGCCGACGAGTCCCAAAGCAATAATTATGAATATTGAAAAAAGTGTTGCTAATATTTTTCCGATTTTTTTATTTTTAAGTCCTTTTGAAAGATAGTATGCCGGTCCGCCGTATTGTTCGCCGTTTCGTTCTTCTCTATAGACTTGCGCAAGCACCGCTTCCGCAAAGATTGTGCTCATACCGAGAAGTCCTGAAATCCACATCCAAAACACCGCACCCGGTCCTCCGACCATTATTGCACTCGCAACGCCTCCGATGTTTCCGGTTCCGACTTGCGAAGCAACCGCAGTTGCCAAAGCTTGGAACGAACTGACTTCGCCTTCTTTCTTTTCGCCTTTTTTAAAAAGGTCTCCGAATGTTTCTTTAAAAATATTTGGTAAACGTGATATCTGTGGCAATCGCAGTCGAAGTGTGTAAAGAATTCCGACTGCAATAAGCATGTATGCAATCATGTTATCCCATAAAAAAGTAGTGAAATTTTCTATTATACCTATCATATAACCTCCTTTATATAATTAATTATAACATATTTAAATTTACCTGTAAACTGTTACTGAAACATACAATAAATTTATGCCCATTAAACAAACGCACAAATAAAAAACCCGGCTAGATAGTCGGGTCGAAAAGTGTTAAATCATATTCTCGAAGTTTCGGAATAATAAAATTTAAAACTACATATGCGTATAAAATTCCACCGATACAGTCGGCGACGATGTGTTGCTTGGTGGTCATTGTCGCAAGAATAATAAGTACCATTTGGACTTGGAAAAATTTTCCGACAAAGCCTTTGTTGTTTGTGTAATGATATGCGACTGTAGCGCATGCGACGTGTGAAGATGGAAAACCGTTGTATGGATTGTCCATTTTATAGGTGAGCATGATGAGTTTTTCGTAAAAAGTTTTAGGAACAATATCCTCTCTTATACTCACGACACTCGGCAGCAAAATGAATGTTAAAATACATAGATATTTCACAATAAAGAGCGCCATTATATATTCGCGGTCGTATTTGTCGTCTTTTAAAAAGTACATTATTAAATAAAGTGTCGGATACCACGAATGGTAAATGAGAACCGTCCACGGCACCAGCTTTATTTGGTCGTCGAGCCAGAAGCTTAAGTCAATCGGATTTACCGGTTCGACATTTGTGAAGTTATACATCATCGCAAGGGTGAAAAAGAGTGCAATTAATTTGAAATTATCTTTGTGAATTTTTGTAAGGTTGTCTTTGTAAAATTGTTGTGTCAAAAAAATCCCTCAACATTTCTAAATAAATTTCCTTTGTTTTGTCATGATAGAGATCAAAGCGTCCGTCCTTTATGATTTTGAGCTCCGCGTTTTTTCCCATACTTGTGTAGAAGTCGACGAGCGCTTCCTGTTTTTTAATTCCGCCGCCGACGCTGTCTTTTTCTCCCACCACAAAAAGAAGCGGAAGTTCGTCCGGAATATATTTTTGCGCGTTTTCATCTTGAATTTTTTTCTTTGCAAAGAGAATAGAGCGCCACATTTCAACCGTCGGCACGCCTTTCATAAACGGATTTTTGTTTATCTTTTCCTCCTCGTATAAATCGGAGGTCATATAAGAAAACATCGAATTTTTTATAAAAGGTTTGTTCAAATCTTTGAGCGCCTTGTCGGCGATTTTTTTCGAGCGATAAGTTTCGCCCTTGTTTGAAATTAAAAAACTTAAAATTTGGCTGTATATATTATATCGAACGGTTCCGATATATTTCCCCGCCGAAACAAGTACAATTCCGTCAGTTTCGTGACCATATTTCAGCGCATATGTTCGAAGTAAATCGCTTCCGATTCCGTTTCCTATAAGAAAATTCGGCTTGTTTCTTTGACGCAAATACGAATTCAAAACGTGAATGTCGTCGGTCGCATTGTTCCAACCGTTAAATTCTCCCAAATACAGAGACTCCGAAGCGTTTTCAATTGCGCGCTTGTGTCCTCTCATATCCATGATAGCAGCGGACGCTCCCATTTTATTCAAATCTTCCATAAGGTCGAAATATCTGTCGCTGCTGTCAAAAAGTCCGTGAACTATTTGGACAGTAAATTTTTCGTCGTCAATTCTACTGCAGTAGACGGGAATTTTGTGTCCGTCTGTTCCCTCCAAAAACAACGTCTCCATAATATTAAACATTCTCCTTTATTTTTAACAATATATATATTATAATATAGTATAGATTCATTCAATTGTCAACATTGGCGGTTGTTGTGCTTATTTTATCCAAATTCGGGTAAAAATAAATTAAGATTGGAGGTTTGAATTTTGAAGGACGATTTTTATTATGACGGACCTGATGACGAAATTATTGATGAAGACAGAATCGGCAAAACGCCGAACGACGATGCGCTTCTTTCATTTATTTTCGGAGTTGTGTCCATATTTCTTGTAATTTTTATGAGAAGCGGTATACTTGCCATAATTTTCGGAGCAATAGCATGGACGAGAGGAAACAAAGCCATGTCTGTCGACAGAAAAAATTCGGCGGCGCAAGTTGGAAAGACACTCGGGCTCATTGGAATAATATTGGGAACGATATTTTTTGTGACATGTATTTCGTGCGTTTCATGCCTCGGATGCAGAGGATACGGATATAGACCTATGAATGATATGATGAGACAATTTAGAGGCAGCTGGAGGTTTTAAGTTTTGAAAATGTTTTTTAATGTGCTGGGAGCTAAGATCCCGGCATATGGTTTTTTTATAGCAATAGGGCTTTGTTTTATAATGCTCTATTTGAAATATCAGAAATATTATAAGGAGCTCGACTTCGACACGGCGCTTAGCGCAATGATTTATGCGCTTCTTGTCGGAGGAGCAGGAGCAAAAATTCTTTATTGGATTACGGACCCGTCAAGTTTTATGATACTTTTCGATTCGAATTATCCGTTTCTTCAAAGATTACAATACTCGTTTAGCGGGGGCATGGTCTTTTTGGGCGGACTTATTGGAGCCGGCATCGGAGTGGTGATGTTTTTAAAGAAATACAAACACATAAAACCGATGAAACTTTTGGATATATTTGCAATTTCAATGCCGATTTTACAAATGTTCGGAAGAGTGGGCTGCTTTTTTGCGGGATGTTGCTACGGAAGAGCATCCGACTCGTGCATTGCGGTTGAATTTCCAAAGGGCGGACTTGCACCGGCGGGCGTTTCGGTTTTACCGACACAGCTTTTCGGAGTTGTCGGCAATCTGATTATCGTCGCAACGCTTTTGATTTATTCCAAAAAGAATAAACGACCGGGCAGAATTTTCGGACTCTATTTAATTATGTATTCAATCGGAAGATTCATTTTGGAATTTTTCAGAGGTGACGAAATCAGAGGAATCTACGGAGCATTCTCAACGTCACAATGGCTCTCGATTCCGCTATTTATACTTGGAATTGTTTTGTTTGTAAAAGCGAAGGAAGAAGTTTATGAAAAAAATATTGATTAGCACGGGCATGCTCTATGCTGAAGACGACAAATGGAATACGCTTGTGCCGATTGCGTATAGCGAAGCGATAAGAAGAGCGGGCGGAGTTCCAGTGATTGTGCCGAATATTTTAGACAACGATTTAATTGATTCATATGTTGAGATGTGCGACGGATTTCTCTTTACGGGCGGCGTCGACATAAATCCGAGGATTTATAACGAAGAGATGATTCTTGAAACCAAGAAATATTCTTTTGAAAGGGACGAATTCGAATTAAAACTTTTGGAAAAAATCAGGGATATAAATAAACCGATTTTGGGAATTTGCAGAGGGATGCAGCTCATAAATTCGGTCTACGGTGGAAGTCTTTATCAGGATATGAAAACGGCGGGATTCAATTTAAATCACAACAATCCTCAAAATATTACGGACGGCACTCACTCGATTTCAATTGAAAAGGATTCTATTATGTTCGATATTTTCGGGGAAGAAACGATTGTAAACTCATACCACCACCAGGCGATAAAGGATGTAGCGGACGGATTTAAAGTTACGTCTCGCGCAAAGGACGGTATTGTCGAGTCGATGGAATGGAAGGGCGAGAGATATATTCATCTCGTTCAATTTCATCCCGAAATGATGATTTATAGATACAAAGAGTTCGAAAAGATTTTTGAGGATTTTGTGAAAAGAGCATGAAGAATATACTTTTGACCGGAGCGAGCGGGGGAATCGGATACGCGATTGCGAGAAAATTTTTGGAAAATAGCGATGCGAAAATGATTCTTCAATACAATGCGCACGCGCAAAAAATTGAAAGTTTGAAGGAAGAGTTTCCATATAGAATCGATTCCTACAAGGCGGACCTTTCGGATGAAAAGAGCGTTGTCGAGTTTTTAAAAGAAATCGACGATGCATATAAAAAGCTCGACATCATAATTCACAGCGCAGGAATAAGTGTTGTTGACACGATTAACCACACGAAAGTCGAGGACATTTCAAAGATTATAAGTGTCAATTTGAAATCGCCGATTTTAATCACGCAAAAACTTGTGGGAAAGATGATCGAGAAAAAATCCGGAGTTATAATTTTCATCTCTTCGATGTGGGGAATTACAGGGTCGTCTTGCGAGTCGGTTTACTCCGCAACAAAAGGTGGCATAATCGCTTTTTCAAACAGTCTCTCGAAAGAACTCGGACCGTCGAACATCAGAGTGAACAGCGTGAGTCCGGGTTTTATAAATACGGCGATGAACGACAATATAAAAGTGGAAGACAGAGACCTTTTCGTCTCGGAAATTCCGCTTCTAAGAGCGGGAGAGGCGACAGACGTTTCGAACGCGATTTATTTTCTTTGCAGCGACGAAGCTTCTTATATTTCGGGAGCAAATCTCAGAGTTGACGGCGGATATTTATAGAAAAAACTTTTATTATATGTAATTTTTATGCGGAAGAAAATTGAAAAATGTTTATGTGAATTTATATAACACGATTGATGAATTCAAAACATAAAAATAACAGGACTCGAAAGGGTCCTGTTTTTGTTTAGAATTTAAATCTTATATATTTTATTTTTACGTTGTTTTCTCTAAATCTTTCCTCATAGTGGCTGATGGGAGTTGTAGGCGGAGCGTCGTCCGACTGTTCGAGAATTATGCCGCCCACTTCTTTGATGTAGGAAAGAGTGTCCACATAAAGTTCGTCGTCGTCGGTTCTAAAGTCGATTTCGCCGTCCGGTTTTAAAATGTTTTTGTATTTTAAAAGCCTCGATGGATAGGTTAGACGTCTGTTGTTTTGTCTGTTTTTCGGCCAAGGGTTCGGAAAGTGAATCGTGATTGAATCGATTTCGTTTTCCGCAAAAATATTTTCAACATGGTCGATTTCACGCGGAATGATTAGTGCATTTTCCACTTTTGATTCCAAAAGTTCGTCGAGCGCATAAACCAAAACGCCGGCTTCCTTGTCCCAAAGCACAAAATTTCTATTCTTGTCTTTTCGTGCAAGTGCGAGACAGTATCCGCCGCTTCCGCAACCTATATCAAGGTGAATCGGATTTTCATTGTTAAATTTTTCGCTCCAACGACCTTTGTTTTCCTCAGGCCAAAAGAACGCCTTGCCGCTGTCAAGTAGCGTGGGCACTGCCCACCATTTTTTTCTCATTCTCATAAAAAACACCTTATATATTTTAACATAAATATAGGAATAAATAAACCGGTGGGGATTTTGGATATGTGTTTATCATTTTAATACATTTGGTTGTGAGTTTCAAAATGGATTTAATTTAGCTCATTAAAAAGTGAATTAATATTAAGAATAAAACTTTAAATAGTAACGGGAATCACTCTTTATACGTAACTTGACTCACATATAATCAAAAGATTACGTTTTTTTATCATTATTTTATATAAAACTGTGTAATTTTTATGAAAGTGTGGTATAATGTATTTAGATGGGATGAGGTATCTCATTTCAAAATATAAAGGAGGAACAACTATGACATATCATATTACAGATGATTGCATCGCTTGCGGTCAATGTCAACCTGAGTGCCCTGTAGACGCAATTTCAGAAGGCGACATTTACTCAATTGACGGTGAAAAGTGCATCGGATGCGGAAACTGCGCAGACGTTTGCCCAACAGGATCATGTGTACCTTGTGAATAGTAGGTACATACCGACGACACAAGTTGTCGTTTAACAGGAGCCTTTTTATAAGGCTCTTTTTTTGGTATGACGGGCATGTTCTAATGCTGGGGTGAAGATCCCCACAGAGCGTAGTTACCGACGAATCTAATAGCGACCCCGAAGTTTTAGATGGTGACATCTAGGAGAGAAGAACGGGTAGCGAAACCGTATGAAAAACTCCTGGCCCCAATCTTTGCAAACAAAAGTGTGGATACAATTATAAATCCAGCAGTCGCCAATTTATCTGGCGGGGAAAAACAAAGAATAGCCTTCGCCAGGGCCATATATAGAGATCCAGATTTCTTGATTTTGGACGAAATCACATCCAACATAGACGACAAGTCAGCCCGCGAAATCTACGCCCGCGTAAACGAAGAGAGGAATAAAAGAATAACCTTTATAATCTCCCACGATGACCTGCCGGGAGAAATATCCAATAAAGAAATTAAATTGTAAAAGTTAAGATAAAAAATAAAGTTGTGGGCCTAAAAACCCACAATTTTTTTATTAAAAAAATTGCAGTATTTACTCATGTAATCTTTTTTAACTCATGCTAGAATAAAAAATGTTAAAGGAGGTTTATTATGAGTAAAATAATCAAAAAACATTGGTTGACATATGTTTTGGCGGTGATTTTAAGTATAGGGTCAGCGGTTTTATTTGCCATGTTTTCTGTTAGACTAGGAACAGTTGTTGACGTTGTAGTTAACCAAGATGTAGATTTTGTTTCAAAAATATTAGCATGTCTTAAGGTTGTAATCGGATGGTTTATTGTTTCCCTTTTATTCACGTATATAAAGAGTAAAAATGTATCAGACATAATTAGAGATGCCAAAAAAGACCTTTATGTGTCTGTCAATAAAAAGGAAATGAACGATTATGTATCAAAGTCAAATGAATATTATTTGAACAACTTTACAAAAAACATTGACCTATTGCAAACAAACTATTTGTCACCTAGATGTGAGATTGTTGCGAACTTTATATCGGCCTTGGTTAGTATTGGAACAATATTTTTTATCAATTGGAAGTTGGGTTTATCATTCGTTGGGGTTTCCCTTGTTACGATAATTTTATCCCAATTACCGGGAGTAATAATGGCTAAAAAAACCAATGAATTTTCAGATGAAAGTGCGAACTACTTAAAGGTAATAAATAATCATCTAAAAGGCTTTGAACAAATTAAACTACTTGGAGTATCTGATATTTTTTTGAAAAAATACATTGATAGGGATAAACAATATGAGAAAAGCAGGTTTTCATATATATTTGTATCTAGACTTGCCAACGACCTTGGACTTTTTTTCAGTTTTTTTGCCCAATTGGCTTGCATGTCAATAGGGGTATGGTTTGCTCTTAGGGGAGATATTACAGTTGGTTTACTAATTTCTGCAATAAACTTGTTAAATGGCGTGTTTAATCCCTTGCAACAATTAGCCTATAATAAAAACTTGATGGGGACAGTTAGCGACATCATGAAAAGTTTTGATGAAATTTTATCAACAGAGAAAAATAAAGGTCAACTAATTCAAAATAACATTTCAACCATAGACATTAAAGACTTGGATTTTAAGTTTGCAGAAGATAAGATAATTTTTGAAGACTTTAATACAAAATTTGAAAAAGGAAAAACCTACGCCATAGTGGGAGAATCCGGGCGAGGAAAGTCCACTCTTGCTAAGCTAATAATGAAATATTATGGCTCAGACCAGTACAAAGGCGAGATCCAGCTAAACAAGCAAGATGTAAATACAATTTTGACCGACGACCTATATAAGAAAGTTGCTTATATACAAAGAAACGACTTTTATATTGATGGATCTGTAAGAGATAACATAGAGCTCTATAGAAAATTGGAAGCTAATAATGGTCTTTATAGAAAATTGAAATTTAATGACAGCTTTTTAGATAAGTCTATTGAAGAAGGGAGCAGGAACCAAGTATCTACAGGTGAAAAACAAAGGATAGACATTGCAAGATTCCTGGTAGAGGATTATGATGTTATGATTTTTGATGAGCCTACAAGTAACTTGGATAAGGAAACAAGCGAAATTATTTTTGATTTGATATTTGGAATCAAAGATAAGATTGTTATCGTCATCACCCATGTAAATGATGAAAATACACTAAAAAGATTTGATCAAGTTATAAGGTTATAAATTTGCCTTATTTTCTTAAAGGACTGTGATAACTTCATTCTATATGGTAAAATAAAGCTATAGAGGGGTTGTGGTGAGTATATGTACAAGAAAATGTTAAAAAATATTAGCATCCATGCTTTTATACTGATGTATTTTGCTATTCTTCAAGCAACTGGGCTTTTGGTAAAAGACTATGCAGCTCTGGGAAAAATATTAAATTTAGCCAGGCGTATAATTATTATTTTTGTTGCAGTGGAGTTGTCTAATAATAAAATATCTTTTAGAACTTCTTTAATATACAGCATTTTATTTATGGCCACCATTGCCGTTGGCGCCTTGGACTACGTTAGTTTTAATACTAAAATTATTTATCTGACCTATGTTTTTATTTGTATTTATCTTGTGAAATTTTTAAAGATAAAGAATTTTAAAAATATTAATATATTACCACTTACACTGAGGTCTTTGCTGATTTTGGCCCTGGGTTTTGGAGTATTTGCTGGTGTTACAGTTTATATATTCGGCATTGACCCAAAATCAATAGACCTGATGTATCATTTTACCTATTTATTTTTTGAATTGGTTTTGACCTTATATTTTAAAGAACAAGAAAATATTTATGACAAGATTTACAAGCTCTATTATCTGTCTGACCACATTGGTCAAGAGAGGGAGGAATTCGCCCGCGTTATCCACGATGATATTGTTCAGGATATTTTTGCCTGCAAGAATTACCTGTCGACCAAGGACCCTGACTTGGACTTCGTAAAAGAAATTTTGACCGACCTGGAGGACAAGGCCAGGGGGGTTATTAAATACTACCAGTCCAATGTCTACGATGACATCGACGTGGGTGCTTCCTTGGAGCATGTCTTCGCAAATATTGCCAGCCTTTACAAGGGTAAGGACTTGGACGTCCACATGGATATAGAGCCTGAGGCCGCGACTCTTAAGGATAAAAAATTAAAACGCCTCTTGCTTTTGGTATCCAAGGAGCTGGTCAACAATATTTACAAGCATTCAGATGGTAGATATTTAAATTATAGTCTTAGCATGGAGGATAATAAAGTCCTTATAAATTTGGAGAGCGACGGGGCGACCAAGGAGGATTTTAAAAAGATCCAGGATTCCAAGAGGGGGATTTTGATTCTGACTCTTTTGGTCGAGTCCAATTCCGGAAAGATAAATTATGATTTGAAGGGGGACAAATTGTTTACCAAAGTACTCATGGAGGTGAGGGAAAATTAAAATTTTACTCTTAGACGATCACAAGATTCTGGGCCAATCTATAAAGGTCCTCTTGGAAGAGCAAGAGGGGGTCGAAATGTGCACCTATATATCTAGGCCGGAAGACTTGGACGCAAATTTGAAAAATGCCTATGATATTTTGCTCCTGGATATAAATCTGCGGGGAGAAAAAACTGGCTTGGAGATGATAGGTGGAATCTTGGAAAAATTCCCCGACCAAAAGATAGTCATCTTGACCTCTTATGATTTGGAAAATTATAGACAGCGGGCCTTTGAATACGGGGCCAAAGACTTTATCAACAAGTCCATAGAAATCGGGGACATGATGGAAAGGCTAAGGAAAGTGCACGAGGGCAAGACCCAGAAAAAAGCTGTGGAAATCGTAAACGAACTCAGCCCCAGGGAAGTGGAAGTCCTCACGGAACTTGTAAAAGGCGATAGCAAAAAGGAAATCGCCGAAAAACTCCACATCAGCGAACGCACCCTCTACAACCATATAGCCTCAATCTATGAAAAGTTCGGCGTGAAAAATATAGTTGAAGCCTACAATTCCGGCATGGAAAAAGGCTACATCAACCCATATGCAAATAAAAAGGAGCATTAAGCCTCCTTTTTTTGTGATTTAAATTTCTTTATTAAAAATATTTATCCTTGTATTCTATTCTTTATTATTTTTTTATTTACATTTTACAACCTGCAAATATTACAAAAACAATGGCTCGCTATAATGAAAATTAGTTTCAAGGAGGTAATTATGAAACAAAGAATTTTAATTTTATTAATTGTATTTGCAATGCTTTTTACAGCAGGTTGCAAAAAGTCAGGAAGTGCAAAAAAAGAAGACGGAAGAACCGTAATAACATTTTGGCACTCCATGGGTGGAAACTTAAACGAAGCAATTGACAAGATGGTTCAAGATTACAACGCATCTCAAGATAAGTATTTAGTAAAAGCTGAATTCCAAGGCGAATATGACGACGCTCTTACAAAATTAAGATCGGCATCGTCGGGCAGCGCTCTTGATGTTGATATAGTACAAGTTTTTGAATTGGGTGCAAGATTTATGATTGATTCAGGTCTAATTACACCGGTTCAAGAAATGATCGACAAGACAAATTTCAACACAGCAGATTTGGAGCCGAATCTTTTGGCATACTATACAATCGACGGAAAGTTGAACTCGATGCCTTTTAACTCATCGACGCCGCTTCTATATTACAACAAGGATATGTTCGAAAAGGCGGGAATTACAGAAGTGCCGAAGAGCCTTGAAGAAATGGTCGAAGTCGGTGAAAAACTTAAGGCAAAAGGTGTTGAGATGCCGCTCAGTATGTCGATTTACGGCTGGTGGGTCGACCAATTTATGTTAAAACAAGAAAAACCGCTTTTCGATATGAACAATGGAAGAGGCGGCAATCCTACAAAGACAGTATTTATTGAAAACGGAGGAATGGAAAATATTCTCGAAAGATGGAAAGAACTTGCCGACAAGGGCATTGCTCCAAACGTCGGAAGAACCGGTGGAAAACAAGAATTCGTTTCGGGAGTTTCGGCAATGACTTTCGGCTCAACAGCATCGCTTGCAGGAATTTTGCAAGAAGTCGGAGATAAATTTGAAGTTGGAACTGCATATTATCCTGCAGTAAATAAAGACGACAAGGGAATGGTTTCAATCGGAGGTGCATCGCTTTATATGATAGACTCAGGAAGCGACGAGAGAAAAGCCGGCGCATGGGATTTCATTTCATATATGGTTTCTCCGAAATCACAAGCATATTGGAATGCAAACAGCGGATATTTTCCTGTGAATGTGAAAGCACACGATGAAGATGTGTTTAAGGAAAACATCAAGAAGTTCCCGCAATTCCAAACCGCTATCGATCAACTTCACGACTCAACTCCGGAAAGCCAAGGGGCAATCTGTGCAGTTTATCAAGAAAGCAGACAAGTTTTTGAAAAATATGTTGAAGATATGCTAAATGGTGTGAAAACTCCGAAGGAAGCGGCGGAAGCAATGCAAAAGGATATTGACTCCGCAATAAACGACTACAACAGAGCAAACAAGAAATAGCGATGAACAGCAAAAACAAATATACAAAATCCGCATATGCTTATATTATGCCGGCGATGATCGGGTTTCTCGTCTTCACATTCTATCCATTCATAAAAACTATATACAGAAGTCTATTTTTGACGGACAGAATGGGAAACAGCAATCTCTTTATAGGGCTTGAGAACTATACGACGCTCTTCACATCGCCGTCATTTTATAACAGTCTCGTTGTGACCTTCATGTATGTGTTAATAGTTGTGTTGGTGGGTGTCGGACTAGGCTTTATGACCGCGCTTCTTTGTCAAAGAAGTTTTCCGGGGATCAAAATTTTCTCGGCGTCATACAGCCTTCCGATGGCCATCGCCTCTTCGGGCATGGCGCTTGTGTTTAAAGTTATGTTAAACAGAAGCATCGGAGCGCTTAATCTTATTTTCGGCTCCGACATAAGTTGGCTCGAAGACCCGACAATGGCACTCATATCGGTGAGCGTTCTTACGGCATGGCTAAATTCGGGTATGAATTTTCTATATTTGAGCGCCGGACTCGCCGCAATCGACTCCTCGCTATACGAGAGCGCAAGCATCGACGGAGCGAACGGCTTTCAAAAATTCAGATATATAACTTTGCCGTCCTTAAAACCGATAATGTTTTTTGTAATTGTCACAAATGTAATTAACGCATTTCAATCGTTCGCACAGATAAAACTCCTAACAATGGGCGGACCGGGCGAATCGACAAATGTTATAGTTCACGACATCTATAAAAATGCGTTTGAAAACTATAAATATGGATATGCTTCGGCGGAGTCCATAGTTTTATTTTTTATTGTAATGATTTTTACGATAATTTTGTTTAAGACAAACAGAGGCGGCAAGTCTCTTTCAGAAAGGTGATTTTATGCAAAAGGTACTCGAAAGAGAAAATATAAATATAAAAAGAAACAAGTCTTTTCGCTTCGATTTTAAAAAAGCGCTTCTCATGCTTTTGAATATTGTCGTCGTTACAGTTGTACTGTTTCCGATAATCTATGCATTTTTGATGGCGATAAAAGATCCGAGTGAAATTTTCACAAAAGACATAAGTCTTCTTCCACAAAAGCCGACTTTGATGAACTTTGTAAACGTGTTTAAAACGGCACCGATCGGGAGATATATTTTAAACTCGATTATAGTTTCCGTAATAATAACGGTTTCACAAGTTTTTACAGCGATTCTTGCGGCGTTTGCATTTCACTTTTTAAAATTCAAAGGGGCATCGGTTCTCTTTGCGATAATAATGTCGACGATGATGATTCCGGGAGAAGCGACAATCATTTCAAACTTTTTGATGGTGTCGGGTTGGGGCCTTAGAGATTCATTTTTGGGACTCGTGCTTCCATATCTCACGACTGCGATGGGAATATTTTTGTTTAGACAGTCGTTTAGATCCTTCCCGAAGGAAATATACGAAGCTGCAAAAATTGACGGTTGCTCGAATTTCAGATTCGTTTTAAACATTTTAATTCCGCTCTCAAGACCGACGATCGCAGCTCTTAGCGTTTCCTCATTTTTGGGTGCATGGAATATGTATATGTGGCCGCTTCTCATTACGGGACTCGACAAATATAGAACGGTTCAAATCGGAATTTCCATGCTTAATGCAGTGGATTCACAGTCGATGGTTTTGATGATTGCGGGAGTTGTAGTTTGTATGATTCCGTCGCTTATGATATTCCTTTTCGCGCAAAAGAATATGATAAAGGGACTTACGGCAGGCTCTGTGAAAGGTTAGGTAAATATGGCAGAAGTAAAATTTAAAAATATAACGAAAAAATATGAAGACGGATATGTAGCTGTGAACGATTTAAATTTAAACATCGAAGACAAGGAGTTCGTCGTGCTCGTCGGACCGTCGGGTTGCGGCAAGTCCACGACTCTAAGAATGATTGCAGGCCTCGAAGATATTTCGGACGGCACACTCTTTATCGGTGAGAATGCAGTGAACGATATCGAGGCAAAAGACCGCGACATCGCAATGGTTTTCCAAAACTATGCGCTCTATCCGCACATGACTATAAGGGACAATATGGGCTTTGCGCTCAAAATGCAAAAGGTGCCGAAAGAAGAAATCAAGGAAAAAGTTGAAAGAATTGCAAAAACTCTCCAAATTTCCGATTTGCTCGAAAGAAAGCCGAGCGAGCTTTCGGGAGGACAACGCCAAAGAGTTGCACTCGGACGCGCAATGGTAAGAAAGCCGAAAGTTTTTCTATTGGACGAACCGCTTTCAAACCTCGACGCGAAACTGAGAGTTGAAATGCGCACTGAAATAGTAAAACTTCACAAAGAACTGGACACTACATTCATCTATGTCACGCACGACCAAACCGAAGCGATGACAATGGGAGACAGGATTGCGGTTTTAAATAAAGGTGTTCTTGAGCAGTTCGACACGCCGATTAATCTCTACAACAAACCGAAAAACAAATTTATCGCAGAGTTTATCGGAAGTCCTCAAATGAATATTGTAAAAAGTGAAATTAAAAAAGTGAACGACAAATATCAAATAAGATTTTTGGGAAAATATATAAACTTGCCGAAATATTATTCGACGGCACTCGACAATTTTGATAAAAAAGAAGTTTATCTCGGAGTTCGCTCGGAAGACTTTGTCTTGGGCGAAGATGGAGTGGAAGTACTCTTTTCAAATGTGGAATATATGGGAAGCGACCTTTTTTGCTACACATATTACGACGGAGAGAAACTCGTGATGAGGTTTGACCCGGAAGACAGCATTTATGAGGAGAGAGTTTATAAAGTGCTGCCGAATGTAGACAGACTTTATATTTTCGACAAAGATACGGAAGAGACGATTGTTTTTCCGTCGGGACTATAGGAGAATAAAATGTACAAGGCGATAATATACGACTGCGACGGAACTCTTCTCGATTCGAAAAATGTGACGATTGAAACATATGAGTATATGATTGGAAGAAAACTCACGGAAGGCGAGATGGAAAAAGTTTTCCATCAAACGCAGATCGAAAGCTTTAAAATGTTTAATCTCAATATCGAAGAGGGAAATCTCAAAAGAATTGAAAATATGTACAAGGAAATTGACGATTCTATAAAACCTTTCGACGGAGTTATGAATCTTTTGAGAGCGGTAAAAAAGCTAGGCATCCACCAGGCGATGGCGACAAACAGAAATGCTGAGGCGGCGGAAATGGCTTTAAACGGATACGGTCTTCAAAAATATATCGAAACGGTTGTGCATGCGGACATGGTTTTAAATCCGAAGCCGTCGGGCGAAATGCTTTTAAAATATATGGACATGATGAAGCTTGAAAAAGACGAGGTGCTCTTTGTGGGAAACGCAATCACCGACCATATGGCAGCAATTGACGCCGGCATAGACTTTTGCTACTGCAGCTGGGGAACTGTGGAGTATTTGGAAAAAAGTGCTATAATATTAGATAGACCGGAAGAATTGCTTCAATATGTAAAGGAGGAAGTTTATGGCAAAAATTTATGCCCACAGGGGATATAGCGGCAAGTTTTTTGAAAACTCGAGCGAGGCATTCAAGAAATGTTTGGAGCTCGACATATTCGGAATTGAAACCGACGTGCAGCTCACAAAAGACGGGGCGCCGGTGATAATTCACGACGAATATTTAAAACGCCTTTTAAACAAGGACGCTTTTGTAAAAGATCTCACGCTTGATGAACTCAAAAGTTTGAAATATGAAAACGGCGAAAGCCCGATAACTCTTGATGAATATATAGAAATTTTTAAAGATTCAAAACTTGTCAGCAATATCGAACTTAAAACGGGTGTTTTTCTCTATCAGGGAATTGAGCAGAAAGTGTACGACGCATTCAAGAAAAACGATATGCTCGACAGACTGTTGGTTTCAAGTTTCAACCACTACAGCCTTTTAAAAATGAAGGAAATCGATTCGGAAATTCCTTTGGGAGCGCTCACGGGCTCGACTCTCATAAGTCCGGAAAAATATTTGAAAGAATACGGTTTTCAATTTTATCATCCGGTGTTCAGCTCTGTGAACAAAAAAATGCTGGAGGATTTACACGAAAACAATATACAGGTGAACGCTTGGACAATAAACTACAAAGAGGTTTATGAAATGTCGATTCAAATCGGACTCGACGGAGTAATAACGAATTATCCGGAACTTGATTTTCCAAACTTGGGGTACTAAGTTGTATCCCTTTTTTTATTGCAATAAAAAAGACCCCGAACGGGATCTTTAAAGTTTCTAGTGTGAATAATATTCGACAACAAATACGTCTTCGATTTCAATAGGAACTTCTTCTCTTTCAGGCATTTTAACCAATTTAGCTGAGAATTTGTTTTCGTCCTTTGAAATGTAAGGGTATGGGCTGTTTCCACCAACAGCAAAGTTGTCTTTGAACATTTCGTTTGAACGGCTCTTTTCTTTTAATGTCAATTCGTCGCCAACTTGAACTTGGAAGCTTGGACGGTCAACTTTTTTGCCGTTTACTAAAATGTGTCCGTGAACAACCATTTGTCTTGCTTGTCTGATACTTGAAGCGAAACCTGCACGATAAACCATGTTGTCGAGTCTTGTTTCAAGCAATTTTACAAGTGCGTGACCTGTTTGTTCTTTTGATTTTCTAGCCTTATCGAAGTATGCCTTCAATTGATTTTCAGGTACTTGATAATATGCTCTTAATCTTTGTTTTTCGAGGAGTTGTTCGCCGTATGTTGAAAGCTTTTTGTCGCTTCTGGCTGCTCCTTTTTTCATTCCTTTGTTAGCCTTTGGAAGATTGAAAACATTAAGACCGAGTCTTCTTACAATCTTTACTCTGGCTCCTTTTAAACTACTCATTTTTTGAATCACCTTTCCTAAAATTGGATTTGCCGCGGTATTCATTAAAGATTATATATCATACTTATCCGTTTGTCAAGCATTTTCACGCACATTTTATTAAAAATATAAATTATATTATTTGACGATTTCACGTTCATAAAACTCCAAAAGAGTCGAAACCGTTTTCACTATATCGTCATTTTCTATGAAGAGAGTTTTCTCGTCTGCGCGGAAGCGATAGTTGTGGTCGTAATATTTTTCGCAAAGGAGCCTTGCAACCTCGTCATAATTTTTTAAAATCATATTTTCTTCGACAGCCGCTCTCGTTTCCTTTCCGAGATATTTCGAAAGATTTTCGATAGCCGCTTCGAGTTCCTCTATAAGTTCCGGCTTTGCATATGTTTTTTTGAGCCTTTCAATTCGCGCACTCATCGGAGTCTCGAGATAAATCTTTTTTGACTCGAGAATTTTTTCGTACAACAAATCCGGCATAACAATATTTCCGATTCTTTTACTTTCGCCTTCAATGAAATAGGTTTTCGGCTCGTCGTCAATCGCCTCAAAGAGAAGTGACTCAAACATCTTTTGCGAGTTTGATTTTCCAAGACCGACTCCGCCCAAAGTCGAACCCATATGGTTCGCGAGATTTTCGAGGTCAATAATTGGAATATTTCTCGAATTTAAAAGATGAAGGATTTCGGTTTTTCCGGAACCCGTAGGAGCATAGAGAGTTAAGAGAGAAATTTTCGATAATTTTTCGGGTAATTTCTCGTTTATATAGTGTCTGTAGGACTTTATGCCGCCCTTTAATTTGTAGACATTGTAGCCGAGAGTGAAAAAAAGTGACGCAATAGTTTTTGAACGGTATCCGCCCCTTGCGCATGTAAAAATTATTCGACGGTCGCGATGTTTATAAATTAAATCCTCGAGCTCCAAAAGCTTTGCCGAAACAAATCTTATTGCACTTCTTTTTGCTTCTCTTTTCGAGCCGTTGTCGTACAAAGTGCCGACGATTTTTCTTTCCTCGTCGTTTAAAACGGGAAAATTTATCGAACCGGGAATGTGAAAATCGTCAAACTCACCCCTGCTTCTCACATCAATGAACAAATCGTTCTTTGTTGTTTCTTTATAATTTAGTAATTCAAACATTATACCACCCAAATAATTATAAAATTTTTAAAAACTTATTTCAAGGCGAAAATAGGGCGTAAATGTTACAATAAAAAACTTTTTAAAAAATTACTCAAAAACCCTTGACATTTAGTTTATGAAGATATAAAATATATGCAGACTGTTTTTTAAGAAAGGACCCGGAAACCTGTCTTAATAAACGCTACAAAATGCTCGAAAGGAATGAAAATTAATATGAAATCATTTATGGCTAAACCGCAAGAAATCGAGCGCAAGTGGCTTGTTATTGACGCCGACGGATTGGTTCTCGGTCGTCTTGCTACAGAAGTTGCAACGATTCTTCGCGGAAAAAACAAACCGATTTATACCCCGCACGTTGACACAGGAGATTATGTAATCGTAATCAACGCTGACAAGATGAGACTTACAGGAAAGAAACTCGACCAAAAGAGATATTACTGGCACACAGGATATCCGGGAGGATTAAAATCTGTTGATTATAGAACTATGATGGCAAACAACCCGGAAAAAGCTCTTATGATCGCAGTAAAGGGCATGCTTCCAAAGAACTCACTCGGAAGACAAATGCTCAAAAAATTACGTGTATACAGCGGAACTGAACACGGACATGAAGCTCAAAAACCTGAAGTTTATGTAATCAAAGGGGGTAACAGATAATGTATCAATCAGTTGGTAGAAGAAAAACTTCAACAGCTCGTGCTATCTTAACAGAAGGCAAAGGAATGTTTTTTGTTAACGGCAAACCTGTTGATGAATATTTTGACCTTGACACATTGAGAAGACTTGCTAAGAGCCCATTTGTATTGACCGAAACAGAAGGTAAATACGACGTTAAAATCAACGTTCGCGGCGGCGGAAAGTCAGGACAAGCAGGCGCTGTAAGACATGCAATCAGCCGTGCACTTTTAGAAGCAGATCCTGAACTTCGTGCTTCATTGAAACAAGCAGGTTTCTTAACAAGAGACCCGAGAATGAAGGAAAGAAAGAAATACGGTTTCAAAAAGGCAAGAAAATCTACACAATTCTCAAAGAGATAGGTTTTCGAAATACTATAAAAAATATAAACCTTGTAATTTTAACGATTACAGGGTTTTTTTGTTACAAATGAAAATTTGAATTAATAAAATATGTTACATATTTCGCAAAAAAAAACAAATTGGCATTTTATATTGACATAAACTAAATAAAGTATTACAATAAGGACAAGGGATTAAATAATAGATTTTATTTAAATTCTTAATATTTAAGGAGGGATAATATGTTAATACATAAAGAAAGGATGAATAGAAAATGCAGGATAAAGAATTAAAATTACAAAAGAAAGAAATGCTTAAAATTGTGAACAAATGGGGATTTGCTCTATTATTGTTTTTAAGTTTATTGTCCGCGATTCTTTTTGTAATCGCACCGATAACTTTGAACAATGTGGTTGAGAATGTCGGAACTATTGGAGCAATCGATATAGTAAAGGTTATACTTCTACTTGCAGCGGGATATTTGGTAGAATTTATTTCAGTTTTTATAAAAAATGGGTTGATTCAACAGTACCACGGAAGAGCCGCTGAAATTTTATATGCAGATGTATTCAGACTCAATTATGATAAATACATAGAAGAGGGTCCAACTGCAATAAGAGACCTCGTGTGGAACGCGGCCGATGCATACGCGGGATTGTATTTTGATGTAATTCCGAGTCTTATAGTTAATATTGCAACGATTATTGTAAGTATATATATTTCGTTCACTTTAAATCATATTGCTGCACTTTTGATGTTTATTACTTTGCCGATTCATTATTTCGGGTTTAAGCTTTTGAACAAAAAACTTGCGCAATTGTCCGTAAAACTCAGACAGGCAAGTTCCAAGTCCCAAAGCAATATTCATTCCGTTGTATCACAAGTCGATTTCATCAAGCAAAACAGTGAAAATGAAAATCTGTTGCCGATGATTAAGAAAAATATTTTAGAGTCGGAGGGCGTTCGCAAAATAGTTAATTATGTTGCAAACGGTGTTTCAGGACTTCTAATCGGTTTAAACCAAATCATTCAATCGCTTACAATTGTATTTTTGGCGGCGCTTGCACTGAAAAACAAGGACGCATTTGGAGGCGTTGTTTATGTAATGCTTGTATTTCCTTATTTTTCAAATGCAATCAGGGGTCTATCATTTACAAACTTGGGCATTGCCGATGTTAAAGCGGCGGATGAATTTTTAAAAACTATGATAGAATATCGCGAAGAAGACGGAACTTTGGATATGCCGAGTGAAATTGAAAGCATCAATTTCGATATAGATTCAGTCAATATATATGATAAAAATTTATTAAACAATGTTCATATGAGTTTTAAGAAAGGCGATATTGTCGGAATCAAGGGTGAGAGCGGCACGGGCAAGAGTACACTTGTAAAATTGATTCCAAAATTCAGAAGCGTCGAGGGCATTTATATAAACGATATTCCGATTGAAAAAATAAAAAATGTAGAATATTTGAAAAACATTTCATATTATTCGCAAAACACGCCGATTATTTCCGACACCATTTACAACAATTTGAATTTCGGAAGAAAGCCGGTTCAAAAAAGCGTTTATGAAAATTTAAAATTTTTATCCAAGTTCAACAATTTGGATGAGATGATTATTGAAAACGGAGCAAATTTATCCGGTGGAGATAAACAAAGAATTGCACTTTCCAGATATTTTGTCGAAAATGCAAAGATTGTAATTTTAGATGAACCGACAAGTTCGCTCGACAAGGAAACCGAAACGGAAATTATGACGGCGGTTTTAGAAAACAACAAGGACAAGATTATTTTTATAATAAGCCACAACAACGACATTATGAACTACTGCAACTATATTGTTGAGGTAAAAAATAAAACAGTTGACGTGACAAAAAACGATAAAAAGAATTTTTAATATGTATAGAAAAACATCGATGAAACTTTATGTCTCAATCGATGTTTTTTTCATTCATTATTTATTTTTTACAAATTTTATAACGTCACGAACGAGATATAGCGAGCCGCAGACGAGAATTAAATCGTCCGCTTCGGCAATTGTCGTCGCATAGTTTATAGCTTCAAATCTGTCGGCGATTGCGACAACGTCATCTCGAACTTTTTTCACTTCTTTTTCCAAATCGTAGAGTTTGAAAGCACGTTCCGGATTGTCGATTGTGGTTATGATAAATTTGTCCGTGATTTTTGAAAGTTCTTTTATCGCGTATTCGTAGTCCTTGTCTTTCAAAATGCTGAAGACCAAGATGAGGTGATTGTATTTAAAAACTTTGATGGAGTCGACAAGCGCATCCATCGCCTCTTTGTTGTGGGAGCCGTCGACCAAAATTTTCGGCACCTTTGAAATGAGCTCAAGCCTTCCGGTGTTGTGGCTTGTAAAAATTCCTTCTTTAATTATTTCTTCGTTCAAATTAAACATTTCTTTAAAATAATCGAGCACCGTTATTGCAAGTGCGGCGTTGTAAAATTGGTGCACGCCGACAAGACTTGTGCGCATATTTTTGTAGTTTCTGAAGTCGAAATCGTTTTCATGGTCGCTTGTTTCAAGCACTTTCACTTCGTCTTTACTGAAAGTATAGAGTGGAGCGTGTTTCGAGTCGGCGACGTCTTTAAACAGTTTGTAGAGGTGTTCGTCTTTCGGATAGAGAAAAACCGGCGCACCTTCTTTTATTATTCCCGCTTTGTTCATCGCAATTTCTTCGATTGTGTTTCCAAGAATTCCCACGTGGTCCATAGAGATTGTGACAATGACTGAAGCAATCGGTTTTTTTACGATATTTGTCGAGTCCAAAGTGCCGCCCATTCCGACTTCAACAATTGCGACGTCAACATTTTGGTCGTAAAAATATTTGTACATAATAGCGGTCAAAACTTCGAAATATGTGTTTTTGTATCCTTCGGCGTCTAGCTTTTCAAGCACGGGCTTAAACATTTCGATGTATTTTACAAAGTCTTCTTCGGAAATCTTTACACCGTTTATCGTGATTGATTCGGTCATGCATTCCATAAACGGTGAAATAAAAAGTCCCACTTTCGAAGTTTTTGAAAGTGTGTTCGAAAGAAAGTTACAAGTGCTTCCTTTTCCGTTTGTGCCGGCGACGTGAATGACTTTTATCTTGTCTTCGGGATTGTCAAAAGCCTCGAGCAGTTTTTGTATATTTTTAAGGGTGTGTTTTCCCTTTTTTTCATCTCGTTTGTACATCCAATCGATGTATTTGTCAAAATCTTTCATAGTTCCTCCATTGCAATTTCTTTTAATTTATATTATAATACAAATATCAGAGTAGGTAAAGAGCGTCAAGTGTTAAGCTATGGGTTGTCGAGCTTAAACGAAAGTTATTGACTGCGGTTCTTTACCGCAACCGCTTCGGGTATCACCCTAAGCCCACTTTGAAATATTTTTTTGAGGGGAAACAAATGAATAAGAAATTCACTACCAAGAAATTAGTCATGGCAGGTGTCTTGACTGCGCTTTCAGTCATCTTGACACGTTTATTTTCAGTGCAACTGACGGAATCGATGAGAATCGGCATAGGGCCGCTTCCGATTTTGATGGTCGGAATCGCATTCGGTCCGCTATTGGGAGCAATCTCGGGACTCAGTGCGGATTTAATCGGCTTTATGATAAACGCGGGAGGACAATTTCACCTCGGTTTCACAATGAGCTCACTTTTGACGGGGCTTATTCCGGGACTTGTCGCATGCTATTTTCTAAAGAAGAAAAAGAACCTCAACCTCACAATTATTTTGTCTATTGTTTTGGTTTATGGAGTTGTTCATTTAATTCTTAACAGCTATTGGCTAAACGGACTATATGGAACGCCGTTTACAACTCTTGTCGCCGCACGTGCAACGAAAGTTGTTATCGAGGCTGTAGTTGTGGGAATTATACTTGAAATTCTTATGAGAAGATTTATCAAGTACAGCTTCGGGGAAGAAGGAACTTTTTAGAGTGTTCAAAAGATAAGGCTCATCGATTTTAGGGTGAGCTTTTTTGATGCAATTAATTCGGTGAAAGGTATTTTATTTTTGGTTTTTTGTTGAATTAAGTTGCATAATAGGGTATAATAAAGTTAGGTGTCAAGCCCTTTAATGCAGTGAGAAATTTTTTGCGGCTTGAACTGAATTTGATATAAGGAGATGGTTGTATGGCAAAGAAAACACCGCTTTATGATGCTCATGTAAGACTTGGCGGGCATATGACTGAATATGCCGGTTGGGATCTTCCTGTGGAGTACAGCGGACTAAAAGAAGAACATGAGGCTGTAAGAGAAAGAGCCGGAATCTTTGACGTTTCTCACATGGGAGAAATTTGGGTTACCGGAAAGGAAGCCGAAAAGTTTGTAAGCTTTATGATGACAAATGACATCATCCGTCAAAAGGACAATCAAGTACAATACACATTTATGTGTGAACCGAACGGATTTGTTGTGGACGACTTATTGGTTTATAGATATAATAACGAGAAGTATTATTTAGTCGTGAACGCTGCAAATTCTGATAAAGATTTCGCATGGATTTTAGAAGAATCCAAAAAATTTGACGTTGAAGTTAAAAATGTTTCAGATGAAACAGGTCAAGTTGCAGTACAAGGACCAAAGGCTGAAGAAGTTGTTCAAAAATTGACAGACGAAGATTTGTCAAAAATCACTTTCTTCACATTTAAAGACGGAGTTGAAATCGCAGGAAAGAAATGCCTCATTTCAAGAACGGGATACACCGGTGAAGACGGATTTGAAATCTACACCGATTTGGAATCCATAAAAACTGTATTTGACGCAGTTCTTGAAGCAGGAAAGGATGTAAATCTTCTTCCTTGCGGACTTGGATGCAGAGACACACTTCGTTTTGAAGCATCACTCCCGCTATACGGACAAGAAATCGGTCCTGACATCAACCCGATTGAAGCAGGATTTAAATTCTTCGTCGACCTAAAGACAGACAACGATTTCAACGGAAGAAAGGCACTTGAAGAATATGCTGCCGATCCGAAGAGAGTTTTAGTCGGTTTCGAACTTGAAGGACGCGGAATTCCAAGAGTCGGATATAAGATTGAAAAAGACGGCAAAGAAATCGGACATGTTACAACCGGTTATTTGTCACCGACACTCGGAACAAGAATCGGTAACGCTTTAATCGACAGAGAATACAAGGGTATTGGAAACACATTTGACGTTATGATCAGAAACAAACCGGTACCTGCAAAGATCATTTCAAAGAAATTTCTTGAAGCAAGAGGAAACAAACACACAAAATAGTTTGTGATGTTATAATTTAGGCGAAAAGCCAATATAAGGAGGATTACAATGGAAGTTAAAAAGGATTTATTTTACACAAAGGACCACGAATGGTTAAAAGTTGAAGGCGAAGAAGCATATGTAGGTCTTTGCGACTACGCACAAGATCACTTGGGAGAAATCGTTTACGTCGAATTACCTGACGAAGACGACGAATTTGATGCTGGCGATTCAGTTGCTGCAATCGAATCAACAAAGGCTGCAAGTGACTTATTTGCACCTGTTGCAGGAACAGTTGTCGAAGTAAATGAAGAACTTGAAGATGCTCCTGAAATGCTCAATGAAAAGCCATACGACGCTTGGATTTGCAAAATCAAGATGGAAAATGCTGACGACGTAAATGAACTTATGTCAGCTGAAGATTATGAAAAATTCTTAGAAGAGGAAGCATAGGATGCATCCATATCTACCGCATACCGACAGCGACATAAAGAGCATGCTCGAAGCTATCGGTTTGGAAAGCGTAGATGATCTATATTCAGATATTCCTGAAAGCATGAGAATGAAGGAAGATTTGAATTTGCCAAAAGCAAAATCCGAAATTGAAGTAAGAAATATTATCGGAAAGCTTGCAAAGAAGAATCTCACATCTGCGGATGTTCCTACATTCCTTGGCGCAGGTCTTTATGATCACTACATTCCAAGCATCATAGCTCCGCTTGTAAGTCGTGGGGAATTTTTAACCTCATACACACCTTATCAACCTGAAGTTTCACAAGGAACTTTGCAATATATTTTCGAGTTCCAAACGCTTCTATGCGATTTGACCGGAATGGAAGTTGCAAACGCTTCAGTTTACGACCACTCAAATGCCGTAATCGAAGCTGCGATAATGTGTGCATCTGTCAATAAAAAGAAAAAAGTATTAGTAAGTGAAACATTGAATCCAAGCTCCAGAAAAGTTTTGGACAACTATGCAAAGGGCCAAGGCATCGAAGTAGTTCTTATAAACGAAAAGGACGGAGTTACGGATATTGAAGATTTAAAGAACAAGATTGATGACGACGTGGCTTGCGTTATGGTTCAAAGCCCGAACTTCTTCGGAATCATTGAAGATTTGGAAGAATGCGCAAACATCACACACACCGCAAAGAAGGCATCATTTGTCGCAGCGGTTGACCCGATCAGCTTGGGAATTTTGAAAAAACCGGGCGATATGGGCGCTGATGTTGTTATCGGCGAAGGACAAGCACTCGGAATTGCCACAGAATTCGGAGGACCGCTCCTCGGATTTATGTGTACAACAGAAAAGTTCTTAAGAAAATTGCCTGGTAGAATTGTCGGACAAACTGTCGACAACAACGGCAAACGCTGCTATGTTTTGACTTTGACAGCAAGAGAACAACATATACGTCGTGAAAAAGCAACTTCAAACATTTGTTCAAACCAAGGTGTTAACACACTTGCAGCAACAATTTATATGTGTCTTTTAGGTAAGAACGGACTCAGAGAAGTCGCAATTCAATCCATGTCAAAAGCTCACTATCTACAATCAAAACTTGAAGAAAAGGGTTTTAAACTGAAATGGAATCAACCGTTCTTCAAAGAATTTGTAGTTGAAGGACTCACAGCCGACAAGCAAAGAGAACTCCTTAAGGATAAGGAAATGATCGGAGGTTTCGGTCTAAAGAGATTCTACGAAGACTACGACAATGTAATGTTTGCTGTTACTGAAAAACGTACAAAAGAAGAAATGGACAGATTAGTAGAACTTTTAGGAGGGAAATAATGTTTAGAAAATATGACAAATTAATTTTTGAAGTTTCTACTCCGGGAAGAAAGGGCTACAATTTACCACCTCTTGACGTTGAAGAAACAGATTTAAAGAGTGCAATTCCTGAAAAATATCTTGCGGACTCATGTCCGAATTTACCGGAAGTAAGTGAAGTTGACGTTATCAGACACTTTACCAATCTTTCGAACAAGAACTACGGGGTTGACACGGGACTATATCCACTTGGAAGCTGTACAATGAAGTACAATCCGAGAATAAATGAAGAAATGGCAGCTCTTCCGGGATTTGCGGGAATTCACCCGTACCAAGACGAAGATGAAGTTCAAGGAGCTCTTGAGCTTATGTACAATCTTCAAGAACAATTGAAGGAAATTGCCGGAATGGACGCAGTTACCCTTCAACCGGGCGCAGGCGCTCAAGGAGAGCTCACAGGTATAAAAATTATCAAGGCTTACCACGAAAAGAACGGTGACACCAAGAGAAACAAAGTTATTGTACCTGACTCAGCACACGGAACAAACCCTGCAACTTCTGCAGTTTCAGGATTGATTCCTGTTGAAGTTCCAAGTGATGAAAACGGATTGGTCGATTTGGATGCACTAAGAGCAGCTGTCGGAGAAGACACTGCAGGACTTATGCTTACAAACCCGAATACACTCGGACTCTTTGACCAACACATCAAAGAAATCACAGGAATAATCCACGAAGCAGGCGGACTTTGCTACTATGACGGAGCAAACGCAAATGCTATCATGGGACACTGCAGACCGGGCAGAATGGGATTTGACGTTATTCACTTTAACGTTCACAAAACATTCTCAACTCCACACGGTGGCGGAGGACCTGGTGCAGGACCTGTCGGTGTAAAGAAAGAACTCGAAGAATTCCTTCCTGTTCCTGTAGTTGAAAAAGACGGCGACAAGTTCCACTTGAACTATGACAAGGAATACTCCATCGGAAAGATGAAGAATTTCTACGGACACTTCGCTGTTCTTGTAAGAACATATTCTTACATTTTGAGCATGGGTTCAGACGGTTTGAAACAAGCTTCCGAAAGAGCAGTTTTAAACGCAAACTATCTCTTCCATCTTGTTAAGGATTACTATAATGTTCCGGTTGAATCACTCTACAAACACGAATTTGTATTGGGTGGACTTAAAGACTACGAAAAGACGGGCGTAACAACTCTCGATGTTGCAAAAGGACTCATCGACAGAGGTTTCCACCCACCAACAGTCTACTTCCCGCTAATCGTGAACGAAGCACTTATGGTTGAACCGACTGAAACGGAATCCAAGGAAAGCTTGGAAGAATTTGCTGCAGCTCTCATCGACATTGCAAAGACTGCAAAAGATGATCCGGAAAGCTTGAAGAAATCACCTCTCACAACAGAAGTGTCAAGACCGGACGAAACATTGGCGGCAAGAAAACCGATTGTAAGATATATAAAAGAAGCAGAATAAATTTAATTTAAAATATAATGAAGGACGCGAAGTTAATTTGACAGAGCTTGCACGAGATTTGTTTGATTCTCGCGTCTTTTCATTACATAGAGGTAATTATGAGTGAAAAACAAAATCGACGGAAAAAGGTCGAAAATATTATTAAACAAAATTCTTCAATAAGTAAAAAACAAGTGGCATTTATTATAATAGGCATTTTGATGATTGCAGCTGCAATTCATTTCTTTTTATTGCCTAGTAATCTATCTCTTGGCGGCGCGACGGGACTTGCACTTATTCTTGCAAAACTTTTACCGCTCGACACGGGACCGCTCCTACTTATTGTAAACGCAGTATTATTTATCATAGGATTTATATTAATAGGAAATAAATTCGGATTTTTAACAGTTATTTCGACTCTCGCACTTTCGGGCACTGTTTGGCTTTTGGAAGTTTTGGTTCCAATGAACGAACCGATTGTACAGAACACATTTTTAAACTTGGTTGTAGCAGTTCTTATCTACGGCATCGGGGTCGGTTTTGTTTTAAACCAGGGCGCATCCACCGGAGGCTCCGACATTATTGCAAAAGTTTTGTATAAATATTTCGGACTCGACCTTGGAAAGGGATGCCTTGTAACGGACTTTTTAATAACTCTTGCCGTCGGATTTACCTATGGCGTTGAGATTGCGCTGTTCTGTCTTATCGGAGTTATAATGAACGGACTCATAATCGACTATACAATCGACGGTCTTACAGCAGGGAAGCTTTGTTTCATTGCAACCGACCACCCGAAGGATGTAAGCACATTTTTGATTTTGCTTGGACGAAGTGCAACAATTTATGAAGCAACGGGCGCTTATACTATGTCCAAGAGAACGATTGTGCAAACTGTTGTCACAAACCGAGATTTTATAAAGCTTAAGAACCACTTGAAAGATTTGGACCAAAATGCATTTATGATCGTTACAAGTGCGCACCAAGTGTTCGGATTCCACTGGAAAAGTTTTGACGATTAGTAAAAAAAGACTTTTATTTTCGATTTAAATGTGGTACAATTGAGTTGTATGGTTGATATATTTAAATATATTTTGTAGGAAGGACTTGGTCGCAAGACTTATATTATAGGGGGAGTTAAATGAAAAAACGTTTTTTAGCAGTTATGTTGTTTGTACTTCTTTTCAGTTTTACAGTTAAAGCTGACGAAGAGATAAGCAAAATGACGGGAATAAAAGATCACGAATACAAGATAAAACCCTATAGTGTGAGCGATTCAACGGGCGAAACGATCTATATGATTCCGCTTCGCGAAACGTGTGAAGCGCTCGGTTTTGATGTTCATTGGAACGGCAAAGGTAATATTTCCGTTTCAAAGGGAATGTTTAAGGCGACGCTCACAGTCGGTCAGGACAACTATAAAAACAGATATGGCGATCAGATAAAATTGTATCTGAGTCCGAATATGAAAGACGGAGTGACATATGTTCCTCATATCTTCTTTTACTATGTTTTGGACCTCGATGTATTTTATCTAAATGACAATTTATATTTCAGATATAAGATTGACGACATAATGCCGAAAGTCTACAACAAATATATTTATGAGATAAATAAGGTGAATGAAAAGGACGACGAAGGAAATATTAAAAAAGTTTCTAAAAAAGCTGTTCCCGTAAAATCCACCTATATTGTCTATCCATATATTGAAAACCAAAAGCATTCATTTGTTAATAAAAAGCTTGAAACATATATAAAAGAAACTTTCAGCGAATACGACTATGATAGGCTTTATGTTAAATATGACATCGGAATTTACGACAAGAATTTTTTGAGTGTCATTTTTGACGGTTTTTTGGAAAAAGGCAAAACCAAAAGAAAGATTTTCAATTCAATAAACTTTGACTTGAAGAAGGGCACTGTTTTAAGTCCTGATGATTTTATAAAAGTTTCTTGGAAAGATAGAGAAAAGATTGTAAACAAACTCAAAGAAAGTTATAAAAGAGGGCAGTTCATGTTCGGAGATTTAAATATGTATCTTATGAAAGATGCGGTTATATTTTTCGTTCCTGAAGCCGACCCGACTCCGATGGAATATTATAAAAACTACGAAATAAATGATATGTTGTCGGAGGAATATAAGAAAAGATTTTAATTAAATTTTTTGAAAAAGTGTATCTAGGGATCCACCCATGGAAGGACCGAGCGATACAAGGGGAGATTATTCTTCCCTACACCGAAGGGAGAAAAGCCCGGGCGGGTAGGTTTTTCCTATCCGTTCGGGCTTATTTTATTTTAACGATTCAATTTTTATGGAGGTATTAAATTGAAAGCAGCAATTATTATGGGAAGCATTTCCGACAGAGAAATCGCAGAAAAAGCAAAGAAAATTTTTGACAAGTTTGGCGTTGAAACACATATGGAAGTCATTTCCGCACACAGAACTCCAAAGAGAGCTTTTGAATTTGCAGAATCAGCTGAAAAAGAAGGTATCGAAGTTATTATAGCAATCGCAGGAAAAGCAGCACATTTGGGCGGAGTTATCGCAGCGAACACAATTGTTCCGGTAATCGGAATTCCGGCAAAGACGTCTGTTATGGGCGGAATGGATTCGCTCTTATCGGTAGTTCAAATGCCGAAGGGAATTCCTGTTGCAACTGTTGCAATTGACGGAGGAGAAAATGCTGCACTTTTGGCAATTTCAATGCTCAGCTTAAAATATGATGAACTCAAAAACAAATTGGTAGATTACAGAAAAGAATTACAAGACCAAGTAGTAGAAATGAACAAAGAACTTGAGGCTTAATTTATAAATTTTTCGGAGGACTTAAAATGAGTGGTATAGCGGGTGTTTATTCCGATAAAGACGGAGCTGCAGCATACTTATATTATATGCTCTATGCGCTCCAACACAGAGGACAGCAATCATGTGGTATTGCAACATACAACAACGGACTTATGGATTATTACAAGGAACAAGGTCTGGTGAGCGATGTTTTTAAAGACGACAGAGTCGCTCAAATGAGAGGAAATTTGGCAATCGGTCACGTAAGAATGGCTTCACGAGGCGAAGGCTTTGAATATCCATACAATCAACCGATTGTCGCCGGATACAGACACGGGGCACTCGGAACTGTTCACGACGGTTGTATTACCAATGCCAAAAAACTCAAAGACGATTTACAAATGCAAGGTTATATGTTCCAATCAAACCTTGACACCGAAGTTATTGCAACGCTTATTGTAAAAAATTACAATATGGATTTGGAACATTCAATCATAGACACTCTCGAAATGCTCATGGGTTCATATGCACTTATAGTTATGGCGGAAAATGTAATTTATGCGGCAAGAGATGAGTACGGAATAAAACCTCTTTCAATCGGAGAGCTGAACGGGCGATATCTCGTTGCAAGTGAAACTTGCGCATTTGACTCAATCGGTGCGAAATTTGTCAGAGATGTTTTGCCGGGAGAAGTTATAAGAATAACGGACAAAGGTCTCGACATTATAAGAAAGGGCGATGCCTCAAAGAGAAAACTCGGCGTTTTTGAAATGGTTTACATCGCAAGACCGGATTCGATTATCGACGGCAGGAGCATTTATTTAAGCCGTTTGAACGCCGGGAGAATCTTGGCAAAGGAACATCCGCAAGATGCAGATTTGGTAATCGGCGCACCTGACTCCGGAATAAGTTTTGCTGTAGGATATTCAGAAGAATCAGGAATTCCGTACACAGAAGGAATTATTAAAAACCGTTATGTCGGAAGAACTTTCATTCAACCGAATCAAGAACTTCGCGATTTGGGAGTAAAGATTAAACTGAATCCGATTAAAGAATATATTCAAAACAAGCGTTTGGTTTTGGTCGACGACTCAATTGTAAGAGGAACGACTATGAGAAGAACGGTAAAAATGCTTAGAGATGCGGGCGCAAAGGAAATTCACGTACGCATCGGAAGTCCGATGGTTAAATATTCATCAAATCTTATGATGGACACGCCGACGAGAGAAGAGCTTGTCGCTGCAATGCACACAAAGGAAGAAATCACAAAGATGATCGGCGCCGACAGCCTCGAATACATTTCTCTTGAAGGTCTGTTTAAAGCTTTCGGCGGCGATGACTTTACACAAGGGTGTTTCACAGGAAAATTCCCGGAAGGAACAATTTATAAAGGAGAAGAATAATGGCTATTTCATACAAAGATGCCGGCGTTGACAAGAACGAAGGCTACAAGGAAGTAAAACTTATAAAAGAGCATATTAAAAGAACTCTAAGACCTGAAGTTATGGCTGACATTGGAGGTTTTAGCGGATTATTTAAACTCAAAGATTACAAAAAACCTGTTTTGGTTTCGGGCACGGACGGGGTAGGAACAAAGTTAAAATTCGCATTTATGACTGATATCCACAACACAGTCGGAATCGATGCTGTTGCAATGTGTGTAAACGACATTTTGTGTCAAGGGGCGGAACCTTTGTTCTTCCTTGACTACATTGCAACCGGAAAACTTGTTGCGGAAAAAATGGCTGAGATTGTTGAAGGTGTCGCAGAAGGTTGTGTTCAATCGGGATGTGCACTAATCGGCGGAGAAACTGCGGAAATGCCGGGCTTTTATTCGGAAGACGAATATGACATTGCCGGTTTTGCGGTCGGATGTGTTGAGGAAGACGAAATCATCGACTACAAAAAAAGCGTCAAGCCGGGCGACGTTCTTGTTGGACTTCCTTCATCAGGGGTTCACTCAAACGGATTCAGTTTGGTGAGAAAAATTCTCGACACAAAAAACATCGACCTTAAAAAAGTATATGACGGTTTCGACAAACCGCTCGACGAAGTTCTTTTGACACCGACGAGAATCTATAAAAAAGCTGTATTTGAAGCGCTAAAGACAAATGCAGTTCACGGCATGTGCCACATCACCGGCGGCGGCTTCTATGAAAATATTCCGAGAATGATGCCTGAAGGTATGGCGGCAAAGGTCACAATAAAAGATATTAAGACTCCACACATTTTCGATTTGATTAAAGAATGGGGCGGAGTTGAAACAAAAGAAATGTACGGAACATTCAATATGGGAATCGGATTTGTATTTGCGATTGATAAAAATGCAAAGGACGAATTTATTAAAACACTCGAATCAATCGGCGAAGAACCGGTTGTAATCGGGGAAGTTGTGAACCAAGAAGGCGATAAATGCGTAATCGAAGAGCTATAATTTTGATTTCCGGCTCGGGCACAAATATGCAAGCGATTTATGAAAAAAATAAAGTCATAGACATCATGCATGTTTTTTCCGACAGGGATTGTTATGGTATTGAAAGAGCGAGGTCTTTGGGACTTCAAGCGAATTATGTAAAAGACGATTTCTTTAAAACGGTTCATGAATATGTTTTAAAAGAAAAAATTGAGCTTATAATTTTGGCGGGTTTTTTAAAGAAAGTGCCTGAGTGGTTTTTCTCGGGCGCTCCGCCGATTTTAAATATTCACCCGGCACTACTTCCGAAATATGGAGGAAAGGGTTGCTACGGAGAACATGTGCACGAAAAGGTGCTGGGTGCAAATGAAAAATTTAGTGGAGCAACTGTCCATGTCATTGATGAAAATTACGACAAGGGCAGAATTTATCTGCGTTCTTTTGTCAACATCGAGGGGTTAAAGACGAAAGAAGAAATACAACAAAAGGTGCTTCAAACAGAGCATAACGTTTACAATTTGGCTATCACAAGTTTTGTAAGGGAGGAATTATAAATGAAACATGCACTTTTTTCATGCTACTTCAAAGACGGCATTGAAAATTTCGCAAAAGAATTGGAAGAAAACGGTTATAAGATTATTTCGACAGGCGGAACTCTGAAGGCTCTAGAAAAAGCCGGAGTAAATGTGAGCGACGTTTCTGAATTTACAGGTTTCCACGATATGTTGGGTGGAAGAGTTAAAACTCTTCATCCGAAAATTCACGCAGGAATTTTATATCGCAGAGAAAAACCTGAAGATGTGAAGGAAATTAGAGAACTCGGCACAGAACCGATTGACATTGTCGTAAACAATCTTTATCCTTTCAAAGATACTTATCTAAGCGGTGCAAGCGACGATGATATCATTGAAAAGATTGACATCGGAGGACCTTCGATGATTCGTGCAGCTGCAAAGAATTTTAAATACACTACAATCATTACAGACAACGACGACTTTGAAAGAGTTATTGCTGAAATCAAGGAAAATGGAAATACAACTCTCGAAACGAGAAGAGATTTAGCAAGAAAAGCTTTTATGCTCACCGCATATTACGATGCATGGATTGCAAAATATTTCAATGAAAAATGCGGAGTTGAATTCCCTGAAGAATTAACACTTCCTCTAAAGAAAATAAGCGAACTCAGATACGGCGAAAATCCGCACCAAAGAGGATATGCATACACTCTCTATAATGGAGATGACTCAGGAATCGGCGAAGCAAAACAATATCAAGGAAAAGAACTCAGCTACAACAACTACAACGACGCATCAGCAACAATTGAAATGGTCAAGTTGTTCTACAAAAAGCCGACCTGTGTTGCCGTTAAACACACAAACCCTTGCGGAATCGGTGAAGCTGACACAATTCACGAAGCATATTTAAAAGCATATGCATGTGACGACCAATCTATTTTCGGCGGAATCGTCGGATTTAACAGAGAAGTTGACAAGGCAACAGCTGAAGAACTTGTAAAACTTTTCTTGGAAGTTATAATCGCTCCTTCTTACACAAAAGAAGCACTCGAAGTTTTTGAAAAGAAAAAGAATTTGAGAGTTCTTGAAGTTCCGGGAATCGGCGAAGTAAGAAAAGGCGGACTAGACATGAAAGTTCTTCCGGGAACTGTAATCATGCAAGACCACGACGACAAAGAAGATTGCAAATTAAACGTAGTTTCAAAAGTACATCCGACAGACAGTGAACTTGATGATTTAATTTTTGCACTCAAAGCTGTAAAATTTGCAAAGAGTAACGCAGTTGTTTTGGTAAAAGACGGAGCAACAGTCGGAATCGGTCTAGGAAACGTAAATAGATTCTTTGCTGTTGAAGCAGCTCTTAAACAAGCAGGCGACAAGGCAAAGGGTGCAGTGCTTGCATCTGACGGTTTCTTCCCGTTTGACGACTGCATCAGACTTCTTGCTGAAAAAGGAGTCAAAGCAATTGCTGAACCGGGCGGCTCAATCAAAGACGAACTGTCAATTAAAGCTGCCGACGAACTTGGAGTATCGCTCCTCTTCTCAGGCACAAGACATTTTAAACACTAATATTTATACGGCGGGGATTTTCCCTGCCGCTTAAATATAATAAAATTTGGAGGTTTTTATGGAAAAGTATTTCAAACTAAAAGAAAACAATACCGATGTAAAAACTGAGATACTTGCAGGTATAACGACGTTCATGACGATGGTTTATATCCTCGCAGTAAATCCGGGCATGCTTTCAGAAACAGGCATGGACTTCGGCGGCGTTTTCACAGCAACAGCTCTTTCAGCAGGTGTTGCAACACTTATCATGGCATTATATGCTAAATATCCGTTTGCACTTGCTCCGGGTATGGGTCTTAACGCATTCTTCACATACAGCGTATGTATCGGAATGAATCAAAGTTGGCAATTCGCACTGACAGCAGTTTTAGTTGAAGGTATTATATTTATTTTATTCAGCTTGTTAAAAGTTAGAGAAGCAATTTTCGACCTTATTCCACTTTCACTTAAAAAAGCTGTTTCTGCAGGTATCGGACTTTTCATTGCACTTGTCGGACTCAGAAACGCAGGAATCATCGTTCCGAACGACGGAACAATGATAGGCCTCGGCGATTTGACGGCAAACTCTTCAATTGTTGCACTTTTGGGACTTGTTATAATTGCAATTCTCTACGCAAGAAATGTTAAGGGTGCTCTTCTTATCGGAATTATCATTGCTACAATAATCGGAATTCCACTCGGAGTAACTACACTTCCGGAAGGATTTACAGTATTCAGTCTTCCACCGTCAGTCAAAGACGTTGCATTTAAATTTGTACCGTTCAGCGAAATAATGACAAAAGATTTCTGGATTATAGTTATCACATTCCTATTCGTTGACATATTCGACACAGTCGGAACTTTGGCAGGCGTTGCTTCAAAATCTGGAATGCTCGACAAAGAAGGAAAACTTCCGAGAGTTTCAAAAGCTCTCACAGCTGACGCTGTCGGAACAATCTTCGGAGCATGCATGGGAACATCAACTGTTACAACATTTGTTGAAAGTTCAGCGGGTGTTGCAGCAGGCGGAAGAACCGGACTCACATCAGTCACAACGGGAATTATGTTCTTACTTTCACTCTTCATTGCACCGTTATTTGCAATCATTCCTGCAGCTGCAACAGCACCGGTATTGGTTGTTGTCGGAGTATTTATGATGAGCGCTGTAATGGAAATCAATTGGCACGATTTGACAGAAGCAGTTCCTGCTTTCTTAACAATTGCAATGATGCCGTTTGCATACTCAATCGCAGAAGGAATCGTATTCGGAATCGTAAGCTACACTCTCATTAAAACATTCACAGGCAAAGCAAAAGACGTATCTGCACTTATGTGGGTACTCTCAGTCCTATTTGTTTTGAGAGAAATATTCTTATAAAAACATTGTGTTTTGCACCTATTTATTATATAATCAAAGTAGGTGCAAAACATTTTTTTATTTGGAGGACATATGCAGATAAAAAATCTTACTATAACATTAAAGAAAGACCAAAGAAAGATTATTGATGACCTCACATTTTCTATCAACGAAAGCGAAAAGATTGCACTCATAGGAGAAGAGGGAAACGGAAAGTCGACAATTCTGAAAGCGATTTCAAACAAAAGTGAAAATTTAGAATATGCAAATGTCAAAGGTGAGATCAGTAAAGACGAGTCGACGATATATGTTCCACAAATTTTAAATGCAGCAGTTCTTGAAAAGAGCGTTGAAGAGCTTCTTTATGATGAAGAAAGCTCTGAAGCCGACGTTTCGGAATTTTATAAAATTTTAAATCAGTTTGAGCTTGAAATCTACGATTTAACAAGAATGCTCAAAACATTTTCCGGCGGTGAGAGAGTAAAGATTCTTATCTCTCTTGCAATCTCAAGAAATCCGTCGCTCTTAATTCTGGATGAACCGACGAACGATTTGGACTTCAAATCAATTGAAGCTTTGGAAAAAATCGTAAAAAATTACAATGGAAAAGTTATTTTCGCAAGTCACGACACGCGATTTATTCAAAATGTGGCAAATAAGATCATGCACTTTGAACTTATTGAAAACAAAACAAAATCTCGCGTGAATGTCAGCTCAAATGACTACAATACATATGTGCAAAATAGAGAAGAAGCGATAAAAACACAGACACAGAGAGCGAGAAATGACGAAGCACGTATGAATGAAAAAGAAGAACGCTGGAGAAAGGTTCACGACAAAGTCGAACGTGACTTGAGAGCGGAGAGAAACGACCATATGGGAAGGCTTTTAAAAAAGACTATGCACGAGGTCAAGGCGAAAGAAAAAATAATTGAGCGTGAGAAAGAGTTTATGACGAAGATGCCGGAGTACGAAGAGCAAATCTTTGTAAACTACAACAAAGAGAGGCTTATTGAAAACGGGAAATGCGTTCTCAGTTTAAAGCTACCGGAACTCGAAATTGACGGAAAAGTTTTATCTAAAGATATAAACTTAGAAGTTTTCGGGCCGAAAAAAATTGCAATTGTCGGAAAAAACGGCGCCGGGAAAACTACGCTTTTAAATGAAATAAGAAAAAACATCAGCCAAGATTTGAGAGTCGAGTATATGCCGCAAAACTACGAAGATGGGTTGGATTTATACGAAAATGCGATTATGTATCTTAAAACCGAGCATACAAAAGACGAGGAAACAAAGATAAGAACATATCTTGCAAGTCTCAAATTTACTAAAGATGAGGTCACTCAAAAAACTCAAAACTTGAGCGGCGGCCAAAAGGCGAAACTCTTCTTTGCAAAAATGCAATTAAAGAATCCGGAGGTGCTAATTCTCGACGAACCGACGAGAAACATATCGCCACTCTCACTTCCGATGATTACGGGAGAGATGAGGGAGTTCGGCGGAGCAATCATCTTTGTTTCGCACGACAGATATTTTATCGAAGAAGTGGCAGACGAGATTTGGGAACTTGATGAGAACGGACTTAAAAGAATTTATTTTGAATAGAGAGGGAATATGAGAAAAAGAAATTTAACAAATTTAATTATATTTGGAGTTTTAACCGCTGTGTTTGTTGCAGCCGGAATATTAATCGGAACGAACCTGAAATTGTTGTCGCTTGTCGGAGGATATCTCGTCGCGTCGTCGATTTTGTTCGGCTATGCAAAATGGATAAAAAGGGAATTTATTGTGATCTTTCTCGTTACACTTATCCTCTTTGCGCTTGAATTGCTCTTAATAATAAAAAGTGCGGGCCTTGGAAACACAGCTATAAAAATTTGGACAGTTGTAGTAACAATACTTTTTGTATTAAACTACATCGGCACACTTGTGAGCTTTTTCCACAGAAGAATAAATCCGTATCGTGTGATGAGCCTTGTGTTTTACACGCTTTTCCACATTGTAATCGGATATATTATCTATACTTATATCTCGTTTATATTTTTAATTTAGAGTAATAAAAAATCTGCAAGATTATTCCTGCAGATTTTTATTTTTTATATCTTTAAAATATTTCGCCTGTGCATAGTAGAGTTCATTATAAAGTTCATTTTTCTTAAGCAGTTCTTCATGTGGACAGAAACCCTTCACCTCTCCCATTTCGAGAAGCAGAACTTTATCTGAAAATCCGCAGGTGCTCATGCGGTGCGTTATAAAGAGCACAGTTTTATTTTGAGTTATTTCGTCAAATTTTTCAATTATTTGGCTTTCAGCAATCGGATCCAGAGCGGACGTCGGTTCGTCAAAAATCATAATTTCGCTTTCCTTGTTCATCGCACGAACCATCGCAAGCTTTTGATATTGACCGCCGGAAAATGAGGTTGCATCGTCATACAAAGCCTTGTTTAGATGAGTGTCGAGACCGTTTTTTAGGCTTACAATTTTGTCTTTCAAACCGACCTCATCAATATAATTTAAAATCTTTTTGTCGTCATAATCCTTTTCGAGTGATATATTTTCCCCGATTGTGAAAGGGAAGAATGAAAAATCTTGAAAAATAGTCGAAATCAAATTTAAATAAGCATCTTTTTGAATGTCATTTATATTTATTCCGTTTAATAAAATCTCCCCACTGTCCGGAAGATAAAATCTGCAAATGAGTTTTACAATCGTGGATTTCCCAGAAAGATTCGGACCGACAATCGAGATTCTTTCATTTCTGTGAATGATGAAAGAAACGTTTTTCAAGGTTTGATTTGTATTTCCGGGATATGTGAAAGAAACATTTTTAAATTCGAGTGTATCAAATTTCAGTGCACTTGAATTACCGGATTTTACACGATTTTCGGAATCGAGATTAAGAAATGTTTCGACAGGTTTAAATTCGCTAACAAGTTCTTTTAACTCCGAACCTGAAACGATCATATCGGTCAGGGAGTCTACAACTCTCGGTATAAGCATGACTATTAATGTGAATAGTTCAACGTCAAATGTTTGTTTGCTGCTCATAAAATATGCCGTCAAAAGGAGTATTATCGTATTTAGACCGCGAAGAAGAGAAATCGCTTCGTCGTATTTGAAAGTCTTTGTCTTTTTTTCAAGCACAAGCGCTCTTTCATCAACTGTGAGAGCATCAATATTTTTTCTCATAAGCTTATTTGTGTTGTAGACTCTGAAGTCCATTTGGTGAAACGGCATAATCGCTTCGGATATGAAATAAATGACACGCCAACTTATAGGCGCGGACTTCGGAGCGTATTCACCCTCGATTTTACCTCTTTTTATTGAGAGAATGATAATCGGGCTGAGAATAATAAGATATATCGGAATCAGATAGTAGCTGCTTGTGTTTAGAATTAAAATCGCCGAAATGAAAAATAAAAGAGATTTGGCGAATTTTTCTATATTGTCCAAAATTCCGGAGAGAATGTTCATATTAAAAAGCGCCTGTTCCGCCTCGCGTTTTAAAACATTTGTATTCACATCTTCGACCATATGATATGGAAGTCTTATTGTTTTTAATGCAAACTTATTTTTGTATACGGTATTTATTTTTCGTCCGATTTTATTGTTGTATGTTTCCAAATATTGTGAAATGAAATGAAGGAGTGTCCATACCGCCGCAAAAAGAATTGCGGTTTTTAGTGAATCGTTTCCGTTTTTTAAAATGGAAATCAAAACTACCGGCAAAATTGCGAGAAATAAAGATTCCAATGTTTTTGTAATGCTTAACAGAGCCGAGGTGAAAAGGTATTTTCCGTCAATTTTATGAATGTCTTTTAAAATTTTAAATATGTTCTTCATAGCTCGCCCTCAAATTTGTAATAATATGCCTGTTTCTCGTACATACTTTTATAAACTCCATCTACCATCATCAGCTCGTCGTGGCTTCCTTCTTCAACGATTTTCCCATCGTTTAAAAGCATAATCTTGTCCAAAAATTTGACACTCGCAAGCCGGTGCGTTATAAAAATGGCGCTTCTGTCTTTCAAGACCGAATCAAGATCTCTGTACACACGTTCCTCCGCAATGGAGTCCAAGGCAGCGGTCGGTTCGTCCAATATTACAATTGGTCTTTCGCTGTTATAAATGACTCTTGCCATGGCAAGCTTTTGATTGCCGCCGCCGGAGAATACATATCCGGTCGGATTTAATATTTTTGTAAGCGGAGTGTGGATACCCTCCGGAAGAGTTTTAACAAGTTCAAAAAGACCGACGGTCTTTAGAGCGGAAATAATTTTTTCTTCATTCTGATTTTCTCTTTCACTCGAAGAAACAATTTCCGCAATTGTGAGAGCAAGCGGTTCAACATTTTGAAACATCGGAGCGAAAAGCGCGGAGAGCGATTTGTAGGAATAATCGCTCAAATTGTTTCCGTCAATTAGAATTTGCCCCTTGTCAGGCTTGTAGTAACCCATCAAAAGTTTTATAACCGTTGATTTTCCGGCACCGTTTAAACCCAAAAGGGCGATGTGCTCGCCTTTTGAAATTTTAAAAGACAAATCTCTAAGAATGACTTCGCTCGAGCCTGGATATGAAAAAGTTACGTTTTTAAATTCGATAGAATCTTTAAAGATCGGGGTCTTATCTATCGGATAGCGTTTGTCGGTCGTGGTCATAAATTCATTAAAAACATTGTATCTCAGCTTTTCTTCGTTGTACTGAATAAAACTCTTTAAAGTTATCGAAACAGAGGCACTGAAAATGCTTAAAATTCCGGAGATTAAAATTATACTTTCCACGGTAGCATCCTTTAAAATAAAAATAATTGTGAAAAATGAAATTCCGGTCAATATGCTTAGCATAAGATTGTAAACATTTTCCGCTTTATAATATTTATTCATAAATTTTATATAAGTTTCCATAGTTTCGTTTTGGTATAGCTCATACATCTTGTCCGCCGAAAAAAGTCTTATGTCTTTTGCGTTTTTTATGTCGGTTGCAAAATTGGAATAATTTGTAATTTTAAATTCGATTTTTGAGCCGTCTTTTTTATATTTCTCTTTGTATTTTGAAATTAAATCCACAAAAACAAATTCACAAACGACGATAAAGAGGAGTGCAAGAAATATTTTAAAGTCAACATATATCGCAACTGCAAAAATTATTAATAAAAATGTGAGATTTGAACCGATTGTAAGAAGTTGATTGTATGCGTTTTGAAATCCGGACTCATAGCTTGCGAGAAAACTGTTGCTCTCTTTACCTTTTAACATAATTTCCGAATTTTCAAACATATCATACGGCATACTCATTGAGCGGTCCAAAAACATTTTGAAATATTTATCTTTTAAATCCGCAAATCTCAAAATATTTCGTTTTTTTATGAAAAAATCAATCGCAAATATAAAAAGAAATGCGAGAGTGAAAAGAACGAAAAATTTAACGAAACCGAAGTTTTTAATCTCTTCATTTTTCATCAGTACAAAAACGATGATAAAAATATTAAAAACTTTTAGTAAAGAATCTGCGAGAAATCCGATTGGTATGAGGATTTTGTCAAAAACCCCAAGCTCGGATGATATCTTTTTAAACATAGGAACCTCCGTAATTTTAAATTTAAAAAACCATTATGTAATACAATGTGTCAATCTACTATATATATTATAACACTCCCCCCAGAAAAAACAACAGTATTATTTAGGAAATTTTCAAATTAGTACAATAAATTTGCATTCATACTTTAAAACCCATCCGATTACAAATTTCAGATGGGTTCTATTTATTTTATTAATTTTAATATTTCTCCAACGAGATAAAGCGAGCCGAAGATGAGGATTGTGTCATCTTTGTCGGCGAGTTCTTTGGATTTTTCGAGAGCGTCTTTCAGGTTATAAAAAGAGTAGTCCGCGCTCGTTTCTTTTTTCAGTGTTTCAGGGTCCAAAGCTTTGCTGTCGTTGTTTGTTGTGACGATTAAGATGTCCGAATTGTTTCGAACGATAGGCGCAATATGCTCATGATCTTTTCTCGACATTATCGCAAAAACCGTGATAAGTTTTTTGCTGTTTATTTGAGAAACGGATTTGAAAAGTTTTTCAATCGCGTCGATGTTGTGCGCACCGTCCAAAATCGTCAGCGGTTCTCGTCCGATGACTTCGGTCCTTCCAATCCACGATGCTGTGTTTAAAGCTTCTAAAATTTTGTCGTTGTCATATTCTATTTCAAGTTCTTTTAAAATTGTCACTATTGCGGCGAATGCAAGCGCATAGTTTTCACCGCGGAAAACGCCGAATTGTTTAGGATTTATTTTTATCTTGCGGTCCAAAAATTTCACTATGAATTCTCCGGAAACCGGAATCATTTCTTTTTCCACAAATTTTCCGTCGACGGTGAACTCGAAATCACCGGAAGTGTAAAGAGTTGTGTTTGTCTTTTCCTTTTCTTCGGACAGCGCTTTTAATGCGTCGCCGGTGTTTAATGTGATAGTTTTTGTACCGTTCATTATGCCGGATTTATTTTGCGCGATTTTATAAATAGTGTCGCCGAGATAGTCGCTGTGGTCGAATGAAATCGAGGTTATGACTTGTAGAATTGAAGATTCGAGCGCTTTTGTGGCATCGGTTCTTCCGCCGACCCCAGCTTCGACAACGAGTATGTCTTCGCCTTTCATTTCAAAGTAAATCATTGCGGCAAGCGTAATTACCTCAAAATATGTGAACGCGCCGCAGTCAATCTCGTCTTCGTTGTCCGAGACATATTTCACAAGTTTTAGAAAAACTGAATAGTCGATTTCGCCCTCGTTATCCACAATTCTTTCGGTGTAGTTTACAAGATGTGGCGAGGTGTAAAGCCCGACTTTCAAACCGAACGATTTAAGTGTTTCAAAAATCGCATTCGAGACTGTGCCTTTGCCGTTCGTTCCGACGATGTTCACGATTTTTTTGGGGCTTATATTGAAAAAATCGATTGCGGTTTTCATTCTCGTCAATGTTCTGTCAGGAATATTTCCGGCTCGCATCTCGAGTTTTTCGATTATTTCGTCTCCGTTTCCGACGTCTATTGAATTTAAAATTTCATAAATTTTTTCCTTCATATTAATCCAGGAATCTTCTCCATTTTTCTCCCAAGATTTCGCTCGCACTTGAAACTATAACAAATGCGCGACTGTCTATGCTATAAATATATTCTTTCAGTTTCATATATTCGCGATTGCTGATACATGTGACAATGAGCGTATTTTCCTTTTTCGAATATGCGCCCACATATGGAATAAGGTTTGCGGTTCTGTCGAGTTCATTAACAAGATAGTCTGAAATTTCTTTGTATTTGAGCGAGTTTATAAATACAAATCTGCTTGTGTTCATACCGCTTATCGTGACACTGACCATAACGCTGTTTACTATGATGCCTATTACACTATATAAAAAGATTTCAATTCCGAATGCATTTGCAGCTGCAAGAACGATTAAAGCATCGGTTATTAGACAACCGGCACCAAGGTCGAGACCGAAAAACTTCTGTAAAATCTTTGCAATGATGTCCGTGCCTCCGGTTGAGGTGTATTGGTTTAAAACTATTCCAACGCCTACTCCTTGAAGCATTGTTCCCATAATTGTATTTAAAAGTAAATCATCTGTTAGTGGGTTTTTGACGGGTAAAAAATATTCCATAAGCCAAACTGCGCCGGAGAGGGCAGCGGTTACTAAAACCGTTTTTATGCCGAATTCTTTTCCGATAATCATGAAACCTACAGCAAAAAGTATAATATTTAATAGTGCAAAAATAGGTCCGTAATCAAGTGGAATATAGTGACTGAGAACAACTGCAAGTCCGCTGGCTCCACCGGTTGAAAGATTTGACGGAACCAAGAAAAAGTGTATACCACTTGCAACCATTAAAACTCCAAGTCCAATTAGTAATACTTCCGTAAAAGTAGTTTTGTGTTTGATTTTATCAACACTGATGTCTCTATCCATACCATACCTCCAATAAAAAATTACATCTCGATATCGAGACCGAGATGCTTCTATATCTATTTTCTATTATATCATAAAAAGGGCGTTTTTCAAGAGTTTAAACAACAAACAACGACTCGTCGGCGCTCTTTTCAATCGAGATGAGTTCCATTTTAAGAGTTTCATTTTTTGTTGTCAATTTAACCTCGATAAGTTTGTCATCTTTAAATTTATATTCATAGACGTCGCCGTCTTTTACAAATTTTTCGGTTGTTATGTTGCCGTCTGTAGAAACCTCGGGTGCAGTTTTTCTAAAGAGAAGGATTCCGGTGAATACCCTTCGAAGGTCGTCACCTTGGTAGGAGCCTTTTTGTATAAAATCTTTTTTCACTTCGCCCGATTCGTCGATGGAGTAGAGCGTGCGCTCATCGTCGAAACTTCTAAGTCCGATGGTTCCATCGTTTTTATATGCGGCTCTTGCAAAATTTGAGCCTTTTCTAGAAAAGATAAATTTGTTCGACTCGCCGTCATCTTTTGAAATATTAACTGTAATCGTGTAGTCCGAGCCGAAGTCATTTTCATTTAGAAATCTTGTATAAAATGAATCCACGTCAGGTTTCGAAAGAGCGGAGTTTGAGCAGCCGGTGAGTATAAATAATAAAATAAGGAAAATAAATTTCTTCATAAAACCTCCATAAAAGTTTTAAAGAAAAAGCCCACATAAGTGAGCTTTTTTAAATCTTTAATTATTTTGAAAGCAATACTTCCATAATCTTCATCATATCTTCCTGGTCTTTTATGCCGCCTGTTTCAACTGCACTGTGCATGCCCCAAAGCGGATTTCCGACATCGACGATTGGAATATCGATTTTTGAAGTTGTGATTGATGCGATTGTTGAACCGCCGCGTTTGTCGCTTCTGTTGTGGAAAGTTTGTGTGGAAACTCCCGCTTCGTTTGCGAGTTCTTTAAACACTGCGATTGAAACTGCGTCGGATGTGTATGCGCCGTTTGCAGCAATCTTTATTACTGGACCCTTGCCGATGACCGGTCTGTTTGTCGGGTCTGCGAAGTTTTGATAGTTCGGATGGAAAGCGTGTGCTTCGTCGCTACTTATCATAAATGAATTTGAAAGCGCGATGCGATAGTCTTCGTATGTTCCGCCCGTTGCGACAGCAATTCTTAAAAGCGTGTCGCGAAGGAACGGTGAGAAAGCGCCTTGCTTTGTCATCGAGCCGATTTCTTCGTTGTCGCCCACATATGCGACTGCGGTCATTTCGCCCGCCTTTGCATTTATAAGAGCCATTATATTGGCATATGCCATTGCGAGGTTGTCAAGTCTTCCGCTCATCAAAAACTCGTCGTGAACTCCGACAACATGTGCCTTTTCGCATGAAACAACATAGAGCTCGTGGGAAAGAATTTTCTCTCCGATTTCTTCTTCGATTGATTTTATAAGGTCGAAATCTCCGTCCATTGTGCAAACCGGAAGGGTGTTTTCTTGAGGATTTATCTCAACACCTTTGTTTGCTTCTCTATTCATATGAATTGCAACCGACGGAATAAAAATCATGCCGTCTTTGCCTTTATAGTGAATTGTTTTAGGTTTTAGAGCGGATTCTCCCTTTACAGTCACTTTTCCTTCGACTGTGAGTGGTCTGTCAAACCAGGTGCTTAGGAGTGGACCGCCGTAAACTTCCGTGTTTAAACAAACTGCGGATGCGCGATTCATTGTCGGATTTTGTTTGATTCTAAAGCAAGGGGAATCGCTGTGGCTTCCGACAAGTGAAAAACCTTTTTTTATGTCATGGCCGAGTCTAAATGCCATGATTGAAGATTCGTTTTTCGTAATAAAATACTTTCCGCCATCTTCGAGATTCCACTTTTCATTTTCATTAATTTCTTTGAATCCTGCTGTCTCGAGTTCCTTTTTTAAGTTCTCAACTGCACTCATATTTAATCTTGACGAATCAAGAAAATTCATAAAATGTTTTAAATCCATTCTACATACCTCCATAAAATTATTATAACATATTCATAAAAATAATTCTTTAAATATTGGAGAAAAAATTATGCTATTTATTGAAAAACTGTAACATTTTTTGGTTGAAGAAAATAATAATAAATGATAATATATAGGAGAGGTGTGAAATGTCAAAAAAATATACCGGCTTCATAGTCGCACTGACATTTTTGATGTTGGTTGTCGGGATTTATTTTCTCGACGGACCGGAGGCAATAAAAAACGTAATTTCAAATGTAAATATAAAAACAATTAAAACGGTCATCGTAATGATGATTATGTATTGGCTGATGCAAACTCTTATCACAAAGGAAATCGCAAACAATGTGGGGGAAATTCTTTCCTTCAGACATGCGTTAAAAACCTTTATGATTGGAGAATTTTTTAGTGCAATAACTCCTCTTTCAACCGGTGGTCAGCCGATGCAAGTAATATACTTAAACAAAAAAGGAATGACAAGCGGAAAGGCGACTTCGATTTTGGGAATTCAACTTTTCTTCTATCACATAGGAAGAATGGTTTTGACTTTGGCACTTACTATTTATTTCAGTGATTTTTTCTACACAGGCGGTCATCCTTTCACCGTGTTTATCGTGCTCGGGATTATTATAAATTTGGGACTCACGATTTTTATGCTTATCGCGGCGTACAAACCCGAAAAACTCTTAAAATTCTCGACGTCAATTGTAAATTTTTTAGCCAAGATTAAACTCGTAAAAAATAAGGACAAGCTCATAAGACGTCTTCAAGAAGAAGTGAGCATGTTCTATAACTCAATCAAGGACTTCCGCGGACAGGAAATAAAAGTTTATTTAATACTGATTTTGCAAAACATAATTTCGTTTGTGTTTTTTTATGGAGTCAGCTATTTTGTATTTCTTTCGTTCGATGTGAAAATTGATTCATTCCTTCTTTGTGTTGCGGCGCAAACCACAATTGCACTCGTGAGCGCATACATTCCAATGCCGGGCGGAAGCGTAGGAGCCGAGGGAATATTTTATCTGATTTTCAGCCAAATTGTGCCTGAAGGGGCGCCGATTTTGATGGCGATTTTACTTTGGAGACTGATTTCTTACTACTTCACAATCATCGCCACATTTCCTTTTACACTCAATCTAAAATAGTTTGGAGACATATATGAATTTTTTTGTTATTGGAATAAATCATCACAAGACGCCTATTGAAATAAGAGAGCGCCTTTCTTTCAGAGATACGGATATAATTGAATTTACCGAGAAGTTTGCTTTTGAAAAAAATAATGAAATTGTGATTTTGTCGACTTGCAACAGGTCCGAGATTTATATTTATTCGGACAATATTACAAGTGACGAACTTTGGAACTTTATCGAAAAATATTTCAAGACGAAAATTGATGAGGAATATAGATTCTACAAGACGGGAACCGAGGCGCTTCGCCATCTGTTTTATGTTGCAATCGGTCTCGACTCGATGGTTGTGGGCGAAGACCAAATTCAAGGGCAGGTTATAAACGCCTATGAAACTGCAAAACAACTTGGCGGCGCAAAAAAATATTTAAACAAAGTTATGCGTGAAGTGATTTCATTTTCAAAATATGTAAAAACCACTTCGCATGCTTCCGATATGCCGTCTTCAACGGCGTATTTGGGAATCCGAATGATTGAAGAGAAGCTTGAGCTTTTAAACAAGAATGCTCTCATAATCGGCATCGGTCAAATGGGCATGCTCGCATACAAGTACTTAGCGGAAAGAGGGGCAAATATTTCAATTGCAAACAGAACATATGAAAACTCGGTGAAGTTTAAGGGCGACAATGAGGATATAAATATCATTTTATACAGCGATGTCAATAAACACATCAGGGAGTGCGAAGTTGTTGTTGTTGCAACGTCATCGCCGCACACGATTTTGGACGAAGGGGATTTTATTCACTCATCCAAAAAGACATATGTGCTTGATTTGTCGGTGCCGAGAGGAGTCGACAAAAACGCAGGAGAACTGCCGAACGTTGAACTCTATGACATCGACTCGATAAATATGGTTGCGAAGGAAAACTTGAAAGAAAAAGAGAAGATTTTAAAGGTATATGCTACCGAAGTTGAAGAAAAAATCGAAGAGATTTTAACTTGGGAAGAAAACACGAGAATGGACCCGGTTTTTAACAGTGCGCAAAACTATATCGAAAGACTTGCAAACGACACTGTTTCATATATAAAGGCAAAGACGAATCTCTCGAGCCACGAGCTTAGAAAAGTTGAGAAAATTGTTAGATATTCAATTAATAAAGCGTCGAGGGAGCCGCTCATTTACGCAAAAGAAATGGAGCCGTCAAAGATGAAAGACGACGTTATAAAGTTTTTTGAGGAGATATACAATGAAAATTAAAATAGGAACAAGAGGAAGCAAACTCGCTCTCACACAGACAAATATGGTTAAAGATATGATTGAAGATGCGAATCCCGATGTTTCCTGCGAGGTCGTCGTCATAACGACAAAGGGCGACGTTGATTTAAAAAATCCGATTCACAAAGTGGGAAAGGGAGTTTTTGTAAAGGAAATTGAAGACTCGCTCCTATGCGGTGACATAGATTTGGCGGTTCACTCGATGAAGGATATGCCGAGCGACGAAACGGAGGGACTTATGTTTTTCGATCCGCCGAAATCGGAGGATGCAAGAGACGTGCTTATTTCTTCAAAAAAAATCGAAAAAATTTCAGAAATTGAGCCTGGCATCGTCGGCACGGGCTCGCTTCGAAGAAAACTGCAACTCGAAACGATTTGCCCGAACATTTCTACGACGTCAATCAGGGGGAATATTGAAACGAGAATGTCTAAAGTCGGCGAAGAGGGAATTGTCGGAGTTGTGCTTGCGTATGCCGGAATTTTAAGAGGAGGATACGGCGACAAAGTTTCATATGTGTTTGATAAATCGGAAATTGTGCCCTCAGCTTGTCAGGGGATTTTGGCAATACAGGGTAGAAGAAATGATGAAAAAATTCTTGAGATAGTTTCGAAAATAAGAGATGAAGAAACGACGGTTCGAATGAATATCGAAAGGGCGTTTCAACGTGAGCTTAACGCCGGTTGCCACAGTCCGATGGGTTTTAACGCCGAGGTCGATTTAAAAACGGGCGAGGCGATTTTAAGGGCGTGTTTCGGAGATGAATCGAAAAATATTCTTTTAAAAAAGAGTATGTGTGTAAAAATTTCAGAAGCGGAAGATGCCGCAAAAAATATTGCGCGGGAGTTTAAAGATGCAAACGGAAACTAATACGCAAAGGAAATTTGTGGTCACGAGAAACCGCGAAAAATCTTCAAGACTTGCATCCGGTTTAAGAGATTTGGGAGTGGAAGTTTTTGAAATTCCGACAATTGAAATTGTTCCGATTAACGAGGATGAATTAAAAAAATGCTTGGAAGATTTTTCATTCACGCATTTGGTGTTTCATTCGCAAAACGCAATAAAGATTTTTATGGATGCGTTTTTAAAAGCACACGATTTGTCGAAATTAAAAAACGTGAAAATATATGTGGTCGGAAAAGCGACAAAAGAGGCAATTGAAAAATACGGTCTTAGCTGTGTCGCACCGAAGGAAAAGTTCACCGGCGACGAGCTTGTAAAAATTATAAAAGAGGACGGCTTTAAGGAGCGAAAAATCTTTTTGCCGCACTCAAGGCTCACACGAAAAGAACTTTTGGAGGAGTATAGAACGCTCGGAGAATTTAAAAATATTTCGATTTACGACAGCGTTATTCCAAAAGAAATTGAAGAATTGCCGGAGGAGTTTACAGATATAATTTTTACTGCAACTTCAACCTTTAAGAATTTTATAAAAATGTATGGCAAAGACAGTTTGTCGGGGAAAAAGATATTTTCAATCGGTCCAATAACGACTGACTCGGTTAACGAGTATGGTTTAGAGGTTTATAAGGAGTCGAAATATTCGACTATAGATTCTATAATAGATTGTGTAGAGGAGGATTTTAGAAATGAGAATGAGAAGAATAAGAAATAATAAGATTTTAAGGGAAATGACACAAGAGACAAGTTTAGATGTAAAAGATTTTATTTATCCGCTTTTTGTCGTTGAGGGCGAAAATATAAAGCGTGAAATTCCTTCTTTTGTGGATCAATATCACTATTCTGTGGACATGCTCGACGCTGAAATCAAGGAACTCGAAAGCCTAGGCATAAGAGCGGTCATACTTTTCGGAATCCCTGATAAAAAAGACAGCGTTGGAAGCGGTGCATACGATGAAAACGGAATCGTTCAACGTGCTGTAAGAGAAATAAAAAAGAAACATCCGGACTTTATAGTTATCACCGACGTTTGCATGTGTGAATACACAGACCACGGTCACTGCGGCATTCTTGACGATTGCGGATGCGTTATAAACGATGAAACTATAAAATATATCGCGCGCACGGCTCTTTCTCACGCAAAGGCGGGTGCCGACATTGTTGCCCCGTCAGATATGATGGACTTCAGAGTGAGAGCGATAAGAGAAGCGCTCGATGAAAACGGATTTAAAAATGTGCCGATTATGAGTTATGCCGCAAAATATGCGTCTGCATACTACGGACCTTTTAGAGACGCTGCAGGCTCGGCACCGAGTTTCGGCGACAGAAAAGGTTATCAAATGGATTTCCACAACTCCGACGAAGCGATGAAAGAAGTGGAATTGGACCTCGAAGAAGGCGCCGATTTTATTATTGTAAAACCTGCACTCGCATATCTTGACATAATCCGCCGCGTGAAGGAAACATTCAACACAAATCTCGTCGTTTACAATGTGAGCGGTGAATATGCGATGATTAAAGAAGCTATAAAGAAGGGGCTTTTAAACGAAAGCATTATTTATGAAAATATGATTGCGATGAAGAGAGCCGGCGCAAAGCTCATAATCACATATCATGCAAAGGAAATGGCTAGACTATTAAAGGAGAGAGCATAATGAATTTATATGAAAGAGCTTTAAAAGTTATTCCGGGCGGAGTAAATTCACCGGTCAGAGCATTCGGCTCGGTCGATATGGACCCGATATTTTTTGAAAAAGCTGACGGCGCTTATATATACGATGTCGACGGCAACAAATACGTCGACTTCATCGATTCGTGGGGACCGATGATTTTGGGACATCGCCCGAAAGAAATTGTGGAAAATGCAAAGCACTATCTCGACGAAGCAATCACATTCGGTTTGCCGACGGAAGTTGAAGTTGAGATGGCTGAACTTTTCACAAAGTATACGGGAACCGAAATGGTTCGTATGGTAAACTCCGGAACCGAAGCGACAATGAGCGCAATCAGGCTCGCAAGGGGTTACACGGGACGCGACAAATTTATAAAATTTGAAGGCTGCTACCACGGACACAGCGACGGGCTCTTAGTAAAATCGGGCTCGGGCACTCTCACATACAACGCACCGTCTTCACTCGGCGTGCCGAAGGGAATTACTGACTATACAATTGTGTGTGAGTACAACAACATCGACGACGTGAAGGAAAAAATTGCAAAATATGGCGACGACATCGCATGCGTTATAATTGAACCTATTGCGGGAAATATGGGTGTTGTTGTGCCGGATATGGAATTTATAAAAGAACTCAGAAAAATCACGGAAGAAAACGGAATCATTTTAATTTTCGACGAAGTTATAACCGGCTTTAGAACACAATTCGGCTCCATTTCAAAGGACTTCGGTGTAAAACCGGATCTCTTCTGTTTCGGAAAGATTATCGGAGGCGGTCTTCCAGTCGGAGCATTTGCAGGACCGAGAAAGATTATGGAAAAGCTCTCCCCGGTCGGAGGAGTTTATCAAGCGGGAACACTTTCGGGAAATCCACTCGCAATGAAAATGGGTAGAGATACATTAAAGACTCTTGAAGCACACAAGGACATCTACGACAGACTCGAAGAAATGGCGACAAGACTTGAAGCAGGTTTCAACAAAAACCTTAAAGAAACCGGAATCCCGGGAAAAGTCACGAGATATAAATCGATGATGAGTCTTTTCTTCGGCGAATTCGATGAAATAAAATCATACAACGATGTAAAAAAAGCGGACACAAAAATGTTTGCAAAGTATTTCAGAGAAATGATTAAAGAGGGCTATATGTTTGCACCGGCACAGTTTGAAGCAATTTTCTTCCAAGCTGCGCACACCGACGAAATCATCGATGCCACAATCGAAGCAAACTTGAGAGCGCTTAAGAGACTCTAATGAAACTAAGAACAATCACACGCGAAGATATTCCCGTCGTCATGAAAATGATAAACGAAGCGAAGGTCAATATGAAAAATATGGGAATTGACCAATGGCAAGACGGAAGTCCTTCTAAAGAAACTTTGGAAAAATATGTAATTGCGAAAAACGGTTTTATAAACGAAGATTTGACCGCATTCGGTGCACTTGTCGAGCGCGATTCGGACTATAAAAAATATTTGAGCGGTAACTATGTCGTACTTCACACATTTGTGGTGGACCAAAGTCTTCGAGGTAAAGGCGTTTCGGACGAATTTTTTGATGCGATTTTAAAAATTGCAATTGAAATGAAATACGAAATCTTCGGCGTGGACACGCATAGAGACAACAAAGCGATGATGGCGTTTATTGCTCGACACGACTTTACAAAACTCGGAGATGTTTTTATAGACGGCGTGAAACCGAGAATTGCATTTTATAAAAAACTTTAATTTATGCTGCGGCAATTGTCGCAGTTTTTTATTGTGGAAAATTGGAGGCTGTTGTGCTATAATATTAGTATAGTTACACGAGGAGGCGAGTTTATGAAATTGGATTGGAAAACCTGCATTAGAGTAGGTATAAGCACAGTTTTAGTTTATTTATGTATTCACTATTGGGACAGTTTTGCAAAATTTGTAAAGTTGGCATTTGTTGCGGCGGCACCTCTAATAATAGGAAGTGCAATCGCTTATGTTTTAAATATTCTTATGCGTTTTTACGAATCTCATTATTTCCCAAAATCAGACAAAAAAGCAGTTCGGAAAAGCAGACGAGGCGTTTGTTTATTTCTCTCTTTTCTGACACTAGTGCTTATAATTTTCATACTTGTTAGTTTAGTTGTCCCGCAACTCGTTGCAAGTGTAACGGTTATGGTAAACGGTGCGCCTGATGCAATAAAAGCGATTATAAATAAAACCGAAAATTCAAAATGGATAAAGCCGGAATGGATTGATTCGGTAAAAAACATAGATTGGAACTCAAAAATTTCTGAGTGGACATCGAAGATTACTTCGGGTGTCGGCAATGCAATGGGCGTTGCTGTAAACGTCGTGGGAACTGTTTTTTCAAGTATTGTTACAGTTGTTCTTTCAATAATATTTGCGATTTATCTATTGGTTGACAAGGAAAAAATCGGAAGACAGTTTGACAAAGTTATGAGAAGATATATGAGCACAAAATTTTACGAAAGAACAAAGTATGTGCTTTCCGTTCTTGATGAATCTTTCTCGAGTTTCATCTCGGGACAATGTATAGATGCGATACTTGTCGGGATTTTGTGCACAATCGGGATGCTCATTTTGCGACTTCCATATGCGACAATGATCGGTGCAATAGTTGCATTTACTGCGCTTATACCGGTTGCGGGCTCGTATATAGGTGCGATTATGGGTGCATTTATGATTCTCACAGTTTCGCCGATAAAATCTCTTATATTTTTAATATTTATTATTGTGCTTCAACAAGCTGACGGTAATATTGTTTATCCGAGAATCGTCGGCTCTTCAATCGGACTTCCGGGTATTTGGGTACTCGCAGCCGTAACTGTCGGCGGAGGTCTTATGGGTGTGCTTGGAATGCTTATTGCAGTTCCTATAGCTGCAACTTTATACAAGATTTTAAGAGCGGATGTGAACGGGAAACTTCATGAAAATATAAAGAGTGCGCAAAAGAAAAACTAAGGAGTTAATATGAAAGCAAAATTTTGGGGAAGACTGAGAATATTTTTGTTCATAGGATATATTATTGGAGCTGCAATTGTTGCAGATCAAGTGAAAAATTCAACGACGTTGACCCTTTTACTCATTTTGCTCGGACTATCGTTTTTTATACCGGATTTAATTTTCTTGAGATGTCCGAGTTGTAAAAGATATTTGGGACAACACATTCCGGTTTATAGAGAACATTTTTACTGCCCGTTTTGCGGCGAAGAAATTGAAGATGAATGACAAACAAAAAGAACGAAATGCGTAAAACATTCGTTCTTTTTTATTATGCCAGATTTATAATTTTATCGAATTCTTTAAGTTCGTCGTCGGAGCGAGGGTGCGTGATGTAAATGACCGTCAAATCAGTTTCCAAGAGAAAATCTTCAATAGAGTCTTTTGTCTCTTTGTCGAGACTCGAGGTCCCTTCGTCGAGCACAAGTACATTTTTGTCTCTTAGAAGTTCACGCAAAATCACGAGTCTTTGTCTTTGCCCACCGGAAATATTTTGTCCGTTGTTTGAAAGCACGGTTTCAATTCCGTCGCTTTGCGAATTGATAAATGTGCGAAGGTCGAGCTTGTCAATTAAGTGCTCCATTTTATCCATCGGCGGATTTTTCAAACCGAGAGTGACGTTTTCAACTATCGAGGTGTTAAAAAGATACGGGTCCTGACTTATGACACCGATGTTATCGTATATGCTCCTGTAGTCGACGTCTTCGATATTGACGCCGTTTAAAAGAATCGCTCCGGATTTCGGCTTGAGTTCCTTTAAAATACTTTTTATTATCGTGGTCTTTCCGGAACCCGACTTTCCCGTGATTGCAACTTTTTCACCCTTTCCGATTGAGAAAGAGAGATCCTTTATAACATCGTGGTCTCCATAGGAAATCGAAATATTTTCAAAGTCTATATTCTTTATATCTTCGAGCTTTTCTCCGGATTTATCTGCGAATATAGGGAACAACTTTTCAAAAATCGGATTTACGGAATTTATTGTGCCAAACCCGTTTAATATGGAAGACACACCGCCGTAAATGGTCTGTGAGAAATTGAAGAGCCCGACAATTGCGCCGACTGAAATATATCCGAGATATACGAGAACAAGACTTGCCAAAACATAAATAAATTGGCTGAAAATACTTGCAAATGAAATAAAACTTTCATAGAGAGACATATGAACATAGTATTCGTAGATGTCCGCTTCGAATTTTTCGGAAATATCGCCGATTTTTTCTTTGAAATCTTTTTCGAGATTGTTTCTTTTAAATATGCCGAATCCATTTAGGATGTCCGTCAAAAACGAGAGAAAAGTTTCACGTGAATTACTGTAGAAAGCACTTGTTTTCTCGATTTTAGGAGAAAGAAGTTTCGGAGTTATCATAGAAAGCGCCATTGTGAGCGGGAAAATAAGAATATAGCTCCAATGGACAAGCGCAGCTCCGACAAGCGAGAATATAATTGAGACGGCGGCACGAACTATTTGAATATATGCGCCGACCCCGTTGTTTCTTATGTAGCTTGTGTCGGTTGAAAGCTGACTGACATATGAGCCGCTCGAGCTGAAATCGGATACACCGGTTGCATTTATTATTGCAAATGCGGAGTCGTTTCTAATATCGTTTATAACATTTTGCGAGAGTTTGTAGCCCGAAAGGGAAGTGAATCTCTTTACAATTACAAGTGCGAGCATAGAAACAAGCGAGTAGACAAGCGTTGTGAGAAACGCACGTTTGTCCTGTGCAATGGCATCGTTTGTAAGATTGATGTTGAAAAAAGTGTTTACAAGCCAAATAAGGTTTTCAACAATTACGAGTGCGAGAAATGTAAAATTCCTTCCGGGATACTTTTTTAAGTACGATTTAAGTGTTTTGTTTATCATGTTCTCCTCCTTAATATGAATTTAATTGTATAAATCGCTATAATACTATTATACCATATTTACAAATATATTCTACCATATATATATATATATATATCAACGAAATAAAAATTTATTTTTAACAATTTTAGTCGTATAAAAATATCAAAACTAATCTAAATTAAAATTTCACAAAAAAATACCCCGGACACGCCGGGGCAATTTTAGTTTTTCTTGTCGAGTTGCAGTTGATAGAGTCTGTAGTAGTAACCGCGTTTTTCCATAAGTTCTTCGTGGTTTCCGACTTCAACAATCTCGCCTTTATTCATTACATAAATTCTATCCATATCGCTTATTGTAGAAAGTCTGTGCGCAATTGCGATAGTGGTTCTGTCTTTCATAAGCTCCTTTAGACCTTCTTGAATAAGGATTTCCGTTTCCGTGTCGATTGAAGCGGTCGCTTCGTCCAAAATCAAGATTTCAGGGTCTCTAAGAATTGTTCTTGCAAAAGAGAGGAGCTGTCTTTGACCGGTGGAAAGCGTGCTTCCACGTTCTTGAACAGGTGTGTCGTAGCCTTCACTCAAATTTCTTACAAAGTCGTCTGCGCGCACGCGTTTTGATGCGGCTTCGATGGCCTCGTCGTCAAATTTTTCTCCGAGTGTGATATTGTATCTTATATCGCCCGAGAAAAGGAAAACGTCTTGAAGAACAAATCCGATTCTTCGTCTGAGTTCATCGGTTTCCATAGTTCTTATGTCCACTCCGTCGACAAAGATGTTTCCGGAGTCTATGTCATAAAATCTTGCAAGAACTGACATAATTGAACTCTTTCCGGCGCCTGTTGCACCGACAAATGCAACCGATTCACCTTTCTTGACTTTGAAATTTATACCTTTTAAAACCTCTTCGCCGGGAATATATGAAAATCTTACATCGCGGAATTCGATAGAACCTTCTTCCGCTTCGATATTTTCTTTTGCATATTCAGGAAGCGGTTTTATTTTTGTGTCCGTTTCCAAAAGCTTTATAATCTTTTCAACGCTAGCAAAAGCAAGTTGCATGATATTGTATCTTTCTGTGATTTCCATAATCGGTCTGAAGAACTGTTTCAGATATGTTATGAAAAGAAAGAGCGTACCGAATTCGATGTTTGATTTTATAACTTGACCGCCGCCGTAGTAGATTAAAAATGCCTCTCCGAGGGATCTTATGATTTCTATTGTAGGTCTAAAAAATGCGTGGTTTCTGACTTGTTTTAAAATTGTGTCGAGATAGTCCTTGTTCCTTTCATCGAATTTTTCTTCCATCTTCTTTTCTTTACCGAATATTCTTATGATACTCATGCCGCTCAAATATTCGTTTAAAACTGTATTTATTATTGAAAGCTTCGTTCTTGCTGCTCTAAAAATTCTAAATTGAATATTTCTAAAGACAATACTTATTGCAACGATTACAGGAATCATTGTAAAACACATGAGTGCGAGTTTGTAGTCGAGTCTAAGCATGAGAACCATAATTCCTATTATAACTCCGAAGTCGGCGATAAAACTTATCAAAACGTTTGAGTAGAATTGCGAGAGCGTTTGCGTGTCGCTTATAACTCTTGTCATGAGTCGACCGACCGGCATATTGTTGAAGAATGTATGGTTTTGCTCAAGCACGTGGTTGAAAGTGAGTTTTCTTATATCGTAGATTATGCTTGCGCCGCTCTTTCCAAGTGTAAAGTTAAAAATCCATGTTGCAAGGAAGTTTGAAAATACTGCAATTAAATAATATAATCCGATTTTTGTTACAGCTGAAATGTCCCTTTGACGGTAATCCTTGTATACGTTATCATCAATGAGTTCAAGTTTTTCGTCGCCTTCCATAAGATATCTTTCGCCGTCACTAGTGCTTATTGTGAAATTCTTAGCATTTTCCGGAATTTCTTTAAGTTCGGTTGTACGTTTAAAATATCTTCCTCCGACATTAAGCGCATCTTCGCTCGTTTCTACTTCGACCATCGGAATGACGTCGCCTGAAATATAATCGTCGATTGCGATTTTTATGAGGTACGGGTTTAAAAGTGAGAGGAGAGTTGAGATGATGACGAAAAAGAGCGCCATCAAAAGCTGCTTTGTATAAGGCTTTGCGAATTTTAAAAGATATTTAAAGAGTTTCGATTTATCTTCTTTTACTTCAACTACTTTTTGCATCTAAAACCCTCCTTTTAATTCATCTTCAAGCAATTGATTTTGATACATTTTATTGTATTCTCCATCAAGCTCTACAAGTTCGTCGTGTGTTCCTCTTTCTTTTATATGACCGTCTTCGAGGAATATGATTTCATCACAAGCTTTAATCGTTGAAATTCTGTGCGCAATAATGACTTCCGTTGCATTGATTTTTGAAAGCGCTTCCAAAATGCTCTTTTCGGTATTTGTGTCAACAGCCGAAAGCGAATCGTCGAGCACGAGTAGGCTCGGATTTTTTATTAATGCACGCGCAATTGAAACACGTTGCTTTTGTCCACCCGACAATGTGACACCTCTTTCGCCTATAACTGTGTCAAAATCGTCTTTGAAATCCATAATGTCGTTATAGACTCCGGATTTCTTTGCTGCATCATACACTTCATCAACGTCGTAGTCACGTTCAAATGAAAATGCGATATTTTCTCTTAAACTTTCCGAGAAAAGGAAATTGTCTTGCGGTACATAGCCCGTTTTTTCAGACAAGTCATTTATTCTGATTCTTTCAATCGGTTGATTGTCGATTAAAATTTCGCCCTCATCAGGCAGATATTCTCTAAAAATGAGTTTTAAAATTGTGGACTTTGAGCTTCCCGTTTTTCCGACAAGAGCAAGGCTCTTTCCGTTTTCAAGTTTAAAACTGATATTTTTAAGCGCATAATTTTCTTCGCCCGGATATTTGAATGAAACATTTTTAAACTCAATCGACGTTTTGTCTTCCGGTAAACGAATCGGATTTTCAACATCTTTGATTGTAGGTTTGTTTTTGAGCATTTCGTCAATTCTAAAAAGCCCGGCGCTTCCTTGTTGGATTTGTCCGATAATAATGCCGAGACTTCTTGCCGGCCACATAATAATTCCTACATAAGTATATAATGCGACAAAGTCCCCAAGACTTATTGTGCCGTCAATAACATATCTTGCACCGAAGAATATGACAAGCATATAACTGATTCCTGCAAGGAGAACCATAAACGGGAAAAAGAATGTTTGTGTCTTTACAACATTTAAATCTTTGTTATAGTAGTTTTTGTTAGCTTCATCAAAACGCTTCTTAGTGCTTTCTTCTTCAACAAACGCTTTTACGACTGAAATGCCCGAAAAACTTTCCGTTGTAACGTCACTTAATTTTGCATAAGCCTCTTGTCTTTTTCTAAATATTTTATAGAAAACTTTTCCTGAAGCAATAACTATTGCAGCGGTTATAGGAATAGGAAAAAGAGTTGTTGCTGTCATTCTTATTCCGACCGTTCGAATCATCATAATAATTGTGAAAATAAGCATGAATGAAGAGTCGACACTCATCATTATACCTTCACCGGTAAACATTCTGACCGAGTTTATATCGTTTGTAGCATATGCCATAAGATCTCCGATTTTGTGGTAGTTGTAAAACTCGTTATCCATGCTTAGCCAGTGGTTGAAGAGTTGTCTTCTTATGTCATATTCAATTCTTCTTGCACTTCCGAAAAGACACACGCGCCAAAAATATCTTCCGATACTCATTATGAGTCCCGCGCCGATTGTCAAAAGGGCGTAAGTAACAAGTTTGTCTTTTGTAAGAGTGCCGTTTTGATAGTCGTTTGCAAAATTTCTTAAGATTTGCGGCACATAAATCACGAGCGTGTCAATTACTATGAGCCATAAAACACCAATGATATATTTAGTCTTATATGGCTTCATATATCTTGATATCGACTTTAAAAATTTCATAATACCTCCTCATCATTTCGGTAACCGAAATATAATAATAAAAAAATATAATTCATTTAGAATTATTATACCACAAATTTTATAAAAAAACACATAAATGAAAAAAAGAAATAAATAGATTAAAATAAAAACGAGTTTAGATTAATTTGATGCCATATCTGTTTAAAAAAATACATATAGGGTAATAAATATATAGTTGGATTAAATAAACTCAATAGCAGTTGAATTTATTGATGCAAATATTATAACGGAGGTTTTATATATGAAAATTTTTGACATGATTGAAGCAAAAAGAAGAGAAGAAAGAAGAAAGAAACTTATCGAAGACGGCATGAAATGTTTAACCGGTCTTGCAACAGGACTTGCAATCGGCGGAGCTGCAGGCATTTTGTTTGCACCTAAGAGCGGAGACGAAACCAGAGAAGACATCAAAAATTTCTACAACGAAAAGAAAGAACAAGCTGAAGAAATGGCATTGAACGCAAAAGAAAAAGTTCAAGATAAGGCACAAGGCATTTACGACAAGGGCAAAAAAGCTCTTGATGATGCAAAGGATAAGGCTGACGATATGAAATTGAAAGCACTTGACAAAGCTGAAGATGCAATCGACAATACAAAGGAAGGTCTTGAAAAAGCTAAAAAAGAAGCTGATAAAGCAGCTGACAAAGCAGAAGAAAAAATAGAAAAAGCAAAGAAATAGGTGACGATTTATGACAACTTGGGAAATAATTAAATATATCCTGTTATATATCGTTATGGGTGCGGGAGTTTTTGCTCTCGTCGGACTTGGAATGTTTTTGGTAAATCTTGCAAAGACTGTGAAAAGTGCAAAGACAATTTTGGATGACAACAAGCCTGCGATAGATCACTCTTTAAGTGTTCTCCCTGAGGTTGTGGAAAATGTTTCCGATATAACTTACAGTGTTGGAGAAATCGCCGAAAAGAGCAAACCTGAAATTGCGACTATATTATCCAATGTTTCAAGCGTTTCAAACGATGTATCACATGTAACAGGAACAGCAAAAGATGCGACTGACAGTGTTGCTTATGGAATAAAACAAGTCGCAAGCGGACTTGAAGAAGTCGGAAATAAGACAAAAGAAACAGCCGAAAATGTTTCAAATCTCTTTCAAAGGGGAGTAAACGGTGTAAAATACAATTTCTTTGAAACAAAAAAGGATGTATTAAGTAGAATTATTTCAACTGTTGACTCAATCAAAAATTTGTTTTAAAAAAAGGACATGCCCACTAAGGCGTGTCCTTTTATCTACATATAAAAACCGGGAATAATTATAACCCGGCTAAAAATTTATGAATCGTGAAAGCCACGATTTATTTTTTTCTATTTGTTTCATCCATATATCCAAAAAAATCTTTTGCATCGTCATCATTTCCTCCGTTTGAGCCGGAGTTATTCATCGTTGAAACAACGAGCACAAGGAGCAAGAATATTAAAACAACTCCCATAATATCGAACCTCCTTTTCAATGAATTTATACCCCGAAGTGGGGAAGTTAAATCTTATAAACAGCATTATCACTCATATAAGTGGGGAAGAGTTTAAAAAATTTGCATTCTTTAAAAAAATGATATATAATATTTTATGTTCACAAGAACGGAGGTAATATGCGAAAATTTTTAACTGTTCTCGCTTGCGTTGGGATGCTCGTTACGACAGCCCTTGCAGAGGGAGAGCTAAAAACAGAAGTTAAGCCAAAAGTTTTTCACAACACAAATATATACAAGACAAATTTACACAAACCTAGCGGCTTGACTTCAGAGGAAATCAATCATATCCTTGATGGCACAAGCCTAAATGGTTATGGTAAGATATTTAGAGAGATGGAAGATAGGTATAATGCAAACGCTGTGTTTGCAATTTCAATTGCATCGATTGAAGGCGGAATCGAATCCGGAAGAGTTGACGGCAAAAACAATTATTTCGGGCTGATGTTTCGCGGAAAGAAAATATATTATAAAGATATAGCCGACAATATTATGGCATTTGGAGAGCTGATGAACAATTCGACCTTTATTAATAAAGAGTTTATGGCTTTTTCAAAATCATATTGTCCGCTGCACGATGCAAAGTGGAGAGATTTGGTTTTTGTTAAATTCTCGAGTTTTATGAATAAACTCAAGAATTTTGATGAAGAAGAAAAGTATGAAACGGTCGATTTAATTGACCCGGTAAGGTACAACGATTTAATAATAAGTTTGAAATTAGAGTCATCTGAATTGGCATGAGGTGAGTTATGAAAAAAATAATGGTTTTGTTATTTGCTATTATTTTAATCCTACAAGGATGCGATAAAAAGACAAATGAAAATATAAATGATGAAACCGAGTCTTCAAAACCTGAGAGCGAAGAAATGGTTGACACTTCAAAGGACAAGTACGGAAGAGAGTACGAAGATGGAAATATTGTCATAAGAAGCGATGAGCTTAGAGATATGACGATTGACTTTTTCACTTGGTTTTCCGTAGGCGACCCGAAAATGCTCGACTGTTTGTATCTCGACGAAGCGAAAAAGGAAGGTTTTAAAAATCTGCTTTCGACCGATGAGGGCAAAAGAATCGTTACTACAGTTGCAAATTCTGTGGATTTTTCGTCGGACGGCATTCCTGATGCTGTATTTTTAAAAGCGGAACTCGACAAGGACGGCAATTGTTTCAAAAATGAGATGCGCACGGGCATAACGCTTAACGGTCCGTGTTATTCAAATTTTATTAATGTTTTGAAGGCGAAAAATGACGAGCCTTTCACAGACTTTAAAGAGTTCAGCGACTATTTGGATCGTTTTGTAGAATTTTATCCTACAAAAAATGTGGAAGTTGACGCGCTTGATTATTGTTATTATGAGGGAAAACCTCTTATCATGGGCGATAAGTTTCTTGAATATTTCGGGATTTTTAGAGATGTGAACGAATCTACAAAAACTCCGCTCGATTTGGTGAAAAACGGATTTTTAAAATCTGTAGAGCCCGATGCGGAAATGGAGGCAATTTTAAAACCGCTTTCAAAGTCCGAATATGTCAAAACATATGACTTATTAAAAGAAGCAAAGGTGAACAAAAATTGGGACTTCGACCCGAATCCGACTATGAAGGATTTATTCCAAAGGCCGGACGAGGTTAGGGCGAAGTTTCTGTCCGATATGAGAAAGCTTCCGAATCCTCTTATAAAGACTTATGAAGAGGACGGAAAGAAAAAGACACTTGTAATTTATTACTATGAAGATTTATTTGCTCCTGGAGCAACGGGTGTAATTATCGAAGATTTCTTTATTATGGACAGTATTGAAAATTTTTCCGGGGTTGTTTTTGAAAATATAGTTTCAAACACTCTGGCAAAACAGTAAAATGATAAACACAGAAACGAAGCCGTTCTTTTGAGAGCGGCTTCTGCTATTGAAAGGTTAATAATGATTTGATATAATTAAAGTTAGAGGTGAATTTTTTGCATATAAGATTTATTTATAATCCTAAGAGCGGCAGAGAGAGGTCGCAGGAGAAGGTTTCAAATATTATAAAGTATCTTTTTGAAGACGGGCACGAGGTTAGTATGCGTTTTACGAAACAAGCTTACGATGCGACGGAATTTGCAATTGAGGCGGAAAAGGACAAAGTCGACAGGCTTGTTGTCGTTGGTGGAGACGGCACTGTAAATGAAGTTGTTTGCGGCCTTCAAAAGAGCGATTCGAAAATTCCCGTCATGATTATGCCGGGCGGTACGACTAACGATTTTGCCGTTTATATGGGTCTACAAAAAGATGATTGGGATACATATAAAACAATTGTGAGCGGTCGTATCGAAAGTGTTGATTGCGGAAAGGTTGCGGGCAAATATTTTATGAATGTTGGAGCATGCGGAATTTTGACTGACGTTGCACACAATACTCCGGTCGGGCTTAAGTCCGCATTCGGAAGAGCGGCATATGTAATGAAAGCCCTGACCGAGCTTACACCTGAAAATTTAAAGCCGATAAAGATGAATATTGAATCGGAGGAAGTGTCGGGCGAGTATATTTCTTATATGGCGCTTGTCGCAAATTCAAAGTCGGTCGGCGGTTTTCAAAAGATGGCACCGCTTGCAAGTGTGAACGATGGACTTCTTGATGTTTTGGTGGTTCGCGATATGCCGCTTTCCGATTTGGTGACTGTCTTTATGAAAATAAAGGCGGGGGAACATGTAAAACATCCGAATGTTATGTATTTTAAAACAAAGAAGATAAGTTTTTCATCTCCGGAAGAAGAGGTCGAACTTGATGTTGACGGTGAATTTTTCGGAACGCTCCCTGCAACTTTTGAAGTGGTTTACCAAGCGATTAATTTGTTGGTGTAGTTATGGATAAATTGATTGAAATAATTGAAAGAGATTTAAGAATGTCCGACTTTATTATACGAAAAAAAGGTCGTACAATTCTGAAAGATTATGATATTTCTCCCGCACAATTCAGAACTTTACAAGTTATTATAAATCACAACGATGAGATGAATCTGAGCGAACTTTCGGAAAAAATGGATATGGCGTGCTCGACTGTGACAGAGTCCCTTAAAAGGATGGAGAAACTCGAACTTGTCAAACGCGAAAAAGATGAAAATGATGCAAGATATATAAAAATCAGCGCTCTTCCGAAAGGGCATGAAATAATAAATGAAGTAATAAATATAAGGCGCGAATACCTTCAAAAAGTGCTCGGAGCCCTCACAAAAGAAGAACACGAAAGCCTTGCAAACAATCTTGAAAAACTTGTCAGTGAACTTCAAAAAACTAAATCTGATTTTATGTAGAATCCCTCAATCGAGGGATTTTTTATTTTTATTTATTTGTCCATCCTTATAACTTCTTCATCCGCCATAATGTCGTCGAGGAAGTTTTGGAATGTGTATTTCTTGTCTTCTTTTGTCGGATATTTTTTATTATAATCCTTTAAAAGACTGTCCACAGCAAAGGTTTCGGCAATGTCTTTTCGGTAGCTTTCGACATATTGCTCCATAGTCCATCCTGTCTTTTTCATAACCGCTTCCGCTTTTTTTGTTTCGTATTCGTCGGCATCAATAGTTTCCTTGAGTTTTTGAAGCGCTGCATTTATGTCGTCTTCGCTTGGATATAGACCGTTTTTCTTAGCATATGAAATTGCACATGCTTTTTGAATCATATTTTCGAGAACCGCTTCTCTTTCTTTCTTTTCGGTTTCTTCGTCCGGCATTTTTTCCCTTCCGATATTTCGGGACTCGATAACAAAGTCAACGTCGGATTTTAAAACTTCTTCGTCGCCGACTGTCGCAAGCACGATTTTTTTGTCCGGATTTTCTTCGTTTTCTTTTTGAATCACTTTATATTTTTTTATGATTTCAAGAGCACTGTTTTTAAAATCTTCTTCATTTTTCTTTTGCGAAGCTTCGTCTTGTTCTTTTTTTGAATCGATGGTCGTTTTTTTCTTTTTACAACCCGCAAAGCCGAAGGCAAGTGCGATTGCGATTAAGATTAATAAAATTCTGTTCTTCATACATATCTCCTTTTTGTAAATTATATAAATTATATCATATGCCGTATTTTTTGTAAATTAAAAAGGAATGAAGCGAGGCTCCATTCCATAATTGGTTTAGAAATAATTGTTTAAATTGTCTCCGAGACCTCCGAAGTCGGCGAAGCAGTACATCGTCGCAACGCGCAGGTCTTGTTCTCTCTTTATAATGTCGTAGATTCTTACAGGTTCTTTTGCATTTATCTTAAATATAAATTCGTTATTGTAGTTCATCTCTTCCTTTGCGTCCATCCAACTGAATGCAATAGTACCGCAAGCTCGGCAATAGCCTTCTCTGAAGCCGTCGCTTACTTTGAAAGTGACTTTCTTTAAGTGCGAGTTTAAAAGTCTGTCGAGTTCATAGTATGTGCTTATCGGTTCAAGGTCGAGTTTTTTTATCAGTCTCGTAATTGTCTTTTCAGCAGGATCGGTGTCGTAATAAATATTCATTAAGTTTGTGGAGTGAATGTAGTCGTTGTAAGACTCTTCATCTCCGACATACTGGTTTGAAAACTTGTCTACAACTTCCATAACGTCCATGAATCCTTCTAAAAATTCAGGTTTTACATTTTCCTTTTTCAAATCTTCCAAAGTTTCCTCGAGAGTTTTCTTAATAACTGTAAATGTTATGTGAGGAAACATAAAAAGTCTTTCTTCCAATATTTTAATTTTTTCTTCGTTTGTTAAATCGGGTAAGTTTAAATTTCTCCTATTTTCCCAGCTTATACTCATAATTTCTCCTTTATATTAAAAATACGGTGTGACGTTTGCCACACCGCAAAACTGTTATTTTTGAGGGATGGCAAAATCAGTTTTTTCTATTGATTTAAAATCAACTTGTTTGTTTACAACTTTCCATGTTGAAACAAATATGAATGCGTACAAAGGAATTGACCAAATTTGTTTTGAGAATGCTTTTAGAACTCTTTCCCAAAAGTTGAAGCCATAAAACAGTTTCATAAAATATGGAACCATAATAACGCTTGTTAAAGTTTGTCCGACAAATATTCCGATTAGAACTTTGACAAAGCTGTGTTTATTTTTAGGGTCATTTCCAAACATTCTTAGGACCAAAACCGGAATAGTTCCCGTTAGGGCGGACGTAAGAGTGAATGCTAAATTAAATCCGTTTCCAGACGGTCTTACAAGAAATCCTAAAAGGTCGCTTACAAGTCCGATAATAAAACCGTAAACAGGACCGAGTGCGAGGCCGCCATATATTATTGGGAAACCTCCGAAAGAAATAGGGCCGACTCTAAGTGTGTTTAAAACTACCGACAATGCGACAAACATCGCCAGATACGAAAGCGTTCTTGCAGAAAAATAATTCTTTTCAACTCTTTCTTCATTTGCAGTTGTGCTTTTTACCTTCAGATAAATATATCTGCCGATAATAGCCAAAACAATTGCAGATATAAAAAGTAAAAACTTGTACTTGTCCAGGTTCGCAATTGAGCTATTGAAAGTTTTCAATTTGAGAGCCGCCTGTTCTTCTGCGGCAGCTTTTCCAAAAGTTTCGATTGCTTTTTTTGAAGCTTTAAATGAAGGAGCGGCTTTGTAGTTTACTTTGTAAATAATTGCTCCTAAAAAGGCGAGTGCCGATGTAAGCCCTCCGAACGCTGCGCCGTTTAAAGCTCCCGAAAGAGCAGTAAGAATAAGTGCTGACGATATTCCAATCCAAAATGAATCTTTCAGATTCGAAATACTGTAGAACGTAAATATTCCAAGTACAATAGCTGTGACAATATTTGTCCAGCCAAGCTCATAGTAATACTTTTTGTTTTTCATATAAATACCTCCTCTATAATGTATAACAGTAAGAAGGAGCTATTAAAAAATAGCGGACGCGAATGATCTACCGCGGAATCCCTTCGTTTTGAGACGACGTCCCATTCTCAAACACTTAACGCAAGATCACCTACTCTGTTATATCTATATTATATCAAATTTGAACAAACTTTTCAAGCAAATACTTTTAAGTTCAGTTAAGGTTTATGTTATAGAATTATTATAAGCTTTACAAAGTATAGCTGAATTTACATTAGTTGAATTAATAATGTTTTTATAGTATAATAATTTTTAGATTTGTATTATTTATAATTTTAGATTTTTAAAATATGTTGATTTAATTTCAACTGGAAAGGTTTATGTAATGATAGAATTAAAGAATGTTACAATGGAATATGACCCGCCGAAAAAAGCTCTCGACAATGTCAGTGTTAAGATTGAAAAAGGAGAGTTTGTTTATTTGATGGGACATTCCGGAGCGGGTAAATCGACTTTGACTCGCCTTCTTTTAAAAGAGATTGAGCCGAAGTCCGGGAAAATTTATTTGAACGGAAAAGATATAACCTATGTTTCGGATAGAAAAGTTCCATACATCAGAAGATATATAGGAACGGTTTTTCAAGATTTTAGAATTCTTGAAAAGAAAACCGTTTATGAAAATGTAGCTTTTGCGCTTGAGATTTTGGGCGTGAGAGGAAAAGAAATTAGAAGAAGGGTGCCGATCATTCTTTCACTTGTCGGTCTTACCGAAAAAGCAAAGAGTTTTCCAAACGAACTTTCCGGGGGAGAAAAACAAAGAGTTGCAATTGCAAGAGCGATTATAAATGAACCGCCTGTTTTAATTGCGGACGAACCGACGGGAAACCTTGACCTTGAAACAAGCTTCGGCATTATGCAAGTTTTAGAAGATATCAATAACCGCGGCACGACTATTCTTATGGCGACCCACGCGATGGATATAGTTAAGGCAATTCCAAGAAGAATCATAAGACTCGATCACGGTCATCTTGTCACAAGCGAAGAGTTGGAGGACGACTATGAAGCTTAGGGTATTTAAAAATATTATAAAACAAGGGTTTCAAGGAGTTTGGAGAAACCGAGGCATGAGTGGCGTGAGTATTCTTTCCATAGGAATCGTTCTTATGATTTTGGGACTTGTGCTGATTTTAGCGCTATCGGTAAATAAGCTTGCAACGGATACAAATAAAATGATTGACCAAATAGACGTTTTTATTTCGGACGATTTAAATGTCGAAGAGATAAAAGCCCTTTCGGACAGGATTGTTTCAATAGGCGGCATAAAGAGCATAAAGTTTAAGAGTAGAGATGAAGGACTTAAGGAACTCAAGGCTTCATGGGAAGACAATGCATGGCTTTTGGACGGATATGACGACAAAAATCCACTTCCGAACAGCTTTGTCGTGAGAATAAACGACATCAACGATGCAAGAACAATAACAAAGAGAATCGGTGACATCGACGGCGTTATTTTAGTAAATTTCTTTGCGGATGAAATCGATCAAATGCTTAAAATTTCGAGATATATAAAAATCGGCGGACTTGCCGTAGTTGTATTTTTAACTATAATTTCCGTTTTTTTGATTTCCAACACAATCAAACTTGCTGTAAATTCAAGACAGGAAGAAATCAGCATTATGAAGTGGGTTGGAGCAACAAACGGATATATAAAAGGACCGTTCTTTATCGAAGGGATTCTTTTGGGACTCATTGCCTCGGTCATTGCGGCGGGGATTATGTGTCTTCTATATAAATATTTCTACACTGCCGGCACTGTCGACATAAGTCCGATGCTTTTGAGTGCACTTGTAAAACCGGAACTCATATATCAAGATTTGTTTGTAATATTTATTACTCTCGGAGTCGGAATCGGGGCGCTCGGAAGTTTGATTTCTCTCAAAAAGTTTTTGAAAGTGTAGGGGTTTTATGAAAAGATTAATCGCTTTTTTACTTGTAATACTTATGGTCTTCGGAACGATAACAACTTCCGCAATAACCGAAAAGGAATACAGAGAGAAAAGAGAACGACTTAAAAATAAAATTAAGGAAAACAATGACAAGAACAAAGAAGCGGAAAGCATAATCGGAGTCGAAGAGAAAAATATTAAAAGCTTGGATGCCGAAATCCGAAACAAGCAATCTGAGATCGACATTCTTTCAAATGATATTTCGGTTTCAGAAGGCAATATAAATGCGGCACAGGAAGAAATAGACGCGATGAATAAAAGAATCGCGGAAAAGGAAGAACTTTTCACAAAGAGAATTCGCGCTATGTATATGCGAGGAAATGTCGGATACTTGAGCGTGCTTTTAAATTCGAAAAACATCCACGACTATCTTTCAAACCAAAGTCTTGTGCAACTTCTTTTGAAACAGGACCAAGATTTAATCAAATATATCTCGGATGGAAAAGAAGAAGTTGAAGTTAAAAAGGCTGAGATTGAAAAAGAGGTAGAGGGCTTAAATCAAAAGAAAGACGCAATAGAAGTTGCAAAACAGGAGCAACAAAAAATCCTGAATCAAAAGAGCAACTATATTATAAGTTTGAGACAATCGGTCAAACAACGTGAAAAGGAAAATGAGGAGTTTGAAAGGGACTCAAAGAAGCTCGAGTCTGAAATTCAAGCCGCTTGGAGAAAATACAGCGCACAGATGCAAACGGTAAAATATACCGGAGGTAAGGTAGGATGGCCGCTCGCATCATACGCAAGAATCAGTTCCGGCTATGGATACAGAGGCGACCCGATAAGAGGACATGTCGCATTCCACTCGGGTATCGACATACCGGCACCGATGGGCACGAGTGTGCTTGCCGGTGAATCCGGGGTTGTCATCTATGCCGGATGGATGGGAAGCTATGGAAACCTCGTTGTCATTCAACACTCCGGAGCACTTTCGACGGCATATGGACACAACAGCGCGATAACTGTGCGAGTAGGACAAGTTGTTCAAAAGGGACAGGTTATTGCGAAAGTCGGTTCTACCGGACGTTCAACCGGTCCGCACTGTCACTATGAAGTAAGAATTAACGGAAGAGCTGTAAATCCGCTCGGATATGTAGGAAGGAGCAGTTAATGAAAAAGAGTAAATTTATAATACTTGTGGTATTTGCACTTGTAATCACAAATGTTTCAGCTTATTTTCTCGGAAAGAACTCCGCAAAGGGGTACCAACTTGATTTTTCGAAAAACGAAGCTGCGAAAGATAAAAAACAAACAAGCGATGCGCCTCAATTTTTTGACAGACAAACAATTGACACTTTGGGCGCGGTAGTTAATCATATAAAAAAGAATTACTACAAAGACATCGACAACGAAACTTTAAATACAGGATTAATAAAAGGTGTTGTAAACAGCCTTGACGATCCATATTCTGAATTTATGACAAAGAAAGAACTTAAAAAGTTTATGGAGTCGACAAATGGCAAGTATGTCGGAGTCGGTCTTGTGGTAAGTCCCGGAAACGACGGATATATAACGGTTGTTTCTCCAATAAAAGGAAGCCCGGCATATAAGGCGGGCATTAAATCCGGCGATAAAATTATTAAAGTTGATGATGTGGAATATTCCGCTGAAACTATGCAAGACGCTGTAAATAAAATGCGCGGCGAAGAAGGCAAAACTGTAAGTATAACAGTTTTAAGAGAAGAACAAAAACAAAAGAAGGTTCATGAGTTTAAAATAAAAAGAGAAACCATAAAACTTCAAACAGTCGACGGAAGAATTCTTGAAAAGAATATCGGATATATTGCCATTTCAGAATTTGACAAACCGACCTATGATGATTTTATGAAAGAGCTTGAAGCTTTGAAGAAAAAAGGTGCCCAAAAACTTGTGTTGGATCTTCGTGGAAATCCCGGCGGACTTCTCGATGTATGTACAAAAATTGCGGACGTATTCTTAGATAAGGGCAAAATAGTCTATACAAAATATAAAGACGGCAAAAAGGACTATTATTACAGCGATGAAAAGAAGGAAGACATGCCGCTTGTAGTTCTTGTAAACGGCGGTTCCGCAAGTGCGAGTGAAATCGTGAGCGGTGCTTTGAAAGACAGAAAGAGAGCAAAACTTGTCGGAACTCAAACATTCGGAAAGGGAATTGTTCAACGTCTCTTCAATCTTCCGTATGAAACGGCTGTAAAACTTACAATCAGTGAGTATTTCACTCCAAACGGAAACAATATCCATAAAGTTGGAATTACACCGGACGTAGTTGTTGAGCTTCCTGATAATATAAAGGGAATCGGTCCGGATCACTTGAACGAAGACACACAACTTAAGAAGGCATTGGAAATTTTAAAATAAGGAGATTAAAATGGCAGATTTTAAATACGAAATTTTAGATAATGTTGGAGTTTTTTTCAATTCGAAAAACGGTTGGACAAAGGAAATTAATATCATCAGCTGGAACGGCGCGGACGGAAAGGTGGACATCAGATCTTGGAGCCCTGACCACTCGAGAATGGGCAAGGGCATAAGCCTTACAGTTGAAGAGTTCAAAGCTTTGAAGGAACTTATGAACGAAATAAATCCTGACGATTTATAAAATAAAAGACTATGTGCGGTTTCTAAATCGACTAAAACCGTACATAGTCTTTTTTTGTTTCTAATAAACTTTTACATTTCCGAAATTTGTTGAAAGTACGACGTCAAGAGTGTTGCCGCCGTCTTTATATATCTCTTTGTTGCCGGTGGATGAATTTATTAATTTAAAATCATCGGAATAATTTAGAGAGCCGGCGGAGGAACGCATCTTGACAGTTATTTCGTTGTCAAGATTTGAAAGTCCCGCTTTAATATTTCCGGCATCAGTTTTTGCTTCGATTGTGTCGATTGTGTTCACAAGGTCTTCAATTGCAATCGAGCCTGCGGAAGTTTGCATTTTTAACTCATCCGCAGAAAGTCTGTTTGCACTGAGAGAGCCTGCACTCGATTTCATGTTGCAACTGTCGACGTCCGAATTAAAAATTTTTAGATTACCCGCATCTGTCATAAGTTTAATGTCATCACAGTTCACATTGCTTGAAAGAACATTTCCTGCGTCCGAAATGAGTCTTACAAGATCGGCGTTGGCATTGTCGAGCTTAATACTTCCGAAGTCTGCTGTTAATGTCAAATCGTCACAGGTTATATCAAAAGCGTCGATGCTGCCGGCGTCGGTTGTAACAGATAAATCATCGACATCAATTGAATTCAGTCTTACTCCGCCAAAGTCGGTCACAGCTTTCAAATCCCCGATATCTATGTCGGAAATGCTTATGCCACCTGTTTCTGTGTTTAAATCCAAAAGATAGATATTGTTTGAACTTGGAATATAGAGTTCGGTGATTGAGGAATAGTTATAGCCTTTTTCGCTTTTCCCACCGATAATGTTTATCGAAACGCTTTTGCTTCTTTTTATTTGTGACACGCATACGCTGTCGTCACTTCTGTACAAAACCTCAAATTCGGAATTGAATTCCTCCTCTGTAAAATCTTTGTCCGCCCAAACTTTAATAAATGGTGCGTCTTCATCGGTTTCCTTTACAACAATTTGCGATTCTCCAAGGTCGAGTTTTATTTCTTCGATATTTTCATCCAAATCTTTTCGGAAGGATTTTACCATATCGCTTTTGTCTCTTTCTTTCGCCTTAAAATCGCCGAGAAAACTAGTGCTGCCGGTTGCAGTTTCAATTGCAGTTTGTACGGTCTTTTTTACAAAGTCGCCAATACCTGAGAAGAATCCGTTCATTTTGTAATCGTCTTCCGGTATTTTATACTCTGTATTTTTCTTCGGCTCCTCTGAATTTTCGCTCGAGTTTTCGTTCACTGCATCAAGGAGCTTCTCAGCTTGTTCAACAGTAATCTTTCCTTGCTCGAGCATTTTTAGAATCATCTTTTTTTCTTCGTTCATTTTTTCCTCCTACATAATATTAATCTTTCCCATTTGTGTTGCAAGGTGGACGTTCAGTCCAATTTCGTCACCTTTTACATAAACTGCTTCGTTTTCGTCACCCGAACCGCTTCTATAATTTTTCGAGCATTTAATCGAAGAGAAAAATTTGTTTGAAGCGCAAAAAGCTTTTACGTTTTGAACGTTTGCTGTATCCAAATTTACACTTCCGGTTGTTGTTGTAAGAGTATATGAAATTGGCTCCCCAATAATTCTTGAAACGTCGATACTTCCTGCAAAAGTTGTTGCAACAAGCTCCTTGATATCAGAATTTGTAACTGAAACGGAGCCTGCTTTTGTGTCCGCTTTTACAGTCGGAGAAATTGTATTTTCAATATAAACCGAACCTGCCATTGTGCTTAATGAAGCGTAGTCGTTCACAGAAGAGTTTTCAATCGTGACAGAGCTTGCATTCGAGCTGAGGTCAGCAATCGAACAATCGATGTCTTTAATTTTAACTCTGCCGGCACTTGCCACAACATTCACTTTTTGAGACAGCGCGGAAGACACTTCGATGTCACCGACGGCTGAGCGCGCGGAGATAAATTCAAAATATTTATCTTTCGGAATTGAAATCTCACAGATGGATTTTCCAAGTGTTAAACCCTGGAATTTGATTCCTAAAAATTCACTTGTCTTTTTGTTTTTCTTTTGCGTGAGTTTAAGCAGTCCGCCTTCTTCGTCGAGAGTGAAATACTTTTCGAGTTCATCCTCTTTGAAAAATTTGTCGGAGCGAATTTTCAGTTTAACTTTTTCCGAGTCTGTTCCGGTTATTAAAATTTTTGAATCGGTCACTTCAATTATTATCTTGTCGATGTCTTCGAACTCCTCCTCATAAGTGGAATTCACATTAACAATTCTATTCGGAGAAATGACTCCTATAATTTTTTCCGGAATTTCTCTTTCGCTGATACTTTCCGAATATGAATTGAGTTCTTTTCTTAAATTTTCACCGAAAGACGATCCGGTTTCATTTCTTTTTGAGCGTTCGTAATCTCTTTTAGATTTTTCAATTTCTTCAAGAAGTTCAGCGCCTTCTTCGGCAGTAATCTTTCCGTCGCTAATCATTTTTAAAATTATTTCTTTTTCATTCATTTTACTCTACTCCTTATTTTTCGATTTAATTGTTTTAAGCGCATCGTCAAAAGTTATTTCGCCGCTGTTTAATTTGTCGAGAGTATCTTTGACGTCCTCCTCGTCTTGAATTTTCGAGCCGGAGAGAATTGATGCAATTGCATTTAATCTATTTCTCAAAGTCGGATATGAAAGATCATAAATCTTTTCAAGTTCCTTTAAATTACCTCTGTTTATAAGAAAAGTCACAGCGAAGTCTAGTTGCTCCGGCGTTAAAAGATTTATTTTGTTGAGCGTGAATTCTCCTTCTATTGTAACTTTGCACTTTCCACATTTTGCCTGCGTTATTGTCATATCTTCTCCGCAGTATGGACATTTAAACGAATCAATCATAATATTCTCCTTTCATTAATTACATTATACCACATATTTATAAAAATGAAACATATTTTCTCGAAAAAATTCAAAAATAGAAAAAATAAATCGAATATTATTTAAAATATTGAAAGTATAGTTTTAATTTAATTAAATTTTATTCTGCTCACATTTATTAAATATGATATAATATAATTAAATGAGGTGAAAGTATGGATTTTTTTAGTATGGAACTCGAAAATAAAAGAGAAAAGAATGCGCCGTTTGCGGAAAGGATGAGACCGAAAACTTTTTCGGACGTTTTGGGTCAGGACCACATTTTGGGCAAAAACGGAATTATAAAAAAAGCTCTTGAAACAAACAGCCTTCCGTCGATGATTTTGTATGGACCTCCTGGAACGGGGAAAACTACAATCGCAGAACTTTTAAGTAAAAGTTTTAAGATGAGTTTTAGAAAAGTTTCCGCGGTCTCAGCAGGAATAAAAGAACTTCGCGAAGTTGTTAGCGATGCTCAAAAAAATATCGAGATGGGCCTTGGCGGAACTATTCTTTTTATAGACGAAATTCACAGATTCTCCACAAGTCAACAAGATTTTTTACTTCCTTATGTTGAGGGCGGCGATTTGATTTTGATTGGAGCAACGACTGAAAATCCATTTTTTGCTGTGAATAAAGCGCTTGTTTCAAGGCTGATTTTAGTCGAGATAAAATCGCTTGAAGAAAAAGATTTGATTGAACTTATAAATCGCTGTGAGAAAAAATATGAGGAACTTCACGATATAGAAGTGACGATTGACGACGATGCCAAAGAGTTTTTGGCTAAGAGGTCGGGCGGAGACGCAAGAAGGCTCATAAACAGTTTTGAAGTTTCGGTAATGCAGGCATATGACGGTGAAAAGTCTCACGTCACCTCCGACGATGTTCGTGACAATTTTTTAAATCAAGTTTTAAAATATGACAACGCCGATGAGCACTACGACACGATTTCGGCTTTTATAAAATCCATGCGGGGAAGCGACCCGGATGCGGCGGTTTTTTATCTTGCAAAAATGCTTTTGTCGGGCGAAGATCCGAGATTTATTGCGAGACGAATGGTTATTTTTGCATCGGAAGATATCGGTCTTGCCGACAAACATGCGCTTGAAATCGCAACGTCCGCATTTTATGCAACCACAGTAATAGGCATGCCTGAGGTGAGGATAAACCTTTCGCATGCATGCATCTATCTTGCACGCGCAAAGAAAAGCAATTCTTCCTATGTTGCAATCGACAAGGCGATGAGTTTTATAAGAAAGAACGGCGCCGGGAAAGTTCCGAACAATATTCGAGATGCGCACTATAGCGGAAGCGAAAAGCTTGGAGTCGGCGGCTATCTTTATCCGCACAATTACGAGGGCGGAGTTGTCGAGCAAAACTATATGCCGGAAGAATTTATCGACGAAAAGTTTTACGATGAAAACGATAGAGATTTAAAATAGATTAATTGACATAAAAGATTGATTATTATATACTAATTATATGCTTATTAAAGATATTATAGATGAGTTAAATGCCGACGAAACACTTACAAAAGAGAGGTCGGCAATAATAGCGTTTTCGGGTGGACCGGATTCAGTTTTTGCGGTGGAAATCTTTAGAAATTTTTTTAAAGATTATAAAATTTATCTTTATCATTTAAATCATATGATAAGAGATGACGCGACTCACGATGAAAACTTTGTAAAAAAATATGCCGAAGAAAACGGCATAGAACTTTTTTTAAATAGGTGCGACATTCCGAAGTTTTCAAAAGAGCATTCAAATGGGCTTGAGGAAGCAGGGCGCATCGTTCGCTACAAAGATTTGGAAGAACTTTCAAAAAATATGAAAGTAAATACTATTGTAACGGGTCACCATTTGAATGATGACATCGAAACGTTTATTTTAAATTTCAAAAGAGGAAGCGGACTTAACGGCTACTCTTCGATAAAAAAGCGTGACGGCAAGTTTTTAAGACCGCTTTTGGGTGTGACAAAAAGAGAAATTTTGGATTATTTAAACGACAGAGAAATTGAGTTTTGTATTGACAGGACAAATTTCATTGACGATACAAACCGAAATAAAATTCGTTTAAATGTGATACCGGAGCTTGAAAAACTCGATGAAAAACTTTATGATGATTTTGGACGTTTTTTAAATTCTATGAAAGTGGAGATGAGTTTAAAAAATTCACTCGTTACTGGATTTGTGTTTGAGCACAATCTTTCAAAAACTTCGTATGAACTCTCTTTTAAAATCAAGGATGTTAAGAGATATTTCGGAGATGATTTTTCGGCTTTATATATGGAAGCGATAAAAATTCTTCGAGGAAATACAGTCGACATCTACAAAAAAGCGCTTGACTCAATTTTGAATATTATCGACGGGGAAGAGGAAAAAAGAACTTCGGTCGGAGGAGTCGTTGCAATTAAAAGCTATGAAAATTTGATTTTTAGGCGCGATATTGAAAATGACGTGCGAAAAATATATCTCTCACTTGAAACGACGGAAAATACAATTGGATTTATAAAAAACGATTTAAATATCGATGATTTAAAAATAAGAAACAGAGAAGCGGGCGACGAGGTCAAATTTAAAAACAGACCCACAAAACGTTTAAAAAAGTTTTTAATTGAAGAAAAAGTTCCGGCTTTTCTGAGAGACGATTTAATAATAATTTCAGATGATGAAAACATTCTGTATGTAGAAGGTTTCGGACCGACTATAAATGGGATTGAAGGAAAAAATAAAATATATATCAATGAAAGGAAGAAAGATGAATAAGGCTTTAAAAGAAATATTATTTTCAGAAGAAGAGATAAGAGCAAAAGTTAAAGAACTCGGAAAAGAAATCACGCACGATTATATGGACAAGGATTTGTATGTGGTTGGGATTTTAAAGGGCTCTTTTATTTTTATGGCGGATTTGGTAAGAGAGATAAGCCTTCCGTTACTTGTTGATTTTATGAGCGTTTCAAGTTACGGAAGAAATGCAAAATCAAACGGTGAGGTTAAAATTTTAAAGGACTTGGACTTTTCTGTTGAAGGAAGAGATGTTCTAATCGTTGAAGACATAATTGATTCGGGATTTACTCTAAAATACATCGAGCAAATGTTTAAGACGAGAGGAGCAAATTCCGTAAAATTTGCCGCTTTCTTGGATAAAAAGGAATCGAGAAAAGTCGAAATGGAAGTTCACTACAAGGGATATGAAGTCCCTAATGACTTCATTGTCGGATATGGACTCGATTATAGCGAAGAATACAGAAATCTTCCGTACATTGCGACACTAAAGGAAGAGGTTTATAAGTAATGAAAAAAATAAGATTTTCTCCATTCACATTCGTCTGGATCGCACTTATTATAATGCTTCTTCTAAGACCGATTTTCAACGGACTCTTTACAAGCAGTATTGATATATCAAAGGCGATAAATCTGATTCAAAACGACAGAGTTGACGAGGCGTCGATAAATGGGGATACACTTTATATTAATGATGTTACAAACAGCGCAAATGTCACGTACAAGACGGGCATACCGAAGCAGCTTCAGGACAGTTTTTACAAGGACTATTTAAAAGAGAAAGTTGAGTCCGGTAAAATAAAATTCACTGCAGTCGGCGATGAAGAGGAAGGGCTTCTAAAAACAATTCTTCCGTATGCTTTTATGGGAATACTGTTCTTTTTTATGATGAACATGATTTTCAAGCAAACGGGTTCACAAAACAAGGAAATGAACAATTTTGCAAAATCAAAGGCGAAACTGTTTAATAAAAATGATAAGGAAAAGGTGACTTTTAAAGATGTCGCCGGACTTGAAGAAGAAAAAGTGGAGCTTTATGAAATTGTGGACTTCTTAAAAAATCCTGCAAAATATGCAAGGATGGGGGCAAGAATTCCAAGAGGCGTGCTTTTGGTTGGACCTCCGGGAACCGGAAAGACTTATATTTCAAGAGCGGTTGCAGGGGAAGCGGGCGTTCCGTTTTTCTCAATTTCAGGCTCGGAATTTTTGGAAATGTTTGTCGGCGTAGGCGCTTCGAGAGTTAGAGATCTCTTTGACGTTGCGAAAAAGAATTCGCCGTGCATTATCTTCATCGACGAAATTGACGCTGTCGGAAGAAAAAGAGGCTCCGGTCTCGGCGGCGGACATGACGAAAGAGAGCAGACACTGAATCAACTTTTGGTTGAGATGGATGGGTTTGAAAAGAACGAAGGAATCATAATGATGGCGGCAACAAACAGACCGGACATTTTGGACGATGCGCTTTTAAGACCGGGCAGATTTGATAGACGTGTCACAATCGGACTTCCGGATGTGAGAGGAAGAGAAGAGATTTTAAGCATCCACACAAAAGATAAGCCGATGGCGGCGGATGTGGATATAAAAAATATTGCAAAAAGAACTCCGGGTTTCACTCCGGCGGATCTTGAAAATCTTGTGAATGAAGCGGCGATTTTGTCGGCAAGACATGGACAAAGCTCAATCACAAAGAGCGTTCTTGAAGAGGCCAGCATAAAAGTTTTAGCGGGACCTGAAAAAACTTCAACCGTCATCACGCCTGAAGAAAAGAAGCTCGTCAGTTTCCACGAAGCGGGACATGCGATTGTTACAAAATCTCTTCCGGACACAGATCCGGTTCAAATGGTAACGATTGTTCCGAGAGGCTCCGCTGGCGGATTCACATACACGGTGCCTGAGGAAGAAAAATATTATTACACGAAGTCAAAAATGATAAATGAAATAATTATTCTTCTTGCCGGAAGGGCGGCTGAGGAGTTAAAACTTGAAGACATTTCCACGGGTGCGTCAAACGATATTGAAAGAGCGACAAAGATTGCGCACGCTATGGTTTCAAAATACGGAATGACTTCCGCAATCGGCACACTCGATTTTACGGAAGACAACGAAAATATTTTCATCGGAAATGCAATAACACACAGCAAAAATGTTTCGGAGGAAACTTTAAAACTCATCGACTCCGAAATGAAGAAAATTGTTGACGGATGTTATGAAAAAGCAAAGGAAATCCTAAGGGAAAACGATGAGAAATTGACAAGGCTTGCAAACTGTTTACTTGAAAAAGAAACGGTTTACAAAAAAGAATTCGAAGCTATCTACAGCGGTGATTACGACCCGAGCAGTTTCGAAGACGAAAAAATTAATATATTTTAAAGGAGAATTAAAATGGGTAAGACAAAAAAACTGGTTGTATCCGCAATTTTACTTGCATGGATTTTAGTTTTAGGAATGACACAGTTGGGGCTTATACCTGTCGGTCCTGTAAGAGCGACGACTCTTCACATACCGGCACTTATTGCGGCGATTTTATTTGACAAGTATATGGGAATGTTTTTGGGACTCTCGTTTGGACTTTATTCGTGGTACCAAAATTTCAGAGCGCCTACGGTTTTGAGTTTTGTATTTCAAAACCCGGTTGTGAGCGTTCTTCCGAGAGTTATATTTCCTATAATCGCATATTACTTGTATCAATATCTGAAAAATAAAACGCATAGACAAATTCAAATCTTCGGAAGTGTACTATTTACGGCGCTATCCGCAGAGTTGATTTATTCACTCTATAAAGCGTATGTTTCAGAAAACAAGGCCGGATTTATCGTCGGAGCAATTTTACTTTTGTTTGTAATTGACGTTTGGATTTACAGCTTGAGAAACAAAACTGTCATGGCTCCGGGATTTATGGCGGCGGCGATCGCAACTATATGTCACACAATAATGGTCATGGGACTGATTTATATAATTTATCTGCCGAAATATATGGAGGCGATGAATATGACGAGAACTCTCGCAACAAATGCAATTTTGACAACTGTTGTCGTGAACGGAGTTCCGGAAGCGGTAATAGGCGGTCTTGTTGTGGCAGCTCTTTTAAAGAGAAAGGAAAGTTATGATTTTAACCGTTGATATTGGAAATACAAATACTGTTGTTGGAATTTTTAAAGGCGAAGAACTCATCGAGTCTGTCAGACTTGAATCGAACAGAAGCAAGACGGTTGACGAATACCATCTTCTTTTGACGGATTTGCTGAACTTAAAGGACATCGACATCGAAAGTTTCGAAGGCGGAATAATCTCTTCGGTTGTTCCGACATTAACCGGAACTATGGAAAAAGCGGTTTCAAAAATTATAGGAATGACTCCGATTGTAGTAGGTCCCGGCACAAAGACCGGACTCAACATTATGTACGATGACCCGAAGGAAGTGGGCGCGGACAGAATTGTGAATGCGGTCGGTGCGATTAAAAAATATGGTTATCCGCTTATTATAATTGACTTCGGAACGGCGACAACATATTGCGTTATAGATAAGAACAAAAACTATTTGGGTGGAATTATTGCACCGGGCATCGGGATTTCTGCTGAAGCATTGTTTCTTAAAGCTGCAAAACTTCCTAGAGTTGACTTGGTGCCGCCTGAGAATTATTTAAACAAAAACACTGTCGATGCCATAAAAGCGGGAATAATATTTGGAAGTGTCGGCGAGGTCGAGTATATTGTGAAACATTTAAAAGAAGAGGTAGGTGTGCCCGATGCGAAAGTGATTTCGACGGGAGGCATTGCTCCGACGATAAATGAACTCACAGAGTCAATAGACATCTACGACAACAATTTGACATTATTTGGTTTAAGGGATATATATGAGAAGAACACTAAAAATAGGAAGTGATGTTCCACCGATATTTTTAGCTCCTATGGCAGGTTATACCGATTTTGCATATCGAAAAATATGCTTTGAACTTGGGCTTTCGTTTGCTGTCACCGAAATGGTCAGCGCGAAAGCCTTAAGTTATGGTGACGAAAAAACCGAAAGCATTTCAAAAAGCGAAGGCAGAACCGGAATACAGCTTTTCGGGCACGACATTCCGGCGCTTCAAATCGCCGTGGAAAAACTTAATGAGCGAAGCGATTTTTTGTGGTATGATTTAAATTTCGGATGCCCCGCACCGAAAATTGTGAAAAATCACGACGGAAGTTCGCTATTAAGTGATTTGCCGACTCTAAGACAAGTGATAGAGTGCGTGAAAAAATATTCAAACAAACCGGTGTCCGCAAAGATGAGACTGGGCTTTAAAGAGGGCGACGATTTTATTGAAATTGCAAAGACAATCGAGGACTCGGGTGCGGATTTTCTAACTGTGCATGGCAGAACGAGGGAAATGTATTACACCGGAGAGGCCGACTGGGACGCGATTTATAAAATAAGAAATGCGGTTTCGATTCCGGTCATTGGAAACGGTGATATAAAAAATGCCGATATGGCGAGAGAACTTTTGGAGTCGGGCGACATTGACGGCATTGCAATCGGAAGAGCTGCAATCGGAAATCCGTTTTTATTTGCGGAATTTTCAGGGACGGAGTATTCGAGCAAATATGATGTTATAAAAAGACATTTCGAGTATATGTGCAAAATAAAAAATGAAAGAGTTGCGGTGAACGATTTTAAGAAACATTTAATCAAGTATCTTAACAATAGACCGGAAGCGAAAAAAATAAGACAAGAATTACAAAATATAACAAATATTGAAATTATGGAAGAATGGATAAAGAGTCTGTTTTATTTTGACAAAATCTGATAAGTAATGTATAATATATTAATATATTTTAGAAGGGGAGTTTAAATGGCTGAAAAGGAAGTATTTCTAACCCGTGAAGGTTATGATAATTTAAAAAATGAATTGGAAGAATTAAAAACTGTTACCAGAAAAGAGGTTTCAGAAAGAATAAAAGTTGCGTTGGGTTACGGCGACTTGAGCGAAAATGCTGAGTATGACCAAGCAAAAAATGAACAGGCGCTGGTTGAAGACAGAATTCTTCAAATTGAAAACACTTTAAGAATGGCGAAAATCGTCGAAGAACATGAAGTCACAACCGATAAGGTAAACATTTCAACCGACGTCACAGTTCTTGAAGAAGGAGAAGATGAGCCGGAAGTATTTTCAATTGTAGGTAGTGCCGAATCGGACCCGATAAACAACAAAATCTCAAATGAAAGTCCGCTTGGAGCTGCACTTTTGGGCAGAAGAAGAAAAGATGTCGTGGAAGTTGAAGCACCGGACGGAGTTATAAGATATAAAATAATCAGTATTAAGAAAACGCCTAAGGACGAAAAGAAATAGAGAGGGTTAATATGGAACAAGATTTAAATGAAATGCTCCAAATAAGGAGAGATAAATTAAAGCAATTAAAAGAAGAAGGTAGAAATCCATATTTAGTTGAAAAGTTTGAAAGAACGAATTTCACAAAGGAAATTGTTGAAAACTTTGAGGACTTTGAAGACAAATCGGTCACTATTGCCGGCAGAGTTATGGCAAGAAGAGGTCATGGAAAAGTCACTTTTTTGGATATACAAGATTCAACAGGCAGAATCCAAGCGTTTTTAAAGATTGACAATTTGGGAGACGAATACAACGATGTTAAACTTTTGGACATCGGAGATATCGTCGGAATCACAGGTGAAGTTTTCAAAACGAAAATGGGCGAAGTGAGTGTTCGCGCAGAAAATTTTAAAATTCTTACAAAGTCTCTTCAAATTCTTCCTGAAAAATGGCATGGCCTTCAAGACCAGGATTTGAAATACAGACAAAGATATGTCGACCTTATTATGAATCCAAGCATTAAGGAAACTTTCTTAAAGAGAAACAGAATCATAAAGGAAATCAGAAATTATCTTGACGACAGGGGATTTTTGGAAGTTGAAACGCCGACACTAAACACTATCGCCGGCGGTGCAAATGCTAGACCTTTCATTACGCACCACAACACTCTCGACATTGATATGTATCTTAGAATTGCAAACGAACTTTATCTAAAGAGATTGGTTGTCGGCGGGTTCGACAAGGTTTATGAAATGGGAAAGATGTTCAGAAATGAAGGTATGGACACAACTCACAACCCTGAATACACCGCAATGGAAGTTTATGCAGCATATCAAGATTACAACGATATGATGGAGCTTACGGAAAATCTTGTTGCAACTGTCGCAGAAAAAGTTTTGGGAAAAACTGTTATTGAATATGACGGTGTCGAACTTGACCTTACTCCGCCTTGGAGAAGAATCAGCATGGTTGAAGCTGTAAAGGAATATGCAGGTGTTGATTTCGAAAATATCGAAACCGATGAAGAAGCGATTAAAGCTGCTGAAGAAAAGGGACTTACTCTTGAGCCTTCAAAGAAGACAAGAGGAAATATTATAAACGAATTCTTCGAAGAATTCTGTGAAGAACATATGATTCAACCGACATTTGTCACGGGTCACCCTGTAGATATTTCTCCGCTTGCAAAGAGAAATCCTGAGGATCCGAGATACACAAACAGATTTGAAGCATTTATAAATACAAAGGAAATTGCAAACGCATTCTCCGAACTTAACGACCCAATCGACCAAAGGGAAAGATTTACCGCACAAATCGAAGCAAAACGCCTTGGCGACGACGAAGCGCATCCGATGGACGAAGACTTCTTAAATGCAATTGAAGTAGGACTTCCACCGACGGGCGGACTTGGAATCGGCATCGACAGACTTATTATGTTCCTTACAGGTGAAACATCCATAAGAGACGTAATTTTGTTCCCAACGATGAAACCGCTTGCAAAGGACCTCGGTGAAAACGGCGAAGAACCAAAGCACGACGAAGCACCGAAAGCTGCAAAGAAACTCGACTTGTCGAAAGTAAAAGTCGAACCGCTTTTCGAAGACTTTGTTGACTTTGAAAAATTCTCGGAATCCGATTTCAGAGTTGTTAAAGTTAAATCGTGCGAAGAAGTTCCGAAGTCAAAGAAACTCTTAAAGTTTACACTTGATGACGGAAGCGGAAAAGACAGAATAATTTTATCCGGCATCAAAAACTTCTATAGTGCAGAAGAACTTGTTGGAAAAACGCTTCTTGCAATAACGAACTTACCGCCGAGAGAAATGATGGGAATTGAATCTTGCGGAATGCTTCTCTCAGCAGTATGCGACTATGACGGAGAGGAACTTTTGAATTTAATAATGCTTGATGGAAATATTCCGGCAGGCGCAAAAATATATTAAAGAACACGCTAATTATGAAACTGGGGTTTGTTATGAATCCCAGTTTAATTTTTATAATTGGGTTAATAGAAATATAAACTATACAATAAAACTAATTTAAAGAAAAATAAATATTAGATAATCTCAGACGATAGAAATTAAAAACTATATCGTCTTTTTTTATTTCAAAAAAGGAGTTTTATATGAAAAAAATAGAACAACTAAGACAAGAGTCAAAAGAAAGAAAAGATAAAGTTAACGATACTGAAGAAAGACTAAGGCAACTAAAAAAATTGAAAAGTATTGATGTTCAAACGAAATTATGTTAAACTATAATCAACCAAAGAAAAATGAAATAATGGAAAATAGAATTGAGAAATACCGTAAACCTTTAGGTTTATCGCAACATAGACTTGGGTAAAAGTAAGGATATCAAGGACGAGTATAAACAAAATAATCTTGATTTCAAAGATTTATATTTGGGGCTGTTTCCTCATTAAAAGTATGAAAGGAGATAAGGCTTGGATACACAAAACATAAACAAATGGATAAAAAATAATAAAATTCAAAAAATTCCGAAGAAAGAAAAAAACAAGATAGAATTATTTAATTATATAGCTAATTTAACCTTTGAAAAAAACGTACAATATACTGAAAAAGAAATTAATGAGAAATTAAAAAAATTCTATATTGACTATGCGATATTAAGAAGATACATGGTAGATTATAAAATTTTATCTAGAACAAGAGATTGTAAGACATATTGGTATTAGATTATTCTAAAGAATTATCATTAAATTAATGAAGCAACCAAAGAGATTATCTAGGTTGCTTTTTTCTTATCCTTTTTTATAGCAACTAGAAGTTAAGTTGAAAATTAAAATATAAAGAAAATAAATAACATAGAAGGTAAACAGGGCAAAAAGAAGACATAGAAATAAAAATAATCAGAGAAAATTAAGAAAAATAAAATAATCAAATCGCCCTTAGATTTCTAAGGGCGCAATTATACACCCTAAAGGGTGCTTGCGTGCCTTTAGAGCCAAACCCTTGCAGGGAGCAACAACCATTCGCTTTGGGTCTGCCACTGTCAATCATTCACCACGAGCTTGCGAGTGAATTGAATGATTAGTCAAAGGGTATTTTAAAACGCTCATTCACAAAGTGGATATAAAAATCTATTAAGCCTCACCTAAAACAACAAAAAAAGAAAGGAAGTGATAAAAAAGGCAGACAGTCTTCATTTTTCAGTAAACATAATATCAAGAGGAAAAGGCAAAAGTGCAGTAGCAAGTGCAGCATATATAAGTGGAGAAAAAATAAAAAATGAATGGGACGGTGTAACCCATGATTATACAAAAAAACAAGGAGTAATTAGCAAAGAAATATTTTTACCGGATCATGCACCAGAAGAATATAAAGACCGAAAAACCTTGTGGAACTCGTTAGAACTTTTTGAGAAAAATTCTAATGCCCAACTTGCAAGAAACTTTATCATATCTTTACCAAAAGAGTTAAGCATAGAAGAAAATAAAAAGGTGATAGAAGAATTTTTTGCTATTTTTGTGTTTACTAATTTGAGTATGTTTCAAGTTGCTTTTTGTTTTGCGAATATTACCATGTGTATTTTGATTGATAAAGAGTTAGTTTAATGTTATAATTATTGTAAAGAAATTAGATTTTGTGTGGAGGTATTATGTCTAGATATTTGATAGGAAACGGGAACGACAAATGGACGTTTAACGATGCATACAATGCGTGCAAAGACGGGGATGTATTGGAGTTTGACACAGGCTTTAATCTTTATCTTGGGGAAAACGCTCGTTTTATAAATAAGAGTATTACTCTGGAAGGAAAAATAAATGAGCGGAATCAATTCACCAGTTCAATTACCGGTTTTATTAAAGTTGTGAACGGCGCGAATGTAACTATATCAAATATTGTGCTGTTCGGAGAGAAAAATATTAATAATATTTTTGCTGTCAAGAACTCTTCAAGCGCAACTTTATCAAATGTTATGATTGAGCAAAAAGAAAATGTCAGAGATGGAGAAAATGTCCCTGTTTATCCGGAGATTTATGTAGGAGAGAGTTCGAAGCTTGTTATGGAGCGCACTTTTATCCCGGAAAAAGACAGAATGTTTTCAAGAATTTATATTGTAGGTTCCACTGTGGAAATAATAAATTCAACTTTAAACACTTCAATTCAATGTGAATTATCTGACTTAAATATAACCAACAGCACGGTAAAAAAATATCACAAAAATCCAATTTGGTTGATTAAGTCTGTTGCTAAAATTGAGAAAACATATATAGAAGGAGGGTCAAATGAAAATGAATATCCCTGTGTTTTACTTAATAGAGCTAATATGGAATTCAACAGCTCGACAGCAGTTCAAAGAAATTACGGCTCCTGTGTATCTCTAATCAATAATTCTTATTTCGGTTCGGACCATTCTACAATATCATCCGTAAGCACCAATTTCAGCACTGCCGATTTGTTCTATACAACAATAAATGAAGGAATTAGCGGATATTCAAATGCAAAGATTATTTCAATTGAATCACTCGATATAAAGGGAGAAAATCCGGAAAAGGTTGATGTATTTTTGGACACGACTTCAACTTTCAAGGCAAAGAATCTTAATGTGAACAGAGTCGTCGATCCAAATTTTAGAATAATAAATAATTCTATGTTTTATGCGGACTCAATATCATATCAAAATGACTTTAACTCCGATGCTTTAAGTCAAATTCTAATTGAATGTAAAGATGGCGGAAGGATCAGGGTTGAGTCTTGGGAACAGGAACAAGACCAACAAGAAAGAGTTGAAAGTAACGACTACGGTGATCAAACTGACAACAGTTTTGATGAAGATTTTGAGGTTGAAGTTTCTGACGATCCGCAAGCTGAACTTGATAAACTAATCGGGCTTCACTCCGTGAAAGAAGAAATAAATAAGATGGTAAGGATGGTTGAATTCAACAAGAAGAGGATAGAACAAGGCTTCAAGCCTGAAGAAAATTCACTTCACTCCGTTTTCTTGGGAAATCCTGGAACGGGAAAAACGACTGTTGCAAGACTTATCGGAGAAATTCTATTTAAAAACGGAGCGCTCCACAATAAGGAAAAGTTTATTTTTGTTGAAGCGTGTGAATCGGACCTTATATCGTCATATGTCGGAAAAACTGCGGAGCAAACATATGAGCTTTTGGAAAAAGCAAAGGGCGGAATTTTATTTATAGATGAAGCATACACTTTAAACAAGGGCGACTCCTCGGTCAACTTCGGACAGGAAGCAATAAACACAATTCTAAAATATATGGAAGACCACAGAAATGAAATTATGATAATTTTTGCCGGTTACACAAAAGAAATGGAGCAGTTCCTTGAAACGAATCCGGGACTAAAGTCAAGAGTGGCAAACAAATTTGTCTTTGAGGACTACACCGGAGATGAGATTGTTCAAATTGGAGAAAATATTTTAAAGGATAAACAATATGTTCTCGAAGATCAGGAATACTATAAAAAGAGTGTAAAAGATGCATATGAGATGTCAATTGACAAGTCAAATGCAAGATGGATAAGAAATTTCAACGAAAAGCTTTTGAAGGTTTTTGCAAAGAGAGTTGTTGAAGAAAATTCTGATGATATGGCAACTATAAAAAATTCGGACATCGACGAAGTGTTTGATATTGGAAAATATCAAAACTACGACGGCAAAGACGAAGATGCTTATGAAAAACTCAACAAGCTTATAGGAATAGAGCAAGTTAAGAGACAAGTTTCCGAGTTTATCTCGATTGCAGAGCTCAATAAAAAAAGACGTGACCAAGGTCAAGCAAATCAAAGCTTTTCACTGCATTCGCTGTTTCTTGGAAATCCGGGAACCGGAAAAACAACGGTCGCAAGAATTCTCGGGGACATTTTGTACCAAAAATCAATTATTAAGGACAACAAATTTATAGAGGTCTCGAGAAGCGATCTTGTCGCCGGATATGTCGGACAAACTGCTATAAAAACCAGACAAGTTCTTAAATCCGCATTGGGCGGGGTGCTTTTCATAGACGAAGCATACAGCTTGTGCCAAGGCGGAGCAAATGACTTTGGAAATGAAGCAATTGACGAAATTCTGAAATTCATGGAAGACAACAGGGACAATATTGTTATAATTCTTGCGGGATACAACAGAGAAATGGCTGAGTTCTTAAAGATGAATTCGGGACTTGAGTCGAGAATTCCGAACAAATTCACATTTGAAGATTATTCGATTGATGAAATTGTAAATATCGGACTTTTATATTTGGAAAAGTTCGGATATGTCGTCGACAAGGATTTATACAGAGATGTTGTTGCAGAAAATTATGCGATGTCAAATGACAATTCGAACGGCAGATGGATAAGAAATTTAAATGAAAAGCTCATAAGAATTATGAGTCAAAGAGTTGCACAAACGAATACGGACGATCTTAACACGATTGAAGCCGAAGATTTGATGAAAATGAGGAAGAGATAATGAGTGACGATTATGTAAAGCCGCCTTCAAAAGACAATGACTATGTGAAACCGGCCTCAAACAAAGACGATTATGTGAAACCTACTCCGAAAAGAGAAGAGGTTGTAAAACCGCATTTAAATAGCGATGACTATGTGAAGCCGCCAACAGCAACAAAAAATAATGCGCATGACGATTATGTCAAACCTCCTCAAAAAGGAAGTCCAAATCCAAATGTGGGAAAAAACAGCGACAATAAGAGAGCTTGGATAATAAAAGGCGATATAAAACCAAGTGAAAACAAGAAACCGACAAATGGACCGACACCGAAAAACAATGAAAAGAAATCGGAAGACCCGTATGATAATCCGTCGTACTTCGGCACTCCGAAAGTGGGAATTGGATTTTATATAAATTCTTATTTAATAATTTCAATGCTCTACACTTTGTTTATATGTAAAGGTGACTTCGATAAAGGCATAGGTATGATTATTTATTTCTTGATTTCAAATTACACCTATTCATGGTATGCAGATTACAAAAGATACAAAGGGGAGATGCTTTGGCTTTTTAATCCATATGGAACTGTAAAATTTGCAGCAGCGGCAAGTCTCTTTATGGACCATAGAAAGGGCACTGTAAAGAAGGGCATGTTCGGCAACCTTAAAGTTGATAGTTCAAGAAGTATCACAAAAACGTTATTAATTTTTATAGTTGTACTTGTTGTTACTGAAATTTTAAAGTATTTCATAAATTTCTTTGTCGCATTTGCATCTCTGTTTTTTCATAAAAGCACAATCAGAAAATATAATGAAGCAGTAGATCTAAATAACAGATAAAACTGTATAAATACTGTATATTAAAATACAAGCTTTTCGAAAGAAAAGCTTGTATTTATATTTTTTTCAAAAAAAAGAACAATTTCATGAAAGAAAAATATAAAAATATGATATAATACAGATAAATAATGACTCGGATTTGATACAGCTTTTTTATAATATAAAAAAGTAGAAACTCCGATGCATATTTAAATTATTTATTCAGGAGGAAAGTATATGGATAGAAATAATAAAAATGCAAGATATGGAATGAGGAAGCTCGCTGTAGGATTTGTTTCATGTATGTTGGGACTCTCGATGGTTTTCACATCAGTTCAAGGCACAGTTGCAAAAGAAGAAGCAAAAGCGGACAAGAAAACAGAAGTTGTTGAAGCTGCTGAAAAAGAATTGACTAAAGAAGAACAAATAAAATTGGCAAAAGAAGAATTAAAAGCCTATCTTGACACTATTGATGAAAGCGTTATTGACAACCCTGCAATAAAGTACGAAGACGAAAAAGTAAAAGATGAAATAAAAGCTGCAATTAAAAGAGCGAAGGAACTTTTGGAAGACAAAGATATTGATGATGCAAAGCTTGAAGAAATTAAAAAAATTCCATTTAAAAAAGTAAATGGCAAAAAACAAGGGCTCTTTAGAGATTTTACAAGAAAAGCACTTGTAGATTTTGAAGTTGCGGGTGAAAGAGATACTGAAAATCCGCATAATAAGAAAAAATATGTAAGTTTAAAAGATAACAAATTTACAATAAAAACAAGCTTAAAAGATTTGAAAAAATCAGGTGAAGATAAAAAAGTTTATTTCAAGATAAACTACGTAACTGATGAGCAATACAATAATATTAAAGTAGATGCAATGTCTTCGTCAACTCCAAAATACAATAAACAAGAGCTTCCTGCAGGAGACTACACATTAAAAGCAGTCGACGGCGGATACGAAGTTGAAATAACAAAACTTCCTGAAAACACAGTTCTTATTAAACCTATTGTAATTATAGAACTTGCAAAAGACACAAAGTTTGAAAATGGGGATATAGTTTTTGTAAAAAAAGCAAATCCGGAAGTTAAAGAAAACAAAGAAGAAAAGAAAGAAAATGTCAAGGAAGAAAAAAATGAAGCAAAAGCAACTTTTAAATTCTTAATTGACAAGAGTGAATATGTAAAGACAGTTGACGGCAAAGAAGAAACAGTGCAAATTGATGTCGCACCGTTCATTCAAAATGACAGAACAATGTTACCGTTAAGATATTTAGCTGAAGCTATAGGTGCTGAAGTTAAATACGAAAAAGAAACCAGAACTGCATCATTCACAAAAGATGGAATTGTTGCATCAATTCAAATCGATGGTGACAAAATAAAATTGTCAGATGGTAAGGAAATTACTATGGATTCGAAACCGATTAATAAAAACGGAAGAATCTTTGTAAGCCTTACAAATGTTTCAAAAGTATTTAATTTAACGAATGGCAATATTGACGATGAAATGAAACAAGACATCGAATGGAATAAAAAAGAAAGATCGGTAACTGTTGTTGCTAAATAGCGAGTAAAAGAGTCTCTTTATGAGGCTCTTTTTTTAAATATTATATCAAGATATTATAAAAAATAAAATATTTTAAAAATGCTAAAAAACCCTTGACACTATATTTTATTTATGCTAAGATATAAAAGTTAGGTCAATTGAGGGCTGAAAAAAATAAAATTAAAATATTTTAAAAAAAAGTTCTTAAAAAGGCTTGACAAATAAAATATAGTGTGCTATACTATATAATGCACCTCAAAAGAGGGGCAAGAACCTAAATAATGAAATAATGTAAAAAGTAGACAAGAATCTAACTACAAAGTTAATTCAAAAGTGGAAGCAAAAACCA
>UQFH01000004.1 GCA_900540185.1 uncultured Eubacteriales bacterium
AATATCGAACCCATCCTCAAATCTTTGCGGCGATACGCTTTTCTCCGCACTCAATGACGAAATCAAAGATTTCTATTTCGTGCATCGGAAAAACCGGTCGTCGCTACGTACGGCGTTTACTTATTTATACATAAATTATTACTAAACTTTCATATAATTATATAATTATTACAATTGTATTCGTTCATGTACGCTCCGTAACGGGACGGCATACGTTGTGACGTAAGGAACAACGATGTCCTCCCGCCCATTTTTGTGTTTATGGAATATATATTATTACCAACAACGCTGTGTCCATAAAATATATCCCCCATCATTCCTTTATCATTTACAACCCCATCTTCGCTATGTATGTCCCCCAAAACGTAACGGCGGGCACTGTGTGTCCCGCCGCCATATATGTCGTCTATGCAATTTACAACCCCACCAACAACGGTGTGTTCATAAAATATCGAAACCCTCGCTCACATCCTTTGCGGCGATACGCTTTTCTCTTATTGCGGCAGGACATCATTACTTCTCGCTCAAAAACGAAATCAAAGATTTCTTTTTCGCGTCGTAAAGTATGCCAGCCGCTACGGGCGGCGTTTGCAATACCATACATCTTAAAAGATTTATCGCTAAAATCACCGCCCCCAGGTTTGCGAGGAATTTTCGATGAGATGCGCCGTAAACTCAATTTTTGATTGCGCAGGTGTTTAGGCGGGAGGACACACAGTGCCGTCCCGCTACGGCGGTGTTTGCATTTTTCTACATAATAATTCTCAAAATAGACCGCAAATAAAAACGCTGTAAACAAAACTTTCCCTATTTCTCTTCTTTCCTCTTCATCTTCCCGTATTTCACAACTGTGCTTACAACTACATACAAAAGCAAGATCGACAAGACCACTGTGCCCACATAAATCCACGTGTTCACGGTTTTGACTTCCTTTTTGACCGGAGTTGATTCGATCTTTACAATCTCATTTTCAATTCCCTCTTTTTTCGGCGGCTCATATCTCTTCGCATTCACAATCAGACGATATGGGCTCGGCGGCGTTATCGGGTCGCAAGTAAGAAGTGTCAGCGTGTCCTCGCCCTCAATCGGGTCAAGCTTGTCCCAATCGTACGGGTTAATAACCTCGCTGTCCGTCACCTTGTATATGAGCGTTTCCGTGCCGCGACGGAGCATAATCATGTCGCCCTCTTCAAGCTCGTGCAAATTCAAAAACATCGTGTCCTTGTAAAAGCCCCTGTGCCCCGCAATGACGGAGCGGGATCCCTTTCCGCCTACCGGAAGATTCGTTCCGTCGACATGCGCCGTGCCCATCGCAAGATGCTTATAGCTCGCCCCGAGATACACCGGCAAAGTCGCGTCGATTTTTGGAATCCTTATATACGAAAATGCCTCATCGTCCTCACCCTCGATATTGTATCTCGCCTTGAAATCGTTCCCTGTAAACGGGTCAACTGCGCCGGCGTCGATATCCTTCACGCTCTTGTTATATCTTTTAATTTTCTTCTCAAGCCTCTGTTTCTCCTCGCGGCTCAGCTTCGCCTCTCTTTCGATGTATTCCTCATACTCGTTCGCTTTTCTCATATCGTTTATGGTAATCGAAAGAAACGCATAGAGCGGAATCAAAATTCCGACAATCATCAAAAGCCGCCCGATTAAAAACCAGTGCTTCTTTTCCATTTTTATTTTACTCATTTTTATCTCTCTTTTTCCTGAGCTCTCTGAAAATCTTTTTATGCTTCCTGAGGCTCGAATATTCAATGAAAAGCACAAGCACAAGGAACAATATAATCGAAAGTGTAATCATAAAGTATTCACGATAACTTGCATCGCTTGTTCCCGTCGCCCTTCTCGTGATTTCCGCTTCAGGTTTATAAGGAATTCTATGCCCTCTGACCAAAAGTCTGTGGCTGTTAATCATATAAGGTGTGCATGTAAGAAGGGTCATCAAATCCTCTCCTTCCTGCACAAGCACCGGCTCGAAATTCGTCGGCTCCACCGTCAAAATTTGGTCGACCTCATATGCGAGCACCCCTTCGATATTGTGGTAGAAAAAGACGTCGCCTTTTCTAAGCTTGTCGAGCTCACGGAAGAGCTTCGCCGTCGGAAGACCCCTGTGCGCCGTGACAACAGCATGGGTGTTCTTGCCGCCGACCGGAAGGCTCGAACCCTCAAGGTGTCCTGCTCCCTTTTGCAAAATTTCTTCGCCCGTTCCGGCGTACACCGGCAAGTCTTCGTTTATTTGTGGAATTTCGATATGCCCGATTTTTTCTCCGATTTCGAGCATCTTCGCATACTCTCTGCGCCCCGCTTCTTCCTTTTCGGTAAACGGGTCCGCCATTCTTGTCGGGTCGAGAGTGCGGTTGTACGCGTGTGCAAGCTCGAGCCTTTCTTTCAGTTCCGCTTCGTCAAGTTCATTTCTCTTTGTATCGAAACTCTCGACTTCCCTGGTTGCAACCTGCCTATAATAGAGCTGCGAAATGACGGGATATATGGCAATCAAAAATCCCAAAAGAAAGACCCCACCCAAAATAAGATTGCGCTTGCGCCTTTTCTTTTTCGAGTCTCCCTCGTCAAATATCAAGTTTTTTTCTTCTTTTTTCGCCATATTCTCCCCCGCTATTCGAAAAATGCTCTAGTTTTTATCCCCGTCTCCCATGAATAAATCAGCCAACTTTTGCAATTTATCTTCTTCTTCGCTCAGCTTCATATCGATAACGCTCTTATCCGAAGTTCTTTTCTTTCGTCTTTCCGCCATCATTCTGTCGAAATCTTCTGCTGCGAGACGAGCTTGTCTTTGCGCTTCCGTTTCAACCTCGCGAATAATGTGATTCGGATTTACCTCGGACTCTTTTCCCTTTTCTTTCGAAAGCTCTTCTCGAGCGCTTTCCTTGATTTTTTCAAAATTCATCGTCTCGTCGGTGTTTTTTGGAACATGAACATTTGAAACCGGCTCAAAATCTTTCTTAATCTCTTCGGTTACCGTCTTTACCGGCTCCTTCTTTTCGACTTTTTTCGATTCCGGTTTTACATAGTCGCTTGAGCTGTCTTTAAAATCCTTTTTCAAATTCTTTTCGGAAATATCCTTTAGCTCTTGCACACGTGAATTCTTGTCCACCTTTTTCGAATCGATTTCAATCGGCGACTCATCTTTTTTCGCAGCTCTATTCTTTTCAATTCTTTCGTTTTCGAGTCTTGTTTCCTCTCTCAAACGTTTAAATTCCATTTCGAGCGCCTTCGGGTCCGCCGAATCGATTTTCGAAACCTTCCTTTTCGGTTGTTTTTCCGTTTCTTTTACGATTTTCGCTTTCGAAGCAATCTTATTCAGATTTTCCCTTTCGCTCTCAATTCTTTCCTCGGCTTCCTTCGCAAGACGTTTCGCCTTGAGCCTTCTTTCCTCTTGATTGATATTGAGGTCCTCGTCGGTAAAAATGCTTTCCTTTGCCTTCTTCTTGCTGAATTTTTGGAAGAACGAGCCCGACTTTTTATCCAACTTGTCCTTTTCCGGTTTCGGTTCATCCTTAAAGAGTTTCTTTTCGGTTTCCGCCTTCAAAGCCTCGTCGTCATAAGCCGTCTTTCTTTCAATAATAGGTTCGCTGTCGATATTAATCTCCTTCGGAGTGTCATCCTCCGGAGCCGTATCGTCGTCCCAAGCCTTTATGCCCTCTTTTTTGTCGGACTTTTTATTATCCTCTTCGTCAAATTCGTCGAAGTCGTCGTACTCATCATCTTCGTCCGGCTCGACCATAATATTTTTAAGTTTCTTTAAAAAACTCACGTCTTCTCCTCCATTTTCTACATATTCATCGCTCTTAATGCTGTCGCTCTTCGCCTGAAAACTGTCCAAATCTAAATCTCTTTTCGGCTCATTCGGCTCGTCATCGTTTTTTATTGCACCGACAACCGGAGCGCTCGGTTCCGTCGGTTCCAAAACACTCGGTGCGCCTCCGCCCGGTCCGTCAGGTGGCGGATTGTCGTCGCCGCCGTCATCCGGCCCATTATCGTCAGGTCCATCATCCGGCTTATCGTTCGAATCTTTTTCATTCATCGCCAAGAGCTTTCTTATCGCTTTTTTATATCTCTTCTTCTTGTGTCTTGTCGTTAAAATCAATAAAAGCAGAAGTGCAATAACGCCAAGCGCAATAAAGAATCTGTTTTTGTATTTGAAAATCTCCTTGTTTTCCCTTGCCGTAACAATGTCCTCAACCGCATCGTACGGAATCCTTTCTCCGCGAACCAAAAGACGGTGCGTGTTTATCATGTACGGCGTACATGTAAGGAGCGTTGCATAGTCGTGTCCCTTGACGACCAAAAGATCGTCGAATTCGTCAGGATTTACAACCTTTATTTGCACAACCTTATATGCGAGCGTTTCCGCAAGATTGTGCACATAAAAAACGTCACCTTCTTCGAGCTTTTCAAGGTCCGTAAAAAGCTTTGCCGTCGGAAGACCGCAGTGCGCGGTGAGAACCGTGTGCGTGTCGATGCCTCCGACCGGAAGACTCGTCCCCTCAAGGTGTCCAACGCCCTTTTGAAGCACTTCCTCCTCCGTGCCCGCATGCATCGGAATGTCCACATTAATCTTCGGAACCTCAACGTGCCCCATTCTTTCGTTAATCTCAAGCATTCTCGCATACTCTTTTCTGCCCTCCGCCTTTTGTTCGTCGGTGTACGGGTCCTTGTCGATATGGTTCACGAGCGAATCGTTGAATGCGCGAGCAAGCTCGATTCTTCTCTTTACTTCCGTGTCGTCAAGCTTTGCAGCCTCTTTGTCGAAATCGTTAATCTCATAGCTCGACTCGACATTGTAATACAGACGGGAAATAATCGGATACATCAAAACCAAAAGTCCCACCAAAAAAATTGCAACTAAAATAAAAGTCGAAGCACGCTTCTTCTTTTTTCTTGATGCATTCTTCTTTTCGATATTCACTTTTTCGTTTTTAATATCCTTGTCCATACAAACTCCCAAAAAATATTCTAACTCTATTATACCAACAACCGGCGGTTTTGTCTATAAAGAGAAAACACGAAACCGTGATTTCGTGTTTTATGTACGGCGGGCGAACCCGCCAAATCTTTTATTGTTCAAAGGCTAATTTGCCTCTGTCGATTTTTCATTTTTCCTTGCGACTGCAAAACCCGTTGTGAAAAGAATTGCTCCAAGTGCACAAAGCATCGGGAAAACCAAATCCCCCGTCTTTGGAAGCGGCTTCTTTGTAAACGGCTTGTTCTTAATCACAAGTCTTTTTGAACTATCATCACCGTCAACCGTGAACTTGACACTTTCGGTCAATTGTTCAAAGCCCGGTGCTTGTTTCGTTTCCCATAATTCATAGTCGCCGTATTGAAGCTCGACGTCAAAATCTCCGTTTTTGTCGGAAACAAGCGTGAAAATCTTGTCGCCTTGCATTAAATTTTGCGGCTTACCGTCGACCACCTTTGTAAGTCTGAAGACAACGCCTTGAATCGGCTTTCCGTCAACAGACACCTTCTTGAAATAGAAATGTCCGTATGGCGGCGGATTGTTCGGCGGCGGTGTTTCCGGCGGTGGAGTTTCAGGTGGAGGTGGTACCTCCGGCGGCGGTGGTGTGCCCGGTTTTTCCGGTTGAGTGTGTTTAGGATTTATAACAATCCTGTCCTCATTCTTTTCTTTCAAGAAATCCGAAACCGAGAACACAAAATCGTTAAACTTAATACCGTACTTTGCGCCCTTAACACGTGCATAATATGTGCCCGGCTTGAGCTTGACGGTAATTCTTCCGTATTCATCAGCCTTGACCGAACTCAAAACATGTTTGAAATCTTTTTCAAGATCCTTGTCCGACCACATTCTGTGCTTAAAGATTTCTTCAAACTTGTCGTCGGAACTCATGTCGTCTTTGTCGGAGACTTTCCAAATCTCGATATTGGCATCCTCGAGAGCTTTCTTAAGCTCGTCTCTATCATTTTCATAATAAAGATTTACAACGATTTCAATCTCATCCGCTGCGCTAACCCTGAAAAAGGGAAAGAAAAGGCAAAATGCCAATATCAGATTCAGAATCTTAAATTGTTTTTTAATAAACTTCGGCATCTCTACCTCCTTTTCTTTGTAAATAGCTGTCGTTATATATATTATATAACTTTTTTGCTCCTAATTCAATACTATAAGTTATGCTAAACCTTCGAGTTCGTCTTCTTTACGTCTCTTGAGTGCAAATGCAGCACCAACCATCAACATAACACCGACTACAGTGAAGATAACAGTACCGATACCACCTGTTTGCGGGATAGAAACTTTCTTGTTGGCTACACATTTTGCATCTTTTTCTTGTGTTTGATCTTGTTCATAGTTGATATCGCAATCAACGCCTGTGTATGAACCTTCTTTAACTTCAAATTCGATAGGTCCGTTTAATTTTGCATATCCTGCAGGAGCTGTTTTTTCTACTAAATCATATTTTCCATATTCAAGACCTGTGATTTCGAATTGACCTTCAGCATTTGAAGTTAAAACAATAGCTTGTTTTTCATCATTTACCCAAGTATATTTATTTGCAGCTTCGATAAATGCTTTATTGTAAGCTTCTTGAAGTGTGTTGATTTCAGCTTTCTTTGCAGTTCCATCTGCTCCTTCTTGTTGTTCTTTCGTCATTTTGTTGTATTCTGCAATTGCTTTGTCAAGAGCAGCTTTAGCATTATTTTTAGCTGTATCATCTTTTGTTGCGATTGCAAGATATTGTCCTGCCTTATTCTTTACATAGAATTCAGCGCCTGCGAGTCTTTCAGTTTTGTCTTGGTTTGTCTTAACGAATTTCTTTCCGCCGTTAACAACTTCCGGAGTTGTCGGTTCTAGAGGGTTAGGTCCTTCATTTTTGTTGTTTGTAACATTATATTTTCCTTTTTCTGCTTTATATTCAGGAGTATAGCCTGAAACTCTTTCTTTTACACGATATGTCTTTGCATCGTCAAGGTCTGTGAAAGTATAGTTGTAGTTAGGTCCTGTAATCGTTACAGATTTAACATTTTTCCAAGTCTTTTCGTCAACTTTTTCTTGAAGTGTATAAACAACAACTACACCTGTAGGTGCTTGTCCTTCGCTCCATGTCTTATTTACTGTTATTGTTTTGTTTTCCGGAGTTGTTTCAGGTGGTTCCGGTTTAGGTTCAGTTTTTTTGTGCTTGTATTCAAATGTAACATGGTTCTTTTCAGGTTGGTCAACAACACTATTACTGTTAACAGTAGCTGAATAATGTAAATATACATCTTGTGAACCTTTTTTCAATGCTGTTTCTAATTTTGTAATACCTGCATCAGTAAATGTTAAGGTAAATCCTCTGTCATCTTCTTCAATTGTATAATCTGTTCCTTTTACAAAATCATTTTCATCAGCATCTTTTAATCCTGAAATATTAAGGTTATAGTTATATGTCAAACCGTCTGTCATGCTATCTTTCCATATTACAGTTTTATATTTTGCATTTTCCGGTAAGAATGTCATTACTTCATATTTAATTTCTTTGCCAATTTCAGCAGTTGCTTTTGCTTTTTGTTTTTCGTAGTTCGCATAGTCTGCTCCTACATCTTTATTTGTTTCAGGGTCAATTACAGTTGTAAGACCGTTGTCTTTTGCAAAGTTTTTATCAATTTTTGGTCTATCTTCAATGTTCTTTGGATAAACGTGTGCATTTTCAACAACTCCGTTGTTGTTTACAAGAGGAAGTGTAATTTCTACAGGAACAGCTTTAGAACCTGTAAGCTTTGCACCTTTATCTCCTTGATATGTTGATTTTTCGCTTACTTCGTCAATAATAAAGTTTCCTTCAAGTTTAGAAGTATTAAATACCAAACCTGCAGCAGTTGTTAATCCACCGACAGCTTCTTCAATTTTATCTGTTGCTTCAATTGGATCTGCAGGTGTAAGAGCATCTGTTCCTATTTTTACATACCTTCCTTTATTTGCTCCGTCAGCAAATTTCAAAACAAAGTATACATTAGCAATTTCTTTTACTTCTTTCTTTTGCATATTTTTTAGAATTGCATTCAAGCCTTCTAAATCTTGTGTTGCATCATATCCGTTTTCTTCAACTTTATCTGAATCCCAAGCATCAAGTTCATCTTTTGTCATCAAAAGTTTGTGTAAAGTTACTGTCTTTGTTTCTGTTGCTTCTGCAGCTTTTACTGCTCCAAATGGTGCAAATGCACCGAGTGTCATGACAAGTGCGAGTAGCATTGTCAAAAATTTGAATTTCTTGTTCATAATTTTCTCCTTATAAATTCATATAGTTCTCTAATGTTTTGTTTTTGATTTTTTTGTCTTGTTGTTTTTTTCATTTTCCCTGTCGCTCATGCCTTTTTCGTATCTCTTTCCCGACAACTCTTCGTGGACATTGATTCTTCCACTTTGTCCCCTTGTGTTTGTTTTTGATTTTCTAATCGCTCTCGCGAATGTTTAACTTTTCCCTGTCGCTCGTGCCTTTCTCGTTTCTCTCTCCCGACAACTCTTCGTGGACATTGTTTCTTCCACTTTGTCCCCTTGTGTTTGTTTTTGATTTTCTAATCGCTCTCGCGAATGTTTAACTTATCCTTGTCGCTCGTGCCTTTTTCGTATTCTCTCTCTCGACAAATTTCCGTGGAAAACTCCACCTCTTCTCTTCCCGCAGATGCGCCTTCGCACTACGGATCGTGTATCCGTCTTTCCGTCATACTATTATTCATAGAGGGCATCCCTCCTTCGAATAAACATATATGCTCCAACCATCATAATCATCATACCGATGAAAACAAATGGAAGTGCTCCAACCCCACCTGTGGAAGGGTATTCAGCCTTAAAGTTTTTGATTTGAGTAACTTCGTTTGTTGGTTCTTCAAGTGTTATATCAACTACAACATGATCTTTTCCGTTAACCTGTACAACATTGCCGTCTTTATCAACCTCTGTTATCTTTCCGGCTTCAACCTTGAAGTAGAATACATAATCAAGAAGCTTTGTGTAACCGGCAGGTGCTTTGGTTTCCTTAACCGCATAAATACCGTCTTCGAGTTTTTCGAATTTGAAATGTCCATCTGCATCGGAAGTTGCTTTGTAGCCTTTTTTCTTATCTTCCGGTATAGGATTTCCTTTGTCATCTACATCCGGTATAATATTACACTTATTGTCAACCATACCAAATTGAAGAGCCCCATTAACTTTTTCATATTGACCGTTTGTACCTTTTTTTGCTTTGTATAAGGTGAACTCAGCTCCCGGTAAAACTACAGTTTTCTCTTTGTTGCTTCCATCAACCTTTTTGAATTCAATGTTCGGTTTATACTTTTCATTGATAATAATTGTCGTATTATCCTTGATACCTACAATCTCACCTTTTTCATTGACTGTGAAGTGTGATACCTTTTCTTTAGGTGTCGGATATCCGTCCGGAGCTTTTGTTTCCCAAACCTCGTAATATCCCGGTGCAAGTCCTTCCCAACTGAACTTACCGTCTTCACCAGATATTCTTAATGAGTTTTCAACAAAAACTCTGTCTTTTTTAAGTTTAAATTCTGCACCTTGCAGTGCTTTTCCTTCGCCTGATAACACCGGTCTTGGAACCGCTATCGGCTCATTCGAACCTTCAGCAGCTCCTTGCGGTTTCGTAACTACAGAAGTTCCTGATATAGTTCCGTCAACTTTTGTATATTCGATTTTGTTCTTGTGGTTCTTAAGAGTTATTTTTCGTATACCTTCGGTTGTTGAATCCGGGTAGTAGAATTGACAAAAAGTTTCTCTATAGGATGGTTCGTAATATTCTACCCAATTTGATACCCAGACATCTTCATATTGGAAAATGTTGTACCATCTACGTTTAAATTCTCCTTCATCTTTTTGATAGTATTCGTAGTAATTATATCCTAACCTAAAATCTGTCAAATTTCCAGTATTGACAGTTCCATCTACTTCCAATACATATGCTGCATTTGATCCATACCTAGTCTTGCCGTCTTCGATTAAAGATTCTGTGTCCTTAATTATAAAATCATTTTTATTGCCCGTTACTTCACCTTTATAAGCTTCCAATCCACTTTCGCTAGGTTTATTGAAATCAATTCCGAAAGAATATGGCATAGGATTTTTGTTTCCGTCTATGACTTTATAAATCTTAACACTATCAATAGTGTAATTTTGATTCGAGTTAAAGAATATTCTCTTGTTATATCTTGGGCGACCTTTTGGATTAACATACACAACAGATTTAAATTTTTTAGTATCTACGTGAAGTTCTCTCATATATGCCATAAGATTCTTACCAGTTTTTTCTAGATCGAATATATTGCTGAAATTAACATAAATCTTGTCACTATACTTTTCTTTTCCTAATGTTGCAGTAACAGTAACATCTCCATCTGTCTTATATTTGTATCTATTTACATAAAGAGGATACAGCATATAAATATTTTCTATTGAGTTTTGATCGACATAATTCGTTACAGTATATTTTATCTTTCTTCTATTTGGATAATTATCCAGAACTTCTGCTTTCGCAAATTTACCGAAAGGTCCATAAATATCAAATTCATTATCCGGAGTTTTATCTATTCCATCTAAATCAACGTCTTCGCTGAACTCCATTGTAAAAGTATCCCCCGGTTTGATTTCTTTTGTTGGATCAATATTATAATGCAATTCTGCAAAAATCGATTCAGACCTATTCGGGTATACAACTTCTTCCCTATTGTTTCTTATTTCTGAAGCTCTGAGTTGTTTGAATTTTTCATTGTCAAATATAAATGCATTCGAGACATCTTTTGGAGCGTCAGGATTATCAGGAACTTTAAAATCTTTTCCGATATTAATGATCTTTGGTTTTGAATCAAGAATATATCCGTCAACCGTTTTAGTTTCTTTAAGAATATAGGTTCCATAATCAAGTTCTTCAAAGACTACAACACCTTTATCGTTTGTCGTTCCTGAATTTATTTTTGTACCATCAAAGCTGTATATAGTAAATTCAACACCGGCAAGAGGCTTATTATCATCTCCCTGTTTATAAACAGTAAACGACTCAGTTCCTTTTGGTATATTCTTTATCCTATTCGATTCAGCATTAAGTTCGACTTCTGTACCGTCACTCTCAATAATAAATACTTTTCCATCTGATTCTCTGATATAGAAAACTTTAGCCGCCCCATCGATCTTATGATAATGGTTCGGTGCTTTTGTTTCTATAAGGCGATATCTGCCCGGTTTTAATCCCTTGAACGTGATTGTTCCGTTAGCATCCGAAGTAGAAGTATCATTTGCTCCAAATTTCTTTTCTTCATCATTCAAAGGTCTAAAAGAGTCTCCATCTTTAATCTCAATTTTGAATTCAGCGCCTTCAAGATACACCTGCTCAGGCTTGTCGATTGACGTTGAATCAATCTTTTTAAATTCAACTTCATAACCCTTGTACTTATTGTCTACTTTGAAGCTAAACTCATTTCCATTTGGTTTTACTTCAATTTCCTTTTCTTCCGGTACTGTAGGGTCAGGTGTTGGAGGTTGAGGTGTAGGATTAGAAACTTCTATATATGCTAAGTGTTGTCCTGTATTAGTTTTTTCTTCTACTTTCGTAGCTCCAATTGTAAAGAATTTTATAGGTTGTAAGTGTCCAAATTTTCCATCTCTAGGAGTAATTGTAAAACGTAGTTCTTCAGCTTCTCTTTCAAACATATACATTTCTAAACTTACTTCGCCCGACACCTCATTATATCCGAATTCATCTTCTGGCGATACCTCAAAATCATCTAAATTCATCCTTAGAGTAAATGCAGCCAAAGTATTATTCACATTGCTGTAATCTTTTTGTAATGGCTTAATTCTAATGCCCAATCTATATGAATTGTCGTTATTTAATTTACTGATTGTTGAATATACGGTGGCCAAAACATTCCTTTGTGAATTATAGATTATTTGTTGTTTTTCAGCTTGAACAATAGTATACTTCACTTCGTTATGTGCCGGATTCTCATCTACTTTTTCAGTAAAAGTAATTGAAGGAAGATCAGTTGTAAGTTCTCCATAGTTTATTACTACTTTTGAAATAGGCTTATACTCACCAACAGTTATTGTATCATTCGGAATTATTTCAAACTCTGTGGTTTGCTTACCATATTTATATGATATAGGGTACTTATTCCAACTAATATTCTCTTGGTAATTTCCTTTATATTTATATTTGAAATTTTTATTATCAAGCACAAAACTCAATGGAATTCCAGAATCAAGGTTTTCAGTGCCATATCTACTTTCGATATCCAATTTACAAATAAAAGTTCCATTACTATTTGGTATTATATGTGGTGTAATTGATAATCCTGGATTACCATTATCAAAAGTTATAGTTGACTCAATTCCTGAGTTTGAAATACTATAATTGAGTTCATTCTTTGTTTTTGCAATTTTTTCAAAAACTTTAACCTTATTATTTTTTCCCACAACAACTTTCCAAGTCTTATTCGTCAACTCGTATCCGTTAGGAGCTTTTATTTCTTTAATTATATAGGTTCCAGGTTCGAGGTCTTCAAATGTTGCTTTTCCATCTATATCAGTCTCAACCTCGTAGTTTTTTTCCTCTTTTGGAATAGGCGTCTTACCGTCTTCTTTAAATAATCCAAATATTGCTCCAGGAAGAATCTTTTTAGAATCTTCTTCGTCAACTTTTACTATTGTGACTTTGGTTTTATTTGGTTTATTAGTCACTTGAATTGTTGGATTTTCAGAATTATTTAATATATTGAGAATATCATCATCTTGTTTTAAACCTTCAAAAGTAACTTTACCATCTTTATCAATTTTGACTGTTATTGTTCTGTCCGTTGCTTTATATCCTTCCGGAGGTACTGTTTCTTTTAAAGTGTAAGTTCCTTCACTCAAGCCCTTAAATTCTACAATACCTTGAATATTGGAAGAATTTCTTCTTACCACCTTATTATTTGCATCAAATAGTGTGAATTCAGCGCCTGCAAGTACTTTTACATTTCCTTGAGAATCTTTTTCAGAAACTTTTTTTACTATAAATTCTCCGGGTTGTTTTTTGTTGAATACAGTCAAATCATAGTTCTTAGGTTTTGGTGGAATATAATCGCCGCCGATACCTGCCCCACTATTAAGTGTAGGTCTTATTTGTTCATATCCACCTGTTTTTGAACCACCGCTGTGGAACATAAATGTTTGTGTATATGTGTTTTCAAATCTTTTAACATCCGTAATCTCATAAAACTGCTCAATAACATATCCATTAATTTTATCAGGAAGTGTAATCAAAAATTGCACTTCACCATTACTATATATATTAGGCTTATAGTTGTTATTGATATTTACCCTTCCCGGATCGAAATTCATAGTAACGCGACCTTGTCTACCATCTACAAATTTTTTACTAAAATCATTATATTCAGCAATTTTAGTGTATATCTCCGGTCTTGTTGAAGGTCTAATTCCGCAAGACAAAGGCATGTTGTCACTATTCGGATGATCTACCTTGTATACAATAACCTTGACCGGCCTATACGTCGGTTCTTGTTTGTCACCATATAGAATTTCTTTACCATCGTTTATACTCGAGCCGTAATAAATTCTAGCAATCTGATCACCTGCGAAATTTTTTACACCCTTTACATTGAACAACGCAATATTTCTCATAAAATATCTGTCTTCATTTTTATCCTTGTAGATATCAACATTTTGAGTAATATATTGGTTTCCGCCTCTTTCTCCATAGAATTGGAACAAATCAGCATTAACAGCTGTATCTACAACTTTTTGATTTGCTCCGACGTTGATAACGTCTCTGAAAGCGTAAATACCATTGTTTTTTACATAATATTTTGAAGGTCTTATACTATTTAGTTTAATTCCACAATCCAATGTACTATGATTGTCTACATACCCATTAGCAAGTGTATATTTAATTTGATTGTTTGTGTAATCAATTTCCCCTGTAGCTATAAGTTCTCCTGTATTTGACTTAATTTCCGGAAGCTTTCCTGACCATTGAGTGAAGTTCCAATTGTCATCAAAGTCCATAATCCAAGATTCTCCCGCCTTAGCGTTTTCTATGTGGAAATTGCCTTCAAATGAATAGGATTCATAAGCAGCTTCTTCCCAAACACCCGGAGTTTTTCCATAATGCTCACTTTCATCAAGATACATTATAGCTTTCTTAACAGTTATTTCTGTTTCACCGGTAGGAATCGAAGGACCTATTGAAGAAGAGTCGCCAACTCTATAGTAGTCCCCTTCCGGAACTATATTGCCTTCCTTGTCTGTTGCACTATACAGAATTGAACCGTCTTGACTTACAATTAATTTGAAAGTAAGCTCAGGGTTGTGATATCCTTCCGGAGATTTTGTTTCTTTTAAAATATATTCTCCAGGAACCAGACCTTCAAAAGTTAATTTGCCTGTAGATGTTGTAACAGCACTATTAATAAGTTCATTGTCCGAGTTGTACAATCTGAATTCCGCTCCGGAAAGTTGATTTCCTTTATCGTCTTGCTTTTCAATATTTAGCTTTGTCAATTTAGCAGATTCATTTACAATTGTAAAAGTAGGGTTCAATGCACTGTTTCTGTTTTCTGCTACAGGAATAGTGGTATCACTTTCTATTTTTGTTTGTATTTTTCTCTCATTAAGAGATAATAACGAATTTAAATCATTTACTTTAGGTGCTGATGTTGTAAGCCATTTATATGAGAATGAGCTATCAGATTTTGTGTTATTAATTTTCCCTGTAACTTTTATTAAGAAAGCCCATCCCTCGAAATTTTCAGGTTCTTTTGGATCAGGTTCACCAAATCTTTTATAAGGGATCTTAATAGTATAAACATTCTGTCCGACAACATCGTCATAGAAATTTGATTCTTTTACTATCATTCCACTATTGTTGCCAATATTGCTTAAATCATTTCCAAGCGAAAGTTTACCTGCGGTCTTGCTGTACATTGCATTTTTAACTTGCTCTCTTTCACTTGGATACACATCAAAGATTTGCGCGTCTGTTATATCCAAATTTTGACCGAACATGGAAACTCTTGTACATCTGTCAGTATAGGTTAATTCCTTACTTCCCGGTCTGAAAGAATTTACATCCGGTTTTAGCATGATATATGAAGTAAAATTATTATTTTTATCAACTTCAGTATAGTCAATACTATTCATATATCCAGCCCATGAGAACGAGCCGTTGTAATATTTTGGATCACTCTTCCAACCGGTTGATGCACTTCCTGTTTCAAATGAAGCATCAGTAATGATATTGTTTGTCCATTCAACACTACCATCATCATTAACCGTAATGGTTTCATTTTTGGATAATGGTGCATATCCTTCCGGAGCACGTTCTTCTTTTAAAGTATAAATTCCTGAAGGAATGTTATTAAATTCAATCGAACCATCTAGTCCGGAGATTCCTTCTATAGTAAATGTCTCCGATTTATTTTGCTCTTCAGTATTTTGAATTCCAAATAGCTTGAATTTTGCACCACTTAAAGGTTTGCCGCCCTCATCCGTTTTCTTTATAGTTATATTCGCAGGTGTTGAACCCTTGTCTTCAACTATATAATTTTGGATTTCATATATTCCCGTAACAGGTTCATATCTCTTATATACTTCGCCATATTTAACTTTTATGCCACCGTTAGAGTAACCTTCTGTCGGTAATTCTTGTTTTATCTTATATTCAATTTTTTGAGGTTCTCCATTTTGACCGATATTCCAAATTTTAACATTAGGAACTTTCGTTATAACAACACTTGTTGATTGTGGCGGATCATTTTCTTTGTCTATTTTTATCGAAGATGAATTTTTTTCATTGTCCTTTTCACTTAAAATCAATGTTTCCTCAGGATATTTTGAATTTTCAACTCTCTTCGACCATGTTATATTAACATTAACGTCTCTATATTTTGAAATAGCACCGTTAGATAGTGTATAAGTTTCCGGTTTATCAGAATTTAGAAGCGATGTCTTATATTCATAAACCGCAATTGTCCCCGGCGCAAATGTTGTATATCCGTCCAAATTACCGGCTTTAATTGGGTTATCTTCCTTTCTTGGTGTCTCTTTCTTAAATTGAGCCATTTTACCGTCTTTATCAAGACCGTAATATGCAACATTTAAATAATCAAGATTTTGATTTTCACTTATATTTCTTTCAATAAGCGGTAAGCTTCCTTGGTCACCTGTTGAAACATCTTCTGTGACAATCCATTCAGCTTTATCTTCAGCTGTAAACTTGCCTGAGATAGTAGTTCTATTTGAATGTGTCATGTCGTTAGGTGAGACCATTTCAAGTCTGGCGCCTTCATAAGCCGGCATAATCAATCTTACAGCACCGGTTTTCTTTACGCCACGAAGTTTTGCGGCTATGTCGATAACATATGCTTTTTGCTTAGAATCTACCGGTGTTTTAAACTTAAAAGTATAAACGCTTTCCAAATTGTTATGACCGTCAAAATACTTCGAATCATTTATAAGGAACTTATCTCCCATATCGTTAGCAGTTAACGTTATAGCTTGGCCATTAAGTGTTACATCTTCTTCAATTTTTTCAAGTCCTGAATTCCTAACTGCTGTAAAGTTTGTAATCAGATCAAGCTGTTTACTGTTTAAATTTTCTCCATTACCGTCAAACACAACTGTCCATTCAACAGCTTTTACTTCCCTATTCTCGATAATCGGATTGGCTGATGCATCAAATGTAACCTTGTATGACGGACCATATTCAAAGAATTTATATTGGTTATTTAAATTCGGTTCTCCGTTTTCATCAAACTCTACTTCAAATGCCGATGTTATAACCGGTGAACGGTCATCCCTATAAACTGTCTTTGTTGGCATTTGTTGTTTCGGATTATTTTTAGGTTCTACCGATATATTAATATCAATCTTATCCTTAGTGCCTATATTATCTGTGTCAAATGCAAGATATTGATCGATATCCAAAGTTTTTGTTGAACTTATAGATTTTTCATAAGTGTAAGTTATTGTGTGAGTAGCTTCGTTATACTTTGGTTTAGCAATTACAACGCTTGGATTATCCGGGTCATATAACGGTTTAAGCGGATAATTAGGATCCGGTTTTAAATAGTCTCCAATCTTAACATCAAATGTCCAACCAACAGGGATTTGCCATATTGGGTAAGCTTTTGCAGTCATTGTGGTTTTCAATCTGAATTTCTTTGTTTCGAAAGAAACTCCATTATATTTTACCGGTGTATTTCCGAGTACCAATCTAATTGTTACGTTGTCGTCTTCCGGAGAGATTTCGAGTTCATCCGGATTTTCTTCGCAGTCTTCCGCTCCTTCAGCGCCACGAACTGCATCCGCTACCAAGTTTTCACTTACGTCGAGCATATTGAGTAGAGCTGCTTTTTCTTCTTTGATTTGTTTGAATTCCTGTTCGATTTCAACTTTATCCGTGTCGAGGTTTTCTACAAATGTGTAGACGATTTTGTGTTCTTCCGCAATATATTCAGCAGTTGCAACAACTTTGCCGTCGATTTGGATGTCGTTTGCACGTCCTTCTTCACCATTTAATATAGGAAGAGTTTTACTTAGGATTTCAACTTCGAATTTGTCGCCTTCAACAATTTTTCTTGAAGCTTTCATTGTAGCTTTAAGAAGAACGTTGAAGTCTCTCGGTTGACCGAAGCCCAACATGCTTGAGGTTTCGAGAGTGTGATATAGATTTTGGAATGAGTAGTCGACTGCGTCGAATGTGACTTCAGTTTCAACTCTTTCAATAGAATCGATATCGCTTTCGCCGATTGTTACGAGGTCGGCATATTGGTTTTCATTTTCTTCTATTATTGTAGGTTCATAGATTTTTAAATCTTCGTCTTCGCTTTTTAGCTCGATTGCTTCCAAAGATGTGAGTTCATTATAGAGTTCGTATTCTTCGTCGGAGAGTTCCACTTCATTATATGGTAAGTCGATTTCTCTTACGTCAAATACAATTTTGTGAACTGTACTTTGAACCGGAGCTTGTTCTTCAATTTTTTCAGATTCTTTGTTTTCTTCCGTGTTTTCTTCAACCGGTTCTTCAGCTTCAGTTTTTTCTTCAACCGGTTCTTCGGTTTCAGTTTTTTCTTCGATTTCAGTTTTTTCGATTTCAGTTTTTTCTTCTACCGCTTCAACTTCGTCGTCTTGTTCTACGCTTTCGATTTCTTCTTCCGGAGTTGTCGGGTCGATTATTTCAATCGACTCTTCTTCTTTTTCTTCCGGAATTTCTTCTTCGTCAGTCGGTTTTAGTTCCGGACCAAAATCAGTTATTTCATTTTCTTCAATTTCGGAAACTGTTGCATCGATTTCTCTTGGAATGATGTTTGAGGTTACATTCCAGATTGCAAGTTGAGTGATAAGTTTCTTTCTTACATTTTCGGTATTTTTTATTTCAGCGCTTCTTTCAAGAATTGCTTTAACTTTTCCAATGGTTTCGATGTCAAATCTGTCCCATGTATTTATATCTTTTAAATCGAAAAGAGGTCCATCTTTGAGTTTCTTATCGACTCCGTTTCCAATCGGTGTCAATTTGTGTGGATCAAGTGAGTAGGCTACTATAGGATTTTCCCTTTCGCCTTTTTTGATTAGATAAAGGGAAAAATCCAAGCCATCACGGAATTCTTCTCTTATTAAGTTATCTTGGAAAGCTTCGAGAGCTTCTTCTTCGTCTTTTAGATTTTCATCTACAGTAAAGTCAATTGTTAAGTCTTGACATCCTTCCATATGGATTGTCATTGTTTCGTCTTCGTAAATCTTGTCGTCGAGTCTGACTTTTTCTCCATCGGACTTTCTCGTTCTTGTGATTGTTGTAAATTCATCGTTGATTAAGTCTTCGATGTTGTACAAGCTTCCCGAGTGACCCGTTTTGATTTCGACCAACAGTTCGGTCAAATCGAGGTCTTCACCCGGTCTGTAAACTTTTTTCGGCTCTCTGTAAATGCTCCACGGCTTTACGAGGTCTGTACTCCAAGGAAGAACGCCTGCATTTTCGTGATGTTCTTCATCTTCGAAGGTCGCATCCTTCTTTTCTTCTTCGTCGTGATTTTCTTCAGGGACCGTTATTTCAGCAGGTGTTAAATCCCAACTGTCATCTTGAGTTTCTTCCTCTTCTTCTCCCCCGATTAAAATCGTTGTTGTCGACTTTTTTCCTTCTTCAGGAACGACTTCGTCGTCCCCCGGTGTTAATAGATCCACCGTTTGATTTTCTGTTTCTTTGTTTTCTTCTATTATCGGTTCCGATTGTTCAACAGGTTGTTCAATCGGTGCACTCGGTTCTGCCGGTGTGAGAAGGTCAACAGTTTTGTTTTCTTCTTCACCCGTAAGCAAGTCAACAGTTTGCGGTTGTTCAGCCGGTGTCAATAAGTCAACTGTTTGTGCTGCAAACATCACTTGTTGAAATGCCATCAACAGTGCAAAAACCAATGATAAAATTCTTTTCGAATGGCTTTTCACTTGAATTATCTCCTTTCAATCTACATACTATTTGTAAATTACATTTATTATACAACTTATTGTGGTGGGTGTCAACCCTTTTTTTCAAAAAGTTTCAAAAAAATTAAAATATTTTGAAAATTAATTTTTAATACTTTTTATTATATTTACTTCTATATTTATTATATTTTATGTATCAGTACTAATTTATTTTATCTATTATAATATTTATAGTAATTTTATTTTGATATAATGAGCAATAATGAACGTATTTTTTGCTTTTTTATATATAAATAAACATTAAAAGCTTAATTATTTACATTTCTGTAATTTTTTCCGAGTATTTTACAGTTTTGACTGCAGAGATAAGAAATGTGCCCGAAGTCACTATATAGCTGCAATAGACAATTTCTGACAAAATAGTTACAAAGCCTTATAACATCTATGTCTATGTTTATTTAAATCTATCACTCCACTATATATAGTATATATATTGTTTATTAAATCAAAAAAATACCCCCACATCCTATTGAGAGTAAGGGTATTTTTTGATAATTATAATATATTTATTTATGTTTTAAATTTATTTTATATAGTCCGCTATTTTTTGAAATACTTCATTGACTTTGTCGACGTCTTTTGCGCCCGCCATAGCCATGTCAGGACGACCTCCGCCATTTCCTCCGAGAGCTTTCGCAATATTTCGTACGATATTTCCGGAGTTGATTCCTTCTTTTACAAGGCTTTTAGAAGCGGCAACGAGGAGATTTAATCCTTCGCCGTTTTTCGAAGCGAGAATTACAAGAATTGCGTCTTCCTTGTTTCTGATTTCGTCTGCGATATTTTTGAGTTCATTCGGTTCGACGCCTTCAAAAACTTTCGCCAAAACTTTTATGCCATTTATTTCTTTTATTTCCGAAGTCATATCCGAAGCGGCATTTCCGAGAAGTTTTGCTTTTATGGATTCGATTTCTTTTCTTTGCTCTCTCTCAAGTTTTTCCATTTCACCGATTCTTTGCTCGATGTTTTCTCTCGTGGTCTTCAGTCTGTTTTCAACGGATTTAATGAGCTCTTCATTTTTTAGAACATATTTGTATGATGCGTGTCCTGTGACAGCTTCGATTCTTCTTACGCCCGCAGCAACTCCGGTTTCGGAAACAATTTTGAAGAGCCCGATTTCGGAGGTGTTTCTCACGTGGGTTCCACCGCAAAGTTCCATCGAGAATTTTCCCATCTTTAGAACTCTGACGACGTCGCCGTATTTGCTTTCAAAAAGTCCGGTGACTCCTTCATCTTTTGCTTCTTTGAGCGATTTTATTTCGGTTACAACCGGAATCGATTCCAGGACTTTTTCATTTACTATTCTTTCAACTTCTTTTATTTCTTCTTCGGTCATCGCTTGATAGTGGCTGAAGTCGAAACGAAGTCTTTCCGGATTTACAAGGGAGCCGGCTTGGTGAACGTGAGTTCCCAAAACTTCACGAAGAGCCGCATGTAGAAGGTGCGTTGCGGAGTGATTTCTTCTGATGTCGTCACGTCTTTTTGTATCGATTTTTGTCGAAACTTCTGCACCTTTTTTGGCAACTCCGTCGACGGTCTTACAAATTTGCAGATAGAGTCCGTCCTTTGTTTTTTGGGTGTCTAAAACTTCAAGTCTGAAGTCGTCTCCGATAATTTCTCCGATGTCTCCCACTTGTCCACCCGATTCTCCATAGAACGGAGTGTCTTCGAGAATCACAATTCCCTCTGCTTCCGTCGGAAGATCGTCGGTCTTTTTGCCGTCAACATAGATGTCCGTGATTTTTGTGGTCGTTTCGTTCATTTCATATCCGGAGAATTTTCCGATTTCCGAGTCAAATTCGATTTTGGAATCCTTTTTCCAACCTGAGTCGGACTTGTCGAGAGCTTCCCTTGCGCGGGTTCTTTGTTCGTCCATCGCTTCTTTGAAGCCTTCTTTGTCGTAGCTCAGTCCTTCGTCTTCCAAGATTTCTTCGGTCAAATCTGCCGGGAAGCCGTATGTGTCATAAAGAACAAATGCGTCTTCTCCGGAGAGAACTTTTTTCATTTTGGATTTTAAATCTGCAATCTTTTGCGTCAAAAGCTCGGTTCCTTGAACGATTGTTCTTTGGAATCTTTCTTCTTCAGTATTTAAGACTTCGAGTATAACTTTTTTGTTTTCGATGAGTTCAGGATATGCCCTGCCCCAGCTTTCAATCACTTCCGTTACAGGTGCTTCGAGGAAGCTTTGCTTGATTCCAAGGAGCATTCCGTGGCGACTTGCACGTCTTATGAGTTTTCTTAGAACATAACCGCGTCCTTCGTTTGACGGAACAACGCCGTCCGAGATGAGGAATGTTATTGCTCTTGAGTGGTCACCGATTATTCTGAAGTGGATGTCGTCGTCTTTGTCGTCGCCGTATTTCTTTCCACAAATGTCGGCTACGGTGTCCATGATTTTTCTTATGGCTTTTATGTCATATACCGAGTCGACGTTTTCCATGATGCATGCAATTCTTTCAAGTCCCATTCCGGTATCGATGTTCGGGTGCGGAAGCGGATGATATTCGCCGTTTTTATCCTTGTCAAATTGCGTGAAAACGAGGTTCCAAACTTCGAGGAATCTGTCGCAGTCGCAGCCCGGCTTACAATCAGGGCTTCCGCAGCCGAATTCTTCTCCCTTGTCGTAGTGGATTTCGGAGTCCGGACCAGACGGACCGACTTCGAGTTCCCAGAAGTTGTCTTCTTTTCCAAGTTTTACAATTCTTTCAGCGGGAATTCCGATTTCGTCGTGCCAAATTCTGTATGCTTCGTCGTCTTTTTCATAGACTGAAACCCAAAGTTTTTCAGCAGGCAGTTTCATTACTTCCGTCAAAAATTCCCATGCCCAGTGGATTGCTTCGGTTTTAAAATAGTCGCCGAAGCTGAAGTTTCCGAGCATTTCAAAGAATGTAAGGTGGCGGAGTGTCTTTCCGACATTGTCGATGTCACCCGTTCTTACGCATTTTTGCGAGGTGGTCATTCTCTTTGCCGGCGGAGTTTCTTCGCCTGTAAAATATTTTTTTAGCGGTGCCATTCCTGCACCGATTAACAATAGGGATTTGTCATTCTTCGGGATTAGCGAATATGAAGGATGAAGCAAATGTCCCTTGGATTCAAAAAATTTCAAAAATTTCTCACGTATGTCGTGAAGTTCTATATTTTCCATAAAAATTCTCCTTATAATATATAATAGTATATAAAAAGAGCCGTGAATTTCGTTTTAAACGGCTCATATTTTCTTTTAATCCAGTTTTTTCTTCGTCTCTCTTGTTTCCTTATAGTATTCATAGACAACTTCAAGCGCAATTACAAAAGGCAGCGCAAATATCATGCCCACAAATCCGAACAGGAATCCACCGGCAATCGTTATTATGAGAACGAGCATCGGATGGTAGCCGAGCTGGTCGCTCATAATCTTCGGACCGACGATATTGTTTTCGGTCCATTGCAAGAACAGAAACATGATTATGACAAATATCGCTTTTGTCGGGCTGTCGAGAAGCGCAAACACCGTCGCGGGCGCAAGACCCAAGAACGGTCCGATGTACGGAATAATGTCCGCAAACATGGTTATTATTCCGATTACGAGAGCGAAGTCGACTCCGATGATGCCGAGAAATATTCCGACCGCGACGCCCACATATATTGCCATGAGGATTTTTCCCTTGACATATTTGAATACGCTTTCGTCCATTTTCTTTCCGATTTCGACGGATTGTTCTCTATATTTTTCCGGAATCAGTTCCTTCAATTTTTTTATAAATATTTCCTTGTCGTTTAAGAGATAGAAAACGAAGATCGGCACCAAGACCGCAATAAAGATTTTACTGAATGTGCTTTTTACTCCAACCATCATTGAACTTAAGTTGAAGTCCGACATTCCGATTTTGCCGAATATGTCTCGCACTTTAAGTTTTTCGAGATTTAAAACATCACGTCCAAAGTATTTGTGCGAAAGGTCGATTACAACTTTTTTCGCTTGGTCCAAATAGAGCGGGAAGTTGTTTACAAGTTTCGAGAATTCGTTTATTGTGCGCGGCAATAGGCTCACCATCATGAATACGAGGATTAAGAATATCGCCAGAAAAATTATCAATATCCACCACTTGCGTTTAAGCTTCGGGTATCTTGTTTCGAGCCACTTTACCAGCGGATTTAGAACATATGCGATGACAACTGATGTCAAAAAGGCGTTCAATAGATAGCGCAGGCTGTTGTACGATTTAAAAATCGTTATTATTATTGCGGCGCCGGCGAAAATCAAAACATATTTTAATATTTTTCTCAAATTCAACCGCACTTTTCTCTTGTCGTCGACGTAGTTGTTTCCGATATTTACCATATAGTAGGTCGCAAACAATACAAATATGAGCGAGAGAAACATGAGCGCGATTTTTATTCCGCTTTCAAAACTCATCTTCGGCAACTGAATTTTCAGCACTTGATTTAGTTTATCCATTCTTCACCTCCATCGAAACACATATTTATTAAATTATACTACTTATCGGTTTATTTTGCAAGATAATGAATCACAAAAAAATACCTCTCGATTTGAAATTTTAACATTTCAACCGAGAGGTCATTTGTTATTTGTATGCGATTGCTTCGATTTCGATTACGCCGTCTTTCGGAAGTCTTGCAACTTCAACACAGCTTCTTGCAGGTTTGTGGTTGCCGAAGAATTCTTCATAGACTTTGTTTACTTTTCCGAAGTCGTTCATATCTTTTACATAGATATTCACTTTGATTATATTTTCTAGTTTTCCGCCGGCTTCTTTAACAATTTCGAGCACATTTGTGAGCGATTGTTTTGCAGCAGCTTCGATGTCCGAAACGAGTTCGCCGTTTTCCGGATTGATTGGAAGTTGTCCGCTTGTGAAGATTAAACCGTCATGTACCATCCCCTGTACATATGGGCCGACAGCAGCCGGAGCTTTTTTTGTGTTAATTGATTCCATATTATCCTCCTTATATAAAAGCACGTGGCTTTTTCACTAATTATTCGACTTTAAATCGCGTTCCGTCCAAAGTCTTTCAAGGTCATAGAATTTTCTCGCCTTGATGTCGAAGATGTGAACGATGACTTCGTCGTAATCAAGCAGCAGCCATTCATTGCTTTTTCCTGCGCTGTTGTTCAATTTTTCAAAGCCTTCCTTCTCCATTTCGTACTCAACATTGTCCGCAATTGCAAACATTTGGTTGCTGCTTGTTGCGGAGGTTATGACAAAATAGTCCGCAAATGAAGCCTTTCCCCTTATGTCGATGACTTCTGTGTCGTATCCGATTTTATTTTCGATTGCCTTTTGTATAATTTCAAGTTTTTTATCTGTATTTTCCAATATTTACTCCTTTAATAACAGCCAATTTCTCGCTTCAACGGTGTCGGTTGCAATGAACTCGCCCCTGTCCACCAAAAGCTTTAAAGTATCGCCAAAGACTGCAATAAGCGCTTTGTCTATATCCGTCCTTGCCAATTCTCTGAACTCGTCAACCCTTGGATAGTCTCTGCCCTCTTCGAGTTTGTCCGCAAGATATACGATTTTTTCAAGCGTCGTCATATTGCTTCTGCCCGTGATGTGGTATCTTATTGCGTCCAAGATTTCGTGGTCATACACTCCGAACTCGTTTTGGGCGATATACATTCCCAAAATTCCGTGAACCAGATTGTAGTCATACACAAGTTCATTTTCCAATATTATACCAAAACTTTCAATCTTTTTCAACGCATCTTCTTTTGAGGCCCATTTCCCCGAGTCGTGCAGAAGTCCCGCTGCCTCCGCTTTATATTCATCGACTCCCCAAATTTTTGCAAGCTCTCCGGACATTTTCATCACTCGAATCGAATGTCCGACCCGGTGGTCGCTCAAGTGTTCTTTTAAGTATTCTATTGCTTCATCTTTATCAAACATAGATTCCTCACTTTAAAATTTCATTTATATAATCATAGGTTCTATCCGTCACAAAAAATCTCACGTCTTTTTCCTCTAAAATCTGTTCTCTCACGAATGTACTCGACATTTCAAGCACAGGATTGTCCAAAAAGAAAAACTTTTCCTTGTTTTTTTCGTAGAGCTCATTCGACTTGAAAGTGTAGCCGCCGCGTTTTAAAACTATTATATTGGAAAGCTCCAAAATCCTTTCGGGTTTCACCCATTTCGGAAACGAGAGAAAGCTGTCCATGCCCATGACGAGATAGAGTTCGTCATATTTTTCCCGAAGTGTCTCGATTGTTTTGTAGGTGTAGCTCACGCCCTTCAACTTGTATTCAACGTCGGTCACGTGAACACCCGGGATTTCCTCAAAAGTCTCCTTTACCATGTCGAACTTTTCGTAGACATTGATCCTGCCCTCTTTTTTGTGCGGAGGGTCATATGTCGGCACTACAAGCAGTTCTTTCGGTTCGAGTTCGTTCATGAGATATTTCGCCATAATTACATGAGCGATTGTAGGCGGATTGAAACTTCCGCCGTATATCAGGACCTTATTTTTCAAATTCATTTAGCAATTTATTCTTTTCGCTCTTTCTATAAATCGAAAGATTGCTGCCGAGCTTTGCCAAAAACTCAACTCCGAGTTTTTCTTCAAGTTCGCCGAAAAGCTCCATAACTTCAACGTCGGAATTGTTTAAAATTTGAATTTTCATAATTTCATTTTTATTCAAATATAAATCAATTGCCTCCAGTGTTTCTTCTTTGATGCCGTCTTTGCCGATTCTCATCGCCGGCTTCATTGTATTCAATTTTGATTTTAAAAATGCTCTTTCTTTTGATGTTATCATATTTACTCCATGTGTGTAAATTCATATCCGAGAGTCTCAACCGTGTCTCCGTCTTCGATTCCGAGATTTTCAAGCTCCGCGTTTATCCCTTCTCTTTCGAGGAATGCATCAAAACGTCTCACGGAATCCGGCTCGCTGAAATCGGTCGACCTGAAATAGTATTCAACTTTGTCTCCCGTGATGTGGTAAACTCCGTCTTCAAACCAAACTTCAATCGGATTTTCATTTTGTATGAGATGGGTTCTCTTTTCATCGAGAACAACATCGGGTATATTCTTATTTATATCATATATTTTGTATTCAAGTTCCTTGATGCCCATTCGAGTTGCTGCGGAAACGACAAAGGTCTGTCTTCCGGTTTTTTCCTCGATTTCTTTTCGCCTTTCATTAAGCGTTTCTTCGTCAATTATATCGGACTTGTTGAGTACAATTATCTCTTCTTTTTTCTCAATGGTTTCGCTGAAAGACTCCATTTCATGTCTCAGCTTAAAATAGTCTTCAAGCGGTTCTCTCCCTTCGGAGCCGCTCACGTCAAGCACATGAACCAAAAGTTTAACTCTTTCGATATGCCTTAAAAATTTAAAGCCGAGTCCCGCACCTTCAGATGCACCTTCAATGATTCCCGGAATGTCCGCTATGACAAAAGATTTTCCCTCTTCAACCATGCAGACGCCGAGATTCGGCTCAAGAGTCGTGAAGTGGTAGTTTGCGATTTTCGGTTTCGCCGCACTCATAATCGAGAGAAGCGAACTCTTTCCGACATTCGGAAAACCGACAAGTCCCACATCCGCAATGAGTTTCAGCTCAAGACGAATGCTCGCTTCCTCGCCTTTTCTTCCCGGTTCCATAAAAGTCGGAGCCTGTCTTGTTGAGGTTCTAAAATGCCAGTTTCCGCGACCGCCGCGACCGCCTTCAACGACAAGAAACTTTTCGCCGTCCTCTTTAAAATCGTAGAGGATGCCTTCGTTGCCGACCTGTCTTACAACAGTGCCGAGCGGAACATAGAGAAAAAGATCTTCGCCGTCTTTTCCGGTTCTTAAATTGTTCATTCCGTTTTGACCGTTTGTCGCCTTGAACTTCGTCTTGTAGCGATAGTCGATTAAGGAGTTTAGATTCGACGAGCCGACAAGGTAAATCGAACCGCCTCTTCCTCCGTCGCCGCCGTGCGGACCGCCCTTCGGTTCATATTTTTCACGTCTCCAACCGACGTGTCCGTCGCCGCCGTTTCCCGCTTTCAACTCAAGAGTTACAATATCAAACATTTCATCACCTCTTTTATTTAAATTATATCAAATCGGAACCCCCGTTTCAACAACGGAGTTCATATTTATAAAAAAAAGGTCACAGATGTGACCTTGGGTTTTCTAATTAAGCATTGACAACTTCGCGTGGATATACGCTTACTTGTTTGCGTTTTTTATCTTTTCTTTCGAATTTAACAACGCCATCAATCATTGCAAATAATGTGTCGTCTTTTCCTTTTCCAACATTTGTGCCCGGGTGGATTTTTGTTCCACGTTGACGAACGATAATGTTGCCTGCCAAAACTACTTGACCGTCACCTTTTTTGGCTCCAAGACGTTTTGATATAGAGTCTCTACCGTTCTTTGAACTTGCAGCACCTTTTTTGGATGAAAATAATTGCAAATTTAATTTTATCATCTTTATTCCTCCTCTAATGTAAGTTTAATAAAATCGCCATAGCCTTCTTCAAGGCTCCTTATGCCTTCAATAAATGTGTCGAACAATAAGTCGACATCTTTGCCTCGCCTTGCAAGCGAAAGGTTCATGAATCCGTCTTTTACTTCAACGTCAAGCTCGTCCTCGAGGTCCAAATTGACCACAAGCGAGCGATAAATCGTATGACTTAAAATCGAAACCGCCGCACAAACTATATCATGACCATGATCGTCGTAGTCCGCGTGTCCCTTTATTTCGAATCCGATGCGCTCCTTATTCCTGAAGGCCACTATGTTAATCATTAGATAGCCAATTCTTTGATTCCAACTCTTGTGAAAGGTTGTCTGTGACCTTTCTTCTTTCTTTGATTCTTCTTGGCCTTATATTTAAAAACGATGATTTTCTTTGATTTGCCATTCTTTAGAACGCTTCCCTTTACGGTAGCACCCTTTACATATGGTTTACCAACAGTAATCGCCCCATCGTCACCGGACACAAGAAGAACTTTGTCGAAAACAACTTCGCCGCCTTCTTCAATGTTTAAGTTTTCAACGTGAAGAATTTGGTCTTTTTCAACTTTGTATTGTTTTCCACCAGTTTCAATTATTGCGTACATATCTACACCTCCAAGTGATTTAGTCTCGCCGACGTCAAGGCTGACAGTTGTCATTCGAAGCCCGACTCAAGCGGAAGATTACTCGTATATAATATCATATAAATTTTTGTTTGTCAAGAAAAAATATACATTTTATTTATTTTATTTTTATGCTTTTAATAAAACAAAAAAATACCGCCTTAAGCGTTCGTTCGATGAAGACGGTATTGTGATTTTAAAAATTAAATTTTATTTTTATAGTAATCGTCGCAAAATGCATTCCATTTTCTTTCATACTCATCGTGAGACACTAAAATCATATGCTTTGCTTTTGTTATTCCGCGCTTTTTTGTTTCTTCAACAAAAAATTCTTCTCCTTCAAATCCTGCAGTTATATAGCCGTAAACATACGAAAAACCGAGTTCATATGCAAGAAAAAGTCTTGTGTGTCCGTCAAGCGAAACATATTCATCTTCATATTTGTCGAGCGGAACAATAATGTCTTCTTCCCTTCGGACAAATGTTTTTACCGCATTTAATTTGTCAATATCGACAAAGAATTGAAGCGGCCTAATTCTATCGATTTCAATTTTAAAGATTTCGATTCTGTCAAAACATTTTACAACATTTCCATCCTTATCATAGAAAGTTGTAATATGCTTTGTATAAAAACGAAATTCTTCAATAACATCTTCAAAAAATTCTTTATTTCCATTTATTATGGCTTCATAACTTGAAATAATTTTTATCTCAACCGGATATTTGTCCTCTACAATATAACAACCATGTTCATTAAGAGCTTGCTTGTCAAAGCGTTCATCGTCATATATGTCTATTCTTCTGATTTTTTCGTTCATGTCAATTCTCCACAAGTTTAAATATTTCCCAGCGTTCTTTTTAACTCCGTAATTTTTTCTCGGCTTATTTTTTCGCCGCCCGTCTTTTTTATCGTCATCTCAAGCATCCCGAGTCTCGTTATGTCGTGAAAATTTATCTCGGTGTACTCGCTCTTTAGATATTCCAAAAATTCTCGGTTCATCTTTCCCGGGAGTTTTAAAATGTCCATTATTATAACGCCCTCGAGATTTCGAAGTTTTATTATTTCAGCAAGCTTTTTCATCGCTTCTTTGTTCACTTCCATGCGGTTTAGTGCGCTGTCGAAAAATTCCGAAAAATCTCCGGAGTTCACATCGACAATCGTCATATATGGAAGAGTATCGACATAGAGATATCCGGTTTTCAAGTCTACTCTTCTTTCGAAATCGGGTTCGGCATTTTTCAGCACTTTAGCAACTTCTTCCTTGTCGATTGACTGCTCCGCATTATACTCTTCGATAAGTTTTTCGGATTTTGTCGGAGCTTTGTAGACAATTTTCGGGATTGGAAGTGTGTTTTTCATCGAAAAAATATGCTTCCATTTTTCTAGAAGGGACTCTTCGACTGTGTCGGGTTGGGTCGGGGTTGTGGTTTCGGTTGTAGTTAGGCTTTCGGTTTCATTGTTTTTTCTGTACGAATTTTTGTTCTCAATGCTTTTTTCGCTCAGACTCTCGATAGATGCGTTTTTTCCGCTCGAACTTTTAGTGAATACGTTTTTTTCGACTCTACTTTTCCCCGAGTCAGTCCCATCCGAACCGCCGTCTCTCGAGCCGACAATGCTCGAAAATTTTTCGAATTTTGTTTCGAATGCTCCGGATTTTTTCGGAATAATTCTGAGCATGCTCGAGTTTTTCTCGAGTTTTAAATCCATGTCGACGGTGTAGAACTTTTCTTCGTCGGGGGTCTTTCGGATATTGAAGAACGCGTCAGCTCCCGCTTTCAGTCCGGTCTTTTCCGCGCAGAACGCATCCTCCGTCTCGCCTATGTCCACGAAGGTGAGTCTCGCTTTGTTGTCGATTTTCTTTACGCGTGCGTGCACAATGGAGCCGACGGGAATTTCGTCATTTTTTTCTATAACTATTTGATAAAGACGGTCTGATTCATAAAAAATCGTGACCGTCTCCAATTCATTTTGAAATTTGTAATATTTCATTATTTTATCAGCTCATTTCTAAAAGGCATGACATTCTTTGTGTCAACTCTGTTAAGTCCCAAATATTCCGCCATCAAATCTCTCGCCATCGGTCCGGCGTTTGAGCCCGTTCCCCCTTGAAAGAGAACGGATGCGACGACAATTTCCGGATCGTCCGCAGGTGCGTACGATACAAACCATGCAAAGTCGTCATATGGCATATTTGTGTTCGGATTTATTCCTTCCCTTTGCGCCGTCCCCGTTTTTGAGCCCGTAGCAATCGGGAAATCCAAGAACACACGTCTACTCGTTCCGACTCTTGAAACAAGTTCCATTCCGTATTTTATTTGATTCATCCCGTCCGGATTTTTTATGTCAATCTGTGTAGGATTATTTTCAGGAAGAAGAACGTCCTCTTGTCCGTCGTAGGATTTGACTGAGTCAAAGAGCGTGACCTTGTTTCTCGTGCCGCCGTTTACGAGCGTCGAGATGTAGTTCGCCATTTGAAGAGTCGTAAAGTTCGACTGACCTTGACCGATTGTGACGTTCAGTGTGTCGGCAAGACTCCAAGGCGCCTGATTTATATAGTCGAATTTTAAAACATCCGTCAGACTTCTTTTTTGTCCTTTGACCGGAGTGCTTCCGTTGTATCCCATATTTTCAAGGCGTTTTATAAGTTCGTTGCTCGTGAGTGAGCGACCTTCTTCCGCCCAATCAGCAATTTCTTTTATATCATTTTCAACTTCATCATCCGTCTTTTCGGTTTCAAGAAAATCTCTAATATTCTCTCTCAACCATTTTGCAATATAGAATTTTGTAGTGAACATTTTTTGCTCCGCCTCAGGGACCGAGCCGACCGTTTCCGGCGGTATATTGATTTCGATGCCGGTCTTGTCATTTAAGCCAAACTCCTCGGCGGCGTTTCTTATATCCTCGATTGAAATATGCGTGCTTATCGGCTTTTCACCTCGTCTTTGGTTGTTTCCAAGAGCAAGCGAGTAGAAATAGTAGTTGCACGAGTGCTCAATTGCATGAGCAAGGTCGACATTTCCGTGAGATGCCTTTGAGAGAGTATAGACAAGACATCTGAATTTGGTGTCTCCAACTTCGACATATCCGCCGTCCCAAATTTTTTCGTACGGATCGAGCCCCTTTTGAAGTCCCGCAAAACCGGTCACCATTTTGAATGTGGAGCCCGGTTGAACTGCAGTTTGGGTTGCGATATTGTAGAGCGGTCTTGCTGCAAGAGGGTCGTTGTCGTTTTCCGGAAAAAAGTTTTTCCAGTCCGACTCGTTTATGCCCGTCGCAAAAAGATTAGGGTCATATCCCGGATAGCTCGCCATAGCAAGCACTTCACCGGTCTTTGCATTCATTGCGACGACCGCACCCGCATTGCAGTTTGAGAACGGTCTTTTGGTTCCGATTTCACCGTCCATTTGATAGTCGCCCCATTCGCTTTCATAGACCGCACGCCTTCTCACGCGGTCAATTGTCTTTTCCAGATATTCCTCCGCAAGCGAATTGAGCTTGGAGTCAATTGAGAGATAAAGAGTATTTCCCGGAACACTTTTGGTTTCGTTCATAACCGAAGTTGTGTTTCCGATATAGTCGACGGCGACAGTTTTTTCGCCGCTCTTTCCGTGGAGATATTCCTCGAAACTTTCCTCGACTCCCGTCTTTCCTATAAATTTATTTCTGTCATATTTTTTATCTTCTACATATTTTTCAATTTCCTTGTCGGTCGCAATTCTTCCCATATAACCGAGTATGTGCGATGCGGTTTGCCCGAGCGGATAATATCTCACAGGTTCCAAAGAAACTCTGATTCCGCTTTTTTCACCGATTTTTTCCTCGATTTTTGCAACCGTTTCATCTTTTAATCCGTACGCAAGGTTGACCGGCTTGTACGCTCTTTCTCCGAGTTTATAAACGAGGTCATAGATATTTAAGATGTCCTTCGCTTCATAGTTTGAAATGTCCGGCGAGATTCTATAGTAGTCCTTCGCCGCCGCCAAAAGCTCTTCGGCGTCCGGTAGCTCGGAATCGTCTTCCATATCTTTAAAATATGATTTGAATCTCGAATAAAGATTTTTTGTATTTTTGTCATTTACAAATTCAAGCTCGTTTGAAACCGAGATTTTTGCATTTATATTTTTCTTTAAAAGCTCGCGTTGAACAATCGGTCGGATTTCTTCTCTCATTAAAAATTCGTCGATGACTTCATCGCTTGCCATATTGATTAAATCTTCGAGAGGATTTTTCGAATCCGTGCCGTCGTTGTATTTATAAAATACTCCGGTTTCGTCTTCCGAAAGATAGACTTCGATATTTTTTGCGATGCCCTTATCTTGAACCGTCTGAAGGAATATTTCTCCCGGAACCATTTTCCCGTCGTCATAAATCGAGCTTAAAATTTCCTTTAGAGCATATCGTTTTCCGAGAAATGTGAAAAATGTTTTCGCATCGTCCTTGATGCTTAGCTCCGGATAATTCTTTACAAGGTTCAGCTTGTCGATTAAAAGTTCGTTTTGGTAGCTTATGGAAACCGGCTTCATCCTTATATTGGAAATCGTTCCGCTCTTCGCTGCAATTTCAAAAAGAATCGCCCTCGCAATCGGGTGATTTAAAATCTTTCTTTTTATAGTCATGTCCGATTTTATGATTTCAAAGACGAGTTCCTCCGCCGAAAGTCCCTCTTGCATGGATTTGTCCTTGATAAATGTCGCAAGTTTTAAATCGTCAGCAACGAATACATTGTCCTTTAAAGTTACCGGAAAGTCTATATATTTTTCACGAACCGCATTCAGCGCGCGTTGTTTGACGTTGAAAGAATAGTGATTCGGAAATCTGTCAAGATTCATCGAAGACTCGATAAACTCTCTTAAAACATCTTCGTTCTCAAGTTTTTTCACCATAATCTCCTGTGGTGACTCTTCGCTCGTTTCGTACATTTCTTCTTTTGCGAAAGTATAGTAGTTCAAATCCACCGGAAATTCGCCTTGGAAAAAAACGCCGTCCTCCTCAAGAAGTCTTATCAAAGTCAAAAGCCTTTGGTTTCTGTTTTTTATCTCATCTTTGGTTTGATTCGGGCGCATGAGTTCATCTTTTAAAACTTGCACCGTGAAAGACGGAATGTTTCCCGCAAGAAGTCTTCCGTGCCTGTCTCTTATCTCGCCTCTCGGCGCCGTTTCATAAACTTTTTTTATTCTTCTGTTGTCCGCAATTTCACGATATTTATCGCCTTCGACAACGGTCATAAAAAACAGCCTTGCTAAAAGCACGACAAAAAGAATGGATGTTACTATAAATAAAATGTCCATTCTCAGTGGAATATTCGCTTTGTCATTTTTGTTTTCCATTAAAATTCCACCTTTCTGTGCTTGCGTTTTGTGAAAATCTTATAATAAATTATGGAAAGGACGATTTGAATCGGGACTTGAAATGAGAAGAGATTGAAAAATACAGCTCCCATCTTTGTATCAATTCCCAAAAACATAAGTCCAAGTCCATACGATAAGATATACAAAATACCCGTCACTGCGGTTATAACCGAGACGACAAACATTGATTTACCCGTAAATTTTTCGCGCATAGAGCCCAATATAAATGCGATTGCAACAAAAAGAAGAATTCTAAGTCCGAATGCACGTCTAAAATAGATATCCAAAATAAAGCCTGAAATCGCCGCAAGTGTTATCGCTTCTTTCTTGTCGATTGCAAGCGCCATAACGATAATCATCGGCACAAAAAATTCAGGCATCGTCACCTCCGGTAGAATTCCCGGAAAAAATCCGATTTGCATAAAAAGTGAGATTAAACTCACCACTAAAATTTTTGCAAACATTATTTCACCACATAAACTCTTCTCAAGTGTTTAAAATCCACACCCGGCTTGATATAGACGAGTTTTTTCATCTCAGTGTCATCGGTTTCGACTTTCGAAACTTCGCCCACGTAGATGTCCTTCTTTATAACCTCGCCAAGGCCCGACGTGATAATTTCGTCGCCGACGATGACGTCGCTGTTTTGGTCGAACATATAAGCCTTGAGCTCGCCGGACTTCATTCCGCCAAGAATTCCGCCGTCGCCGCTTCTTATAGTCCTTATACTCACTCGAACTGTGTCGTCCGTAATCGCAGTGACCTCGCTGTAGTCGCTGTAGACTCCGGTCACTCGACCCACAAGTCCTTCCATCGCTTCAGCCGTGTCGTCGCCCGACATAACAACGCTGTCCCCTATCTCGACGCCGTCTTTTAGACCTCTGTTGATCGTAAAAACGTCGTACCAGGAGTTGTTGTTTAAAGACGTTATATCCGCAGGTATAAGCTCTAAATTTGTAGATTTTATCATATCGTATTCATTTTGAAGCGCCTCGCTTCTTATGACGACTTCTCGAAGTTTTCTATTTTCTTCTTCGAGTTTCTTCACTCTCAAATTGAGCTCGTCGAGGTCGTTTATTTCCTCATCCGTAAGACCGCCGACTTTTTCTCTTATTGTGCTTCCGGCACTTCTGAAAAATCTCGAAACGGGATTTACAATCACCGAAACGCCCTTACTTATAATATTGTCTTTCGAAACATTTTTGTCGATTACAAAAACAAATACGACCAACGCAACAAAAATAAGAAATATTATTATGTTTTTTATATATTTATTGTTAAAATTCATAGATTTCCTCTTCTAAATTACATATCTCCGTGCTGTCTCAGCGAATAGTAGTTGCCGTTTCCGACGACAATATGGTCGACCACTTCGATTCCAAGCACTTTTCCGCACTCGACCATCCTTGAAGTGAGCCTTATGTCATCGCCCGACGGTGTAGGGTCGCCGCTTGGATGATTGTGCGCAAGCATAATCGACGTCGCGCCGAGCTTTATCGCACGTCTGAAGACCTCTCTCGGCATTGCAATGGTTTGATTGACCGTGCCCTTAGATATTACTTCTTCGTCCAAAAATTTGTATCTGCCCGAATTTATTGAATCATTTTTTAATATTTCATCTCCGTCGAAAATGAGTTCACCTTCGTGAACACGTGCGATGTTTTCGTTTATAAGACAGTTTTTGTTGTTTAAAACAAGCACCATAAAATGTTCTTCAGTGTGATTTTCGAGCTTTCTCATAATGTAGTCTGCGGCGCTTTTTACCGAAGTTAATTCGAGCATGCCGTCCTTCGCTCTTTCAAGCGCAACTCGGTTCGAGAGTTCAAAAGCCGCCATCATCGTCGTGATTTTTTGCTCGCCGAACCCCTTTATATTTTGCAGGTCCTGCGCTTCGAGTTGCACGAGTGACGAAAGCGAACCTCCTCCATATTTGAGAAGCCCTTTACTGAGCTCCAGTACATTTAAGCCGACAGTTCCGGTTCTTAAAAGAATGGCAAGAAGTTCCCACGGCTCGAGACTCTTCGCTCCCATTTTCATAAGTTTTTCACGTGGCATAAGCTTTTCCGAGTCTTCCACATATTCTGTTAAATCAGTCTTTTCAATACTGTTTTTTGTCATTTAATATAACTCCCAAAGTGTTTTTCTTAACAAGTTCGTTTACAATAAAACCGTTCAACGTCCCTGTAAATGTTCCGACTATTTCAATCCACGGTAAATAGTGGAAATAGATGAAACTGTTCAATACGAGATACGAAACGGTGACCTGTGAAAAGTTAAAAAAGAATGCTCCCACAACCGAAACTCCGATATAACTCACGCGCGGCATAAACTTCATCGCAAGTATCATTCCTATGAGTGCAAAAATTCCCGACGGAAGGCTGTACATTATGCTTGTAAACGAGCCGCCCATCAACGCTTGCAAAATACTTTTCATAAGCACGATAAAAAATACTTCTTTTTTCGAAAAATAAATAAGTCCAACCAAAAGAACTATATTTGAAAATCCGAGTTTCATGCCCGGAATCGGAATAAGCGGTGTGAAAAAATTTTCCAAAAATGAAATCATTCCGGCAATAAGTGCGAATAGTGCGATTTTTGTAATATTTGTTTTCATATTATTTCACCATCATATCTATCTTATCCTCGTCGTCGCCCACGATTGTGACCGCCATATGGTGAGGAATGCAGATTAGACTCGAGCCCGGAGACTTGATTTTCCCTTGCTTCACAGCGAGCTGTCTTGGACAGTTAGACTCGAGCATGACGACATAGTCCGGTCCGATTTCAATCAGATTTATTCCATATTTCGTTTGAAAAAGTTTTTGTATAGGTTTCTTTTGAAAATCTTTTCTATATATAACCTCGCCGTCAACCTTCACTTCGACGCCCGATGCTTCGACTTTCGGAAGCATAAAAATGGCGGTGATTGAAGCAATTATGATGACGAGTATGATAATAAAATCAAGTTTTGTCAATGCAATCACCGTCTTTATTTTATCATTAATCGCAAGTTTATTCAAGATTATTATGTAAATTAAAAGTCCTCTCCATGTTTCAAGAGAAGACTTTGTTTTGTTATTCGTTCAATAGATTTAATTTTTGACACATATAGAACACGAGCGACAAAACTACTGCAACGACCGATGCAAGCACCATGCCCGAAAGATTTATCGCGCCGAATTTCACCGTTAGGCCCGAAAGACCTGTTGTGAAGATTACAGATGTCAAAATGAGGTTCTTCGAGATGCTGTAGTCAACTTTTTGGTCGACGAGAAGTCTTATACCGCTTGTGCCGATCATTCCATAGAGAAGGAATGTGACTCCTCCGATGACGTCGCCCGGTATTGTCGAGATAAATGCACTCAAGGGTCCGATGAACGCCATGATAATAGATATTATTGCGGCACCCGCTATAACTTGGACCGAATAAACGCCCGTGATTGCCATAACTCCGATGTTTTCACCATATGTGGTCGTAGGAACTCCGCCCACAAGACCGGAGAGTGCTGTCGAGAAGTTGTCCGCAAAAATCGAGCGGTGAAGTCCCGGGTCTTTTATGAGGTCGCGACCGATAATGTTTGAAGTTACAACTTGGTGCGATATATGCTCCGACAGAATTACAAGTACTACCGGAAGCATTGTGAGAATCGCTTCGAAGTTGAATTTTGCTAAGTGGAAATCCGGCATTGTGAAGAGTTTTGCTTCATAAACCGGTGTGAAGTCCACCATACCCAGTGCAACCGCCGTGATATATCCCGCAATAATTGCGATAAGAATCGGAACAGTTGCAAGAAGTTTTTTGAATAAAACAGAGCCGAACACTGCGACAAGCACTGTCACCAAAAATACAATCAAGTGTTTCGTGTTATAATTTTCGGTCAAGATTTCGGCGCCGATAGCTCCGCCCCTTATCGTTAGACCGACAAGTTCAAAACCGATGAGCGCAACAACGGAACCCATTGCCGCCGGCGGAAGGACAACGTCTATCCAACTCGTGCCGTATTTGTAAATAATCGCCGCTATAATCATTCCTATAATTCCGACCGCCACAAAGGCACCTCCGGCGTATTCAAATCCCATCTGATTAATTATTACAGCGCCCGGTGCCAAAAATGCAAAACTGCTTCCAAGATATGCCGGCGCTCTTCCCTTTGTCACCGCAATGAAAATCAAAGTTCCGATTCCGTTCATAAAAAGAACGATTGCAGGATTGATTCCGAAAATAATCGGGACCAAAACCGATGCTCCGAACATAGCAAAAGTGTGCTGAATTGAAAGCGGAACCAATAATTTTCCGGGTACTTTTTCGTCTACTTGATAAACCTTTCTCATATTTTCTCCTTTCCTCTCGCTTTATCTTATTAAAGCTTAGATAACAAAATTTTTTCGTTCCAACGGAACTCTCCCGAATGTTTCGGGCATTTTTTCTATTATACTTGAAATAAAAATGAATGTCAATAAAAATCTCAGAATTTTTTCAAAAAAATAGAGCCGAAAAGGCTCTACAATTACATAGTTTTAATTTTTTCTTCAATTGCGTCTTTCAAAGATTTGCCGTCAAATGTAACTTCGCCGGTGCCACCGAAAATGTCGACAGCAATCTTAAAGAAGTTAACAACCAAATTGTTGTCCACAACTTTAAAGAAATCCGTTGTTCCCGGAACGAAAATAACATTCACTTCATCAAAACCTGATTTTGTCGAAAGTTCTCCTTCATCTTCTTGGAGATTAAGTTGCTTCATCGGGTCAATCATGGCTTGCATGACTCCCAAGTCTTCCATCATCCACATATTGTTGTTCCAAAAACGCTTATCTTTTTTGCTTCCGCCGTTTAAAAGTTCTCTGTTGGAAATAGCCGACAAAACACTTCTTACGCCTTCTTCTTTGAATTCATCGTCATAGATAAGTTTCATCTCAGGTCTTTCTGCGACTGAAATAATATAAGGTTCTGCAACCTTTTCCTTTTCCGCAACTGATGACCAGAAGAAGATCATCATTTCAACTACTTCCGTATTAATATTAATCTTCATATTAATCTTCAACTCTCCTAACTTCTACCGGGCCAACCTCTATAAGCCCTTGTTTTAATAGTCTACCGCAAGCTCTCTTGAACGCTTGCTTGGACAAACCGGTCACTTCAAAAATTTCTTCCGGTGACGATTTGTCGCCAATCGAAAGTCTGCCGGTTTTCATAAGTCCATCCATTATAATAACACTATCTTTGTCAATTTGCAAATGCGAGCGCTCTCTTTTTGTGAGCGAGATTTTTCCGTCGGGAAGAACATATTTTACGCGAAATTTTTCCTTGTCACCGACTTCATATCCCCTCGTCATCTCATTTGCATCGAGCCTTGCATCAATGTCCTCATCCACAACTCCGAAAACTCCGAGTCCCGGTCTGACACTGTATATCGTCGCGATAACTTCGTCATTTTCAACATAATTGTGACTGTTCGAAACATATTCACTTATTCTCATCGAGCCGAAAAGCCTGTCTTTTCTGTCGCGCATAACTTTTACGACAACTCTGTCACCCGGCTTTACTCGACCGGTGGTTTCAGCAAATGGCATAAATAAATCGTCCGCACCGAAAGTATCCAGGAAAAATCCGACACGTGACTTTTCTTTTACCCTTAGAGTTAAAACTCGACCATCCTCAACTTTGTTTTCGCTTAAAATAGCGATATTGTTCTTCTTGTCAACGACGGTTATGTCAATCTTGTCTCCGATTTTTAAACTGTGTGAAAAACCGCCTCTTAAAATATTGTATGTTTTGGAATCGCAAGTTACAACCATTCCTTCGTTTGTAAAACGACTTACTTCTGCTATCATTTAACCACCTCGTACATACATTATAACATTTAAAGATTGAAAATAAAAGAGCATATTGAAAAGAACCGATAAAAATCGGTTCCTTTCTGAGGCAAATTGAGATTATTAAAAGTTATTTAGCTAACATTTTTTCGTGAATTTTTGTGTCGTGGAATGTTCCGGTGAAAAGTTCTGCGTGTTTTCCGATTGCATATACCGGAATTGGAACAGCCGTGTGGTCGTTTGTTCCGAATGTTATTCCGCTCTTGTTTGCGATGAGTTTTGTGATTGTGATTGCAATTGGGTTGTATCCGCCGTATTTTAGAGTGTATTCATCGTCCTTTTCAACCTTTTCGCCCTTGTTGTATGCTTCAATTGATTGTTTTATAAGATTTATTTCTCTTTCATTTAATACGAATTTGTCATCTTCTTTTCCACTGAATTTAAGCGCTGTATTTTCAGTTATAATCTTTTTGATTTGCTCGAATTTTACCTTTTCACCCAAAGCTGTGATTTTATTGTCAAATTCAACTTGGCTGATCTTTTGTCCTCTTAAAATTTCGAGGTTTGTGTTGTAGTGTGTGAGATAATAACCGAGACTCATTCCGCCGGTTTCATGGTCGGCTGTAACCAAAATCAATGTTTCCTTCGGGTGTTTGTTGTAGAATTTGATTGCTTCATTTACAGCAAGTTCCAAATCCAAAACATCACCGTATGCTGCTCTTGCATCGTTTGCGTGGCATGCCCAGTCAATCTTTCCACCTTCTGCCATCATGAAAAATCCCTTTTCATTGTCGAGCACTTCAATTCCTTTTTTGACCATTTCGTGAAGAGTCATATCGCCCTTCTTTTGGTCTACCATATAAGGCATAGCTCCGCTGTCTTGAAGTCTTTCAGAAACAGCATAAACCTTTTCGCCTTTTTTAATATTTTCAAAATCTTTTCTTGTTTCAGTAATTTTGTATCCTTTATCTTTTAAAATTTGATATAAATCCTTACTCTTACCATCTTTTCCCGTTCTTTGACCTAAGGAGCCCCCTGCGAAATAATCAAAGTTTGAATCCGCCATTTGCTTTCCGATTTCGTAGTATTCCTTTCTCGAGTCGACGCTTGCATAAAATGCTGCAGGTGTTGCGTGGTTGAGTGTAACACTGGATAAAATACCAACTTTTCTTCCCGCCTCCTTATATTGTTGTGCAATTGTTTTGAAGGATTTCATCAAATCCGTATCTTTACAAATAACGCCGCTGTAAATCTTGTTTCCGGTTGACATTGCGGATGCAGTTGATGCGGAGTCCGGAATAAGACTTGTTTTGTCATGTGTGTTTACAATTCCCGTGTAAGGAAATTTGGAAAAACTAAGTTCTCTTATGGCTGTTTCGCCTTTCTTTTCATTTCCTTCCATCATTTGAGCCAAATTGATTTGTGAATAGCCCATGCCGTCGCCGATAAATAAGAAAATATATTTAAGCGGTAACTCTTCTTCTGCTTTTGCTTGTCCAAACGGAGCAAAAATAAGTGCAATTGTTAAAACAGCAATTACGATTGCTATTTTCTTAGTAGTTTCTTTTAACATAACTTCCTCCTCTTTACAACCTTATTATATCCGCACCATGTAAAAAGGATTTTGTCTGTCTATTAATTTTATGTAAAAAAAATACCCGGGATTTCTCCCGGGACTATATTATGCTTGATAGATTTTGTCCAAGACTTGTCCGTCTCTGTATTCCATATATCCGATTACGCGTTTTGATTCATCGCGTTTCTTTTCAGGAACACCTGTCAAAGAATCGGAAAGTTCTTTCAGTTCTTTGATGGTCATAACTTCAATGTCGTGCGCCTTCAAAGCTTCAATGATGTCCTTTCTGTTTTCGTTAACTGCAACGCCTCTTTCAGTTACAAGCACGTCGACCGTGCTTCCCGGAGTTGAAATTACTCCGACTCTGTCAACGATAAGAGGGATTCTCGATTGGAAAAGTTTTGAAACAATAATCGAAACTTTTGCGCCGTATGCAGTGTCTTGGTGACCGCCGGATCCGCCCATTATAACGCCGTCGTGACCTGTTGTTACGTTTACATTGAAATCCGTATCGAGTTCAGTTGCTCCCAAAATTACAAAGTCGAGGCTGTTTACAATCGCATCTTTGTACGGTGAAGCATATTTTTCAGCAGACATCGTTATATGTCTCGGGTCGTTTTTGATATCTTCGGCGCTCTTTAAATCGAAACATTGAACGTCGTAAATTCTGTCGAAGAGTCCTCTGTTTTTCATATCGCAAAGGTCGCCCGTAACTCCGCCCGATGCGAATTTACCTTTAATGCCTTCTCTTTCCATGTAGTCGCCCAAAAATTTCGTTACCGCAAGGCTCACTCCGCCTGCTCCCGATTGATAGCACATGCCTTCTTTAACAAGTCCTGTTGCAACCATAACTTCAACTGCTTTTTGTGCGATTCTGAGTCCGACAGGGTCCTTTGTAATTCTAGTTGTGCCGGAAATAATTCCGTTCGGATCGCCGATTGAGTCGACTTTTAAAATATAGTCGATTCTTTCACTAGGGATTTCAGTCTTTCCTTCGAGCTCTAAAATTGTATCTGTTATTGCAACTGTCTTTTCAGCCATAATTGAATCGGCAATTGCATATCCCAAAGTTCCGCAGAAAGCTTTTCCTTCGGTTGCGGAAATGTTTCCGTGAACATCCGTTGCAGGTGCACCGATAAATGCGACGTCAATTTTTACAGAGCCTTCCATAATTGCTCTTGCACGACCTCCGTGCGATTGCATTACAAGAGTTCCCTTTAAATCTCCGTGCGAAATTGATTCAGCAACCGGTCCCGACATATATGAGGTTATAACATTTTTTATTGTTCCGTCTTTTATTAGAGGAACAATCGGTTCGTGGCACGGGAAGATTGAGGAAGCGACCAAAGTGATATCTTTGATGCCTCTTCTTTTTACTTCTTCAAAAACCATATTTAAAACGAAGTCGCCGTTTCTCAAATGGTGGTGAAAGCTTAGGGTTGCTCCGTCTTTTATTTCGAGTTTATCAAAAAGTTCAGAAATATTTTGAACCATCTTGTTTTCTTTTTCAAGTTTATTTACAGGCTTAAATTCAGCGCTCATATCTTTATTTAATAAGTCCATTTAATTCCTCCGTAAATTCTCCTGCTTGTTTTAAAACATCCGTAGCTCTTAAAATAATCGGCTTGTCGACCATCTTTCCGTCGAGACTGAATGCACCTTTACCTTCTTTTTTAGCTTCTTCGAGTGCTTTAAATACACGCTTTGCGTAGTTTATATCTTCTTTTGACGGAGAAAATAACTCATTTACATCGTCGACATGTCTTGGCGAAATAAGAGCTTTACCGGTCATTCCCATAGCTTTTGCAAGTTCAGTGTCTTGTCTTAGCCCCGGAATGTCATCGGTGTCGGTCCAAGGTGTGTCGACCGCTTGAACACCTGCAGCTTTTGCAGCTGAAACAATTTTTGCTCTGGCATATTTTATTTCGTCAGATGCCTTTGTCCTCTTTGCGCCCAAATCAAGCGTGAGGTCTTCGGCACCTAAAAGAACGCCTTCGGTTCTCTTTACTTTTGATAAAATTTCATATGCGAGTTCAAGGCTTCTTGCAGTTTCAATAAGTGCAAAAATTCTTAAATCCGTACCTTCAAGTTTTTTATCTAAAATAACAATATTGTCCGGGTCAGCTTTTGCAAGCATGAGTCCGTTTATCTTTGCATCTTTAAGCGCTTCAACATCGTCGTCAAAAAACGGAGTGTCAGGCGGATTAATTCTTACATAAATATCATACGGTTTATCGTTTGTAAAAGTATTTAAATAGCTTTTTACAAGATTTCTTGCGGCATCCTTGTTGTCGAGGCTGACTGCGTCTTCAAGGTCAACAATATATGCGTCTGCTCCCAAAACGTCCATGCTCATGAGCATGCCCGGATTGTTTCCCGGTATAAAAAGCATTGTCTTATAATTCATCTTTTGACCCCCTCATAACAGCGGTTCTCACTCTTGCTTTGATTGCAAAAGGAAGCGCTCCTCTGTCGTCAATCGAAATATTGCAGGACATTACACCAAGTTCTTCGAGTTCTTCCAAAACAGTTTTTTCGATTGAGTTGTAAAACATATCCGAAACAACGCTTCTTATTTCCAAATTTATTTTTTCGTCATTCGGCTTTATTGAAACCAACAAATCGTTGCTTTCATATGAGCCGGCTCTTGCTTCGGTTACTATTTTTCTTTCCATTTAAGATACTCCTCTACGCCTTCTTCATAAAGGTTATTTCCATTTGAGTCAATTATTACAGTTGCAGGGAAATTTTCAACTTCAAGACGTCTGAACGCTTCGGCGCCCAAATCTTCGTATGCGATGATGTCGCATTTTTTGATTCTGTCTTTAATAATTGCTGCTGCGCCGCCGATTGCCGCAAAATAAACAGCACCGGTTTCTTTAATCTTGTCGATTACCTCTTGATTTCTTCTGCCCTTACCGATCATGCCGAGTACGCCCCAGTCCATGAGTTCAGGTGAGAACGGGTCCATACGATAGCTCGATGTAGGTCCGGCACTTCCGATAACATCTCCCGGTGCCGTCGGTGTAGGTCCGACATAATAAATACATGCTCCCTTCGGGTCGAACGGAAGTTCGCGTCCCGCTTTTTTATCTTCAACAAGTCTTGCGTGACCTGCGTCTCTTGCTGTATAAATAACGCCCGAAATTGTAACGTTGTCTCCGGACTTCAAATCTTTTAAGTCTTCTCTAGTAAATGGAGTTGTTAAATGTTTCATAGTTCACCTCTAAAACTTCCTTGTTTCATGACGGGTTGCGTGGCAGTTGACATTAACAGCAACAGGTAAACCCGCAATGTGTGTTGGATACTTTTCAATCAAAACTCTTAAACAGGTTGTCTTTCCACCGAAACCTTGAGGTCCGATGCCGAGATTGTTGATCATTTCTTCAAGTTTTATTTCGAGGTCCTTGTAGTAAGGATCGTCATTATAACTTTCGAGATTTCTCATAAGAGCTTTTTTTGCAAGAAGTGTCGATCTGTCAAAACTTCCGCCGACGCCAACGCCCACAACAATCGGCGGACATGCGTTCGGTCCTGCAAGCTTTGCGGATTCAACCACAAAATCTATAACTCCTTGGACTCCGTCTGCCGGTCTTAACATCTTTTGTCTGGACATATTTTCAGAGCCGAATCCTTTAGCTGCAACAGTGATTTCAAATGTTTCGCACGGAACGATTTCATAGTTTATAAGTCCCGGTGTGTTGTCGTTTGTGTTAACTCTTTGGAGCGGGTCCTTAACTACGGACTTTCTCAAATAGCCGTCTGTGTAACCTTGACGTATTCCTTCGTTTATTGCATCTTCAATAAATCCGCCTTCAAATTTTACATCTTGTCCCATCTTTACAAAAACAACAACCATTCCCGTGTCTTGACACATAGGAATCTTTTTTTCCATTGCAAGTTCATCATTTGCAATAATTGTGTCGAGAGTTTCTCTTGCGAGTTGCCAATCTTCGTGTGATCTCTTGTCTTTGAGAGACTTCATAACGTCACTTGGAAGATTGTGGCTCATGGAAATGCACATTTCCTTTACAGCTTCAGTAATATCTTTTGTATTTATTGTCTTCATTATTTCCCCCCTATGTAGGAAAAAGATTTAATCTTTTTAATTTCGGTTTTCACTTGTGGGCGACAAAACGCCGCCCCAAGTGAATATAAATATAATATATTTATACAACCAAAACTATCGAAACTAAATCTTCAGTGTTTTCTTATTTCTTTAAATTTTTTCTCATTTCTACAAGTCTTACAACACGGTTCATTTCGTTGTTTACAAGCATAATGCCTTCGTCAACGCCCATGCCCGGTTTTGCAAGTTGTTGTAGTGCGCCTGCTGCCATTGCGATGTCTGTAATGATTTCAGCTGATCTTGAAGTTTCATTACATGTTCCGCCGCAGTATGCGCCGACTTTATTGTCACGGCAATATTTGATTGCCTTGATTGTGTTGTTGATACCACCCAAGTCAGGTGTCTTAATTTGGATAACATGTCCTGCTCCTGCGTCAACGAAGTCAACTACGTCTTCGTATGTGTTGCACCATTCGTCAGCTACAAGTTCAACATGTGTTCCGTCTTCGTCGAGTTTCTTTGTAAGAGCTGCCAAGACGTCAATTTGTTTTTGTCTTTCGCCGCAGTCCATAGGTCCTTCGATTCTAACCTTAAATGGAGCAGCAGCCTTTTCGACTTTCTTCATGTATTCAGCCATCTTTTCTACATCGTTTTCGAATACGTCACCGATTGTTCCGTAAACGTCGATGTGGAAAGTTGGATTATAGTCAGGATTTTGACGCATTGTCTTGATTCTGTCTCTTAACCATTCAATATATTCGAGTAGGAGTTCACCGTTTTTACCTGTTTTTTCTTCAACATTGTTGAATAATCCGTGAGGTAAAACGTCAGCTTCTTTAATAATCATCTTGTCTGCGTTTGAGTATCTGTCATCGCCTGATTGAGCAAAAATTGGAACACGATTGATTTCAACACCTGTGTTGTATTCATCTCTAACAATTTCAGCACGTGTAACATGTTTAGCTTTTGCAGTTGCATCGAGTAAAGCTTGTGTGATACCGTATCTGATTGCTGTGTGGAGTCTGTGTCCGTCAATTTGGAGGTGATCCATTTCTTCAGCCAATTCTTTGAATGAATCTACTTCACGTCCGACCAATTGTTCTTTGATAGGTCCTTCAATAAGTGGAATATAATCCTTTGCGAGGAAAAGTGGGTCACGTCCGCCTGCTCCTGAATATTGAACAGCTGCACAGTCTCCCCATGCGATTTGTCCGTCTTCCAAAACAAGTAAGACACTAATTGCTTCACCCGGCATTCTAATGCTTGTGAATCCTTCTGTTACAGGGTCTCCGACATAGAACATTCCGTCGTGTTTTGCACCCATCTTAATTGCCTTTTGGTCATCAAAGTAAAATCCGGTTTTGCCCGCACTTGCTACTACATCTACAATTTTCATAGTATAATTCTCCTTTTAAAATAAATATTGTAACTCGAAAATATAATCGGCATTTTGCCGACTAAACTACTTTTGAGGTCTGCCTATGAGCTTACCAAGTCCAACAGCAAATATATCATCAACAGTCATTTGGAAACTTGGGTCACGACCTTCGTCTTTACCGCGTTTTTCCAATTTTTCCCTGTTAATATCTTTAACTTCCTTACTAAACGGAACATTTCCGAAATCCAAATATCTTACGCAACCTTCAAAGTCACGAGCCGGCATAACAAGACCCTTGTTGTATCTTGACGGTGCGAATGGAACGTCTAAGACACCGGCTTCGAAAGCTTTGACTGTTCCCACAGCCAAGTCGCCGTTTCCAAGTTTGAAAACAGTGTCCATGATTTCTTTTGTTTCAAGTTTAATAAGATCAATTTCTTCTTGAAGTCTCTTGCATGGAAGAAGTCTTTGTCCTTCAAGCATATTTAAAACCATCTTTGTGGTTCTTATACCTTCAGCATTTGCTTCCTTTGTAGGAATACCGAAAGCTTCGTGCGGCGTCTTTACAATAACTTTTGTTGCGCCTGCAAGAGCTGCAGTTGCACTGCCCCAAGCGATAACTCCGAATGCCTTTGCTTCATCTTGTGGGAATCCGCCCATCCATTGGTGGAAAACTGTTGTAACACAACAATCGTCATATCCGTATTCTTTAAGATAAGCTTCAGTTTGTTCTTCAAGAGCTCTTATAGCTGCAACGTCTTGATAGAGGTTGCCGCATTGTCCGTAACCGACTGTGATACTCTTTACACCTTGTTCAGCAGCTAAAAGTGCTTCTATAATTCCGACTGAGTTGGAATTGCTCGGTGGAACAAGTGTACCTGTCAAAGGTCCGAACGGTTCACGGTTGATTTCAACGCCGTTTTCTTCATAGAATCCGACAAGTCTGTCGCAATATTGCCAGTCAATAAGTGACTTTTCAATTGAAACACTCTTTGCATATGGAACATTGTATGAAATGCAGCCGCCTTCGTTTGAAGTATATCCGCCGGCGTGCATAACTTCTGCAAGAAGTCTTGAGTCAGGTGTACCATGTCTCATTTGAACAGGTAGGTCAACTGCTTCAACAACTTGTCTTGCTCCGTGAACACCGTGGTTAACTCCAGGGAAGCCGTTTAAGAGAGATCTTCCTGCAGCTTTAGATTGGTCGATACCTCTTTGGCATTCTTCATATCTGTTTTGACGTGAGTATGCGTCAATTGTTGACGGCAAAAAGTCTGCTCCGCCTTCGTTTTGTAAGTGAAGAAGAAGCTTTATATGTTCATCGATAAGAGCAACCCCTGCTCTCGGTTCTGCTGTTGTAATCCCTTTTTCCTTTGCTTTTCTGATTTTCTTTGCAAAGTTTTTGTGATCCGGCAATTTCTTTAAATAATCTATCGCCTCTTGTAAATCTACTTCTTTTCCGGTCGGCCATCCGCGAAGAACTTCTTCTCTCGTTTCGAAAAATTCCGCATCGGACCATTTTTTATTTTGAACTTTCATTTATCCTCCTAGATCATCGCCGGTTCGTCTTCTTCCGGCATGCTCGTATTTTTTACTTTTGTATCTAAAATATATTTCTTCATCATTCTTACCGCCATATCAGGGTCAATCATTGTAAGAAGCCCCATTGCGGAGAGAATATATCTCTTATCTACATAATAATCAGGAAATCTCGGTTTTAAACTGTTTAAGTCGTCCGGTCTGAAACTTGCGGCGCTTAAAATTTCATCGAAATTGTCAGAATTTACAATGACTCCTCCGGTTCCAATCAAAATTTTTACATCGGAGAGGTCCTTGCCTTTTTGAGAATAAACGACTCCCGTTGTGCTGTACACCGGTTCGACAACGCCTGCGTGTCTCTTTACACTGAGGTCCACACAAATTTTTGCCATAGCTTCGTCAAACGCGATATCTTCAGGTCTTGTACTTACAAAAGATGTGTTTTCATATCTCTTTAAATATTCCTCTTCAGGATTATATTTTGAAATGTCCAAATATTTTCTGAGCATTCTCATACCGCTTGCTTCAAAAACACTCATCGAGCTGTATCTCATGCCGAGGTCGCCCTCAACTGTTCTCTTTGCAAACGGTTCTTCAAGACCTACTGTGAAAACTCCCGGCTTTGTCGGGTCTCCCCAACCGACGGTGTGAATGTCGGTTGTAGCTCCACCTACGTCAACGACGATAAGATCGCCGACACCTTCTTCATTTGTGGTACCTTTTGAAAGAACTTCCGCAGCTTTCAGAACTGATTGCGGCGTCGGCATTGCAACGCTTGAAATTTCGCTTTCAACATTTTTCATGCCCTTTGCTTTCGTAATATTTCCCATGAAAATTTCACGAATCGTTTCTCTTGCAGGTTCAACATTTATCTCATTGATTTTTGGCATAACATTTTCTGTAAAATAAAGATTGTCCTTGCCTTCAAATATTTTCTTTATCTCGTCTTCGGCAGATTTGTTTCCCGCAACAACAATAGGAATTTTTATTTCGTGCTCAAGAAGTCCCTTCGCGTTGTGAATAATGGTTTCAGTATTTCCGCCGTCGGTTCCGCCTGCAAGCAAAATAATGTCGGCGTTTGAAATGGCAATTTTTTCAAATTCGCTCGAGTTTAATTTGAATGCATAGTTTGCAATAACTCTTGCGCCTGCTCCAAGAGCGGCTCTTTTTGCAGCTTCCGCCGTTAAATCCGGAACAAGACCGATTGAAATCATCTTGAGTCCGCCCGCTGCGGAAGAACACGCCAAAGTCTTAACGACTTCATAGTCCTCTCCGACCTTTTCGTTCAATTCCTTGAGTGCTTTTTCATAACCGTATTTTACATCCGTGCCGACAGTAGTATAACTTTTTGCCGTTGCTACAATCTCTTCTTTTTCAATGTCAATCAAAGTAAGCTTTGTAAATGTGCTTCCAAAATCGATAAATTTATAAGTTTTCATAAACCTCTGTCCTAATTAATTGCGATAACTAATCCGTTATATTTAAATCGTGTTTTAAATCTTTTATAGTGGTTTCAGGTGCTGTTCCCGGTGGGTAACATTGATTGAATCCCATATCATAGAAACGCTTTTTGACCTCGTCAAAATCTTGTTTTCCTACAACTACGTTTCCGCCTATGTAAAGCAAAACGTCATCTAAACCTGCTTCATTCATCTTGTCTCTCATTCCTTGAACGTCAAGTTCCCCTTGACCATAGAGTGAGCTTACACAAATTGCGGCAGCATTTGTTTCAATTGCAGCGTTTATGAAGTCTTCTTGCGGTGAAAGCACCCCAATATTAACAACATTAAAACCTGCTTGCTCAAATGCGTGGTCCAAAATTCTTAAACCAACTGCGTGGCAGTCTGAACCGATAACACCAAGTACCAGTGTTTTCTTGTCTCTAGCCATATTAAATCCTCCTTAATAATATCGTCAACTCCATTATACCCAATGCAGAAATGCTTTGCAAGTCACAATATACAGTTGAAAATCATAATAACCGTATAAATCTTTTTGCAATTTTTTTAAAAAAAGTTGCAGAATTTTACGCTATAAGCCTTTATAAGTGATATAAATCACCATTTCTGCAAGATTTTGAAAAAAAGTTGCAGAACTTGCAAGAAGTCCGCTTTTTAGCACGATAAATTATTTAGTTGCTACCCCATATGTAGTACTCTTGTCTAAATATTATCACTTTTTATACAAAAATTATTTTTATTAAGAAAGAATTCTAAAATAATAAATTTCGTTTTGCAATTTTGTCGAATAGTTTTAAATTGTTTTAAAAAAATAAAACATCGCCGCTTGGATGTTTTATAATCTTATTTTTAACATTTCGTCGCACTCTTTTCTCATGGAAAAAGTTTCGTCCAAAAGTTTATAAAATCTTTTTGTGTGATTTTTTTCTTTCAAATGCGTGAGCTCGTGGAGCAAAATGTATAAAAGACATATCTCGTCATACTTTGCAAGATTTAAATTAACCCACACTCGCCTCTCCTTAATATTGCAAGTCCCCCATCTCGTCTTCATATTTTTTATTCGGACTTCATTCGAAGAAACTCCCGCCATCTCTTCCGCGAGTTTTAAAAAAGTTTCAAGTTTCAGCCTGAGCTCTCTTCGATAAAACTCATTTAAATTTCTTTCAATTTCCTTTGAATCGCTCAAATCTTTAACATAGCTAAAAATATCACGCTCGTTCATAACCGGAAATTCCTTCGAATCTACAACTCGAAGAGTGTAGGCTTTTCCCCAAAGAAAATGCTTCTCGCCGTCTACAAACTTTTTGTCCGAGTTCACACTTCTCCTCTTTTCGTCGTTTATATGTTTCTTTAAAACTTCGATATTCTTCTTTGCAAAATTTAAAATATACCCATCGCTGACCTCGGGAGCGGTAAGAACAACCTCATCGCCCCCCCGCTTAACACGAATATATAAATTTTTCATATTTGTCTTTTTAATGACTTTTATTTTTATACCGTCGACAGATATTTCTTTTTCTGAAATAATTCTCCTCATCTATTCCGCACTTCTTATTTTTACCGCCGTGCCCGAAATGGTGACCATAATCATCGAGCCCGCTTGCCCCAAAACTTCATAGTCCATCTTGCATCCGACAACGGCATCCGCCCCCATCCTTGCGGCACGTTCTTTCATTTCTTCAATCGCTTCTTCTCTAGCCTCTAAAAGTTCTTTCTCATAGCCTTTGCTTCGACCGCCGAAAAAGTCACGAAGTCCCGCACCGAAATCTCTTATAAAGTCGACTCCGGAAACTACCTCGCCAAACACGATGTCCATGTATTCATAAATGACTTTTCCTTCAATGCTGTTCGTTGTTGTTACAATCATTTTTTTACCTCCAACCGTTGAAAATTAATAAATAATATAGTATATTAAAATATAGATATACTACTATCAATATACCCAAATTAATCTAAACATATATCGGAAAGGACATCAAAAGTACATGAAAAAGAAATATGGATTAGCCCTTGAGGGCGGTGGAGCCAAAGGCTCTTATCAAATAGGTGCATATCTGGGACTTATAGAAATGGGTTTTGAGTTTGAAGCAGTCACAGGCACTTCTATCGGAGCGATAAACGGTGCTTTCATCGCCTCGGGCGAAGTTGACAAATGTATAAATCTCTGGACAAACCAATCTTTAAAAGAGCCTGTAAGAACCGAATCTATGGCAATCATGCCGGAAATAAAAGAGGACGCCGACTTTCTCACAACTTTAAAAGAACTCGTCAAGGTAATGCACAAGGGAACGATTCCTCTGACTCCTTTAAAAGAGCTCGTCTACAATAGTCTTGACGAGAAAAAAATAAGAAATTCAAAAACGAAATTCGGACTTGTAACGGTAAATGTTACCGATAAAAGAGGAGAGGAACTTTTTGCGGAAGATATTCCGAAGGGACAACTTTTGGATTATATAATTGCAAGTTCATATCTTCCGGTTTTTAAAATGGAGCCGCTAAACGGAAAATATTTTCTTGACGGCGGTTTTTACAACAAAATTCCGTACAGTATGATTGAATCTTTGGGACTTACTCCGGTAATCATAAGAGTAAATCCGAAGGACTACAGAGACGGAAAGTTTCCACAAAACGCCATAATAATAGAGCCGCGCGAAAAAGTGAACTCCACTCTTAATTTCGACTCCGAAAAAGCGGACAAACTTATAAGTCTCGGCTTCTATGATGCAATGAGAGTTGTAAAAAAATTAATCGGAAAAGAATATTATTTCGAGCCAATAACGGAACATGAAGCGCTCACTATTTTCAAAAAGCATCTTTTCAAGTATTTCGAAAAGAATAAGTCGGACTACAAATACAGCTCAACTTATAGAATATTTTTTGAAGAGTATCTTCCGAAAGCTGCAAGTGACCTTTCGCTCGGCTCGGACTACACAGTTGTCGACGTGCTTGTCTCAATTGTGGAAGAGTCCGCAAAGAAGAATGGCGTCGAAAGATTTGCAGTACACAATATTACGGACATAACAGATACCATGAATGTTGACGATTTTTTAACCACAAGTTTCAGACAAAACGTCATCAATAAAATCAAAGAATTTAGAAATTTATAGAGGGATAAAATGAAAAAGACAAACGCCATGAGAATTCTCGACAGCCAAAAAATAGAATACAGCGAAATCGAATATGACGCATCGAGCGGTATCTCGGCGCTTGACGTTGCCAAATCGACGGGAGAAGATCCGTCAAGAATTTATAAAACATTGGTCTCGGTTTCGAGAGAAAAAGAGCATTTCGTTTTTGTCGTGCCCGCTGAAAAGGAACTCGATTTAAAAAAAGCGGCAACCGCCGCGGGAACAAAAAACATCGAAATGATTCCTCAAAAAGAACTCCTTCCTTTGACCGGATATGTTCACGGCGGTTGTTCACCCGTCGGGATGAAAAAAGAGTTTGAGACTTTTCTCGACTCAAGCGCAAAGGACAAGGATTATATTTTTATAAGCGGCGGAAAAATCGGCATTCAAATAAAAATAAATCCGGACGACCTGGTGGGGTCAATTGACGGAAAATATTTTGAAATTTCAAAAGACAAGGATTGATATCTGTCGGGGCAAAACGCCTCGGCAGTTTTTTATGTAAAAATAATTATATAAATCCGGTTTAAATGTTGCCGAAATCACAATAAAATGTTAGAATAGTATTTAGGAGGATTGTTTTAATGAAGATTGAAACTTATAATACTTATATTGAAATTCTTAAAAGTGAATTGAAGCCCGCAATGGGTTGCACGGAGCCTATTGCCATTGCACTCGCTTCAGCGAAGTGCAGAGAAATTCTGGGAAAAACTCCGCAAAAAATTACCGCAACATGTAGCGGAAACATAATAAAAAATGTAAAAGCTGTGCTCGTGCCGAATTCAAACGGGCAAAAAGGCGTTGAAGCCGCAGCTGTTTTGGGCGCAGTCGCCGGCGACAGCTCGCTCGGACTTGAAGTTATATCAAAAGCCACAAAGGACGATGCTGAACTTGCAAGAAAACTTGTAAACGAAGGTATATGCAGCGTTAAACTTAAAGAAGGCGTCGACAATCTGTATATTGAAATCGAACAAATCGCAGGCGATGACAAAGCGATTGTTGAAGTTATTACTAAACACGATAATATTACTTATATAGAAAAAAACGGAGAAGTGATTTTAAAGGGAGAAAATGTTCTAAAAAAAGAAAATTCAAAGAAGGAACTTTTAAATCTCGATGAAATTTACGAGTTTGCAAACACCGTTAAAATAGATGATATAAGAGAAGTCATTCAAAGACAAATCGACTACAACACCGCCATCTCCGAAGAAGGAATCACGAATGATTGGGGCGAATGTGTCGGAAAAACAACTCTGGAAATCGGGGACAACAGCGTGCGTACAAAAGCAATTGCAATGGCAGCCGCAGGTTCTGATGCGCGTATGAACGGTTGCGCTCTTCCGGTCGTTATAAACTCCGGCAGCGGCAATCAAGGAATGACTTGCACTCTTCCGGTGGTAGTATTTGCAAAAGACCTCGGCGTGAGCGAAGAAAAACTTATGAGAGCTCTGGTTTTTACAAATCTTATAGCAATTCACCAAAAGAGATATATCGGGGACCTTTCCGCATATTGCGGTGCGGTTTCCGCAGGTGCGGCAGCAGGTTGCGGCATCGCATATCTCCACGACGAACCGTTTGAAACTATAAAATACACACTCACAAACACTCTTGCAACAACGAGCGGCATTGTGTGCGACGGTGCGAAATCCTCGTGCGCTTCGAAAATTGCGGCTTCCGTAAATGCTTCGATTCTCGCATATGAAATGGCAAAAAGAGGCAGACATTTCCGCCCGGGCGAAGGAATAGTTGCAAATGATGCTGAAGAGACAGTTCAAAACGTCGGACATGTCGCAAAAGAAGGCATGCGCGAGACAGACGTTGAAATTTTAAATCTTATGAATAACAATATTCCAAAAGAATAATTTATGTAAAAAAGATGCAGCCAATTTGGTTGCATCTTCTATTTTAATTTCGAAATTGTCTCAGCCACTTCGAAATAGCCCACAAAATAAATCAGTAAAATTAAAATTGCTATCGAGATTGCGAGCAAAACAAGCGACTGTTTTTTTCCATATTTATGGCTCAGATTTTCATAAAAATTTACTATAAGGGCGGAGTTTATCACAAGTACAAAAACTTTTAAAACGCTTTGAAATGAAATCAAAAAACATGCTGCAATATAAAAAACAAGCGTTGCCGTCAATATTTCAAAAAAATAGTTCAGATATTTTTTCATCGAGCACCTCCCAAGAGTTATTATATCACAAGATTGGACAGACACAAATTCCCGGTTTTACATATTTTCTATTTTATATTATAATATTTATACGAATATTTGTGGGAGCTTTTTGCTGAGAGTAACTTTTTAGTTTGACCATTTGAACCTGTAGGATAATGCCTGCGTAGGGATTGCAAGAGGAACCCCTGTATTATTAGGAGGTTTTTTTATTTATGAAATATAAGACACAGATGGAAGCCGCAAAACACGGTTTTGTTACCGACGAAATGAAAATTGTGGCTGAGAAAGAAGGCGTTTCAACGGATTATCTTTTGGAAAAAATCGCTATAGGCGAAATAATTATTCCAAGAAATAAAAATCATAATTCGATTTCACCGGAAGGAATCGGCACGGGATTAAAGACAAAAATCAATGTCAATCTCGGCATTTCAAAAGATATAAACGATATGGAGCTCGAAATGAAAAAAGTCGACATGGCTCTTAGTCTCGGATCCGAAGCGATAATGGACCTTTCGAATTACGGAAAGACCCAAGAGTTTAGAAAAAAACTTATTGAAAAGTCCACCGCGATGATTGGAACTGTTCCGATGTACGACGCGGTCGGTTTTCTAGACAAGGGCTTAAGTTTTATTAAGCCTGAAGAATTTCTCGACGTTGTAAGAAATCATGCGGAAAACGGAGTCGACTTCGTGACCATTCACGCCGGCATAAACAAACAAAATGCGGAAATATATTTGAGAAACAGACGTGTGAACGAAATCGTTTCAAGGGGCGGCTCACTTCTTTTCGGTTGGATGAAGATGAACGACAGAGAAAATCCGTTTTATGAATATTACGACGAGCTTTTGGAAATCTGCAGAGAATATGACGTCACACTCTCGCTCGGAGACTCGCTTCGTCCGGGCGGAATAACCGATGCGACCGACCCGGGGCAAATTTCGGAGCTCATCACTCTCGGCGAACTCACAAAGAGAGCGTGGGAAAAGGATGTGCAGGTTATGATCGAAGGACCGGGTCATGTGCCGATTGGAGATATCGAGATGAATGTGAAACTCGAGAAAAAGCTCTGCCACAATGCGCCGTTTTATGTATTGGGACCGCTTGTAACCGACGTTGCGCCCGGATACGACCACATCACATCCGCAATCGGCGGCGCAATCGCCGCAGCGCACGGTGCGGACTTTCTTTGCTATGTAACCCCTGCGGAACATTTAAGACTCCCTGATGTCGACGACGTCAAAGAAGGAATCATCGCCGCAAAAATCGCCGCTCATGCCGGAGATATTAACAAAATCAAAAGCGCACGAAAATGGGACCTCGAGATGAGCAAGCGCCGCCAAAAACTCGACTGGGAAGGAATGTTCGAGCTTGCACTGGACCCTGAAAAAGCAAGGCGCTACAGAGCCGAGTCAAAGCCGACGGACGAAAACACCTGCACAATGTGTGGAGCAATGTGCTCTATGAAAAATATGAACTTGATTCTCGAGGGCAAGGACATAAAAATCGACTAAAGAAAAAAGCTTGTATTCCCGATTGGGAGCAAGCTCTTTTTTTGCACATTTTTTATTTTTTCGAATCATCGGCTTTAAATATTTTCCAAATGTCGCTCGACGTGCTTTTTAAAAAATCATAAACATTTGTATTTTTCAAATATTCCTCGGACTCTTTCAGGAAATCTTGCATCGCAGCCTTTCCCATCTCGTAACCGTTCCCGATTTTTCCGTAGCTCTTCTTTGAAAAATCAGTCGTAGCTTCAACGCTCTTCGAAAACATTTCCTCAAACTTTTCCTTGCCCATAAATTCGCTCAGCTTTTTCATGTTTTCGCTTTGGAAAAATTTGTTGACCGAGTCCATATTCTTTTTATATGCGTCGTTTATTTTTTTTCAACTTTTTTCGGCGCCGTTCTTTACATTTTTCGCCTGTTCATTCGAAAAATCGAAAATCGCCTTTGTCGCCTTTTTACCGTAGTCATTTATCGAATCGTAAACATTGTTTATAGTCTCTTTCATCGACTCGAGCTCTGCACTTTCCGAAATCTCCTTTCGGGCATTGTCTACGAGTACGTTGAAATCAATTTTCTTATAATTCTCCGTAACATAGTCCACCAATTTTTCCGGATTCATCTTCTCAAACATTTCTAAAATTTCTTTTCTGCCGCTATCCAAAATTTCGTTCTCTTGAAAAGGTTTTGTGAGGAACTTAAACGGCTCTTTGAAATCAAAATCGTCAATTTCATTTTTTAAATACGCGATATAAAGCCTTGCTTCGAGAGGCGTCTTAAAATCGAGCACCGAGTTGTCCTTAAAGACTTCTTTTAATTCATCGCGCACTTCGTCTCCCCTGCCCGCTTTAATATATGAATCGATAATCTTGAGCTTTTTTTCATAATCCATCTCGTGAGCCTTTGTCACCGGATATTTCTCCGTAATTTTTTCATAATTTCCCTTTTTGTACTCATAACTGAAGTCAAAAAAGAAATAGCTTGCAACAAATACAATCGCAACTATTGAAACGGTTATAAGAAGCGCTTTCCAAAAATCACCGAGTCCGGATTTGTTCTCGGAAACACTTTCTTTAAAATCCTTTTCTTTCTCCGTCGGCTCCCCGCAAAATCTGCAGAACTTGGAGTTGTCATCTATTTTATTTCCACATTTTTTACAATACATATTCCCCTCCAATTAAACTTTCATATATTTTCTATCGATTCTGTCCTTGAGCCACCACGACAGCTTTCCGTAATACGATAAATTACCGTAGTTCATAATCGCTTTTTTGCCGCCGCAATTTAATATCTGCAAATATTTTAGTTGCGGAGCGTAAGCTTTTTTGTCGCCCGTGTTTTTAAGTGCGCTCATCAAATTCTCAAGTAAAATCGGCGCCTCTCTTATCGCAAACACTCCTGCTTTCGGAAGTTTCGGATATCTCTTGATATTTGCCGAGTCGCCCATTGAAAAAGTGTTTTCATCGACCATAAGTCTCTCGTCAACTGTCACATAATTTCTCTCGTCCACATCAAAATCGATATATTTAACGTCTACGCCTTTAAAACCGGAGGTCAGAAATACATAGTCAAAATCAAAGTTGCCATTTTCGGTTACTATGGTATGGTTTTTAATTTCGGTAACAAAGCTACCCTCCACCAAATTTATATTTTTCTTGTTTAACAATTTTCTAACCTTTTTTCTCGAGCTTTCGTTAAAATTTTGCAAAATTTCTCCGGAGGTTATTATTGTGATGTCGAAGTTTTTAAACGCCTCTTTGAAAGAAAACGCAAGTTCAACCCCCGACGCCCCTCCGCCGATAAAATAAACCCTTTTTCGAGAATCCTTAAACCCTTGTTTTAAAAAGTTCTCCTTCGCTGCGACAAGCTCTGAAATCGGTTTCACATTTAAAACTCCGCTTCCGTCAACGGGGAAATTCACATTTGCAATACTTCCCAAATTGATTGACAAAAAATCATATCCGTATTCATTTTTATCTGTCGTTACAATTTTTTTATTTTTATCTATCGAAATAATCTTCTCTTCGACATAGTTCACATTCGCCTTTTTTGAAAGTTCTCGAACGTCAAACGAAATCTCCTCTTCGGAATAAATGCCTTCGATAAATCCGGAGAGCATTCCCGAATAATACTGCTTTCCAAAGTCGGTTATGAGAGTTATGTCGATATCTTTCATCGGTGACTTTATAAGCTTTTTTAAAATATTTATATGTCCGTGGCCGCCGCCCGCCAAAATTAATTTTTTCATACAAGCACCTCACATTAATAATACCCTTTTATTAACCTTGATATGCATAAATAAAAAAGCGACTTTCGCCGCTTAAAAAATTATAAAAACATTCCAAAAATTACCGTCACAATTCCGCTCACAACCATAGCAAGACTCGATGCCGCTGCAACTTCGTCGCCCATCTCCGCCGCTTTCGAAGTGCCGATGGCGTGACTTGCAGAGCCCAAAGCGAGCCCCTGCGCAATCGGATTTTTAATTTTAAACAGTTTAAAAATTCCGTTTGAAATAATGCTTCCAAAAATTCCCGTCATAATAATTGCAAAAACCGTTATCGACGGAATGCCGCCGATCGCTTCGCTCAGTCCAATGCCGATTGCGGTTGTGATACTCTTTGGAAGAAAACTCATAAAATGTTCGCGCTCAAGATTAAACACAAGCTTGATTAAAAAAATCGATGCGCCGCTTGTGATTACTCCAACGACCACGCCCACCAAAATCGCTTTCATATGCTTTTTGAGTTTCTTCATCTCGCGTCTCAATGGAATTGCAAGCGCAATAGTCGCAGGTGTCAAAAACAAATTTATAACGTCCGCGCCCTCTTTGTAGCTCTCGTAATCGATTTTTGTAAACATAAGAATCATAATTATTGTTATAATACTTAAAAATAGCGGATTTAAATAATCCTTTCCGATTTTTTCCTTCAGTTTATTCATAATTAAATAAACTATAAGAGTCAATAAAATTCCTAAAATCATTTCTTTTTCTCCACCAACTTTTGTGTCACAACGCCCACCGCCGTCATTACAATCGCCGTCGAAAGAGTTATAACAAAAACCATCGGAACGGCGACAATTTTTAATACGTCGAGATATTTAATAAGTCCGACCCCCGCCGGGACAAAAAGTATCGGCATAATTTTTATCAAATAGTCGCCCGTCATTTCCACGTCTTCGGTCTTTAATACTTTTAACTCCAACAACACAAACAAAATTACAATGCCTATGATTGACGGCGGAATATTTATCGGCAAAAGTTTTGCTATAATTTCCGAAATAAAAGTAATGCCGAAATAAATTGCAAGTTCTTTTAATAGTTTCATCTCTACCTCCAAAGATATTATAACAAAAAATAATTTATTAAACTATATATTATGTTAATTTAAATTATAAAGCATCTATCTATTAAATTTTGCGCAGTATAAAAACAGTTTTGAAATATTTACAAATTTGTTAATTTATAAAATTCAAAAACAGTTATCACTAATTTTTATTTTTTATTATTAGAAAATGAAATCCGTTAAACACTTAATTTCAAATATATTTTTATATATTTACACTCATTTGATAATTATTCCTTGCTTTTAATTATATTTAATAATTAAACTTTTTGAAAGAATTTAATATATATATTGTAAACAGTGTTAAAAATAAAATAAAATGATTACAATTTGTTTAATATGCTCAAAATCTCTTTATTTTCTTCCAATATTTTTGTATAATGAAAAAAATCAAAACATGGAACAAGAAAGGACAATTTCTGCTTGATTTTTAAACAGAAATTGTAAAGTATTAAATTTATTTCAGGAGGTTTTTATGGAACTACAAGAAAAAAAGATTAGCACAAAGACTATGACTTTTATGTGCTTTTCAACTCTTTGGGGATTCGGCAATGTTTTAAACGGCTACGTTTATTTCAACGGCGTTCAAGTCATAATTCCTTGGCTCTGCATGTTTTTATTATATTTCATTCCATATGCCCTTATGGTGGGTGAGCTCGGCTCCGCATTCAAACACTTGGGCGGCGGTGTGACTTCGTGGATTCAGGAAACGACAAATGCAAAACTTGCTTATTATGCAGGATGGACCTATTGGGCTGTCCACATCGCATATATTGCCGGAAAAGGCTCGGGCGGACTTAAAGCCTTAAGCTGGATTATTTTTAGAAATGCCGACATATACGACAACTTTAAAACCATCTACGTTCAACTCGCAACGATTGCAATACTGTTTTTCTTCTGTTGGATGGCGACAAAAGGCATCAGCCCTTTGAAAAAATTAGGCGCATTGGCAGGTTCAAGCATGTTCATTATGGGAATTTTATTTATAGTTATGATGTATGCCGCACCGATGATTAGCCCGAATTCTGCATTTTTGAAACAAGACTATTCATTTGCATCGCTTCTTCCGAAAGTGGACAAAAACTTTTTAAGTAACCTCGCAATTCTCGTGTTTGCAGTCGGCGGTATTGAAAAAATATCCCCTTATGTGAACAAGATGGATGGCGATCCTGCGAAGGAATTTCCTAAAACAATAATGCTCTCAACACTCATGGTTGTTGTTAGCGCAATTTTTGGAACTATTGCGATGGGCATGATGTTTGACGTTGCAGAAATCAACGCAAACTTCGACTCATACGCCGCAAACGGTGCATATTGGGCATTTCAAAGACTCGGCGAATACTATCACGTCGGAAATCTATTTTTAATCATCTATTCACTCTGCAATATGATTGGACAGTTCTCAACTCTTCTTATAAGCATTGACGCACCTTTGAGAATGCTTCTCGAAGACCCGAATGCAAGCCAATTCATTCCGAGAAAACTTCTTAAGAAAAATGAAAAAGGTGCATACACTCGAGGAATCGTTATGGTCGCTTGTCTCTCGGGACTCATTGCAGTTGTGCAAATGTTCGGTCCGGGCGCCGCAACGGTTATGAGACAGCTCACAAAGTTGGGCGGTGTCACAATGCCTCTAAGATATCTTTGGGTGTTTGTCGCATATATTGCGCTCAAGAAAAATCGCAGCGAACTTGAACGCGGCTACTCATTTATAAAAAACAAAGGCCTCGGAATTTTCGTCGGTGCTTGGTGCTTTGTAATCACACTCGCATGTTGTATTATGGGCATGTGGTCGCCGGACAAAGTTCAAATGGCGCTAAATATTGCAACACCTGCAATTATAGTTTTACTTGGGCTGCTCCTTCCGATTATCAGAAAATCCGAAGACAAAAAGCTCGTTTAGAATAATTTTAAAAGGCTATGAGAAAAAACTCATAGCCTTTATTTATTAATCATACATATTAAGTTTCTCAAAATCCGGAAGAATCTCCCCCGCTCCCTTTTCATTTTTAAGAACTTCGGAAATCAAGTTCTGCGCAACCGAAATTTTCTTTTCGTCGAGCTCATCATTTGCAGCCAAAACTGCAACAAGTCCTCCCAATAGGTCGCCGGTGCCGTGGAATTTTTCGGGAATATATTTCGATTTTATAATGTGAATTTCTTCGCCGTTTGTAAAAGTGTTCACAAAATTTTCGCCGTCAAATTCACCTTTTAACAAAATATTTTTTGCGCCCATATGTTTTAATTTTTTTAAGATTTCCAATTTTAAACTCTCGTCATTTTCGCTGAAATTCGAAAGCTCGATTCCCGACAAAATCATCCCTTCTGTAGTGTTCGGCAATATTATTTCGGCGTGCGGAATGAGCGATTTGTAAAACTCAATTTGCTCCGGTCTTGTTCCCGAATATAGCCTGCCGTTATCGCCCATTATCGGGTCCAAAACAGTCTTTGATTCCCGGTGCTTGATAACAAAATCGGTTATTCTTTTAGAGACCGCTACGTCGTCGATAAAGCCGATTAAAGTCGCATCGAAATTGCCGTAGGTGTTTTCAATTGAATTTACATAATTTTGAAACTCCGGCATTTTATTTCGAGTGAAACCTTTGTAGTTCATCGGCGCCGAAAAAATTCCCGTCGGTACCGAAACCGCTTCGATTCCGTTTGCCATAACGGCGAGCATATTCATTTTAAGAGCGACTGTTCCGATTCCGCAGAAGTCGTTAAATATTATTATTCTTTTTCTTTCCATTATTTCTTCAAACTCCTTAAAAGCTCAATCTCAACTCTGTGTCCCTCTTCGTCTGTCGGCGTTTCCAAAATGAGTGGAAGTTTTTGTAATCTTTCGTCGTTCACAATCTCCGAAAAAGTTTCAAGCCCAATGCTTCCATTTCCTATTAGCTCGTGTCTGTCCTTTCTTGCGCCGCATTCGTTCTTCGAATCGTTTAAATGAAGTGCGACAAGTTTCTCGAGTCCAATTTCCCTGTCAAAGTTTAAAAGAAGCTTATCAATCCCCTCTCTTATATCCATTCCCGACTCGAAAACGTGACAAGTATCGAGACATACTCCAACTTTTTCCTTTAAATCCACTCCGTCAATTATCCTTTTTATTTCGGAAAAGTTTCGCCCAATTTCCGTGCCTTTTCCCGCCATTGTTTCAATCGCAACAATCGTCGTCATATCTTCACTCAATACTTCGTTTAATAAATTCGTCGTATATTGGATTCAAACGTCAAGCCCCTGTCCGACGTGACTTCCCGGGTGAAAATTATAAATATTTCCCGGCATCATCTCCATAATTTCCAAATCTTCTTTAATAACACTTCGCCCGAATTCCCTGACATATACCTTGTCGGAGCACGGATTTAATGTGTAAGGAGCATGGGCGACGATTTTTCCGAAATTGTTTTCCAGTAAAAATGTATTAAATAATCTCATATCTTCTTCGTCAATTTTTTTCATCGCACCTCCGCGCGGATTTCTTGTAAAAAATTGAAAAGTATTTGCGCCGATTTCTTTTGCAAGTTTCGCTATGCTGAAATATCCTCTTCCAATCGACAAATGGCATCCTATATAATTCATCTAATCACCCTTTTACATAAATTTTAATATAAATACAATTCTTAATTAATATTATAACATATATCATTGAAATTGTTTTATTGAAAGCGCTTCGATATATGTGGTATAATTTTTATGGAGGTGCGATATGGATAATGAATTAAAACTTTTTTTCTATAAAAACAGACGTTGGATTTATTGTTTGGAATATATATTGTATTCCGTGATTTTGCTTGCAATTGTTACATATGTCGATTCGACCTATTCAAGCGCCGAGAGTCATATTCCGCGCTTCATGCTCTCGAGCGTGAGCCTTGCAAAGACGGTGCTCTCTTCCCTTGTAGCAGCTCTTCTTACAATCACAACTTTTACGTTTTCGACAATTTTAACAGTTTTTTCTCTCTATCACAATTCTTTTACCCCGCGAAGCGTTGAAAACTTTTTAGATAAGAAAATCACCATGAAAGTTTTGGGAATTTTCATCGGCGGTTTTGTATACTGTCTTGTTAGTTTGAATTTTATGGAAGCTTCACAGGACGAAAGACTGGTAATTGCCGGAACTGTCGGCGTTATATATGCAATTTGGGCGGCGATCTATTTTGTGATTTTCGTTCAAACCGTTTTAAACGGCATAAATTATACAAATCTTCTTGAAGAAATTTCCGAAAATACAGAAAAACTGATAGAAAAAGAAATTGAAGCAAGAAATTTTGAATATGTAAATGAAGATGAGCTTACAAAAAATCAAGTCGAGCTCTTAGCCAATGAAACTGGATATCTTGAACTCATAGGAATAGATAAATTAAAAAGCCTAATCGAAGAAGAGGACGTTGTTTTAACAATTGCATCTTCAATCGGTGATTTTGTCATGAAAGGTGAAACTATCGCTTATTTAAGTAGAGATGTTTTTGACTACGAAACAATCGACAAAATACAAAAGCAGTTCACCTTTACCCAAAAAAGAATTGCCGAAGAGGACTACAAGGAAGGGATTCGAAAGATTTCAGAAATAGCAGTTCGTGCACTTTCGCCCGGAATCAATGACCCGAACACCGCAATTCACTGTATAAGAAAAATATGTATTTTGCTTGCGGAACTCGCAAAAGTCGACGGTCACTACCACTATGTCGAAACTGACGGCATGGCTCGAATCTACTATACAAGTAAAACTTTTAAGGAAACTTTGGTTGAGCATATTTATCCGATTTTAAACTACGGCGAATCCGATGCGTCAGTTCTTCGTGCAATATTTCAAGGACTGCTTCTTATAAAAATGGGCGCAACTCCGACTAACAGAAAAATCGTTACAGAAATGTGCGAAGACATATACAACAACGCGGTTCAAAATTTCCACAGAGAAATGGATTTAGAACTTTTTATGGATGTATACCAAGAGATAATAACCGGCTCTAAAGAAGAAAATGAAATTGAATATGAGATAATAATAAAAAATGACTAGTTTACGCTAGCCATTTTTTTATTCTTAAAAACTATTCTATTCAAAAGATATATCGATATAATACATGTTAAAATTTCCGAAACCGCCGGCACAAACCATATTTTGTCATCTTGAAATGCAAGTTCATAGAGCTTCATTACAATTGTTATGAAAATCGGCGTTCTTAAAAGAGAAATGAGTATTGCACATTTACCCTTTCTGAGACTTGCAAAAAGCGTGACCATCAAAACATTTATCCCGATAAATATATAGGCACTCGAATATTTCATAATTGCAGCTGTTGCGCTATTAAAAAGTTCGGAGTTTTCATTTAAAAAGAATCCGACGATTTCACTCGAAAACAGTTGGAGCACAAAAATAAAAACTGTTCCTATAAATACAACAGATAAAAATCCCAATTTAATAAGTTGTTTTATTTTACCCATGTCGTTTCTTCCGCTTTCATAGCTGAAGAGCGGAGCAAGTCCTTGTGCAATTCCCGTCATTGTGACCGTTGCAAAAATCGATACATATGAAATGACGGTATAAATTATAACTCCTTCTTTTCCCATATATTTTTGGAGCGTAGTATTAAAAAGTAAAACTGTGTAGCCTATTGCAATTTCAGCAAGTGCATCCCCTCCGCCGAGTGGCAGTGTTTTCTTTAAGTTTTTAAAATTTATACTTTTTGAAAAAGCGATGTTTCCCCTTCGTTTTAAAAAATGTGCAGTCATCAACGCCGTGCTTACAACTTGAGCAATTCCCGTTCCAAGCGCTGCTCCGCGAAGTCCCCAATCGAATTGAGCGATAAAAACATAGTCGAGGAGAAGATTCGTGAGTGCGGCAACCAATACAGAAACCGCAGAAATAATTGGAAAGCCGTCGACTTTTACCAATACCTCGAGCTGATATGTCGTCATAAAAAACACTCCGAAAGGCACGACTGTCCTTAAATATTCATAAACATAGTCATGTGTTTCACTTGTAGATCCAAGAAATCCAATAATATCTCTCAAAAAAATAGAAATTAATATTGTGTATAAAATTCCAACAAACAAAATCGAAACAATGCCCGTTGTAAAAACCTCATTCGCAGTCTTTATATTTTTTTGTCCCAAATTAAATCCGACTAAAGCCTGCGTTCCAATGCTGAATAAAATTCCAAGCGCAAAGAAACTTGTGACAATAGGCATCGAGATATTTATTGCACTAAATTCGACTTCACCGCAAAAATTTGACACAAAAAAACCGTCAACCATTGTGTAAAGTGCATACACCCACATCGAAAGAATCGACGGGATGATATATTTTAAAAAGCGTTTCATATTTAATTCTCCTTTTCGCATTCTAAAGAAAGCCAGTAAACTGACAGCTTAAAATTAAATAAAACGCTAATTGCACCTATCCCAATAATTGGCGGGATTTTTATATCTAAACATTTAAAATCTCCATGTGTATTTCGCACCAAAATTTTGATTTACATCTAAATCATACAAATATATTTTAGCATTTCATAAATATAAAGTCAAAAAAAGAGAGGCTCTTTCGCCTCTCCTAATTTTATTCGTTGTCGTGTTTGAAATCTTCCGGACTCCAGAGTTCTGAAAGAAGTTCATCACTTGATTTTTCATTTGTAACGATTCCGAATTTTTTATAGTCATCTAAAATGTCTTTTAGAGTTTTTTCTGTCATATCGTTTGAGCATTGCCAATCATATGATTCCATCATTCTTACAGCTTGGTCAAAGTCTCCGCTTGCCCAATTGTTGTCGAACAATACTTGAGTTGCTTCTTTAACATTGTGTGCAACATAATCTGAAACTTCGAAAAGTGCAGCCGTCATTTTCTTTGCAGTGATAGGGTTTTGGTCGTTGAAATCTTTGTTGAATGCATAGATACAGCAAGTTTCTTTTTTGAAGTCATCATCCCATGTCAAACTTCTGATAACAGCAAGTGTGCCGTCATTCATGAATTTTTCAGCAAATTGGTCGGAAAGAATTACAGAGTCGATTTCGCCGTTTTGAAGAGCGAGAACAGAAGCTGATGATTCAACCGGTTTCCATACGATGTCGTTAGGGTCGATTCCGTCGTGGTTCATAAATCTGATTGCAATATTGTGGTCTGAGTTGCCGATTCCATTAGGAAGTCCTACGCTCTTTCCAACTAAATCTTTTGTGCTTTTGATAGGACCGTCTTTAAGAACATAGAGTGATTTACAACCTGTTTGAACGCCTTTTTTAAATACCATATTTACGCCGTTTGTTGCAGGAACAACCATTGCAGAGATGTGGTTTGTAACCATATCAACTTTACCTGTTCCGACAGCGTCAACTGTTCCAACAGTTCCGTCCATCTTTACAAGTTCAACGTCAAGTCCTTGTTTTTTGAACATTCCGAGTGCGTCTGCAATTCCAGGTGCACCTGTGCAAAGTCCGCCGTTGTATCCGATTTTAACCGGTTTACCGTATGCAGGTTCTTTTTTCCAAGCTTCTTCTTCAGACATTTCTGAATTTGCTTCTGTCGTTTCATTGTTTTCTTCAGTTTGTGTTTCTGTGGTTGTGTTTTCTTTCTTGTCTTCATTTACTGTTGTCTTACATGCTGTGAATAACATCAAGCTTGCAAGAACAACCGCCATAATAGCTGTTAATCTTTTCATTAATACCTAAAACCTTTCTTATTTCATTTCGTGTTTGAAATCTTCTTCGTGCCATACTTCACTCAAGAGTTCATCTGATGATTTATCTGATGTGATAACGCCGAATTCTTTATAGTCGTCCAAAATATTTTTTAGAGCTGTGCTTGTCATTTCGTTTGTAACTTGCCAGTTGTATGATTTCATCATTCTTACAGCTTGGTCGAAGTCTCCGCTTGCCCAGTTGTTGTCAAAGAGTGTTTGTGTTGCTTCTTCAATATTGTTTTGGATATAATCTGAAACTCTGAAGAGAACTTTTGTGATTTTCTTTGCTGTAATAGGATTTTCTTTTGCAAATGTTTTGTTGAATGCATATACGCAGCATGGTTCAAGTTTGAAGTCATCGTCATATGTGAGTGAACGAATCATTTTGATTTTTCCGTCATTTACAAATTTTTCTGCAAATTGGTCGGAAAGAACAACTGCTTGGATTTCTCCGTTTTCAAGAGCCAAAATTGAAGCGCTTCCTTCTACAGGTAAGAATTTAACATCTTGTGGAGCTATATCGTCGTGGTTTAAGAATCTTAGAGCGATATTGTGGTCAGAGTTACCGATTCCGTCAGGAAGTCCGATAGCTTTTCCCTTTAAGTCAGCTGTAGAATTGATTTCGCCGTTGTCCAAAACATAAAGAGATTTACATCCTGTTTGTGCAGCAGCTTTAAATTCCATATCTACTCCGTTTACAGCAGGAACAAGCATTGTTGCGATGTGATCACATGTAAGATCAACTTTTCCTGTTCCGATAGCGTCAACTTTTGATTGAACATTAACGATTTCAGTTTCAATTCCTTCATCTTTGAACATTCCAAGTGCTGAAGCAAGTCCAGGACCGCCTGTGCAAAGTCCTCCGTTGTAACCGATTTTAATAGCCTTGCCGTATGCAGGTTCTTTCTTCCATGCTTCGTCTTCAGATTCAGCATCTGTTGATGTTTCTTCTGTCTTGTCTGTTGTTGTTTCAGTCGGAGCTGTTTCGTCTTTTTTGTCATTATTTACTGTTGTCTTACATGCTGTAAACATAAAAAGGCAAGCCATAATAACGGCAATAACTTTAATTAATTTGTTCATTTAAATTACCCTCCTTGTGACCCATATCCAATAGGTCCATAATAATTTTTCTGTATTCCAGAAATTCATCCGAAATTCTATTTCTAAAGCCTTCTTCGAGATCTATTTTGATATCTTTTAGAACTCTGCCGGGCCTTGGGGCCATAACTATAATTCTTGTGGACATATAAATCGCTTCATCCACATCGTGAGTAACCATAATCATTGTGTTTCTCTTTTGAAGCCACAAACTTATGAGCTCATCTTGTATATTCATTCTTGTAAATGCATCGAGCGCTCCTAGCGGTTCGTCCAAAAGAAATACCGCCGGTTCGTTGATCATCGTCCTTATAAGTGAAACTCTTTGAGCCATACCGCCGGAGAGTTGATTCGGATAACTGTCCTTAAATTCATAAAGTCCAATCATATCGAGAAGTTCATCTACTCTGTGAAGTTCTTCTTTTTTATTTTGAACATTGAGTCCGAAAGCGACGTTTTCTCCGACAGTTAACCACGGAAAAAGTGTCGGTGCTTGGAAAACCATTCCCCTCTTTGCGGAAGTGCCATCTATTAATTCACCGTTAAGAGTAAGAGTTCCGCTTGTCGGTGGAATAAGGCCTGCAATAAGTCTTAGGATTGTAGATTTTCCGCATCCCGACGCTCCTACAATGCAGACGAACTCTCCGTCGTTTATCGTAAGATTGACATCTTGAAGTGCATGCGTGATTCCATTTCCGTCAGCTCTTGCAAACGATTTTGAAACGTGGTTTAATTTTAGCTCAGTCTTTAATCCTCCTGCCATTTCAAAACTCCTTTCTTAATCTTTGTGAGTATCCAGTTTACAATAATAAATGTAATACAAATTATTACGATTGCGGCGTACATCTTCGGAAACTCCGCCCATGATTTTTGCCATGTAATATACCAGCCGAGTCCGGATTCAACTCCGAGCATTTCAGCTACCAAAAGTGCAGTACAAGCGCTGCTCATACCCTGTGTCATCCCTTGTAAAATGCTTGGAAGCGCACTTGGAATAGCAATCTTTGTTATAAGTTGATTGCCTTTTGCTCCAAGAGTTCTTGCCGCAAGAAAATATTCTCTATTTACATTCGTTATACCTGTTATGGTTGCAATTGTTACTGAAAACCAAACGCCGAGCGCGATGATAAATACAGCACCTTTAAAAAGCGAACTCATAAGAACCATAACGAGCGGAAGCCATGTTGTGCTTGGAATCGGTCCCAAGAGTTTGATAAAAGGCATAACCCAATAGCTTACCCTTTTGCTGTATCCACAAAGAATTCCCGTTATAATTCCAAGCGCTACACCGATAAAATATCCGGTAAATAAAAGTATGAGAGAATTCTTAACGCAGTCAATCAAATATGCTCTGTCTTGAATTGCAGCATTCATAATTTTGTCGACCCAAGGGAAATACGGCATCATGAGTTTTCCGCTTTTAAGTGTGAGCATATCGTAGCCCATCAAAAGGAAAAACACAAATGTGTAAAAAGGCGCCTTGTGTCTGTAGTAGTAAAATGTTTTCTTATTAAACAAAGATACAATCGCTCCGATAAGGCATGCCAAGCCCAAAGCTGTAATAAATCCACCGTAGACATGCGTGTTTGTGTTTGCCCCGTAATTTGGCATGTAATAATACTCCGCCAAATGTAAGAGAGCCATAAGGATTGGAAGAAACATAATAACTCTGTCCAGAATTCTTTGTGCTTTTGTCTTCGGTTTTTCTTCCATTGCCATCAACTCGTCTTTGTTTTTGGCGACGTATTTGGTTTTTTCACCAGAATTATATTCCATCATTACCTCCATAAATATATTTTTTTGATTGAGAATCGTAGTTTTTAATTTCATAAACTCTTTATTTGCCTAACAGCATTAAAGTCCTTATCAAATTAAAAAGTGAATTAAAATTCACTTCTAATCATTTTGTCTCAGTAATAGGCCGAGTTCGTCCTTGTTCATCTTCTTTATCGAGCGAAGAGTTGAAATCGGACCCATAAGTGTTGCAATAATGAGAACCGCTAAAAATATAACTACAAGCACTGCAAAGTTCGGTGCCAAGAAAGGCATTTTGAAACTTTGTGAGAACCATCTTCCGAATAAAATTGAAATTACAAATCCAAGCGTTGCGCCTGTAATAGCACCGATGAAATTTATAATTAAAACTTCATATAGGATTATATTTGAAAGCGTTTTCTTTGTCGCCCCCAAAATTCTCATTGTTGCGAGTTCGCGTTTTCTCTCTTTTATAGTTATCGAATAAACGAGCGATAGAACTATGAATGTGAGAATCCAGACAAGTGCAATCAATATATATACATAATTTATCATATCGAGTGCGGAGTTGCTTACTTCATTCATCATCGATTTCGAAAGAAGCGGGAAAACTCCGTCATTTAAACATTCTCTTCTGATTGCGTTTTGCACTTCTGTCGGCTCAACGCCTTTTTTTATCTTTAGCATTATTGACGAAATCATATTGTCGTCATATTTGTCTTCAATTTCAAGAATTTTTTCGTATTCCTTCGCAAGTCTTCTTGCTTCGTCGAAATTTAAAAATACCGTATTGTCAAAGCCCATTCCCGTTTTTTGGAGACGACCTTTGATTTTAAATTTCTGTTCAAAAAATTTGACATTCGAGTCGACATCTCCGATAACATTATTTCCAACAACAACTTCTCCCTTTTCAAGAGGCAATTTCATTTGTTCTTGGAGCCATGGAGTTACAACGAAATCCGTTTCGGCGTCAAACCCGATTATTTGAATCGGAAATGAACAACATCCTGCGGAAAGTGTTGCAAGAAAGAGTTGCGGCGTCGCTTCTTCTACACCGTCTATGCCTTCAATCTTTTTAAGAATTGACTTATCCATAAAAAATGTATTCGGTTCGCCTCTTAAAATCGCACCTTCGACTTTTGTGTCATATCCTTCCGGGACGACGATGATATCCGCTCCCATTCTGTCGGAAAGAGAATTCATCCCGTTCTTTAAAGAAAAAATCAAAAAGCTGGACAAAAAGAGAACCAGCGCAAGTACAGCCGTCAAAATGACAAGCGATGCGCTTCTTCCTGATTTATTATTTATATTTAAAAGTGCAATTTTTTTACTTGTCAGCATTTTGAACCACCTCTTTCAATTTTCCGTCACTCATCTCGAGAAGTCTCGAGCCGTATCTCAGAAGGTCGTCATCGTGCGTAACAATTATAATCGTCGTTTTGCCGTCATTTATCTTTTTTAACATCTCCATAATTTCATATGAAGTTGCAGAATCCAGATCGCTTGTCGGTTCGTCTGCAAGAAGAATTTTCGGCTCATTCATAAGTGCCCTTGCGATCAAAACTCTTTTTACTTCGCCTCCCGAAAGATTTCTCGGGAATTCATCCTTTAAATGTAAAATTCCGCACATATCGAGAAGTTCTTCAGCCCTTTTCATTCCGTCTCCGTCTCTCTTCATAAAGAAGTGAGGAAGACGTACATTGTCTATAACATTTAGCGTCGAAAGCGTTCCCAAAGATTGTGGAACATATCCGACGAACTCATTTCTATAATTGCTCTTTTCGTCGTCAGTCATTTCAGAAATCTTTCTTTCTAAAACCTTGACGTCGCCTTTTGTAGGTTTCTGTATTGCCGACAAAATAGTGAGAAGCGTTGATTTTCCGCTCCCGCTTTTTCCTATAATGTTAATAAAATCCCCTGAATTTACGGAAAAACTCACGTCGTTTAACGCTGTAAAATCTCTTCCGCCTCTTTCAAAGATTTTATAAACATTATTCACATCTATTAGAAGCATTTTTTCTCCTATTTAGAATCATAGCAGCAATAGCTACCAGTGTGTATATGCCTGCCAAAATGTAAACAGTCGGCATAGTTTTTGCTTGGCACATCATTTCCTTGTTCATACATCCACCAATCAAATAAGCCGGAATAAGAATTGTGTAAATTCCAACAATGAATGATGAAAAGCCAAATGCAAATTTAACATTTGATGAGCATACATAAAAATATGCACCGCCCAAAATTGCCATCATTACACCGGCGCCTGTGACTGCACGTCCCATCCAGTGACATTTCATAAACATGCCGTTTTCCATAGGTCCGCATGTTGGTGCAATTGTGCACGGTGTCAGTGCTACGAGAATTCCAAGGGCAATAAATATAATGCCGATAATCTTGTCTCTTTTCATAAAAGCCTCCATAGAATATATTTGAAAAAGTCTTAACCTTTTCTTAATCAAAACTCTTTTTAACCTATGTATTTTATACCACTTTTAGGTAATAGTCAACCCGAAATTATTAGTTATAGAAAATTCAAATACCGAATAAAAATAAATAGGTTTTAATTATATTTAGGTTACAATAAATTTAATTTTTTCACAAAAAATACCCCTTAAGTCCAAATTTGGATTTAAGGGGTCTGCTAATTTTTTAGATTGTTTTTATTTATCTTCTTCTATATTTTTTACAATCTCAACTTCGCTCTCCGGAGCTTCGATTTTATCTTCCGGCGAAACGTGCCTATTGAATATTTCCATAAACTCGTCTCCGGTAATTGTTTCTTTTTCGATTAAATGATTTGCAATATCGTGTAGCGCTTCTTCATTGCTCTTTAAAATATCCACTGCCTTTTCATGTGCAGATTTTATTAAATCAAGAACAACTTCATCCGCTTCTTTGTGCGTACCTTCACTCACAATCACTTGCGAACCGCCGCCGAGATATCTGTTACTATCTTGAACAAGAGTTGCCATTCCGAATCTGTCGGTCATACCATATCTCATAACTATTGCATTTGCAATATTTGTGATTTTTTCAATATCGTTTGACGCTCCCGTCGTTTGCGTGTTAAAGATAACCTCTTCAGCTGCACGACCTCCCGAAAGAGTGACCATTTGATTGTATAGTTCTTCTTTACTCATGAGGAATTTTTCCTCTTTGTCGATTTGAAGAGTGTAGCCGAGCGCACCGCTTGTTCTCGGAATAATTGTAATCTTTGCAACAGGTGCCGAGTGTGTTTGACTTGCGGCGACAAGAGCGTGTCCCACTTCGTGGTATGCAATTATTCGCTTTTCAGCCGGCGAAATGACCATTGATTTTCTTTCATATCCGGCTATAACGACTTCAACGCTTTCAACGATATCCCTTTGGGTTACCTCAGTTCTACCTTCTCTTACGGCCCTAAGCGCCGCTTCGTTTATCATATTTGCAAGATCCGCTCCGCTTGCGCCCGCAGTTGCAAGACCGATTTGCTCGAAGTTTATATTGTCCTCGTGTCTTACATTTCTAATATGAACTTTTAGAATATCAATTCTTCCCTTTAAATCAGGAAGCTCAACCGGAATTCTTCTATCGAAACGTCCCGGTCTTAAAAGTGCAGGGTCCAAAATTTCAGGTCTGTTTGTTGCCGCCAGAATAACGACACCTTTTTTTCCGTCAAAACCGTCCATTTCAGCCAAGAGCTGATTGAGAGTTTGTTCTCTTTCATCGTTTCCGCCGAGTTGCGAATCTCTTCTCTTTCCGATTGTATCAATTTCGTCGATAAAAACAATACATGGTGCTTTTTCGTTCGCTTGTTTGAAAAGATCTCTCACACGGCTTGCGCCCATTCCGACAAACATTTCAACAAATTCCGAGCCGGAAATTGAGAAAAACGGAACATGTGCTTCTCCAGCTACTGCTTGTGCAAGAAGAGTTTTACCCGTTCCCGGAGGACCCACAAGAAGCGCACCCTTCGGAAGTTTCGCACCGATTCTTGCGTATTTTGCCGGGTTATGAAGGAAACTTACGATTTCGCTCAGCGCCTCTTTCGCTTCCTCTTGTCCCGCAACATCCTTAAAAGATTTTCCCGTGTTCGCCTCAACATAAACTTTGGCGTTACTCTTTCCGAAACTCATTGGACCGACGCCACCCATGCTCTTTGCCAAAGAACGTGAAAGTATTCTTCCTCCGACGATTATTATGATTATAGGTAAAAACCAGATCAATACAGTTATAAATAGCCCCGGCTCTTCTTGAATCTTTGAGCCGAAATCAATATTCTTTTCATGAAGGAGTTTTGTGAGTCCCGGGTCGTCCCACGGGCCTGTTTTATAAATGACTTCCTTACCGTCTTCTTCTGCTACAAATAGCCATTGATTTGATTGTTTTTCAACTTTCTTTACAACTCCGGCATCTATCTTTTCGAGCATGTCCGAATAGCCGACTTCCGTTACACTTTGTTTAAGTAAATAAGGATATAGAACTAAATTTACGAGAAGTAATATTCCGACAACAATACCGTAATATATAAATATTGAATAAGATTTCTTCGGTTTCTTCATTTTCATCTTCCTTTCCTGATAATATAACTTATTTATACCCTCAGTTTTTCATATCTAACCACTTAACGCTACTTTATAAATTATGCGCAAATAAAAACGGGGTTTCCCCCGTTATATATTAACCTGCGAATGCAAGTGTTCCTTTTTGCTTCGTATCAAATCCTCTGTATTGATAAACTTGACCTTGATAGAACATATATACTTTTCCGGTGTATTTGTCCACAAGGAAGTCCCAAACAACAGGGATTACATAGTATCTGTCATTTTCGTCCTTGACGGAGAAGCCTTCTTTGATATTCCATCTCATTTCATCCTCAGGAGCGTTTCCTTGGGTTTCACCTTCCTTCGGCTCAGTCCATTTTTTGCCGAAATTGGTTTTATATGCTTTTTTAAGTTCTTTCGTCAAAATCTTTACCGCTTCATCTTTTGTAAGAGGCTCGGATTTTTCAGGATATTTCCAAACGAAAATTTGTTGGAAGTTCGGAATTAAAGGAGCAACTTCGCTCGATTCATCTCCGAGAATATATTTTACATTGAAGTTGAAATATTCAAAGAATTGTTTGAGTGGAACATACACAATCTTTCCTTCTCTTACAGGAAGGACGTCTAAAAATTCAGGTTTATCATTCAGCTCAGCCGATTGGTCATTGAGTCTGAATGTGATTTTTGTCTCTTTTGTTTTTATAGTGAACTCGTCACCGTTTTGCTGATTTACTTTAACCTCTCCTCCGACAATGTCGCTTAAAACATCGACCGGAAGCATCGAGGAGCCTTCCACAATTTCAATGTTGGAACTTTTTATAATATTTCCATTTGCAACAAGAAACATTCTCGGTGGATTTCCAAGTGCAATCTTGTCATTTTGACCAAATTGAATATATTTTTCTTCGTCGGTGGAAATATCCACTCCATCAATATTCGTTTCGGCGATTCTTGCCGATGACTTTGGTCTGAATATTACAAATAAAACGATTATAAGTAATACAGCGAGGACCAAATAAACCTCTTTTCTCAATCTTACTCTCATGTTATCCTCCTTTTACAATTTAAGACTTTAGTTATTTATATTATACCCAATCATATAAAATAATAACTCAAATTGCTATTCCTTTGATTTTTTTGTATCTAATTTTGTATCAATGTCTGTAAGTGTAATTTTCACTTTTTTTATTCTTCTGTCCTCAACTTCGAGCACTCTTATGCTTGCGTTTTCGAATTCGATTTCAGAAATTCTATTTGTGTTCGGAATATATCCCAATTTATTTATTATAAATCCGGAGATTGTGTCATAGTCCATATCCTCAGGAAAATTTGTGCCGAGCATATCATTGATATCCTTTATCGACGTGCTTCCCTGAACGACCGCTTCGTTTGTTGTAAGTGCATATACATCAGGCTCATCATTGTCAAACTCGTCGTCGATGTCTCCCATAATTTCTTCGGTCAAATCTTCCATTGTTACAATTCCGCTGAATCCACCATATTCGTCCATGAGAAGCGAAAGATGTCTTTGCTCTCTTTGCATCTCTTGAAAGAGCATATGAATATTTTTTCTTTCCGGCACAAAATATGCCGGCTTTATAAGTTTTTTTATGTCGAGATTTTTAATCCCCTCTTTATAGACAACTTTAAAAATATCCTTGAGATAAATAACACCTACAATATTGTCGATGTCGTCATCATACACAGGAATCCTAGAATATCTGTATTCCGCGAGTTCATCCATGTATTCTTCAGGCTTTTTATTTATATCCACCATAAAAACTTCTGTTCTCGGAGTCATAATTTCCTCCGCAACTCTCGAGTTAAATCCCATAACTCCGTCAATCATTTCTTTTTCAGCGGAGTTTAGAATGCCTTGTTCCTCTCCGAGTTCAACCATCGACGTGATTTGGTCGATCGTCACGACCGGTTTTAAATCCGGAAGATTGAAAATTCCTATAATCGTATTTTTGAGCCATTTCTCCGCTTTATAAATCGGAGTTATAATAAGAACAAAAAGATATATAACGAATTTTAAAGACTTGATATTCTTGTCCGGATTTACACTTCCGAATCTGTCAGGAAAGTCAACCGTCAAAATGTTGTAGATTAAAAGAGAAATTAAAACAACCAATGTGACAACAATAAACGAAAGTCCCTTTTCAAGTTCAAGATTTATATACATATTTTGAGCAAGAAGCAGCAGTTCAAATATAAATGCAAGTTTTATAAGATTATAAAACAAGTCCAAACTCAAAATCATATCCTCTTTTTTGTCCGAGAAATCCATTTCTTCTTCTCTGCCGAGATTAAATTCGGCACACATTACAGTAGTTCTTAAAAATCTTGTAAAAAATGATAATATTATATTTATTAAAAAAAATACCACAAACCTTATACACGAGTCAGTGTCCATTAAGCATTGTTCTCCTTCTTATAGTCTTCGATTAAAATTTTCAAAATTCTTTCCGCCGCAAAACCGTCTCCATACGGATTTTTAGCGTGGCTCATACTTTCGTACATATCGCCCTTTTCTATTAATTCTTCGATGTTTTTTCTTATATTGTCATAATCCGTTCCGACCAATTTACATGTGCCGGCGTCTATTCCCTCAGGTCTTTCAGTTTCCTCTCTTATTACGAGCACAGGTTTTCCAAAGCCCGGCGCTTCCTCTTGAAGTCCGCCGCTGTCCGTGACGACAAACGAAACTTTACTCAAAAGGTGAACCATATCATGATATGAAAGCGGCTCTATCAGTTCCACATTTTTCATATCTCCGAAATATTTTTTTGCATATTCTCTAATCTTCGGTGTAAAGTGCATCGGGAAAATAAGTTTCACATTCTTTGCCTTTATAGCATCTTTCACAGCGCCGAAAATATCGTCCAAATGATTTTGATTTTCCCTTCTGTGGCAAGTCAAGAGAATTATATCTTCGTCACTCAAATGGTTCAAATCATCATATGTGAAAGTGTAATTGTCTTTTTTCGAAAGTCTCAAAGTATCAATTACAGTATTTCCCGTAACAAAAACACACTCTTTTTTAACTCCTTCATTTATAAGATTTTCCATCGAAAGAGATGTTGGTGCGAAATTTAAGGATGCCAAAGAGCTTACCATCTTTCTGTTCGCTTCTTCAGGGAACGGACTCAAAATATTGTTTGAGCGTAGACCCGCTTCGATGTGTCCGACCTTTATACCGTTGTAAAAAGCCCACAAAGCGCCCGCAAAAACAGTCGTCGTGTCCCCTTGAACAAGACAGTAGTCAAAATCCTTGTCCTCAAGGCTTTCAAGAGCATTGAGTGCGTGCGATGTTATGTGCGAAAGACTTTGTCCCGATTCGAAAATTCTAAGATTTGTGAAATTTTCAATGTCCAAATCCTCTATCATCATATCGAGAAGTTCTCTATGTTGCCCCGTAAAAACCACACTCAAGTCGAAGTTACCGTCTTCACGCATCGCTTTTATTATCGGATAGCATTTTATAATTTCGGGTCTTGTCCCGATAATTAATACAACCTTTATCAAATTAATCCCCCTCAGTGATTTCATCTTCGTTTTTTTTGCCGTCTTTTCTGAAAAGACCGAAAATTGTAGCCAAAACTATGATCATAATTATTGTGAGCGCACTCAAAACCATACCAAAAGCAGGTGGAACTTTTGAAATTAGAAGTCCCATAAGCGAGCAGGTGATGGATAAGCCATACATAATTAAAACAGCTTGTTTTACAGTATATCCGCTTTGTACAAGCCTGTGGTGAAGGTGTCCCTTGTCCGCCATCATGATTTTTTTGCCGTTGATTGCACGTCTAAAAATTGCAAAGAGCGTGTCAAAAACAGGTAGCGCAAGTATTAAAACCGGCACAATCAAAGTCATTGTCGTGACCGATTTCATAACGCCCTCAACCGAAAGACATGCAAGTATAAATCCAATCGAAAGAGCCCCCGTGTCGCCCATAAAAATTTTAGCCGGGTTGAAATTGTACGGTAAAAATCCAAGTGTACTTCCTGCAATTGCAAGAGAAAGAGTCGGAACAAAGCCAACTTTTTCACTCGAAAAATAAAATGTAAGTGCACTTATTGTGGAAAGTCCGGCGCAAAGTCCATCCATTCCGTCAATAAAATTTAGAGCATTTGAAACACCCACAATCCAGATGACCGAAAGAACAGGTCCGACAACGCCGAGACTTATAGTCTCCTGCGGACGGAAAGGATTTGTTATGTGGGTTATTTTAACTCCCGCCAAAACCACTATTACCGCTGCAATTATTTGAAGAATGAGTTTAACTTTCGGTTTTATGTCAATCTTGTCGTCGACCATTCCTGTAATGACAAGAATTCCGCTTCCAGCCAAAATTGCAATAAGCTTCGGCGAAAGGTCGACAAATAGAAGAATTGTTATTAAAAACGCGATGAAGATGCCGAGCCCTCCAATCGTCGCAACGGCATCTTTGTGCATCCTTCTATTGTCTTTCGGAATATCTATAAAACCGTATTTTTTTGATATATAAATATTAATAGGTGTAAGTGCAAAACTTATGCAAAATGCCACCATAAAAATATAAAAAACGTTCATTATTTAGTACCGAAAAGTCTATCTCCTGCATCTCCGAGTCCAGGTATAATATACTTATTGTCGTTGAGTTTTTCGTCAACCGAGCATACATATACGTCAACATCCGGATGAACCTTGTGGAATTCTTCAATTCCTTCCGGAGCGCCTATAATATTTGCGACTTTAATATTTGTAACGCCCATTTTTTTGAGTTCAGAAACTGCGTCGATTGCGCTTCCGCCGGTTGCAATCATAGGGTCAATAACAATAACTTGACGATTTGTAATATCTTCCGGCATCTTGCAGTAGTAACTTACCGGTTTGAATGTCTTCGGGTCTCTGTAGAGTCCTATGTGTCCGACCTTTGCGGCAGGAATAAGATTTAAAAAACCGTCGACCATGCCGAGACCTGCTCTTAAAATCGGTACAATTGCAACTTTTTTACCCGAAATTGACTTTACATGTGCCTTTCCCATCGGAGTTTCGATTTCCACTTCTTCAAGCGGAAAATCTTTCGTAAGCTCATATCCCATAAGCATTGCAATTTCCGTTACAAGTTCTCTGAACTCTTTTGCGCCTGTGTCTTTTTGTCTTAAAATCCCCAATTTGTGTTGAATTAAAGGATGATCACAAATAATCGTTTTTCCCATCATTATTCCTCCATTTTACTAATTTTATCTAATCTTTTTTGGTGTCTTTCACCTTGAAATTCTGCATTTAAAAATGATTTTACAATCTTTATCGCAAGTTCTTCGCCCAAAACTCTGCCGCCAAGAGCAATCATATTGGCATTGTTGTGCTCTTTTGCCATTTGAGCTGAAAAACAGTCCGAAAGAAGAGCACATCTTATTCCCTTGACTTTGTTTGCAGCAATCGAAATCCCGATTCCCGTCCCGCAGAAAAGAATCCCCAAATCGACTTCCTCGTTTACAACTGCATCAGCAGTCTTTTTTGCATAGTCCGGATAGTCGACTCTTTCGCCTTCGAATGAGCCGTAGTCGAACAGTTCGTATCCTTCTTCCTTCGACAAAGCTTCCATAACTTTCAATTTCAAATCGTATCCGCCGTGGTCACTACCAAATCCAATCTTCATCTTTATCCTCCAAAATTCTGTGTTTTGAGCTCTTCATCATCCTTTCAAAAAGTGCGAGCCCAATTCTATCTCTCTTAAAAGCTTGAACAATAATTATGTCGCCGTCCATTTTATCCGCATCTCTTAGAGCGTGAAAATATCTGTGACTTGCTTCCTCAGGTTTTTCATAGTCGCCTATAACAATGCTGTTGTCACGTTTTCTGTTTTGCTCCGAAAGAATATAAATACCGTTTATATTTAGTTTGTCCAAATATTCATCCGTGTCTTTCGGATCAATATCCATAAGAACCGTCGGTTTACTTGCCATATAGTGGCCGTACTTTTGCCCCGGACTGAGCGGCTTTTCCTTTGTCTTCATATCAATCAGACAATCTCCGACTTCCCTTGCGATTTCTTCCCTCGTAATTTTTCCCGGGCGAAGAATCACAGGCGGATAACTCGTACAAAGCACAACCGTGCTTTCAAGTCCGATTTCCGTATCGTCTCCCTTTATAATCGGCACGTTTTTTTGACTCAGATCGTAGTAAACATCGTCAAATGTCGTCGGCGACGGTCTTCCCGAAATATTTGCACTCGGTGCCGCAATCGGCACTCCGCACGCATCGATAAAATCGCGCGCAAGCTTTAAGCTCGGCATCCTTATCGCAACAGTGTCGAGTCCCGCTGTAACCGCTTTCGGCACAGATGCATCCGCCGGCACAATCATGCTTAACGGACCCGGCCAAAATTTTTCCATCATAACTTTTACATACGACGGATAACTTGCTGCAATTTTGTCGAAATCTTCTTTGTGTGCGATGTGAAGAATAAGAGGATTGTCCCCCGGTCTTCCCTTCGCCTCGAAAATTTTCTTTACAGCGTCGGAATCAAATCCGTTTGCGCCGAGACCGTAAACCGTTTCGGTCGGAAATGCAACAATATTTCCGGATTTTATAATATCCGCCGCTCTTTTTATTCCTTCTTCATTTGGTTCTATTATTTCACTCATTAGAAACTCACTTCATCCAACTTTCTTAAATTATTGTCGTTTATAATTTTTATAAGTTTGCCCGGATAACCCGAATCGGTTGCGTATCCGGCTCTTCTTATCGCATATGCTCCTCTCACATAGTCAAACATAACATCTCTGAAAATTTGATATCTTTCTTTTGTGAGAAGCAGTTTTTTGTGGTCATTCCAACTTTCGTTCACGCTGTTGTACGCTCTGAAATAGTCGTCGATTCTATATAAAACTCCGTTGTATTCTTCCCAAGTGTTTGAAATTATGGAACCTGCAGAGCCCTTGCCTTTTATACCGAAAAGGTTTCTGGAAATTCTTCCCGTATATTTATCTACAGGAACATATTGTCCCCATCCCGTTTCAAGAATTGCTTGTGCCATCTGAATCGATGCTGCCATTCCGGTTTTATTCATCGCTTCGATTGCAAGCGGTGAAAATTCTTCGATAAATTTATTCTTCTGCACTATCGGAGCCGGTCCGAAAATCTTTTCATTGTGAATTTTTACACTCACAACATCGCTCTTAAGTTTTCCTTTATTTGTTTCGATTTCAGCGTAAATCTTGTATGTTCCGCTCTTTCTGTTTGCCGGAGAAAATTTCGTCTTTCCGCCGACAATGCCTTTTACCGTGAAGGATGACGGTCCGCTGAAGACATAATTTACACTCTTTGCTTCGAGATTCGAGTCGTATGAAAGATCCGTTTCGCCTGTGATAACTGCATTAGGTCCGACCCCTTGAAGAAGAAGTCTTCTGCCGCCCTTAATCGTGACATTAACCTTATCGGTCGATAAAATTTCACCGTTTGGAAGGGTGACCTCCGCTCTCAAATAATAGCTTCCGTTTAAATCTTCGGATGGATTGAAAATATACTCACCATAAGGTTTTTCCTTCAGTAGTGTTTCTCCTGCAACATTTCCGAGATAATATCTGGTCGAGGTGACGTCAAAATTTCTATTTACATTTAACGTAACCGTCTTATTTATAACTTCATTTTGTTTAACTCCCGTAAGGGCAAATCTTCTCGAAGTTTGAATTTCGAAATTGACGGGATTTGAAATATAATTATTTCCGTCGATGTCAACCGCATTTATTGTAACTTGAACATTTCTCGATTCTCCACCCGGCACTTCAAATTGCCAAGGTGCAAACGGGTCCTTGTTTTCGTATTTTTTTGCCTTTCCGCTGTTGTTGTCAAGAACTGTATAGCTCAAAGACACCGGAACAAAATTGAATTTCGGGGTAAGTTCCGCTTTTTCGTAAACTACTGCGCCTTCCGTCACTCCTTCAAGTGATACTTCAGGAACGAGTTTCGTATTCACTTTCTTTCCGCGACCGGTGACAATATTTCCATTTTTGTCATAGCTTGCGATCAAAATTATACTGAAATCCTTCGCCTTTACCGGAGTGTATGAAATATTCAAATTTGTAGACTTTGCATTTATAATACCCTTTTTTGTAATCGGGTCAACTATGAACAAATTTGATTTTACAATTCGCGGCGCTATATTTTTGCCCGGAATTATAGTATAGTTTTGAATTGTCCTTGCGACGTCATCAAAGCCTTGAATTTGGTATGAGTCGTCGGGATTTGGAGTTCCCTCCTCAATTGTAACTGTGTTTGTCGGAAAATCGTAGCTTACAGCCATGTTAAAACTTTCCGCAATAACTCTCACCGGCACATATGTTCTGTCATTAATAAGTTGAGCCGGAACGTCGGACAATATATATTCTCCGTTCGGAAGTTCTATCAAACGACTTCCGATTTGAAGAGTCATCTTTCCCGATGTGTCGCTTATAACAACTTCCTTTGAATAATCTATATAATTTACTTCCTTGTTCAGCGCTTCCGAAATAAATCTTATAGGCACAAGGATTCTGTCGTCTTTATTCACAGACTGTGCAACATCTGTTATGTCATTTCCATTCACAATAATCTTCGTCTTTGGACGAGCATATATTTTTGAAATGGACAAAAAAATAATTCCAAATATAAGTAAAAATTTTGATATTCTTTTCATATTGTCCCTCCGTCTTTTATTTATATTGTACTTAACTACATTATATATTAACGGCGCGCTTTTTTCAAGATTTTCATCGCATGATATAATATTGTAACATAATGAAATGCTTGAAATATTAATAAAACGTGATATAATATATGTATTAATTTAGGTGGTGAGAAAAATGGAATTATTAAAACAAAAAATATTAACTGAGGGAAGAGTTGAAGATGGCGGAGTTTTAAGAGTCGACAGCTTTTTAAATCACAGATTGGATATAGAATTTATAAACGAAGTAGGACTTTATTTCAGAGACAAATTCAAGGGGCTCGGCATAAACAAAATTCTCACAATTGAAAGTTCCGGAATTGCAATTGCTACAATAACTGCTCAATATCTTCACGTGCCGGTTGTGTTTGCAAAGAAAAACGTGCATATAAATTTGCCGGACGAAGTTTATATTGAAGACGTCGATAGCTTCACGCAAAAGAAAAACAACAAACTTGTCGTTGCAAAAAAATATTTGAACGAAGACGACAAAATTCTAATCGTTGACGATTTCCTCGCAAAAGGAAATGCTTTAAGAGCACTCCTAAGCATGGTAAAAAAAGCCGGAGGTTCAGTAGAAGGTATCGGCATCGTAATCGAAAAAACTTATCAAGGCGGCGGCGATGAAATCAGAAAAGAAGGCTATAATCTTGTATCGCTCGCAAAAATTAAATCAATGGAAAACGGCACAGTTCAATTCGCCGATTAAGAAATCATGGAGATGTCCATGATTTTTTTATTTACTTTATAATATCTATGGTGAAATAAAACTCTCCATAGATATTTTTATGTAAAAAAATAACGAGATAAATCTCGCTATCTTCTATATTTTCCACCTGATTCATTATTTTTTTCAAGAATTTCAACCCAGTCAAGGCTCTTTCCCGTTCCAATTGCCACACATTCGATTGTGTTTTCGGCAACTCGAACATTGATTCCGGTTCTTTCCTGAATAATTTCAGGAAGCCCTTTTAGAAGCGCTCCTCCACCGGTCAAAATGATTCCTTGATTTGAAATATCCGCTGCAAGTTCAGGCGGAGTTTTTTCAAGCACATAGTGAACAGCTTCGAGAATTTCCTGAACAGGTTCCTTCAAAGCTTCGAGCATATCGTTCGAGCTTACAACAACATTCATCGGAAGTCCGGAAACAAGATTTCTTCCCTTTACTTCCAAGAATTGTTCCTCTTCGAGCGGATATGCACAGCCGATATTTACCTTAAGTTCTTCAGCCGTTCTTTCTCCAATCATCATATTGTGTTTCTTTCTTACATATTTTGTGATTGATTCATCGAAATTGTCTCCGGCAACTTTGATTGACTTTGAAACAACAATTCCTCCGAGGGAAATTACTGCAACGTCTGTTGTTCCTCCTCCGATATCGACAACCATATTTCCGGTCGGCTCTGTTATATCAAGACCTGCACCGATTGCAGCAGCAATTGGTTCTTCAATCAAATAAGTTTTAACAGCGCCTGCTTCATTTGCAGCTTCAATAACCGCTCTCTTTTCAACTTCCGTACATCCCGAAGGAACGCAAACAATCAAGCGCGGCTTCAAAAGCATTCTGCCGAGAGATTTCTCGATAAAATATTTAAGCATCCTTTGAGTAATATTGTAATCTGAAATGACACCTTCCTTTAAAGGTCTTACAGCAACAATATTTCCAGGTGTCCTTCCAAGCATTTTTCTCGCTTCTTCTCCAACAGCGAGAAATTTATTTGTAAATTGATCAATTGCAACGACCGACGGTTCTTGAAGAACAATGCCCTTGCCTTTTACATAAACAAGCACACTCGCCGTTCCAAGGTCAATTCCAACGTCGTTTCTAAGCATAAAACCCATAATTATCTCCTTCTTTGTATATTACATTACTCTTTTAATATCTGCACCCAAAGCTCTAAACTTCTCTATTACATCCTCATAGCCTCTGTCTATATGATAGACGTCGCCTATTTCCGTTTCACCCTTCACGGTTAATGCCGCAATTATAAGAGCTGCACCGCATCTCAAGTCGGTCGCCTTCACCTTTGCCGCTCTAAGTTTTTCAACACCTTGCACAATCGCCGTTCTTCCGTCGATATTAATATTTGCGCCCATTCTCTTAAACTCGTCGGCGTGCATGAATCTGTTTTCAAAAACCGTTTCGATGACCACGCTAGTTCCTTCCGCAATCGTTGCAAGTGCCATAAATTGCGCCTGCATGTCCGTCGGCATGCCCGGGTATGGAAGTGTTTTTATGTCAAAACCCTTTACTCTTCCGTGGTGACTGACATTTATCGTGTCTCCGTTTTCCGAAATATTCACTCCACATTCCTTGAGCTTCGCAATAACCGGTCTCATGTGACTTGTGATAACATTTTCGATGATTATATCTCCGCCCGTTGCCGCCGCCAAAATCATAAATGTGCCCGCTTCAATTCTGTCCGGAATAATTTGGTGTCTGCAGCCGTGAAGTTTTTTTACTCCTCTGATTTTTATAGTCGAAGTTCCGGCGCCTCTAACTTCTGCGCCCATTTTATTTAAAAAGTTCGACAAATCAACAACTTCAGGTTCCATAGCCGCATTTTCGATTGTGGTTTCTCCCTCAGCCAAAACTGCCGCCATCATAATATTTTGCGTTGCGCCGACACTCGGGAAGTCGAGATAAATATCGTCGCCGATAAGTTTTTCGGCGCTTGCATTTACCATACCTTTTGAAATGCTGACTTCAGCTCCCAAAGCCTTGAATCCCTTTATGTGTAAATCAATCGGTCTTGTGCCGATTGCACAACCGCCCGGCAAAGCATTTCCCGTGTGACCCATTCTTGAAAGAAGCGGACCCATAACGCAAAAACTTGCGCGCATCTTGCTCATAAGCTCTTCGCCGGTAACCGTATTCGTAATATTTTCCGCATTTATAACATATAAATTTTTATCTCTATGCTCAACTTTTACTCCGAGTCCTCGTAAAACTTCGCATAGTATTTCAACGTCTTTTAATTCAGGCACATCCTCAAGTACAATTTCCTCTCCGCAGAGAATTGTTGCACACAAAATAGGAAGCGCCGCATTTTTCGAACCGCTTACTCGAACACTTCCCTTTAATTCACCTGTGCCTCTTACAATAAATCTTTCCAAAAGTTATCATCCTTTGTATATAATCAATTAATTTTACCATATATAAAAATTTTAATCAAGATAAAAAATTTATACGATGTAGATAATGGCGTTTAGACCGTAATCTTTTCCCTCGCGTCTATAGCTGTGAAAACGCCTGTCGCAATAGGTGTCGATGTCTTCAATAAAAATATTCTCCGGTTTTATGCCGAAATTTATAAGTTCAAATTTTACAAAGTTTTTTAAATCATATAAATATTTGCCAGGCACTTTGTCCTTTGTCGCAAATGTTTGAAAACCGTATCTTTCCTTGAACTCGTCCATAAAATCTTCGCCCACTTGAAAAGACGGCTTTGAAATCGAAGGAAGAAGATATATTTCCAAATCTTTTTTGTCTTCATCCATTTTGTTTATCGCTTCAAAATAAATTCTCTTTTGAACGCCTCGCCATCCCGCATGAACAAGCGCGGTCCGCTTTTTACCTTTAATTAAAATCGGAATACAATCCGCCGTCACAATCATAATCGGATTGAACGACGTTACGAAGCCGTCCACATTATAATATTCACCCGGGTGTGGATTTAAAACCACATTTCTCGTGTGTTTTTGAAAGGTCTTTGCAATATTTTTTTCGGTCAAACCGTAAAATCTTAAAAATTTATTTGTGTTTTTTAAATTGTACTTTCTGAAATTAAAATCAATTCCGGTCATAATCAGACTCGAATTGTCAGAGAAATCTTTTCTATAAAAGATTTTATCCTTTATTTTTACCGGCTCTAAAAAATTACTTTGCATAATAAATTACCAAAATTATCGCCGCCGGCACACCGAAAATCCCGACTAAAATACAGTTCAACTTTGTGAGAGGAACAAATAAGTCGAAATTTGAAAGAAGAAGATTTACAATCAAAAGTAAAACCGCTCCCGCAATTGCATTAATAATAAGTTTAAATATAATTTTAAATGGAACCGACAATATTTTTAAAATTAAAAATAAAATCACCCCGCCGCTAATAAAATACATTCTATCACCTAAGCCAATCTCTTAATCCATTTTTTCTTGAGTATTCTCGGTGTTCCGATTGCAAGTTTTACAACTTCATCAGTCGACGAAAGAAGAAGTGCTCCCCAAAGCGGCACCCCGAAAAATACAACTCCAATTGCTGCAAAAGGAATTCCCACGCACCACGAGCAGAAAAGTTCCAATAACATCGAATACTTTACGTCTCCGCCTCCACGAAATACTCCGACAATAGAAACGGAGTTATACATTCTGAAAGGATATGTCGCGCCGAACGCCATTAGTGCAAGTCTTGCCGATTCACGCACGCCCGGAGTTAAGTCCGGGAAGACCTTCAGCAAAATGTGCGGAATAAAAATTAAAACCGAGCCTAAAATCACACCCGCCGTAAATCCGACAGTCAAACTTTTAAGCGCCATATCATGTGCTCTGTCGAGCTTGTTTTCCCCGATTTTTATGCCGAGAATAACAGCGGATGCCGAGGAAACTCCTCTCGCAATAACATAAAGCATATTTGAAATTGCCTGTGCAACTTGAATTGCCGCAGTAGCTTCAACGCCGATTTTTGCATATATCGCTCCGTAAACCACTTGTGCAAGACTCCAGAGCGTTTCTTCGACAGTTACAGGCGCAACAACGCGCACAAAATACTTTCTGAAATCCCTGTCGATCGAAAATAAATCCTTGACATTCGCATAAAGCGGACCTCTGTATTTTCTGATTACATAAATAAGTACAAAACATTCGGTAAATCTTGCAAAAATCGTTCCGACTGCGGCACCTTTTACTCCGAGAGCCGGAAAGCCGAATTTCCCGAAAATGAAACAGTAGTTAAAAAATGCATTCACAAAAAACGAAATAAAACTTGCGATGAACGGGCTTCGTGCATTTCCGGTGCTTCGCATTGCAATCCCGATTGCAAAACTCATGCCCGTTACGATGTATGAAAGGGAAACCACTTTCATATATTTTGCGCCTTCGGCAATTACTCCCAAATCATCAGTAAAAAGCGAAATCAAATATTCAGGAACAAAATAGGCAAGTATGTTGAAAACAATAGATACCGCAATCGAAAATTTTAGGGCGTAACCGAGAGTTTTCTTAACTCTGTCCATCTCATTTGCACCAAAAAATTGGGCAAGCATAATTGACGCCCCCGTATTTATTCCAAATAGTATAAAGCTGTAAAAAAAGAAAACCTGATTTGCAAGTCCGACTCCGGCAATCGAGTTTGTGCCGAGCTTCGTTATCATGAAAGTATCTAGTGTATTGAGGCTGCTCGTAATTAAACTTTGAAGCATAACCGGTACAGCGATTTTTGTCAGCGAACTTGTAAATTCTTTGTCCTTAATAATTTTTCTCCACATATATTATCCCTCAATTCATTATAATTATTCACTATTATACTGTTTTTATATGTTCTAAATTTTATCTCATAATTATATTCATCTTTAAACCATCTGTTTAAAAAATTTAAGTAGTTGTCTCCTTCTCTCGACTTCACACGAAGTTCACGTTTTCTTTTGTCTTCATTCACAAAAAATCCCAAATCTCTGTACTTGTCAAGACTCGGAGTCGAGGTGTAACTTCCCTCCAATATCGTTATGTCCCCTTCCGGAATCCATTTTTTATAAAACTTGCCGCTCCTGCAATCATACGCTCTAATAAAGAAGCCACTCCCACTTTTTATTTGAGGAATGACTTCTTTTATAAATCGTCTTACATTAAAATTGCCGGCTCTTTTATCTCTCTTTTCTCCACGTCGGTAGAAAAAATCATCCGCTTCTATTACCCTTACTCCGGGAATATCGCGTTTAAGTTTTTTCGCCAGTGTTGATTTTCCACTACCGGAAAATCCGTCTAATGTAATAAACATATCTTATCTGTTGTTTTCAAGCAATTTTCTAAGCATAATAACAATCGGCGGAACTATTACGACAAGCATTATGATGCCTGCGATAACCATTGCGAATGCTCCTGCGATAAATGCTTTGAATGTGAAAGGTTCAACCCCTGCAACAACTTGAACTTCGATAAATTTCATAAGTGCATAAACAACTCTTCCTGCAAGCATTGCGAGCACCAAAGAGATGAGTGTTCCAACATAGTCTTTTTTAAACATACGTTGGAAAAGTCCTGCAAAAAGTCCATAGCTTGCGAGTTCAGGAATCATTACGAGCCATTTTGCAACCGGCGGCATTCCTGTTATAAGTCCACTTAAAACTACGGAAAACGCTCCGGTTAAAAGACCGCTTACCGGTCCGAGTAAAAGTCCTGCCACAAGTGCCGGAAGATGCATAGGTAAGAATGTCCATGCATTCGGAACACTGTGAAATGCCCATGGTATTATCACGCCTAAAGCAATAAATACAGCAGTTAATACCATTTCTCGTGTAGTAATTTTTTGTTTCATAAAAACCTCCTAGCTTAATTCTCCGTCGCCGTAAACGGCAAAGAAGAATCTTTCATCTGTATCCTCTATTTTTTCGAGTAAATCGATACAGGTGTCAAGACTTATATTTCTTGTTGTAATAACAAAACTGTCTTGCGTTTCAAAAATCGAGTGCACATACGGAAGCAAAATTCTTTCGATTTTATAGGAGCCTTGGTCAAACGAAAAATAAAATCTGTGTGTGATTCTAGTTTCGTCAATTTTAGCTTTTTCAGGCAGGGTCAGCTTTATATCATCGCCATTAATAATTTCTATCAAATCAAGTAAAACCCCGTTCGATGCGGAATATTTTCCCGCTCCTTCACCTATAATCTGCACTTCTCCAATAATATCCCCGACCATGCCGAGCATATTGTTGTTGCCTCGTACATTCGCTCTCAAAGTGGACTGTTCATACAAAGTCGGCGCAACAATTGCTGCAATCTTGTCGTTGTCAATCATTGCATAGCTCATGAGTTTCGGAGTCAGTTTATGTCTTTCAAAAAAACCGAAATCGAGATTTCTAATGTTTTGGATGCCGTATGTCGGAATATCTTCTGGAACTACATATTTATTAAATGCGAGCATCATTGAAATAATGAGCTTATTTCTCGAATCCACTCCTGTAATGTCATCAAAATAATCCGGCTCCTGATATCTCAAAATTCTACTTTTTAAAAGAGCTTCTTTGAAATCAATGCCATCCCTTTTCATCATGTCCAAAATAAAATTGCTGGTTCCGTTGAAATTGCCGTAAACCTTGCTGATACTATTTATCTTTCCATACTCGGAAAGAGTTTTGATCCACGGAAGACCCGCGCCGACCGTCGATTCAAATCTGAACTTGACATTGTTTTCATTTGCGAGCTCAATAAACTCAGCTAAATGATTTGCGACGATTTCCTTGTTTGCGGAAACAACATTCTTCCCTCTTTTCAAAGCCTCGGTAGCGATTTCGTATGCAACAGCGTTGTCACCGATTGCAATTACAATAGTGTCGATTTCGTCGTCATTCAAAATTTCCTCCCTGTCGGTTGTGAAGAGAAGACTGTCTCGTCCTTTAAGACCGCGAACCAATATTTTTTTTACTTTTATGTCGCTCATTTTTGAATTTATCAGCTCGTATACTCCGCTGCCGATAGTTCCAAACCCCATAAGGCCGATTTGCATCAATACCACCTCAATACAATTCTACCATTAAATTAAAATTCTGTAAACAGAAAAACAAAATTTAACCCATATAATATAATTCTTTTCTATAAATTATTCCGGCCGAGTACATTAAATACTCCATCGCATTTGAGAAAAATAGTCCCCACATAAGTCCGACAGCGACGTCCGTCGGATAATGAACGCCGAAATAAAGCCTTGTAAATGCAACATACGTCGCAAAAAGTGTGCCGAAAACCGCCGTGATTCTGCATGTCTTTTTTGACGATGTGCTATTTCTTATTATTAAATACAAACATCCGAAAAAACATGCGGAAGCGGCACTGTGTCCCGAAGGAAACGAATGCCCCGACTCGAGAAAGTGCGCATATGAAGGTCGCACTCTAGTGTAAAATGATTTTATTCCCTCGTTTATCCCTGTTGATAATAACATTGTTAGAGCGAGGTAAAATCCGTATCTCCATTTTTTCATTGCGATTAAAATTATAACCGCAACTGCACACAATATTACCGCATTTATAGGATTAAAAATACTCGTTATGAACAAATTGAAATCATAAATTGAATCGCTTTTATCCCCCAAGAAAATCATCGCGATATCTTTATCGAGTTCCGAAAAAATTCCCGTCGGAATTATTATCGTAAGGAAAATTGTTACAATTCCAAAAATTAGAAGATTTTTTCTCTTCATCCGAGTAGCCTTTCAATTTCCGCTCTAAGCTCATCCGCATTGTGCGCCACATTTAAATCATAGTCCACTTCGCGACCGTTAAAATAAATAGCCATCATTCCTGCGGACAGCGCACCCATAACATCGCCTTGAGGATTGTCCCCAATCATAATCGAGTGCTTTTTGTCACAACCGCTCTTGTGGATTACGTGCGCATAAAATTTCGGGTCCGGCTTTCCATATCCGAAGTCACCCGAGACGAAAATGTCTTTAAAGAGATGGCGAATGCCCAATGTATCAATTTTTTTGTGTTGAATTTCGCTAAGTCCGTTTGTTACTATTCCGAGTTTGTGCACTTTACTTAAATCCGCCAAAAGTTCAACCATCCCAGGAAGTGCTTCCGTATAATCGTTTCTTCTTTTTAAAACCGTTTCATAAAATTCATCTTTCGAAACTCCGCTGAAAATATCCTTCAAGTCGCTCCATACTGCTTCCTTAAAAAGTTCCATATGCTCTTCTTCGTACGGAGTTTCCATCAACAGAAAATCGAGCGGATCAATTCCGATTGTTTCATTGTACTGAAATTCAAAATATTTAATCATTCTCGGTCTTAAAGATGTCCTTAGTTTTCTTCTGAACAAATCCGCATCCATGTCGACTTTTAAATCCGCTCTTATTCGTTCATAAATTCTTTTGTTGCAATTTTTGGTATCCAAAATTGTGTCATCCAAATCAAAAAAAATCATAATTCCTCCATAAAATTTATAATAACAACTTCCGCTCTATTAAAAAACCTCGGCCCCAAATATTTTTTCTTCGATGCCCCGGAAGTTAAAAACATATTTTGTTTGCCTTTTTTATAAAGTCCCTTTTGAAACTTCGGAAAAAAACCTTGCCCCGGTGCAACAATTGCACCTATAAAAGGCAGTCTCGCGTGTCCCCCGTGAGCGTGTCCGGTGAGTACCAAATCGAAACCCGCATCCATATATTTTTCAAAATATTCCGGGCGATGCACGAGTAAAATATTAAACTTCTCATTGTCGAGCGTTTCTTTAAAATAAAGAAGTGAATAATTAAAATCGCTTTCATTCACAGTCGCGTCGTCAATTCCATATATCTCGAAATTCGAAATCGAAATCGGCGAAGTTTTTCTCGAGAGATATGTCGAATTATTTTTAAAATAGTTTATAAGCACCGGTAGATCTTTTCGACGAACTTCGTGGTTTCCAATCACATAAAAAGTTTCTCTCTCGCCGATTGCCGAAAAGAGTTCATCGACATTGTAATCCTCCGCTTTATCATCAACTATGTCGCCACCCAAAAACACAAACTCCGAGTCCCGCGCCTCGCTTTTTATAATCTCAAGCACTCCGTCTGCAGGGTTCGAATGATAGTCTGCAATAAAAATCGCTTTGAAATTTCCACGAATTTTTTTCGATTTTATTTCGAGAATCGTCTTCTTCGCTTTCTTTGAATACAAAAACCCGAAAATAGTGAGTAGAACAAGTTCCAATATCAAAAGCTTGAGCGATTTAAAAATAAAAACATTCGAAAAAACAAATGCCGCAAACACTATAAATTTAAATAAAAAAATCTTTCGCATATTAAAATTCATTTTAAAATTTTACAAAATCAAAAATTATACCTATGAGAAACGCTCCCAAAATAATAAATCCCGGGTGCAGTTTGTTTAGTTTTTCCCTCATAAAAAATACAAGCGCCATAATCACGGCCATTCCAAGAGTGTAAAGACCTTCCACTTCTTTGAAAAGGGAAATGTAAATCGGGATTATAGCCGCAGCGATAAATCCGATTGAAACCGGTTTTAAAGTCTTTAAAATATTTTGCATATAAGGACTTTTTCTGTATTTTTCAATGAGTTTCGCAATCATTATCACAATTATTAAAGACGGCAAAACTAAACTAAGGGGTGCTATAATTCCGTATAAAATTCCGCCCGCCTTTATTCCTGCAAATGTCGCCATATTTATTCCAATCGGTCCCGGCGTCGACTCGCTCACGGCAATCATAGTCAGGAGTTCATCCTGCGTGAAATATCCGAAAGTTTCGCCCATCTTTGCCAAAAACGGAATTGTCGCAAGTCCGCCCCCAATCGAGAAGAGTCCCGTTTTAAAAAATTCATAAATCAGTCTTAGCATATTTCACCTCAATCATCGAAACGATTGCAAACATAAGCACAATTAAAGGAAGCGGCACTTTTAAAAATGCGAGAGTTAGAGCGATTGCGATATAAGCGATGCTCCTTACCGACTTTGCTTCCTTTATAAACATCTTGTACAAGGTGTGCAGTATCAGCGCCGAGACCGTAATTTTCACGAGTTTTGTGCCGTAGTAAAATTTGTCCGACAAAATATCTATAAATCTGTAGATGATGCTTATAATTATAATCGACGGCGCAATAAATCCGAGTGTCGCAACAATCGCACCCGGAACTTTCGCATGCTTATAACCCACAAATGTCGCCGTGTTTACACCGATTATGCCGGGAGTCGCCTGTCCGATCGCAAAGTATTCCAAGAGTTCGTCTTCTGTCGCCCATTTTTTGTTTTCGGCAATTTCTCGTATTAAAATAGGAAGCATTGCATAACCCCCACCGAATGTGGTAATTCCTATCTTAAAAAAAGCGATAAATAATTCAATCACGCATATGCCTCCCTCACCGTCTCATCGACCAGTACATTCATTGCATCTATTACATTGTCATTTTTTATATCCAAAAGAGAAAGCTCCGTACATGCAAGAATTACTCCCGCTTTTTCGGATTTTTCCTCAAGCATTTTTCGAAATTCCGGGAAATTTTGAAGCTTCGGCTCCTCGCCCTGTTTAATTCTATAAATTGTATCATTGGATATTCTCTTTTCTTCGTCTGTTAAAGGCAAATATTCTTTATCTTCCTGCTCGAGATATTTTTTATAAATTTTCGACTTATATGTCCCCTCCGTCGCAAAAACATAAGTTCTGTCACTCGCCTTTTTCGCCGCAAGATGAATCATATTCAAAATTTTTATATCGGTCATCTTTACAAACTCATCATAATAAAAATGGCTGGTGTTGCAAGGAATAATTATAAAATCTGCGCCCCAAACTTCCGCCATCTTAAAATTGTTCTTAAAATGCTCCAACAACTCTTTTGAGTCGCCGCTTACAATGGACTTCGTTCTGTCCGGCATAAGACAATCGGAAATTATCAGCGTTTCTATATGCTCCTGGTCCTTTGTCGCAGGAGATTTTTCAATTATTCTCGTATAGCAATCCGAAGTTGCAAGCGGTCCCATCCCGCCGACAATACATAATTTCCTCATTATCTTCCCTCAAATTCTTTTGATGTTCTTACCGACTCGAAATGTCCGTCAATTAAAACTTTTCTGACGCGTCCGTAAAAATCAAATCTTGAAATCATGACCTCGCGGCCACAACCCACACATTTGATTTTCATATCGACTCCGGTCTTTATTATTTGCCACTCATTTTTTCCGCAAGGATGCGGTTTTTTCATCGTGACTATATCGCCTTCAAATATCTTAAGCATTTTTATCCGTCTTTAGATTGATATCCATCTTGTTGTATGGAATTTCAATATTATTCCTATCCAATATATTTTTAATTTCTTCTCTCATTTCGCGCTCAATTCTCCATTGCTCACCCGGAACCGCATATGCCACAACTCTTAATAGCACCCCGGAATCCATGAGTTCGACCGGTGCTTGAAGAACCGGTGCTTCGATAACCGATTTCGCCCCGTCAAATTTTTCTGTGAGACCTTTTGTCAGCAATTCCTTCGCTCTTTCTAAATCCGATTCATAAGAAATCGACACTTCAACCATCGCCCTTTGAATGTTTTTGGACCTGTTTGTGACGATTTTTATAAGATTGTTCGGAATCGTGTGAAGCTCGCCGTTGAAATCTCTTATAGTTGTGATTCTAAGAGCAACGTCAACAACAACTCCTTCCTTCCCCGCAATAGAAACATAGTCTCCAATGTTGAACACGTTTTCAGCAAGAATAAATATTCCACTTATAAAGTCCTCTATAAATGTCTTTGCTGCAAGACCGATTGCAAGACCCCCGATTCCGGCAGTAGCAACAAGTCCCTTCGCATCAATTCCGAAAATACTTAAAGATGCAAAAAACCAAATGATAAGTATAAAGGTTTTTGTGAGCGATTCAACGAGAGAGATGAGCGTTTGAAATCTCTTTCCCTCAGGTCCGTGAAGCGATGTAAACCTCTTTTTTATAGATTTAAGTATAACTTTTTGTATCACTCTCACAATGAGAAAAGACACAATTAAAAGTCCTCCGGCAAGCAAAAGCTTGCTGAAGAACTTCAATTCACCATTTTCATTTAAAAAAAATGTCTTTAAAACTTCCAAATTTATCTCCTAAATTTCGATTAAATGTCCTGCATTCTTAACTGTTGTGTAGATGTCGTACATATTTGTGATTGTTCCGACTTTTACGCTTTCTTTAAGTTTGAAGAAATCGAGGCATAGTCCGCATGCTGCAACTTTTACGCCATTTGATTCCAATTTTTTCAAGTCTTCCAAAATGTCGCCTTCTTCGCAAACAAGTTTTACACCTTCGTTTACAAATAACATTTTGTCCGGAAGATTTCCACTTTCAAGAACTGTGTAAATAAAGCTCTTGATGAGAATTTTTCCAAGTTCCTTATCACTTCCGAAGAAGTTTTGTTTGAACAAAATTACGGAATCACCATTAATAAATGTTCCTTTGCCCTCTGTTGAGTGAGCTTCGCCGTCTTTTGTGATTGTGACTTCAAAATCGCTTCCGACTTCCTTTGCCACAACTTTACAGTTCAAAGATTCGCCGAGTTTTCTCAAATTTTCTCTTGCAACTTCGTTGTCAACAACAGAAGTCACCTCATTAACATCAGCCTTATCCAATTCTTTTTTGGTTCTAATAACCGGTTCCGGACAATCAAGTCCTCTTAAATCAAGTTTCATTTAAACACCTCCTAGTATATTATGAAACCATTTCTAAACTCTACAATCGGTCTGTCCTCTCCATACATGTCGAGAATGTCCCGATCGGTTTTCACCCTTTTACTTATACCCGTATCATCAACGATTAAAAACTCTCTGTTGGTGAAAATCAAAACTTTGTTATTGAAATTTTTAATACGGTCAAATCCGGACAACTCCTCTTTGACCACAATCTCCATATTCGGTTTCAAAACATAAAGAATATTATCCGCAAACAGGCAATAATTCTTTTGAAGCTTATACAGTCCTCTGAACCCTTCGTATGAAATCTTTCCCTCGATATTTTTTCCGTCATAGAAGACAAGTTCCTTGTCGGTCGCAATCAAATAACCGTCTTTAGTGTTGTAAAACTTGTATGGAACATATCCGCCAAGCTCTAAAACCGTCTCTGTTTCATCGTCCTTGATGCGATTTAAAACCGACGAAAGCCCCTCTTCCGTCTTCTTTATATTCAAAACTTCGAAAGCATCGTCGAGTATTGAAACGTCAATCGTCGCATCCTTTTGTACATATGTCTTTAGAATGTTCAAATCGTCGTCGTAAATCGTAGTCTTATAGTTTTCCGAATCTCTCGAAAAAATTGCAAAACCTTTTAAAATAGGAGAAATTCCATCAATCTCTCCCTCACCGTCCATTTCCTTAATAAGGTGATTCTCATCGTCAAGTATTATAACCTTTTTGTTGTTCATCAAAAAAATCTTGTCCTTGACACCCGTCATTTTGAAATCTTCAGTGTCGAGAATCCTTTCGTAAAGAGTCTTTCCTTCGAAATCGACTCCCGTAAATCTGCCCTTGTTCAAAGTATAAATCACATTGTTGTAGACATAGCTGTCACCTTGTGAATGAACTTCGATATATTTATATTGTACGCCCGGCTCTTCATTCAGCTTTTTTTCCTTAACATAATAGACCACATCTTCAAGATTTATATACAAGAATGCGGCTGTGATTAAAAAAATCACAAAAAAACCGATGAAAAACTTTTTAAACAAACTCATAAAGTCACTTTGCCCCAAACAATTTTATTTTCTTCTTTGTCCGCACTGATTTTAAGTTCAAACTTGTCGTCCGAAATAAAAACCGCAACCTCATTTTTATCAAGCGTAACGCTCTTTTTCTTCGAAATTATTTGAACGCCGTCTTCCAAACTGTAGAAAAACAGAATTTTGGATTTTTTTATGTCGTCCTTAATCAAAAGCTCGTGATAAAATTTTACAACCTCGAGCTTGCCGACCAAATCTTCCGACAGCATGAGATTTAAATCGTGCCCCGTGCTTTCGGAGACGATATCGTCGCTTCCATCAAAATAAAATGCGGTATATTTTTTTATAGGAATTTTATTTCCCTTCATATTTAAAACAAGCGTGTTTGTAATCGGAATCAAATATCTCTTGTAGCCGGGAAGCTTTGTGAAATCCGTTCCCGTAACATCGACACTCGCTTCTGAAAATCTTATTTTAAAATCCCTGTCTTTGTAGCTCGAATCGACGGGATAAATAAAATATTCTCTCGTCTTTCCCCCGCTCCACGAAGTTTCTTTGTATTCGTCCAATTTATATAAATTTTCCATTCTTCCTCCAGAAAAACAAAATTATTAGTGATTATTCATTAAATAATTATACCACATCTGTCGCTATTAATAAAGCTTGAAGCGAACATCCGAATCGTAAAAAATTTTTTAAATCGTAAAATATTTATATAAAACAATCAAAATGAGAAAATTAATTTCCTAAAATCATCAATTATGTGTTATAATATTTATAATAAAAATAAAGGAGACAAATATGTACATTCACAATTTTGCAAGAGAAGACTCCAAAGGCGCCTTCGTTGAACTGTCCGATTTTTCTTTTGACATCGGAAAAATTTTAATCAATTTCGTCAAGTACGATGAAAACACACACAAGACCGAATTTACAATTCCAATCTATCTCGACTTCAAGGAATATTTCGCACTTGTCGAGGAGGTGCGCTCCGGTCGCATCTATCGCAGAATAAGCGAAGAAAAAAGCAAAGGCAATATGTATGCGAATGTGAATCAAATTCTTTCGGGTGATTCCGCTGAAAAAGCGAAGATGAAAAAATATCCGTTTGAAGTTCCAAACGGCAAAGCTGTAAGCAAGTCTTTCTCTTTTTCAGTCAGCAAAAAGTCCGGCTATCTTTTAAAAGCGAGCTTGGGACTTGGCCGCGAAGATGAAAAGGGACTTATAATCCCCGACGGCAAAATTATAAATTACATTCAAATTCCAATAAACCACAAAGAACTCTACGGATTTTTAAGATACGGTGAAATTCGAATTATGGCGTATGAAAATATGAAAATGATGCACTTTAAGGATGAGTTTGATCTCTCGAATTGGACATGGCAAAAATAGACAACAAAAAAAGACCTCGCGAGGTCTTTTTTATTTGCTATTTATTTTCATCAAGCAAATGCTTTGCAGCAATGCCCGGTTTTGTGAGTTCCATCGGATTCATAATTTCATTGAAATCTTTTTCATCCAAAATTTTATCTCTAAGAACTATGCTCTTTACAGATTCGCCGGTTTTCAAACTTTCTTTTGCGATTGAAGCAGCGCTCTTGTATCCGATGTGTGGAGCGAGTGCTGTGACCATTCCTACAGAAGCGTTCAAGAGTTCTTCGATTCTCTTTTCATTTGCAGTGATTCCGTCGATGCAGTTGATTCTCAAAGTGTTGATTGCGCCTGTCAAGGTTTCAATTGATTCATAAAGTGATTTGAAGAGTACAGGTTCAAATGCGTTTAGTTCGAGTTGACCTGCTTCAGCGCACATTGTAATCGTAACATCGTTTCCTGCAACCAAATATGCAACTTGTGTCACAACTTCAGGAATAACCGGATTTATTTTGCCCGGCATGATTGATGAACCGTTTTGTTTTGCCGGCAAATTGATTTCGCCGATTCCGGTTTTCGGTCCGCTGCTCATAAGTCTTAGGTCATTACTCATCTTTGATAGAGTCATAGCCATCGCTTTTAAAGAGCCTGAGAGGAATAGAAGTGCGTCGAGGTTTTGAGTTCCGTCGACCAAATCTTCCGCTTGTGTCAAATCATAACCTGTAATTTTCGCGAGTTCCGGAACGATTAATTCGAGATATTTTGTATCGACATTTATTCCCGTTCCGATTGCACTTGCACCCATATTTACAACTTTTATTCCGTCGAGTGCATAATTTATTCTCTTAACATCGCGACTTAGCGCGTCTTTGTATGCTTTAAATTCTTGACCGAGTCTGATTGGAACAGCGTCTTGAAGTTGAGTTCTTCCCATTTTTACAATGCCGTCAAATTCAACCGCTTTTTTGTCCAATGAGGAAATAAGTTCATCAAGTTCGGCAAGCATCTTATTTGCGAGTTCAATTGCTCCGAGCTTTCCGGAGGTAGGATATACGTCATTTGTCGATTGACCCATATTTACATGGTCATTAGGATGAACAAATTTATATTCTCCCGATACTCCTCCCATTTTCATCTCAGCAATGTTTGCAATAACTTCATTAGCGTTCATATTTGCAGTTGTGCCTGCGCCGCCTTGAACAGGGTCTGTAAAAAATGCTTCATGATATTTGCCTTCAATAATTTCATCGCATGACTTTTCAATTGCTTCGGCTTTGTCAGCATCCAAAACTCCTGCTTTGCAGTTTGCAATAGCACATGCTTTTTTAATTTCTGCAAGCGCTTTTATCATTGCAGGATGTAGTGTCAATCCCGTAATTTGAAAGTTATCATGTCCTCTTAAAGTTTGTACGCCATATAATGCATCAATTGGAACTTGTTTTTCACCGACTGAATCGCTTTCCAGTCTGAATTTTTCATTATCCATTGAAACCTCCTTCAGTTTATTACGTCTAAAGTATAACACAACAACATTTAAAAATCAAACAATTAATAGATATTGATAAATTATATAATTAGGTGACAGAAATCACCCAACTTACTCCACAATTAATCCGTCGACAAGTTTTATCGCTTCCAAAATCTCGTCGCTGTTCATCTTGTCGCTGAATGCAATTCCATAAAAGCCGAGCTTATATACATACTGCGCTTCATCGTAACTGTTTAAAACCGCAACGATTCTGTCGAGCGGGAAATTTTGCTCCTTCAAAGTTCTCAAATTGTGCACCGCCTGGTCGCTCGAAATAAATGCAATCTTCTTTCTTTCATCCGCCACAAAATCCTTCAACCCGTCAATCGTGTTAAACTTTTCGTCGACGATTTCAATCGACTCGGTTTCGTAGTTGTAGTTCGCGCTAACCTTTCTAAAATAGTTATCCGCTTTTTTATTATTCAGATTTATCTTTTTAATTTCCTTTTCTTTCGGAAGGTCGAATTTCTCTTCAAACTTTTCCGTTTCACCAAAGGAATATATCTTCGGCTCCTTGTCCATGAAATATGTGTGCTCTTTTAAATTCTCATCAGCTGCGCTCTCAAAAATTATCTCCGAATTATTCTCATACATTGACGCCTTCATACTTTCATCAATTTCGTCGCCCGCAATCATAATCCGGTATCCATTTTGCCTTACCGAAATATATTCATAGTCCTCGAGATTTTTCACAACCAAAATCAGATTTCTGTAAAGCCCCGGCATTTTTCTAATATAGTCCGCAAATTCCCTCGCATTTTTTGCATCGATTATAAATGAAACATCTTCGTCATAGCCGCGTGCCAAATCCCCGAGAGTCATAAGATTCGGTTTAGCAGTTTTTAAATCTTTCAAATCGCCTTTTTCATTTGCCGTCGTATAAAATCCGTCGTCGCTCTTAAAAAGTTCGAGTCTAAAAGTTCTAAAGCCCTTTTTAAATCCGCTCTCGAACTCATCTTTGTTTTTAATCTCGACTGCATTTCTGACTTTTATATTGTTTTTGACTTTGATATTTTCATCGGTGTTTCCCTCTTTTATCATCGATTCCAAGAGGTCGTTTTCAAGCACATATTTCGAATAATCAATTTCTTTTAACGATCTCTTATAAAGTTCTCTTGCGTTTTCACGGTCCACAACCTCGCCCGTCTTTCGACTTCTGAGTTCTCCGTTTTCAAAAATGCCGTCGCGCTTCATTTGGAAAATATAATCGTCGTTTATAAAAGAACCTCTTATCAAGTAACTTTGCGGGAAAACAACTCCCGGATTTTTATCCGACAAAATATCAGTTCCCATCATCACATAATTCTTCTTGCTTATGCCGAAAAGATTTAAAATTGTCGGTGCAAAATCGAGCTGACTTCTCACGCCTTCTACCGTTTTTGTCTCCTCATATCCGCCGACGTGAATGATGAGAGGAATATTTAACATAGTATCAAAATCAAAATTCTTTCCGACAAAATTTCCGACTCGTCTGTTGTCGTCCGGATTATTCATTAAAATCCCGTGGTGATCGCCGTAAATCGCAATGACCGAATTGTCATAGAGGCCATTTTTCTTTAACTCTTCTATAAATTCTCCAATCGCCTCATCGGTATATCTTACGGCGTTCAAATAATTTCCGAAAATCGAACCCTCGTCTTCTTTTTTTATTTTTATTGTCTTTGTCTCTTCCGGCATTTCATACGGCACGTGCGAAGTGAGTGTTATTAAAAACGAAAAGAACGGTTGTTTTTGCTCAGACTTCATTATTTCCGCGGATTGTTTGAAAAAGCTCTTATCCGAAAGTCCCATGCCTATTTTGTCCGACAAATCAAAATTGTCCTCCGCATAAAACTTGTCAAATCCGATGTGCGGATATGCTCTGTCCCTTATCCAAAAATCTCTTTTGTATCCATGATACGCCGCAACGTCGTAGCCGAAGTCTTTGAAAATTTTCGGAAGACCGTAGAGATATGAATCGAGATACACTTCATAACTCGGATTCTTCATAGAAGGATACATCGAATGCAGACTTACAAACTCCGCATCACTTGTGTTTCCCGCGCCCAAAAGTTCAAAATAGTCATTCGCATAAATCGTTCCCTTTTCCTCAATCAGTCGATTTAGATTCGGAGTTATCTCCTCGCCCTCATATTTTCGCCCGATTGGGAAATTATTCAAACTCTCGACTTGAATCATTATAAAGTTTTTGCCCTTTGAAATTCCTGTGAATTCATTTTTTTCGTCTTCGCTTATAAAATTTTCCTGTGTAACGTCAATCTCCGAATTCTCTTCCTCAAGTTTTCCAAAAATGTCGAGAGTGTGATAAGAAAAAAGAGAAAGTTTTTTCGCAGAGCTCAGTTTGTTCGCATTTATTAAAAGCACCATTCCCGTCAAGATAACAAAAAATGCCGGAATAATAATTTTTCTTATTTTAAACTTCTCCACAATAAATTTGTCGAGCGCATCCAATTTTCTTTTCGCCGCCAAATAAATCACAATCGGCAAGTCCAAAATAAAGAGCAGATTTTTTATATTTAAAAGCATTAAAACCGCACTCTTTACATCGCCGAGATTGCCAGCGTGTCCCAGTTCTTTTATGACCGGAAGTCGATTGAAATAAGAAAAATATGTCGCATCGGCAAACATTACGAGCGACAAAATTATATATAAGCCGAAATAGATGGACTTTGCGCCCTTAAGTTTTGTATTTCCAAGTAAATAAAAACAAGAAAAAATAAACACGTCAACAGACAGAACGACAAGCGGACTGTATGTAACATGTGTAAGATTATAAAACAATATAAATTTAAGAATTAATAGAAATAATAAAATCATTTTTCCTCCAAATAAAAATGCACCGGCTATGCCGATGCTAATATGTAGGCGCAGCCGAATTCGAACATTTACAACCGTGCTCATATTATAAACTTTGCTCCCACAGAGTTGCCAAATGTCACACGAAAGTTTTGACTATCGCTGCTTCGTTCCCGACCTGACGAGGTTCACCAAACCTGTTCGTTGCAAAAGGGCCCCATGATCAACACAACGCCTATAACCAGCTTTCGACCATAAATGTCCTCCAACGGTTTTAGACCCTGCTATAGCGGATTACAGGTTACAAGGAACCGCTACTTCCCCATCTGCGCCATGGCGGAGAGAGAGGGATTCGAACCCTCGATACGCTATCAACGTATACCCGCTTTCCAGGCGAGCGCCTTCAACCACTCAACCATCTCTCCAAGTGCTCTACTTTTCATATGTTACCATATTTTATATTGCTTGTCAAGTAAAAGTTTATTAAATGTAAAAAAGGATTGGTCCATCAAGAACCAATCCTGTCATGTGTTATTTTATTAAATAAAATCGCATATTTCGAAAGTTTTTCTTCGTGCAAAAGTTTATCGAGTTCATCTTTATATTGATTTGCATCGATTGGAACATGCGTAAATTTTTTAAATGCTATTGCATCTTTTATGTCGCCGCTTCTATCCATTTGTATGAATGCATCGTTTGTGATAAACGAGCCCTCTTCAAGATATCCCGACGGCATGCAGTTGTTCTTCGGTCGATTTATTAAATCGCTTCCAAAGATTACACCCTTGCTCTTCGGAATGCCGTAAAGATTTAAAAGTGTCGGCAAAATATCAATTTGCGAGCATGTGTTTTGAAAAACTTGGTGCTCGAAATTTTTGTTTCTTATAACAAGCGGAATATTCATCATGTCGTCGTACGAATAACCGTATACATAATCCATAAGCTCTGCCATATCCGAGGCGTCGACTGTGTTCGCAGCGGAAATCGCAAAGTGGTCGCCGTATAAAACAACTGTTGACCTTTCCATAAGTCCGCTCGTTTCCATTTTTTCAAAAAACATTCCGAGCGCTTTGTCCGCATAATTTATCGAGTTTAAATATCTTCCGACCATCGTGCCTTCCGCTTCATCTCCCGCAACTTTCAAATTGAACTTGTCCGGAAGGTTAAACGGCGTGTGACTTGAAAGTGTTATTATAAATGCACACACCGGTCCATTTTTTTCTTCTTCAATAATATAATCAAAAGTTTGGCTCAAAAAATCTTCATCGTTTATTCCGAATCCGATTTTATTTTCCGCCTCGAATTTATAATCCTCTTTGCCGAAAAACTTGTCAAAACCGAGATTTGGATACATTTCATTTCTGTTGTAATAGTGCTTTTCATTTCCGTGAAAAATCATAGTCGTATATCCGAGGTCTTTAAAAGCTTTCGGAAGTGAATAATACTCTCTGTCCGGAAAGTCCATATATACCGGCGCCTTTCTCGGCGGATATAAAGATGTGAGCGTTGCAAACTCAGCATCACTTGTGTTGCCGCGTCCGATAATTTGAAACATATTGTCGAAGTAAAAGCTGTTTTTATCCTCTGCAAATTTTCTCAAATTCGGAACGACATCTGCCCCGCGATAGTCTTTTTGAAACAAAAAGTTTTGAAGTGCTTCCACCTGAATCACAATCAAGTTTGTTCCCTTTGCTGCTCCATAGAGTTTATCATGCTTGTCGGTTTTATAAATATAGTTTTTCAGCTCATTTTCATCGACCTCTTTTTTTATTTGTGCGGCTTCAATGCCGATTGTATCCAAAATGTCGATTCCGTGATACAAGACCAAATCCTGTTTCACAACTTGTTTACTCTTGTTGAAATATAAAAGCTCAAGTACGAAAATTATAAAAATCAAAAATACAACTTTAAAACTTGCTCCTCCTGTTATAAATCTTATCACCTCGTCCGGCAAAAACGGGATTATAATCAAATCGATTACAAGCACAAGCATGCTCCAGTCGAACAAAACGGCGAGCGAATCCCCGACTGTAGAGAGATGCTTTATCTGTTTCAAAAGATTTATAGTTGTGAGTTGGTTGAAATGTTTATAGTAAACGACGTCGATAAGCATAACGATTGAAAGTGTGTAGTACATGATCGCCCACCATTCAATACCTGATCTTATCGAGAGAAGTTTCAGCCCCATGGCAAAAATCGACACCGAAAGTGTCGAAAATATAACCGTGTAGATGTAGTTCTTCTGAACATTTACTTTGCTGTAAAAGTAGAAGAACTTCACCAATATTAAAAGCATTAAAATCATTCAAGGTCTTCCTTAAATTGTTTGTGTCTCAAAAAGTTGTAGAGCGCAACTACCAAAAGCACGATGATTACACCCGAGAGTATATAGTAACCGGTTACACCGATTTGTTTTACAACTCTCGGTTGCATTATGAGATTTATTCCGTAAAGAATTGCGTAAATTATCGTGAGCGGAAGAAATTTTTTCGTTTCTTCATCATGGTATTCGTGAAGAAATTCCTTGTAAAATTTTACCGGTTCTCTGTGAACGCTCTTTACAAGCAAATAGTTCGCATTGTTTCTCGTCGGTCTTTCCACAACAGTGAAAGAAAGTCCGAACGCCCTTATATATTTTTTTCTCACATAAAGTTCAACATATCCATATCCGCTTTGTTTATAAATATCTCTCAGTTCCTTGCTGTTTTGCGGAATCAAAAAGTTGTAAGTCTTGACACTTTTTTCAAGTTGCAAATTGTTTTTTTGAACATCTACAACTTCATACCCATGCCTCGTTTCCTGATCCAAATCTCTCTTTAAAGTTTCAGGATAACTTATATGTCCTTGCTTAACCTTAAATTCCATCAATAGTTACCTCCATTATTTTTTCGGCGCACTTGAGTCCGTCAAGCGCCGCACTTACTATTCCACCTGCGTATCCCGCGCCTTCGCCGCATGCGAAAAGATTCGCTATATTCGTTCTGAAATACTCATCTCGATTTATGCGCACCGGAGAACTCGTCTTTGTTTCCGGAGCGGTTATTATTGCATCATCAATAAAACCGTTCATCTTTTTGTCCATTTGAAGAAGCCCTTTTCTCAAATCGTCCGTAAAACCCTTTTCAAAAATCTCATCAATCTTTGTGTATCTCACTCCGGTCTTTATGCTTGGTCTTACATTCATAAGAGTCTTCGCTTCTTTGTTATCTATAAAATCTCGAACGTGAATCGCCGGAGCCGTGTAATCTTCACCGCCCAAAATAAACGCTCTTCGCTCGATTTCTCTTTGATATTCAATCGCTTTTATCGGATCTTCGATGTCGTTTACCGTTCTTACAATCGCCGAGTTTGCATTCGGAAGACCGCGGTCGTGAAAACTCATGCCGTTTACCGAAAGGTGAAACTCTTCACTCGCACTCGGCACAACAATTCCTCCCGGACACATGCAAAAACTGTAAACGCCGTTGTCGCCCGCCTTTGCAGTCAAGCTGTATTCGCCGTGCAAAAGTCTTCTGTGCCCGACATAGTTTCTAAACTGCGCTTTGTCGACAAAAAACTGACTGTGCTCAATTCTAAACCCGACCGAAAAAGATTTCCCCTCGAGTTTAACTCCCTCGGCAATTAAATTCAAAAAAGTATCCCTTGCTGCATTGCCGATTGCAAGTATCACTATATCATAGTAATATTTACCCGTTTCAGTCTCAATTCCAACAACTTTTTCGCCTTCAAAAATAAGTCTCTTAGCTTTCGAATTGAAATTTATATTAACGCCTCTTTTGAGCAAATCATTTCTGAAATTTTTTATAACTTCCGTCATTATGTCAGTCCCGATATGAGGCTTGTGCATAATCTTTATATCCTCCGGCGCACCGAATGAATAGAGCGTGTCCTTAACGTACTCCTTGCGGTCGTCCTTGCTTCTCGAAGTGAGCTTACCGTCGCTGAATGTGCCGGCGCCGCCTTCTCCGAAAGAGATGTTTGACTCCGGATTTAAAACTCTTGATTCGATAAATTTAAAGACTTCCTCTTTTCTCTTGTCCACATCGGAGCCGCGCTCATATACATCGACGCCGAAGCCCGCAAGATTTAAAATATGCGCCGCATAAATTCCCGCAGGACCGAAACCGACAATTCCGACTTTTAATTTGTTCTTCGGAAGCACTCTCGGTTTATATTTTTCACGATATTTTCCGGAGCCCTTTATTTCAAAATCAAAATCCACCAAAAGCTTCAAATTGAATTTCAAAATGCTCCTTCTAGCATCGAGACTTCTTTCTATAATTTCGTATGACTCCAACTTTAAATTGTAATCTTTTTTCGCCGCTCTCTTTATCTCCGAATCGTCGTAGTCGAGCGAAACATTCACATTTATGGTTTGCTTCATAGCGACTTTTCACCGTCGAGCAACCTTAAAATCGACTCTAGCATAAGTTTCGGCAACTTTTTAAAGTGATAATCTTCATCAAAAACATATTCGCCGTTTATAAGTTTTGTCATTGCGCCCATCGTAACCGAAGGGATTCCGAGTTCCTTGCTAATGTCCAGCATATCCACATGTTCTTTTTTGTCTCCCGGCACAAGTTCCGTCGCCGCTTTTAAATCGCGATATTCTTCCGTAAAATCGAAGAACGAACTGTAACTCACTTCAGGGAAGAAAAATCTCCTCTTGATTGTGGGGTCAACCGCATTTATTGCAGATGTGACCGCAAGCATCAAATCCCTTTGTGCATCCGACGTCCCCGTAATGTCGACTCTGTGGAAAGGAAATTCCTCGAGATACAAAATCAAAACAGGCTCGTTTGCCGTTCTGAAATTGTCATATAGATATCGAACCATTCGAAGTCTTATTTCGCTCGGGTTAACATCATCTTCGCGATTTTCCATAGTCTTAAACTTGTTTTTTAGAGACGCATTCACGACTTCGCCCCTAACGGTTGCGACTTCATTCAAATATTCATCCCAAGTGTAAATCTTCGGCATATTTTTCATCGGTGTGAATTTTATGTCACGTTTAAGACAATATTTTGCATATTTCGTATTTATTTCGTCAATCGACTTCTTCAAAGATTCCGTGAGAACTCTTTTGAACTCTTTCATAAATCCTACAATCGAGTGCGACACACTTGTTGTCGTGAATGAAACATATCCGAAAGCAGCACTTTGAAACTCAGTTCCGCCCGGAACGAGCAAACGATTTACATAAATAGGCTCGCTCACCTCGTTTTGATAAATATCCATTAGCTCACTGTTTAGAGTTATGTCTCTTACAATCGTCGAGAGAATGTAGCCCGGGTCAATTCCGTCGTAAAAAGCCGCGGTTCTCGCCATCTTTCCCGCAAAAAATATGCTCGGTCTCAAAATTGCCTGTGAGCCGAAGAATACACTTTCTTCGCCGTTTGAAAGATAAAGCGAAGTTTGGAAGAGCGCTTTAAAATTGTAGCCCTCATCCTTGAGCTCTTTTACAAATTTCGACGCCTTTTTTATGCCCTCGTGTTCGCCATATCGGTCGCATACATTTATAAGTACAACTTTTCCTTCTTTAAGTTTTTCGGACAAATCCTCCATCATTTTAAAAAGTGCGGCAGTCGTCGCCTTCATCGACATTATGTCGAGGCGTGAAAGTTTTTCCGAAAGTGCCGGCTCGTCGATTGTGTTCACAATTAAAACCGCATCTTTTGATTCGCCCTTTTCCAAAATCGAAACTTGATTGAAGCGCAAAATGCTCTTTTCATCGGTCGATACAAGCTTTAAATTTTGCGGATTTTCCTCGAAATACGGCAGCTCCATAAAAAGATTATATAGCAGTTTCGCCATATCGACTTCGCCTTTTGTATATGTTATGGCGTCCATTTCCAATAACTTTTGATAAATATTTTCTATATTAAACATGATTCAAGCGCCACCAAAATCATATCATTGAATGATTTTTCCCTTTCTTTAGGAGTTGTTTGTTCTGTTAAGTGGAAACTGTCCGAAACAGTTAAAATCCCAAGAGCTTTTTTGCCCAATTTTTGCGCAGTTAAATAAAGTCCGTAGCATTCCATCTCAACTGCCAAAATTCCCAACTCTTCCCATCTTTTCCACTCGTCTTCGTTGTTGTTGTAAAAAATGTCGGATGAGAAAACATTTCCGACTCTAACATTCATATCGAGTTTTTCAGCCGACGTCACAGCTTTTCTAAGTAAATCAAAATCGCAAATTGCAGAAATTGTTCCCGGCAAATTAAATTGATGTGCAAAATTTGAATCGCTCGACGCCCCCATCGCAAGGACGAGGTCGAAGAGTTTTAAATCTTTACTGTATGCTCCGCACGAGCCGACTCTAATAATATTTTTTACATCATATTGTTCGTAAAGCTCATGCGCATAAATACCGATTGAAGGAATGCCCATGCCCGATCCCATGACAGACAATTCTTTTCCCTTGTACTTGCCCGAATAGCCGAACATATTTCGAACGGCGTTGAACTGTTTTACATCTGTCAAAAAATTCTCTGCAATATATTTCGCACGAAGCGGATCTCCCGGCATCAAAACCGTATCCTTTATATCGCCTCTTTTTGCTTCGTTGTGTGGTGTCATAAAATCCTCCTAACGCTTTCTGATTTTTATCTTCGAAAGTTCCAAAATCGAAATCAAAACCATAAAAACTATATAAACTATCGGTGAAATATTTCTACTAAAAATTAAAAGCACCGCAAGAAGACTTCCGCCGATTGTGATTGGAAGTCCCATAAAACTGTTGTCTTCATCGAGCCCAACTATATTGTATCTCGCGAGGCGTAGAGCGCCCGCGCAAATCAGCATGACCGTCGCAATGCCTCCCAAAAGTTTAATATTGTTCGGCGCATGCAAAAAAACGGAATTGTATGCATGCACAGACGGCGCAACGCCGAAACTTATAATGTCGCCCATACTGTCCATTTGAACGCCCATGTCGCTCGAAGTTCCGAGCATTCTTGCTACCATCCCGTCATATCTGTCAGCAATCGCCGCAACCCAAATCATAGCAATAGCAGTTTTGTATCTCCCGCTAAGAGTTGCAACGATTGATATCGAACCGCAAACCATATTAAGTAGCGTGACGAAATTTGCCGCATTATTTATAATAATATTATTTTCTTTCTTCATTCTATTTCTCCTTCTTGAGAATATGCTTCATTTATATTATACTAGATTTATTCTTAGTAATCAAATAAAGAACGGAGTTGGAAAATTGAAACCATTTAAAATTTTAATAGATTTCTGTAATCTCGGTTTTATAAATAAAATATTTTATAAATTGATGCGCACAAAATTTTCCGCGCTTTTTATTCCGATTTATAAAAAAAGTTATAAAATCGACGAATCAATAATTGTTGACGACAAATTCGATTCGCTCGAAGATTTTTTTACACGAAAAATAGATATGACAAAAAGACCCGAAGGCGCGGGAAAATATATTTCTCCGTGTGACGGTTTTATTAGTGCCGCCGGAACACTTAGCGAGGATAAAACATTCAAAGTTAAAGGTCACATCGTCGACACTCTTTCTCTTACCGGAGACTCTCAAAGCTACAAATATTATCAGGTGATTTATTTGAGTCCGAGCGACTACCACAGATTTCACGCAATAGACGAAAACGAATTTGTTTCGTCGAAAACAATCGGCAAAAAATCGATTCCCGTGAATGACAAAGGTTTTAAAATTGGAAATCCGTTTTTAAAAAACTATCGCATAATTTTAAAGTCAAAAGATTATGCATACATTCCCGTCGGTGCAACAAATGTAAACAGCATCGAGATAAAAAAGCACAAGTTTTTAAAAGGCGAAGAGATCGGACAGTTCAGTTTCGGCTCCACTATTGTTATTCTTTATAAAGAAACTCCCGGCACGTCAAAATTCGGTAAAATAAAAGTTCGTGAAGATTTATTTGCATGATTTGTTTTTTCAGCTTGAAATTGTGCGTCGATAAGTGATATAATATCAAGAGATTTCCACTAAAGAATGAATAGTTAAACTGGAGGAATTATGAAAAAGAGACTATATCTTTTACTTTTGATAGTCTTTGTGTTATCTGTTTGCGGCTGCAAAGAAAGAAGCTACAATAACGGTAATAACGGCAGCGAAAACAACCCTGACACAACAGAAAATACAGCAAAAGTTCATAAAGACCTTAAAAAATATATAAAAGAAAATATCAACACTTCCGACAAAAAAGAAAACACTGATTTTCTTATGGATTTGGAAGATGCACTCACCGAAAATCTTTCCGTTGTCGAAAACATAGTTCTTCAAGAGGACATTCAAAATTATCTTTTGAACAATTTTGAAAAAACTGTTTTGAGTGAAGAAGATATTGAAACGATTGAAGATGAAGACATAAAAAATGAGCTGAAAAAGATTTATAAGTCCGGATATTTTGTCTTGAAAATGGGCGTAAACTATCTTCCGGCAATAGATTATAAAAGTTTTCTCATTGCTGAAGACTGTCTTCAAGACGACGTTCGTGAGTACTATGCCCTGAAAGCACACGGTGTTATAAATCCTGTGCTTGCAAGCGGAAAAGTTTTGATTAAGCCGGTTGAAATTTTAAAGAGAATAAATAATATTGAGAGTTTTATAAAAAAATATCCCGACTTTCCACGAAACAACGACTTCACCGTTCGCTATCAAAGTTGGCTCTATCTGCTTTTGACGGGAACAACTTTAAATCCTATTACAGACGAAAACAACAATCTGACTCACGACTATGCGGAGCTTGTAAAAGCGACGGAAAATCCTGTGACAATGGCGGAAAGCGGAATAAAAGAAGGATATGAATTACTCCAAAAGGCAAACTATTCAAACGATGAAAAAACAATGGCTTCTTTAAGGGGAATTGTAAAAGAAAAGACAGAAAATTTGAGACTAATTTCTAATAGAGAAGAGGATAATTAATGAAAAAAAAGTTTATAATATCATTTTTGGTTGCATTTTTAACTTTCACTGCTTTTTACGCCTATGCCGAGATTAATCATGCGCCAAATCCGTTTGCGAAATTGATCGGCATCGATGAGGAGCCGACTGCAAACGAACTGGACAATGTCGAAAAAGATAAAACCGAAGAAGAGACTCCGGATGAACCGAAGGAACCTGAAACTCCCGAAAAGGAAATTACGGGCGAACTTTTCTTTGTAGTCATGGGTGTTGACGGCGACGACGTCAAAGACATCAACTCCGTCAAAGGTCAAAGAACCGACACCATGATTTTAACGAAACTGAATTTTGACACGGGCGAGATTGATATGATGAATCTTCCGCGTGACACAATGGTAAATATTCCGAACCACGGCACAAACAAGCTCAATGCAGGTCATGCATTCGGTGGAAACGAAGGTGCTATGAGTGCAATAAGAGATCTCACAAATTTGGATTTAAGACACTTTGTAAAAGTTGACTATGAAGCAGTTCGAAATCTTGTTGATGCTATCGGCGGAGTCGAGTTTGACGTTCCGGTAAGAATGAAATACTACGACCCGACCGCAAAGCCACCGCTCAACATTGACCTTCAAAAGGGTCCTCAAACAATTGACGGCAACAAAGCAATCCAACTTTTGAGATGGAGACACAACTCCGACTGGACAACCGGCGGATACGGAAACGGCTCGGACATTTCGAGAATTAAAACTCAACAGGATTTTATAAAAGCGACAATAACACAAGCGCTAACATTTAAAAACATCTTTAAACTCCCGTCAATTCTTCAAAAAGTTCTTCCGAATGTCGACACAAATATTTCAATTGAAAAAATGATTTCGGCTGCGGCAAGTGCGGGAAAACTCGATGCGGATAATATCAGAATGGAAACACTTCCGGGAGATGCTCAATATATCGGCGGCGCAAGTTATTGGGTCTATGACAAAACAAAATCAAAAGAACTTATCACTTCCCTCTTTGGGAACTACTATATCGGAGATTAATTTTGAAAAAGTTAAACACAGATTTTGAACAAGCTATGATAAGAAAAATTGAACACCTTTTCTTTTGCGACAACTGCAAAAGAACGGGTGTTTTTAATAATGTAAAACTTGAGCCGGAGGAGCTCTTGGATTTGTCGCTTGAAGAAATAGACACAAGTGTGAACTTTTTAGACATGAAACTCTCCTTCCCGTCTTATATAAACGCGATTACGGGCGGTTCATATATCTCGGAAAGTGTCAATAGAAAACTCGCAATACTTTCGCGCGAATTCGACATTCCGGTTATGACGGGTTCGATGTCCGTGTTTTTAAAATATGGCGAAATAAAAAGCTATTTACCTCTGAAAAAAGGATACAAGGTCATCGTGAACCTGAACGCCAGAAATACAGTTTCCGAGCTTTTAAAATGCGCTGAAGCGATGGACACGGAATATGCCTGTCTTCATCTAAACACGGCGCAGGAGCTCATTCAACCCGAAGGCGACAACGCATTTATAGATGAAACAAAAAATATAAAAGACGCCGTAAAGGAATTTGGAGAAAAGCTTATTGTGAAAGCTGTGGGACAGGGTTTCAGCAGAGGTACAATTGAAAGACTTTTTAATCTCGGCGTGAAAAACATCGACATAAGTGGTGCCGGCGGCACTGATTTTTCCGAAATTGAAAGAATGCGAACGATTGAAAAAGTCGAAGCTTTTCCGTCAATTGACACGGCGACAAGTCTCGGATATTTAAATGCCTTTGACGTCTACAAAATTGCAAGCGGCGGAATCGACACACCGCTCGATGCAATAAAAGCGATAAAATCGGGTGCAGACTTAACGGCAAGCGCCTACTACTATCTTAAGCTTACAAGAATGAACAAATACGAAGCAGTCGCAAAACTTAAAAATGACAGAATGACATTCAAAAAACTCATGCTGCTTCTCGGCAAAAAGAATTTACACGAACTCGGAGGTGATTAAAATTATAAATCATCTACCGCCACCATATGACGAATTTGGAAAAAGTAAAAGAAAACAACGAAAAGTCGCAATCGGGCTTTCGCTATTTATAGTCATTTCAATTTTTCTTTTGTATGTATTTGCATATCAAAAAAAAGCACCGGTTGAAGAAGTCGAGGTGAACGAACCTATTATAAAAAAAGCTGAAACACTTCCGAAACTCGACGAGAAAAGCGACGACGAAGTGAAAATAATCACTGAAGAAATAAAACCGAACAGCGAAGAAGAAGAAGAAAATGCTGAAACGGAAAGCGATATGGCTGATGAAGCTCCGGAAGAGCAGAAAATTGCAACCGAAGGCACTTTCTCAGACAAAGGCTCGACTGAAGAAATTGATTATACAAATGAGGATATCGAAAAAGACGCATTTTTATTCCCGTCTGATTCCGTTTTAATCACGGAAGGTGAACTCGAAAAACTCGACGACAAAACCGTTGAACTTATAAAAAACGAAATTTATGCAAGACACGGTTATATCTTTACAAATCGCGCACTCAAAAAATATTTCGAAAACTTCAATTGGTACGAACCGAACGAAGAATACAGTCCGAATCTTTTGAATCCAACTGAAAAAGCAAATCTGAAAACCATAAAAAAATTTCAGTCACATGAAAAATAAGTCAAAATCCTTGACTTATTTTTTTATCTATTGTAAAATGTACTTATGGTTGATGACAAAGTCTTCATGAAAGAAGCTCTAAAACAGGCAAAGAAGGCCTATGAAAAAAATGAAATTCCAATCGGCGCCGTTCTTGTAAAAGACGGCAAAATTATTGCACGCGGCAGAAACTCCGTCATTGAAAAAAACGATATGACTTCGCACGCAGAGATAAACGCTCTTAGAAAAGCGGGAAAAAAATTGGAAAACTATCGCCTTCCGGGACTCACGCTCTACACAACTCTTGAGCCATGCTCAATGTGTGCAGGCGCAATCATCGAATCGAGAATAGAAAGAATCGTGATTGGAGCTCTCGACCCGAAAAGGGGCGCCGTGATTTCAAATCTTGAACTCACAAAATCAACCGTCTCGAATACCGACATCGCCGTTACATCCGGCGTCATGGAAAAAGAATGCCTCGAAATCATACAGGAATTCTTTAGGGAACTGCGAGAAAGAAAAAAGAAATAAGAATGGAAAAGTACCGAAGTGGTCGTAACGGGGCGCTCTCGAAAAGCGTTTGCGGGCAACCGCACGTGGGTTCGAATCCCACCTTTTCCGCCAATTAGCGAAATAGACCTCCTTTTGGATGTCTATTTTGCTATCGCGAAGGTGGGATTCGAACGCCGAGCATTTCCCGAGCGAATAGCGAGGAAAAAGAAATGCGAGGCCGGACGATTAACCCCCACCTTTTCCATTTTTTAAAGGAAGGTGGGATTCTCTCCGAAGATTGTTGTTCTCAATCGGACTTCGCTTCGCTCGTTCTCTTGTACAACAAATTGCGTTAGTCCTACTAGCCGACCGAGCTTCCCTACGGTCGCTCTCTTGGGTTAGGACTTAAACGCCGAGCATTTCCTTAAGCGACGCGAGAAATCAGAAATGCGAGGCCGGACGATAAAATACCCACCTTTTCCGCTTTTTTAATAAAATAGGATTCGGCGCCAAGCATTTCCTTAAGCGTTTAGCGAGGAATCAGAAATGCGAGGCCGGACGATTGGTACCCACCTTTTCCGCCTTTTTAAAAATAGGATTCGGCGCCAAGCATTTCCTTAAGCGTCAGCGAGAAAAAAGAAATGCGAGGCCGGACGATTAACCCCCACCTTTTCAGATAATTTTCTTTTTTCTAATTTTAAAACTTTTAATCCACCAAAATACATAACTTTAATCTTTCCACAAAATATTTTTGTGTTTACGCACATAAGTGATATAATACTTATATATGGTTTTCTAAATTAAATGGAGGAAATTATGAAAAGAGAAATTGAGCAATATAAAAATAACTACGAAATCGAAATCAGATCTTCCGCAGCGGAGTATTTAACTTTTATTGCTGCCACCGGTGACGACGAAGACTCGATTGAAATCAGATATGAAGACGAGAACATTTGGCTAACACAAAAGATGATGGCGACGCTTTATGATGTTAGTGTTTCGACAATAAATGAACATCTAAAAATATTTTTGATGATATGGAATTGCAGGAAGAAGCAACTATTAGGAATTTCCTAATAGTTCAAAAAGAAGGTTCTAGAAATGTTTCAAGAGAAACAAAACACTATAATCTTCAAGCAATAATTGCTGTCGGTTTCAAAGTTAATAACGAACGTGCGGTTCAATTTAGAAAATGGGCCAACCAAATTGTAAAGGACTATACTATAAAAGGCTGGGCAATGGATGATGAAAGGCTGAAAAACTCAGGAACCAAACTCACAAAAGATTATTTCGAAAAATTACTTGTAAAGATTCGTGAAATAAGGATGTCCGAAAGAAGATTTTACCAAAAAATCACTGACATCTACGCCACATCCTTGGACTATGCCCCGTCTGCAAAAGCAACAAAAAGGTTTTTTGCCGCCGTTCAAAACAAACTCCACTATGCCGTGCACGGCAAAACTGCAGCGGAACTTATAATGGATAGAGCGAATCACGAGAGCGAAAATATGGGACTTACCACTTGGGAAGGATCACCTTGTTCAAAAATACATAACTACGATGTTCTAAATCCAATAAACTATCTAAACGAAAAAGAACTTAACCAAATGCAAAGAATTGTTTCTGCATATCTTGATATGGCGGAGCTTCAAGCAGAAAGAAATATCCCGATGACAATGGAAGATTGGGAGAAAAGATTGAGCGGATTCTTGCGACTTTGGGACAAAGAAATATTAAATGACGCCGGAAAAGTCACCGCCGCCCTTGCAAAAGAGCACGCGGAAAGTGAATTTGAAAAATATAGAATTATACAAGATAGACTTTATAAAAGCGATTTCGACAAATTTCTTGAGCTGGAAAATATAGCCGAAAACAAAGATAAATAAACAGAGAGGCATTTTTTTCCTCTCTTTTATTTTGCATTTATCCTTTTTGAAATTGCATCTAGAGCATCAATAACACTTTCAAAATCCAAATTACTAATGTACATATTTTCTTTAAGATATAATTCCCATAATTTTTTTAAATAAGAGTCACCTTTTATATCATCTATTATTTCTGCATACTCTGCCATCAATTCTAAGCTATTTCTTCTAGTTGACGTTCTATTAATAGCTGCTTTTAATACTGTGTAATCTATCTCTTCTTTCTTCAAATTATACAGAGCATAAATATCATAAAAATCCCTCATCCTAGTAGTAGCAATATTTCTTTTAATTACGCTCTCATATTTTTCTGCCAATATTGTTTCCAATGGATATGCCATTACTTTTATATTCTCGTCACCAAAAATACAGGGATAAGAGTACTCTATTTCTCTAGGAGTTATTGCATCTCCTGTAGTTACATCAAGCTTCATTGGATTCTTAATTTTACCTACATTTCCAATTAATGATACTCTAAAATTTTCATAATCATCAGATTCCCTAATATGTTCAATTTTCTGTATTTCAAATTTTATACCATCACCAACATCTTCATTTATAATTTCATTCACTACTATTTTTATCTCTTTTTCGCTAAGATGTATACCCTTGATTGTCGCATCCACATCCATTGTGGTTCTGTTTTCAATTCCAATCAAAGACGATATTAGAAAACCTCCCTTAATTACAAAATTACTCCTATATTTTGACAAAGATAGTCTTTCTAGAAATCTTTCAAAAAAATACATCTGTAAAACTTCTTGTGAGCTCAACTTGTTTTTTTGTGATAAATTCCTTATCTTCCCCTTTATACTTTCTATATTAATCACGACAAAACCTCCATATACATCCTGACTTTGTCTTCAATTTTAAATATTCTGCTATACTTTATAAGTCGTCTTAAATTTCTATTTGAAGATTTAAAATACCTTGTGAGACCTTCTGTGAAAATTTGCTTATCGATATTTTTTCTATCAATTATAATATCACAAATAGTTCTATCGATATCATAAATCGGAACGATATTTCCCTGTGGTGATTTTATTTCCGTCTTTCCAATTTCATAAAATTCTTTTTTTACATAATGAACCTGCAAATCCGGAAACCTCTGTTTAATATGACTCGCATTATAACCTTGAGGTACAGAGATATGAAATACATTCGGAGTTCTATCTGATAAATCATGAAGATATAAAGCTGTATTGTACGAAAAAACAATTCGCTTACTTCCTGACGAAATTAAAACAAAATCATCCGTTATTCCCCCATTTAATTGATAAACCCCTGGTCTTAATCTTTCAAGCTTTCCTGTCCTTGCTAATTCTGACAAATTATGTCTACCAAAGCCAAGTTTTGCAGCTTCTCTATTTGTTATTATTCTATTTTCACTTATATATTTTTTTAATATATCCATATTCTCACCCCTCATTACATTTTCGCTTTTATTATAACATATAAAAGCGAAAATGTAAATAATGAATCTTAAAATAATAATATAGCTCAAAATCATTACAACCAAATTCAAATAAAAAGAACCTGCAAAATAATTTTCACAGGTTCCCTTTTATTCTTTTATATTTCTCAAAAATCTATTTTCCTACAACCCCACAAAAACCTCCACAAGATTTTGTACTTTATAAAGCACTTCTTCTTTTTTCTTTTCTCTTGCGCCTTTCCGTCTTGATGTAGATGGTAATATACTGTCGTGTTCTTCGCCATTGTTTTCGGCAAAGCCTTCGGCTATAGATTTATTTTATAAATTTTTCTGCATTAAAACAAAATATAAAACCCTCCTATCAAAATTACATAAATAATAAAGACCACACGCCGCTTACTTTAAAGATATTATACCGTATAAAAAATAAATATGATAACCCCAATAAAAAATGAGGCTCCAGCCCCATTTTTATTTTATCAAAGCAACTAATAAGTTTTAGTAGTTGATGATTTCAATTAAATTACTCTTGCAAAAATTTTTTCAAAACCTGGACATGATTAATCTCTGGATCCTTGGCTGCGTAAATCAAAATTGCATTCTCAGTTTTTAAAATGTTTTTTACATGGATTTTAAATTTTTCCGCTTCAGGGTTTCCCTCCAGCTCTTCCAAATAAAGTTTTGAAAATTTTTCAAAGTTTTCCGCCTTATGTGCAAAAAATTTTCTTATTTGTGTAGAAGGCGTAATCTCTTTTGCCCATTCAAAGGGCTCTAAACTTTCTTTTTTAATTCCCCTGGGCCAGAGCCTGTCGACCAAGATTCTCCTGCCTTGGCAAGTATCATCTATATCATAGGCCCTGATCATTATTAATTTTCCAGCCATATATTCATATCCTTTGCTTATCATCTTATAATTTATAATAGGCAATGCCCAACAAACCCCGGCCTGTGTGTACTGCTAGTGTTGGTGCGATCTGCTCTTCAACGTAAATCTTTGCTCGATCAACTTCACAATTTTTTAATAATAAATTAAAACAATTGCTCCCTTACTTATTTTCTCTTTTTGTATCATATATATCCTTACAAACCAGCCCGGATATTTAATCTAGAATTATTAATTTCTTCATTATCTTGAATCGCTTTAACTGAAATTATCTTCTTCTGTGTTCCCATTATTAACATTATACAAACAATATTTAACTTTATCTGTATTAACAATATTAATAGTATTTATACTTCATATTTATGTGCTGCAATATGCTCATCACTGAACAAAAAATCTGCGTGATTATGATTGTGCGTCTCCTCATTTATAAAATGAGAATGCTCATGCAAATGAGTAATAATATGTTTGTGCGTTACTCCGTCATGTGTATGAACAATTGTATGAGTGTGCGAATGCAAATGTTGTTTAATTAAAGTGTCATATACGACAAATGCAGTTCCAATAATCATAAATAATAAACCGGCATAATACATATTATTTAATTTTTCGCCATTTATTAAAAATGATAAAAATGTCCCTACAAACGGTGCCACTGCATAATAAGCACTTGTTTTAGCCGCCCCTAATTCTCTCTGTGCTCTTATATAAAGAAAGATACTGAGGCCGTAAGATATAAATCCCAACAACAAAATAAAAGCAATATATTTCGCCGCAGGTACTTCCTCTCCTATAATCAATGCAATAGCAAGTGAACCTCCACCTGAAAAAATTCCCTTCAGCAGAACAATCTGATAAGTGCTTTTCTCAGAAATTTTTCTCGTGCAATTGTTTTCAAGACCCCAACAGCATGTTGCAAGAATTACGAAAAACGATCCGACGGAAAATTTAAAACTGCCACTGCCTTCAAATGAAAGTAAAATACTCGAAAAAGTAATAAACCAAATCGCCGTCCACAGTCTTTTAGAAACTTTTTCTTCAAATAAAATCAAGGCAATGAGAGTCGTTGAAACTATTTCAAAATTTCCAAGAAGAGACGCGTTCGATGCCGTTCCGAGACTTATCCCAAGCATTAAAAATATCGGTGCCGCAATATCCAAAACCACCATTCCAATGGCATAAATAAAGTCGTCACTTGAAAGTCTATCCGACTTTTCTTCATATTTATAATTAAATAAATACATAAAGCCGACGCCTAGACCGGCACCAATATACAAAAACGCCGCCATAAATGTCGGCGAAACATGCTCCAATAACAATTTTGAAAAAGGTGTATTGATTGCATAAAAAACAGCCGCCAGCAGTGCTAAAAAAATCGCCCATAATCTACTTTCACTTTTCAAAAATATATCCCCCTATAATAAATTGATTACTGTTTAATCCATTTTTAGCTTTGTAAAAGTTGTATTTTTCATCATGAAAAATAGTAGAATTAAAAAATCTTAAATATTGGAAGAAAATACTCCCCTATTTCAATTATATCATAAATCAAAAAATTACACGACTATTCCACGATAAAAACAAGACTATCTAAAGCCCGACAAAAACCTCCACAAGATTTTGTATTTTAAAAAGCACTTCCGCCTTCTTCTTTTCTCTTGCTCCTTTCCGTCTTGAAGTCGGCGGAATTATACCGTCGAGTTCATCCCCGTTATTTTCAGCAAATCTTCTCGAAATCTATTTTTCAATAAATCTCTTTGCATTTTCGTTAAGATTTTCCTCGACTATTAAATCATTGATACTTTTAATTTGTTCTTCGATTTTTAATCTTGTTTGTTGCCTGTTCTATTTTTTATGTATCTGTTTTATTTTGTTCCATGCTTTTCGGCATTTTTTATATTACTCCTCTCCTGTTTTTTTCTTTTCAATTCTGGTAAATCTATAGATATACATTAGTTTATCGGGGAGATGATTTTATGCTTATTTTAGCAATTATATTTTTAATTTTATTTGTGCCGCAAGTTTATTATGTTTTTAAGAGGAAAAGATATAAGTCGCTCGATATGACAAGCAAGTTTTTCAAGAGAATGACAGTCTTTAAAGAAGACGGTTATGAGGAGATGTATCTTACAAATACTGACGGTGCTGATGTTTTTGTGAGAGTTTTATCGTGCGAAAATCCAAAGGCTGTTGTGCAATTGGTGCACGGAGTTGCGGAGCATTCCGGAAATTATATGGAGTTTGCAAGATTTTTAAATCAAAACGGCTATATCGTTGCTATTGATGACCACAGAGGGCACGGGCGTTCCATCTCGAATGCTTATCCGAACGGGTTTATGAATATGGCGGAGGAGCTTGTCGACGATGAGATTATGATTGCGAAATATATGAAGGATGAATATCCGAATCTTGAGTATTATATGATTGGACATTCTATGGGGTCGATGATTGCAAGGCTTTTTTTAAGAAAACACGACGATATGCTCGACAAGTTTATTGTTATGGGGACTGTACCGGTAAACAAGTTTTCATTTCTCGGTGTGTTTTTCTTAAATATTGCTTGTTTTTATTTGGGCATCAAGACCGAGAGCAGACTTATTAATTCAGTCGTCGGTGCAAGCGGTCTCGATTTTATAAGTTATGACGAGGAAAATATTGAAGAGAAAGCGAGCGACCCTTTTCGGATTTTCAGATTTAAGCTCGGCTATACAAGAGCGCTTATAGATTTAAACAGAAAGCTTGGAAAGAAAACAGATTATGAATGCAAAAATCCGAATCTTGAAATTTATAATATGGTGGGAGCTGAAGATATTATTACGAAGGGCGAAAAAGGTGTCGCCGACAGTTTGAATTTTTTAAAATCCATCGGATACAAGGATGTTTCGAGTAAAACATATGAACATATGAAGCACGAGATTTTGTGTGAAACAAATAAAGAGTTTGTCTATCGTGACATTTTGAATTTTTTTGATGGTAAATAGAATAGCTTTTCGAATTTTTATTGAGCCGTTTTCGGCTCTTTTTATTTAGCTGATTTTGTTTTCTCTCCGAAATGTTGTATAATATTATTGATTGATTTTTGGAGGTTTTTATGAGAATCGGAATTGTGAGCGATACGCACGGCGGATACAAGGATTTTATGATTGCACTTGAAAAAATGGGAGAGGTGGATTTTATTCTTCATCTCGGCGATGTTTTATATCACGGGCCGCGAAATGATTTGCCGGGGACTTATGAGCCGAAGAAGCTTGCGGAGAAACTAAAGAGTATGGACAATATCGTTTTTGTGCGTGGGAATTGCGACAGCGAGGTCGACGAGATGGTCACGGATAAAAATATTCACGAAAATTTCAGGATTATTGATTTCGGTGACATAAGGATTTACGCAACCCACGGTCACAGAGAGTCGGAGGACAAGAGAGTCGCTGCTGCTGAGAACAAGTTTTGCGATTATTTAATCACCGGTCACACGCATATCAAAAAGGATATAAGGACCGACACGCTCCACATTTTAAATCCAGGTTCAACGACGATTCCGAAAGACGCATCGCACTCATGCGCCGTCATTGACGACGAGGGCGTTCATTTTTATGAATGGTGATTTCGATCGCATTTCACTTGATTTTTTTCGCCCTTGGTATTATAATGGACTTAACCGATGAGAATCGATAATATTATTGCAAAGGAAAGGTAATATGATATTTCTAAATTGTGATTATAACGAAGGCTGTCATCCAAAGATTTTGGAAAGGCTTGTTGAAACAAATTTTGACCAATGTTTGGGCTATGGAGATGACAAATATTCAAAGCATGCAAGGGAGTTAATTAAAAAGTCTCTTGGCACTGAAGATTGTGATATTTATTTTTTAGTTTCAGGCACTCCTACAAATGTAGCAGCTTTAAATCAAATACTTAAACCATATCAAGCCGTTATGGCTCCAGACACGGCACACATAAATGTTCACGAAACGGGTATGCCCGAAGCATGTGGACACAAGATTTTAACTTTCCCGAATCAAAACGGAAAGATTACAATCGAGCAAATTGACGAATTTATGCACCAAAGAAATTTCGAAGCTGTCGTAGAACATTCGGTCGAACCGAAGCTTGTTTATATAACATATCCGACCGAAATCGGTACTCTTTACACAAAGAAGGAGCTCGAAGATTTGCACGCATATTGCAAAAAGAATGATCTTTATCTTTACCTCGACGGAGCAAGACTCGGATACGGTTTGACTGCCGAAGACGGCGACATCACTTTCGAAGACATAGCAAAGAACTGCGATATGTTTTATATCGGCGGAACGAAATGCGGTGCTCTTTTGGGCGAAGCGATGGTAATCATAAACGACGAGCTGAAAAAAGGTTTCAGATATATTATCAAACAAACCGGACAACTTCTCGCAAAAGGACGTGCCGCCGGCATTCAATTCGAAACGCTTTTCACGGACAATTTATACATCGACATTTGCGCAAACGCAAACGCACAAGCCTGCAGAGTTAGAGATAAGCTCAAGGAAAAAGGCATCGAGTTTTTATATGAAACCTCGACAAACCAACAATTCCCGATTGTCCCGAACTCATTCCTCGAAGCGACCAAAGATGAATATGTATTCGACAAGACAAAAATCATTTCGGATGATATGAGTGCAATAAGAATTTGCACGAGTTGGGCGACAAAGGACGAAAATATCGATAAACTCATAGAAATCATAGAAAAGAATTTATAAAAAATACGGACACAGTTTGATGTGTCCGTTTTTTAATGCATTTTTTCAAAACAGAAAGAGGACCCGTACATTAATACAGGTCCTGAGGTTTTTTATGAGTTAATCTATAGAAATTCTATTGTATAGATTTCATATTTGTCACTTGTCTTGGATGTTTCGTGGCTAACATTTGCCGATAAGTATCCGTTTGCTCTTGCCGTCTTTGTCGTTATTGACTCGACTTGACCAGGTGTGAGAGTTGCCGGAACCGCAAATGTTAAAGTCTTTTTGCCGTCTTTTGCAGCTTTTGTAAGACCCGCTTCGATTTCTTTTATCGAACCGAAATAAAGTCCGTCAGCTTCTTTTTTAACTTTGTCTATATCACCTGTTGCGGCTGTGTCTTCGCCCTTTTTGTCGTCAGTTTTTTTGTCATTCTTTGCAAGTTCAGGAGCGTTTAACTTCTTTGCAAGCTCTGCAATATATGCATCAACATCAGCAACTTTAATATCTTTTATTGCTTTGTATTCAAGTTTATTTGCAGTAGCCAAAGGTTTTACTTCCGCAACCTTATCCTTGTCGTTCCACTTTACTTCATATCCGAGTGCATCACAGAGAGTTCTTAGCGGAAGATATGTTCTGCCTTCTTTTGCATCGATAGTTGCCGGCACATCAAGTGCATAGAGCTTTCCGTTTGCATAAAACGCCTTTTTGTCAACCGGGAAAATTACATTTCCTTTGTCGCCGTTTTGTATAACGGCAAGTCTGTTGTCCTTGTCCCAATAAACCTTTTTACCGAGCGCAGCTAAAACATCAGTAACCGCAAGAGCGCTCTTGTTGTCAACTACCTTCGGTGCATATTTGAATTTGTAATCCTTGAGTTCGCCTTTTTCATTCGGCACTTTCAAATTGAATTTTGAAACAAACTCACCCAACTTTGCCGGCGTCTTCTTTACCGCATTCATCTCGTCAACGAGACCTGCAGCCTTTACACCCATCGTAAACACCATCGTAAACGTCATCAAAATTGCGAGAAACGTAATTCTCTTCTTCATAATAACCCTCCTTGATAAAATAAGATTTTCGCTTTTCTTGCGAATAATAGAAAATCAAATGATATTCTGTAGTTATTATATACCCATATGCATTTAATTTAAAACGTTAAACCGAAATCAAATTGTGTTTTCTATTTTTCCAAAAAAAGAGACGCTTTCGCATCTCAATTTTATTTTACTATTCCATTTTCTTCGGAGTTTAAATGCCACCTAATACATATAAATTTGCTCGAGTTCCTCGAGTTCATTCTCTCCGATATTCATGTTGAGCACGAGGTTTGTAAAGCCCATTTTTGTCGCAAACGAAACTTGCCCCGGAGTTATAAGTTCAACCATAACTCTCTCTTTCGGCGGGTTAAGTTTAAGAAGCGCTCTCATGATTTCAACTTGCGCTTCGTCGGCTGTCAGATAAATTCTTATATTTTTATTTTTTTCCATAAGTTTAAATAGTTCCGTCGGGTCATCGCTGTCAGTAAGATTCATTTTTACAATGTCATTTTCCGCATCATAATAAACTTTGATTGGAACAAATTCATCGCCCGCTCTTTCGGAAATTTCTCGAAGACTTGTTGCAACATCACCGTCCGGAATAATAAATTCTTCACTCACGGTTTTTATCTCCGCTTTTGAGTCCGTCTTTTCGATTTTTTCAAAAGGAATTATTGCAAGTTCTCCCTCTTTTACCTCGCCCATTTCTCTAAAGGTTTGGTCTTTAAATTCAGTCAAATCTCCACCGTAAATTAATAAGTCCGGCATACCGAGTTTGATTGATTTCACTTCATCTTCAGTGTAGTCCGAAACGTCCAAGAGGATGTTGTATCCGTTTTTCCTGTAGAAAATTTCCTCATATTCATCTTTCGAGTTCGCTTTTATTATAAGGCTGTCGTGGTTTCCGCTGACCGTTTTCACAAAGAACGCAAATTCGCGCGGGTCATTTGTGTCCACAATGAATTTATAGTTTTTGTATTTTCCGAGCACATCACCAAGGGAAATATATCCCGTTTTTGCGGCTTCGAAATTCATATTTTCTCCGTTCGGATTTGTCACATAGTAGTCGTCAAGAGTCTTTTTAAGCGATAAATAGAAGTATTTGTATCCATTTTGAATAGCGCTATCAAGTTCGTCCTTTGTTTCGACAACAACTGCATCCGACGGCTTTTCGTAATCGTTTACAAGCTCATCTTTGTTGCCTTTAGCCATAAGTTTTTCAATGCTGTTTGTGTCCAAGATTTTATTTGAGAGTGTGATTTCTTTTATCGCCTGTTTATAGAGTTTCTTCGCCTCTTCATTCGGCGGCGTTTCCGCGCCCGTCTTTCTGTTTACGAGAGTGCCGTTTTCAAAAATTCCGTCTCTTTTCATCGTAAATATATAGTCGTCGGAAATGAAAGAACCCTTTCTCATATATCCTTCCGGAAATGCGACGGACGGATGATTTTTATCGAAAATATCGTGTCCGAATGTGACATATTTCGACGCGTCAATGCCGAAGAGATTTAAAATCGTCGGCATAAAGTCGAGTTGCGACCTCACGGACTCAATCGTTTTCTTTTCTTCAAGTCCCGGCACATGAATAATTAACGGCACATTCATAAGCTCGTCAAAGTCGAATTTCTTTCCGATAAATTCTGCAACTCTTAACATCGCATCCGCTTCAACTCCGGTTATTCCGTGGTGGTCTCCGTAGAGTGCGATGACGGAGTTCTCAAACATTCCATTTTCCTTTAATTTATCCAAAAATTCTCCAAGCGCCTTGTCCGTGTAGTGAACGGCGTTTAGATATCTGAAGAAAAATGTGTCTTTGTCTTTATCGATTGCACTCAAAGAGCCGTCATAGTCCGGCATCTCGTACGGCACGTGGCTCGAAAGCGTAATCAAAAATGAATAAAAAGGTTCCGATTGCTTCGAAATAATATCAAAAGATTGTCTTAAAAAACTCTCATCCGAAAGTCCCATTCCAATCATATCGTCCAAATCGAAATCGTCTTCCGCATAAAAATTGTCAATTCCAAGGTGCGGGTAAACTCTGTCGCGCATCCAGAAGTCCCTTTTGTAACCGTGAAAAGCGTCTACGGCATAGTTGTGGTCCGCAAAAATTTTCGGAAGACCGTAGAGATAAGTGTCGATATATGCCTCATAGGACTGCGCCCTCATCGTCGGATAGAGCGAGTGAAGACTTACAAACTCCGCATCCGAAGTGTTTCCCGCTCCGAGCATTTCGATATAATTCTTGCAATATATGCTTCCCGTTTCCTCGATCAATCGATTTAAATTCGGCGTTATTTCCTCGCCGTTGTATTCCCTTCCAATCACAAAATTGTTCAAACTTTCGATTTGAATATGAATAAAATTTTTGCCCTTTGCAATACCTGTGTATTCATTTTCATATTTTTCTTTGTTTAAATTATTCATGCTTTCCGAAACGTCGTCCTCGTGTAGCTCGCCCGGCTTCGAAACGCTTTCCGCAATATCTCTTATGTGATAACCGAAGAGCGAAAGCCTTGAAGCCGACGCCATCTTTGAGCCCGAAAATGCAAATACCGCAAGCAAAGCTGCAACTACAATACTGAGAGAAATATATCTCGGAATATAAATATCGAAAAAGTTTTTCTTTAAAATCTTTTCCAAATAACCTTTAAAATAAATATAGCCCGTAATCGGCAAATCCAAAATCAAAATAAGATTTTTAAAATTAAAAAGCCTCTTAACGGCATCTGTAACGCCACCGAGATTTCCCGCATGTCCAAGCTCGCTTATAACCGGCATGCGGTTGAAATATGAAAAATAAACCACATCCGCAAACATAATAAAACTCAAAAGTGCATAAAGCACAAAACTAAGTACTCTAACTTTCTTACCTCTTTTTCTAAGAAGAATATAAAATGCGGTAATTACGGAAAAATCCATAAAAAAAACCAACATCGGCGCAAATTGAACCTTGGTCTCCGTGTAAAATAAAATAAGTTTTAAAATAAGTAAAATATATAGTAACATACTATCTCCATTTCTAATTCATTTATAAAAATAATTCTACTACATATTAGTTATATAGTCAAGTTTATAGGTTTTGGGCAGTTTTAATTAAAAAAACAGTGCAAATAAACTGCACTGTCTTTTCTAAATAATATTAATATTTTCATCAAATATTTCAAACATATTTTTATCGTGTGATATGATTAAAATTATTTTGTTTTTCTTTATTTTGCGGAGAGTGTTCATGAGCCATTCACATCTTGCGGTGTCAAGATTTGCTGTCGGTTCGTCCATAATAATGAAATCTTTTCCCGAAAAAATCGCACCCAATATTGACGTGAATGTTCTGTCACCACCGGACAAGTCTTTAATTGGAATATCTTTCTTGTTATTTAAGAAATCAATAACCATATCTCGACTATCAATATTATATTCATCAATTTTTTCTTTTACGGTATCAACTTCAACATCATATTCTCCTGCTAGATATTCAGCTGATTTCTCGTAAATGGATTTAGGAAATTGCGAAACAAATGCAACATTTTTTCTTCTAAAATATACCGAGTCAATCTCTTTCATATCTTTTCCGTTAACCCTTACATCGACTTTGCTGAATTCATTTTCCTTGTAAACTCCCGTAATAAGTCGTATAAGAGTTGTCTTTCCCTTTCCGTTGTCACCTGAAATTCCATATATATTGCCTTTTTTTAGAGAAATCTTCATATCTTTATATATATTTATTTCATTCGTGAACGAATAGCTTATGTCGGCATCTATTGATTCCACTTTTTCAATTTTATTTTTTCCTTCTTCAATTGATGAAACAGAATATAGTTCATTTAGCTTTTCAGTTGAGGCCACCTTTCCTGCTTTTTGTTCCCCAAATTGGAACAACGAAAGCGAAATCTGTTGAATTTGTTGGCCGTATGCGACAATAACGAGCAATTCACCGATTGAAAGTTGCCCTTTGTTGACAAAATATGCACCCAATGAAATTATTATCAATTGACATAAAATTGTCACTCCTGTCATCGACAAATTAAAAAGTTGATTGAATTTTGTAAAGTCTAAAAATTTCGAAAAAAATTCTTTAAATACATCCGAAAATTTTCTATTTTCATTTTGATAATCTCCGGACTGTACAATTTCATCAAGAAATTCAACTTGACCGCTCCAATTTGAAAAGTAACCTGCTGCGCTTTCTTGATATTCTTGAGCTTTTTCAGTCATTCTTTTCAAGAATGTAATATAAACATATATCAAAATCGGCACCGTTATTACAAAACCTATAGTTATTTTCCAGTTTATAATAATAGAAATTCCGAGCATCAAAACTATTTTCAAAATATTTAATACAAACGACAATATTCCATCCGTATAGTAGTTTGAAACATTTTCAAGGTCGCTTTTCACACGACTGGAAAAATAGGATGTATCAATTTTTCTAAACGCTGTTGCATCGGAAAATCTGTATTTCTCATTCATATTGTCAAAACCGGTTTTAATTGTTTCAAGCTTAAATCTTGCGGACACCTTCTTTTTAAAATATCCCATAATGACATAAACAATGACAATTGAAGTAAAAATAAGGACATAATTTATAACCTCACTCCACTTCTCGGATGTTTTTACAACATCAAAAATTTGCCACATATATTTATATTGAACGACATCCAATATAGCATAGATAGTCGCTATCAAAACAAGAAGAAAATATCTGCTTTTCAAACTGTATTTTGATTCTTTTAAAATATTTATTTCTTTAAACATATCGAACTCCTAGAAACTTACAACATTGTCTGCAACGCTCTTGATATCACCGTCGTGAGAAATAATTATGATAATATTTCCGACTTTGGCTTTTGCCACTTCATCTTTGAACCATTCTTTCTTTGAAATGTCAAGATTGCTTGTAGGTTCGTCATATATTTGTATCTTTTTGTCATTTAATAACGCGGACACAATAAAAATGAGTTGTCTTTCACCGCCTGAAATATCTTTAAAAGCCTTGCTCCATGTGCCTTCTAAAACATCTTTAATAATTTCCGTATTTATATTTCTTTCGTTCAATTTCTCAATCAATTCCTGCTGTGAATTAATTTTAAATTTGGAATTGAAATATTCAGCCGGAGTATTAGTTCTTGTCCTCGGCGTTTGAAAAACAACATCGGTTAAATCTTTTCTAAATTCAATGCTGTCTATATCTGCGAGATTGATGTTGTCAACATAAATTTTTGCATTATCGTCTTTCAAAACACCCGTCATAAGTTTATAAAAAGTTGTCTTACCCTTTCCGTTTGAAGCATTTAATAGATATATATTGTCTTTTTTAAATTCGCCTTTAAAATCTTTATATAATAGATTTTTGTCAAATCCGAATGTTATATCATATTTAACACTTTCAACCTCATCAACGGACAATTTTCCTTCCGACAATCTTTTTATATTTTCATATTCATTAAGTTTCTCTTCGCTTGCTTTTACTTTTCTATAATCCTTCCCTATTCCCGTAAGCATCATTACACTGACCAAAATGGCTGTGCTGAATTGAAAGAGGTTTGACATATCTCCCAAAAATATCGTTCCCATAAAAACTTTATATCCTGCAAAAAGCATTATGACTATTTGCATTCCAAACATTACCAAGTTTATGATTGAATCAAATCCGGCATCATATCCTACATATTTCATATAAGCATGATAAGCTCTTAAAAATATATTATCAAAGCGAGAATTGATCTTTTCGTAATTTCCGGATTCAACTACCTCGGTTAGATTCTGTACCCCTGATTCAAATGCTGAAAAATACTTTGCATCCGTTTCCATCATATCATTTGCAACAACAGTAATCTTCTTTTTTGAAAGTCTATATATAAAATACATAATAGGTATTCCCGCCAATAAAAATAAAAATACCTGCTTATCGATAGTATAAACAATTCCCATCATGACTACTATTTTTATTGCTTTAAAAATACTTGGATAGAACTGTCTAAGTTTAAAAGCCATAATATTTTCCATATCTCCGTCAAGCCTCATTGCAATATATGAGGAGTCGATATTTCTAAAAGTTTTGGCATCGCTTCTCCTGAGATTTTCTATAACCTTTGTCTTCTTTATGAACTTGTTGCTTTCTATGTATTTGGAAATCAAAATTTCATAAAAATAATTTAAAATAATTGTCAAAACTATAGCACCGAAAAACAATGCCATAAATCTAATGACAACGTCTATATCGGATTGTTTCTCAAGTACCGTTATAAATTTACCGTTAAAAATAGTTGTGACAACTTCAAGTGCTGAAATCAATGTAAGTAAAATAAAATACCATACAATATATGATTTTTTCTTAGCCATAATTTACCTCCTGGATATGTATTATACAAAGCAGGGTTGTTGTTCCCTGCTTTGTATAAAAACCCGTTATTTTGTTCCACAGTTAATGCTTAAACCTGAAGCCCAGTGAAAGCTTTGAGTAGTTTCACCAGTTCTAACTTGCTTCTTTTGAAGTTTTAAAACTTTGTTCATAATAAATCCTCCCGTAATTTATTTTACAAAACGCTAGGCGTTTTATAATCTATAATCTTTCATCTATTGGAAAAATATCAATCTTTTGATTGATAATACTATTTAAACCCAAAAGTATTCCCGCACTTCCGGAAAATACATCAAACGACAATTTGTTTGAAAATTTACCCGGAGTATACAGATTTTTATCTATCTCCGGCAATCTCGGAAATAGTTCCCTACAAACTTTTTCTCCGTCATCGCCCGAAGAATATGAAATACATTTTGACATAAGTCCTTGATAAAGTCCGACGTCTAAAAATAATCCATAGTCACTATATCTCCTGATATGCTTTTCAACATTTACAGATTGTACCTTTTTCCCTGTTTTTTCTTGATATTCCCTTAGAGCTAAAAGAATCCCCAACGCACCGTCTTTGATATACGGAGAAATAATTTTGTTTGTTGTTCCTCCAATGAAACCATTCGTTATAAAAAGATTATTTGAAATATGCATAGCAATATATTTTATAAATTTCAAAACATCCTTGTCTTTTTTTAGACCATATATTATGGATTCAAAATATAAAACACCTGCTAAACCGTCAAATAAACCGATATCGCCCTCAACTTCCATATTTTCTAAGATAAAATCGGAAATCTTTAAAGCTTTATTCAAATATTTTTCATTTCCGGAATCCACATAGAAATTAAGATATCCGATTCCAACTCCTGCAAGTCCGGATTTAAACGAATAGTCTCTCAAACTAAATAGCAGATTATAATCTATTTCATCAACTATTTCATATGCCGCTTCTTTGTATCCGAGTTTATTTAGAACAAATGCAATCCCCATCTTGCCGTCAAGAAGACCACATTGAAATATGTTTTTTATTTCTTCTTTTTCTGTTTCCAAATTGACGGTTTTGCTCTTTATAGAATTCAATCTTTCATCATCAAGATATTTTGAAAGTGCATATAAAATTCCATACTTTCCGTTTAAAAAATTGTATTTTCCTTCAATAGTTGATACGGATTCCCTTTCTCCTCTCCAACCGAACTCATTTAAATCCTCATAATTTAAAATGGATTCAAGCAATTTGTTTGCAAGTTCTTCTATACTTGGCACCTCGTATGATTTCGGTTCATCTAATGAGCAAATATCTTCAACTATATCGCCGTCAAGCATTCCATCATATTTTTTTAGAATATAATCAATTTGTTTTGAAAGTAAATTTTCATCAAAAGATTCGACAGGTGAAACCGGATAAAGCATAAATTTTAAAATCTTTTTTAGAGCATATTCATCTCTATCAATATTTCTTTCGTTCAAAGAAGAATAGTACCCTTTCGTTGCAATTCCTTTGTTAACTTCATCAACTCTTCCAGCGGATTCAAAATCCAATATCCAAACCTTGTCGTCATCGTCAATCATGATATTGCTGTGACTTAAATCGCCAATTCCTACTCCTCTTTCATGCACGGATTTTAATACTCTTTTTATTTCTCTATATATTCTTGAAACATCTTCTATATATTCCTCTATTTTTTTCTCATTTTTAGTATCATCCAAAGGATAAGTTTTCGCAAGATAATTGTTTAGGTTCATCCCTTCAATTTTTTCCATAGAAAGAAAAGTGTGTTCCCAAGCTTCAAATATTCCAAGTGGTTTTACAATACCGTCTATGTCTTTTAATTTCTCGAGATAATAATATTCCGTTCTAAGTCTATCGACCGCATCTTTCCCATTCTTATCATATGAAACATTCGGTCTTGCTTCTTTAAGAACGCATTTTTTATCCGAAAGCTTATCGTATGCGTAGTAAACCCCGCCGTTATTACTGAATTTTACTGCATCGAAAATCTCATAATTATCCAGTTGTGAGGGTTCATCAAAAGCTATATTTTCCTCAAAAAACGGGTCCTCAACAAAAGGCAACTCATTGTAATACGGAAGTCTTTCATCTTCAATATATTCTCCCGACGGCGTTTTGACAACTAATTTTCCGTTGTAATAGATTTTTTTAAAGCCGCCATATCTATAATAAATATTTGAATCCATATATCTTTTATCACTCAAAATATATGGACCTTTTTTCATATTCTTTAATAAATCATATAGAGCAAAGACTGTTTCTTTAAATTCGTCATCATCCGGATAGATAGTTATAAATTTTCCGCTGAAACTTCTGTCCTCATTTTTTGATTGATTCAATTCAAAAAATTCTTCCGTTGCCAAATGTTTAAATGCAATCTTTTTAGAAAAAAGATAATTTGAAACCAATGTTAAAGTTTCCTTGTACGACGAAATATGAGATGATATATGTATCTTGAAACCTTGACTTTGAGTGTCTTTTCCTTCATAAAAATATTCTTTCCAAATGGAATTCTTTTCTCTATAACAACAATATCCCTTGTCTTTATAATCTAAATTTATTTCTTTTAAATCTGAAAAGAAATTATCTATAGGTTCATAAAAATCGCTTTCCGAAATTGAATTATATTCTTGCAGCATACTTTCCCCCCCCTAAAATTTTTTTACATATTTTTAACATTCCCTGTATTTTTATTGTAACACTTTTAAAATTTTAATTCAATGATTTTTAAATAATTTATTACGTTATTATAAATTTCTATACTGCACAATAAAAAAGACTGCATTTTTTGCAGCCTTTAAAACTAAACCAAATTCATATTTGCAATATCAAGTTTTTCGTTATTTTTTAAAACGGTTTTATCCAAGATGAGTGCGATGACCATTCCTATAATTGCAGTGAACACCCAAGCGAATCCGTCTTTTCCGAAAGGGAGTTTATATAAGAAGTTTTGAATAATCGAAAGATTTTCATTTATTGCAGCAACTCCATAGAGAATTCCCAAAACAAGTGCGCCGTATGCGCCGCCGATAAATACTGTTCTTCTTTTCATTTTGTGTCTGAATAAGTTCAATAGAATCAAAACGATTGCAACCGGATAGAGCACGCTCAAAATCGGAACGGAAAGTTTTATGATGTTGTTTACTCCCTTTACCGAGAGGAAAAATGAAATGATTGCTACAGAAGTTACTGTAAATTTATATTTGATTTTTCCGTTACTCATTTCGCTGAATGTGTTTGCGATTGTTGTCATAAGTCCGATTGATGTTGTGAGACATGCGAAGCACATCGAAATAGAAAGAAGTGTACGTCCGAAAGTAGAGCCGATTGCTTCAACGAGTTTGATTGTTGCTTCTGTTCTTGCGATATCTTTAAATTGAATTGAGCCGGTTGCTCCGAGATATATAAATCCGCCGTAGACTATAAAAAGTCCGAGTGCAGCGATTATTGCAGAGCCGATTGTCGCTTTTTGAATTTTCTTTTCATCCGTGAGTTTCGCTTTTATGGACATTATTGCAACGCCCGCCATTGCAAAGCTTCCGATTGCGTCCATCGTTTGGTATCCTTCTCTGAATCCCATTCCGAACGGATCCGGAACAAGCGGTTCTCCCGGTGTTCCGATTGGATTTATAATTCCTTTAATGATAAGTGTGAGAAGTAGGATAAGAAGAACCGGTGTGAAATATTGACCGATTATGTCTATAACTTTTGACGGTCTAAGGACCAATATATAGGTCAATGTAAAATAGACCAATGAAACTACAACTCTTGAAAGCGGCATTCCCAAAACTGTTCCCCAGTTGAGTTCGCCGAAAATCGGAGCGATACCGATTTCATATGTCGTTGCGGCTGTTCTTGGAATTGCAAGAAAAGGCCCGATGCACATAAGTATCAGTGTGTTAAAAATAAGTGCGAAATTTTTTGAAACGATGCCCGTAAAATTGAGCATGCTGCCCTTTGTGTTTGTGGTTGCAATGATTCCCAAAAGCGGCATCGCAATTCCTGTGAATAAAAATCCGAGAGTGGCAATAGGGTATAATCTTCCGGCGTGGATGCCGATGTTCGGCGGGAAGATCAGGTTGCCCGCCCCCAAAAACATTGCAAATAAAGCAAAGCCTGTCACCATTACATCTTTAATAGTGAATTTTCTTTCCATAATAGTAAAATACCTCCAATAATATTATCTGTATTAGTTTTTAGCTTTAGTACACTAATACTTTGTATAAAAACATGAATCCATGATTCATGCTCAATAAAAAGCAAGTTCGACCAAACTTGCGAGCAAAGTCAAACTCGCTTTATATCCAAAAATTATTCGCCTTGTTCTTCTCTTTGTTTTCTCAAGGCTTCTTCTTGCATTTTGTGTCTTGTTTTAAGGTCCATTGCATCGACGGATTCTTCAGTCGTTTTAGCTTCAACGGTTCTTAAAACCTTTTTTTCCGCTCTGACCGGAGTGTAAACCGTGTCGAGTTTTCCCATAAGTTCGTCCAATGTTCTGTACGCTTTTTGTCTGATTGCTTCAAAACGTTCTTCCATTCTAATCATCTTCTCCTTTAAATGCTATGACGAAAATCGCCATCAATAATATGCTTGCCACAACCGGCACTATAAACATCCATCTGTAGTAGTGTTCGACTCCTCCGAAAATCGCACCTGCGTTATTTATCGCTTCCGCTTTGTCGTCGAAAAATCCGAGCCAGTTTGCAATGTGATAAACCGGCGCGACGCTTATTGCTCTAAAACATACCAAATAAAGTGTTGCCGTGAGTGCAATATTTTTTATTATTCCCGGAATGTCGGGCCAAAGTATTGCCGCCGCAATCGAAAATATATTCGAGAAGAGCATAAACCAGTGCATTCCGAAGAATGCTCTTTTGAATGCAATGCCCCTTTTAGAAATTTTTCTCGTGTATATGAACCAAATCACTCCGGTCGCGACCGCCCATATTAATGATATTATATCACTTATTGTTGTAATTGTCGTTAGTCCGTAGTAAAGCAGCGAAGAGATTGCCGGAATTGCAAATCCGACAAACAAAAACATTCTGTCCGTAGCTTTTTCCGAGAATTGTGTGTTTAATATTTTATCTTTTATATCTATATTCAAAAAATCACCTATTCTATATTTGCTCCGAAGGATTTAACATATTTTTTCAAACCTTCACTCACAAAATGTGTGCCGTCTTTATAAATAATATAGTATTCATAGCCCGGAAAATCTTTCAGGCATTCGTCGATTTCGTCTTTGTCTTTTAAAAAGAGTGTTGTCGAAAGAAAGTCGCACAAAAATGCGTCATCGCCCACAATTGTGATGGAGCGTTTTTCATTGTCCGACGGATAGCCCGTGTTTAAATCGACAATGTGGTGATAATTTCTTCCGTCAATTTCGACAAATCTTTGGTAGTCGCCGCTCGTTACAAGCGATTTATCCGTTATATAAATTATGTCGAACGGATCACCCAAGTCAAACGGATTTTCGATGCCGATGCTGAAATTCTTTCTGTCGGCGGCTCTTCTTCCGTGAACGGTGACATTGCCGCCCGAGGAAATAATATAATTTTTTATTCCGAGCGCATCAAAATCTTTTTTCAGCTCTTCATTCAAATAGCCTTTACAAACCGAGCCGAGGTCAACCGCCGCGCCGTTATTTAGCGTGATGTGGTCGCCGTGAACGACAACGCTTCCCTTGCCGCCTTTCATAAGCGCATCTTTTACAGCCGCTTCTTCCGGAAGCACGCCCGATTCAATCGCATCTCTCCAAATGTCAAAAAGTTTTCCTTTTGAAATATCAACTTTGTTTCCGGTCTTGTCTTCAAGCTCCAAGGCTCTTTCCAAAATCGGTGCAATTTCCGCCCAATCCTTTTCGCCGGATTTGTTGAGTTCATCGATTGCGCCGCCCTCAAAATTGGAAAGCACATCGTTTAAATGTTTTATCTTATCTTCAATTACAGTTTTTACTTTCGCTTCGTCGACATCGTCTTTGAAATATGTAATTTCAATAACCGTATCGAAATATTCATAAAAGACCATATCGTGCTTTGCTTCGTCCTTCGGCTTACATGCGCCCATAAAAATCGCGCAAACAATCAAACCGAAAACAATAAATCTATTTTTCATCTAAATTTTATCCCCCAATAACACAATCGCTTTCAAATAAACTTCATCATTTGAGAATTTTATCGCCTTGCCGGCATCGCTCAGCGTTTTTCCGCTCGTAATAACGTCGTCCAAAATTATATAGCGCCCCGTTTTCACGGGCTCTTTGACCTTTATGCCGTGGTCGAAATTCGCACGCTTAAAACCTGTCATCGTGTGGCTCGGCTTTGTCGGCACATTCTTTTTTAGAATATCGTAAATCGGAATGTCATAGTCCGAAGAAATTCTCTTTGAAAGCTCATAGCTCACATTGAAACCTCTTTTAAGCTGTCTTATAAAATCCGACGGAATATAGATAATGCCGTCGATATTTTCAAACGAGCATTCTTTCTTTATTATATCATAAAAGAAATCAAGATAACCATAAATTTTATCAAATTTTAATTTTGACATATATTTTTTGAGAATTCCCATATAGCGAAAAATCACTTCGAGTTCGTCTATAAAGTCGATTGAATTTATCGTGTTCGCCCTTTCAAACTCGCCGTAACATCTCTCGCATATAGGATATTCTCCCTCATTACATATCAAGCAGGCCTTCTTCAAAACGTATTACCTCGTCAATCTTTTCTTTAAGTGTTGTATTTCTCTTTTGCACTTCGGTATTTTTTATCATCGTGCGGAAAATATCTCTTCTTCCCATCGAAATCAAAAGCTCTTTCGCACGTGTGATTCCGGTGTAGAGAAGATTTCTGTTGTTCAAAAATATATTTCTCGACCATGCAATGAAAATGATGCAAGGAAATTCCGAACCCTGTGACTTATGCACGGTGATTGCATACGCAAGCTCGAGCTCTCTCAAATCGTCATCGTCGTACAGCGCATAATAGTCGTCGGAAAAAAGAACCGTGAGCTGCGAATTTTCAATGTCAACGTCGGTCACGATTCCGATATCGCCGTTAAAAACTCCCTTCGTCGTTCCGCGTTCTATCGTTTTGTATTTTATCTCGCGGTCATAGTTGTTCGTTATTTGCATGACTTTGTCGCCGAGTTTAAACTTTCTGTCGTTGTGCTTTAAAATGAATTTCTTCTCCGGATTCAATTTTTCCTGGAGCACGAGATTTAAATTGTTCACTCCGATTTCACCTTTTCTCGTCGGAGAAAGGATTTGAATATCGTTGAATTTGTCAAAACCGTAGTGGTTCGGCAGTCTCGTGTCCACAAGTTCAACCAATTCATTTAGGAAGTCCTCTTCGTTGTATTCATCCAAAAAGAAAACGTCCGAATCCTTTTCGTTAAATTTCGGCTCGCCGCCCTCTTTTACGGTCTTTGCAACAACCGCAATCTCGCTTGTGTCGACAGTTCTGTGAATCGTTTCGAGCTTCACCTTCGGCATCTCGTCAACTCGAAGGAGATCCTTTAAAACATTTCCCGGTCCGACACTAGGAAGCTGGTCCGCATCTCCCACCATAATGAGCGAAGTGTCATCTCCCATCGACTCCAGCAGCTTTTGATAGAGATTTATATCGACCATACTCATCTCGTCGACAATAACAACGTCGGCGTCTATGTCCTCGACGTCCATTATAAAATTGTCGTCATCGTCCGACGGTCTCAAACTCAAAAGTCTGTGGAGTGTCGCCGCTTCGACTCCCGAGCTTTCCTCGAGCCTCTTTGCCGCACGCCCCGTCGGTGCCGCCAAAACAAAACTGAGTTTCAGCTCCCGCAAGCCTTCGAGAATTGCGCGAACAATCGTGGTCTTTCCCGTTCCCGGTCCGCCGGTTATGATTGCAATATTGTTTAGAAGAGCCATCTCAATCGCCTGTTTTTGCGTTTCATCGTATGAGATGTCCTTGCCCGCGAAAAGATTTTCAAGTATTTCCTTAACGCCCGCTCTGAAAGGCTTCGGTCTTTTTATGAGCTGAACAGTTTTACTTGCGGCGCTGTTTTCAATCGCATTTAAAACCGTCGGATAAATCATCGGCTCTCCCGTCGACGGCTTTCTTACAACGTCGCCCTTTATTATGAGCTCCTGGAGCGCAACGTCAAAGTCCGGCGTTTCCTTTTTTAAAAGGCGTTTTAATCGAGTTCTTATTTCGCTCTCATAGAGAAAAATATTCCCCTCGAGTCTCGAATCGTAAACGACGTACAAAATCGCCGCTTGCACTCTTCTTATGTCGAGCTCGCCTATGCCCACAGTGCGCGCAATTCTGTCCGCTTTAAAAAAGCCGAAACCGCGCACATCTTTTATGAGGCGATACGGATCATCCATAATCATGCTTTTTGCATTGTCCTGATAGATATTGTAGATATTATATGCGTCCTGCCCGAAAATGCCGAGCTCCGCAAGGTCAACAATCGACTTTCTTGCAAGCTTTCCGATTTCCAAAGCTTCCTTTATCTTATGTAATTTTTTCGGACCGATTCCCTTTATCGTCAAAAGTTTTTCCGGATTATTTTCGAGCATATCCATCGTGTCCTCTCCGAATTTGTCCACAATTTCCTTCGCAACTTCTTCGCCGATATAAGGAAGATTTCCCGATTTCAAATAGTTGTAAACTCCGGCGGCGCTCATATCGTCCAAAACTTTATAACTCGTAAAGCTGAACTGTTCTCCGTATTTCGCATGAACGACAATGTCCCCCTCGAGCTCCAAAGGAATTCCTACGCTCGGCGAGAGAATGTTTCCGGTGCAAATGATGTCGCCATCTTCCGTATCAAAAAGAAATACGGCAAAACCGTTGTCGTCATTTTTATAAATTATTCTTTCGATACTGCCCTTGATAATCATATTGCCTCCTCGCACTTTCGCTACATATATTATATAATAACCGATGAAATTTGTCTAATAAAAAAGCAAACCCATAAAATGAGTTTGCTAAAAATTGATTAGTATCTGAGTCTGAAAGTGCGAATGAAATATTTTTTTGCGAATAAAAATATCAGCACAGTTACTCCGAATGCAATATAAATATATTTTTCGATATTTAATATATTTGCATTTTTTAAAATGAAGAGTGCAAAAACAAGTCCGCTAATAAATCTCACAACTTTGTACGCCGGTGATTTTACATTGAGCTCTGCCGAATAAGGCGAGAAAATATAATAAACCATAATTTCAACAAGTCCCATGCTTGCCATCATCGCCAAATATGCAGCCATAATCCTTGCAAATTCAATAGGTTCAAATTTCAAACCGTTTAAAAATATCAAAATCAAAAATCCCAATCCTACACTCAGTAAATCAAAAAAGCTGGATTTTATAAGCATTCTTATGCGATATTTGAGCGATTCATAGAGCCCTTGTTCGGTCAAAATTTTATTTTTCAAAAGTATTCTGTCCACATTTCTAAAACACATTTGAAGAAGGCCTGCGGAATATCCCGTGCCGACGGCAAATGCAATCGCAAGTCCGCTTATATCCGAAAAGGTTTCAGGCTTTTTTATAATTCCTATCTTAATAGCGATAGAATAAATTATGAGTATGGCGATACTTCCCGAAAAATTGCTTCTTAGATTCTTTTTAAAAACTTTCTTGTATCTGCTGAAAAATGCCATGTCGATATATTTCGCCGGGTCGACATCTTTGTATTTGTTTTGAAAATTTTGAATTTCCTCCGCATCGGACACAAGATATTGTGAGCTGTCTTCGTTAATCGTCGTGGTTACACTCATCTTAACCACTTGTCCCGATGAATTTGCAGTAATTCTTTTTAGCGCAGGATAGTTTTTATATTTTAAAATAAATGCGATTCCGAAAATTGAAATAATTGCGGAAACTATCGCAAGAATATTCAAAATTTTGTCGTCAAGATTTAAATCAACTCTCAAAAATATTACTAAACCGCCGAGAATGACAAATAATGCCGATATGAGCGCTCTGATTTCAGATTTCGGAAGAGTCTCCCTTTTTTTGATATATGTTAAATATATCATATTTACAAGAAGCATCGACGCCAAGTTTAAAACCGCCAGTTTCAGGGCGATTCCCAAATCTTGGAACACATAATATGTCGCCGGGAAATTTGCCAAAATCGAGATCACGATATTTGTAAAAATTTTATTTAGATAATAAACACGCGAGTTTATTGAAAACAAATTCAAAAATATATAGTCGTCTTCATTGTGTATCAAAAATGTCGGCTTCGATATCTTCGAAGCGATGACCGCAATCAAAATATACGACAACAGTTTTACCGAGATATTGTCGATGCCGAGTCGAACGAACAAACGCCAGAAAATCAATGCCGTAAAAATCGACGGTATAACGGTTTCTTTTATAAGCTCAAATAAAAACCCGAAACTCGCAAGAATTTTTTTGAGTCCTGTGTTTTTGTACAGTTTTTTAAAAGAAAGAATTTTTAAACCCGGCAACTTCGACAAAAAATTGATAAAGGCGTTTGTACTCATCAATTGTTTTAGAGAACGCAATTCGTAAAACATTATATTTCACCTATCAAATAATCTTCAAACGCTTTCAAATCGCTTCTGTCTCCGTCGTAGTGCGCAACGTTCAGCTTTTTGTTCTTCAAAATCGCAAGTTCGTCGCTCACATCCGTTGCAAGCTGAACAATATGCGTCGACATAATTATTACGTGCTCACTCTTCATCGAAATCAGCATTTCTTTTATATCGTGGCTCACGATTATGTCAAAAGAGCTGAGCGGCTCGTCCAAAAGAATAATTTTCGGTTTTAAAATAAACGCACACATAAGTTGCACTTTGTTTTTCATGCCGAAAGAGTATTCTCTAATAAGTACATTTCTATCGCTTTCGTTTATATTAAACAAATCGAAAAGCTTTTCCGTGTCGAGACTGTGGTCAGCGTTTTTATTGAGTTTAACAAATGCGTCGATAAATTCTCTTCCCGTCAAAAATTCCGGCAAAATCGGAGAATCGCTTACAAGATAGATGTCCTCCTCTTTTAATTCCCGAATAACTCCGTCCTCCTCGATCTGAGGGACCGGTCCCTCATACTTTTCCTCGCCGTTTAAACAATGAAAAAGTGTAGTCTTCCCCGTTCCGTTTCTTCCTATGACACTATAAATTTTTCCCTTTTCAAAAGTGTATGACAAGTCTTTTAAAACTTCTTTGTCGCCATAACTTTTTGACAGATTCTTAATTATGAATTTCATATTGCCTCCTTCTATGTATGATATAATTATATCATATATATTTATCCAATTCAATATCTTTAGCGTTTTTTTGATAGATTATCTTAATATATTTGTCATCTTCTATTTAAATATCTTATATCAATTAAACTCTATATTACATTTTACAATTCTTTTGATTTGTACCTAAACAAAAATGGATTTCTATTTTACCTAAACACAATGTGTAGATAAGTAAAATGCAAATCCATTAATCAAAAATTTTCTATATTAAATTATAGCGCTTACAATTCGTATAAGCTCCCGAATCTATAGCCCATATTCACGGCTTGGTCGATAATCTCTCCCAAAATCTCCGCATTCGTATCTGAAACGGCGTGCAGTAGAAGCACACTTCCCGGATGAAATTGTCCGGTGATTTTTTCAATTGCAAATTTTTTGTCGGGTTGATTGTCTCGGAGCCAGTCTTTGTACGCAAAGCTCCAAAACACAGGGCGATATCCCCTATCGTTTATAAATTTGAGCGTTCTTTCGCTGTAGACACCTTCCGGCGGTCTCAAAAAACTCGCAAGATTGTTTCCCGTTTTCTCTTTGTAGAGAGTTTGGAGTCCCGCAATGTCGTCCTCGAGCTTTTTCGGATTTTTTATCGCCTCGACTTGGTTCAAGTGGTTGACCGAGTGGTTGCAAACGAGATGTCCCTCGTTCGCCATTCGGTTCACAAGGTCGAGATTCGATTTTACATAAGCTCCCGTAACAAAAAATGCCGCCTTTACACCTTTCGCTTTTAATGTGTCCAAAATTTTCGCGGTGTTGTTGTTATATTCATAGCCCTCGTCGAACGTGAGATACATTACTTTCTCGTCGGTTTTTGCCTGCCAGATTCCGTTGTATTTGTTTAAAAGATTTGCCGTCTTTTCAGGAATTGTGCTCTTGCCGTTTCCGCCCGCTTTTTTCGGATTGAACCACCAGCCCGCTTTTTCATTTGAAAGTGAAGAGTAGTCGCCCGATTCCTTTTTGACCGGCTCTTCGTTTTTAACCGGCTCCGCAGGAGTGTCGTCATTTTTTGACGAAACTATATCGACCGATTCTTTTTTATCCGCATTTTTGTCAGCCGCTTTATTTGTGTCCTTGTTTTCATTTTTCTTTTCGTCGGACTTTTTATCAGCTTTTTTGTCCTCCGGCTTTTTATTCTCTACTTCCGACTTGTCATCACTTTTCGAGTCTTCGGTTTTCTTTTCCTCGGTTTCTTTTTTCGGTTGAACTTCGGAATTTTTGTTTTCCTTCGACTCATTCGTCGGGATTTCGTCTTTTTTCGGTGTTTCAACTTCGGCTTTTGCTGTTTCTTTTGTGGAAACATCGGAAGAGTTGTCGGTTTCGACAACTGTGTCCTCATTTGTTTCATCCACATCCGCTTCCGCCATATCGTCTTCGTCTTCCAAAATCGGCGACATCTCGTCCGATTTTTTTATCTCTTTATTTTCAAGCGTTCCTCTGCCATATTCTTCAACGATACTGCATCCCGAAAAAATAACCGAAATCGCACACAATAAGACTAAAAATTTTCTTTTCATTAAACATTAAACCTGAAGAGAACGACGTCGCCTTCCTGCATGATGTAGTCCTTGCCTTCAAGACGAACTTTTCCTTCTTCTCTCGCCTTAACAAGCGAACCGCCGAGTTCAACAAGCGTGTCGTAGTTTACGATTTCCGCACGAATAAATCCGCGTGCGATATCCGAGTGAATCTTTCCAGCAGCGTCTTGTGCTCTCGTGTTTTGCTTGATTGTCCAAGCTCTTGTTTCCTGTTCACCTGTGGTCAAAAAGCTCATGAGTCCGAGCGTTTTGTAGCTTGCCTTGACAAGTTTGTCGAGTCCCGATTCTTTAAGACCCATTTCGCTCAAGAATTCTTTCTTTTCATCGTTTGAAAGCTCGCTCAGTTCTTCTTCGATTTTTACGGAAACGGTCAAAACTTCTTCGCTCGTATTTGAAGCGTATTCTCTGATTGCATCGACATATTTGTTGTCGCCCGAAACCAAATCGTCGTAGCTCACATTTGCAACATAAATGAGCGGTTTTGCAGTCAAAAATTGGTAGCCCGCCAAAACTTTCTTTTCATCTTCATTTAATCCGAGACTTCTCACCGGTTTTGTGTTGTTCAAGCAGTCGTTTACTTTTTGAAGCACTTCGAGTTCCGATTTAAGACTCTTGTCCGCTCTCGCTTGCTTTTCAAACTTCGGAAGAATATTTTCAATCATTTGCATATCCGCAAGTAAAAGTTCCGTGTCAATCGTTTCGATGTCTCGAACCGGGTCGACACTTCCGTCGACATGCACGATGTTTTCGTCATCAAATGCTCTCAGAACGTGAACAATTGCATCCACGCTTCTTATGTGGCTCAAAAATTTATTACCGAGCCCTTCTCCCTTGCTCGCACCTCTGACAAGTCCGGCAATGTCGTAAAATTCAATAACTGCCGGCACAATCTTTTTAGAATTGTTAAGCTTTGAAAGCACGTCAAGTCTTTCGTCCGGAACATTTACCGCACCGACGTTCGGGTCTATCGTACAGAACGGATAGTTTTGAGCATCCGCCTTATTATTTGTAATCGCATTAAAAAGGGTACTCTTTCCAACATTTGGAAGCCCTACAATACCAAGTTTCAAAATATTTCACCTCTTATACATTATAACTTATTTTGTAAAATAATAAAAGACCAATCGGCTATTGGTCTTCGAGTTTATCCGTAAATTCATTTTTAAAATCGCGCTTAGAATATGTGTAGACATGCCTGAAGATATAACCCTCATATCTTGCGAGTCCGAATTGTGTGTATCTCTCCTTCGCTTTGTCGGAAAGTTTTCGAACAAATGCATCTCTATATCTGTTTTGGCGATATTCCTTTATATTGAACGGATTTTTTTCGTAATTATAAACGAGAATAAAATCCACATTTTCTCTCGCGTGCGCAATCGTTTCGCCCGTGATGTCCGAATACATAATCACGGAATTTAGCATTTTATCAATAATAGAGTTTATTAAAGCCTTATCCACAATGCCGTTTTTAAATTCAATCATAGTCGCGTGGTTTTCGTGAAAAACGAGCGCATCGATACTTTTCGGATTCACATAAGTGTCGAGTCTCATCACATAGTCGTCCTTGACCGCATCGAAATCAATCGCAACATATTCCGACTCCGTCATATATTCGACATTGGAAGGGTTGTGGTTGTCTTCGGAGATGAGTTTCAGAGTGCGTAAGTGTTTTTTAAATAAATCATTCATCTTGATATGCCTCATCGTCGAGTTTTAAAAACGGATTTACAAGTTTCTTATAAATTTTCTCGACGTTTTCGGTATAGTCTCTTATTATAGCGAAATTTCCCTCGTTTTCGCTGAAATAGAATTTCAAATTTTTATAAATATTATTTTTCTCGGAATATACTTCGATCGCATTCAAAAGATACGGACTGTGCGTGTTTAAAACAATTTTGCTCTTCATCGTTTTATTTATCTCGACAATGATTTTTGCAAAAAAGAGTTGCCACTCCGGATGAAGATGAATTTCCGGCTCGTCCAAAACGAGAATCGTGTTTTCATCAATCCAACCGTTTTCAATCAAGCGTGCAACAATCAAAAGCGTCTTCACTCCCGACGATGTGTTTCTTATGTCCACCGTATTTTTGTTTTTTGTTTCATACCAAAAACGTCCGTCCCTTTCGTTGAGCGTTCCCTCGACTTTTTCATAAATTCGTCCGGCAATTTCGCTCCCGTCGACAGTTTTGTTTTTTGAAACTAGCTTTTTTTGCAAGTCGATTCTGTGTTTCGGATAAAAAGATTTCAAATGTTCAATCGAATCCATCGGCACATCCAAAATGTGCGGGTCGTCAAGATAAATCGAGTGATAATTGTTTTCCCCCTCAATTCTCGCTTCTATTTTCGACTCCGTCACATCGATTTCCCCTTCGATATGCTCCGCTGAAAAATTTATCTTGCCGTCATTTTTTGCATTGAAATTGTAAACCGCGCCGTTAAATTCGTCCGCAATTCTCTTTTCTATATTCTCATTCGTCGGCTTTCGTCCGCAGTCTAAAATGCTGTAAAGCACACGTCCGACCGTGCTCTTTCCCGAACTGTTTTCGCCGGCAATAACGGTTATTCCGTCGACAACAACGTCCGCTTTGTCAATCTTCGTAATATTTTCGAGTTTTATTCTCATCTGATCCACCCTTCATCTCTCAGAAATTTAGTGATTTTCTCTATGAAACTGAGCTTGACCGGCTCCTCATATTTACCGTTCATGCTTATTTCCATCTCTTTCTTGTGCGAATTAAATGGCACTTCAGAAACTTCTCTATATATTATATCATATTGACCGTCATTTTTTAAACGCCTTGCGTTTTCGTTGTCCTTCCATTGTCTTTCGATAAATCCGTTCAGTCTGTTTTTTAAATACGGCGCTTCAATCGGAGTCAAAATCTCAACTCTTCGAATTGTATTTCTAGTCATCATATCCGCGGAGCCGATGTAGATTTTTTCATCAACACCCTCTCCGAATTTATAAATTCTCGAATGTTCGAGAAATCTTCCGACAATGCTTCGAACTTCTATATTTTCCGTCACATTTTGAATGCCCGGAACAATCGAGCATATTCCCCTTATCATGAGCCTTACTTGCACACCCATCATCGAGGCGAGCGCAAGCGCACGAATCACTTCGCGGTCGGTGAAGCTGTTCATCTTCATAAAGATTCTTCCCCTCGCTCCCTTTTCGATTTCCTCAAAAATCATATTTATAATCGATGACCTTACCGTCGACGGCGACTGCAAAAGTTTATTATAAACGCCGTCAAGCTTTCCGAGACACATATTCTTAAAAAACTGTGTCGCATCCTCTCCAATCGCTTTGTCCAATGTGACAAAGCTGATGTCGGTGTAGAGTTTCGACGTCGACTCGTTGTAGTTTCCCGTTCCGATTTGCGTTATATAAATCGGCTCTCCGGATTTTGCCCTTTTTGTTATAAGGCAGATTTTCGAGTGTACTTTAAAACCTTCCGTGCCATAAAGAACATTGCAGCCCGCGTTAAAAAGCTCTTCGCTGTAGTCGATATTGTTCTTTTCATCAAATCTCGCCCGAAGCTCCATAAGAACCGTCACATCTTTTCCGTTTTCCGCTGCTCGCACAAGATTTTGCACAACTTTCGAATTTTTCGAGAGCCTGTAAATCGTAATCTTTATAGATAAAACATCCGCGTCGTTCGCCGCCTCTTCCAAAATCTTAATAAACTGCTCCATGCTGTCGTACGGATAGAAAAAGAGAAAGTCTTTGTCCATCACTTGCGAAATAATCGACTCTGTCGGTTTTATCGCACTGTTAAGTCCGCCTTTAAATGGAGGATATGAAACATTTTTCAAAGTCTCTTCGTCGATTATGCTCGAAAGTTTAAAAGCATAGTCCATATTGAGCGGAGTTTTTGTGACGAAAATTTCGTTTTCTTTTATGTCGAGATTTGCCATAAAAAATTTTTTCATTCTCGGACTCAACTCTTTTGACGAAGTCATTCTTACACATCCGAGCCTCTTTCTTTTTTTCAAAATATTTCTCATCTGCGTTACATACTCTTCCTCGCCGACTTCCTCGTCGTCAATCGTGAGGTCCGTATTTCTCGTCGCACTTATAACGCACTTGTCCTCGATTTTAAACTCCGTATAAATCTTGTCCAAAAAATTCAAAACTATATTTTCGGTCAAAATATATCTCGTGCCTTCGTCTCCCAACTTAAAAAACTTCGGCAGCGTTTCCGGAATATTTAAAATGCCGAAAGTCCCCTTTTCTTCAACAGGCGATTTCAGCTCGCAGGTAATATAGAGTTCATTGTTTTCAAGAAATGGAAAAGGGTGATTTCTCGCAATTACCATCGGACTTAAAATCGGCTCGATTCGCGATTTAAAAAGTTTCAGTGCGTATTTCTTTTCATCTTCCGTAAGCTCCTCAAATGAAACATTTTCAATGCCTTCTTTTCTGAGCTCATTTTCCACATCGAAAAAAACCTCGTCCTTCAAACCGTATAGTCTTCTCACCGCTTCCAAACATGCTTCGTGTTGCTCTTCCGGCGTCATATTCGTGCGCGAATCGCGCGGCGGATCTTTAAGTTTTTGAAGATCCGAAAGACTTCCGATTCGAACCATAAAAAACTCCTTGAGATTTGAAACAAAAATTGCAATGAACTTGAGTCTTTCATAAATCGGCACATTTTTTATAGTCGCCTCTTCAAGCACCCTTTCGTTGAACTTTAGCCATGACAGTTCTCTGTTTTGGGTGTAGGTTTCCATTTTCGGTAATTTCTTATACAAATTTTCTCTCGCATTTAAATCTATATCGCTCATTTTCTCCCCTCGCTCAAATAATTTGTCAAAACTCCTTCTCTAACGCCGAACTTCGAAACATAAACCGTCTTCGCTTCGGACATCCTTAAAATTTCCATCAAAATTATAGTCCCCGGAAAAATTGTGTGAACTCTTTCAGGCGAAACCTTCAAAACATATTCGTATGTTTTTTTGTCCTTCTTTTTTAATTTGTCGTAAAGTTCAAAAACAAACTCCGACTTGATCATCTTGTTTGATTGAAGCGACTTCATCTCCATAATCACGTTCGAAACCGCTCTTATCGTTCCGCCGACTCCATAAAGTTCGTCGCTTTTTAAATTCTCGCTGTAAATCGGCTTGAATTTTTTTACGACATATTTCTCCGCTCTTTCAATGCTTTTCTTTGGAATGAAAATGCCCGAGCTATATTTCTTAAACAGATTTAAACACCCGAGCGGAATCGAATTGTTGTATACCGTCTTCCCCGCCTCAATCGAGGTGATTTCCGTAGAACCGCCGCCGATGTCGACTATAAGTCCGCTTGAAACGTCGTACTTTTCCTTGACTCCCAAATAACCGAAATATGCTTCGTCGACTCCCGAAACAATCTCAACCGGCTCGTCAATCTCTCTCTTTAAAATTTCCTTCACTTCTTCGATATTTAAAATATTTCTAAGAGATGCGGTTGCAAAGATTTTTATCTCTTCGAAACCCAAAACTTTTGCCGTCTTTATTAAACCGTTTAAAATTCTTAGTAGCTTTTCAATCCCGTCTCTCGAAAGAAAACCCTTTTTGACATAACTTGCAAGTCCCGCCGTGGTCTTTTTGTTTAAAAGCTCGTAAAATTCATCGCCCTCCACGTTGAAAAGCGACATCCTTATTGTGTTCGAACCGATATCTATGATTGCGATTTTTCTCATATTCCACCTCATATAAATTACATTTTATATCCAATAAAATTATAAACTTCAAATATTAAAACTGTGTAAAATTTACACAAATAAAACTAAATTTAATAAAAACATTCTCTTTATATACTAAATATGCCCGATAATGTATAGTTTTTTTATGAGCCAAGCTGTAAATGTTTACAACAAAAAATCTGTCGGAGATTTTCCAACAGATTTATTTATTCATAATATTTCAATCCCGCATGTAATTGATTCCTTAAATTTAATAGATAATTATCGTGAAACACTTCTCTCAACACTTATAGGAAACTTAAACTTGTATCCCTTATATTCGAAACTGATAGTCGACATAGTCTTTCCATCGTAGTTTTCAATCGCTTTTTTTATTATATTATTTATCCTCGAAAGATTTTTCTTGTTTAATATATATTTTTTTCTGAGTTCAAAGAATGTGTCCGCGTCCGTAAAAACCGAGCTGAAAAGCGCATCGTTTGCCGGAGCGATCCAATCCTTTTTTTCTCTCTCTTTGCTTGTAGGCTTTGACAAAGTCGAGTCGTAATAGTGTGTCAAAGTTTTTAAATCTGCAATTTCTTTTTCACTAAGTTCTATTGTTTCCGTTTCCACATCCGCAATCGCAACTCTCGACCGGAAAGTCGTGTGGAAATTTGTTATTAAAAAGAAAATGAAAATAAATAAAAGCCCATTGCATAAATATCTAATCTCTGCAGCTATTAAATCTTTTTTCATGGCTCTATCTCCTATCATCCAATCTCAAATTTTTCGTTTCCACATAATATATTCCGTCTGCTTCATTATATGAAAAAATAAATCCCTTCGGACAAAGAAGCATATGGATTGTATAGATTACCATAAATACAACGAGAATAAACTCCACTATAGACGCCTTCCTATTCATTGTGTTTGCATCTTCAAATCCTATTCTCATATAATTCTCCTTTTTTATATAATTTCTCCTACTAAGAAATGCTTGTATAAAACAAATATTGCAAAAAATCATCCCTAGAAAATAAATTTCTTTTAATATTCGCCATATACAACTGATTAAATCCTCTTATCCCAAGTCTTTTATAAATTCGCGAGAACTTGGATGAAAGGCCTTTCTGACTATAGAAAAACTTTCCAGCAACGTCACTAAAGCCGTCGCTCATTGTATAATACTTTATAAGTTCCATATCTTCAAAACTTAAAAAATTTTTATCTCTATTTATATTTATTTCTTCTAAGTTGACAAGTTTAGTTAAAAATTCTTTTACAACTTCATAATCATCTATTACATAAAAATAATTTGCTCCCAATGTCTCCGTCTTCATATAGCTATAATATGAAAAACCGTGGCTGTATATATACGTTCTTTTATTGTGTCTTTTTATAAATTCTTTTAAAAAATCTATGTATGCTGAGTTAATTAAAAATACAGAGTCCTCGTCGTATTCTTTAAATTGAAAATCTTTGACCCTTATATTTTTTTCAAACTTCAGATTTGTTATCATTTTCTTTAAAATATCATATTCCGATAAATAATAAATATCTAAGTTATCGTTCATATATAACTCCTATTTTGTAATCGTTTTAATACACTATCGTTAATTTTATGTTAACATGTATAAATTAATTATTCAATACTTTTTCAATTTGTGACGTTTTAACGTCATATTTCTCAAAACCCCTTGTAGGAATTATCTTTCCATTGTGTATTTCTAACACCTTTTATTAATCATCTAAAACTATTTCGGTATTTGTTTCTCCTTTTTTATAAAAATCACTCCATAATATTTTGCAATTATGTATTTATAACATTTCCCTATCAATTCTATTATATCACTATACTATTTCAATTTCAAATGCTCAGATAAATCAATTTCACAAATCGAGTAGGGGCTAATTTATAGCCCCTCTCACACCACCCGTACGTGCCGTTCGGCATACGGCGGTTCAATATTTTCT
>UQFH01000005.1 GCA_900540185.1 uncultured Eubacteriales bacterium
ATGGATGAGTACCCAAGTTGGCCAAAGGGGACGGACTGTAAATCCGTTAGCTTTGCTTTCAGTGGTTCAAATCCACTCTCATCCACCATATGCGGAAGTAGCTCAGTGGCTAGAGCATCGCCTTGCCAAGGCGGGGGTCGCGAGTTCGAATCTCGTTTTCCGCTCCATCTTTTTTTGCGGGTGTAGCTCAGTGGTAGAGCCCCAGCCTTCCAAGCTGGTTGCGAGGGTTCGACTCCCTTCACCCGCTCCATATTTTTGCAGCTATAGCTCAGTAGGATAGAGCAACGGACTTCTAATCCGTGTGCCGGGGGTTCGAATCCTCCTAGCTGCGCCAATGCGGCACTAGCTCAGCTGGATAGAGTGTTTGGCTACGAACCAAAAGGTCGGGGGTTCGACTCCTCCGTGCCGCGCCAACATTTGTGAGCTGTCACCGCTAAGGTGACTTTTTTAATTTTGAGCTAGTGCATTTAAATTTATATTGAATAATTTTTAATTATGTGATATAATTGTTACAGTTGTTATGTTGGAGGTGATATTATGGCAAATATAAAATCAGCACAAAAGAAGATTCGTGTTATCAATAAAAAAACTTTGGTAAACAAGATGAGAAAAAATGAGATAAAGACTTATATCAAGAAGTTTGAAAAAGCAATTGCTGAAGAAAACTACGATCAAGCACAAGAACTTATTAAGGTTATTGATAAAAAGTTATCTAAAGCTGCTCATAAGCATCTTTTGCATAAAAATAATGCAGCTAGAAAGATGAGCAGATTACAAAAAATGCTCAATCAAACTGCTTAATTAAACGACCAAGACACACTTTAAAGTGTGTTTTTCTTTTTATAGAGGAGATTTTTATGGATACGACGGTTTGCTATATAAAGAGACAGAAAAGCTCTCCCGAAGAATTTCTTTTTATATATAGAAATAAAAAAGAAAATGATATAAATCATGGTAAGAATATAGGCATTGGTGGGCATATTGAGGGCGATGAGACGCCTTATCAGTGCAATCTTAGAGAAGTGTTCGAGGAGACAGAATTAAAATTAAATTCAAGCACATATTTAGGACTTGTTATTTTTTCAGATTTATCAATAAGCAATCAGAGATTTTTAATGCATGTTTATTTTTCTGATAGTTATGAAGGCTCTGAAAATCTTCCTGCTTGCACAGAAGGAGAACTAAATTGGTTAACGGTTGATGAATTTTTAAATAGACCTCATTTTGAAGGCGATGAATATTTTTTGAAATATGCTTTTCGTGGAGAATTTTTCGGTGTTGTCGAGTTAGTATACAATAGTAATATTTTAACAAAGATTATTCATAATGGAAGGCTTGCAAAGTTATAAACTTTGCTTTTTTTTTGTTTTTTTGTTATAATTTTCTTATGAATATAAAAGAAGGTGTGTTATGAAAGAATTAGATGCAAAATATAATCCTCATGATTTTGAGGACAAGATATATCAAAAATGGGTTGATAATAATTTGTTTTCTCCTGAAGTAAACTGCGACGGAAAACCATATACTATTATGATGCCACCGCCGAATGTTACAGGAAATCTTCACATTGGACACTCCATGTATACGTTGCAAGATGTTTATATTAGATTAAAAAGAATGCAAGGATATAAGGCTCTTTGGCTTCCTGGAACAGACCATGCAAGTATTGCAACGGAGTCACGTGTTGTAAATAAAATTCGTGCAAATGGAAAGTCTAAAGAGGAACTTGGAAGAGAAGGTTTTCTTAAGGAAGCTTGGGATTGGACTCATGAACACGGTGGAAATATTGTAAATCAACTTAAGAAGATGGGCTTTAGTTGTGATTGGGACAGAATTAAATTTACTTTGGATGAAAATCTTTCACAAGCGGTTTATACAGCTTTTAAACGTATGTATGATGACGGTCTTATTTATAAGGGGGACAGGATTATAAATTGGTGTCCTGATTGTAAGACTGCTATTTCAGATGCTGAAGTTGATCACGTTGATACAGATAGCAAGATTTGGGAAATCAGATATCCTTTTGCAGAAGGCGAAGGAAGCGTTGTTATTGCAACTACGAGACCTGAAACAATGCTAGGCGATTTGGCTGTTGCTGTAAATCCTGAAGACGAAAGATATAAGGATATTGTGGGGAAAAAAGTTGTTCTTCCACTTACAGATAGAGAAATTCCTGTTATTGAAGACAGTTATGTTGATATGGAATTTGGTACAGGTGTTGTTAAGATAACTCCGTCTCATGACCCTAACGATTTTGGGGTGGGAGAACGTCATAATCTTGGACAATTTGTTGTTCTTGACGAAGAGGCTAAGATGAATGAGAATGCCGGTAAATACTGCGGAATGGACAGATATGAAGCCAGAAAAGCAATTTTATCCGATTTAAAGGATTTAGGTCTTCTTGTCAGTGAAAAGAAACACGAAAATGCTGTTGGTCATTGTAGCAGATGTAAGACTGTTATTGAACCTCTTCTTAGCAAGCAATGGTTTGTTCGCATGAAAGAACTTGCAGAGGAAACATTGGATGCATTTGATAGAGGGGAACCGAAATTTTATCCTGAAAGATATGGTAAAATCTATAAAAATTGGCTTTCAAATTTGAACGACTGGTGTATTTCACGTCAATTGTGGTGGGGACATCAAATTCCTGCATATTATTGCGAAGACTGCGGACATATTCATGTCAGTGATAAGTATGTTACAGTATGTGAAAAGTGCGGAAGCACCCATTTGCATCGCGATCCGGATACTCTTGACACTTGGTTCTCATCAGCTTTATGGCCATTTGCAACTTTAGGTTGGCCTGATGAAAATAGCGATGACTTCAAAGAATTTTTCCCGACGGATTTACTTGTTACAGGGTTTGATATTATTTTGTTCTGGGTTATAAGAATGTGTTTCACTTCTGAATATTTCCTAGATACAATTCCGTTTAAAGATGTATTGATTACCGGTCTTGTACGTGATAATCAAGGACGAAAGATGAGTAAGTCACTCGATAACGGCATTGATCCTTTGGAGATTATAGAAAAGTATGGAGCTGATGCACTCAGATTCAATATGGTTACCGGGAACAGCCCTGGAAATGACATGAGATTCGATGAAAAGAGAGTTGAAGCATCCAGAAATTTCGCAAATAAAGTATGGAATGCATCGAGATATGTTCTTATGAATTTGAATGACGAAGATGACTCAAATTTCTCTTTAGAGGAGTTGGAAGACAAGGATATTTGGATTCTTCAAAAGCTAAATTCGGCTATTGAAGATGTAAATAAGAATATGGACAAGTATGAAGTCGGTTTGGCATGTGACAGAATTAACAGTTTCATATGGGAAGATTTCTGCGATTATTATATTGAGTTTTCAAAGCCTGCTCTTTATGGGGACGATGAAAAATTAAAAACCAACACAAAGAAAGTTTTGCTCTATGTTCTTATAAATTCTCTTAAGATTCTACACCCAATTATGCCTTTTATTACCGAAGAAATTTATTCTTCTATTCCAAATAAAGAGGATGAATATTTAATTACAGCTAAATGGCCGGAAGTCATAGACTTGGGCTCGAATTTAGATGCAGTTGATACAGTTGAGAGTATCAAGGACTTAATCAAGGTTATAAGAAATGCAAAGAGCACAAGAAATATTGAACCGTCAAGAAAGAGCGAATTGATTTTGGTTGGCTCAGATTCCCTTGCAAAAGATATAAAGAACAATGAGGCCATAATCGGCTCTCTTATAAAGATTTCTGAGATAAAGATTGAAGACAGTGAATTGGACGCTTCAAAATATTTGAAAGTTTCCATTCCTGAACTTGACGCTTATTTGCCTTTGAGTGAGCTTATAGACTATGAGAAAGAAGCAAATTCTCTTAAGGCGAAAATCAAGAATTACACTGAGGAAATTGAAAGACTTGAAAAGAAGCTTTCAAATGAAGGGTTTGTTAAAAATGCTCCGGAAGCTGTTGTAAATAATGAAAAGGAAAAACTTTCAAATTACAAGAGTTTACTTGATTCAGCAACTACGAGTTTAAATGATATTGAGAGTGCAAAATGAGAAAAAGCGTTTTATTTGACGAAAATACAATAGTAAATAGAGTAAAAGAAGTTGCAGATGAAATTAATGGCGAATATGGGGACAAGCCTATAGTCGCAATTCCGCTATTAAGAGGTGGCATAATGTTTGCCACCGACTTAATACGAAATCTCAAGTGTCCTGTTGAAGTTGATTTTTTAACTACAAGCAGCTACGGTTTTAGTGACACCTCATCGGGTAACGTTAATATTCTTACGGATTTAAGAACCGATATTGAAGGAAAAGATGTTTTGATAATTGATGACATCATTGACACGGGCAAGACTTTATATAAGGTTAGAGATTTTTTAAAAACAAAGAATCCGAATTCAATAAAAATTTGCACAATGCTCGATAAACCTTCAAGAAGGGATGCGGATATAAGTGTTGATTTCTGCGGATTTGAAGTAGATGATTTATTTATAGTCGGTTATGGGCTTGATTATAAAAATTTCTACAGAAACATACCATATATTTTCGTTTTTGAAGAGGATGATAATGATGAGTGATGAAAATAAATTAAATGACGAAAAGAATGTTGAAGAAAAAAGCGAGTATAATATTGAGACGTCCGAAGAGATGACGTTTGAAAATAATGGGTATGACAAAGCAAAAAGCTTTATAAAGTATGGGGTGCCGAATGTTACAGAGGGAAGTATAATCTATATATGTTTAACATTTTTATTTCTAACACTTGGGTATGTGACACAAAGCATTAATATTTATTTCGGTATTATTTTTACCGAAGTGGTAATCCTTGGGGTTGTATCATATTTTATAGCAAAATATAAAAAATATGATATGAATTTAACGTTTGCGCTAAATAAACCTAAAAGAGGAACTGTTTTAAGGAGCATCGGCACGATGATTCTTCTATATCCTATAGTCGTGTTTTTTAACGGATTATTTTTAGCTTTTATTACGAAATATATTCCTGTGCCGGAAAATATAAATGCGATTCCTGTACCAACAAGCTTTTTCTCATTTATTATTTCGATAATTCTATTCGCATGTTTGCCGGGAATTTTTGAAGAGCTGATTTTTAGGGGAATCTTATTTAGAGCATTTGATAAATTAAAGCCTTGGAAAAGAATAGTTATAACGGCACTACTTTTTGGACTATTTCACTATAATCCGTTCAACTTTATTGGACCATTTATTTTAGGAATTGTTTTAGGATTTATAAGATATAGATCAAATTCAATTGTGCCGTCAATGTTTGCGCATGCTACAAACAATTCTATTGCTATGTGTTTATCATATATTCTTAGTGATAAAGCAGCTGAACTTGAAACGGCAAATGAATTGGATTTAGCAGCGAACCTATCAACATTCACAGTTATTATGATAGTACTACTTTATATAGTTATGATTTATGCTGTATACAAGCTTTTAACAAATTACCCGAATTACAAAGAAAATGTAAGTGTATTTTCGGTTATGACAGTGAAAGAATATATATTTATTGCTGTTATTATATTAATTTCTTTAATAATAATGTCATATATGGTTTATGTGCTTATTCATTCTCCGCTTTTAAAAAGTTAAATTATAATCTGTTATCAATTTATTGATAGATTGCACCTATTAATTAAAAATATAAAATTATTTAATATTTATTCAATAAAACACTTGACAGAACGGTGTTTTTCTGATAATATATTTAATTAGTGGGATGTGCTCCGATAGCTCAGTCGGTAGAGCAGTAGACTGAAAATCTACGTGTCGCTGGTTCGATTCCGGCTCGGAGCACCACTATATGGCGGCATAGCCAAGCGGTAAGGCATGGGTCTGCAAAACCTTGATTCGCCAGTTCAAATCTGGCTGCCGCCTCCACTATCTGACAATTCAGATTTTAAATTAATACGAGTATTGAGACGATTTCAAATATATACAGAGAGATTTTGGTTGATGAGAAAAATCATTTTGAAAGTACCGGCGTCTTTTACAGGCAGGAGAAATCCTGTACCGTCACCATTACGTTAATGGTTTGAGAAGTAATTAGGGTGGAACCACGAACAAAGACCAATCGTCCCTTTGGGGGTTGGTCTATTTTTGTATATAAATATAAGAAAGGAAAATAGTATGAGAAAATTAATTTTACCTGACAAAAGTGAAAGAGAATTTGATGAAAAACTTACAGTTTATGAAATCATCGGAGAAATATCAACAGGACTTCAAAGAGAAGCAGTTGGAGCACTGCTTAATGGAAAAACACTTGGAATGCAAGATGTTCCAAGTGAAGATGGAGACTTCAAAGTTTTAAAGTTTGAAGACAAAGAAGGAAAGCAAATTTTCTGGCACACATCTGCACACTTGATGGCACTTGCAATCGAAAGATTATTCCCGGGTGTAAAATTTGCAATCGGTCCATCAATAGATCAAGGTTTCTACTACGACTTTGATACACCACATAGATTTACACCGGAAGATCTTTTGAATATTGAAGAAGAAATGAAAAAGATTGTAAAAGAAGGTCATGAAATGGAACGTTACGAAATGGATCGTGACGAAGCTATTAAACACTTCAAGGAAATGGATGAAAAATATAAAGTTGATTTGATTGAACATTTCCCGGAAGGAGAAGTTATTTCTTTCTATAAACTCGGTGAATTTGTCGATTTATGTAGAGGACCGCATCTTAAAGATGTTTCAAAGATTAAGGCTGTTAAACTTCTTTCCATCGCCGGAGCTTATTGGCGCGGAGATGAAAATAATGAAATGCTTCAAAGAATTTATGGCATTACATTCCCGAAGAAGAGCGAACTTGATAGCTATTTAAATATGATTGAAGAAGCAAAATTGAGAGACCACAGAAAGATTGGAAAGGAATTGGATTTATTCTCATTCCATGAAGAAGGACCGGGATTCCCATTCTTCCATCCAAATGGAATGATTGTTAGAAATGAGCTTCTAAATTGGTGGAGAGGCGTGCTTCATGAAAGGGGATATGGAGAAATTTTAACTCCGATGATTTTGAATGAAGAATTGTGGCACAAATCCGGACACTGGGATCACTACAAAGAAAATATGTACTTCACAAAAATTGATGATGCCGATTATGCAATTAAGCCAATGAACTGCCCGGGCTCAACAATCGTTTACAGAACAAATTTACACTCATACAAGGAATTCCCGCTTAGACTCTCAGAATTCGGTCTTGTTCACAGACATGAGCTTTCGGGTGCTTTACACGGACTATTTAGAGTTAGAAGTTTCACACAAGACGATGCTCACATTTTCTGTTTACCTGAACAAATTGAAGATGAAGTATTTAAAATGATTGACCTTGCTGATTATCTTTACAGCACGTTCGGATTTAAATATACACTTGAACTTTCTACAAGACCTGACGATTATATGGGAGATCTTGAAACTTGGGAAATGGCAGAAGGCGCATTAAAAGCAGCACTCGAAAAGAAAAATATGCCATACAAGATAAATCCTGGAGACGGGGCATTCTATGGACCGAAGATTGACTTCCACTTACAAGACGCAATTGGAAGAGATTGGCAATGCGGAACAATTCAACTTGACATGCAAATGCCTGTTAACTTCGATCTCACATATATCGATGCCAACAACGAAAGAAAGAGACCTGTTATGCTTCACAGAGCAATGTTTGGAAGTATTGAAAGATTCCTCGGAATTCTTATAGAACACTTTGCAGGAAAATTCCCTCTATGGATGGCTCCTGTTCAAATAGAAGTAATTCCTGTTTCTGAAAAAACAAACGAATATGCGGAAAAAGTATATGAAGAATTAAAAAACAGGGGATTCAGAGTTGAAATCGACACAAGAAATTCTCAAATGGGAGCAAAAATCAGAGATGCTCAAATGAGAAAAATAAATTATATGTTGATTTTGGGTGAAAAAGAAAGAGATAACGGCTCTATTTCAGTTAGAACAAGAAACAACGAAAACATAAATGACATCAAGTTGGATAAATTTATGGATGATTTAAGTGAAGAAATAAAAGAAAAGAGGATGGAAATATAATGAAAGAAGTTTTGAAATGGATTGATGATCATAAAGAAGAAATGATCTCAGACTTGGAAAAGTTGATTAATATAAATTCAGTAGAAGGGGTAGCTTTGACTGACGCACCTTTTGGTCAAGGACCGAAAGATGCACTTCTTAAATTTTTAGAGTTTGGAGACAGAGACGGTTTTTCTACTGAAAATTTGCAAAATTATGCAGGGGATATTGAATTTGGAAAAGGCGAAGAATCAATCGGTATCATAGCTCACGTTGACGTTGTTCCTGCCGGCTCAGGTTGGGACAGCGACCCGTTCAAAATGGAAAATGACGGAGTTTATTTAACAGGACGTGGAACCCAAGACGATAAAGGTCCTGGAATTGCTGCATACTATGCAATGCGTGCAATAAAGGAAACAGGCGTTCCAATAAAAAGAATTATTCGTTTAATTCTCGGAACAAATGAAGAAACACATTGGGGCGGCATAAATTATTATGTAGAACATAAAAAAATGCCGACAATGGGCTTTACTCCAGATGCAGAATTTCCGGTAATTTTCGGAGAAAAAGGAATTGTCACAGGAACATTGTCACTTTCATTTGACCTCAAAGATTCTGCTGTTAAAACATTTAAAGCAGGTAACGCACCAAATATGGTTCCTGATTATGCAGAAATTGTTTTAGATAAATCAAAAGTCAATTCCGATGCATTGTCAAATTTAGTAGATGGTCTTGAGTTAAAAGAAAACGGCTCAGATGTTGTCATTTCAGCAAATGGTAAAAGCGCCCATGGCTCAACACCTGAAGCCGGCAAAAATGCGATATCGATACTTTTAAAAGGGATTGAAGGCGTTTTTATGGCAGGGGATGAGTTTATAAAGTTCGTAGAATTTTATAATGCAAAACTTGGTTTCACTTTCCATGGTGAGGGTCTTGGAGTAGACTTTGAAGATGAAAAATCAGGGAAATTAAATTTCAACATCGGAATGATTGAAAAATTTGAAGACAAGATAAATATTGTTTTAAATATGAGATTCCCTCTAACAGGCGTTACTAAGGAAGACATCAAAGCTCAAATTGAAAAGAGCACTGCTGACTTTAACGGAACTTTTGAGCAAACCGGAGGAGAAGACCCTCTTTATATTGATCCTGAAAGCAAACTCATAAAAATCTTAATGAGTGCATATCAAAATCAATCGGGAGACATGGAATCAAAGCCTATGGTTATCGGTGGTGGAACCTATGCAAAAGCAATGGACAATTGTGTTGCCTTCGGCTCTATGTTTAAAGATGATGAAGACAGAATGCATCAAAAGAATGAAAGAATCAAGATTGATAGACTTATGGATGCCGCAAAAATTTATGCAGAAGCATTATATACTCTTGCAACAGAAGAAAAAGTTTTATAATAAAAAATATTTGTAAAACACTTGACAAATCATAATTTGGATGTTATAATCTAAATGTTGAATATAGAAAGCAGAAGGTGCTCTTCTCACCCAATCACGTTTTTTCAGTGCATTGGCGTTAATATTTCATTTTTTGATTTGTTATTTGAGAGCCCTTTTGGGCTCTTTTATTATGTTTTATATTATTATAAGGAGGTTTTAAGATTAAAGAATTAGAAATTAATGGTGAAATTAGAGACCAAAAAGTTAGATTAATCGACGCAGAAGGAAATCAATTGGGAATTGTCGATATTGATAAAGCACTTGATGTTGCGGAGAATTCGAGCTTGGATCTTGTTAAAGTAGCTCCACAGGCGAAACCGCCTGTGTGTAAAATAATGGATTATGGTAAATACCGTTATGAGCTTCAAAAGAAAGATAAGGAAGCAAAAAAGAATCAAAAGACAATTAGAGTAAAAGAAATCAAGATGTCCCCAACTATTGAAGAGCACGATTTAAAAGTTAAGGCAAATCAAGCTGTCAAATTTTTAGATGGTGGAGACAAGGTTAAGGTCTCGGTAAAATTCAGGGGTCGTCAAATGGGACATACTGATCAAGGCAGGGAAGTGCTTGACTGGTTTTTCGATGAAATCAGTGATTATGCACAAATAGATAAACCCGCTAAATTAGAAGGTAGAAACATGGTAATGTATGTTCTGCCAAAATCAGAGTAAGGAGGATACTATGCCTAAAATTAAAACACATAGAGCTAGCGCTAAAAGATTTAAAAGAACAGCTAGTGGTCAATTAAAGAGACACAAAGCATACAAGAGTCATATTACAGGTAAGAAATCACAAAAGAGAATCAGACGCCTAAGAAAATCAACTTTGGTTAGTGCATCTGACATGAAGAGAATCGGTCAAATGATTCCATAGAGGGGGATAAAAAATGGCTAGAGTTAAAAGAAGCGTCAACGGACGTAAAAAAACAAAGAAAATTTTAAAACAAGCTAAAGGTTACTATGGTTCAAAATCAACACTCTACAGAACAGCTATGGAAGCTGTTATGAAGAGTCAAAACTATGCATACATCGGTCGTAAACAAAGAAAGAGAGATTTTAGACAACTTTGGATTACTCGTATAAATGCAGCAGTTCGCCCATATGGACTTAGCTATTCAAGATTTATTAATGCTCTTAAAAAGAACAATATCGAAATCAACAGAAAAGTTCTTTCCGATATGGCAATAAACGATCCAAACGGTTTCAAACAATTGGTTGAATCGGTTAAATAAACGCTCAAGCACTCATTAGAGTGCTTTTTTCTTGCATAAGATTAAAATTTATAGTATAATATAACAAGATAAAGGAGCGATTTTATGGATAATAATTTTGATTTAAAGGATTTATTTAAAATGATTTCGGATTCCACAATTTTAAATTTTTCTAAATATATAGAAGAAGATAAATTGTCCACGGTGCGCGAATTTTTCAATTTTGATATCGATTCATATTTGGAATTGATGTCTATGCTATTGTATGATGTGAAAAATGGATATTATAAAAATATTGACAATAAAACCATTTGGTCTATATCGTTATTATTTATTTATATTATTTGTCCTGAAGATTTATTGGAACCGCTTATCGGTAAAAAGAATTTTATAAAATCGTTCTTGTTATTTTCATTCTCATTTATAAATATAAAAAAAGAATTAGATATTTATAAGGCTTTTTTGGAAGAACACAAGGTTGAAAAAGAAAATGAGTTTGGAAAAATTACCTTCTATGACCATAGAGGGGAAAATTAATTTATGGAGGAAATATGAAGATTAGATTTTCAGTAGCTATACTTGTGATTCTACTTCTTTTTTCTAATATTATAAACGCTTCAGTAGATTATAAACCCATAAATGTAAAAGGAGAGATTGATTTAAATGATCCTTCTTTTATTGTTGTTGAATGGGATAATCCGGAGAATGTTTTAAATGATGAAAAGAGCGGTATTATTTCAAATGTAAAACTGAATATAGATTATAAAATTGACGAGAACAGTTTTGTTTCAGAAACAGGCGGACAAGTATTCAGTTTTGATATTAATCAAAAAAAAGTTAGAATAAACCCATTTATTCAAAATGAAATACTGAACGCTTTCAACAGTAGAGTTACGTTTAAATTGTATTATAGTTATGTAAAAGATGGCAAGGATACAAAGAGTGTATCGTTTGATACTATTGAGCTTGGCCACAATTCGTTTATTAAAGGTGGAAGGTCTTGGAGTAAAAAGGATGTAAATATTGCATCGGATCTTGGACTTATAGTCGACAGTATGAGAGAAGATATCAGTAAAGAGATTTCGAGATATGAATTTATAAAGATGCTAATGAGACTTGATGAACATATTGGAAAACATGAGTTCAGCTCTGCTCTTAAATTCAGCGATACAGACGATGTTGATGTTAATAATGCACTAAATTTAGGAATCGTAAAAGGCGGTTGGAATAACCGTTTTAATGGACAAAGTTTTTTAACAAAAGAAGCAATGTCGACAATAATATATAGGTATCTTACAATCAACAATAAGCTTGATGAAATCAAAACTACAGATTATAATCTTGTTGATTTATCGGAAGTTTCGTCTTGGGCGCAGGAAGCTGTAACAACTCTTGCGTCGAAAGGTGTAATTAAAGGTGATGACAAAGGACTTATTCTTCCGAAATTTAATGTAACGAGAGAACAAGCGATAGTCATGGTTATGAGACTATTAAATATCAATTAAAAAGATATGAATATGGATACATATTCATATCTTTTTTAGTTTGGAGCATTTGGATGCTGATATTTAATTAATTTCTTTTGCTTCCTAAGTCGAATTACTCTTGCGACTGATGTTGAAACTAAAATTGAAACACCGATTGCAATTGCTATAAATGCTGCTTCAAGTAACAAGCTTATACCGGGGAAAATGTCACCTTCAATAAGTTTTAACATACCTTGATAAACTTTCAAACCCGGAACAAGTGGGATTATTCCGATGATTATGTAGTTTATTGCCGGGCATTTTTTTATTTTTGCAAAAATCTCGGTCATAAATCCAATTACAAGTCCGCTCATCAAAGTGCTGAAAACAGAATTTATTCCTATGCTCATTAAAAATTGAAAAAGAGTCCAGCTTGTTGATGAACATACAGCCGCTAATATAAGATGCCTCTTTTTAACTTGGAAAATAAAGCTGAATCCAAGGCCTGCAACAAAGCTGAGCGCAATAATTAAAAACCAATTATCCATTATAAACCTCCAAGTGCGTTAAAAATCGTCATACATACACCGACGCCAAAAGCGATTGCAATTCCAATCATTATCGCTTCTATACAGCGTGCGGTTCCTGAGATTAAATCGCCGGTAATAAAGTCCCTCACGCCACCTGTAAAAGCAACTCCCGGGACAAGCGGTAAAACTGATCCTACAATTGTACTTTCAAGACTGCTTCCGAGTCCGATTTTGCTAAAGAAAATTGCAACAACCGAAACAATAAGGCTTCCGATAAAATTTCCTAAAAAAACTGTATTACTTGCTGCATTTATTATTTCGTTTAGGTGCAAAGCTAGAATGCTTGTAATTAATGTAGCTATGAAGTCCGTATAGTTTCCGCCGATAAGAATTGCGAAAGCTGCACAGCTGATGCCGCATCCGAGACACATTAGCCAATAAGGGTAGGGGCTTTCATTTTCTATTATTTTCAGTTTTTCCATTGCCTCATCGGTTGAGATTTTGCCTTGCACATAAGATCGTGAAACCTCATTTACATTTTCAATTCTTGCTAAATTAGAACCTCTTTTTGGAATATTTTTAATGTAACAGTTGCCGTCTTTTAAGTTGTCTCCAAGAATAATAACAGTAGGGGAGACGAAAGTAGATATATTTAAAAAACCTTTCGAGGCGAGCATTCTTTTTATAGTATCTTCAGCTCGATAGGTCTCCGAACCGCTTTTAACCATTATTTCACCTGCGTATAGTGCGGTTCTAAAAATCTTGACTTCTTCATTAACATCCATAGTCTAACCTCCTCAAATATTATTATAAATGGATTAATCTTTTTTTTCAAGATTATACTTTTAATTTATTCGCTTTTGAGTTATTATAGTATTAAAGAAGTTTTAAGGAGAGTAGAATTGGGTCTTTTATTATCGAGTGCAATTGCAATTTTAATTACTAGATATTTGTATTTAGCATTCTTAATTCCTTTTTTATTGATATATATTTTGCGAAATTATAAATCAAATAAGACTAAATATTTAATTATGACTTTTCTATTTGTCTTCTTTTTTATTTATTCAGGTGTTAGATATGATTTTCTAATTAGCTCTAATACAGGTTCGGGGCTTGTTTATAACAAAACAACAACTGAATTTGGCGCAAGATATTATATTAGAAATTCATTATTAAACAAGACTTTGTTATACAGTGAAGATGATTCAATTGAAGAAGGTGATATAGTAAAATATAAAGGAGAGGTTTCAGATTTTTCCGAAAACACAATGCCGCTTCTTTTTAATGAAAAAATTTATTATAATTCAATTGGTATAAATAATAAAATTAAAAAATGTGAATTAAATTATGTAAGAGATTCATTTTTTAAACCGCTTTTTAATTTAAAAAAACGATTTAGGAATGAATATGGAAATTCTTTAAATGAGAATGCATATTATTTGTCGAGCGGCGCTATTCTAAGAAAAACTGAGGATAATATAATTTATGATAAGATGGAATTTGCAGGGCTTTCTCATATTTTGAGTACGTCAGGATTACACGTCGCAATAATTTATGGATTTTTATTTTTTATTATCGGGTTAATTATACCAAGTCTTAAACCTAGAGTATTTATTTCACTGCTAATTATATGGATATACGGTTTTATGCTTGTGCTTCCGCCATCATTATTACGGGCGCTTATAATGATTACTATTCTTGAAATCTCAAGGATATATTTTCCGAACATTTCAAACAAGAAAGCACTTTTAATTGCGTTTGAAGTGAGCTTATTTATAAATCCGTACTATATATTTAATGTAAGCTTTATATTGAGTTATCTTTGTATGTTCGGCATTATTTTTATAAGACCTCATATTAGAAACAGTTTTAAAAATCGTGGAAATTATATTGCCGAATATTTTGCTTTAAATATTTCAATAATATTAGCGACTTTTCCGGTTGTAATATATTTTTTTAACAGATACAATATATTTTCAATTATATGGAATTTTATTTTTATACCGATTTTCTCAATCTATATTAATATTTCATTTCTATTTTTGTTGATTTCTAAAATTTCTATTTTAAATAATATAGTATCTGTAATTTTAAATATTATGGCAAATGGAATAGATTACATGCTTACTATTACGTCATTTAATTTTTCGAGAATTGTTCTTCCAAGTCCGAATATATTAGCGATTTTAATTTATTATTTTGCAATCTATATATATCTAAATAGAATATTTTTGGCGAATCGTCTCTATCGAGAAATAAGAAGACTTATGCCGATTCTTGTTGGGTTTACAATTATGTTTGTTGTATTTAATCGCGACTATGATTTTGTTCAGTTTTTAGACGTTGGACAAGGAGACGCTGCACTAATTCATGTAGACCACAAAAATTATTTGATTGATTCCGGCGGAGATTTATCAAGGCCCGGATTTGTCGGGGAAAATATACTTGAACCATATCTAATAAAAAATGGATTTAGAAATATAGAAGCGGGTTTTATTACGCATTTTGACTATGACCACTACGGTGGATTTACTGAAGTTTCGGATGACATAAATATAAAATTCTTAGTTTCAGACCATATGCCTACAGAGATTGAAGAAGATATTAATTTGGATGAATTTATAAAAAAAGTTATACAAATGAATAGAAAAAATATCGAAATAGGGGGAAAATATAAACTTGTTGATATGGTTTATGAAAAATCAAGTGATTTTGAGAACAATGCGTCACTTGTTTTAAAACTTGTGAAGGATGATATAAATATAGCTTTATTTTCCGGTGATATTGAAAGTGAAGCGGAGGAAAAACTTCTTGAGTCTGATTTACACTCTTTTATATTAAAAGTTCCTCATCACGGCAGCAAGACTTCTTCATCTGAAGAATTTTTAAAACGTGTGAGCCCAAAATATGCTATAATAAGTGTAGGAAGAAATAATAGATACGGTCATCCAAATGATGTTGTTCTAAAAATAATTGAAAATATTTGCGAAGTATATAGAACGGACAAAGACGGCCTGGTGACATTTGATTTGGAGAATTATAAAATTTATTCATATTTAAATAACAAAAATTATTTTAATTATGTATATATTTTAATTGTTCTTATCGCCTCGTTTTATATTGTAGAGAAAGTGGGGAAGAGGGATGAATTATACAAGTTTTTTGAAAAAAATTAAATCTGATGAAGCATCCGGAATTTATTGTTTTCAAGGAGAAGAGGACTACCTTGCAAAAAATACAATAAATTTTTTAAAAAAGGAACTTATAGATGAATCGGTTTTAGAATTTAACTCTTTTGAAAAAGATGCCGCAGATATGATTTATAATAATTTATATGAAGAAATTGTGAGACTTCCATTTATGGCAAAGAAAAGAGTTATAATCCTATATAATTGGACAGATTTGTCAAAAGATTTGGCTAAAAACTATGAGGAAATTGAAAAATTAAAGGACTCTTATATTTTGGTGTTAATGTCCAGCCCTGAAAGTCCAAGAAAGAATTTGTCTATTGTTAAGACTTTGATGAAGTATGACAGACTTGTTGACTTCGATATGGTAAATCCTGCAGCTCTTAAAAATTGGATTTTAAAAAAGCTTCAAGAAGAAAATAAGAAAATTTCTGAAGCTGCTCTTAGGAAATTTATAGAATATTTAAACTATTCTAAAGACTCTGAATTTAATTCGCTATATAAAATAGAAAATGAAATAAAAAAACTCGCATCTATTAGCTCAGAATCCATTGATGAAAGCATAGTGGATTCGATGGTCAATAAGAGTATAAGTTCAAATATATTTAATCTAACTGATGCGATTTCTCAAAAAAACCGCAAAAAAGCAATTCAAGAATTAAATAAACTTTTGAATAACGGGGAAGAGCCTGTAAAAATTTTATATATGCTATCGAGACATATGATAAATGTTTTAAAAATTATAAATTATAAAAATCAAGGCTACAAGGATTATGACATAATGAGACTTGTCGGGATTTCTAAATTTGAATTTAATAAAATATTTTCTACATTAAAAAATTTCAGTGAAGATAAAGCGAGATATAATTTGGAGAAATGTATGGAAGCGGACTATATTTTAAAGACTAAAAAAAACGAGCCAAATGTATTACTATTTGAGCTCGTCGTCAGTCTTACCTGATTTTAATTCGGCAATTGATTTGCCGGATTTTTTTATATCTATTATATTTATTATTTGAATTGCAAACGATAGCAGCAGAAGTCCTATTGCAGCGCTAAAAAAGTTTAAGGATGGACTTTTGTGCGCAACAGCAAGCGTGATTCCGTAAATGATAAATCTTTTAATATAATTTGCGGTTGCCAAAGCTTTTGCAGTCCTTTTCGGTTTATTTATAATGTTATCCAGCTCTATTGCAGATAACTTAAAAAGCAAAATCCTGATTGTGTTTGAAAACAAAATTCCTAATATTAAACTCTTCCAATCTTTAAAAAATAAAAATGCAATAATGAAAGGTATTGCCAAAATATAGCTTGCTATTATATAGCGTTTTATAAAGTTATTCATCACTTTCATCCTCGCTCTTTTTCTTTTTTTCAATCATTCTTGAAAGGCGTTTGTAGGCAATATTTAAACCGCTGAAAATCCCGATAATTAAAAGAATAAGAGTAAAAACCGAATTTGTTTTAAATAGTTTGTCAAGAAGCATCCCTATAACAAGACCTGCTGCAATACCGCTTATAATATCGATACTGACTTGGGTGATTAAGACCATATATTTAAAATTTTTCATCATTCGCCTCCTTTAGGTCATCAATTGAAATCGTATTTCTAAACTCGCGTGGAGTTATGTTCTTTATTTTAATAAAGTTTCTATAAAAAGTCTTCACTGTGTTATATCCGACTTCAAAGGCAATATTTGTAATACTCTCGTCAGTCGAAAGAATTAATTTTGCCGCCTTATTAATTCTAACATAATTTAGAAATTCATTAAAGGTCTTTCCTATAAGAATTTTTAAGTTTTTGTTAATTTGAACGGGACTTGTGTTAAACATTTCCGAAATTTCATTTATAGTGATATTGGTACTGCTATTATTATAAATATAATTTACAATTCCGGAATAAATATTGTCGCTATAATTATTATTTCCTTTATAACATCTTCTAAATTCGTTTGGATTTACATTTATAATACTTTTAAAGTTTTTTATAAAATGACTTTTGTCAAAATATCCCAAAAAAGAAGCTATTTCTGAAACTGTCATATCTGTGTGAATAAGAAGCTCCACAGCTTTTTTTACGCGAATTTCATTTAATAGCTCGAAAAAGGTGAGATTTGTTTCAGAGTTTATATATCTTGAAATATTGCTGTTTGACATAAAAAATATTTTTGATAGTTCATCAAGAGTAATCTTCTTGTCGGAATTGTTGTATATATAGGACAATATATTTTTTTTGTCCTTTGTATTTACTTCTTCTTTAGATTCAAAATAGAGAGCATGAGAAGCTCCGATTTCAAGAATATATGAGAAAAATAGTGAATTTATAATATTTTTTGGAATATTTTCTTGGGTTCTTGTCAGCTCGAAAGCCTTTTTAAAAGTATTAATAAGAGACTCTTCATGATAACTTATAGCTTGATTTAAAACAGTTTTTGAAATTAATACTGTTCGAGACTCGTTGTCATATATATTAAAAAGGTTTTTATTAAATAAGTCAAAAGAATATTTTAAAACATAAATTTTAAGCGGTTTTGTAACTTCAATAATTTCGGTTATAGCCCAAGGAACTACGGAAATCAAACAATTTTTTTCAATATTAAAAATATTATTATCAATTTTAATTTTGCCATTTCCATCTATTACATAAATAAATCTGGAGCTTTGGTGAAGTATTGGTGAAGTTTTTGTGGAAATTTTCTCGTAATCTATATCCGCTATAATAGTTGGATCGATTGGGTTTTGTTCATTTGATTGAAGACTTGCTTTATTTTCTTTTATCATTTTGGTTTTAAATACACTCCTTACGTTTCAATATGTCCTATATTTAATTATACCATTTATTAGAATAAATATAAACAGGGCTTAGGCTTTAGTTAATAAATTAAAAGGAGATTTATTATGGGTGTTAACTTAAGAGGCAGATCATTTTTGAAGCTTTTGGATTATACTCCACAAGAAATTAGATATTTACTTGATTTAAGTAAAGATTTCAAACACATGAAGAGGGCTGGAATTCCTCACAAATTCCTAGAAGGAAAGAATATGGTTCTTTTATTTGAAAAAACTTCAACAAGAACACGTTGTTCATTCGAAGTTGCAGGATATGATTTAGGAATGGGAGTTACTTATCTTGATCCAGGTTCATCGCAAATGGGTAAAAAAGAATCAATCGAAGACACAGCAAGAGTTCTTGGAAGACTTTATGACTGTATCGAATATAGAGGATTCTCCCAAGAATTAGTAACAACATTGTCTGACTACAGTGGAGTTCCTGTTTATAATGGACTAACAGACCTTTTCCACCCAACACAAATGTTGGCTGACCTTTTAACAATTGAAGAAAACTTCGGAACATTAAAAGGATTAAACTTCACATACATGGGAGATGCTAGAAACAATGTTGCAAACTCATTAATGATTGCATGTGCAAAAATGGGTGTAAACTTTACCGCTTGTGCACCAAGCCACTTATTCCCAACAGAAGAATTAGTTGAAGAAGCAAAGAAAATTGCAAAAGAAAGCGGTTCAACAATCACATTAACAGAAAATGTTAAAGAAGGAACAAAGGGAGCACATGTTCTCTATACAGACATTTGGGTATCAATGGGTGAACCTGATGAAGTTTGGGAAGAAAGAATTAATCTTCTTAAGAAATATCAAGTTAATAAAGAAGCATTGGCAAATTGTGATGAAAATGCTATTTTCATGCACTGTCTACCAAGTTTCCACGACTTAAAGACAACAATCGGCAAAGACATCAATGAAAAATTCGGTCTTCCTGAAATGGAAGTTACAAATGAAGTATTTGAAGGACCGAGAAGTAAGGTATTTGACGAAGCTGAAAACAGAATGCACACAATCAAAGCTGTTATATATGCAACAATGAAATAAATTTTTATGCCTCGATTTTATCGGGGCTTTTTTGTTATAAAGAATTTTTATAAATTGGTTAGATATATTCAATAAATGCTTGTATTTACAAAGCGGTTATTGTATAATATAGGCATGACAATGACTTTTTGTCGAATATTAAGAAAGGGGGCTCTAAGTGGAAAAAGGTATATATTTTACTTTGGCAGGCAAAGAGTATTTTTTGCATGATTCTGTATTCCAAGGGATGGTAATTGCTTTAATTTTATCAATTTTTGCAATAGTTATGAATTCTAAAATAAAAAAAGCTGATTACAGAAAAAAATCCACAGGAATCATAAATCTGCTGGAAATATATGTTGAAGCTTTCCAAAGTTTGGTTGACCAAACAATGGGTAAAGGTCATAGAGAATTTGTTTCGTATATGTGCACATTGATGCTCTATCTTGTTTTCGCCAATTTATGGGGCTTATTAGGATTTTCAACACCTACAAGTGACTACAACGTGACAGTTTCACTAGCTATTATGACTTTTGTTCTTGTACAGGCGACTTCGATTGTATCAAATGGAATTGGCGGTTATTTAAAGGGATTCCTGGAACCATTTCCTTTATTTTTGCCAATGAACATCATTGGTGAACTCGCAAACCCTGTATCGCTTTCTTTCCGGCTATTCGGAAACATCTTAAGCGGTGTAATTATTATGGAATTAGTACACTCGGCACTTCAATCTATAAGCGTTTTCTTGGTGCCCGCAAGTGCAATTTTGCACATTTATTTTGACGTATTTTCGGGATTATTACAAGCATTTATATTTACAATGCTTACAATGGCATTTATCGGTCAAACATTCCCGGAAGAGTAAGACATTTGAAAGGAGATTTTTATGAACATTTCTAATGAAGCATTTGTATTGGGTTGCTCAGCAATCGGTATCGGAATTGCAATGACTGCAGGTATCGGACCTGCTATTGGACAAGGTTTCGCAGCAGGTAAAGCAACTGAAGCAGTTGGAAGACAACCTGAAGCTAAATCAGACATCATGCAAGTCATGCTTTTGGGGCAAGCAGTTTCAGAAACTACAGGTATTTACTCACTTGTTGTATCATTAATCATGCTATTCCTTAGACCACTATTGGCCGGTCTATAGAAAATAGAGGAGAAGTAAATGAACATTACAGTTAATGTTTTGCCTGATCTTCTCAACTTTACGGTTTCTGTTGCTACAACAATTGTTTTATATTTTATATTAAGACACTTTCTTTTTAAACCGATACAAGAACTTCTCCAAAAGAGAAAGGATTATATAGATGGAAATTTACGTGAAGCAGAAAACAATCTTGCTGAATCTAACAAAATCAAAGATGAATACCAAAAGAAATTGCTTTCATCTAAAGAAGAAGCTAGAGACATTTTAAAAGATGCACGTAAAAACTATGATAGTATTGTATCTGAAGCTAAACAAGATGCATTAAGCGAAAAAGAAAAAATTCTACAAACTGCTGAAAATGAAGCAAAATCAATGAAATCAAAAGCTTTGTCAAGCTTAAAAGATGAAATCATAGAGATTGCAATCGGTGCGGCAAAGGATTTATCCGGTGAAGAGGTTAATTCAAAGAAAGCTGCTGAATTCACAGAAAAAAGATTGAACTCTTTAAAGGATTCAAAATGGCAAGAATAGGATTAACATATGCAGAAAGTCTTTTTTTATTGTCTGAAGACAGAAAAGAGACTGAAAAAGTTTTTGAAAATTTCAAAGGTTTTATTGACGCAATGAAAGAGACTGAGGACATTAAGAAGTTCCTATACAGTCCAATCTTTTCAAAAGAAGATAAAAAAGATTTGCTCGATAAGCTTTTAAAAGACGAGTCAGTTACTTTCAAAAATTTCCTTAAAGTCGTTGTAGACAAGGGAAGAGAAAGATATTTAGATGAAACTTTTAGTGAATTTAAAAAACTTTATCTTGAAAAATCAAAGAAGGTTATTGCAAATGTGGAAACTGCATTTGAATTATCAGATGCTCAAGTTGAAAAAATTAAGCAATTTATCCTTAATAAAACCGGAAAAGAAGCAATTGTTGAACAAAAGATAAACAAGAATCTTATTATGGGGGTTAGAATTTTTGTTTTGGGACAAGAAATCGACTTATCACTAAAAGGTTCTTATGATAGATTAGAGCAAAATTTAAAAAATAGAATTGAGGTGAGTGGATAGTGAATCTTAGACCGGAAGAAATTACTTCCGTTATTAAACAAATGATTGACAAATACGACGATGATATTTCCACCTCTGAAGTTGGTACTATAATTGAAGTAGGGGACGGAATCGCAAGATTATACGGTTTGGATAACTGTATGGCGGGCGAACTGCTTGAATTTGAAAACGGAGTTTATGCGATGGCTCAAAACCTTGAAGAAGACAATGTCGGTTGTGTTCTTCTTGGAAGCGACGCAGATCTTAAAGAAGGTACTAAAGTAAGAAGAACCGGTAGAATTGTAGAAGTACCGGTTGGAGATGAATTAATCGGCCGTGTTGTGAATGCCTTAGGACAACCTATTGACGGTAAAGGTGAAATTAAAACTAAGAAATTCAGACCAATTGAACAAAAAGCACCGGGTGTAATAGAAAGAAAGAGCGTCAGCGTTCCTCTTCAAACAGGAATAAAGGCAATAGATTCAATTATTCCTATAGGCCGCGGTCAACGTGAACTTATAATCGGGGACAGACAAACTGGTAAAACTGCAATTGCCGTTGATACTATTATCAATCAAAAAGGCAAGGATGTTATTTGTATCTATGTAGCAATTGGACAAAAGATGTCCACAGTTGCCGGAATCGTAGATACTTTGAACAAATACGGAGCTATGGATTACTCGATTGTTGTTAATGCAAGTGCGAGTGAGCTTGCACCTTTGCAATATATTGCTCCATATTCAGGCGTTGCTATGGCAGAAGAATTTATGCACCAAGGCAAAGATGTTTTGATTGTATATGACGACTTATCTAAACACGCTGTTGCATACAGATCTATGTCATTGCTTTTGAGACGTCCACCGGGAAGAGAAGCATATCCTGGAGATATTTTCTATCAACATTCAAAACTTCTCGAAAGAGCTGCAAGACTTGATGATAAATATGGTGGAGGCTCAATAACCGCACTTCCAATTATTGAAACACAAGCGGGCGATATTTCAGCATACATTCCTACAAACGTTATTTCTATTACAGACGGACAAATTTTCCTTGAAACAGAATTATTCTTCTCAGGTCAACGTCCGGCTGTAAACTCAGGACTTTCTGTTTCACGTGTAGGGGGTAGCGCTCAAATTAAAGCCATGAAGAAAGTTTCGGGCGGTATTAAACTTGAACTCGCTCAATACAGAGAATTGAAGTCTTTTGCACAATTCGGTTCGGAACTTGATCAAGATACACAAAACAGACTTAACCATGGTCAAAAAATATTGGCAGTTTTAAATCAACCTCAATATTCACCAATGGACGTAAGCGATCAAATTTTGATTCTTTTTGCAGTTACAAAAGGTTATTTGGCAGATGTTCCGGTAGAAAATGTTAAAGAATTTGAAAAGGAATTTATAAATTATATTCATGATAAACATAGAGCTCTTCTAGAGAAACTCGACGAAAAGAAAGAGCTTACTGATGATATTTTAGATGAACTTGTAGAAGCGATTAACACATTTAAAAATAATTATAAATTTTAGAGGTGTATAATGGCTGAACAGATGAAAGATATAAAAAGAAGGATAAATTCAGTTTCAAGTATTAGGCAAATAACAAACGCTATGGAACTTGTCAGTACTTCTAAGATGAGGAGAGCTCGTCTTAGGCTTGAATCTACCAGGCCTTATTATACCACTGTTATTGATAATATAAGAGAATTATTAACAGTAACCAAAGGCACAAAGACACCCTTAACAGTTAAAAGGGAAGTTAAAAACCGCCTGTATGTTGTTATTACCGGCGACAGAGGTCTTGCCGGAGGTTATAATAGTAATTTACTCAGATATGCGGAAGAAAATATAGTTTCTAAAGAGGATAAGATAATAACTATAGGTGTTAAAACCTACGATTATTTTAATAAAAGAGGCTATAATATATACGATAAATTTTTTGGAGTCAGTGAGGATTTCACTTTTACAGACGCAAAGCATGTTGCTGAAATTGTTTTAGATTTATATAAAAAGAAAGAAGTTGATGAGGTTTATCTAATTTATACAATTTTCAACAGTGCACTTAGTCAAAATCCTACATCTTTAAGAATTTTACCGGCTGAATTTACCGAAAATGAAAAGCAAGAAAAACTAAAGAGTGATGGATACAACGATTTGATTGTTTTTGAACCATCGCCTCAAGTTATGCTTGATTATTTGGTTGAGGAATTTGCCGCAATATCCATATACGGAGCGTTAATCGAAAGTTCATCCAGTGAACAGGCTGCGAGAATGCAGGCTATGAAGAGCGCTACGGATAACGCAAACGAGATGATAGATGATTTGAGTCTCAGATACAATAGAGCAAGACAAGCTAATATCACTCAAGAATTAACTGAAATTGTCAGTGGTGCAGAGGCTTTAAAGTAAGGAGGGCATATGACAGAGAATATCGGGCATTTGAGTCAGGTTATCGGACCTGTTATCGACATAAAGTTCGCAGATAAGATGCCAAATCTTTTAAATGCTATAAAGATAAAAAATAATGATGAAACCATAATTGCTGAAGTCACACAACACATTGGAGATGATGTAGCAAGATGTATTGCGATGAGCTCTACAGATGGTTTAATTAGAGGAATGGAAGCTATTGATACAGGAGCTCCTATAACTGTTCCTGTTGGAGATAAAACTCTTGGAAGACTTTTTAATGTTCTAGGAGAAACTATAGACAATGAAGCTCCAATAAAAAAGACACCTACGCTTCCTATTCATAGAGAGCCGCCGGCATTTGAGGACCAAATACCTGCTAAAGAAATTTTTGAGACGGGTATCAAGGTTATAGACCTTATCGCTCCATATTCAAAGGGTGGTAAGATCGGTTTGTTCGGTGGTGCAGGTGTTGGTAAAACAGTTCTTATTCAAGAGCTTATAAATAATATTGCAACTGAACACGGCGGATTGTCAGTTTTCGCAGGTGTCGGTGAAAGAACAAGAGAAGGTAACGACCTTTATTATGAAATGAAGGAATCGGGAGTTATCGATAAAACAGCTTTGATTTTCGGTCAAATGAACGAACCACCGGGAGCTCGTATGAGAGTTGCTCTTTCGGGTCTTACAATGGCTGAATATTTTAGAGATGAAAAGAAACAAGACGTTCTATTGTTTATCGATAATATCTTCAGATTTACTCAAGCTGGTTCTGAAGTATCAGCTCTACTTGGACGTATTCCATCAGCTGTTGGTTATCAACCTACGCTTGCGACCGAAATGGGACAATTACAAGAAAGAATCACATCCACTAAACAAGGTTCTATTACATCTGTACAAGCTGTTTACGTTCCTGCGGACGACTTGACGGACCCGGCTCCGGCAACGACATTCGCTCACCTTGACGCTACAACAGTTTTGTCAAGATCAATTTCGGAACTTGGAATCTATCCTGCAGTTGACCCGCTTGATTCAACCTCAAGAATTCTTGACCCAAATGTTGTAGGTGAAAGACACTACAATGTTGCAAGAAGAGTTCAAGAAATACTACAAAGATATAAAGAATTACAAGATATTATTGCTATCTTGGGTATGGATGAACTTTCCGATGAAGATAAGATTACAGTTGCAAGAGCTCGTAGAATTCAAAGATTCTTATCTCAACCGTTCAGTGTTGCAGAACAATTTACAGGCATAGATGGTAAATATGTTCCGCTTCAAGAAACAATTAAGGGATTTGAAGAAATCTTGGACGGTAAACACGATGATTTACCTGAAAGTGCGTTTTTATTTGTTGGTACTATAGAAGAAGCCGTAGAAAAAGCTGAAAGTATGAAAGGTTAGAGTATAGCTATGCAATTTTATTTAAAGATTGTATCCCCTGACAGATTATTTTACGATGGCTATGTTGACAGTATTGTTGTAAAGGGAACAGAGGGAGACTTTGCAGTATTGCCGAATATGTCTCCGTTTGTAACAAAGGTCGCTATCGGAAAATTAAAAATAACAGTGGACAAGAAAGATAAATATGCAGCTATAAGCGGTGGTTATATAGACATTAGAAACAATAAAGTCACTATGGTGGCAAATGCTTGCGAGTGGCCTGAAGAAATTGATTCTGAAAGGGCTGAAAAAGCAAAAGCAAGAGCACTAAAGAGAATTGAAAATAAAGAAGGCGATATTCTTAGAGCTGAAATTGCTCTAAAGAGAGCAATAAATCGTCTTAGTATTTCAAAATAGACTCGAAAAATCGAGTCTATTTTTGTAAAATACAAATTAAATATAAAATTATTATTAGAAGTTTTTTGCAAAAAATCATATAGAAAATATTAAAAACTATATAATATAATTCAAATCAAGCCAATTTAGCCATCATTATTTCATTTTTATTAATATTAATACGAAAAAGAAATAATATAATTAAATATTCTTAATAAACGCCGAACCACGCAACATTCAATGCTTACAGAAATTATTAATTCTTTTTAACATTCTTACGGTCGTTTTATCCATATTTTTCGTTTTAGATTTGGTATAATAATACTAGTCGATAAATTGGAGGGCATTATGAACATCGGAGAATATGGACTACAAATTAATAATATCATGCATAACAAACCTATTCTTAAAGAGTCCGGACGGAAAGTAGAAGCCTGTATTGATTTATTTGATGTGGGGGCATCTGTCATTTGTTGCACTGTTGAATACAATATATATAGACATTTTATTAAGGATTTTACAAAAGTTTTAAGAAACTATGGAATTGGCGAAATGAGTGCTACAAATATTTCTCATTATTTACATGAAGACATTAATCGATTTGATTTCTTGATAAATTTTTATGGATTCAAAAAAGGCTCGTTTGATGTTGATGCTATAAATGACCTTGAACAAATTGCACTAGATGAGCAAAAATTATGCGATTTACATTATAAAAAGTATTTGTACGAATTTGAAGGCGAAGATTCTAAGGTTAGAGAGTTAAAAAAACATTTATTTAATAAAGTCATGGACAATGATTTTATTTCAAGGGATAAGAAACAAATGTTAGATGATTTCTTAAGAAAAACATTAAAACCTTCGATTATGGATATTAATAATAAGTTGGCGACACAATTTGTTATTATAGACGGTAAAATTATTCCTGAAGAAGATTATTTAACAAACAATCAATTGTTTAATATTTATCTTGATGTAAAAAAATTATTTGAAAAATATATTGACAATCAATACTTTGATTCGTATTTTAAAGCCGTCAACAAGATGGTTTTAAATAGATACAAATAATTTAGGAGGTTCTAGAGATGAATAAAAAAACTTTAGACAAAAAAGTAAAAGCATTCACACTTTTGGAAGTTTTAATTGTACTTGTAGTAATTTCCATTTTGCTGCTTGTCGGACTTCCGAGCTTGACAAAGTTCACAAACTCAGCAAAAAAAAGAGCGGACGATCTTAACATGATGACTATTAAAGAAGCTACGGCTTTATATCTTGTAGAAGATGCGGACGCTCAAGCGAAGACCGGAAGTTTTACCGTAAACACGAGTGAACTTATAACAAAAGGATATCTCGATGTTAAACAATTAAGTAAGGTTTCGGAAGGCGATAAAGCAGATGCGTTAAAAAGTCCGCTTACAAACAAGGCTTATACTGTAACTGTCAATGTACCTACAGGAAGTGGAGATGCTAAGCCATTTATTGAAGTATCGAACGGAGAAACTTCAAAAGATACCGGTACTACAGGAAGTGGTACACAAGGTAAATAGTGAATAATATGTATTTGTTTTCAAGAATTATAATAGCTGTTTTGCTATTAATTGCATCTCTTGAAGATTTTAAAAACAGTTCTATAAAATTGAAATTACTTGTCGGAATTGTATTTTGGCAAGTCGTTTCTTTTTTTATAAATTTTATTAACGGTTACAAATATTTACTATTGGAAAGAGTAATTTTAGCTTTAGTTGTTCTTCTAATTTATTTTTTGTTTATTAGAAAAAGAAATTTATTAGGAGAAGCCGATGTTATATTTGTTTCTATGCAGCTTATATCTTTAAGAGCGAACGACTTTTTGATATTTTGGTTTTCTCATTTAATTTTGGCATTTATATTCAGCCTATTATTTTATAAAAAATTTCAGGGAAGAACGCCGATGTATCCTATATATTTTTTGTCTGAGTCAATATTGATTCTAGGGAGATTGTTATGAATAAAGAAGAAATAATTTTATTGACCAATAATTTTATATCTTATTATGAAGATGGACTGAAAATCTATAATCCACCATTTTCTTTTGTTGACCAAAAAGGGGAGTTTATATATGATAAACTCAGCATTTTAATAAATAAAGTGGTAACAAAACTAAATAAGAAAAAGGTGTTTTTATATTACATAGACCCTGATATGAAGGTGTTATTTCCGACCAGTTATGACGAAGTAAAAGAAATTTCTGCCATAACCAATAAGACTGATTTGGATAATTATTTATACAAAAAAGTGGATACTGAAGAATATGAGGGTAGAATTTTAAGCCAAAATGATTATAAAGCTATAGTCTGCCGCAGCAAGAGAAATAATAGTATATTGTCTAAAGTTTCAAAAGAGATGCCGGCAGATGTTTTATTATGCGAACTTTTAGAGGTTTGTGCCTCTGCCGTACAAAAAAACAATACTACAGACGCATATTTATTTTTTGGAGATCAAGTTTATTTTTATTATCTTTTTAGAGCTGGAGAGTTTTCAAATTTTTCATATAAGAACAGATTGACAAATATTAAAGACGATTCATTTGAAGATGAAAATAATACTTCTGTTGAGATGGGGGATTTGGGCACGCTTCTTTCAGTTGTTGGGCATATAAAATCTGAGCTTAAATCCACTGAAAATGCAAATTTTAATTTTATGGCATTTGAAAAAAGAGCGGATAATATTGAAGAATATTTAAATACATTGGCTTTCAAGAAAGTTAATATTTCAAATGATATTTTTGAATTTATTTCAAATGAATCTTCGAAAAATCCATTGATATTATTTAATGAGGAAAAAGAAAAAACAAGCAAAAAAACAAACTATGGTATGATTTTGTATTACATTATTCCTTTTACGATTCTTATTTTTACTGCTTTTAAAGCTATAAAAGTGGAAGAAAGATATAATGCTGTTAAAAATGAATATACAACACTTTCAAATGAATATGAAGAAGTTCTTTCAAATTACAATTCTATAAATGAAGAAAATGAAAAGATTAAAAAGTTTAATGATTCATATAACGATGTTAAAGAGCAATATAGTTTTGCGGATGCAGATAATATCAAGTCAATTTTGAATGAAATTTCAGAAAAATATTATATAAATGATGTAAGTGTTGATGGTGAAATTATTTATATTACTATCATAGCGGATGACGGACTCAAAATAGATAATTTTGAAGTCGTTAGAAAAACACCATATAAAGATGGTTTTCTTTATAAGATGAGGTCAAAAAATGATTAATTTTAATGAAGATTTAAGTTTTAAACAGATATTAAAAATCATTATTCCGATAATTGCCTTGATTGCTTCTCTTGTTATTTATACATTGTTCATCAAACCGAATTTAAATCAAATAGGAATTATGGAAGATAGCGTAAAAGAAAAAAATGAGGAAATGGAAGAGCTGAAGGAAAACACAGATGATAGTGTGGAATTGGAATACGACACGGCGGAAGAAATTGCGTCATATGATGAATTTATTGACTATTTTACAGGAGAGTTGATTAATAAAAAGTTTAAGTACGGAAATATTGCACCGAAACAACTTGATAATGATGAATTGATATATCCATATGCTGTCGATACAAAGTTGGTTTTAGATGGCATTAAAGATTTAGATAGTGTACTTGATAATGCGTCTCACAATTTAACAAGTTTTTATGTATTAAAAACAGAGAGCGGCTGGGAAGCAAATTTTAAAAATATATTTTTAATGGACAAATACTATGGGCTTAGAAATATTGTTATTGATAATGTGGGAATAGAGCCTCAGGAAGAAATCGTAGAAGATAGCGACAACAAAGAAGACGATGATGATAAAGATGAAAAATATGACGACGAGAAAGAAGAAAATAAAAGCACAGTCTCATCTTCCTCAAGCGGCGCAATAAGAATCAAAGAAAATAAAGAAATCTATACGGAATTTGAGTTTGTAGATTTTAAAAAGGAAGACTTTTTATTTTCGCCTATAACAGAGGGAGTAACATATGACTTTTTAAAAAGAGACGATAGCTCTTTTGAATCTATAATTTTGAACGCATACAATTCATCTGAAGAGGATGGGGAATTGGAAATGGCATTTGATAATTTTGATAGAATTGTTTGGGTTACCGATTCAATAGTTTCATTTGATTTTGATTCTCTTGCCGGCAGTTTTCCGAATTTAAAGCTTGAGGTTTTGGATTCGCACTCAAATATTATAAAGTTGGAGCCGGATTTTAAAGATGGGAAAGTTTTTTATAAATTAAACAATTTGGAATTCCCGGTATTTATTAAAGGCTTTAATTTGCAAATAGGGGCTGAATCAAGGAAGCATTTTTCAGTCTCAAATGGGATTGTAGCGATAAAAGATGAAGTTTTAAGTAAAAAGCCATGGCTCAATCAGATTTATTCGGTTGCAACTTTAGATGCAAGGACAGTGGATTCTTTGATGAAAATTTACAACAATAAAAACAAAGTGGACTTTATGAAGCTGAATAATATAAAAACCGATTCAAATATATATAATCCATCATATTTTATGAAAACGGAACATCCTTATGAAATTTTCAAAAAAGATTAGAGCGTTTTCGCTGTTGGAAGTTTTAATATTTCTTTTTATTATTTCAATACTTATTGGAGTAATTGCTTTTGGATACAATTCTTATAAAAACTACCGTGAAAAAGCGGCTGTTCGAAATGTAGTAAGTAAATTAAATTTCGCAAGGAAGACTGCAATATCTGAATTCACAACTGTCAGGGTTTATATTTCAAAAGACAAGACAGAATTTTTCATGACTTATAATACCGACAAAGGGCAAATTAAAAAGAAAATTGCAAGTCTTCCATATCCTATGATAGCAAAAAGCAGCACTGGTATTCGTTTTACAAGAACTGGAGCAACTTCGCAGGCGGGCACAATCTATTTATTTGGAATGAATAAAAATAAGTATACGATTACAGTTGAGCCGGTAACGGGAAAGGTGAATTTGTTATAAAAAATGAAAAGCAATGTTAAAATTAGAGGGTTTGCACTTGTTGAAATTATAATTACTATAGCTGTAATATCCATATTTATAGCATATTTTGGCGTTTATTCTAATTTTTATAATAACAATATTAGAGAAACAAAACATAGAAGTAAGGTTACAGAAGTTGCTAGAGAAGTAATTGAAAAATCATCCTCAAATGGACAACTTGTTGATTTGGAGCAAATAAATAATAAGCACAATATTCAAGTAAATGTTGATAAATTAGAAGCAAAAAACAGATATATAAAATATGAACTTACTTTAAAAGACGATGAAGGAAAAGAGTATCAGTATGTATTTTCAATTGACAAAAGGAAAAGAGCGAAAAATAAAAGCGTTTAGTATCTTGGAAATTATTATTGTTTTAACAATAATTTCAATATTAATATTTGCTTTTTATTCATCAAGCAATAATCTATTTGTCAACTTGTTTAAGATAAATGAAATTGAATCAAAAAATGTGAGGCTTTCATCAGTAGGAATGTATATAAGAAATTATGCGGAAAAAGCAGATTTGATTTTTAAAAATAAAAATCTCGGCAACGTAATTATGTTTTGCAATAAACAAAGTAATGGAAAGTATGATTACTTCTTTTTCAGGTTTAAGAGTAATTCTGTTTATTATAATGCCGGAACCGATTATGGATTCAGTCCGGATAAGTTGAGCAAGAGATTTTTAAAAAACATTAGCAACAATAGAAACAGAATAGATTCAGATATTTCCGAATTTGAGCTTACAATTGAAGATGACACTCTGAAAATATATTTGAAAAATGATACAGATGAATTTGTGGATTATTTGAGGATTTTCAACTATGAAGAATATTAGAGGCTTTATTTTATATGGAGTTATTTTATTTTTACTAATAATATCAACTCTTGTAGTATATTTGATAGAAGACACAAGTTTAAACAGACAAATTACAGAGAACTACGATAAAGAATACCAAAGATATCTCGATTGTTATTCGCTTCTTTTAGAAAATCTCAATGACAAAGAAAATGCAGCTGAGTTAATTTATAATAGAAAATACAGCAACAATAGTTCATATATTTTTGCAAAAGACAATATAAAATTCAGTGTTTCAAAAACTTCGGATAATCGGTTATTTTTAAATATGATTGATGGAGATAAATTTATTTACGCAGCGGAAATAGATATGATACCCGGATTTTTTTATTCCACGAGACCATATTTACTGATAAACGAATTTGAAGAATTTAATATTCCGGATGAATTTAAAGAGGAGATTTTAAGCGGTGAAAAGCTGAATTTTATAAACAACAATTTTTTATCTATTTATGAATTTCAGAATAAAAACATTCGCATTTCATATGATAATGAATGGATATATATATTCGACGAAGAAACAAATGAGCAAATTAATAAAATTGCAAATACGGAATTGTTATATCTTCATTTCAATGGCTGCAAGATAAAAATTGAGCCAAACATTAATCATAGCGTTTCTTTAAAGCCGCTCATTGTTTCCGATGGTGATATAGAAATTGGAGATGGAGTTGTTCTAAGCGGTTCGTTAATATCGACAGGCGAAATAGTAAACAACGGTTTTAATTCTAACGGTAAAATAATTGCAAACTCAATTACAAATTTGGATAGAATTGAGCGAAACGATGTAAAAAATATTAAGGTAAGAATGCTTGAAAATCTTAAAAGCCTTTCTTCTCTTGATATTAAATCATTTCACTAAAAAATTTAATGAAATATTGAAAATTTTTAAATTTTAGTGTATAATATATCTAGAATTGACTGTTTGATAGGTGGTTGACATTTATTGAACATTATCGTATAAAGGCTCGCAATCTAAAATTTAACACTGAGCCTTAATTTGAGGAGGTAAATATGATATCAGCAGGTGAATTTCGCAAAGGTGTAACTTTTGTAATGGACGGAGACGTCTATCAAATTTTAGATTTCCAACACGTTAAACCGGGTAAAGGGGCAGCCTTTGTAAGCACAAAGATTAGAAATGTTGTAAAGGGTGGAACTCGTGAAATGAACTTCAACCCGACAGAAAGATTTGAAAAAGCAAATATTGAAACAAAAGAAATGCAATACTTATATCAAGACGGGGATTTGTATTATTTCATGGACACAGAAACATATGAACAACTTCCGCTTGGACATGATGAAGTAGAAGAAGCTTTACAATTTATTCGTGAAAATGACAACGTTCTTGTAAGATTCTTTGAAGGTAAACCTTTTGAAGTTGAAGCGCCTAACTTTGTTGAACTTGAAGTTACACACACTGAACCGGGACTAAAAGGCGATACATCAGGAAGTGCATCAAAGCCGGCAACTGTTGAAACGGGATATACTTTACAAGTTCCGTTATTTGTAGATAACGGTGACATAATTAAAATTGATACACGTTCAGGAGAATATTTGTCAAGAGTATAGGAGGTTAATTAAATGCAAGATTTAGTTAAAAAGGTTGCATATTTAAAAGGATTGGCTGAAGGATTTAAACTTGATGAATCAAAAGACGAAAACAAGTTGTTATTTGGAATTCTCGATTGTCTTGAAATGGTTTCAGATGAAATAAATATTCTTCAAACAGATTTCAATCAATTGGAAGAATATGTAAATATGGTTGATGACGATTTGTCAGATCTCGAAATGATTTTTGAAAATGATGATATTTGGGATGATGACGATTTCGATGACGACGATGATTCCTATGCTGATTACAGCGATGATTGGTTGGACGATTGGGACGAAGACCAAGACGATGACGACGAGGACGATGATTTTTAAGGAGAGATTGATATGGATAACAGTATTCGCATAGGTGAAGGCAAAGTTACAATTACTGAAAATGTAATTGGGAATATTGCAATTATTGCTGCAGAAGAAATAGAAGGTGTCTCTAAAATCACTAAAAATGTCACTGCAACAATTACAGATATTTTTTCTAAAACTAAACAAGCCCAAGGCGTAAAAGTTGAATCGACTGAAGGTGAGGTAGTTATTGAAATATCATTAGAATTGGTTTATGGTTCTATGATTGAAGAAGTGTCCAGAAAGGTGCAATCTAACATTAAATTGAATGTTGAAAGTATGACAGGTCTTAATGTTAGGGAGGTTAATGTTATTATTACAGGCCTCACCGTAGACAAGAATGCTTTAGATAAGAAAAATTAATTCTTAGAATACTATAGACTGACTCAAATTAGATATTATCTTTTGAGTTGGTCTATTTTTTATAGAGGTAAAAATGGATAGAATTTTACAACGTGAACTTGCAGTAAAAGTTTTATATGCAATGGATTTGCAAAATGAATACAGTGAAAAAATTTTTAATAATATAATAGAAAACGAAGGTTTTGAAATTGATAAAATGCCGTTTACATGTGAGCTTGTAAATGGCTTTAAAGATAATTATTTTAAAATAAATTTTATAATAGAAGAAAACAGCGAAAATTATCCGATGTCAAAACTTCCACAAATAGATATTTCTATAATACGAATTGCTCTGACTGAAATTTATATTTTAAATCAGCCACATCAGGTCGCTATAAATGAAGCTGTGGAAATTTCAAAGAAGTATTCTGACGAACTAAATTATAAATTTATTAATTCGTTTTTAGGAAATATTGTTAGGACAGATAATGCGTAGTTTTTCTGTAAGCGAGATAAATAAATATATAAAAACAATTGTATTTAGTGATATTTTTCTTCAAAATGTTAAAGTCGAGGGGGAAGTTTGCGCTTTTAAAGAGCCATCAAAGAGCGGCAATTTATATTTTGAGATAAAAGATTCCGATTCGAGAATAAAATGTCTTCTTTTTGATATGTATGAACAATTTTCAGAAGTTCCTTTTAAAGAAGGGGATTTAGTAACTCTTGTCGGGAAGATTGATGTTTATGAAAAAAACGGCACATATCAGTTGATTGTAAAAAGTATTTCTATTGACGGAGAGGGTTCTCTATATAAAAAATTTTTGGCTTTAAAAGAGAAGCTTTCGGATGATGGTGTTTTTGAATTAACCAAAAGACCGATTCCTACTTATCCTAAAAAGATTGGAATTATTACATCTGACAGAGGAGCGGCTATTAACGATGTTTTAAATACGATAAAGAGGAGATATCCTTTTGTCAAGCTATTATTGTATTCTGTACAAGTTCAGGGAATTAATGCTGTTAGAGATATTATAGAAGCATTTGATTATTTTGACGAGACAAATGTAGATATTGTTCTTTTGACAAGGGGAGGAGGAAGTTACGAGGAGCTTTCCGTTTTTAATGATGAATCGCTCGCAAGAAGAATTGTAAAGAGCAAACATCCGACTGTTTCCGCAATCGGGCACGCCGAGGATTTTTTTATCAGTGATTTTTGCGCTGATAAGAGATGCGATACACCAACGGCTTCTGCTGAAGAACTGACTCCTGATATAAGAGAAGTTAGACGCCAAAACAGAGAACTTAACGATAAACTGAACGCTCAAATGGAAAGGGCTCTGAAAAATGAATCCAGGCTTTCAAATTTGATTGAGAAAAATATTGCACAGCTAAGTCCTAAAAATAAATTTTACAAACTTCAAGATTTAATGCACGCAACGAACAAAAGATTGGATATAATAATAAAGGGCGCAATAAATAAAGAAAAGAATAATTTGTCTTTCTATTTGGATTCGTTCAAGGGAGAAATCTCAAAGCAAATTGACGAGGGCGTTAATTTGCTTGAAGGATATGAATACAGAAGTGAGTCTTCGATAAAATTTAGAATTGAAAAGGATAAGCTAAGACTTGACTCTCTTCAAAAGAGACTTTCTTCGAGTGATTTAAATAAATTGTTTGCAAGAGGTTTTTCTGTTACTTATAATGACAAAGATATTCTTCTAAAAGATTTGAAGGAAATTAGTGTTGGCGATATAATTTACACAAGAGTTGGAGACAGGACCATTGTTTCCAAGATTACGGAGGTTATAGACTGATGGCAAAGGAACAAAATAAAGATTTTTCGTATGAGAAATCCATTGAAAGGATTAATGAACTGCTCGACAAAATGGAAAACGACGATATTTCTTTAAGCGAGAATATGGATTATTTTAAAGAGGCTAAGTCTCTTATAAAATTGTGCAATGAATATTTATCGAATATGGAAAAAGAATTTGAAGTGATAGTTGCAAACGATTATAAGGAAAACGAGCTTCAAGATGAAGATTTAGATTTTAATTCGGACGAATTTTAAAAATGAATAAAGTAATTTTAAAATACAGCTCAAATATAGAGTCTTTTGAAAGTTGTCTACAAAAATATATTGATTCAAAAGAATATCTCTCAAGAGAATTGAAAGATTCCATAAATTATTCAATCTTTAGAGGTGGAAAAAGGATAAGACCGATTTTTGCTTTTTTGACTGCACAGTCTTTAAATTTTGAGCCTATTAAAATCTATCATTTTGCTTCCGTGATTGAACTTATACACAATTATAGTCTTGTTCACGATGATTTACCCGAGATGGATAACGATGACTATCGAAGAGGCAAGGAAAGCACACACAAAAAGTATGGAAATATGATTGGATTATTGGCGGGAGACGCGCTTCTTAGTCTTGCGAGTGAAATGGCTTTTGAGGACGATTTTAATTCAGGGAAAAATGAAAAAATAGAGGCCTATAAATTTATTTTTAATATGGCGGGATCATCCGGCATGATTGACGGGCAAGCTTTTGAAAACAGCGCTAAAACTATAGACGATTATAAAAATGTTATAATAAAAAAGACGGCTAATTTGTTCAGAGCTTCTATTACAGGGACGGCAAAATATCTTGGCGCAGGAAGAAAGACTATAGATAAACTTGACGAACTCGCCCTTTTAATTGGTGAATCATTTCAAATATTAGATGACTTTACGGACCATGAAAATGATGAGTTTTATAAAAAACACGATATAAATATTTTGAATCTTATAAATGAGAAAAAAACAAATATAAAGGCTTTACTTAATGATTTGTCGAACGAAATTGATACTTCTTATTTTGATGAGCTTGTCAATTATTTGTTTTCTGAAGAATATATAAAAAATGAGGCTTGATCTTTATTTAAGCACCGAAAATGAGATGACTCGCTCGAAAGCAAAGGACCTTATAAAGCGAGGCAGAGTTTCGGTCGATGATAATATAATAGAAAAGCCTTCATTTGATGTTACAGATAAAAACATTATAAAAATCATTGATGAGGAAAATATATATGTAAGTCGAGCCGGCAACAAACTCGAAGCTGCAATTTTAAACTTCGATGTAGATTTGCATGAAAAAAGCTGCCTTGACATTGGCTCAAGTACGGGCGGTTTTACGGAATGTCTTATAAGATTTGGCGCTAAAGAGGTCTACAGTGTAGACGTCGGCAAGGACCAATTTCATGAAAGTCTTAAAGGGATTGATAAAATTCATCTTTTCGAAGAAACTGATATAAGAGATTTTTCAAAGAATGATTTAATTTTTGATATAATTGTATGTGATGTGAGTTTTATTTCCATTGAAGCGATTATTGACGATATTGCCAAAATGAGCAAAGAAAATACTGAAGTTATAGTTTTAATAAAACCTCAATTCGAGGTCGGAAGAAAAGGTGTAAGTAAAAGAGGTATTGTTTTGGATCCGTCAAAACATTTAAAGGCTATAGAGAATGTAAAAAATGCGTTTGATATGCATGGATTTAAGTTTTGTGGTATAATAGAATCACCAATAAAAGGGAAAGCCGGCAACAAGGAATTTCTTGCAAGGTTTCAAATGTAGTTCATTGGAGGGTGCGGATGCTTTTAAATTTAAAAATTAATAATTTTGCACTTATTAAAGAATCGGATATTATGTTCACGAAGGGACTCAATATTCTTTCGGGTGAAACAGGCGCCGGTAAAAGTATAATCTTTGAAGCTTTGTCAGTTGCTTTGGGAGAAAGAGCAAGTAAGTCTATGATTAAAACCGGAACGGATCATTCAGTTATCGAAGCGGTGTTCAGTTTAACTGATGAACTAAAATCTCTATTGAGTGAAAAGGGGCTTATCAGTGACATAGATGAAGAAACGGTGATAATAAGAAGAGATATTTATCTTGATTATCCGACTGTTTCGAGGATAAACGGTTTTTCAGCAACGCTTGCCGACTTAAAGGAGATAAGCGCATATTTATGTGACATTTATGGTCAATATGAGCATCAATTGCTGCTCGACAAGGACAACTATCTTTCAATTATAAATAAAGCGACAAGAATAGAGTATAATGACGAATATGACAAGCTTGAGAGTGAATTAAAGGATGTTTTTATTGAGATTAAGGATTTGACGAGCTCCCTTAAAAACTTTCTCGAAAAGAGCAGTAATTTAGATTCAGAAATTGACTTTTTAGAATTTCAAATTAATGAGATAAATGAGATAAACCCTGTTCCGGGAGAGATGGACGAAATCAAAGATGAACTTAAAAAACTTCAAAATCAGGAATTGATTCAAGAAACTCTTTCGAGTGTTGATAACAACTTGAGAGGAAGCGATGAACAGTTTGAAAACAATGATGTTCTTGCAAAGCTTGGAGAGTCTATCAATAATCTTGAAAAGATTTCAAATTATATGTCAGATGTTGACGGTTTGATTGAAAGAATGAAGACATCAATGTATGAATTGGAAGATATTTCAAGTGTCATTTCAAGCTATATCGGAACGGATTATGACGAGTCAAGAATTGAGGAGTTGAGTCTTAGGCTTTCGAAGCTTCAAATGCTTGAAAAAAAGTACGCCACGGATATTGATGGTGTATTATACAAGAAAGAAAAGCTTGAACTTGAATTAAATGATTTAAAATACTTGGATGAAAGAATCCAAGAAGTAAGGGACAAGATTAAGCTTAAAGAAGACGAATACAATGTTGTCGCAAATAAGATTTCAAATTTAAGAAAAAATGCGGCGGAAAAGCTTGAGAAAAATCTTTCGGATGAACTTTATGAACTCGATATGCAAAACAGCGTGTTCAAGGTCGAGTTCAGCATTTCAAAACCGACAGAAAAAGGAATTGACGATGTTGAATTTTTAGCAAAAACAAATAAGGGTTCGTCTTTTAAACCTATAAGAGAGATTATTTCAGGTGGTGAAATGTCGCGCTTTATGCTTGCATTTAAGAATGTTTTATCGGACGCAAATAATTATAAAACTTTTGTATTTGATGAAATCGATGCAGGTCTATCCGGGAAAGTTGCAAACACGGTCGGAAAGCGGCTGGAAAAATTGGCTGAAAAACGCCAAGTTTTAATTATTAGTCATTTGCCGCAAATTATAAGCAAGGCTGACAGCCACTATAAGATAACAAAAAAAGATATCGGAGATGAAACGGTTTCTTCTATAAAGAAATTGAATGAAAATGAAAGAGTTGAAGAGATTGCAAGACTTTTGAGCGGAGACACTATAACTTCTGAAACTCTTAAAAATGCAAAGTTATTGTTGGATGAAAAGAGGTAATATAATGGATTATACTGAAACGACTATTAAGTCTGAAAATATTTATGATGGAAAAATTATTAATTTAAGGGTTGATTCTGTTGAACTTCCAAATAGAAAATATTCAAAAAGGGAAGTTGTGGTTCACGGTGACGTTGCTGCCATTATAGCTATCAGAAACAATAAAATTGTTTTGCTTAAACATTTCAGAAAGCCGGTCGAAGAAATTCTTATAGAAATTCCGGCGGGGGGTGTTATGAAAGGTGAAACTCCTATTGATGCTGCCGCTCGTGAACTTGAAGAAGAAACAGGGCTAGTTGCAAAGAATTTAAATTATTTAATTATGTCTTACTCAAGTCCGGGATATACAACAGAAAAAATGCATTTCTTTATAAGTGATGAAATTGAGGTTTCAGAAAAAGAAAGGGATGAAGAGGCAATCGAAGTTTTCGAAATGACTCTTGAGGAGATGAAAGAAAAAATTGATAGTCTCGAAATTAAAGATGCAAAAACTATAATGGCATACTTTTTAGCAAAAGAGTATATTGATGAGAATAACTGATATAATTTCAAAAAAAAGAGACTCTCTCGAACTTACAAAAGAAGAACTTGATTATTTTGTAGGTCAAGTGGTTAAAAACAATGTTACGGATTATCAAATTTCCGCTTTTCTTATGGCAACATATTTAAACGGGATGACTGCGGATGAAGCGTCAAACCTAACAAATGCGATGGTTGAAACAGGAGAGGTTTTGGATATTGAAGGAGTTTCAAAATTTTCTTTCGATAAACATTCAACAGGTGGCGTTGGAGATAAAATCACATTGATTTTAGTTCCGATAATTGCATCGCTCGGTATTCCGGTTGTGAAAATGAGTGGGAGAGGACTTGGTATAACGGGCGGAACTCTTGATAAACTCGAGAGCATTCCGGGATTTAATATACATCTTTCAAATGAGGAAATATTAAAACAGTCAAAAGATGTAGGCGCCGTTATTTGTGCACAAACATCATGTCTGGCACCGTCTGATAAAATATTCTACGAGCTCAGAGATGTTACTGCAACCATTGACAGCATTCCGCTTATCGCGTCATCAATAATGTCGAAAAAATTGGCTATAAAAAATAAAGCGCTTATTATTGACTTAAAAGTCGGCAAAGGCGCATTTATGAAAAATATTGAGGACGCTAGAAATCTTGCAAACTTAATGAAAGATATTGCAGTAAAACATGGTAGAGAATGTAAAATTCTTTTGAGTGATATGGATAGTCCTATCGGATATACGGTTGGAAATTCCCTTGAGGTTATAGAAGCTATTGAAGTATTATCCGGCAAGAGCAAGTCGAGTTCTTATGAAATTACAAAGTCTATAGCAGTAGAGGTTTTGGGACTACTTAAAAACATATCCAAAATGGAAGCCGAAAGAATGATTGATGATACTATTTCAAGCGGAAAAGCTTTTGAGAAATTTAAAGAACTTGTCAAGTCGCAAGGCGGAGATGCTTCGTATATAGAAGACACTTCAAAATTTAATCTTTCTAAAATTGCGGTTCAAGTAAAAGCGGAGTCGAGCGGATATGTTTATTATGATGCATTAAAATTTGGAGAAATTTCATTAATTTCCGGTGCAGGCAGAGAGAAAAAAGAAGACGAGATTGACTATGGAGCAGGAATATATTTCAACAAGACAAACGGAGAAAAAGTAGAGAGCGGAGATATCTTGTTCACTATATATTCAAACCGAGACAAAAATGAAATTTTGAATAAAATTGAAGGCTCTTATAAAATTTCAGAATCGATTATAGAAGAAAAAATAATCTATGAGGTGATTTAATGTTTGACAAAACATTTTTAATAAGTATGGTGTCGCTTTTGGTTGCTATCGTTTTGCACGAGTTGGCACACGGACTTGTCGCATATTTTTTTGGAGATGACACGGCGAAAAGGTCCGGAAGGCTCACCTTAAATCCATTTAAACATCTTGATATATTTGGACTTATCAGTCTTTTTGTATTTAAATTCGGATGGGCGAATCCGGTTCCTGTTGACACGGGAAAACTGAAGAATTACAATGTCGGAATGTTTTTTGTAAGCATTGCAGGGATAGCAACAAACTTTATATTGGCATTTGTAACTGCAAAAATTGCAAAGGATATATCATTTAGCAGCGAAATAATAAGAGATTTTGTTTTTTATTTTATTGTTTATAATCTAAATCTTGCATTCTTCAATTTAATTCCACTGCCACCACTCGATGGTTCCAATATTATATTGTCATTTTTCCCTGAACACACAGCATACGAAGTTCATAGATACAATATATATACGCAACTTATACTGCTTGTATTAATCATTTCCGGGGCAGTTTCAAAATTCCTTGGAATGGTTATTCAACCTGTATTTTTGTGGATGGTATCATGAATTCCATAGATATAAATATTGAAACATATAGCGGTCCGTTTGATTTATTGCTGGACTTAATAAGAAAAAATAAAATTGATATCTATGATATTCCGATAAATGAGATTACATCGCAATATCTTGATTATTTGAGTAAAGCGTCGGCTTTAAATATTGAAATTAGAGTTGAGTTTTTATATTTGGCGGCAACTCTTATAAATATAAAAACAAAAATGCTACTGCCGAAAGATGTTGATGACGATGAAAATCTTCAGTCCGATCTTGTCGAGCAATTGATTTTGTATAGTAAATTTAAATTTCAATCCGAAGTTTTAAGAAAGCTTTATGATAAAAATAAGCTGAGTTTTACAAGATATACAGATTTGAATTCGTTTGATATAGGAACGGATTTTAAAGTTGTTGGAAGCACTTATAGACTAAATAGTTCTATTAATAGGCTATTAAACGGGGCATTTGAGGATGAGTCTTCAGACTCGCAGACTGTAATTTTTAAAGACAAGTACAAAGTAGATAATCTGGCTAAGTCAATTATAGAAGACATAAATAAATTGAGTCAACTTGATTTTAGTAAAGTAGTCAATAAAAAGGAAAAGAATTTTATAATAACGGCATTTTTGGCTGTGCTTGAGCTTTTGAACCAAGGGAAAATTAACTTTTATCAGGAAGAAAATTTTTCAGACATATATTTGGAGAAGAAATAATGGACGATTTATATTTAAAAAACTCTATAGAAGCTTTGATTTTTGCTTGGGGGGATCCGATTGAAGTTAAGGAAATCGCCAATTTTTTTGAGGTCGAGATTTCAAAAGTTAATAAAATTATAGAAGAACTAAAAATGGATTATAGCGAGAGAGGAATAAGACTTCAAGTGGCAGGCGGATTGGTTTCATTCAGCACAAATCCGGAATATGGAGAGTCTATAAAATCATTCGGGATTCAAGTATTGAAGAAAAATATAACAGAGGCAAATATGGAGACACTTTCTGTTATTGCATACTTAGGACCGACGACTAAAGCAGTTGTCGACAATGTAAGAGGAGTTAATTCCGACGGTTCGATCCAAAATCTTTTAAAAAATGAACTTATATATGAAGTTGGACGATTAAAAGCGCCGGGAAAGCCATTTGTATATAAAGTGACCGATAAATTTTTAATGACTTTTAATATAGAGAGTTTAGACGATTTACCACCTTTGATGGACAGGGACGAGATAAAGGAAAAGCTAAAATTCACAGAAATAAAAGATGAAGATATAGATTTTATGCTTGATGATGAAGAGGAAGAATAGATATGGGCGAGATGAGAATAAATAAATATATTGCAGCGTGCGGATACGCATCAAGGAGGAAAGCTGACGAGCTTGTCGAGAAGGGACTTGTCACTGTTAACGGAGAGGTGATTGACGAGCCGGGTTTTAAGGTCGATGTTGAAAACGATGCTGTAAAAGTTAAAAATAAATTATTAAAAATTCAAAATGCGGATTTATATTATGTTTTGAATAAGCCGCTCAATTACTTATCTTCAAATCAAGATCCTCATTCTAAAAATTTGGCGAGGGATTTGATTCATTACAAAGGGCATTTGTTTAGTGTTGGGCGTTTGGACAGTGATACTTCAGGACTTTTGATTTATACGAATGACGGAGACTTTGCAAATATAATGACACATCCTTCGTATAATATAAAAAAGAGATATGAAGTAATATTAAATGGATATTTAAAAGATGATATTAAAGAATCTATTGAGGAAGGCGTCTCTTTAGAAGACGGCAAGACGAAAAAATGCAGAATAGAGAATAAGAAAAGAACCTCGAACTCAACAAGGCTTCATATAATTATTTCCGAAGGTAAAAACAGGCAAATAAGAAGAATGTTTGAGAAGTTCGGTTTTACAGTTGTTGAGTTAAAAAGACTTACTCATGGTAGAATTGCTCTTGGAGAAATCAAGGAAGGGAAATATAGAGTTTTTACAAATGATGAACTTGCATATGTAGATGAACTAAAACGCAAACATTTATAGGTGGAATATGGAAAATAACAATTTAGAAAAAATAATAGATATTCATTATTCGAAATTGAGTAGAATGCAAAGAAGAATAGCTGATTTTCTTCTAAATTCTTCAGACATTCCACTTGATATGACAGGGAAGCATCTTTCAAAAATGCTAAACATCAGTGAATCTACCGTTGTGCGATTTGCGCAAACTATTGGACTTACAGGATATCCGGAGCTGGTTCTTTTAATAAATGAGTATATAAAGAGTACAAGGACTTCGATTGAAAGGCTTTCGTTAAATAACGAAGAAAGAAAAGTTGATGGAAATTTAATTTCAATTGACGAGGAGATTGCAGCACTGCGAAAAGTAAGAGAGCATATAACAAATGAAGAGATAAACCGTGTTTCGAACGAGTTAAACAATGCAAACAGGATTTTTATATTAGGTTGTAGGACGTCTCATTATCTTGCTTCTTATTTTAATTTTTATTTAAGTCTTATAAAAAAGAATGTGTTCCTTTTGGGAGAAAAAGAAACTACTATTATCGAGGAATTGGTTGATATAGAGGAAAATGATATTGTTTTTACAATAAGTTTTCCAAGATATACAAGAGCTTTGAACGATATTTTTAAATATGTAAGTTCAAAAGGAGCAAAACTTATTTTGCTGACAGATAGTGAGAACAATCCACTTGTAAAATTTTCTGATATAAATCTTATAGTGCAAAACAATATTTTATTTTTTGTGGACTCGCTTGTTGTTCCGATGGCTGTAATAAATTCTATAATTATCGATTTGAGTTTAAAGAACAAGCAAAAAACTATAAATTCACTAACAAATATGGAGCTTATTTGGAAAACATATAATATATTTGAAAGCAGTAAAGAAAATGAATGATTATAAAAATATTATAATTGGTGCAGGAGCGGCAGGACTTTTTTTGTCGGCTCTTTTAAATAACAGAAATACTCTTGTTTTAGAAAAAAATCCATATCCAGGTAAAAAGTTAAATATTACCGGGAAAGGTAGATGCAATATCACAAATAATTGCTCTAAGGAGGATATTTTTTTAGAGATTTTTACAAATGAAAAATTTGTTTATTCGGCTATAAGTGATTTTGACAACAAAATGACTGTTGATTTTTTCAACGATAGAAATTTAAAAACAAAAGTCGAAAGGGGAGGAAGAATTTTTCCTATAAGTGATAGAGCAAGAGATGTGACCGATTGCCTTTATAAAAACAACGAATGTATTTTTAAATTTAACAAATGCGTGAAAAAAATTGAAAAATGCGGGGAAAAGTTTATAATATTAACGGATAAGGAAAAATATACTTGTGAGAATCTTGTGGTTGCAACTGGGGGATTGAGTTATCCTACAACAGGTTCAACAGGTGATGGATATGAATTTTTAAAATCGTTCGGTCACACAATAATCGAGCCGAAACCGGCGCTTGTCGGAGTTGAGACTGACTCAAAGTTCACAGAAAAGCTTATAGGCATTTCTTTAAAAAATATTGAATTTAAATTGATACGAAAGAAAAAAGTGATAAAATCAGAGTTTGGAGAAGCTTTATTTACGCATTATGGACTGAGCGGTCCAACAATTCTTCGCATAAGTCCTTTTGTAAAAAAAGGAGATGTTTTAAGTTTAGATCTTAAACCGGCGCTTGGCGATGAAAAGCTACAAAATCGCATTCAAAGAGATTTGGATGAAGCAAGCACAAAAATGATTAAAAACTCTTTAAACCATCTTTTGCTTTCTAATATGATTGAGCCGATTCTTGAACTTTCAAATATAGACATGGGAAAAAACTCAAATATTATAACTAAAGAAGAAAGACAAAGACTTTCGAACGTTATTAAGAATATGGAATTCAATGTGACCGCGAGAAGACCGATAAATGAGGCGATAATAACCGATGGTGGTGTTAAAGCTTCAGAGATAAATCCAAAAACAATGGAATCAAAACTTGTGGATAATTTGTTTGTTATAGGTGAACTATTGGACGTAGCCGCAAACACCGGTGGGTATAATTTGCAAATTGCATTCAGTACGGCATATAAAGCTTATTTATATTTGGAGGGTTGAAATGATAGCTATAAGAGGAGCCACAACAATTGAAAACGACACTGAAGAAGAAGTTTTAAGTGCGTCAAAAGAGTTGATTGAGGAAATTGTAAAAAGAAATTCTCTCACTGAAAAAGATATTATTTCAATTATAACAACATGTACAAAAGATATAAGGGCGGCATATCCGGGTCCGGGAATCAGGGCGGCAAATATAGATGTTCCGATTCTTTCGATGCAGGAGATGGATGTAGAAGGTTCGCTTAAACATTGTATAAGATTTATAATACATGCTGAAATAAACGCTGTTCCGAAACATGTATATTTAAAGAAAGCAGTCGGACTACGGCCGGACTATAAGGAGGATAAATAATATGATTATAACACTTGATGGACCTTCCGGTTCAGGTAAAAGCACATTGGCAAAAAGACTTGCAAAAGTTATGAATTTTACACACATCGACTCCGGCTCTATTTACAGAGCTATCGCATATTATTTTATTGCGAACGGAGTCACCTCTGATAATTATGAAAAAAGTTTAGAAGATATAAACATCAGTTATTCGAAAAACGGAGTTTTACTTGACGGGAAGAGACTGAAATCCGAAATCAGAACTGTTGATGTGACGGAACTTAGCAGCAAAATTGCAACTTATCCTTTTGTAAGAAATTATGTAGACAATATTATTAAGGAAATTGCCGCCAATACGTCAGTTGTAGTTGACGGAAGAGACATTGGAAGTAGTGTTTTGCCTAATGCGGATTTTAAGTTTTATATAGAAGCAGATATACAGAAAAGAGCAGCGCGAAGAATTCTTCAAATAAAAAGAAAGAATCCGGAATCTGACATTGTGGTTTCCGAGGTGCGAGAAGATTTAAAAATCAGGGATGATAGGGACAAGAACAGAGAGTACAGTCCTCTTTGTATTCCGGAGAATGCAATTATAATTGATACTACAAACGATTCTGTAAAGGAATCGCTTCAAAAAATCACAAGAATAATTAGGGGTCTTGATTAAATGAAAGTTATAGTTTGGATTGTTAGAACTTTTGTTAAAATATTTTTTAGAATAGAACTTCACGATATGGATAGAATTCCATCAGAAGGAAGAGTTATAATTTGTCCAAATCACAAATCAAATTGGGACTCGGTTTTTTTGTATTTATTTTCACCACGTCACATACATTTTTTGGCAAAGAAAGAGCTATTTAATAACAAATTATTAGCAAAAATTTTATATTCGCAAGATGTTATACCTGTCGACAGGGAAAAGCCGAGTCTAGCAACTATTAAAAAATGTATAGAAGTTTTGGAAAATGACGAAGTTTTAGGGATTTTTCCGCAGGGGACAAGACTTGAAGAGCTTCGTGAGAGCGATGTAAAAAGTGGTGTTGCTTTGATTGCGTTTAAAGCCAATTCAAATGTTTTGCCTGTAAAGATTGTTTCGACTTATAGGATATTTTCTAAAGTGGATATTTATTTTGGAGAAGAACTTGAGCCGAAATTAGATGAAAGTTTATCTCAAAAAGAAAATTATGACGCTTGGAGTAGAGAAATAATCAGACACATTAAGGAGCTTGGATAATGAAAGTAGTTGTAGCCAAAGAACTTGGCTTTTGTTTTGGTGTAAAAAGAGCATATGAGCTTGCAGTATCAAATGCATCTTCAAAAACTGCAATCATTGGACAACTTGTTCACAATCAAGATGTTCAAAATAATTTGTATGAACATGGAATAAAAGATTTTGAAGAAAATTGCAATTGCGATAAGATTATTTTGCGAAGCCATGGCACAATAAAAGAAGAAAAAGAAGAATTATCGAAAAGATATGAACTTATTGACACAACTTGTCCTATTTTATTAAATATTTATAATAAAATGATTGAAAAAGAAGAGGAAGGCTACACAAATATTATTTTTGGAGATCCGAATCATCCGGAAGTTATTGCTACAAAATCTCAGGTGAAGAATTGTATTGTAATAGATTCACCGGAACAAATTGAAAGCTTAAAAGAGGATTTATATTTTGTTACAATGCAGACGACTTTAAATTATGATAAAGCTGATTTATTAACTAAGGTGATTTGTGACAAATTCGGAAACAAAGTTAAAGTTTTTAATTCAATATGTGGAGCATCTTCTAAAAGACGTAAAAGTTTGATAGATTTGATGGATGAAGTTGAAGCTATTATAATATTAGGCTCCGAGAACTCAAACAACACGAAGGAGCTTTGCAATATTTTAAAAGAAAAAAATTTTCCATATTATTTTGCAAATGATGTTTTTTCGCTTGATTTATCTTCGATTTCAATGTATAATAGTATTGGAATCTCAGCCGGGGCATCTACTCCGGACTGGATTATTAAGGAGGCTGTTAGAGTGTTAAACGACATTAATAACAAAGATAGTATTGATCTCGGTGAGAACAATGTAGCTTCGGATAAGATAGTTGCAAAAAATGACCCAATAGAGAATCATGAATCTAATAAAACAGATGCAAATATTCCATCTAAAGACACAGTAACAGATTCTTTTAACCACAATGAAAAAGGAGAGTCAACTATGATTAACGAAAACGAAAAAGTTTCAACCGAAACAACAGAAAATGCGTCTAACAATGCAGTCAACGAACAAGACCACGCCGAAATGATGGCAAAGATTGATGATACATTCACACGTATCAAAAGAGGACAAATTGTCCCAGGCACTGTACTTTACGTAACTGAAAGTCAAATTATGGTTAATATTAACTATAGATCTGACGGAATTATTGACAGAGATGAACTACCAACAGATCTAACCGATCCAAGAACAGAATACAAGGCCGGAGACGAAATCGATGTTTACATTGTTAAAGTCGATGACGGTGAAGGCAATGTAGTTTTGAGTCTAAGAAGAATCAAAGATGTTCAAGCTTGGAATGAGTTAGAGGAAAAGTTTGAAGCAAAAGAGCCGATTGAAGTTTTTGTAAAAGAACAAACAAAAGGCGGATTAATCGTTGAGTATAAGGGTGCGCGTGCATTTATGCCTGCAAGCCATTCTTTTGATAGATTTAGAAGAGATTTATCAAGTCTTGTTGGTGAGACTGTAAAAGTTGAAATTATAGATTTTGATAAATCTAAGAGACGTTGCGTTGTTTCAAGAAGAGAATTGGAAAAAGCTAGAATTCAAAAAGAACAAGATGAATTTTGGTCAGGTGTTGAAGAAGGTCAATTAAGAAAGGGCAAAGTTATGCGCTTGACTAACTTCGGTGCTTTCGTAGACCTCGGAGGCGTTGACGGATTAATTCACATAACTGATTTAGCTTGGAACAGAGTAAGAGATCCAAAAGAAGTTTTGAGCGTAGGCGATGAAGTTGAAGTTTTAGTATTAGGATTCGATAGAGAAAAGAATCGTATTTCATTAGGACTAAAACAAACAACCGAAGATCCATGGGAAGTATTCAAGAAGAATAACAAAGTCGGAGATGTAGTAAAAGGAACAGTTGTTTCTATGCCGGAATTTGGTGCTTTCGTAAGATTAGCCGAAGGAATTGATGGACTTATCCACATTTCACAAATTTGCAGAGAACACATTGAAAAACCTTCCGATATTTTGAACATGGGACAAGAAGTTGAAGCAAAGATTACAGACATCAAAGATAATCAAAAGATTTCATTGAGCATCCGCGCTTTGACCGAACCTGAAGAAGAAAAACGCGAAAGAAAACCAAGAAGAGAAAGAGCACCTAGAAAGTCATTCGATGACAATAGAAAAGAAGAAAAGGTTGATACAAATCCTATCGACAATCCATTGATTGATAGCGAAATTCTTGGAGAATTAAAAAAGATGGCTTTAAATTTAGATGACAATGCATCAGAAGGCGAAGCTACAGAAAATAGCGAAGAATAAATTTTAACGAATTTAATAAAATAAATAGCTGCCTTTTTGGCAGCTTTATTCTTATTTAAGGGTGATTTACATTGAAAGAAAAGTATATTATAAAAACATATGGCTGTCAGATGAACGAGCATGATTCTGAGATTTTAAAATATGATTTGGAAGATATGGGATATGAGCCGACGGATGAAGTTGATGATGCAAAAATTATTATTTTTAATACATGTGCAATTAGAAAAAATGCAGAAAATAAAGTATACGGAAATTTAGGGTGGCTCAAGGGCAACGAAAAGTATGATGACAAAATAATTTGTATTTGCGGTTGCATGATGCAATCTGAAGAAATTCGAAATGAAATTTTAACTAAATTTAAAAATGTAAAAATTATATTTGGAACAAATAATATAGATAATTTTAGAAATTTACTTGAAAAACATCTTAAGACCGGAGAAAGAATTGTTGAAGTTCTAGAAAAAAATGAATATACCGATAAAACTTTTGATGCAGTCAGACCTTTTAAATATAAGTCATTTGTAAATATTACTTATGGATGCAATAATTTCTGCACATATTGCATTGTGCCTTATACAAGAGGTAGAGAGACCTCAAGGACTGTGGAAGATATAGTTGATGAGGTTAAGTTTTTGGTTCAAGACGGGGTGAAAGAAGTTATGCTCCTTGGACAAAATGTAAATTCGTATGGCAAAACTTTGACGCCTAGAAGAAGTTTTACTGAACTTCTTGTAGAACTTAATAAGATTAGAGATTTAAAGAGAATAAGATTTATGACTCCGCATCCGAGAGATATAACGGATGATTTTTTGGAGCTGTATGGAAAACTCGACAAGCTTATGCCACAACTCCATCTTCCGATTCAGTCAGGCTCGGACAAGGTTTTAAAAGATATGAACAGGCACTATGACACTGAAAAGTATATGTATATTGTCGACAAGGTGAAAAAGATTAGACCTGAAATTTCGCTATCGACCGACATTATTGTTGGATATCCGACGGAGACGGAAGAAGATTTTGAAAAGACTTTGGATATTGTAAAAAAGGTTAGATACGACAGTGCATTTACATTTATTTTCAGTCCAAGGCCAAACACACCTGCTGCAAAGCTCAAAGAAATAGATGAGAACATTGTTAAAGACAGATTTAATCGATTGACCGATTTGATGAATAGTATTCAGCTCGAAAATCACGAAGGTACAATTGGAAATCGATATGAGATTTTGGTTGAATCATACAATGAGAGGGAGCACACTCTCGAGGGAAGAAATCCTTATGGACGCCTTGTCGTTTTTGATGGGGACAGGGAAGATATCGGAAAAATTGTTGAGGTAGAAATAGAGAAGATTAACACTTTTACAAGTTTTGGACGGATGGTTTAATGAGTTTATTTGAAAGCATAGACAAAGAAAAGTTAACGCCGATGATGAGGCAATATGCATCCATAAAAAATCAGGCATTGGATTCTATTTTGATGTATAGAATCGGTGATTTTTATGAGATGTTTTTTGACGATGCAATAGAAGCTTCGAGAGTTTTGGGGCTTGCTCTCACCGGAAGGGACTGCGGTCTTGAGGAGAGAGCGCCGATGTGTGGAGTGCCGCATCACGCATCGCTTACTTATGTAAAAAAGTTAATAGAAAACAATTACAAGGTCGCAATTTGCGAGCAATTGGAAGAGCCCGGACAAGGGAAGGCGCTTGTCGAAAGAGGTATAATAAAAATTTATACTCCGGGCACTATAATAGATACGGAGTATTTATCTGATGACGACAACAATTTTTTGGCTTCGATTTATGTCGACGATAATATTTCGATTGCATATGCTGATATTTCGACCGGGGAGCTTTATGTTTCGAATGATTTTGTGTTTGATTCTTTTAAGAGTATTTATGATGAAATAATGAGAATTCATCCGAAAGAAATTATTGTAAATGACGTTAAGTTGTATTCCAAATTTAAAGAGCTCGGTTATTATACAGTTCTTAAAAATGAAGTTCCAAATTTTGAGGAAATTAAAGAAAAGATTTCCGAATTTACAGGAATAGATTATAGTGTGCACAAAAATGCCGGCAATTTAAAATTGTCAATTTTAAATTTATTTAAATATTTATTTGAAAATAAAAATGTAAATTTAAAACATATAGACAATATTATTTCGTATGACATTTCAAAATATCTTGAGCTCGACGAGAGCGCTATAAGAAATCTTGAGCTTTCAAAAAATATTACCGACAACACGAAGAAGGGGAGTCTACTTTCGATTTTGGACAAGACTATAACTTCTAAAGGGGCAAGAAGACTCAAGGCTATTATTGAAAGACCGTTAAAAGATATTCGCGAGATATCGTACAGACAAAATGTTGTGGAAGTTTTTTACAACAATCCCATTGAAGCGGAAACTATTAAAAATTTATTATCAAATACTTTCGATATAGAAAGAATTGCGTCAAAGATTTCTGAAAAATCCGCTTCACCACAGGATTTGTTGAATCTAAAAGAGACGCTTCGAATCATTCCGCTTATTAAAGATGAAATCTCGGCTCTCGGCTCAGAGTCGATGAAAAGACTTTCGGACCTGGATGAACACAAAGAGATTTATACAAAACTTCAAGATGCAATAGCTGATGAACCGTCTATGTCAATAAATGACGGCTATGTCATTAGACACGGATACAACAGCGAACTCGATGAAATCAGAGACGACGGGACCGAGATTACCGACAAACTTATAAATTACGAAAATGAGCTTAGAAGAAAGACGGATATAAAAACTTTAAGGATAAAATACAATAAACTTGCAGGATACTATATCGAGGTTTCAAAGGGACAAACGGACAAGGTTTCTGATGAGTTTGAAAGAACTCAGACTTTAAAGAATGCAGAAAGATATAAGACAAAAAAGCTTAGAGAGATTGAATACAATGTATTAAACTCCTCAAGCATTGCGCTTGCACTTGAAAAAACCATATATTTCGAGATGTTGGATTCATTTATGGAGTTCATTCCATCTTTGAAGAAACTTGCATTTGACCTTGCGGAAATTGACGTTTATATAGCTCTTAGTACCGTTGCAAGAGAAAACAGGTATGTTAGACCGAAATTCAACACAGAGTCGAAAATTGAGCTTGTTAACGCAAGACACCCAGTTATTGAAATGATGAACAATTTGGAAGAGTTTATTCCGAATGACGTGAATTTAAATACGCTCGACAGAGTTGCGATAATAACGGGACCTAATATGAGCGGTAAGTCCACATATATGAGAATGGTTGCGATTATACAGATAATGGCGCAAATCGGCTCATTTATTCCTGCGGATTCAGGTGATTTGAGTGTTGTGGATAAAATATTTACTAGAATTGGCGCAAGCGACTCACTTTACTCCGGAAAGTCGACATTTATGGTTGAAATGAGCGAAGTGAGTTATATATTAAAAAATGCCACAAAAAATTCACTTATAATTTTGGATGAAGTCGGTAGAGGAACAAGCACGTTTGACGGAATGGCGATTGCGAAAGCGGTCGTTTTATATATAACCGACAGAGTTAAAGCTTTCACTTTATTTTCAACGCACTATCAGGAATTGTCCAATTTGGAAGCGCTTTCAAATATCATTTTTAATCTTACGCTTAAAATTAAAGAAGAGGGAAATGACATAATGTTTTTGAGAAAAGTCACACCGGGCATAACGTCAAAGAGTTATGGTATTCATGTTGCAAAACTTGCAGGATTGCCGGATGAAGTTATTTCAAAAGCACGAAAATTCCAGAAAGATGCGGAAATAAATTATAGAAACGGAAAACAGGTTGATTTTTTAAACAACAGCTATGAGGAAGAACCGGCTGCGGTTGACAATTCACTTAGAGACTATATTTTGAGTCTTGATATAAATTCGATGACACCTATTGATGCAATGATGGAAATAAATAATATTATTAAAAAAGCGAAGGAATAATATGAAAAAAATTATTAAACTCGACAATAAAACAATTGAAAATATTGCGGCGGGCGAAATTATAAATCGACCTGTTTCAATCATTAAAGAATTGGTTGAGAACTCCATCGATGCCGGCGCAACGGATATTGTAGTTGAAATCAAAAGAGGAGGAAAAGACTATATAAGAGTTACCGACAACGGCTCGGGAATTTTTGATGAGGATTTACCTGATGTGTTTAAGAAGCATTTTACTTCAAAAATTACAAACTTCGAAGATTTGTTTTCACTCGATACAAGAGGATTCAGGGGGGAGGCATTAAATTCTATTCAAAATGTTTCTGAAGTTTCTCTTACAACCAAGACGCACGAAGAAAATTTGGGTCTTAATATCAAATATTCTTTCGGTGAATTTGTTTCAAAAGGGGAGGCTGTAACAAACTACGGGACTACTATTGAGTCTTCAAATCTTTTTAAAAATATGCCGGTAAGACGCGACTTTCTTGCGTCGGATAGAACTGAAGAAAATCAAATTATAGCTCTTATAGAAACCATGGCAGTCGCTTATTACAGTACATCTTTCAGGCTTATTTCAAATGGCAGAATTGTGATTAATACAAGCGGTTCGGGCAATCTTAAAACGACTATTTTGGAAGTATATGATTTAAACACTGCAACAAAGACAATAGAGCTCGATAAAACATTTGATGATTATAAAATCTATGGTCTTATTGGAAACAGCGACAATTCAAATGTAGGGAAAAACAAGTCTCTTTTGTTTGTAAACGGTAGAATCACGGAGAATAAAGAACTCGAGAAATTAATAGAGGGGATTTATTATGGTGTAATTCCAAAAAATAGAAGGCCTGTTTATTTTATTTTTCTTACAGTTCCAAAAGATTCAGTTGATGTCAACATTCATCCTTCGAAAAAGTTCGTTAAGTTTAATGATTTTGACAAGGTTAAATATTTGGTTGAAAGTTCAATTTATGAAGCTTTGAAATCTAATAAAGACGTTGTCAGTGCATCCACTGAAGAGAATATTTCTTTTACCGTAGAAGATGAGGAAGAATTTAGTGATGAAGACAATTCTACAGATGTTCAAAAATTTGTGGAATTCGAAGATACAGTTAAAAATTCACCTCAAAACATAAAAAGCAGCTTAAATATGGATTATGATGAAGTTAAGACTGCCGCTGACGACGGATATGATTATGAATTTGAAAATGAATCTAACTCAGATGATATTATAGATTCCGATTTTCAATTTGAAATTCCAAATATTGTTGTTAAAAAAGAGGAAGTTATAAAAAAGACAGAGACGAGTATTGAAGCTCTGCTTCCAATTGATGGAATGTGGAATTTTAATATTCCGCTTGGCATAGTTTTTAATAATTATTTTTTGATTGAGAACAAACCGAAGAATTGCATGATTGTCGTTAATATAAAAAACGCAATTGAGAGATCGTTGTATGATAAAATAAATTCTGACTACACAAATAAATCGGTTGGAACGCAAACAGTTCTTGAGCCGTTTGTTTACAACTATGACCGCGGCACTTTGGAAAAAATTGAAGAAAATATTGAGATTTTATCTAAACTGGGTTTTGACATCTCGATTATGGGCGAGAATACAGTTGTGCTCCGCGGGGTTCCGTCGCTTATAAGTGATAAATTTATTAAAAGCAATTTCGATGATTTGGTCTATACAATTGAAGGGGGCAAGAGTCATAAAAATATCACTGAGAAGTCGCTCATTTCAAGCTTGAGTAAAATTGCATCAAACAGCTCAAAACTTGTAAATGTAAATGAAATCAAAGGGATTTTACTTGATGTATTAAATTCGGAGAATCCTTTAACATCTCCGCAAGGTAAAAACATCTTCACAATTGTCGATGAAGATAGATTCGTTGAGGGGATTTTACATGAGTAAACCGCACATAATTATAATTGCCGGACCTACGGCTGTCGGCAAGACAAGTACATCTATTGAACTTGCAAAAGCACTAAATACCGAGATTATTTCGGCAGACTCGATTCAAATATACAGAGGATGCGATATCGGAAGTGCGAAAGTGACAGATGAAGAGATGCAGGGGATTAAACATCACCTTATTGATATTAAGGAGCCTTACGAAAACTACAGCGTTAAGGAATATAGAGAAGATGCATTTAAGATAATAAATAACTTAAATACAGAAAATAAAATTCCGATTGTTTGCGGTGGTACCGGATTTTATATAAATTCACTGATTTACGATATGAATCTCGACGACAATAGCCAAGATGATGATGTTAGGAACAAATTATACGAGATTTTCGAGGAAAAGGGCATAGAATATTTGAGAGATGCACTTTTTCATATCGATAAAAAATCTTTTGATAGAATAAATATAAACGATACAAAAAGAAATATCAGAGCGATAGAGTATTTTATTTGTACCGGGAATAAATTCTCAGATACTTTTAATACCATAAGAAAAATTAATGAGGATATAACTTTCAGCTATTATGCACTGGAAATGCAAAGAGATTTATTATATGAAAGAATAAATAAAAGAGTCGATATAATGCTTGCGGATGGTTTGGTTGACGAGGTCAAACAACTTATGAGTAATGGAATAACAAAAGAAAATCAATCTATGCAGGCAATCGGTTATAAAGAAATCATAAAATATCTTGAAGGTGAGTGGGACTATGATTTTGCTATTGAAAAGCTCAAACAATTTTCAAGAAACTACGCTAAAAGACAATTGACATGGTTTCGAAACGATTCAAATGTAAAAATGATAGATGTAAATGAATTTGAAAATGTTTCACAAGTAGTGAAATTCATTGAAAGAGAGGAAAAAATTGAGGGATTTTTATAATTTTTATAATATCGATAAAGATATTGTTGACGAAATTGAGCATGCAGAAACTAAAATAAAAACTCAATTTACGGAAGTAGATAAAATAGTTTTTCACAATCAACAAAAGGTATTGATGGCAATGCAAGATGCAAATCTAGGTTCGGGGGACTTTTTCTGGCCGACAGGTTATGGATATGCGGACCCGGGAAGAGATAAAACCGAAACGATATACAAAACAGTGTTTAACACTGAAGATGCGCTTGTAAGGCCGTCTATTGCGTCAGGGACACATGCTATATATCTTGGACTTGATTCTGTTTTAAATGCGGGCGATGAACTATTATATATCTCAGGCATTCCATACGATACTATGCAAAAATCTTTGGGATATGTGGGAAATGAAAAAAATAATCTAAAATCAAAGGGTGTAAGTGTAAAATATGTACCGCTCGATGAAAATGATAAATTTGATAAAAAAGCGATATTGGATGCAATAAACGACAAAACAAAAGTTGTTGCCATACAAAGATCCACAGGTTATTCTCTAAGAAGAGCTTTTAATATAGAGGAAATAGGAGAAGTAATTGATTGCGTAAAAGCTCACAAGAAAGACGTTATTATTTTTGTAGACAATTGTTATGGAGAATTTACCGAATATGATGAGCCTACAGACGTCGGAGCAGATTTGATGGCCGGCAGCTTAATTAAAAATCCTGGAGCAGGAATCGCTTTTTCAGGCGGATACTTGGTTGGTAAAAAAGATTTGATTGAATGCGCTGCAAACAATTTGACAGCGCCTGGAATAGGGAAGGAAGTAGGTCTTACTTTCGGAACAACCAGATTTACCCTTCAAGGTCTTTTCCTCGCGCCACACGTGGTTGGACAAGCAATGAAGGGCGCATATCTTATCGCACAGGTAATGAAAGATAGAGGCTATAAAATAATTCCGGATGAAACATTTTCGAAAAGCGATATTGTACAAACAATTATATTTGAAGACAAAGAAGCGCTTAAACAATTTACAATCGGAATTCAACAAGCCGGTGCTGTGGATTCATATGCAATTCCAACAGCTTGGGATATGCCGGGATATGAAGACCAGGTTATCATGGCGGCACCTGGATTTGTCGAAGGTTCAAGCATAGAGATAAGCTGTGACGCACCGATAAGAGAGCCATATGCCGCATATTATCAAGGCGGAATAACATATGAACATGCAAAGATTGCACTGATGTTTGGACTTAGAAATCTAGATAAAAATTAATTGAAATTATTTTAACAATCATAAATAACAAAAGATGAAGACAGAAAAATCAAGCGACTTTTCTATTTTTCTTCATCTTTTAGATTGAAGTTACTGAGAGGATTGCTTTCAGTAGCTTTTTTTATGATTTCATTGTCAAGGTGTGTATAGATTTGTGTGGTTGCGACATTCGAATGACCTAAAACTTCTTTTAGCGTTAAAATATCAACATCGCCATATTTATACATCAAAGTTGCTGCGGTGTGTCTCAGTTTATGAACGGTATAATCACTCGATAAACCGGCTTCTTTAACGCGTTTTTCAATCATATGTTGCACAGCCCGATTTGAAATACGATTGTTTTGCTGACTTAAAAACAGCGCGTTTTTGTCCTTTTCGTTGATTAAACTCTCATCAGGCCTTACGGTCAAATAGTCGTTTATTGTGGCGATAGTCGAATCGTTTAAAAAGATTATACGCTCTTTATTTCCTTTACCCACAACAGATGCGCTGTTGTCTTCGTGTATAGAGTCAACATTTAGGCTTACAAGCTCAGATAGACGTAGCCCGCAGTTTAAAAAGACCATCATGATAGCAAAATCTCTTTTTTTGAGAAATAAATTTTTCTCCGTCTCAACGGTCTCTAAAAGCTTTGTAGCATCGTTTAGAGTAAGATATATAGGTAGACGCTTATCAAGCTTAGGATATTCGAGCTCATACGAAGGATTATTGGAAATAACTTTAATCTTTTCGTATAGATACTTATAGAAAGCTCTTATGCTTGCAACTTTTCTAAATTTTGCCGCAGAACCGTTTGAATCAACTCTGTCTTTAAATGCGATATAGGCATACATATCCTGAAGCGTAACACTTTCGAGATATTTGGCATCAATCGATTCGATATTTATATCATCAAAAGAAATGTCTTTTAAATTTTCTTTTCTGAGTCTAATAAATTTTAAAAAGCTTGTTAAGTCATAAGAATATTCTTTAACGGTATTTTTGCTATGACTCTTAACACTCGATAAATAGTCCAAAAAGTCAGTCAAAATCAGTGGCAGACCTGTTTGCACATCAATTCCCCCTCTTTGTCACAAAATAGTTATTTTGTGACAAATTTTATATTTCTATTATACCCCTACTCCAAATAAATGTCAAGCATAAAATTGGAATAGTTATTATAAAATACAATTATAATTTTGCACATTTTGACAAAATAAGAAAAATATAAATCTCAAAAATTAATTATTGCAAAAGCAAATTTTATTATGAGTAAATTTTATCATGAGTAAATTTTATCACATATGACTTATAATAAAAAATGTATCTATAATTTCAGATTATTATATTTATATATAAATTTTCAGATAACACTTCTGATTATAATGGTATTTATAAATTTAGGGTTTATTTATAATAAAAATACTATATCTTTATATATAAAATCTTTTAATATGACCTGCCCTATCAAAAATATAATAGCATAATTTTTTTAAGAATACATAAACAAAAAAGATTTATATTTATCTTCTATAATAAATATAATACTCCATATATCAAATACAATACATGAAATTAGTTTATAACCATATTTTAGATTATAAAATTAATAAAAAATATAAATGATAATATGGTAAATACGTATATTTTTTCAATTTAAACTCATAAAATAACAATAAATCTCTAATAAAATATTGCTTTCGTTCTATCTAATCAAATTTTATGTATAAAAATAGTGCCTACAATGGGCACTATTTTGCTAAATGAGATTTTCTAACCTCTTTAATTACATTAACTTTTATTTGACCAGGATATTGCATTTCTTCTTCAATTCTCTTAGCAATGTCATGAGCCATAACCGTCATTTCATCGTCAGAAACTTTTTCAGGTTTAACAAGAATTCTTACTTCGCGTCCCGCTTGAACAGCATATGTTTTTTCGATGCCGTCAAATGAGTTTGCAATTTCTTCAAGCTTTTCGAGACGTTTGATGTAACTTTCGAGAGTTTCACGTCTTGCACCAGGCCTTGCAGCGCTTATAGCATCAGCAGCTTGCACAAGGAATGCTTCGACAGATTGAGCTTCAACATCATTGTGGTGAGCTTCAATACAGTGGATAACCTCTTTACTTATTTTATAACGTTTTGCAAGATTTACGCCAAGTTCTACGTGGGTTCCTTCGAATTCTCTATCGATACCTTTACCGATATCGTGGAGCAATCCGCCCATCTTAGCAACTCTTACATTGGCTCCGATTTCCTCAGCCATCATCCCTGCAAGGTGTGAAACCTCAACGGAGTGGTCGAGAACGTTTTGTCCGTAACTTGTTCTGTATTTAAGTCTTCCCAAATACTTTTGAAGTTCCGGATTTATACCGTGTAATCCTGTCTCCAAAACAGCATTGTTGCCGGCCTCGGTAATAATCTTGTTGACGTCTTCTTTTGCCTTTTCAACAGTTTCTTCGATTCGCGCAGGCTGAATTCTACCGTCCTGAATAAGTCTTGTAAGAGAAAGTCTTGCAACTTCCCTCCTTATTGGGTCAAAACTCGAGAGCACAACGGCTTCCGGTGTATCGTCAATAATTAAATCAACACCTGTAAGGCTTTCCAAAACTTTTATGTTCCTTCCTTCCCTACCTATAATTCTTCCTTTCATATCGTCATTCGGCAAATCGACAACTGTGACTGTTGTTTCGTTAACATAGTCGGATGCGACTCTTTGAATGACGGAAGATAGAATTTCGCGTGCTGTTTCATCGCTTGCATCCTTGATTTTGTCTTCCATTTGTCTTATACGGATAGCCGTTTCCTGTGTCATTTCGTGATCAAGATCGGCAATAAGAATGTTCTTTGCTTCCTCACGTGTAAGACCTGAAATTTCTTCAAGTTTTTGTTCTTGCGATTTTACTAATTCATCTGCACGTAAATTTTTATCTTCGATATCTTTAATCTTTTGATTTAGCTTATCTTCCTTTTTTTGTAAATTGTCAATTTTTCTGTCCAGGGTTTCTTCGCGACTTATAAGTCTTTTCTCTGTACTTTGGAATTCTCTTCGTCTATCTTTAGATTCTAATTCGAGTTCATCTTTAGATTTTTGAATTTCTTCTTTAGCATTTAAGATTAATTCTTTCTTTTCCGCTTCCCCATCTTTTCTAGCTTCTTCAAGAATTCTACGAGCTTCTTCTTCAGCAGAACCGATAGCTTTTTCGGAAACTTTTTTTCGCAATAAATAACCTACAAAAATACCGCAACCTAAGGAAAATATGAAAATCAGAAAATAATAAACAATTGGCATATATTTTCTCCTTTCTATTTAGTTGTTTAGGTCCTATATCTATTGTAACGCTTTTTTAATTAAAAGTCAATTTAAAAATGGGCTTTTTAAATAAAATTTATACAAAATATTTATTAATACTATTGAATTTCAAATTCAATGTCTTCATCATCATCTGAATTAACATCTTCTTCAATTGAAGATTCTTCAATTAAACCGTTTTTTGTTTTAACAACCTTTGTAATGCCGTCCGTTTGTTCAAGTTCAAAACAGCAGTCTCCTATTGCGGACAGATAGTCGTCGTGAGTAACCATAATAATTTGCCTGTCGTATTCTTCGGAGAAACCCTTAAGATATAAACCTACATTCGGTATATATTCCTTTGAAACATATTTAGCCGGCTCATCGAGTATTATTGGACCGAGGATGCCGTTTCTTGTAAGAATTTCAGAAATAGAAAGTCTAAGTCCAAGGCTGACCACGTCAACTATTCCCCCACCTCTCGAATCCTCTGGCTTTGTAAGATTGTCGGTGTTTCCGTACTCGTCGGTTACATAGAACTCCATTCCTGTTGATTTTTGAGACATTTCATCTTTTATAATAAATCGAATATTTGTTTTAAAAACATATCGTAGACATAATGTCACTATATTTTCTATGATATTCTTCGATTGTTGTCTTGCATATTGAATCGCGTGATTTAAAAGAAGAATTGTTTGTGTGTAGAGTTCGATCGAATCATTTGCATCGGAGATTGTATTCTTGAGTTCTTCAATCTTTTTCTCAAGCATCTCTTTTTTTACTTCGTCGCTTATTATCTCCTTATTTGTATCATCGATGAATTCTTTAATTTCATTAATTTGCATTGTTTTCTTTTATAAGTTGTTCGCAAATTTGAAGTTTTTCTTCGATTTCTTTTGCGATATTGTCGAGGTCTGCCTTTATAGTTTCAGGAGTTGATCCTGCATTTATAATCTCTTTAATGATTTCTTCTTTCTGAGCTTTTAAACTGTCAAGAGTTCCTTGTGCCCTATCTCTTTTTTGAGATGCCTGATCAAGCTCTTTTTTTATTTGATTTGCTCTTTCTTCATAGTTCATTTGTGTATTCCTTTCTAATTTTTTCTATATGTTCTTCGGTTATCATCGAACCGCACATTGGACAAATATTGCTCTTTTGTAATACTTGCAGATAAGAATTTAACTTTTCATTTATTTCAATATCTAAATCATTGATAACATTTTCATAATTTCTTATTTCTGAATTTTTTGAATAAATTGAGTTATATAGAGCATTATACGTACTAAATTTATTGTCTAGATTTGTTACGTAATTTAAATATTTTGACAAGTTCTCGACAAATAGTGGTTCTATGTCCTTTTTCACTTCGTCGACTGTTTTGTCTATAGTGGCAAGCCTATTATTAAGATTTTGCAACAATTGAAATCTATTTAAAATATTTTCGATATCTTTTGTAGTCTTATATATCTTCTCTAAATTTTTAGAGTCGTCTATAATTTTCTCATTAACCTTTTGGGACTCCTCTACCCTTTCAAGATTGCTGTTCATATTAGTGAGTAGATTAAATCTTCTAATCAAATAAATGACATTTTCGAACTTTGGATTTGCATCTTCTAAGAAGTTTGTATTGCGAATAATTTTCATATTTGATTCATATAAAGCTTCATTATTTCTTAGATTCATAAACTTATTATAATAGTCAGCACCTTTTACTAAAAGAGAATTTAATTGATAGTATGTTTTATACGTTTCGTCTACAAATCCCAAGCTTTTAATTGTATTTTCTTCAGTTTTTATTTGCTCAATATTATTGTCCAATCGCTGATTTAAAATCGACAGACTTTCATTCATTTTATTTTTTTGAATAAGTTCTGTATATAATGTCTTCACTTTTTCAAGATTTTCTTTTCTCTCTTCAAGAGTATCATATTCTTTTATTTCCTCTTCAGAAGTTTTCAAACTCTCCTCTGAAGTATTTATTGTCTTTCTAAAGTCTTTAATATTTGAGTTGGCAATCTGAATCGCTCTGTCTATAATATTTACATTTGAAATTGCACCGATAGCTTTGGCCTTCTTTATGCTTGATTCCGAAAGGAGAAATGCACCCTCGAGCTGCGTTTGATATGTTATAGGCGATTCGATTTTATCAGCGATTTCAAACTTCCTAACTCCCGTAATTTCTTGAATTTCTTCGGGAACGGAACTCCCGAAACCGGACAGTTTTTTCGGTTCATCAAAATCCGGATGGTTTATATGGTAGCCGTTAAACTTTTTGTTTCGGATTCTTTTAACGCTATAACCGTCCTTGTATATCAGCTCGACTGAGGCGGATGTTTCGCCTGCTCTTATAAATGCAGTACCTTGAGGTTCATTAAAAAACACCCAACCAAGCGCGCGCAAAATTGCGGTTTTACCAACGTCTGAAGAACCCAATATAACATTTACATGCTCATCCAGATTTAATACTGTGTGCCTGTGAGATTGAAAGTTTTTGATGATAATTGTAGAGATTTTTCTATTATCATTCGATTTACTCATTTTGCGCCTCCGTAACAAGTTCAATGGCTTTATTTCTAACCTCTTCATCAAGACTTTCGGTTATATCAATTTTGTTTAAAAGCTCTCTTATATCCATAATCTTATCAAAATCAATTTTCTCAATTTCATATTTCTGAAGTTCTAGTCTTTGATTTTCTTCCTTATCTCTTAAAATCGCTTCCCTATCGAGCACTTCCTCGCCCGGTTTAGCTGATTTTAAATAAAAGTCCTCAATCTCTATGTCTTTATTCTTCTCGAGCGTAACAATAGAGACTTTCGGTTTTCTTTTAAGCTCGATTTCCGTTGCTGAAACTCTTGCCACAGAGCCGGGATTATAAAAATACTTTTCATCGACTTTTTGGTTTGCAAAACCGGTGTGATAATGACCGCAAAGTGTTAAATCCGCCTTTGTGTGTTTAATGTCATCAATCAAAGTGTATGAGATATTTTTAAATGGCTTTGTAAGAAGCATTCCATGAGCAAAAAGAATGTCAAAATCTGCAAGCTTTTCTTTAACTATATATTTTTCTCTTCCAATATCTGTATCTAAATCCCCGTTGTAAGATGCGGAGTAGAGAGCAACGGACACATCGTCAATACTGAATAAAATAGGTGACGTGTCACTCATAATCGAAAGGAGTCCAAAGTCATCAAGAAGTGGCAATGCAGTTCTGTTTAAACTTTCGACATTGTAAGCATAAATATCGTGATTGCCGGGTACAAAAAATATAGGTCTTTTAAATGATTGCATTATTTTTACAAAACGTCTTATAGTTTGAATCGGAACGTCCGGTCTATCAAGGAGATCCCCTCCATGAACGTAAAAATCAACATCATTATCAGAACCTATATTTTTAATTTCTTGAAATTTTTCCAATAAAGACTCTACATAATTATCTTTTCGTTTACTGGGAGAATTAGCCCTGATGTGAGTATCTGTAAAGTACAAAAATTTCATATTAAATTAGACCTATTTTTCTTCGCTTTCCGCCACGTCAACATCTTTTTGGTCCATCACTTCATCTTCTCTGTTGAGATGACTCATATAATTTTCCTTCGGAATAGGTCTCAAGTTATAAATTTCTCTTATTTGAGAATCTATTTCATACATGCTTTCAGGATTTTCTCTGAGCCAAGATTTCGAGTTTTCAGCACCTTGTCCGATATTTTCTCCGTTATATGAGAACCAGCTTCCTGCCTTTTTTATGATATCATTTTTAACTGCGACATTTAGAATATCACCTTCTTTTGAGATACCTGTTCCGTACATAATATCAAATTCAGCAGTTTTAAATGGAGGAGCGACTTTATTTTTTACAACCTTTGCAACGGTTTTTGAGCCGATCATTTCATCGCCTTGTTTTATAATTTCTTTTCTTCTGATTTCAAGTCTTACAGTTGAATAGAATTTAAGAGCTCTACCGCCTGTTGTTACTTCAGGATTTCCGTATCCTCCGACTTTTTCTCTGACTTGGTTAATAAAAACACATGTGGTCTTTGAAATATTAATAGCTCCCGTCAATTTTCTCATAGCTTTACTCATAAGTCTTGCGTGTGCACCGACTTGAAGGTCGCTCATTTCACCGTCGATTTCAACTTTAGGTACAAGAGCTGCAACAGAGTCGATAACGATGATGTCAACTGCACCGCTTCTTACAAGTGATTCTGTAATTTCAAGAGCTTGTTCACCATAGTCCGGTTGCGAAATGATAAGTTCATCGACATTAACTCCCAAATTTTTTGCATATGCAGGGTCGAGAGCGTGTTCGGCGTCGATAAATGCAGCAGTGCCGCCGAGCTTTTGAACTTCGGCAATCATGTGTAAACTTACAGTGGTCTTACCGCTACTTTCAGGACCGTAAACTTCAATAATTCTTCCCTTTGGAATTCCCCCTATTCCAAGAGCTATGTCAAGATCGATACTTCCTGTAGGAATAGATGCAACTTGCATTGAAGTCTTGTCTCCAAGCTTCATTATCGAACCCTTACCGAATTGTTTGGTTATTTGCTCCATTACCTTCTCTAAAGCTTTTTCTTTTTCACTCATTATATTAATCCTCCATTAATTATTTTATATACTTTTTCCAGTGCTATTTTTGTGGCGGTTTCTCGAATAAATTCCCTTGTGTTGTCAATATAAAACTCTTTATAAATAGTTCTTATATCGCCGCCTTCTCTGAATGCGATTCCAATAAAAAACTTTCCTGTTTCAGGGTCATCACCCGGTCCCGCATATCCTGTAGTTGCGATTGCGATGTCTGAGCCTGTAGTATTTAGGGCGCCAAGCGCCATCTCACATACAACTTCTTTTGAAACGACAGTGTACGCGTTTATGGTTTCATCCTTAACTCCCAAAAATTTTTCTTTCGCCTTTATCATATATGTCACAAGTCCCGCAACAAGTACATTTGAACATCCGGGAATGTCTGTGAGAGATTTAGCAATATATCCACCTGTAAAACTTTCCGCGGTGGATATTGTCAAATTTCTTTCTATTGCAGAGTCGACAACTTTTTTTGAAAGATTATATAAGTTTTTCTTCACCGTTTCCTCCGAAAACAACTGAAACATTGTCTTTAATATAAACGATTAAAGATATTACCGCCAAAACTACACTGGCATAAATTGTATAAATTCCGATATTTAAGAAATTGTTCAAATACGGGACATTGTTTGAAAACAAAACTATTAATATTCCTATTAATTGAACTACTGTTTTTAGCTTTCCCCAAAAGTTTGCGGCAATTGTTACACCGTTTTGCGCTGCCATCAATCTGAATCCGCTGATAATAAATTCTCTGAAAATGATTATGATAACTAAGACAGCGGAAATAATTGATTGTTCAACAAAAATTGTGAGTGCGCTTAAAACCAAAATTTTATCCGCAAGCGGGTCCATAAATTTTCCGAAAACTGTGATTTCATTATTTTTTCTGGCAAGATAACCGTCAAGGGTATCTGTCAAAGCTGCAATTGTAAAAACTATACCGGAAATATATGTCTCTCTGTAAATATAAAATAGAGCTATAAATACAGGCACAAGACAAATCCTTAAAACGGTTAATTTATTAGGCGTATTCATGTTAATTTACCTCCTCGGCATAAATGTCATATTCGTTATTGTCTTTTACTATTATATCATAAAAGTCGCCTATATTTAACATTTTATCTGATTTTATATAAACTAAACCATCGATTCCCGGCGTATCCATATAAGTTCTACCGATGTATGAATCCTCATCCTTATTTTCGATTAGAGCCTCATATTTGTTGCCGATTTTTGAATGCAATTTTTCAAATGAGATTTTGGATTGCAGCTTCATAATCTCATTCCATCTTCTCGCCTTTTCCTCTTCTGAAACTTTGTCTCCAAGTTTATATGCAGGTGTGCCCTCTTCCAAACTGTATTGGAACACTCCGACTTTATCGAGTTTTGCATCTTCTATAAAAGTTTTTAGTTCACTAAAAGCTTCTTCCGTTTCATTAACAAATCCGACGATTAATGTCGTTCTTATGATAATATCCGGAATTTCGCTTCTCAATTTTTCAATCAAGTTATATGTTTCAGCTTTTGTTATACGTCTTCCCATAAGTTTTAAAACGTCATCGTTTATGTGTTGAAGCGGCATATCTACATATTTGCAAACTTTATCGCAAGTTTTCATCGCATCTATCAGCTCGTCATTAAATCCTTCCGGATACATATAAAGAACTCTTATCCACTTGATTTCCTCAACCTCATTTAAAACTTTAAGCAGTCTAGCAAGCGATTTTTTACCGTATATATCCATTCCATAGTCGGTTGTGTTTTGGGCAATTAAAATGATTTCCTTTGTGCCGTTTTCCGCAAGATATCGAACTTCATCCAAAATATTTTCAATAGGACGAGAGCGCATTTTCCCACGCAGTTCCGGAATAATACAATATGTGCAGTGATTGTTGCAACCTTCGGAAATTTTAACGAATTGCGTGGTTTTAAAATCGACTCTCTTTGAATACTCGACATATGGGGAATTGATATTTCCAACATATGCCTCTCTTTTCCCACTCTTCATATCACTGAAGATTTGATTTATCTTTTCGATTTCACCGGTTCCGATTATAGCATCAAGCTCCGGAATTTCATCAAGCAAATCATTCGGATATCTTTGACCGAGACATCCTGCAACAACCAAAAATTTAAGATTTTCCTTTTTCAGTTCGGCAAGCTCGAAAAGCGTTTCAATTGATTGGGTCTTTGCATCGAGAATAAAACTGCAGGTGTTCACAACCACTATGTCAGCGCTCTCAGGGTTTTCGACCACATTGTATAAGTTCTTATCCAAAATAGAAATCATTACCTCTGTGTCTATATCATTTTTCGAACATCCGAGAGTTAAAAAATATACATTGTCTTTATTCTTCATCTTTGTGTAACACCTCATCCAATTCATTTAGAGAAACAAGCACACTTCTAGGCTTGCTTCCTTCACTCGGTCCAACTATCCCCATCGCTTCCATCTGGTCGATAATTCTTGCTGCCCTGGAATAGCCGATTCTTAATTTTCTTTGTAAATACGAAATACTTCCTTGATTGTCCTTGACGACAAGAAGCGCTGCATCTTCAAAGAGTTCGTCTTCAAATTCGTTGTCCACACTCGACTGTGCGCCGCCGGACTTTATTTCATCTTGAATATTTGTATTGTACTGATTTTCATAATTGTTTTCTTTTATATATTTTACAACTTGTTCAATTTCATGGTCTGAAACAAACGGACCTTGAAGCCTTACAGGGCTCGATTGAGACCTGTGAAGGAAGAGCATGTCCCCTTTTCCAAGAAGCTTTTCGGCGCCCGCCATATCGAGAATTGTTCTCGAGTCAACTTGCGAACTTACTGCAAATGAAATTCTTGATGGAATATTTGCTTTAATCGTTCCGGTGATGACGTCGACGGACGGTCTTTGAGTTGCGACAATTATATACATCCCCGCTGCTCTAGCCATTTGAGCAAGTCGTGAAATGCTTTCTTCGACTTCTTTTCCGCTGACAAGCATCAAATCCGCAAGTTCGTCTATAATAATAACGATTTGTTTCAATTTTTCCATCGAATCGTCGAGTTCAGCTTTTTCGTTATATCCTTTTATGTCGCGCGCATTGTTTTGAGCAAAGAGCGCATATCTTTTTTCCATTTCGGTCACCGCCCATTGAAGTGCGGCGCTTGCTTTTTTTGCATCAGTAACAACCGGAATCAAAAGATGTGGAATGCCGTTGTAGACTGAAAGTTCAACAACTTTCGGGTCAATCAAAAGAAGCTTTACGTCTTTCGGCTCCGCTTTATATAAAATGCTCAAAATTATCGAGTTTATACATACACTTTTCCCTGAACCTGTCGCACCTGCAATTAAAAGGTGCGGCATATCGGCAATGGTTGTGATTATATTCTTCCCTTCGATATCTTTTCCAAGAGCAACGGAAGTCTTGTCCTTTGAATCTTTGTATTCGTCGGACATAAGCATTTCTTTTAAAGACAAAACGTCTTTTTCGTCATTCGGCGTTTCAATTCCAACCCTACTCTTTCCGGGAATTGGAGCAACAATTCTGATGTCGCGGCTTTCAAGCGCAAGACACAAATCGTCCTGTAGATTTACAATTCTTGATATCTTAACTCCAACAGCGGGCTTGAGTTCATAAACAGTTACCGTAGGTCCTCTGTTTATATTTTCAACTGTGACGTCGATGCCGAAACTTGCCAAAGTCTTTTCGATGATTTTCGCCTTTTCATTGAGTAAAGATGTATTTATATTTTTAATCTTCTTAGAATTTTTTAAAATAGAAATCGGCGGAAATTCGTATTTTTGAATCACTTCATCGTTTGCGTTTGTATCAATCATTGTGATTTGAGCGGCTTCTGTATCTTCGTTTGTTTTAATTTTTTCTTCAAAAAGTGGAACCTCAACTTTTTCTTGCGGTTCTTCTTTTTCGATTTTAGTTTCTTTTTCATCTTCGGGAAATTCGTTATAAGTATTTATAAGTGGCGCTTTTCTCTCTGATTCTTCAATGGAATCAGGTTCATCTTCAAAAGTTATATCCTTTTCAAAGTCATTCTTTACTCTTGAGACATCTTTTGTTTTATCGCGCAATGCTCTGTCCGGGTTAACAATCGGTCGTCTTTCTTTAATTTTTGTGTACCCGTTTGAAATTTTTTCTTCGATTTTATTTACACATACTTCCGTCCCTTCGACGAGTTGCTCTTTCTTTAGATTAAACATCGAGAATAGCTCAACTAAAAGTATAACTGCCAGGAATATAAATAGTCCTGTATCGCCTAAAAACGCCCTTATAGGATGCGAAATAACCGCTCCTATATATCCACCACCTTTAAACTCCGATGCGACTTCAAGAGTGTTACTCATGTGTCCTTTAAAATTATCAAAAGGCACGCTTACTCCGTCCATAAATACCATAAATAGAATCGATAAAATCAAAATATGAACTATATATTTTTTTTTCTTTTCGCGAAGTTTTCTAAAAAGAAGCACAAATGAAATAAGCATTATTGTGAAAGGCAGAATTTTTCCGTACCATCCGAAAAGTCCCTTCAAAAATGAACTTACAAATTTACCGACAATTCCGGTGTTTTCAAATGTCATAAATAGAATGAGAAAGAAACTCAGTAAAAAAAGGCAAATACCCAAATAAATAAGATTTTGCTCTTTTGATAATGTATTTTTATTATTCTTTTTTATAGGTCTTTTTCTTCTATTTGTTGACATAAAATCACCATCACTTTATAAAAAATGTTATTATTGCTATTACAAGCAAATATGCTGAAAAATATTTTAGTTTGTTTTTATTTATTAAATCAAGTAAAAACTTGAGAGAGAGCACGCCGACTACAAATGAAACTATGACTCCGACTATTAAGGGAAACGAAAAACTTGCACTTTCTCCAGTCTTTACCACATCGCGAATACCAAAAATGAATGCTCCGAATGTTGCGGGAAGGCTAAGTAAAAAAGAGAACTTTGCAGCTTCAGACTTTTTTATATCAATACTTGTTGCAGCAAAAATTGTAGAGCCGCTTCTTGAAATACCCGGTAAAATTGCAAGACCTTGCACCATACCGATGCCGATTGGTCCGAAAATATTTACGTCATAAATGTTTTTAGTGCCGTTAAAATAATCTGTAAAATAAAGCAAAACTGCAGTTATAAGAAACATGAAACTTATAAATTTCATATTGCTGTAAAAACTTTCGAAAGTGTCCTTAAATGCGACCCCGATTATTGCTGTCGGAATACTTGCGATAATAATATAGAGCGCTATTTTTTGGTCGCCGTTTATTTTTTGTCTATCCTTTTTAAAGAGATTTGCGATAAGATTAATAAATTCTTTTATAAGATTTAAAACATCTTTTCTAAATACAAATAAAACGGATAAAAATGTGCCGAAATGAAGCATTTGGGCAATGAAAAGCCCGGGTTCCTCGAATCCTAAAACTCTTTCTAAAACTGCGAGATGACCGGAGCTAGAAATAGGGAGAAATTCGGAAGTTCCTTGTATAATTCCCATAAGTATCATTTTTAGAAATTCAATCATACGCCGGAGGAGCCGAATCCCCCTTCACCCCTTTCCGTGGAAGACAATTCTTCATTTACAACAAACTCGATCGGCTCATATTTATTAAGTACCATTTGAGCGATTCTGTCTCCATTTTTTACAACGAATTCATTTTGACCGAAATTGACCAAAATTACGCACAGTTCACCTCTATAATCGGAATCGATTGTTCCGATACCATTTGCCACACCGATGCTGTTTTTAAGAGCAAGACCCGATCTTGCCCTCACCTGAATCTCATAACCCTTTGGAATCTCAAGATAAAGCCCGGTAGGAACTAACTTTACTTCTCCGGGCTTTATTTTGATGTCGCTTGGAACGAATGCACGAATATCCATTCCGGCGGCTCCGCTTGTTTGATATTCAGGAAGCGCATTATTACTTTTGTTAATAATTTTGACTTCCATTTAATCACCTTTAATTATTTGAATTTTTTTCTCTGTCTTCGTGGCGTTTTGAACGTCTCGGACCTTGGTTGTTTCTGTGGCTGTCGGAGCGTCTGTTTTGATTTTTATTTTCACCCTCTTCAAGACCTTCAGGCTTTGGAAGAAGTGCTTTTCTTGACAAATCAATTCTGCCTTCATCATCGATTCCGATAACCTTTACTTCGACTTCGTCGCCGACTTTATATACATCTTCAACTTTATCTATTCTCTTGTAGTCGATATTTGAAATGTGTAGGAGACCTTCCTTGCCGTTTAGAACATCGACAAATGCACCGAATTTCATAAGTCTTGTAACTTTACCGGTGTATATTTCTCCGACTTCAACATCTTTTGTAATATCGAGCACCATTTGTTTTGCAGCATTGCCCATTTCGGAATCAGCGCTTGCAATGAGTACTGTTCCGTCGTCTTCAATATCAATCTTAACGCCTGTCTTTGCGATGATTTGGTTAATTACCTTTCCTCCAGGTCCAATGACATCTCTAATCTTATCAGGGTCGATGTTGAGCTGAATAATGCGAGGTGCATATTTTGAAATTTCAGCTCTCGGTTCGCTTATTGCATCGTGGATAACATCAAGGATTTGCATACGTGCTTTGTGTGCAGCTGCAAGTGCTTCTGAAAGAACTTCGCGACTTACACCCTTGATTTTAATGTCCATTTGTAGAGCAGTGATACCGTCTCTTGTTCCTGCAACTTTAAAGTCCATATCTCCCAAGTGGTCTTCGAGACCTTGGATGTCTGTAAGAATTGCCATCTTATCACCGGCTTCGTCAGTGATAAGACCCATAGCAATACCTGCAACAGGTTTTGTAATTGGAACGCCGGCGTCCATAAGAGCGAGCGTTGAACCGCAGATACTTGCTTGAGATGAACTTCCGTTTGAACTTAAAACTTCGGAGACAACTCTGATTGTGTATGGGAAATCTTCTTGACTTGGAATTACCGGTACAAGCGCTCTTTCAGCGAGTGCTCCGTGTCCGATTTCGCGTCTTCCCGGTCCTCTTAAAGGTCTTGTGTCGCCGACTGAAAACGGTGGGAAATTGTAGTGGTGAATATATTTCTTTTCATATTCATCGTCCATTCCGTCAATAATTTGTGCGTCTGAGCCAACTCCGAGGGTTGCAATACTTAAAACTTGCGTTTGTCCTCTTTTAAAGAGACCTGAACCGTGTGTTCTAGGTAGGATACCTGCTTCTGCTGAAAGCGGTCTGATTTCGTCAAACTTTCTCATATCAGGTCTGATATGGTCTTCCAAAATTTCACGTCTTACTTCGTTATAAAGAAGTTTGTCGATTGAAGCGCTTATACTTAAACCGTCTTCAGGGAAACTTTCAGACATTTCAGATTTTATTCTGTCTGTAACTACGTCTGTCAACTTTACACGAACGTTTTTGTCTGCATTGTTCATTGCATCGTACAAATCTTGTCCGTATTTTTCTTCGATTGCAGCAAAAACCTCAGGATTTATTACAAACGGTGTGAATTCCTGTTTCTCTTTGCCGACTTCTTCTTTTATTTCATTTATAAATTTGCAGATTTTCTTGATTTCTTCATGTGCTGTCATTATTGCATCGAGCATTTCATCTTCGGAAACTTCGAAAGAACCTGATTCGACCATCATGATAGCTTCTTCGGTTCCTGCAACCGTAAGATTGATCTCTGTTTTTTTAAGTTCATCTTTTGTCGGGTTAATAATATATTCCCCATCAATATATCCCACTTGAACGGCACCTGTCGGTCCTTCAAAAGGTATGTCCGAAATTGTGAGCGCAATTGAAGAGCCTATCATTGCTGTGATTTCAGATGATGCATCCGGATCACTTGAAAGAAGGCTTGCAATAATTTGCACGTCATTTCTATATCCTTCAGGGAAAAGCGGTCTTAGCGGTCTGTCAATAAGTCTGGATGTCAAAACTGCGTGTTCACTCGGTCTTCCCTCTCTCTTTATAAAACCTCCCGGAATTTTTCCGGCGGCATAATATTTTTCTTCGTAATCAACACTCAAAGGGAAAAAGTCAATACCTTCTCTCGGTGTTTTGGAACTTGTTGCTGTAACAAGAACAACGCTATCTCCATATCTTACCATACAAGCTCCGTTGGCTTGTTCTGCGTATTTACCGATGGTAACGGATAGCTCTCGACCTGCCAGGTCGAATTTAAATATCTTCTCCATATTTCCTCCTTAATTCTCATATTTATTATAACACAAATTGTTAAAAATACCTAATTTTTAATAAAAAAAAGATTATGAAATATATCTTTTTCATAATCTTTATATTAATATCTGGCATTTATATAGTCATCAATGAGGCTCTTTCTCTTACCCTCAATAAAGCAATTATTTTCTTTTAAATTGTTCAAAAGCCAATCTGCAGTTGAATGAAAGATAGCTTTGTCGTAATCCAAAAACACAATTTCATAAAGCTTGTCTTTCAAGAACTTACTCTTTGATTTCACATAATACGCTTCAACATTTTCGTATTCAACTAAATTCAACATATACGATATATCCAGGTTCTTTTTGTGATATTGGTCGTCGGATTTGTGTCTGTAGCTAAGAGCTACGCGAGGATGTTTCCCACGTTTTTCCAAATCTATGGCGACACTTCTGTAATATTTCGCCATAATGTTGTAGTATTGGTAGTTGAAAATCCCCTTTTCCATTGAATTGACCCTTGCAAATGGAGTTGCTCCGATTCGTAAAAGAAAATCATAATTTTCCCTTATAAAAGTCGGTTTGTCCATATCGCCATTTTCAAGTTGCATGATTAAAAAGGATCTATTTTCAAAGAAACTTTCAAAAAGACCCTTTTTTCTGTAATACATATTTTAGTCCTTTCTAATAGACTATTTTACCTCAATTGCGTTTTCCTTCATTTCTTCAGGAACTTCGTCTAAACTAAAATCAACGTTTATATAAATTTCACATTCAGATCTCTTTGCAACAATTTCGAGTTCGTTGTAAACAGATGAAAGATTTTCAGCTTTGATTGGAATGATTTTGTAGATACTGTCTACATAAATTTTTCCCAAATCGAAGTCCATTGCAAGCATACCGCTCAAGAATCCGTATAGTTCCGGAAGTGTTTCAACGCCATAGTCCTTTGCGTTTATAAGTCTTACTTCGTGTTTCAAAGTGAAGATGTGTTCATTATCAACATCTACAAATGCGATGTTTCCGTTACCGGATTCGATTTCCTTGTTTGCTTCTTCAATAAGCCATCTTGTCTTTCCTGCTCCCTTAGCACCCAAAATAAATTTTACCATAATGACCTCCTCTAAATCTGAGTTATTTCTCTTTTATATTAAAGTAATACCCAATTGGTATAAGAATTAAACAATTATTCTTCGTCTAATTCTGCTCTTTCTTCAAACTTGTCGCAAACTTCATCGAGTTCGTCTTCGTCTTCAATCACGTCGAGAGTGAAAGCGCCGTCACCATCATCTGTATATCTGTAGATGTAAACCAATTCTTCTTCATTGTCATCAAGAGGCAAAAGCACCATATATTCTTTTTCCCCTATTGCGAAATGGTCAAGTACAGCACATTCCGATTCTTTATCATCCTCAAAAGTGATGTTCACAGTATCATATTCTACCATTTCATCTTCATCATGGCAGTCGCATCCGCATCCGCAAGTGCATTCATGTTCATCATCATGATGATGTTTTTTGTGTTCGTCCATTTTAAACCTCCGAGATTTTATTTGTATATGATATATACCACTACAAATCTATTTTTATGCAAATTTTTACAGTTTAAATTAAATTATTCAAAAATTAATTTAAATCAGTGAAAAATTAAAATACATATCCAAATCGATTATATCATTGGCGATGATTTAATTCAATCAATAATGATATAGTTCTTTGTTATAAAAAGTTATTTAAATTTAGAGTCCACTCTACTTGTCAAAATTTTCTATAATAGACTTTTTTATTTCTTCCAAGTCCCACAAATCGATTACCTCGCCCATGGACTTAATAATTTTATTGTGGACATCGGAGATGTTTTTTTCAGAAACAATTTCAATCGAGCTGTTTTTAACAAAATCATCGGAGATATAATTCATTAAATAGCTGATTATATCGGATTTTATTTTTTCACCGATCTCTTGGTTTGCAAGCGCAACAAGTATGACCTCGTAATATTTATTTCTTATAAAGGTCAAAAGTTCGCTTATAATTGTCGAAGGGTCTCCCTCCTCAATGTCAAACAAAATTCTGAAAAAAAGACTCCAGTTGAAATCTTTTCGAATGATTTCTTTTAAGCGTTCCCCGATTTTCTTTGTAAACGGATCGGAATAAGAAATTTTTTCAGGAAATTCAACATGTTCCTGAAAATCTATAGTTTGGCTCTCTAAAAATTTCATTCTTTTTAAAAGGCGTAAAAATTCAGACATATATACCTCTTCTCCGCCGTCAATCTTCATAAATAGATAGTCTATAATGGCGTCGCAGGAGCTTCTGAAGTCGACCGTAAAGCCGAGGTCGTGGCGAAGCTTTTTGTAGTATATATCGTGCAAATTTTTCGAAAGTATAACCTTCACTTCGTTTTTCACGGCGTCCTGTGAATTGTTTGCGCTGTCGTTTATGTGATTGTAAAGAAGCATGAGCTCCCTGTCAATCATTTCAAGATTTTCCTTTATAGAGCCCATAACGTCAACAATAAAACGCTCGGTCAAGCTATAGTTGAAATTTTTATAAAGAATTTTATGGTCAATATCACCCCAAAAAACATTTACAAGGCTCTTTATTTGAAGTTCAAAACAATAGTTTATATCGCCGTCAATATATTTGCCGTCGATTTTATAAATCCCGAATCCGTTCTTTTGTAGAGTCGGTTGTTTTTCGTTCATATCCAGGAAAATATGGTCGTTTAAAAATGAATGATAGTACCCGTTTTCAGATTTCACTCTAAAAAGATTTGCTATTTCATTGCATATTTTTCTTTCGTCATCGATAAATCTGCACTCGATTCTTACGCCTATGATATCCGAGAGATGGCTCAAAAGCATCTCCGGAGTACCATAGCTCAGATAAAGATTGTTTCTTAAAATCTTTTCTTTTAAGCTGTCTTCAGCTTTTACACGAGTTTTAACATCGATGAAATGGTCTTTTGAAAAAAAAGTTTCAGAAAAAAATGTGTCCAATTCTTTTTCTATTTTTTCAAGTTCACTTGATTTTTCACTTAATAAATTTGCCGTGTCTTCGACAAATTCAAAAATATCGAGTTGCATTTTAGACTAAAATTTCAACCTTCGTATTTTTCTTTAACTCTTCGACAACTGCCTTGTAGTGTTCAAGCTGTTTTTGTCGCATGAGTTCTTTCTTAGCTTCTTCTCTAACCATATCGTCATCAGGTTTTTGAACTGAGTTGATTTTGTTGAGTTTAATTACGTGATATCCGAATTCTGTCTTTACAGGTTTTGAAATTTCGCCTTCTTTCATATTGAAAACGGCATCTTCAAATTCCTTGACCATTTGACCCTTTGTGAAATCGCCCAAGTTTCCACCGTTTTCTTTTGAAGGACATGTGGACATTTCTTTTGCAACTTCCTCGAATGATTTTTCTTCAAGCTTTTTGATTGCTTCGTTTGCTTCTTCTTCTGTTTTAACCAAGATGTGTGAAGCATTGACGAAAGGTCTGTCGAAATCGCTCTTGTGTTCTTCTACAAACTTGTCGATTTCTTCTTTTGAAGGTTCAGCTGCTTCGTTTATAACTTTTTGATAAGCATAACTCTTTAGCAAATTGTTCTTTGTCATTTCAAGAGTTTTTGTAAAATCTTCGTCATTTTCATAATTTTTTTCTTTTGCAAGATTTAGCATCAATTCTTGATTTACAAGTTCTTCGAGAATTGTTTTAAATCCGTCAGGTTGGTTCATGAAATGTCTAACGATGCTTTGGTCGATTGATTGCAAAAATAACGCAAAATCGCTATTTTTGATTTCCTTATCTCCAACTTTTGCTATTACAATGTCTTGTGTTTCTTGTTTTTCTGTCATTACTTATCTCCTTTTTTTATTTCAAATTTTATTTCCTTGTCGTTTAATTTTGTGGCTTCCAAATTGTCCAAATTTTCAAATGAAACATCTATTGCAAGTGTTTCGTATTTGATTGTGTCCATATATGTTTCGAGGGCTTTTTTGACCTCATTGTCACATTCCACTTTGATTTCAATTCTGTCCGAAACATCCAAGTCCAAATTTTTTCTTTCTTGTTGAATCTTTGAAACGAATTCACGCATATAACCTTCGTCTAAAAGTTCTTTTGTTAGATGCGTATTTAAGAGCACATATAAATCATTTTCAAGTTGAACGTCATATCCTTCTTTTGCATCAACTCTGATTTCTACGAATTCTTTGTCGATTTTGTAGTCTGTTCCGTCAAGCGAAATGTTCATAGAATTTGATTCGATTTCTTTAACAAAATCGTGTTTGTCGACTTCTTTCAAATATTTAGCAAATTTTGAAATGTCTTTACTCATAACAGGACCGGCAACTTTAAAGTTCGGCTTCAAATCGAAGATCATAAACTCGCTGACATCGGATTCATAGTCAATTTCTTTGATATTTAGTTCTTCTTTGATTAGTGAATCCAAATCCCCGATAATTTCTTTATATTTGTTGTCGACAACGATTGATTCAAGCGGTTGTCTAACTTTGATGTTTACCTTTTCTCTTGCGGATCTTCCAAGTGAAACGATATTTCTTACCAAGTCGATTTTTTCTTCGAGTTCAGTGTCGATAAGCTTTTCGTCATATTCCGGATAATCTTCCAAGTGAACGCTCTTCTTGTCGGTCAATTTTTGGAAGAGTTCTTCCGCAATAAAAGGAGTTATCGGAGCAACGAGTTTCGAGAGACCGAGTAAAATTTCATAAGTGGTTCTGAATGCTGCGTCTTTTGAATCCCCTTCTTCTCCCCAGAATCTTCTTCTGCTTCGTCTGATATACCAGTTCGAAAGGTCTTCGACTATAAAGTCGATTATAGCCTTTGAAATCTTTGTGAGTTCAAATTCCCTTATATTATTCTCTAAAAGTTTAATAAGACTGTTGTATCTAGAGATGATCCACTTGTCGAGCTCGTCACGTCTTTCGACCGGAATTTCGATTTCTTCCGGATTTTTCTTTTCACTTTCGACATAAAGTGAGAAGAATGTGTAAATATTCCTTAGAGTTCTGATATATTTTGACTCAACTTCTTTAAGTCCGTCTTCGTCAAACTTTGTCGGAAGCCAAGGAACACTTACGTAGATTACATAGAATCTTGCAACGTCGGCGCCGTACTTTTCAAAGATTTCAAACGGGTCAACTGTATTTCCCTTTGACTTACTCATTTTTTTGCCGTTTTTATCGAGCACCAAATCGTTTACAAGAACATTTTTGTAAGGCGCCTTTCCGGTCATATATGTTGAAATTGCAAGGAGACTGTAGAACCATCCTCTAGTTTGGTCAATTCCTTCACAAATAAAATCTGCAGGGAAATATTCATCCAAATCGTCCTTGTGCTCAAACGGATAGTGAAGTTGTGCAAAAGGCATTGCACCCGAGTCGAACCAAACGTCGATAACGTCGGTATAACGAGTCATTTTGCCGCCGCATTTTTCGCATTTTATGTGACAGTCATCAACATACGGTCTGTGAAGGTCGATGCTTTCGTCGATTTCTTCAATGGACCTTTCAACAAGTTCTTTTCTGCTGCCGACACTCGTAATTTCGCCGCATTCTTCGCATTTCCAAATCGGAAGCGGAGTGCCCCAATATCTGTTTCTCGAGAGTGCCCAGTCGTTTAAATTTTCAAGCCAGTTTCCAAAGCGCTTTTGTCCCACAAAATCAGGGAACCATTTCACGCCGTTGTTGTTTTCAATAAGCTTGTCTTTAAACGCAGTTACATTTATATACCATGACGGCTTTGCATAGTAAATTAAAGGTGTGTGACATCTCCAACAGTGCGGATAATTGTGTTCAACCTTTTGTTTTTTAACGATTTTATGCTCTTCTTTTAAATAATCAAGAATTTTAGGATCCGCTTCAAAAACAAACATGCCGTCCCAGAATCCTGTGCTATACTTCCCTTCGTCATTTACAGGATTTAAAACCGGCAAATCATATTTTTTACCGACTTGATAGTCGTCTTCACCGAATGCCGGTGCGATGTGAACAATACCTGTACCGTCGGTAGTTGTAACATAGTCCGCAAGAACCAAATAAAAAGCTTTTTTGTCCGGTTTAAGCATAGGAATCAATTGCTCGTACTCGATTTTTTCAAGACTTGTACCGTCAACTGTTTCGACGATTTCATAATCCTCCGTAACATCTTTCATAACTGAAGATACAAGAGATTCTGCCATCCACCAATCTTCTCCCGTTTCATTTAAATGAAGTTTGACATACGAAACTTCCGGATGCACAGCGAGTGCAACGTTTGACGGAAGTGTCCAAGGAGTTGTGGTCCATGCAATGAAATATTCATTGTCTTTGTCCGCTCTTTTGAATTTAACATAGCAAGTTACGGTTTTGATGTTTTCATAACCTTGTGCAACTTCGTGCGATGCAAGTCCCGTTCCGCATCTCGGACAGTACGGAAGAATTTTGTGACCTTCATACAAAAGTCCGTCTTTAAACATTTTGTTTAAAATATTCCATACAGATTCTACATAATCATTGTGGAAAGTTACATACGGATTGTCGAGGTCAATTTCATAACCCATTCTTTCCGTCATTTTTCTCCAAAGAGATTCATATTGGAAAACGGAATCTCTGCATTCTTCGTTAAACTTCTTAACGCCGTATGCTTCAATGTCTTTCTTGTTGTGAAGTCCCAATTTCTTTTCAACTTCAATTTCAACAGGAAGTCCATGTGTGTCCCAACCTGCTTTTCTTTGAACGTGTTTTCCCTTCATAATGTTGTATCTACAGGTTAAATCCTTTAATGTTCTACTTACAACATGGTGAATGCCCGGCTTGCCGTTTGCAGTCGGCGGGCCTTCAAAAAACACAAACTTTTCATTGCCTTCTCTTATTTTTTCAGACTCATGCAATAAATCGATTTTATTCCAATAATTTATTATTTTGAGTTCACGCTCATTGACCGATGAATTATCTAATGGTCCAAATTTGGTCATTTTTACCTCCTAACAAAAAAATCCCTCAACTATTATAAAAATAATCGAGGGACGAATTTACATATCCGCGGTACCACCTTCGCTTGCGAATGCCACTTTAAGTAATTAACGCTTAACTGACGCCCATTTTGGGAAAAACGAAGCTGATACCGACAAATTGAATTTTGCAACCTCTCACCGTACGTTGCTCGCTAAAAAAATTCATTATCTGTCGCGGTCTTCTTTCTTCATTCTATACTATTATAAACTTTTTGTCAACAACTCAAGCTCTTTTCTGAGCTCGAATAATTTTGAATTCTCTATTTCTACATCGTCGTATTTTATAGGCTCGCCTTTTTTTATTGCACGCAAAACTTTAACATTTTCCGACGACAATCCGTACGGCATATAATTCATCTCTCTCGATGTGGAATAGGTCATAATTTTTCCGTAAACGGTCTTTCCTCCCGGACCGTCCAATAAATCGCCAGGTTTCAAATCTTTTTTTGCGATTGCAACTGTATCCGCAACCGGTTTTAAAGGAATCGGGCAAATTGTCGGAAGATTAAAGAAATAAGCTTGAAGAATTGTGATCGGCACTTCGATACTTGTCAAATGAAACGGTCTATATAAAACATAATTCGGCCCGTCCCCCACTTTTAAAAATCGCATCTCGTGGTCTATAAAATCGTTCGGCGCCTTCACAAGCACAAAAACTCCCGGCGCAATTCCCATAACATATTCACAAACATTATATGAATCGAGAACGCCGACTTCGGATTTCAGTTTTAAATTTTTGTCGAGATTTTTTATATCGGAAACAATTCCGTGGCAACCCGGCACATCCGGTTTAAACCCTGTGGCGTTGCACATGAGAGTGAGTTCTTCCATCGTCTTTGAGCCGTCGACAAATGAAGCAAGCATATAAGGTCTTATGCCCTTTTCATTCGCTTCCATCTCAACTGTTTCGTAATTTGCTTCGTAATCGAGCGGATTGTTTTTGCCCTTGCCGATTGCAAGCACTTCAAAACCCAAAAGTTTTGCAAAGTCATAAAGCTCTTTTACAGTTCCCGGTTCGTCACCTGCAATTCCGGTGTAAGTGACGTTTTTCTCTCTCGCTTTTTCGGCGAGTAACGAGCCGACCACAACGTCGCACTCCACATTTAGACTAACTATATGCTTCCCGTGTTTAATTGCTTCAGAAGCGATTTTAGCGCCTTCGTACGGGTCGCCTGTTGCATCGACAAAAACATCTATATCTTTGAGCCCGAAAAAATTGTAAAGATCATTCATTATATAGAAATTATCGGAGCTATTGTCGTATTCCGTAGGCGAATCAATATATTTTATCTTGGGTTCCGAAACACCCATTTTAAGATACACATCTTTGGTTTTTTCGTTGTTTCTCGAATAGCAGATATTGCACTTAAATCCGTCTATTAAATTTAGCTGACTTATAAGCGAAGAGCCCATAAAACCGGCACCTACTACCGCCACATTTATAAACTTTCCGTCTTTATAAAGTTCGTTTAATTTATGATATAGTACCTGCATATTTACTCCTTAAAAATTCACACACTCTGATTGCTGAAACTAGAGCGAATGTGATATTGTAGCCGCCGCAATCGCCATATATGTCCAAATATTCACCGACCATAAAAAGATTTTTTATAAATTTTGATTGAAAATTTATATCCAAATCCGAAGAATCGATACCTCCGACGGTCACTTGACTTTGTTTCCACGAACCGCCCGACAAAACATTTACATTGAAATTCTTTATGAGTCTCGAAATATTTTTAAAATCGTATTCGGTAAGTTCATTTAAATCTTTATTCATGTCGAGATTTAAAATCTTTAAAATAACATTTCCAAGCTTTTTGTGAACAATTCCGTTTAAAAGCCATGAGACTTTTCTGTTTGGAAAATTCGTCTTACGTTCGTTTAACATATCCATCAAATCGGCTTCGGAAATATTTGGAATAAAATCTAGAACTACAGATTTTATTTTCTTATCTAAAATTATTGACGACGATTCAAATACAGTGTTTCCGCTGATTCCGTTTTCCGTAAAAAGAATATCGCCGGCGTATGAATATTTATTTTTGTTAAAATCAAACGACAATTCGCCGTCAACTTTAACACCTTTTAACTCTTTTAAAAAAGGAATGTCCGAAATCAAACTCGTGATGCCCGGAACAATCCTTGTTTTTCTGTGTTTCAAATTTGTTGCAAGCTTATAGCTCGTGCCGTCTGTTCCAAATTGTGGATAACTCATCGAGCCCGGCGCCAAAATACAAATATCAAATGGATAAGAGTAGTCATAATTAATAATAAATTTATTATTTTTTACTGCGATATCCTTGACATCTGTATCCAATTTAATCGAAATATTTTTTTCCGAAACCGCCGAAAGATAAGCATCCACAATGCTGTTTGCTTGAAGACTCATAGGATACTTTCTTCCCCTCTCGTCTGTTGCGGAAACAATTCCGATAGATTTCAAAAATTTTTCTCCCGCTCTTAAATCGGCGGACTTTATAAACTCATCTAAAAATTTATCATTTCCATGAAAATTTTCGCGCGTCATAACCTCATTTGAAAAATTGCACCTGCCGTTTCCGGTAACCAAAAGTTTTTTTAATATGCGGTTGTTTTTTTCAAAAACTGTTACATCAAAAAAATCGGCAAGCAAAATAGAAAGAGTAATACCGCTTACTCCTCCTCCAACAATTGCAACTTTCATTATTCTTCTTCAGTTGCTGTCATTTGCTCAACTTGTGCAGCGGTATTTAATGCGTCAATCATTTCGTCCAATTCGCCGTCGAGAAATTCTTGCAACTTATAAATCGTTTTGTTTATTCTGTGGTCGGTAACCCTTCCTTGTGGGAAATTGTATGTTCTAATTCTTTCAGAACGGTCCCCGCTTCCAACTTGGCTTCTTTTTTCAGCAGCAAGTTTTTCTTGTTGTTCTCTTAACATCATCTCATAGAGCCTTGTCTTCAAAACTTTTATAGCCTTGTCCTTGTTTTTTAATTGGCTCTTTTCGTCTTGACAAGCGACGACAAGTCCTGTCGGAATATGTGTAACTCTAACAGCGGAGTCGGTTGTGTTGACGGATTGTCCACCGTGTCCGCTCGAGCGATAAACGTCAATCTTTAAATCTTTTTCTTCGATATTTACTTCGACGTCTTTTGCTTCAGGCATGACTGAAACAGTTGCAGCTGAAGTGTGAATTCTTCCACCGGATTCTGTTTCCGGAACACGTTGAACTCTGTGAACGCCGGATTCGTATTTGAGTCTCGAATAAGCACCTTTACCATTTATCATAAAAATAGCTTCTTTAAATCCGCCGATTCCAATTTCATTTGTACTCATAATGTCAATTGACCATCTTTGTCTTTCGGCATATCTTGTGTACATTCTATATAAATCTCCGGCAAAAAGTGCAGCTTCGTCGCCACCGGTACCGGCTCTTAATTCAACGATAACATTTCTTTCATCGTTCGGGTCCTTAGGAATTAAAAGAGTTTTAATTTCGAGCTCGGTCTTTTCGAGTTCTTCCTCTAAAGTTTTGTGTTCCTCTTTCGCCATTTCTTTAAGTTCATCGTCAAGATCGTCCTGCAACAACTCCTTGTTTGCTTCGAAATCAGAGAGTAAAGACTCATATTGCAAAACCTTGTTATAAATCTCGCTTAAACTTGAATGCTCAATCATCGTTTCCTGATACTTTTCCATATCATTTAAAAGATTAGGGTCCATAATGAGATCATTTAATTCTTTGTATTTCTTTTTTATACTTTCAAGTTGTTTATTATTGATCATTTTTTTCACTCCCTTCAATAACAAGAAATCTATCCATACTTTGAAAATCTTTCAAAAATTTATAATTTAAATTTCTATCTCTATTCTTTAAGTAATTAATAATTTTATCTTTGTGAGTTTCGTCTATCTCCATTATAACCAAAAATTGAGATTCTACAAAATCTATAAACTCATCTAAAAATCTTTTTATAATATATAATCCATCATCATCTGCAAAAATTGCTGTGTCCGGCTCAAAAATTTTAACCTCGTTCGATAAAGAGCTTTTTCTTTCTCGGGGCACATAAGGCGGATTAATTGTGATTAAATCAAATTGACCCTTAATATTTTCAAATAAATCGCTTTGAATTAAATGGACATTCGAATTTAAATTTTTTGCGTTCATCTCTGCAACTTGAAGCGCATCGTTTGAAATATCGGAAGCATAAGTATCACTTCCCAAAATTTTTTCAAGTATAATTGCAATGACACCGCTACCCGTGCATAAATCCAAAATCCTTTTTGGTCTTCGATTTTCGGCGTAATATCTTTCGATGAAATCAATCATAAGCTCGGTTTCCTGTCTTGGAACCAAAACTCTTTCATCGACAAAAAACTTTCTGTCGTAAAACTCTTTGAATCCTACAATATAGTTGTAAGGAACGCCTTTTAGCCTCTTTTCAATAGCTTTCTTATATCTTGAAGAATCTTCGTCATTCAAATTATATTCCGACATCAAAAAAATATCGGATTTTTTAAAGCCGAATAAATCTTCGATAAACATCATGGCTTCATTTTCGCCATTGTCCATGCCGTTTAAATTCTTTTGTCCGTATGCAAGCAAATCAGATAATTTCATATCGCAGTATTAAAATAAAAAGGCTGCGTAAAGCTGCAGCCGTTCTATTTGTCTTTCTTTTCGTACTTCTTTTTAAACTTTTCAACTCTTCCGCCACGTTCAGCAAATTTTTGCTTACCGGTAAAGAACGGATGGCATTCAGAACAAACTTCAACCTTTAGTTCATCTCTTGTTGATGCAGATTGGAAAGTATTTCCGCATGCGCAAGTTACAGTTACTTCCTTAAATTCAGGATGAATTCCCTTTTTCATTGATTTCACCTCTCTTCACTCTTAACCTGATTATTTTATCATAAATATATACAACTTGTCAAGTATTATTTTGCATATTCCGGCTTTTTATCTAAATGATGAACAGCCTTTATAAATCTTACAGTTCCGGTTTCTTGACGAAGCACTAAAGTTTCAGTAGTTGCAACGTTTTTACTTATAAAGTTAACTCCGTCTAAAAGTTCTCCGTGGCTTACGCCCGTTGCAGCAAATGCGGATTCATTTCCTTTTACAAGATCGTCTATTGTGTAAACCTTGTCGCAATGAACACCCATTCTTTCGCATCTTGCTTTTTCTTCGTCGTCTTTCGGCAAAAGAATTCCTTCAAATTGTCCGCCGAGACATTTTAGAGCAACAGCTGCAAGGACACCTTCCGGAGCTCCGCCCGAGCCAATCAAAATATCGCCACTTACATGGTCGAAACAAGTTGCAATTGCTCCTAAAACGTCGCCGTCTTGGATAAATCTGATTCTTGCACCCATTTTTCTGATTCTTTTTGCATAATCATCATGTCTCGGCCTATCGAGCATAACAACAGTGATGTCAGACATATCCTTATTTAAGGCCTTTGAAAGTGCAATGAGATTGTCTTCAATCGGTTTTTCGATTGAAACAACTCCTTTGCCTTTCGGACCCACTGCCAATTTATTCATATACATATCCGGTGCATTTAAAAGATGTCCTTCCGGTGCAACAGCTAAAACTGCGATTGCGTCCGTTCCACCCTTTGCAACGGCATTTGTTCCGTCAAGAGGATCGACTGCGATGTCAATCTTCGGTGAATCCTCATGTCTTTGACCGATTTTTTCTCCGATATAAAGCATTGGAGCTTCGTCAATTTCACCTTCACCTATAACAACCGTTCCTGAAATGTCGATTGTGTCGAACATTTTTCTCATTGAATCAACTGCAGCTTGGTCTGCAGCATTTTTATCTCCGCGTCCGAGCCACTTTGCACCGTTAAGTGCAGCGGCTTCGGTAACGCGTGCTAAATTTAAAACTAAATTTCTATCCATTAATTGCCTGACTTTCTTTGATAACTTTCCCAATCTTTTTTAAATGCATCAATTCCCTTGTCTGTCAAAGGATGCTTGAGCATTTGATTATATACTTTATACGGAATTGTTGCGATGTCGCTTCCTACAAGAGCAGCTTCTTTGACGTGTGAAACTGTTCTTATCGAAGCAGCAATAACTTCGGTTTCAACTCCATAGTTGTAAAAAACTTTCATAATATCTTTTATAAGTGTCATTCCGTCATAACCGATATCATCAATTCTTCCGATAAACGGGCTCACATAACTTGCGCCTGCGCTTGCAGCAAGAATTGCTTGATTTACAGAGAATATCAAAGTGCAGTTTGTCTTGATATTTTCTTTGTGAAGAATTGAAATCGCTTCCAAACCTTCTTTGGTCATAGGAATCTTGATTATAATATTTTCGTGAATTTTTGCAAGTTCGCGTGCTTCAGTAACCATGCCTTCGGTTTCGTATGAGGTTACTTCAGCGCTTATCGGTCCATCTACAAGACCTGTAATTTCAGTTACGACGTCTTTAAAATCGCGTCCTTCTTTTGCGATGAGTGACGGATTTGTCGTTACTCCTGATAAAACGCCCCACTTTGCAACTTCTTTAATTTCGTCGATATTTGCTGTATCAATAAATAACTTCATAATATCTCCTATAAATTCATTGTGGCGATTTTTACATAGCCGTCGTGCATTACGAAGTTGTCTTCGAGTTTCCATTCACCCTTGTGGAATGTCATATTGTACATTTGTTCGAAGTAGTACATGATAATGCCCATATCTTCATAGTAGAGCTTTCCGTTTACTTCTTTCAAATATAAGACAACTTGATTTTGTCTGATAACAAATCTCCAGCTTTGTGTATTGAGTGTGCTAGGAGCGAATCTTGCATAATAAAATACATCGTCCAATCCGAGTTTTTCGAGCTCTTCAATGCTCATTGAATTGCCGATTTCTTCATTGAAAACAATTTCTTCAACCGGTAATCTTTCCGATTTTTCTTCTTGAACAAACGGGTTCTTCGGTTTCGGATAGCCCACAGCTAAAATAAGATTTACATCCTTGTTTTGGAAAGCCTTCTCCTTTACTGATTCAGAAGTACTGAAAAGTCCAATCCAACAGCTGCCAAGTCCTTCTTTTTCAAGAAGACTGATAACATCTTCGGCTTTGTACATGCCGACAACTTTGTCCTTGTTTGAATCCCCTTTGAATGTGACTGTGATATATGCAGGTGCTTCAATCATAACTCCGTTGTAGCCCGCATGTCCGTTTAAAGCTTCAAAAACGTCTTTTCCGTTTTCGTATAGTTTGAAACTTACACTTTCATTATCCATGAGATTGAAAACTTGTTCAAGTCTTGATAATGAATCCTTGTTGATCTTCTTGTTTTTAAAGTGTCTGTCACTTTTTCTGGATGTTAAAAAATTACTTACTAGCATAAAATCCCTCCCAAATATATTATAACAAATTGATAAAGAAAAATCTATTCATTTGAATCTAAAATAATAGTAACAGGTCCGTTATTATTAAATTCTATATCCATCATCGCTCCAAATGAGCCGGTTTTAACTTCAAGTCCCGTCGACTTCAGATTTTCGACAACTGTTTCGTAGAACTCTTTTCCCTTTTCATAGCCCGCACTTCTGTCAAAGCTTGGTCGGTTTCCCTTTCTGCATTTGGCATATAGGGTAAATTGGCTCACGACAAATAGGCTCGCACCAACGTCAAGCGCCGAAAGATTGAGCTTGTCTTCGTCGTCTTTAAAAATTCGAAGCTTTGGAATTTTCTTTACAATATAATCCACATCGTCTTTTGTATCGTCGTCTTTTACTCCGAGTAAAACGAGTAAAGTCCTGTCTTTTATTTCATTATAAACTTCGCCTTCAATCGAAAGCTTAACCCCGTCTGTAACCTGTATAAGCGCAATCATCAGTTTATTCTCCTGTAAGCATTTAGAACCGACGGAATTTGTCCCAAATCTTTTATTATTTTATTAAGTTCCTGTTTGTTTGGAACTTTAACTGTCATAGAAATTGTTGCTAAATTGCTGTCGTCAATCTTTGCATTTAAATTTATAAGAGATGACTTTTGCTCCCTCATATAACCGGCAACTTCACTTATAAGACCGACTCTATCGACCGCGCGAATCTCGATATCAGAAACAAATGCGTCGTTGATATTTGATGACCAACGTACATTTATCTGTCCAAGTCTTTCTTTTAATGAAACTGTGTTCGGACAATCCTTTCTGTGAATCGTAACACCGTGACCTTTCGTGACAAAACCTACAATTTCATCTCCCGGAAGCGGATTGCAGCATCTGCTGAAACGAACTTTTAGTCCCGGCAAATCGTCCACAATAACGGAGCTCGGCGAATCCGAAACAATATCTGTAGCAGGTTTTATAAAATTACCTTCGTCGTCTTTTATTGCAACGCTCTCGATAAGCGATTTTATTTTGTTTACAGCAACGTTTAGTTTCAACGAGCCGTATCCTATTTGTTGATACAAGTCGTCGATTTCACTGAGAGAGAAATATGACGAAAGCGCATCTATATTTTCCTTTGAGAAAGCGTCCTCCGGCTTTATATTGAGTCTCTTAAGCTCTGAGGTCAAAAGTTCCCTTCCAACCGCAATATTCTCTTCCTTGTCGATGCTTCTGTACCAGGATTTGATTTTATTTTTTGCTCTTGAGCTCTTAACGAATTTGAGCCAATCTCTTGACGGACCGCAAATATTTTTCGAAGTTGTTATTTCAACTATATCTCCGTTTTGAAGTTCATAGTTTAGCGGTACAATCTTGCCGTTTACTTTCGCTCCGATTGTTCTGTTTCCAACGTCTGTGTGAACTCTGTATGCAAAGTCGACCGGGGTTGAACCCATCGGCAAATCGACAACGTCGCCTCTTGGAGTCAAAATGAAAACCTCGTCGTTGAAGAAGTCGACCTTTAATGTATCGATAAAATCCTTCGGGTCTGCAAGGTCAGCCTGCCATTCCATAAGCTGTTGCAGCCATTTAAGATTTTGCGACAGATTTGCCTTGCCCTTCTTTTCCTTGTACATCCAGTGCGCAGCAATACCGTATTCGGAAGTCTTGTGCATTTCCCAAGTTCTTATTTGAACCTCGAAAATCTCGCCTTCGTTTGTTATGACAGTCGTGTGGAGCGATTGATACATATTCGGCTTCGGCATTGCGATATAGTCCTTAAATCTACCCGGCACCGGCTTCCACGATGCGTGAACAACTCCAAGAGCTGCATAACAGTCGTTTACCGTGTCCACAATAATTCTTACTGCCGTAAGGTCATAGATCGAATCAAAACTCTTGTTTTGGTCCTTCATCTTTTTATAAATCGAATAAAAACTCTTCGGTCTTCCCTCGATGGAGAAATTTATATTCGCCTCAGTGAGCTTTTGTGAAAGTTTTTCAATGATTTTATTTAAATCTTCTTCGCGTTCTTTTCTCTTTTTATTTACCTTATCAACCAAATCATAGTAAGCATTCGGCTCTAAATGTCGGAGACAAAGGTCCTCAAGCTCCCATTTGATTTTAGAAATACCAAGTCTGTGTGCAAGAGGCGCATAAATATCCAAAGTTTCCCTTGCAATTCTGTATCTCTTTTCGTCGGTCATATATTCAAGCGTTCTCAGATTGTGCAGACGGTCGGAGAGTTTAACAATAACAACCCTTATGTCTTTACTCATTGCAAGAACCATTTTTCTAATGTTTTCCGCCTGTGCTTCGTCAGCTTTTTTATAGTTTAAATTTTTGATTTTTGTGACACCTTCGACAATATCCGCAATGTTTTCGCCAAACATCTCATTTATATCGTCGTATGTGTACTTCGTGTCCTCAATAACGTCGTGTAAAAGTCCGGCGCAAATTGTCTGCGAATCCATATTGAGCTCCGCTAAAATCTTTGCAACTGCGACCGGATGTATAATATAAGGCTCCCCGCTTTTTCTGAGCTGCCCTTCGTGCGCTTCTTTTGCGAGATTAAACGCCTTTGTTATAAGCTCGACATCGGCATCGGGATTATATTTTAAAATATACGCTAATAAATCTTCCAGCATACCATCACCTCTTGTACCTATAGTTTGTTATGATTATTTGTGCCTCCTTATTACCTCTAAACTCATTCAGTTGTGGGTAATAAACGATATCCATATAAAGTCCGTTTTGTATTGATTCATAAATATCTGAATTAAATTCCTCTTTGAATCTTTTCAGAAATGCGTCTTCAGTTTCAAACAAAATCGCCGAAACAACTCTGTTTGAACTTGAAACAAGAGATAGTTTAATAACATTTTTATTTTTTCCCAATACATTAAAACCTATAAATTTCAAATTGTTGTCCGCAAATTTCGGCTCCTCATTCGCCTTGCCGAACGGCTTGAACGAATTAAGCATATCGAGAAACCTTAAATCCACCATTTCAAGTGGGAAAATTGCGTCTATATAAACCTTTTTTACAAAGTCACTTTCATATTTATTTGCGGATTCGATGAGTTTGTTTTTAAATTCATCCATCTTGTCCTTCTCGATTGAAAGACCGCACGCCATCTTGTGACCGCCGAATTTTGTGCATAAATCGCTGAACTCTGAAATAGAGCTGTAGATGTCAAACTCGTCAACGCTTCTTCCCGAGCCCTTAAGATTCTCTTCGCCATCTGTAAGGACAATCGTCGGTCTGTAATACTTTTCCTTTATACGACCCGCAATAATCCCTGCGACGCTTTCGTGGATATTCTCAAGATATATTACCAGCGCACTCGGAAGATTGTTTGAATCTATTTTTTCCAGAGCGGATTTATAACCCGCTTCTGTATATGCTTTTCTCTCTTCGTTTAAATCATTTAACTCCGTCGCAATTTCAAGTGCTCTGTCCTCGTCTTCTGTGGTTAGTAATTCTATACCCAAATCGGCTGTTTTCAATCGACCGCTCGAATTGAACCTCGGTCCGATAATAAACCCTATGTGATAGCTGTCCACTTTTTTTATGTCGACACTTGCAACCTTTGTAATCGCTCTCAATCCTATATTCGTTGTTTCCCTGTAATTAAGTAAACCATGATACGCAATTATTCTGTTCTCATCCACAAGGTCCACAACGTCGCAAATTGTTGCAATGCCCGCCAATGTTATAAGTTCTCTGTCGAGCTCAGGGTCATATTGTCCGAATTTCTTTAAAAGCAAAATAGCAACTTTGTATGCAATGCCTGCGCCGCAAAGAAGTTGGAATGGATAATTGCTGTCCGGTCTATGCGGATTTATTGCACCTATAGATGCCGGAATCATAAACTCCCCGTCTTCGACTTTCAGTTCGTGGTGGTCTGTGATAAATACATCGAGTCCCAATTCTTTTGCATACTCCAAAACGTCAAAGGCTTGTATTCCGTTGTCAACGGTTATAATTAGACTCACACCCTCGAGTTTAAGCTCGTCGACAATTCGCCTGTTGATTCCATATCCATCTGTCATTCTATTTGGAATTTTATATGTAACTGAAATCCCAAGACGTTTAAAAGTTTTTAAAAGAATTGTTGTAGACATAATTCCGTCGACGTCATAGTCGCCGACAATCGCAACTGTTTCGTTGTTTTCTTTTAGAGTTATGAGTAGGTCGTAGAGGATATGAAAATCATTAAAGAGATTTGCATCATACATCGCTTCATATGGATTTAAAAAATATTTTTTCATATCGTCAATCTCTGTTATATCTCTATTATAAAGAATGCGCAGCTTTGTGCGTTCCAAAAGATTTAAACTTCTGTCCGGCGATTGAGCGTTGTTCTTATTTCTTAAAAACCATTTCTCCAACATAATTCCTCCAATAAAAAAGTAGAATGAGTACTTATATACCATTCTACCATTTTATGGAAAAAATTTCCAGTCTTATATTGAATTATCTTCTCTTTTGTGCTACTTTTGCTTCGTCTCCACCGCTGAAAATATACCAGAAGTTTGGAGCGAGGAATACTGATGACCAGAAACCTGAAACCATACCGACGATTAAAGGTAGTGCCAAAACTTTAACAGCTTCAACTCCAACATAGTATAGAGTGAATACTGCAAGAAGTGTTGTCATAGTTGTGAAGATAGATCTTCTTATAGTGTGATTAACTGCAGAGTTGATAATATCTTCTTTTGAAGCTTTCGGTTGAAGCTTTCTTTCTTCTCTGATTCTGTCGAAGATAATGATTGTAGCGTTGATTGAGTAACCTACAATTGTAAGAATTGCTGCAATAAGGCTTGAATTTACAGGGAAACTGAAAATTGCATAGAAGCCTACTGTGATTAAAACGTCGTGAAGCAATGCGCAGATTGCTGCAACACCGAATAAAAATTCAAATCTGATTGTGATATAAACAAGCATCAAAGCTGAAGCAATCAAAATTGAAATAACAGCTTTTCTTTGAATTTCTTTACCCATTGTCGGTTCTGCAGAGTCTGATGAGATTGCAGTTCTGTCAATTGAAAGTTGATTTTCAAGAGCGTATTTAATTTCCGTCATTTGTGTTGTGTCAAAGTCTTTTGTACTTTTTACAATGATGTCGGATTTGTTTTCTCCGCTGTATTGAATACCGATTGTGTTGTCGTATTTATCAAAAATACTTCTAATTTTTTGTTCTTCGATAAACTTAGGTGCTTGAATTGTTATAACAGTACCACCCGAGAAATCAATACCAAAATTGAATCCCTTGACAGCAGCAAAACAAATTCCGGCAATTATGAGAATGGCAGAAATTGCCATATAAATATATCTGTGTTTTACGAAATTCATTGTTATTCCCTCCTAAGCGCCGAATGATTTGTTGGATTTAAATGTGAAAATGTTTGCCATCAAATCCAATAACCATTTTGTTAGAAATACTGCTGTAAACATTGATGCGACAATACCGAGGATAAGTGTAACTCCGAATCCTCTGATAGCGCCGATACCGTATACATAAAGCACAACACCTGCAATCAAAGTTGTGATGTTTGAGTCGATAATTGATGAGAGTGCGTTTTTGTAACCGGCTTTAATAGCAGCCTTGTGAGTTTTTCCGGCTTTAAGTTCTTCTCTGATTCTTTCGAAAATGATGACGTTTGCGTCAACTGCCATACCGATTGAAAGCATGAGTCCGGCGATTCCCGGAAGAGAAAGCTTAACTTTGAGAAGTAGGAAGAATCCAATAATTATTTCTGTGTATACAAGCAAACTGATACATGCAGGAATTGCCATTGCTCTGTATAATATAAGTAATAATATCATAATTAAAGCAAGTGAAATTCCGATTGCAAGTATTGATTTTTCATAAGCGTCAAGACCGAGTGTAGGTCCGATAACAGAGCTTGTGAGTTCCTTCATAGGAATAGGAAGAGCACCTGCTTTAATAAGTGTAGCAGTTCTTGTTGCATCTTCGAGCTTCATAGCTTCGTTTCCGCCGTTGATGATAGCTTTGCCGCCTTTGATTTCTTCGTGTACCATTGGAGCTGAAATAATTTCGTCGTCCAATCTTATATATAAAATTTTCTTTTGAACATCTGTTTCAGCTGCAAGTCTCTTTGTAGCTTCAGCGAATTTTTCTGCACCTTCGTTGTCAAATTCAAGACTGATTACAGGTTCGTTTCCTTTAATAGGGTCGTTGATGTATTGAACAATACTTTCTTTAACGTTTTTACCTGTCAAAACTACATTTCCGTCCGGATCAATAAATTGAAGTTGTGCTGTTTTACCAATCAATTGCAATGCTTCTTCTGAATCCTTTAGACCTGCGAGTTCAACACGGATACGATTGTCCCCTTCAATAGCGATATTTGGTTCGCTTACGCCAAGACCGTCAACACGTTGTTGAATGATAGCCTTTGCTTGATCCATATATCTTCTTAATTCTTGACCGGTTGCATCAGTGTCAGCTTCCAATAATACATAAACCCCGCCTTGCAAGTCCAATCCTAATTGAATTGCTTCTTTTGCCTTCGGGATTTTTTTGTCACCCAGTTGAAAGCCGAATACGCCGATTGCAAAAATTGCAAGAACTACAGCCACAACCAAGGTAAAGTAAACTAGTGATTTACTTTTCATCCTTATCCTCCTTATCTGTTGGCCAATATCGAAATGGCACATTCAATTCTTTTTTTCTCCATTTCGCAGCCAAGTTTGTAAACCTTATTGATGTTTTTGTTGTTGTACCATGCGTTTGCATGACATCCGCCGGAGCAATAAAATCTTGCCCAGCAATTTTTACAATCGTCCTTTGTAAAGACATTTGTAAATTTGAACTCATCTCTGAGCTCCGTATTCTTAACACCTTCAAAAACGTCGCCGAGTTTGAACTCTTCTTCGCCGACAAATTGATGGCAAGGATATAAATCCCCTTGAGGTGTTACAGCCATATATTCGTTCCCCGCTCCACAGCCGGAACATTTCTTTATTATGCAAGGACCTTGCGACAAATCAATCATAAAGTGGAAAAATAAAAATTTATCATCCTTCTTTAAAATATCGAGATAATCTTTAGAAAACTTTTCGTATTCCTTCAAAATCTTGTCGAGGTGTTCTTCCCTGATTGCATAATATTCGTTCGGATCTGTAACAACAGGTTCCATAGAAACCTTTTCAAATCCTTCATTATAAAAATTCAAAATATCTTCGCTGAAGTCGAGATTTTGGTTTGTGAAAGTGCCGCGGATATAATAATCCTTGTCTCCACGCTTTTCAACAAGCTTCTTAAACTTCGGAACGATGATATCGTAGCTGCCCTTGTCGGTTAAAGTCTTTCTCATCTTGTCATTTACAGACTTTCTTCCATCAAGACTCAAAACGACATTGGACATATTTTCGTTTATAAAATCAATTATTTCATCATTTAATAAAACGCCGTTTGTAGTCAATGTGAATCTGAAATTTTTGTTGTATTTCGGCTCCAAAACTTCTCTTCCGTACTTCACTAGTTCCTTAACAACTTCGAAGTTCATAAGAGGTTCTCCACCGAAAAAGTCAACTTCAAGATTTACACGATTACCTGAATTTTCGCACAAAAATTCCAATGCTCTCTTTCCTACAGAAAGGGGCATCAGACATTTTTCTCCATTAAAATTCCCTTGCGATGCGAAACAATATTCACATTTCAAATTGCAATCGTGAGCCATATGTAAACATAAAGCTTTTACAATATTTTGATTTGCAAACGGAATAGTGTCGACATCTATCGGCTCACTGAAGAGTAAACCTTCAGATTTGAGAGAATTAATCTCCGCAAGCGCCTCGGCGACATCGGATAATTCATAGTTGTATTTCGAAGCAATTTCCTCGTCCGAAAGTTTATCATAATCATCTATAATATCATAAATAATTTTTTCGACAACGTGGACACTGCCCGAGTTTATATCAATTATACAATATACGCCGTTAAGATGAAATTTATGGATTCTATTCTCCATTATATTTTCTCCAAAAAAAAGTAGTGGATATTACCACCACTTATTTATTTTGTGGATTTTCGCACTTTTGGTTTCCAACCGTGCAACTGGTTTTGCATGCTGATTGGCATGAAGTTTGGCATTCGCCGCATCCGCCGTGACATAATGTGTCTTTTATGTTTTTCTTTGTCAATGTTTTAATAAGTTTCATTTTTTTACCTCCGAATTAAATAGTGTCTACTTTTGCGTCTTTGACGTCTTTTTTCTTTGAAATTGTTGCAACTGATGATTTTAGAATCTCAACTTGGTTTTTAAGAGTTCCCACTTCAATAACAACAATGTCATCTTTAACTTGTAAAATCTTGCCCATCGTTCCTGCAATTGTGATAATGCTGTCTCCCGGTTTGAGAGATGCTCTCATTGCTTGAACCTCTTTGTCCCTTTTTTGTTGCGGTCTAATCACAAATAAATAGAAAAAACCTAAAACAACAACCATAGGTAAAAGAGATACAATTGGGCTCATAGATGGGTTTGCTGTTGTAGCTCCGAACATTTCTTCACCTCACTTATGGTAATTATATAATAAAAAACTAAAAAAATCAATAGTTAATCCAAATAACCATAATTTTTATAAAATTCCTCTTTATATTCTAAGAAATTTCCATCAATCACACTCTTTCTTATATTTTCCATCAACTTTAAAAGGAATCTGACATTGTGGAGACTTAAAAGTCTTCCGCCCAAAATTTCCCCGTTCATAATGAGATGTCTTATATAAGCCTTTGTGTGATTTTTGCATGCATAACAGTCGCAGTCTTCTTCAATCGGTGTAAAATCTTCGGTGTATTTTGCATTCTTCAGATTTATCCTGCCGTACTTTGTAAATGCGGCACCGTTTCTTGCAATTCTTGTCGGCAGAACGCAGTCCGCCATATCAATTCCCCTTTCGACTGATTCGAAAAGATAATCAGGTGAACCTACCCCCATGTGGTATCTCGGTTTGTCCTCAGGCATATAATCGGTACATGTGTCTAGCATTTCCTTTAAAACCTCAATCGGTTCTCCAACGCTTAGACCCCCGACCGCATAGCCTTTCAAATCAAATTTGCAGGTTTCAATTGCCGAAAGCTTTCTTAAATCCTTGTACATTCCGCCTTGAACTATACCGAAAAGAGCCTGATTGTCCCTCGTTTTTGCATTTATGCATCTCTCAAGCCATCTCAAAGTTCTTTCCATGGAATGCTTGATATAATCGTAGTCCGCAGGATACGGGGCGCATTCGTCAAACGCCATCATTATGTCGGAGCCGAGATTTTCTTGAACAGAAATGGATTTTTCAGGAGAGAGAAAAACTTTCGAGCCGTCGATGTGCGACCTGAAATGAACGCCCTCTTCAGTAATCTGTCTGTTTTCAGTCAAACTGAACACCTGAAATCCGCCGGAGTCCGTCAAAATTGGGAGCTTCCAATTCATAAATTTGTGAAGCCCACCGGCTTTTTTTATCAATTCGTCCCCCGGGCGCAAAAAGAGATGGTATGTGTTCGAAAGAATTATCTTTGTGTTTAAATCCAAAAGTTCATCATTCGAAAGGGTTTTAACCGTCGCTCTCGTTCCAACGGGCATAAAAATAGGGGTTGGTATATCTCCGTGTGGAGTTTTTAATACCCCTACCCTCGCCTTTGTTCTATCGTCTTTTTTTATTACTTCAAACTCAAAACTCATAAATTCTCCATTATTCTATAAACATCGCATCGCCGAAACTGAAGAATCTATATCTTCTTTCGACTGCAACCTTGTATGCGTGAAGCGCATTTTCTCGTCCCATAATCGCTGAAATAAGCATAAGAAGTGTGCTCTTAGGCAAGTGAAAATTCGTGATGAGCTTATCCACAACTTTGAATTTATAGCCCGGATAAATAAAAATATTTGTCCATCTGCTCCCCGCTCTCACTTCTCCGTTTTCATCCGCAGCGCTTTCAAGCGTCCTTATTGTAGTTGTTCCGACAGCAACAACTTTTTTGCCTGCTTTCTTTGCAGCATTTATTTTTTCGGCGACTTCTTCGCTTACCGTATATAACTCTTCATGCATCTTGTGGTCTTCGATAAACTCGGATGTGACCGGTCTAAAGGTGCCGAGTCCGACATTTAAAGTTATAAAAAGCTCCTCGACTCCCTTGTCCTTAAGCTTTTCCAAAAGCTCACCCGTAAAGTGTAGACCTGCCGTCGGTGCAGCAGCGCTACCCGGGTCCTTTGCATAGACCGTTTGATACATTTCCTGGTCTTCAAGTTTTTCATGAATATACGGCGGAAGAGGCATTGTGCCAAGTCTATCCAAAATTTCATACAAAATTCCGTCATATTTAAGCGTTACATAGCGAAGCCCCTCTTCATCGATTTCGTCAACCACGAGTGAAAGTTCATCTCCAAAGAAAAATTCGGTGCCGACTTTTGCCTTTTTGCCAGGCTTTGAAAGACATTGCCATCTGTCGCAACCGAGCTCTTTTAAAAGCAAAAACTCAACTTTTTCTTCCTTGTCCTTTCTGTGACCGTAAAGCCTTGCCGGGATAACTCTCGAATCATTAAAGACAAGCACGTCACCTTCGTCCAAAAGGTCAACCAAATCTGAAAAAACATAGTCTTTCGGTTCGCTTCCCTTTTTATCAACCACCATCAATCTTGATTTATCGCGTTCTTTCAAAGGTGTTTGTGCAATTAATTCTTCAGGTAAATCAAAATCGTAATCATCAACTCTAATCATTTAATACTTTTACCTCGATTCCAGGATAATAAAAATTTAATATATCCAAATATTTGAACCCTTGTTTTGCCATTTCATTTGCTCCGAATTGCGAAAGTCCTACGCTGTGACCGAAACCTTTACCGTAAAAAACATATTTATCGGAAAAATCGACTGCGGTTTCAATAATATTTTGTCCGCCTGCTTCAGCAGAATTCGGTGCTGAAATTCCGAGATTTTGAACTTTCGAAATTTTATTCATCTCCTCGTCCGTGAGTTTTACAATGTCAAAAACCACACCTTCATTTGGTCCCGGAGTGCTTGCAACCACAATGGCTTTCTCTTTCAACGGCATCGGTTTTCTATTTACACTTTCAACTTTCTTATTCACATCAAAAAGCGTGCTTCTAAATTTTGAAGAGCCGAAAAGAAGTCTGAATTTATTTGCGGAAAGTTTCACATCTCCGTCGTTATAAGACACGATGACGTTGTTTACACGTCCCAAACTGTTCTTTTGAAGCTTTAAACCCGTAAAATTGCGTTTGTTTGTTTTTTGCGCAAGAATCTCGTCGAGATTATCTCTAGTAACTTCGACTTTCCAATCCACATTCGGTGTGTTTGTGCTATATGGGTCGGACTTAACGACAAGATACGGGTATTTGTTTCCCCAAACCTCTTCGCTCGAAGCGATAACTCCACCGTTTGATGAAGAATATGTCGCATTGATAACTTCGCCGTTAAAAGACGCAACAAGACCCTTTGTTTCATCCACAGCTTTCCTAATTTTATCGTTCACATTGTTTACGCCAAGATAAACTTGGCTGTAAATATCGTTTGTGAGATTGTAGCCGTGTTTTATATATTTCTTTAAATTAGAAATTGCATAGCTTCTCGCAGCAACAGCTTGTGATTTGAGGGCGTCCATTTCAAAACTTGAGCCCATTTCGCTTGAAACCACGGAATAAATGTATTCTTCAAGGCTTACATTGTTTATGAGAGCCTTGTTTACAGTGTCCAAATAAAAGCTGCCGTTGTATTTTCTGTTTCCGACTGCTGTGATATTGTTTTTTGAAGCGACCATACTGTTTTCATATGGACCGTAAAAACCGGAATCCGTCTTTATCATAAGACCGTTTTCATAATAGAGATGGATGTTTTTTGACGGAATCGGAAGCACAGTCTTTCCTTCGGTCACGAGTTCAAAACCGTCTTCCGACGTCAAGTCGTATCCTTCACTTGATGATTTTATTTTAATATTTATAGTCAAATCATCGCTTTTTGCACTTGTTGAAATTGTCATAAGCGAGATTAAAATTGTTAAAAATAATAATACTCTTTTCATTTAACCCTCCATATATGGCTCTCCGATGTGAAGAGCCGCTTTTTCAGTTGCGATTCTTCCCCTCGGGGTGCGTACAATAAATCCTATTTGCATGAGATATGGCTCGTACACGTCTTCGATAGTCCCCTTTTCTTCACCGCTTGCGGCGCTCAGTGTGTCAATGCCGACAGGGCGCCCTTTAAATGTGACAAGAAGAGTTCTTATTATCTTTCTGTCTGTTTTGTCGAGACCAAGCTCGTCAACCTCAAGGATATCGAGTCCTTTTTTCGCCATTTTATAATCTATCTCTCCGCTTCCCATGACAACCGCATAGTCGCGGACACGTTTTAGTAGTCTGTTTGCAATTCTCGGAGTGCCGCGCGAACGCTTTGCAATCTCGATTGCCCCTTCGTCGTCGATGTAGACATCCAAAATCTTTGCGCTTCTTTTTATAATTTCCGTAAGGCTCTTTTCATCGTATAGCTCTAGATTTAGATGGACTCCGAATCTGTCGCGAAACGGCGAACTCAAAAGACCCGCACGTGTGGTCGCTCCGATCAGAGTAAACTTTTCAAGGTCGAGTCTCACACTTCTTGCAGTCGGTCCCTTTCCAATCATAACGTCCAGACAATAGTCCTCCATCGCCGGATACAAAATTTCTTCAACATTTCTTGAAATTCTGTGTATTTCGTCAATAAAAAGCACATCGCCTCTCTCGAGATTTGTCATAATGCTTGCCAAATCGCCCGGCCTTTCAATTGCCGGACCCGACGTGACCTTTATATTTACACCGAGTTCGTTTGCGATAATATTTGCAAGCGTTGTTTTTCCAAGTCCCGGCGGTCCATAGAGAAGCACGTGGTCGAGCGTGTCCTTTCTTATTTTGGCGGAGTCGATAAAAATCTTTAACTTGTCCTTTGCCTTATATTGTCCGATATATTCACTGAGCCATCTCGGACGCAAAGAGTTATCAAATAAATCCTCGCCGTCTCTGAGATTGCTCGAGATTATTCTCTCGTTTTCCATCAAATCTTCCTTTAGTTCATATTCTTAAGCGCAAATTTGAGCGCTTCGTCAATCGTCATACCTTCAAAGTCGATATGCGCAATTTTTTTCTCGATTTCAAATCTGTTGTAGCCGAACTGTGTGAGTGCTTCGACAAGCTCGCTGTGGAGTGAACTCTTCGGCTGTGCGTCGATGTCTTCGATTGCAAATTCGAAATCCTTAACCTTGTCCTTCATGTCGATAATAAGTCTTTCGGCACTTTTTGCCCCTATTCCCGGAAGTTTTGTCAAGGTCGCCTTGTCCTCCAAAACAATTGAAGCGACAAGCTTCGACAAAGTCACACTGCCCAAAATTCCGATTGCGGTTTTCGGTCCGATTTTCGGTACAGTCCTTAAAATATTAAACATCTCTCTATCTTCTTTAGTTGCAAAACCGTAGACTGAAATTCTGTTCTCGCTCACGACCTGCTCCGCATAAATCACCTTCTCTTCGCCGATTCTAACTTGCGATAAAATGTTTTTAGGCGCCTCCAAGCGATATCCTATGCCCGCAATATCAACGACAAGATAGCTGTCGTAAAAATCTACAATTTTACCTTCAAAATATTCATACATATCTATTTCAACCTAAATTCATCTTTAAATCTGCCTGTGAATGAATGGCATATTGCAAGAGCCAATGCATCCGCTGCGTCGTCAGGCTTTGGAATTTCCTTCATATTCAAAAAAGACTTAACACATTCCTGTATATCTCTTTTGTTTGCACGTCCATAGCCCGTTATTCCCTGTTTTACTTGAAGAGGAGTGTACTCATAGATTGGAAGTTCATTGTTTAAACAGCAAAGAACTTGAACTCCGCGCGCTTGTGCAACTTTGATTGCAGTCGTGACATTTTTGTAGAAGAAAAGTTCTTCAATCGAAACCTCGTCCGGCTGATATCTCTTTATGAGAAAGTCCAAATCGTCATATAAAAGCTTCAGTCTTTCCGGAAATGTGAGGTCGGGTTCAGTGTTTATAATGCCGTAGTCAACAAGTTTGAACTTGTTTCCGTTTGTGTCTATTATTCCGAAACCTAAAATCGCAAGTCCCGGATCCAATCCTAAAATTCGCAAAAAATCTCCTCCATAATCATTATATCAAAATATGTAATAAATCGCAAGGAATCGGGCACAAAAAAACTCCTCGCAACAAATGCGAAGAGTTTAATTTTTTATAATTCTCCGGTTTTGAATCCTTCTTTTTCAACTTTTGAAATAAGTTCTTCAAATTCTTTGTTTGAAGCAACTTCTACTCTGCATTGAACTTTCAAAATACCCATAACTTTTGCGTCCATAACAACCATTGACGGGACGTTTATGCCTTCTTTTCTAAATACATTCAAGAGTCTTGAGAGTTGTCCCGGAATATTGAAGATGTAGACAATGAGTTGTCTGCCCTTTCCGAGGTTGAAAAGATCCGAGAATGCTTTAAAAATCGAAGCATGCGTCAATATTCCGAGGAAATTTCCGTCAGCGTCAATCGCCGGCAAGAACGGAATATTCAATTTTTCAATCGCAATACTTGCTTCGTCTATTCCGTCGTTCGGGTCTAGAGCCTTGATTCCGGTTTCGACGAATTTTTCAATCGATTGCTTTTCAAATTCTTCTCTGTTGCAATCTCCTTCGTGATAGAACTTTTCATAAATTTCAGCCTTCATTATATAGCCTACAAATTTATCGCCTTCAACAACCGGTAAACTTAAAAAGTCCCCTTCTTCCATTTTATCAAGTGCCGTCTTTACAGTGTCTTCAACAGAAAGAAGTGTAAGCAAGTTCTTTGGTAAAATATGATTTTTAACTAACATTCTAATACCTCCTAAATATATTTTGTTAAGGACAACACTTGGTTAATCCGTTAACAATTTTTTAAATATCTCTACAGTTCTATTATACCCAATATTTGAACAATTTTCCAGTACAATCGTAATACATTTTGAATTTTCTTCATTTTCATAAAAACCCGTAAAGAAATAGTTGTATTTTCCGTTTCCGAGTTCAGCAGTTCCGGTTTTTCCTCCGGCATTTTGAAGTCCGAAGCCGCTTGCAGTTCCGGTCGCAACAACCTCTTTCATATACTCTTTCACTTCATTTGCAAATTGCTCGCTAAAAGGCATCGTGACTTTTTTGGAGAAAAGCTTTTTATTTGTTTTTACATCCGCCGTTTCAAATGAGTTTACATATCGCGGCGTGTAAAAATATCCGCCGTTATATATACTCTCTGTTATAACATTTAAAATCATCGGAGAGAGTGTGACTTTCCCCTGTCCGATTCCAAGGAGCGCATTCGAAAACTCGTCTTCCGAAAGGTTTAAATCAATCGGAGCCATCGGAACGATGGAATTTTTTAATACTGTATCATTTACAGAGTCTATGAGATTTTTAAAACTGTCCAAATGTTTCAAATTCGCCCAAACAAAATATGTGTTCAAGGAATGGGCGAATGCTTTTTTCATATCGACCGTGCCGTATCTCATATTGTTGTAGTTTGCAATTTTTGCGTCTCCGATTTCAATTGAGCCTGTGTCCTCGTATTCTTCCCTAAAACCGTTTTCCAAAAGATTTACACTCGTCAAAATTTTCATGACTGAGCCGGGCGAATATTTTCCGAACTGCACACGATTTAACATCGAGCTTTCATTCTCATTGTTTATAAATTCCTCGAGTCTTCTTTCATCGTATGTCGGATTTGAGTAGCTTGCAAGAATCTCGCCCGTCTTCGGGTTTGAAACAACAATAGCACCGTTGTAGCCTTGAAGAAGCGCCTGCGCCTTTTGTTGCAGTTTTAAATCGAGCGACAAAACAAGATTGTCTCCCGTCTTTTCGTTCATGATTATATTTTTCGTCTTTGTCATAAACGAGGCATTTCCTCGTCCCATAAGCTCAGGGTTGTAAGTCGACTCGAGTCCCGTCGTTCCGTATTTTTTGTCCATATAGCCGATGACATGTGAAAAAAGTCCCGGATATTTTGAAATTCTTGTATATCCTTCGTCATTCTTTTCGCTGTATGTTAAAACTTCGTGGTTTCTGTCTAAAATACTTCCCCTTTGAACGGTTGCAACGAGACGGTTTGAGCGCGAGTCATACTTCGAGTCCACGAGATATTTCGCACCGACGGATGAGATAAGAAGAATTGCAATTGTTGAAATAAACGCTATAAAAACAACCGCATACATCAAATTATTCACTTTTTTATTCGGATTGTTTTCCATTTAAAACCTCAATTCTCGTCTAGACATTTTTTCTTAGAGCCGCTTGCAATACTCCCAGCATCATAAATGCTGAAAGCATCGAACTGCCGCCGTACGAAATAAAAGGAGCCGTAACTCCCGTAAGCGGAATCATATTTAAAGTGCCCATCAAAATAACGAAAAACTGTGAAACAATTGAAACCGGAATCAAAACTGCCAGCTTTTTATAGTATTTGTGGTCCACATATTTCGCAAGTTTCAAGCTGTATGAGAAAAATATAACGTAGATTATTAAAATATTTAATAGCATTATTGCGCCCATCTCTTCGCCGATTGCAGCCAAAATCATATCCGAAATATTTACGGGAATTATGTTTGGAATTCCGAGACCTATGCCCGTTCCGAAGAGCCCACCGTTTGCAATTGCTGTAAGAGCCGTGACGATTTGGTATCCTTTTTTGTCGAAATATTTGAAAGGATTTGTCCACACCTTAAATCTCACACGCACATGCGGAAGCACCAAAAATCCGATGACTGCAAAAGCTACAAACATTATGAGCGTGACCGCAAAATATTTTCTCTCGCTCTCAAAAACATAGAGATAGCTGATATAAATTATAAAAAGCAGAAGCGCACTTCCAAGGTCCCTTTGAAGAAAGAGAAACCCGAAATATGAAAAAGCAATCGCTTCGTTTATAAGTTTATAGTGTTTCACTTTGGTGAGAGACGAATTTTCAAGGGTTGCAAGTTGAAAAATAAATAACAGTTTTATGAGTTCAACAGGTTGAAAAAGGTGCCCAAAGATGCTTACCCAGTTTCGCGCGCCGTATCTGTTTATTCCGAAAAGGAGCGTGTATAAAAATAAAATATAAATCGCTCCGACGAAAATATAAAAGAAATACTCGTGAAAGTCAGTATTTTTTATAATCATATAAGCCACATACATAAAGACGACGCCGAGTAAAAACCAAATCATCTGTTTCACGCCATATTCGGAATTCAGTCTGAAAATCTCAAGCGTGCCGATGCTGAAGAGCATTGAAACCAAGACATAAAACAAATCGTATCCGATGAGCCTTTTATTGAGCCAAACATTGACAAATCCGACGACGAGAACCGATGAAATTGCAATGAGAGACTTTGTCGTGACCTCGTCCTCCGCTTTAAAAAGAAACATCAATGCGGCGCCCAGAAGTTGGAAGAGAAGGATATAGAAATAGGATTTTTTCTTACTTGACATTTCGAATTCTCTCCTCAAAAATAATCACTTCGTCGCCGATTTTTATAACATCCTTGTTTTTTAATATCACGCTCTTCACGCGTTCGTTGTTTACATATGTGCCGTTTGCACTTTTCAAATCGATGAGATTGTATCCTTTGTTGGTCTTTTTTATGTGAAACTGTCTTTTTGAAATCGAGTCGTCTTTAATTGTGACGTCGTTTTCAGCCGCGCGACCGACGGATATATTGTCACGTATAATCGCAATTTTGTCGCTGCTCTCTCCTCCAAATCTTAAAATCGCAACTTTCTCTTTGCTTTCTCTCTTAATATAGTATAAAATATCCTTGAGGATGTTTGTGGTGAATAAAAATACGATAACTACAAAAATATATTTTAAAATTGTGCTTATTATTGCAAAATAATCCATAAAAACTCCTTTACGAGGTGATAAAATGAAATACACATGTACTGAAAGTTGTCTCATATTTCTAAAAAACACTAGAACAGAGGCGGAAACAATTAAATATTTGAGGGAAAAAGAATATAGTGAATCTGAAATCGAGGAAGCCATAAATTACGCCAAAGAAGTGGGCTATTTAAACGATGTGGACTATATAAACGCATATGTATCCGACCATCTTCTTATAAACAAATGGGGTCCCAATAAAATTATTTTCAAACTGAAAGAAAAAGGGATTTCAGGTGAAGCTGTCGACTTTGCTCTGATGGACAATGAAGAGATTATAAAGAGAAATCTCTATGCGCAAACTGAGAAAAAAGCAAAGGGTCTAAATCTTGAGGATTTTAAAAACAAACAAAAGGTCATAAACCATCTTGTCTCAAGAGGCTACGACTATAGCAGTGCAAAAAATGCGCTCGAGGATTATATCGATGAAAACAGATAATCGAGATTCCAAAAACTTCAAAGTCTATATTTTAAAATGCGCCGACAACACCCTCTATTGCGGCATGACAAACGATATCGAAAAACGCGTCAAAGCGCACAATGAGAAAAACGGTGCCAAATACACGCGTGGAAGAACCCCGGTCGAGCTTGTCTACTTTGAAACCGGCTACACAATGAGCGAAGCTTTGAAGCGTGAGTGTGCGATAAAAAAACTCACAAAACAGAAAAAACTGAAGCTTATAAATGATTTTGATATTGAAAAAGAGCGATAAAAAATATCGCTCAGCCTATCAAAAAATTTTCAAAAAAGATTCAGCCAAGTTCTAGTTTTTCGGGTTTTCCATATTGGCGATTTCATTCTTCAGAGCTTCTCGCCTCATTCTTGCTTCTCTTCTTTTTCTTTTTTCCATCCTTATACGCTTTTCTTCTTCGGTGAGCGGTCGCCTTTTTCTGTCTTTATTTTTGTACATAATTGCAAGAATGCGAGCAAAAAATATGCCCACAAGTCCGCACGCGCCGGTCAAGACAGCAACTCTCAAATCCTCGGGAGAACTCTTTAAAAATCCCCCGTTTTTATTTAAAAACAACCTTATGAGTGCATATATAATTAGTACAACTCCAGGTAAATATTTTACAAATCTTAATCTCGAGAACAATATGTGCAGTATTATGACCGCAATTGCGATTAACACAAAATACAACAGCGAATATTGTTCAAGTCTAAGATACGGTCCCAACTCATCGAGAACCTTATCTAAAAGTTCCATCTAAATCAACTCCAAATTAATTATACATAATATTTTAGTTAAAATCAATACATTCTAGAAAAAGCGATGCCACATCTTCGATTTTTCAATATTTGAGAAATGTGATTCAGCCTCGGAGCCGTATGACCACATATTCATAAACATAGACGCATCCTTTGTTTCTATGGTTAAAATGTCCGAAACATCGAGATGTACATTTTTAAAATTTACAATTTTAAATGAATTTGTGGTCTTTACAACCGCAAGATTTCTGATTGAACTAGTCGTAAAATCGCGCACGTTCGAAAACAGATTGTTTATATCCTTGATGGAAATCGACTGCTTGTCTTCGTTAAGGAGAATGCCGGCATTTACGTCTCTTAATGAAATATCAACGTTTTTTATATCACCGTCTGTCTTGTCAAACATCCGCACAATCATAACCCAATATCCGTTTCTCCTTATAATTCCCATATTGCGTTTGTCGAAATATAGCTCGCTGTAGAGTACATTGTTTATGTCGTCCTTAATAACTTCGAGCGAATCTTTCTGATAAACTTGATCCAAAGTTATCGGGCTTTTAACGCTCGAGGACTCAATCGGAAGTATTGAAATACTGTCCTTGAAATCCTCCCTGCCGTAGTTTAAAGTCTCGTATGTGTATGAGAGAAATTGCGGATTTACATAATTTATCTTGATTTTTTTCTTTCCATAAAATTTCGTTTTGTCACTTTCAAGATTGGCAGAAACATTTGTGTCGAAGTCTTCAAAATGCTTTTTAAAAGTAGCCGTTATCGGGTTCGTAAGCACTCCGCCCACAGGCTCTTTTTTTATGTCAATATTTAAATATCCGGTATTTTTCGGAAGATAAATCCCCTCCGTCTTGTAGACTTGCACACCGGCGCTGTCTCTGTACACAAAAAACGTGTAATAGGACGGCTCTTCACCGTCATCATCGCGAAGCCCCAAAAAGAGCGCTGTCGGTTTAAAAGTTTCACTTGGCTCCGCATTTCTTTCGATTTTTCGCTTGCTCACAATGAAATTGTAATCATTCTCGTCAATTTTTCCATCGTATTGCGCCTCATAAAGGCTATAGTTCTCATTCACAAGAATCTTTGTGTCCTCCATAATCGCAATGTCACAGACGAAGTCTTCGCCCGAATAAACACTTAAAACCACAATGTCGTCTTGTCTGTCGTATTCGCGCATATTGTTTAAATTGTAATTGTTTACGAGATAGTCCTTAAGATTCACCATCTTCGTCATATAGCGAACATTCGTATAGTCTTTTCCGGAAATGAAGGCGCGGTCTTTAAAGAAAATCATATTTTTATTTTGAAATCTGATTTTCTCGCCGTTTTGATTGAACTTATTTATGACCGTATATTTTCCTCTTATTGGAAAAACATTGTTTGTTATGTCGCTCTGTTCATCCGGTTTTATCTTGCAACCTACCGAAAAAAGAGAAATTAATATAACGAAAAACAATAATCTATTTTTCATCGACGTTCTCCTCCTCGAATTCTTTCGGAAGAGTTATGATAAAGCTCGTCCCCTCGCCCACTTCACTCACAAGTTTTATGTCGCCGCCGGAGAGCTTGACAATTTGATATACAATTGAAAGCCCGATTCCTGTGTGACTTTTTTTCGAGGTTCCTCTGTAGAATTTTTCAAAAACATGTTCTCGGTCTTTTTCAGGAATGCCGTCGCCGTCATCAACAACGGACACGACGAACTCTTCGCCCATATCCTTCAAATCGATTTTTATCGTGCCGTTTTCGGAGGTGAATTTAAAAGCATTGTCGAGAAGATTTATAAAAACCTGTCTTAACTTGTCGGGGTCGTTTGAATATTTCAAACTCTTGACATTCGACTTTATATAAAAGTTTTTGTTTTCTGCAATGGCACGCGGCATAAACTGCTTCTCGAGAGCTCCCAAAAAGTCCACCATATCAATCGGTCTCTTTTCAAGTTTGACCTTTTTATTTAAAAGTCTGCTGAAGTCCAAGAGGTCGTTAACCATTTGAGCGAGTCTGTCGCTTTCCTGCTCGATAATTTCAAGCCCGTCTCTCAAGAGTTCCTCGTCGGACGGGTCCTCCTTCAAAGTATATGCCCAACCTTTTATTGAAGTTAAAGGCGTTTTGAGCTCGTGGCTCACATTTGCGATAAATTCGTTTTTAACCGCGTCGCGCTTTAAGACCTCATCTCGCATATAATTCATACTTTCCCCGAGTTTAACGGTTTCAAGCGGACCTTGCGGCTCGTATTTATAGTTGTAATTTCCCTTTGCAAGCTCGTCCGAGTATTTTTTAAGCCTGTAAATCGGCTTGACTATCATATCGCTTGCTATAAATGAAATAATGACCGCAATAACAGCGACGACTACACCGATTGTGATAATAAGTTTAACGACATTAAAAATAGACTCGTCCGCTTCCTTCAGACTTGATTGAAAAACAGCGATTCCAATCATTTTGTTCTGATAAGTTATCGGAAGAGCCACGCTCACGATTTTCGAATCGCTGAATGAAAATTTATCAATCGACGTGTAGTAACCGTTTTCCTTTATTCCGGTCAAAATATTCGTTTTGTTTAAGTAAGTATTTGTGAGGCCGATGGTGCTTAAAAGAAGATTTCCCTCTTCGTCCAACAGCTCCAAATGCCCCGTATTGTATTGAAAAAAAGTGAAGGCATCGTCCAAAACAACGTTTCTGATGCCTTTTGAAAAATCTATATATCTGTATAAATAGCCCAGATTCAGCTCAGCTTGTGATTTCAATTTTGAAGTTGCATCCTTGTAAAAATAATTTTTTACACTAAAAATAACAGCAATTTCCAAAATTAAAATTGTAGCAATTATAATAATTGTTAAATTTAAAGTGAGATAAAATCTAAAGCTTTTTTTCATTCTTGTACCTGTAATTATCTGTATCTGTAGCCAAGCCCCCATACAGTGTTGATATATTGCGGTTCGGAGGCGTCGTCTTCAATCTTCGAGCGAATACGTCTGATATTGACGTCGATAATTTTCGAATCGCCGACAAAATCTCTGCCCCAAATCAAATCGAGAAGTTCGTCTCTTGAAAACGCCTTGTGCGGATTTCTCATAAAGAGATCCATAATTGCGAATTCGGTCGGTGTGAGTTCGACATAAATGCCGTTTTTGAAAAATTGTCTCGTGTTTTGGTCGAGCTTAAACACATCGTCTTCGAGCGTGTCCGGCACATCCTTTGTTTCAACCCTTCTTGCAAGACTCTTTATTCTCAAAATGAGCTCCGTCGGATTGAACGGCTTTGTCATATAGTCGTCGGCGCCGCTCTCCAGTCCCAAAATCTTGTCCACGTCTTGGCTCTTTGCAGTGAGCATAATGATTCCGACATTGTTGTCGAGCTCTCTTATTCTCTTTGCAACCTCGAGCCCCGAAATGCCCGGAAGCATGACGTCCAAAAGCGCAATGTCCGGATTAAAATCGGCAAATGCGTCGAGACCTTCTTCTCCGCTTTCCACGTCCAAAACTTCAAACCCTTGTCTTTCAAGATTTATCTTTATAAATCTTCTTATCGCCGTTTCGTCTTCTACCACCAAAATTTTCAGCATAATAACACCTCAATAACCTTTCTTAATACTAGTATACCCCAAAACTTGTAGATAAATCAACATTTTATCGAAATGAAGTCATATAGAATTATTTTATTTCAGAAATAAGTCCAATCTCCAATTTCTCTTTTAAAATTCGCTTATACGCTTCGTCGATTCGTTTGTCGTCGACCTTTAAAAGCTCAGAAATAACGCCTTCCATCTCTTCATTCTTGTGGCAAACGAGTGGAATGTCTCCGCCCGCTTCGACAAATTTTCTGGCCCTCAACTTCAAATCACCATACGAATCGAGCGCCCCCATTGTGAGGTCGTCCGAAAAAATGAGCCCGTCAAAATGAAATTCATTTCGAATCTTGTCCATCCAAACTTTCGAAAGACTCGACGGCATATCGTCGACTTTCGGCACCAAAATGTGTGCAACCATAACTCCTCGAAGAATGTCGAAATTCTTTACAAACGGAATTAAATCCGACTTTTTCATCTCATGGTACGATTTATTTATCACAGGCAAAGTCTCGTGTGAATCGACATGTGTTGCGCCGTGTCCCGGAAAATGTTTCCCAACGCTCACGATATCATTTTTGTTCATATACTTGATCACTTCTCTCGCATACTTTGCGACCGCTTCGTAGTCATCCGAAAAAGCTCTGTCGCCGATAATTCCGTTCCCCGGCTTTTGCGCATCTAGAACCGGTGAAAAACCGCCGTTTAAATTAAAATGATTGAGTGCATTCGTGATTTTCTTTCCATACTCCGTCGCCGGCTTGTTTTTAAAATACCAACTCGGTGAATTTGTTTTGCCGAAAACAGACTTCAAACGGTCCACGCGCCCGCCCTCCTGGTCGACAAAAATAAACGGCTCGTGCACATTTATATTTTTATAGAGCGCTCTTATGTCTAAAACAAGTGCTTTGAGCTGTTTGTCGCTCGAAATATTTCGCTTAAAAAGAATTATTGAACCCGGCTTTTTCGCCTTTAAAAAGTCCTCCATCTTTTTGTCGTATTTCGTGCCGTAAATCCCCGAACAAATAAGCTCTTCCACTTTCGCTCTCTTGTCCACGGTTTTTATATAATTGTCAAGCTTTTCGTCGATATTTCTTTCTTGAACTTCGTCTTTTGTCACATCTTTTTTTGCAACCTCAATCTCTTTTGCAGTCGCATTTCTCTCAGAATCGAGCACAATCTTCTTCATATCCGCTCCGCTGTTCTTTTTGCATCCGAAAGCGCACATCAAAAATACGCTCATAATAAACAATTTGCAAATCCTATTCATTCGTTAAACTCCTATAATCGTTAAAAAGTTCATCCAAATACTTCGACTTGAAACTCTTGTTTGAAAGCGACTCCAAATCGCCGGATAGTTCGGGGAAGACAAGCTCTCCAGCAACAAGTCTTTGGTGATTTTTGTCCTTTATATTTAATGAATTGTTAAAAGCGATGTCGCCGTATTTGTTGTCGCCGATAATCGGGTGCTTTAAAAGCTTCAGTTGCAACCTTATTTGGTGGGTGCGTCCGGTTATAAGCTCAATCTTTACAAGTGAAAAATCTTCGGCGCTTTCAATTGTCGTGATGACCGACTCCATACTCTTGTCGCCGTCCTTTGACGCCTTCACCATATTTTTATTTTCATTTTTCTCGAACGAATTTTTCATAGTGCCGTTAAAATCCATCTTTCCGCGCACAATTGAGTGATAGAGTTTTTTAATTTTGCAATTTTTTATAAGCTCATTCACAGTCCTCAAAGCGTTTGCATTCTTTGCAGCAATAACAAGCCCCGCAGTATTTCTGTCGAGTCTATTTGAAATTGCGGGCACAAATGAATGCTCGTCGCGCGGATTATATTCGCCGTTTTCACGCAGATAATTTATAACACCGTCGACCACATTCGGCTCCTTTAAATTGTTTGAAACGTGGCAAAGAAGTCCCGCAGGCTTGTCCACAATCAAAACATTCTCGTCTTCATAAACAATCTCTATTTTCGTTTTATTAAAAACCTCGCGTCTTCCCTTCGAAAATTTCTTGAAAGTCTCGTCGCTGAAATAAATCGTAACATCGTCACCCTCCGATAGAAGATATGAAGGCTCGCATTTCTTTTTATTAACTTTTATCTTTTTCTCTCTGAGCATTCGCATGAGGAAATTTTTGCCAGCATTCGGCATAAGCTTTTGCAAAAATCTATCCACTCTTTGATTCGCATCATTTTCTTTTATTTTAATATTTATCATATATCTCTTCCATTCTTTTGTGATTCGTGTTATAATAATATTATATTAGATTTATGGAATTTAATCAATGAGGTGAAGAAATGACTAAAAAAGACAAAACTAAAGACCTTTTTTACAATGCCATTGATTATCTTGTAATGCTTGTCATTATAATCGGCGTTGTAATCATATTGGCTTGGAAATTTGAAATGCTCTTCAACAAGAGCGCCACAGACGACAATCAAATCGTCGAAAATAATACTGAGGAAGATGTTAAACCGACTGAAAACGATACTGTAACAAAAGATATCTCGGAAGTCGACAAAATAGATAAAGAACAATCAGACAATACAGAAAATCCAAACGAAACCGAAGTTACAACAGACGAAAATACCGACACTGAAAACACCGATGAAAACGGTACGACAGAAACGGAACAACCGACTGAAACAGAAAACGGTGACACAGAAACGACGGAAAACGAGACAACTGTTGAAACTGATACAAAACCTGCTGAAAATGCGGGCGGCGAAGTCACAATAAACATTCCGGCAGGCACCCTTCCGGGAGCAACCGGACAAATCCTTGCCGACAACGGAATCGTTGAATCGAGTGAAGCTTTTGTAAAAAAAGCCGTTGAACTCGGACTCGACAGAAAACTGAAGAGCGGTGAATTCAAACTGACAAAAGGCATGAGCCTCGATGCAGTTGTAAAAGCCATCGCAAAACAATAATATAAAAATATGCGCACCCTTCGGGGTGTGTTTTTTTGCTTTATATGTAATTAATTCTGTTTTTATAGGATCTGGTTTTACTATATGTTTTCGTACTTCTTTTCGCAGTCGGCGGATTGCAAATGCTTTTGAATTGATTTATGTCTAGCTTGCGATTTCTAAAAAAACGCAACAAAAAAGCGTCCCAATCGGAACGCCGTTTCTCTCTTACTATCCTCTGATTCCTAGATCAGCGATTAGTTCTCTGTATTCATCGAGGTTTGTTCTTTCGAGATATTTCATCAAACCTTTTCTCTTACCAACCATCATGAGAAGTCCTCTACGACCGTGGTGGTCCTTAGGGTTCTTTTTCAAGTGTTCGTTGATTTCGTTGATTCTTTCTGACAAAATTGCAATTTGCACAGCTGTTGAGCCTGTGTCATTTGCGTGTTTTTGATACTTTTCGATGATTTCAGATTTCTTTTCTTTTTTAATCATTTTCTTACCTCCAAATATTAATTCGCCCAAAACAAAGCAATCGGTGAGGTTTTTCCAAATCCCTTGCTTCGGGTACATCGTTTATTATATCACATTTATTTTAGAATGTAAAGTCTTCTTCAATAATTTTCAAACATTTATTTTTATCTTTTGCAAGTTGTTTCTTAAGGCTTTCAATCGAGTCCATAGCCTCGTTTTCACGAAGGAAATCCACAAGTTCGAGTTTCATCTTTCTTCCGTAAATTTCCTTGTCGAAATCGAAAATATTTGTCTCGCATGAAAATCTCGTTCCGAATGTTTCGGCAACACCGATCATCGTCATGCCGAAGCCCGAGAAGTCGTCGATTTCCACTTTCGAGAGATATACTCCATATTTCGGTCTTATGAGGTTGTTCGGAAGTTCAAGATTTGCAGTTTTATATCCAAAAGTCTTTCCGCGACCGAATCCGTGAACAACTTCCCCTTCCAATCGAAAGTTTTCGTAAAGAAGTGAATTGGCTTTTTTAAGTTCGCCGTTTTTTATAAGATTTCTTATGAGAGTGCTCGAAATTTTTTCGCCGTCAATCATAACATCTTCCATAACGATGACCTTAAAATTTTCGTCCTGGTTCATCAAAAGATATTTCACGTCGCCTTCACGATTTTTTCCGAATCTGAAGTCCTCACCTACGACCAGAATGTGACATTCGTCCTTTAGTCTTTCGAGAAATTCTTCCTTCGACTGATTTTTTACACTGTTAAAAACAAGAGTATTGATATTTTTCACGCCGAGCTCTTTCAAAGCTCGAACTTTCTCCCCTCTTGTCATTATATTTTCACTCGTTTTTCCGTTATTTCCAAATGAATTGAAAGTGTAAACGGCGGGAGTTAAATGTTCTTTTTCCGCCATTTCAACTACTTTTTTTATGAGTCTTTGATGTCCGATGTGGACACCGTCAAAATAACCTATTGTTGCTACATTCATATTCTAACCTCAAATAAAAAATCTTGTGTATATCTGTCCGTCCTTGACTCCGCCAAATGCGAAGACAGTTCCCTCCGATTCGAGAAGAGCCACGTCGATCTCCTCGCGCTCCGTATCAATTCTGATTCCGTTCGAAAGCTTTTCACGCTCCTTTTCGGAAAGCTTTATACGTTTGTACGGAAGATTAATGTCGTCAATCGTCATGAGATTTTTCTCGATATTTTCGGGGGTTATCTCCTCGATTACTCGAGCATCCTCAAGCGAAAACTCTCCCATCTTTTCTCTTTTTAAACTCGTGAGATAGGATGCGACACCCAAACTCATCGTGTAGTCGTAAATGAGTTTTCGTACATAGGTTCCCTTTGAAACGCGCGTTACAAACGAAAAACTTTCGCTCGACTCCTTCTTTATAGAAAGGTCATAGACAAAAATTTTTCTCGGTGGTTTCGTGATGTTCTCGCCCTTTCTCGCGTATTCGTACAGCTTCTTTCCATTGTGTTTAAGCGCACTGTAAAAAGGCGGCACTTGCATTTGCTCCCCGATAAAATTCGAGATATTTGAAAGAATAATTTCGGGAGAAAGTGTCTTTGTGCGTTCTATAATCTCTCCGTCGAGATCGAGTGTGTCCGTGCCGACTCCTTGAATAAATGTACCGCTGTAAGTTTTTTCGAGATCCATCAGATAATCGCTCATCCTCGTGTATTTCCCGAGGAGAACGATAAGAAGTCCTTCGGCAAACGGGTCCAAAGTACCCGAGTGCCCGATTTTCTTCTTTATGTCCATCTCTTTAAATGCGAATTTAATCTTTCGAATTACGTCGTAACTCGTCATGCCTTTTTTCTTGTTCACAAGAAGGATGCCGTCAAGTTTAGAGCTCATTTTTGATTGCCTCTGTGAGTGAATTTATAAGTTCGTCGACTTTCCCCTTGTATGTCAGTCCCGAAGCATTTTTGTGTCCGCCACCGCCGAACTCCGTTGCGACTTTTGAAACATCGATGTCGCCTTTCGAGCGAAGTGAAACTTTGTAAACGTCGTCTTCAACTTCCTTAACGATAAACGAAACCGAAACGCCTTCCGTATCCCTTATAAAATTTATAATCTCGTCGAGGTCATAGATAAAAGCACCCGCTTTTTCCATATCGTCCCTCGTTATAACCGTGTATGTGAGCGCTCCATCAAGCGCTTCAGTCATCTTCTCAAGCCCGATTTCAAGGATTCTGAGCTTTCTTATCGGCTTCGATTGATAAATGTTTAAATTTATCAAATTCATATCGGCGCCGAGCGACAGAAGTTTCTCCGCAACATTAAAAGTTTCAGCTTTCACATTTGTATAAAGAAAGCGGCCCGTGTCCGTCGAAAGCCCCGTAAAAAGGCATGTCGCAACATCGCTCGAAAGCGTTTCGCCGGTTCTAAAGAGAATCTCAGAAAGAAGTTCACAGGTCGAGCTTATTTCCGGCTCGATAAAATTTATATTTCCATAACCCTCATTTGTCATATGGTGGTCTATGACGACGCGCGTTTTCGCATTTAAAAACGTGTCTCTGTTGTCGCCAAGCCTGTCCAAATCGGCGCAGTCCATTGAAAAATAAAGGTCGCATTCGCCCGAAAAATCTTCCGGAGAAACAATCTCCGAAAGGCCGGGTAAAAAATTATATTGATTCGGAATGATGTCACTTTTTAAAAGCGTGACATCTTTTCCCATATCCTTTAAAAAATTGTAGAGCGCCGTTATGCTTCCAAGATTGTCGCCGTCAACGGATACATGGCTCGAAATGCAAATCTTGTTCGCATTTTTAATAGCTTCCGAAAACTTTTCGGCATAACTTTCAAATCTCTTAATCTCGTCCAAACTCATCGTCATTCTGATACTTTTCTCCATCCGAATAATCTTCGATTTCATCGAGCGGATTGTCGTCGTTGTGCTTGATGTTAAGCGTTTTTAAAATGCTGTTGATGTGGTCCGCATACTCAATCGAGTCGTCGAGTGCTATTCGAAGCTCCGGAACTTGTCTTATTGAAATCGACTTTGCAATTTTGGTCTTGAAATAACCTTCCGCATTTTTTAAGGTTTCAATAATTTTGTTCTTTTCTTTTGTATTTCCAAGAACGCTGAATTTCACGTCGCAAAAAGATAAATCGCTTGTGACTGAAACGTCTGTAACGCTTGTGAGAGACGAGACATTCGGGTCTTTCATATCCCTCAAAGCTTCGGCGATAACCTTTTTAATTTCAGCATTTATTCTTTCCTGTCTTCTTTTATCCATTTTGCACCTCAACCATTTGATATGCTTCGAAAACGTCGCCCACTTTGACGTCGTTGAATCTTTCGATGCTCATTCCGGCTTCATAGCCCGCTTGAACTTCGCGAACGTCGTCTTTGAAACGTTTTAAAGATGCAATATTTCCGTCGAATATAACAACGTCGTCTCTCAATACACGCACTTGTGCATTTCTAAGAATCTTTCCGGATTGTACATAAACCCCTGCAACAATAGTGTTGTTCGGAAGTTTAAATGTCTCACGAATTTCCGCTCTTCCAAGGAGTTCTTCCTTGATTTCCGGCTTAAGCATACCCTTTACGGCGTTTTCAACGTCTTCTATAACTTCATAAATAACTTTATAGGTTCTTATATCAACTTCGAGTTCCTTTGCAAGGTCAATTGCTGCAAGATTCGGTCTTACGTTAAATCCGATAATAACGGCGTCCGAAGCGTTTGCGAGCATGACGTCGGATTCGTTAATTCCACCGACCCCGGTGTGAATCGTCTTTATGACAACTTCGTCGTTTGAAATCTTTTCAAGCGATGATTGAAGCGCTTCAACGGAGCCTCTTACGTCACCCTTGATAATGATGTTAAGGTCTTTAAGTTCCCCTGCCTTAATTTGGTCGTAGAGATAATCGAGACTTACCTTGTGGCGGTCACGTAGTTCTTCTTCTCTGATCATTTCTTTTCTCTTGTCCGCAATTGTTCTCGCCATGGTCGGGTCGTCAACGGCGTAGAGAAGTTCTCCCGCTTCAGGAACGTCCGAAAGTCCCAAAACTACAACCGGCGTTGAAGGGCCCGCCTTTTTAATCGGTTTGTTCTTGTCGTCAAACATAGCTCTAACTCTTCCCGAAGCGACGCCGCTCACGATTTCGTCTCCCGCATTCAAAGTTCCCTTTTGAACGAGAACCGTTGCAACAGGGCCTCTGCCTTTGTCAAGCTGTGCTTCAACGACAACTCCGACAGCTTTTCTGTCCGGATTTGCCTTAAGTTCTTCAACTTCGGATACAAGTAAAATCATTTCAAGAAGCTCGTCGATGCCTTGACCGTTCATTGCGGAGACCGGAACTGTGATTGTGCTTCCGCCCCAATCTTCAGGTGTGAGTCCTTCTTCAAGGAGTTCCTGTTTAATTCTGTCCACATTTGCAGTCGGTTTGTCGATTTTATTTATTGCAACGATAATCGGAACATTTGCAGCTTTCGAGTGGTTTATAGCTTCGATTGTTTGCGGCATAATTCCGTCGTCCGCAGCGACAACTATAACTGAAATATCCGTTATATTTGCCCCTCTCGCTCTCATAGATGTGAATGCTGCGTGGCCCGGAGTGTCCAAAAATACAATTTTCTTGCCGTTTATATTAACCGTATAAGCCCCGATATGTTGCGTAATTCCGCCCGCTTCACCCGTTCTTACATGGGCGTTTCTGATCGAGTCCAAAAGACTTGTCTTACCGTGGTCAACGTGTCCCATAACTGTGACAACCGGTGGACGAGACTTCAAATCTTCCTCTTTGTCTTCGAAGTCGAGCTCGAATTGGTCGTTTATAATCTCTTCATTCGACATTTCCGGCTCGATTTTTACATCAAATTCTGTCGCAATGAGTTCAGCAGTTTCATAGTCAATCGGTTGATTTTGCGCAACCATCATTCCGAGTTCAATGAGCTTTCCGATGACAAGATTTACCGGAGTTCCGATTTTTTCGGAGAAATCGCTCACAATGATTGATTCCGGAATTTGTACAACTTCATCGATTACAGTTGCTTCATTCTTCGTTTCCTTGTCCTTTTTCTTCGGCTTCTTCTTTTTATTATTAATCCTTGTCTTTTCAAAGAAATCGACATCCGTGTCTTCGTACTTCTTGTCCTTGTACTTGTCTCTTGATTTCTTTTTATTCTTTTGCGGAACGCTCTTCTTTTCTACCGGCGGTCCGAAGATTTCGAGTTCCGGTTGCTTGTCGCGTTTCTTGTGATCGCGACGCTTATTTCTGTTTCCTTCATCGTCGTCGAGATTTCTCTTGTAAAATTCTTCGTTTGAGCCGTTTTTATTTCTGAAATCCTTCTTGTTGTCACGACGTCTGTCACCGCCACGATTGTCGCTACGGTTGTCATTTCTGTTGTTGGAATACTTCTTTCCGCGGTTGTCGCCACGATTGTCTCCTCTGTTTCTGTCGCCTTGCCTCTTGTTTCTGTCGTTTCTGTCGTTTCCGTCACGTCTGTCTTCGTTTTGTCTGTGTTTTTCGTAAACTTTCTTACGTGCAAGCTCGACTTGCTTTACAACAGTGTCGGCAAGCTTCGAATCGATGCTCGCCATATGTGAATTTACTTCAATGTTGAGTGCAGCAAGCATGTTTAACATATCCTTGCTAGATATGTCCAGTTCCTTTGCCAACTCATAAATTCTCACCTTAGACATATTAATCACTCTCCTTTTTTATATCATCTAAAAGAACTTCAAAGTCCTCATTATTTATATTTGTTTTAAGTGCCGCTTGCAATTTGTCGCGGAGTTTCGGGCTCAAAAGGCATTTCTCGTCCTTCATGACATATGCCCCTCTGCCGTTCATCTTACCGCTCTTGTCAAAAACGACCCTTCCGTCACTCGATTTCACAATCCTAAAAAGTTCGTGTTTCGGCGCACCTTCCATACAGATCACGCACCTTCTCACTCTCTCGTTTTTGGATGAAGTTTCAGCGTTTTTATTTTTCATATATCTATCTATTCATCGCCTTTCTCTTCATCGGATTCGTGAAAATCGTCGTCAAAATATTCATTGTCAATCTCGAGCTCTTCGTCATATTTGCTGTAATCATCATAAAGCTCATCCGAATAATCGTCGCTGTAGCCGCTGTCATAGTGCGATTTGTATGCTTCTTCATATTCATTTTCGTCATATTCATCATAGTCTTCGTCGTCGAAGTCGTTGGAATCATCGTTAACGTCTTCGTGTTCGTCATTGGCATAATACTCATCGCTTAGACCTTCGAGTTCATCCGCATGTTCTCTTAAAAAATCTTCGTATGTGTCGTCGCTCTTGATATCTATTTTCCAATTTGTGAGGCGTGCTGCAAGTCTTGCGTTTTGTCCTTCCTTGCCGATTGCGAGTGAAAGTTGGTCGCCCGGCACAAACACAACGCTTGAGCGCTCGTCCTCATTTATAATTACATGTGTTACGTCCGACGGAGCGAGACTGTTTTTGATATATTCAGCCATGTCACTCGACCAAAGAATGATGTCGATTTTTTCGCCGTTTAACTCGTCTACAACAGTTCTTACACGATTTCCTTGAAGACCTACGCATGCTCCGAGCGGATCCACATCCTTGTCCCTCGAGAAAATCGCAATCTTACTTCTCGAGCCTGCTTCACGCGAAACCTGTGCGATTTCTACAACGCCGTCCATAATTTCCGGCACTTCGATTTCAAAAAGCTTCTTCACAAGGTTCGGATGACTTCTCGAAAGCACAACTTGCGGTCCTTTTCCGGTCTTCTTTACCTCGAGAATGAGCATCTTTTTTTGGTCCCCGACGTTCAAAATCTCATTCGGAATTTGTTCATTCAAAGGCAAAATCCCCTCGAGTCTTCCCATGTCGACAAATGCATTGCCCTTTCTTATTCTGTTGATTTCGCCTGTGATAATATCGTTTTCACGGTTCACAAAATCCCCGTAAATCGCTTCTCTTTCGGCGTCTCTAATCTTTTGAATAACAATTTGCTTTGCGGTTTGCGCAGCGATTCTTCCGAAATTTTTTGGAGTGATTTCGATTCTTACAACGTCACCCACACTCGGGTTTGAAAGATACTCCTGTGCGTTCAAAACGGAAATCTCGGTATTTTCGTCTTCAACCTCTTCGACAACCGTCTTTTTGTTGAAAACCTTAACTCTGTCGTCGAGATTTTCAAACTCCACATCAACGTCGATTTGGCTTCCCGTATTATAATTCTTTTTATAACTCGAAACCAATGCAGCTTTGATTGAATCTATAATTTGCTCCTTCGAAATCCCCCTCGTTTTTTCAATTTCGTCGAGAGCTTCTAAAAATTCTTGGTTCATAATTCCCACCTCTTTCATTTTTATAAATATAAAAGAGAGGATTTCGGCCTCTCTTTCTCATCTACATACATTTTAACATATTCAAACAAATAATACAACTAGTTTGAAAAGATTTTTACGATTAAAACATACTCATCTGGTTAGTCTCTTGAAGACCACCTAGAAGATTATGTTCCTCCATAAATCTTACGCATGTGTTATTCAGTTTTGTTCGTTTTTGTAAATCTTCAACGCTTATAAATCTCTTTATTTCTCTTTCCTTTACAATATTCTCACTCACGGATTCGCCGAGACTCGGGATTGTTGAAAGTGGCGGCAAAATTCCGTCCTCTGAAACCGCAAATCTTGCCGATTCCGATTTATAAAGATCCACATTGTCACATTTAAATCCTCTCAAATACATCTCGCGCGCAATGTCATAAACTTTTAAAATTTCTTCTTCCTTCTTCGTGTTTTTTGGAAGCGATTTAAGTTCATTCATTCTTTCGTTTATCGCATCGAGTCCGCTTGAAATGATTTCCATTTCGAAATTGTCCTTTTTGGTGCTTAAGAAAGTCGCATAAAATTCTCTCGGATAGTGTAGCTTGTACCATGCAAGTCTGAATGAAAGCATGACATATGCTACGGCGTGTGCCTTCGGGAACATGTATTTAATCTTGTTGCACGAGTCGATATACCACTCCGGCAAATTGTGCGCTCTCATTTTCTCCTCGTCTTCCGGTGTGAGAGGTTTTCCCTTTCTCACCTTTTCCATCGTAAAGAAAGAAAAATCGTTTGGAAGTCCCGCATTTAAAAGATAGGTCATTATGTCCTCTCTCGTTGCGATAACGTCTGCAATTTTGCAAGTACCTTCACGCACGAGAATCTGTGCATTGTTTGTCCAAACGTCAGTCCCGTGACTGAGACCGGAAATTCTTATTAAATCCGAAAAAAGTTGCGGCTGCGTTTCGACGAGCATATTTCGAACAAAATCCGTTCCGAATTCAGGAATTCCAAATGTTGAAACTTCCGAGCCAAGTTCTTCTTTCGTTAAACCAAGTGGTTCAGTCGACACAAACATCTTTAAAATTTCCGGGTCGTCGAGCTTTATAGAATCGCTCTTAACTCCGGTCAAATCTTCAAGCATCCTTATCATAGTCGGACCGTCGTGCCCAAGAATGTCAAGTTTTAAAATGTTCGAGTGGAGTGCTTTATACGCAAAGTGCGTCGTAAAAACTCCCGTCGACGCGTCGTCCGCCGGATATTGTATCGGCGAGAAATCGTGGATGTCCTTGTTTTTCGGAACAATCATAATCCCCCCCGGATGTTGTCCGGTGGTCCTTTTAATACCTACTATACCGTTTATAAGTCGATTTATTTCAGCTTCGGAGACCACTTCTCCGTGTTCTTCGAAATAGTTTTTTACATATCCGTATCCGACCTTGTCCTGAATCTTTGCAAGCGTTCCCGCTCTAAACACATAGCCCTCACCGAAAAGTTCTTCGACAAATTTATGTGCCACACTTTGATATTCGCCCGCAAAGTTGAGGTCGATATCCGGCTCTTTGTCCCCGTTAAAACCCAAAAATGTTTCAAAAGGAATATTAAATCCGTCTTTTTTAAGCGGCTCACCGCACACCGGACACACCTCGTCCGGCATATCGATTCCGACATTGTACTCGCCGTTTGTAAAGAACTTGCTGTACTTACATTTTTTGCAAACATAATGCGGCGGAAGCGGATTTACCTCGGTGATATCGCTCATCGTTGCCGCAAAACTCGAGCCGACCGAACCACGGCTTCCGACGAGATAACCGTCGGAGTTCGACTTGTTAACGAGCTTCTTTGCAATGATATACATGACGGAGTAGCCGTTTCCGATTATAGAATGCAGCTCTTTTTCGAGTCTTTTATCGACAATCTCCGGAAGCGGATCTCCATAAATTTTCTTTGCATTTCCGATACATGTATTTCGAAGTTCATCTTCCGAGCCTTCGATAATAGGCGGAAATTTTTCACGCGGTATCGCTCTCATAGTTTCCACTTCGTCGAGTAACCAATTGGAATTTGTGACCACAATTTCCTCTTTTTTGTCGTACGGGATATAATCGAGCCCGTCCATAATCTCTTGTGTGGTTTTTATATATAGCGGCGGTGCAGAGTCGGCCCTGAAGTCTCCTCGACTTTTTCCCAAAATCTTACGATATATAACATCTTCCGGCGTTTTCTCATACACATTGCCGCCCGCAATCATCTTCATATTTGCGTTCGATAAAAATTCGAAATATCCTCCTAGAACATTCGAAATATTTGAAATTTGGGGATACTTCGCACCCAAAAGACCGGCGTAGTGTTCGGTCGGTTGCACTTCGCAAAAATCGTATTTCTCAAGGCGGCTCTTTATGTCCGAATAGAGAAAACCGTCGGAGTAATACGAGAAAATTTCGCCTTTAACCGCTTCAGCGCCGATGATAAGCCCCTCTCTGTGCTCCATCAAATCCGACAAACTGACGCGCGGAACTTTGTTGAAGTTCTCGGTGCAGCTCTTTGTGATTATGAGATATAAATTTTTAAGACCGACTTTGTTCTTCGCGTAAAGAAGCATACGATAGCTCGTGCGCCTGTCTTCGTACGAAACTTTGTAAAGGTCGGAATAATTTTCGATTTTCCCCGAAGTCTTTAGCATTGTCATCATATTTATGAAAAGGTGCGCAGTTGCTTCGGCGTCGTCAACCGCTCTGTGGTGGCTGACAAGTCTGATGTTTAGCTTGTCCGTCAAAGTGTCGAGCTTATAATTTCTGACCCCTTCAACCAAATCGCGTGCCATCTTCATCGTGTCCGCAAACGGATTTTTTATCTCGATGCCGAACTTCAAAAACTTCTGCTTAATAAACCCGACGTCGAAGTTTGCATTGTGCGCAACTAGCACACACCCTTCGATAAATGCGAGAAAATCATCCTTGATGTCCTCAAAATACGGCTCATTTTTTACGAGCTCGTCGTCGATACTCGTGAGATTTGAAATGACAGTCGGAATCGGCGACTTCGGTTTTATGAGTTGATTGTATCTCTCGATAATCTCGCCGTCTCTGACCTTAACAGCGACGATTTCAATGAGCTCACATTCGTAAGGATTGAGCCCCGTGGTTTCGATATCGAAAACCACATAGTCGCCGCTATTTTCACTATAATCCTGAACATATTTTTCGGTGTCATCAAAAAAGTTCGCTTCCATGCCATAGCCGATTTTAAAAGTCTCGTCGCCCATGTCCATGACGTTTGGATATGCTTGAACGCACGCATTGTCGGTAATAAAAATCCCGCGGTGTCCCATTTGTTTATAGATGCCGACCAAATCCTCCGGCTCAATCGAACCCTCGAGAAGACTCATCTTCGTGTGCGCATGAATCTCTACACGTTTGTTCACGCTCTCGTCGATTTTCAAGGGTTTAGGAAGCACCTCATAGTTGCGCATAATAATAGCCATTTGGTGGTCGAATTTGTCATATTTATATTCGCCGTTTAAACGCAGTCTCGTGCCGTTTTTAACGGAATTGTCGAACTCGTCGTTTTGCTCATCGCGCAAAAAACATTTTACACAGAGGCTCTCCGTGCCGTCGTACACAAAAAACTTGACAATCTTTAGTCCTTCAGTCCTCGTGTCCGTCTTTGAAATCGAAAAAACTTCCCCCTCAATAGTCGGGAAAGTGTCTTCTTCAGCGAGCTCTTTAATCTTTATAACTTCGCCGAATTTGTTTGTCTTCGGCTTATAATAAGTCTTTTTTTGCGGCTTGTCATTTGACTTTTTATCCTTCGACTCTTTTTTAAGATTCTCCATAATCGTCTGATGGTTATCGACGTAACTCGCATCCTCATTTTCGATTTTGGCTTTGAAGTCCTCGTATTCACCCTCCGAAGTGTTGTTTATAGTCTCCTCAATCATCGCAAGGTCGTAGTCCTCGTCCTCAAGTTCATTCAAATTTCTCGAAAAATTGTCAATCGAAATCGTATATGCCGGGAAATAATCGCTGAATTTATTTTTTAAAAACGAAATATCCTCATTTGAAAGCTCCATATCCGAAGTCGAGAAAATGTCAAGTTCCTTTGTTTTTTCGTACAGAACCGCCTTGTCGATTCGAAAACCTCTTTCACTATAAAATTTTCTGTCCTCATCACAGGTTAAAACAGAATCAATTATGTTCATTGTCAATCTCCGTAATTCTCTCTATAAGCGTTGTTATAGCGTCAGTTCTCGTGACTTCCTCCAAAATTTTCCCCTTTTTAAAAATGATGCCGCCCTTTTTATTTAGCGCAAGTCCGATGTCCGCTTCTCTCGCTTCACCCGGACCGTTCACGTGGCAACCCATAATCGCAACGCTCATCTTGCCCTTTATTTTCGGCTCTCTCGCCTTAAAATCCTTGACCATTGTGATCATGTCGCCGTTCGTCCTTGCACATGTCGGACAACTGATAAGGTTTATTCCTTGTTTATTGAGCCCAAGACTCTTTAAAATATAATTTCCCGCAATGACCTCTTTGTACGGTTCATCGGTCAAGCTGACCCTTATAGTGTCGCCGATTCCATCAAGAAGGAGCGTTCCGATGCCGATTGCACTCTTAATGGATCCTTCTTCGTATGGTCCTGCTTCGGTCACACCGAGGTGGAGCGGATAATTCTTGAGCCTAGAGTACTCTCTATAACTTTCGACACATGTCTTTATGTCGGAGCTTTTTATTGCAACCTTAAAATTTCTAAAGTCCAAATCTTCCAAAGTCTCCGTCTCCGTGATCGCCGAAGAAACGAGCGACTTTGCGTTCACTCCGCCGAAACGGTCAATCACATCCATCGCAATAGAACCCGAGTTCACTCCGATTCTTATCGGAACATTCACAGATTTTAGAGCGCTCACAAGCTTTTTTAAATCCTCTCTACTCTTCATATTGCCCGGATTTATTCTTATGCAGTCCGCACCGTTTTCAAGTGCCCACATCGCAAGGCTATAGTCGTATTGAATATCCGCAACAACCGGCACATGAATATGTTTTTTTATCTCTTTTAAAGCCTTTGCATCCGCCTCGTCATTTATTGCTGACCTAACAATGTCGAGCCCATATTTTTCGCACAAAAGAATTTGATTTACTGTCGCTTCCACATCTTTTGTGTCCGTATTCGTCATTGTTTGCACGCTAACAGGAGCTCCCCCTCCGACGGGAACTCCTCCAACAAATATCTTCAAGGTCTCCGACATAAAATCACCTCAATCTTAAAATGTCGTTGTATGTCACTCGAACAAATAAATATAGCATAAATGCCATTCCAACATAAGAAATAGCTGTTCTTGCCTTTTCTGAAATCGGTTTTCCGATAATTTTTTCTATTATATAAATAACCGCTTGTCCGCCGTCCAAAGGAATGATTGGCAAGAGATTAAATGCTCCGACTGAAACGCTGATACCCGCAATCAAAAGCAAAATCATCAGGAGATTTATGCTCTCTTGTTTCGTCATAAATCCTGCAAATCCGACGATTCCCATCATTTGGTCGTCAACTTTTACAAAAATCTTCTTTAAAATTCCAAAGATTTTCCCAAGCATGTCCCCGATAGTTGTTGCCGCTTCTTTGAAAGCCTTTGTCGGCGATTTAATCAGTTTAAATGAAACACCGAACGAGCCGTCTTCCTTTAAACTCGGAACGTCTATCGTTTCGATTTCGCCGTTTCTCTTTATTGTCATCTTAAATCCATCTTCCGAAAGAAAATCCTTGTCCTTCGTGAATTCATTAATATTTTTCACATCTCTGTCATTCACTTTTAAAATCTCATCGCCCGGCATCATCTGAACCTTTTCTGCGACAGAATTCGGCATGATTTTGTCAACAGTCATGCTTTGCGTGCCGATGAATGTAAATATAAAAAAGAATAAAACATAAGCGAGCACAAAATTCATGATGATTCCGTTTAAAATGATAAACATTTTCTTTCCGAACGATGCATCAGGAAGTGCAGTGTATTTCGAATCATCAAACTCTTCGAAAAGTTGTTTTTCCTTTTCACTGTTTTTGGTTTCGTCTTTGTCAAAACTGCAGAATCCGCCAAGCGGTAAGAGTCTTATAGTAAACTTCGTGCCGTTTTTAAACCACGAAAAAAGTTTCGGTCCGAAACCGATTGCAAATTCATAAACGCGAACGCCCGAAATCCTTCCGGCAATGAAATGCCCCCACTCGTGAACAGTCACGATAAAAAGTAATATAAATAATGATAATACTATCTTCATAAAATCCCCACTTCAATAAATATAATATAAAGCCCGAACGAAACAAAGAGCAGACTGTCAAATCTATCCAAAATTCCTCCGTGGCCCGGCAAAAGATCGCCGTAGTCCTTGATTCCTGTCGCACGCTTGATACCCGATGCAAACAGATCACCAATCTCCGCTAAAATTCCGAGCACAACAAGCGCTACAATCAATTTAAAGTCGATTTTTACACTCGGAAATATAAAATGAATCGGAACAAGTCCGAGCCCAATCGCTCCCAAAAGTCCACAAACTGCGCCTTCCACAGTTTTTTTCGGCGAAACTTTCGGACAGAGCTTCTTCTTTCCAAAGAGCGAGCCTCCCAAATATGCAAACACGTCCGCACCGGTTGTTATTGCGAAAATTACGAGAAAATAGTGGTGATTCTCGCTCGTGTAATTCGAGAAAAAAGTCCCGATATAGACAATGTATAGCGCCGTCATAAGCGACATACCGAAGTTTAAAAGTCTCTTTTCCGTCAAATCGAAAATATATGTTATAAAAAGTGTTAAAACCAAAATCGCGAAAATAAGTTGCTCAAACGGAATGAGGAAACTTGTCGACTCAAAAGTTTTAACCACATACGAAAGTGCGGCTTTCAAAAAAACCGCAATCATAATCGGCACATAATTTATCTTGACGTCGATATTTTTGAATGCGTTTCGAAGCTCGACAATCGCAAAAAGCATCATGAGCGTTGTGAATGCAGTGACTGCGGTCGCTCCCAAAAAATACATAATTGCGTACACGGCGACAATAAAAATCCCCGTAATTAAACGCGTTTTAAAAGTTGACATTCTACAAACCTCCAAATCTGCGATTTCGCTTTTTAAAATCGTCCAAACATCTGTCCAAAATCTCGCGATTTATTTCGGGCCAGCTCTCGTCGATGAACATGAGCTCCGAATAAGCCGCCTGTAGAAGCAAAAAGTTCGACAATCGCATCTCTCCGCTCGTTCTCAAAATCAAATCGGGGTCTTCTTCGCCACGCGTGTAAAAATAATCCGAAAGCTTGTCGTAGTCAACCTTGTCGATTTTCCCCGCCTTTGCATCTTCGATAATTCCGTTCACAGCATGCACAATCTCCGCACGTCCCGAATAATTTATCGCAAAATTCACGATGAGTCCCGTGTTGTTCTTTGTGAGCTCAATAGACTCCCCGAGCTTCTTTTGAACAATCTCCGGAAGCTCCGACATATCCCCCAAAACTCGCACAATCGCATTCTTTTCGTGTAAGCGTTTGAGCTCCTTGTCCACATAAGTGACCAAAAGATTCATCAAAAAACTGACCTCGCTCTCGGGTCTCTTCCAATTTTCCGTCGAAAAAGCGTAGAGCGTAAGAACATCAATGCCCCGCTCGTCCGCCCACTCAATCGTCTCTATAACCTTCTCCATACCGACCTTGTGGCCGTATGTCCTCGGCATCATGCGCGCCTTCGCCCACCTGCCGTTTCCATCCATAATAATTGCTAAATGCATAAAATCCTCTTTAAAAATAATCTTTAATATAGAATACCATAAAACAAGATAATTTTCAAAAAATAAATTCTGTATTTTTATAAAATCAAAACTTTAAAAACCGCTTGATTCACATGATTTGACGTTTATAAAACAAATGTTTGTGGAAATGATTTATTGAAAAATTTATATTTATTTCATTTTTTTCCATAAGCGCTTTATGTAAAAATTTTGGTTTTATATAGGCAAAATGAGCGGAAGATTTCTCTCCCGCTCAAAATATTTCTCAATCATATTGTATTATTTTATGATAATTCTATTTAATTAAAAATTTCATTTTCCGGCTTTTGAAGAATTTTTATCATATCTTCAAGGTTTGGATACTCTCCATATATTATTTCTGCCATAGCCTAATAATCTTTTTTAATTCTAATAGTATTAGATTCATATAAACCTACAAAACTAACTTCTTCCATTTTCTAATCTTAGTCCTAAATGTTCCAAACGGTGCTACTGTATTTACATGAATAAACTTATACACTTCCCAAGTTGCGGTTTTGGTTGCCGCATCCGCCCATTTTCTCATATGTGGTTTAAATAACTCTTCATCTGTTAATTCATCAATCATAAAACAAATGTCTTCTACATTTTTTGTCAGTTCTTCTTTTAGCTCATTTAAAGATTTATGAGCATAAGTATCTGTAAACCACTCATATAATTCTCCAAGTTGATTCCATTTAAAATTATCCGACGGCGTTTTAACATCTATACCTCTTTTCTCATCCTCCTCCCATTTTAAAAGTAAAGTTGTCCAACCTACTTGATAGGCAAGATTTTCTGCGGGCGTCCTATCAACTTCTTCTGCTCTTTTATCTTTTAGTTCTTCCGGTATATTGTCAAACTCGGAAATATACTTTTCAAAAGCTTTCTTTATCTCATTTTTTAATTCTTCCTTGCTTTTATAAGACTTCATATGTCTACCTCCGTGGTTTGTATACAGATATTATATCGTGTCCGTGACAAGAATTCAATTGCGAATAAATTTAATATCCTAATAACAATTCATCATCTTCATCTGAAGAAGGATGGATTTATTAACAAACATATTATAGAATTAAAAATATATGCCGAGCCTAAAGAACCATATTATATAAAAAGCGATTAGACTTTAATTCTAATCGCTTAAAAACATTTTAACTATTTTATTTCCTTAACCGTTTGCCATATTATCTATATTCCAATAAATATCAGAAACTATTCACATAAGGGAGGAAACGCAAAAGTTTTTTAATTTAATAATCTTATTCGTTCCACTCCCAAATATAATAATTTTTATGCTCTGTAACTCTCACATATGCATACACCATCTCTTTATATCTGAACTCGAATATATTCTCCATCACTGACTTATTGGCGTCACTCGTTTCTACATATGTCCACCCTAAATCTTTCATATAATCAACCAAATCTAAATCTTTATTAGCAATCATAATTCTAGGATATTCTTGAATCTCATAACATTCTTTGTCTAAAATGCAAACTTGTATAAAACCGGTTGCTACGCGGAGTGGATTAGGTTCTACAAACACATCCACGGAAATAATTATAATAAAAACAACTATTATAGTAGCTAAAAGAATACTCTTATTTTTCTTTGACATTTTACTCATTATTAATCATATTCTCCTTAATTTATAAATTACTTTTTGAATAAACATGGAACATATCCTCTCACGTGCTATAGTTTATATCTTAATTTAAATAGTTTGTTAATAGTACTATATTACCAAAATATAAAAATAGCAACTAAAATTGGTAAGTATATAAAGAAAACGACTAAGATTTTTAGTTTTAGTCGTCTAAAAATATATACATCTAATCTTAATACTTAACAGAAACCACTTGCTGAACAGACATATCAGAATATGAAACATTCCTAAAATATGAACTCCATCCATCAGCTATTCTGAAATATCCATTAGAGTATGATACAACCGCAATTGAATGTCCTCCTTCTGATGTTTCTAATAAATCAACAGAAACATGAAGTAACTTTCCAGCCTTCAAAGCATCAATCATTGTTTTAGATGATGTCCCTCTGAGTGTATAAGATTCCTTTGGTTTAGCACCTAAATCTATACCAACTTTTGTGTATGCCGGTGCAATATTTTTTCTTGCGGTACCTGAATCTTTTGAACCACTCACACCACCATTAGTATCCATTGCAATGTAAAATTTTGCGAATACATCATTATTGCTATATGCGCTTGACAGACTCGATTTTCCTATATAGTTAAAATACTTCATTATCGTTGTTGCGGCTGTTGGAGAACAATGGTCATGCGGATAAACTCTTCTGCCTTTTGAATCTGTAATTTTCAAACCATCAAAATCTCCAGTAGTGCATGGTGTAAAAGATCCTCTTCTCGAAAGTAACGGTTCTGAAATTTTAAAGCTCTTCAACGCCGGTTCAATCGGTTTCCCAAATTCAACTTTCCTTTCGTAAAAAGATTCTTCTAACTGACCCTCAGTAATCTCTGAAGGATAATTACCACTTTGCGGCATTAAGTCAATAATCTTTCCGTCATTCAACTCAACATAAATCTCAAATGGATTTACAAAATACACTTTCCCTTCATATAAATCCTCATATGTCAGACCCGCTTTGGATAAAAGTCCTTCAAATAGATTCCCTTCATTACTGTAATCATATATATATCCACTATGAGTATCTCTAATCACATATCCTGCATATTCATTTAATTCATTTTTGAATTCTATATATTCAGCAACTACATTTGCATCAAAATCTAATAACTTAATTTTCCTTTGCGGTTGCAAATAATTATCGATATTATCTACTTTCTTCTCTTTAACTAAAAGATTAGTTTCAATATCATAGCTATTTTTCCTATCAACTTTATCTGTGCATGTAGAATATGCAGTTACCCCGATTATGGAAAATACTATAATTAGCATTAAGAACGTGCATATTAAATTTAATTTTATTTTCTTATTATCCCTACTATTTTTCAACTTTTTTCCTGCCTCCTTTTTTATTTCCTCCAGCTGTGTTACAGCCTGCAAATGTTATTAATTTTTGATTTCTAGCGGTACTCCATAAATTTGTATAATTGCTATTTGAAGAACCTGACTGACATACAAATTTATATGTTCCAAAACTTAATACATTTTCGTTCCCATGTCCAGATAAAAATAAAATATCTGCTCTCAAGCGAGTATTTGTAAAATCACTTTTTGTTGGATCTTTTAAGGTAACTACTCTATAGCCAGCACTCTTATATGCTGAAGAAGCATTGATTGCATCTTCTCTTGTATCTACTCCATCGCCAAAATTTTTACCTGCTGACACTGCTAAACCACCATTTGCATATACTGGTACAGATAGCGAAAAGCAACACATAACTAAAATGGCTATAAATACAACTTATATATTTCTTATCTTTATAATAATAATCATCTTCTCTTTTATTTAAAAAAATTAAATGGGAAAATTAAAAATTCAGTATCTATAAAATACGAACCATCATCTTCTAATTTGTGATATTTTGTATATGAGTATAAAATAGCTTTATATGAAATTGATCCTCCGTCTTTATAATGATATTTTATTGGAAAACACATTATTGATAAAACAATAAATAAAATAACAAGCTTGATTCTAACTTTTCTTCTTTTCACGACTCACCCCATTTTCTTTAAATATACACAATCATCTATAATTTTCATAAAATTTGTGTATTAGATAAATTCTTTTTTCTAGTTCTACATTTGCATAATAGATTTTTAATCACAAATGTCTATAAAATGCTGTTATTACGTATCTATAACTTAAATCTTTTTTTCAATTTTAATTTCATCAGCTCTATTATTCTTGTCTTTACCAATTATTGTTAATTTATAAGAGTCCTCAATGTAGAATTCTCAACAATAAACTCCACTGCCTAAATCATTATGTTCATACTTTTCTAAATAAGCCCATATATATGGACTATCAAAATTAGAGTACTTATCGTTAATTTCATAATAATATAAATCTTACAGAGGAGATATGCCCCTCTGTAAGATTATTTTTTATCTAGTTATATAGTATCCACAAAATGTTGGAAAACTAAGACTTCCATAGTCTCTATCACATTCTTCTAGATCGTAAATATATTTACCAGAAGAATCTCTATAAGATAATTCTGAAAACTCTATATCCGTTAGAATAAAAATATATTTTAACTCTGACTTTATAAAGTTTTTTATATATCCTTGAACTCCTGCCCTTTGCGTTTTGATATTAATAGTTGTAATATCAAGCTCATGATTACAAGAAACAAACTAACATAAAACATAATTGTCAAATTACTTATATTTTTAGTTTCTGTGACTGCTGCATAAAATAAAGGACCCCAAAATATTAAATGACCAAATAGGTTTAACCACGTCTTATATTTAGGCTTTACCCTTAAAAACATTTCTCCGAAAATAATTATTAGACCAAGTATATAACTAGCCTTGTTATGAAAAATATAAGCAAGACCAGAGTATTGTTTGACCCCATAAATTCCTGACCACTCAAATAATAAAGTGAACATGGGTATGATTTTTGCCACCAAATAAATTATTTTTTCTTTAATCCTAAATTCTGTCAATTTAAATAATGACTTTTTCATTTTTACTCCTTTGATATTTCTTTGTATATAATTTTGTTTAACTATTTTTCTTCCCAAAATATAATTTGATCTATTCTTTCTTTCAAATTATAAGAAGTTTTGTATATCCCCTCTTTATCCTTATTTTTCGATTTTATATTGTACCAATATTTATTATCTGTACTAAGGGAATCGTCATCTCCTATTTCTATCTCATATTCTTCAGATAAATAGCCTTTTCATCTCAATTTCCAGTTAGATATTCTGTTTATCCATCAGTCAATTTAGAGATTAATTCTGAAACCATTTTTGTAAATTCAAAAGATTCTATATTGGTGCCCTCCATTACATAAGTATTTTTGTTAAGCTTAAAAGTAGCTCTTGTTATTATCTTAACATCCATGTTTAAATTTTCAGACTTAGATAATTCCACATCAACACCACATAATGTCGACATTTTTGAATCTTTCAATCCATAATCAATACCTGTTTCGTTCGTGTCAGAGATGGTCACTAGAAAATTCTTATCGTTATTATCTCTATTTACAAAATACACTTCTATGAATGCACGTTCTGTATAATCATTTTTATGACTCGGTTTGACCAAAATTTCAGCTACAGAAGATGCATCATATTGTTCAAATATTGGCAAAGAGTTTAAAATTTCTTTCTTTTCGTCTCCATCTAATGGTACTTCTTTGCCATCAAATTTAGACATCGACATTGAATGATCATTAAATACCAAAGAATCATTTTTATACTTATCATATAACGTTAAGTACTCAATGTTTGATTCTTTTCTCTTTTCTTTGACCCATGCCCTAAATGCATAATCCTTTATCTCTTTGTCCATCCGTTTCATTAACTCAGAGTCTGAATATTTATCTAGTTTACCATGAAACTCTTTCTGGCTTTTAAAAGATTCGATAATATTAGAGTCTATTTTTATCTCCTGCTCTAACACTTTATTTTTTGTGCTTACAAATAGTAACCTATCTTTTATTTTTTGTTTCAAAGTCGTTTTTCCATAAATTTTAAGAGCTTTGTCATATATGTTCTTGTTAATGGCTTCGTACTCACAAATAGCATTTTCAATTTCAGAATCAGAAACAGAAACACCTAATTTTTCTGCATATGATGTTACTACTATTTCATCTATGCTATTTTCTACAATATCCGAATATGATATGCCTATTTGTCCAAACTGTTGAAGAAAAACGTCATTAATCTCATCATGATAAATGCATTTATCATTTACTTTCACAATGACATTGTCAATATTCTGATCCTTTACACTTAAATTAATATCTGCATAATTATTTGTAGAAGGAATATTTTCATTTAAGGTACATCCATGCAGGAAAACAGAAAATACAATCAATAGTAAGGACATCTCAAATCTTTTGAATTTCATTATATTTCCATAAGCCTCCTTTAAATCATTAGTATTTATTTTTATTATTTTTCCATTGCTGTTCGTGTGTTGAACAAATTGGAACATACTCAAATTAGTGGACACAAAAACTGTTTAATTCTTTTGTCTAAAAACAGCAAAGAGCAAGATGATGCTAACAATCAAACCTACGCCAAATTTCACCCACATTACCATTGGCGAAACACTCCATTCAGGATGATTTGCTGCTGCTATATAATCTTTAACTAACAAATGTGTCCCGATCATAGCAGGAATTAAAGAACCGAAAACTTTTGCTACAACTTTTAATGTCATATAATATTCTCCTTTGCACCACGCCACGTAGAAGATACTTGGCTTGGTTTTTTTCTGAACCATAAGAAAACCAGTTTCTACTATCGTCTATTTTAGGATATTGGCGTTTCATCTTTTTTTCCCCGCATACAGAGATTGAAAAACAAAATTAGCACAATCAACACCCCAATCAGAAAATGTGGGATTATAATTCTCCCAATACTTTTTGCATAAGCAACACCTTTTGAAGCTGCATCTTTTTCAGAGCTTCTATATAAAATATTTGTTTTCAAATATTTTTTAGCAATTGTTTCCTCGAAATTATCTTCTGATTTCATATCCTCAATATATAGCAGAGCCAACTCTTTATCCGATTTGTTCATTTTATCAAGATTTTTCTTTAAGATTTCAATATTCTTTTCAGTTGTATCTAGTGTCGCTTCATATCCTGGATTTAGGTTTTCATTAATATAATTAACAACTAGCTCATATCCATCTGGCTCATGAGAAACTTTACTATTTTTACTTTTATAGTACTCATTATCATCAATCATATACTCTATCTTATTTAACATATTAGCTTTTGCTTTTTCTGCGATAGCCTTATTTGAAAGATTTGGATACATACCCCTATACATATTAAAAATCTCAATATAAGATGTTATATATTGATTTATAGACTCTGTTTCCATTGTCGGATATAGGTTCTGTAGTTCTATCAAAAAGGTTTTTGTTTCATATTTGTCGTCAATATTAACTTTTAAAACCTCATTAGCACTGAATACTTTTAAAACTTTACTTGGAACATAGTTCACGGCTAATTGCTCTTCTTTTGAAAGAGAATTATACCAGTTTAACCATTCTATATCTTTATCCGACAATCTAAGTGTTTGTACTAGCTCATAGTTTACACTTAATTGTTCCTCTTTACTTAGACCATTAAACCACTCTTGCCATTCTTTAGGGCTGACTTCTGAGTTATTATTTGCTGATGAAGCAAATACATTTGTTGCAATTGCTGTTAACAGCATCACCATGGCTATTAATAGAGTAAATCTTTTTTTCATTTCTTACCTCCTCATTTAATTTTGTTTAACTATTTGTCTTCCCCAAATATAATTTTATCTATTATTTCTTTCAAATTATAAGAAGTTTTGTATATCCCCTCTTTATCCTTATTTTTCGATTTTATACTGTACCAATATTTATTATCTGTACTAAGGGAATCATCATTTCCTATTTCTATCTCATATTCCTTATTATCATGTACTTTAATTAAATATGTTCCTTCAGAATAGGCATTATCCAATCCTAGATATTGATTATTTGAATCATATAAACTAGAATCTTTCTTCAATTCATTCAACTGTTCTAAAATTTTCCTTTGTTGGTCTTGGGTTGTAACTAATTCTTTAAAAGTTTCTTGTTTTTCATCATAAATATTAACTGTCAAAGAGATTTTATCTTTTTCTTTGCTTATATTTTTATCATTAGAATTTAAACAAGAGCTTAAATTAATCATAAAAAATAATACTAGCATCAACATAAATATTTTTTCTTTTGAAATCTTCATATAATCCTCTCTTATCTTGTATAAGAATTTATATTTACTTGTCCCGATAAATTTTTATTAGACTCATTACAAACAGTTACAATATAAGCACTTCCCTTTTGTGTCTTAACTTTTAATGTAGAGTCTGCGGCAAATCTTCTCTTATAAATTATTTCTCCATCTTCTTCTATAATTACTGAAAATTCTACTCCTCCAGAACAAGACATATTTTCTAAATTTATGATAAAACCTTTGTAGTCGTCACCACTAATCTCAAACTCGTAGGGGATATTTTCAAAACTTCCTAGCTTTATTTGTTCGTCGATATTTGCTAGGTCAGATTTTATACTCGATATCTTTCCTAATTCTAATTTCTCATATTCTTTATAACCTATTATTTCAACCCTTCCCCCATTATTAATCTCAAAATTATTTAGCTCTTGGCCTAGAACTTCAACCCTATCTTGACTTAGGTCGGTCACATTGGCAAAAACTGGCAAAGAAAGAGCAAAGGCAAGTATAAAACTTATAAGTCCCAAAAGTGTTTTCTTCCATATTTTTATAATCTCCATTCTTTCTATGTTGGGATTTAATTTTAAATATAGGTTGTTTTCATAAAATTCTCTTTCCACTAGTTTTAGCATTGATGAGCAATAAGTTTTTCTATTTTTTCTTGTGTCGCCTAATTGTTGAACCACTAGCTTATCGCAATTTATTTCTATGTCTTGGTCTATATATTTTAAGCTTAGCCACAAGAGTGGATTGTACCAATATATGCAGGCTACAATATTTACCAGGTGGTTAAGTAAGATATGAAATTTCTTTATATGCATTAATTCATGGATCAAAACATGGTCTAGTAATTCTTCATCAGCTAAGATATGATCTTGTAAGATTATCTTGGGTCTTAAAATGCCAAAGGTAAGGGGTGTTTTAAAATTGTTATTTATATAAATCTCTACTTTTCTTTTTAGTCCAAATTCTCTTATTTTTTTCTTACATAAAGTATTTTGGGTAAGGGTAGAGCCTTTCATTACTGTATGGAATTTATAAATTTTTATTACGAGATAAGTAAAAATCAAAACCGAACCTATTATTCGGTTTAGTTTAAAAAATATATAGCCTAGTTTATTTACTAACCATCCAAGGGAATGATCAAAAAAATTTGTTATAGCAAGTAAGATAGAATTTTCCTTTACATTTTCTATTCCGATTTCAAGTTCATAGGGACTTATTAAGTAGATTAATAAAGCTATCCACAAAACAATACTTGCTGACCTAAAGGCTTTCTTATTTAAGAATGGTCTAACTAAAAGAATAAGAACTAGTAAAAAAAGACTTTTTATAGATTTTTCTAGAGTAATTACCCTAATTAGACTTATTGCCATCCTTGTCTTCCTCTTGGTCCTCTTCGTCAAAGCTATCTATTAATTTTTTCATTTCTTCTATTTCTTCTTTTGTAACTTTTTCATTTTGTAAAAACGTTTTGCACATATTTAAAAGTGATCCTTTGAAAAGTTTATGAAAAGCTTCTTTTTGCTTATTCAAAAGAGCATCCTCTCTTGATACAAGGACTCTAATTGTATATTTAGGATATCTCCTAGCTATCGCTCCTTTTTCTACTAATCTTCCAAAAAATGTATAGCAAGATGTTTTACTTATATCGTACTTTTCCATCAATATTTTTGATAAGGCAAGAGCTTGGATTTCTCCATTTTCGTCTAAGACATCGCCCTTCCATAATTCTTCCATTACTAGTAGTTCTCCATCTGAAAATTCCAACTATATTACCTCCTTTATATATAGTTTTGTTTGCCATTATATTTTTATTCATTTAATTATTTTCAACTTGAGTATATCATAGAGTTAAAAAATAGTCAAGTGTATTGACCATTTAAAATTACAATTTTTATATTTTAATACATCTCGTTTTAGTTTAAAATTTCTTTTTCACATGTATCTTCAAAACTAATAATATCATTAGGAATGCAAGATAGAGCCTTACATATTTTTTCTATATTCTTAAATACAATTGGTTTGTCCTTGCCCATTTGTGCCATAACTATTACATCTGTTTTTTTAGTCCTTTTTTGCTAACTGTATCTATAATGGTTTATAGCTAAGTGCCATAATATCTCTATTTTTCTCTATCCATTAATTTCTTCTCCTTAATCTATAAATTTCAATTAAAAAAGCGACCGAACTTATATTTCAATCGCTAAATGTCTTATATATTAAATTATTTTAAGTGGGACTTCTTATCCTTACTATTTTTACTTCCTAATTTTGAGTATAAAAAAAGACGATAGAGTTTTTAATTTCTATCGCCTATCAACACTTTATTTCTAGTCTTCTAAAATAGATACTTCAAGGTCTATCGCTTTAAATGTAACATTTATTCCTATTGACCGTTGACTGGCTCGGCTGGCTTTATTATTCTACAACAAAAAAATGAGCCGATAACCGCATTTTATTTTGCGTATTATCGGCTCTGCGTCTGTGCGTCCGGCTCTTTGATAACGGATACATTGAGTTTCTTTACATTTATTAGCATTTCCTGTTTACACTTCGGGCAGAACAACGGGAAGTTTTCAAGCACCGTATCGACCCGTAATCTTATCCGTGTCTTGCTTTTGCACACGGGGCATAACAACCAATTCGATTCGATAGGTTCATTCATTTTCCCGCCCCCTTAATGGTATAGCTGATAGGTCGTGCCTATCCACATGGCTATTCAGTATGAGTGCTAAAATGGCGGATAAAATCCTTGCAATAACTGTACTCCACCAGATCATAATCTGCCCGCCGAATAATGGTGGCAAAATCAACATGAGCGTCAACATGAGTATCGGTTCTATGAATGTCAAAACATAGGAAAGCGCATTTTTTTCCGAAGCGTAAAAACTTGCGGTTGTAACCCTGACAATCGCCACAAAAGGCACCGAAACGAGGAAAATCGGAATGATTTTTGCCACTTCTGTATTGACCTCATTGGACGTTCCGAACAAAAGGCCAAGACTTCCTCTTGTGAGATACATGACAATACAACCAATGATAGCAAGAAGCATGGTAAAGGAATAAGCCAACCTCCGAATACTTTTTAGTCGCATAAAATCACGCTCTCCATAATATTGGCTGATTAAAGGCTGGCTGCCATCGCCCACTCCTTGAAAGACAAGGTAGATAATGCAAATCATATATCCGATACAGGCGTATGTTGCAATCGCCGGTTTCCCACCGTAAGACGCAGAAAAACGGTTAATAATGATTAAAGATATGTTGGGGGACATGGCAAGGCCAAAGGGCGCACCTCCAATTTTCAAAATAGATGCTGATACTGTTCCTGCTTTTGAAATCGGGATTTTTAAGGTAAACTGTTTCTTCCTCAAGATATAAGCTAATGCAATCAGCATGGTAACGCCTTGCCCGATTATCGTGGCAATCGCCGCCCCTGCAACGCCTTGACCCCATACCCATACAAAGAGGTAGTCAAGAATGATGTTGGTAATAAAGCCTGCTATCATAGCAATCATGGCATAGAAAGAACCGCCTAGATTACGGATAAACGGGACAAGCCCTGTACCGAAGATTTGAAGAGCTGTACCAACAGTGATGATCACTATATATTCTTCCGCAAAGGCCAGCATATTCCCGGTTGCACCCAAAAGCTGCAATAACGGATTACAGCAGAGGAGAACAAGGACGGTCAATATGACACTTGAAGCAAGCATGAGCCACAATGCGCCTGCGGTGAACATTCTTGCCTCATGTTCTTTTTTCTCTGCCCTGTATATGGAATAATAGATTGCACCACCCATGCCGAGCCCGGTGCCAACTGCCTGTATAAATGCCACGATGGGATAGGCAATATTGACAGCGGAAAGCCCTATGTCGCCCAGACTGTTTCCCACGAAAAAGCCGTCTACAATCGCATAAACACCCGATAAGGCAAAGGACAGTACGGACGGAATAACATACCGAAAAAATGTTTTAACATCATGCTTCTGTTCCATTTTTACCTCCTGCTTTACTGAAAAGCTCAACGAATAAAGCCATGCTATCATTAAGCTGTCGCATACGCTCTATACCAATTTCTTCCACCGCAAATATCTCTACTTTTCGCAGTTCAGAAATAATGGTGTCAGCGTATTTTTTCCCTGCCGCTGTAAATCGGATAATTTTATTTCTTTTGTCCTCCGGCATGGGAAACACTTCTACAAATCCTTTGCGTTCAAACTCTTTGAAAATCATGTTAATTGTTTGCTTCGGTATCAGCCACCTTTGACTGATTTTTTTTTGTGTGCAATCATCGCCACCGTCGTGAATAGCACACAATACTAACAGGCTATTGACAGACAGACCATGTGCTTTTGCCCATTCTTCATACACATAGTTATACTCCTGCCATACTGCGTAGTATTTGTTCACTTCTTCCATATAAGCGAAATGATTTACCATGTTAGACCTCCTAATGATTATTAGTACGGTTCTGTACCAAATATATTATAGTCCATAACCTACTAAATGTCAAGTGTGAAAATATGAAGTTTTATACGGAATAATGGGTGGCGACCTATCAAGTTCTTGTGAGTTACTTTATGGCACATGAGATTTAGCACCAGGGTTATCATTACCATAACCTTCCATCAAATTAATAACTCTCCATGCTCCTAAACCTGCACCAATTGCAGTTACAAGTGTTTTTAAAACTCCAACTCCAGCTGTAAAAAATTCCATATTATTCCTCCTCGTTTTCTTGTCTTTTCTCTATCCATTAATTTCTTCTCCTTTATCTATAAATTTCAAATAAAAAAGCGACTGAACTTATATTTCAATCGCTAAATTTCTTATATATTAAATTTTTTAAGTGAGACTTCATATCATTACCATTTTTACCTCATAATTTTGAGTATAAAAAAAGACGATAGAGTTTAATTATCTATCATCTCTTTCGTTTCTATTTAATTATTTGGCTCAACAAACTGGGATTTATGCCTGTCGTTTCATAAAAAGTTTAAATTCATTATACAAGCTTATTACGAAGATAATCCCAACAATTGCTAATGTTCCAGATACAACAAATCCGTTAAACATATTCCCTAAAACAAGTGCCAATACTGGAATAATCACTGCGAAAATCCGATATGATTTTGATTTATATAACCATGAATATGGTAATAAATGGGCTCCAAAAACCATCGCATATACCATAATCATTTTATCTGGAACGGCATTAAATACCCACATTACAATGAGTAGATATATAACCTGATTCATTGTAAACAAAAAACCTAAACTGCCCAATTCATTTGCTTTTGAAAATATATCTACACCCATTTTCTTCCCAAGCTTCCATGCCAGTGGGAGTAACGGCGTTGAACAACAAAAAACCAATATATTTTTTAGCATAATATCAATTTGTAATGCCGCAACAACAGTAATCAACAGCCAAATTACAACAGATGTAATAATAAATGGTAATCCTTTTTTCTGTTTAATGATAATATCATTTCTTAATTCATCTAAATTCATATCCCTATTCCTCCACAAATTCAAATTTATCTAGTTATATTAGATCACATAGTCCCTCGCCCGTCTAGACTCTTACAGTAAATATTACAATCTTGTTATCACTGTATTACCATTTATCTTAGCTTTACTCTTTCGTGTAATATACTTTTCAATATCAAAAACATTTCTCTCATCATAATCTTCCAATAACTTGTAATTCTTATGCTTTGTAATATCGAATTTATCAGACAAGAAATGTC
>UQFH01000006.1 GCA_900540185.1 uncultured Eubacteriales bacterium
GGTAACTACGCTCTGTAGGGATTTTCACCCCAGCATTAAAACATGCCCGTCATACAGAAAAAAAGACCGACATAAGTCGATCTTTTAAATACTAACAAGGTGTTTCTTCAGCCATAAATCCTGCTTTAGCAAGAACTTTTTTAGCTGCATCAAGTTTTGAGCTGTTAACCATAACAACCGGTCCTGTACAACCCATTCCGCTAGATGCAAAGATGCCTTCTTTCCAAAGAGCTTGAACAGCATCTTCCATTTCAAGAATGTCGATTCCACCGATAGAACCGTCTGTTATTTCTTCAGCCGGAGCCTTGACTTCTTCCTTAGGACCGGAAGTCTTCTTTGAAGCTTCTTCCAAGTCACTAATAACTTTTTCAAGTCCCGCCTTGTTTGCTTTTTTATATTCATCTTTAATAAGATTTTTTATATCTCCGCGTACACATTCTGCCGCATATTTTATAGCGTTTGCAATTACAGGGTAACCGCTTGCACGTGAAATGATGTAGATAAGTCTTTCGTATCCACTACCGATTCCAGGGCCATAGCCGTATCCATGAGCTTCGAAACTGCCGCCTGTTACATAACTTGAGAAAACTTTCATCAACAGGTTTCCTGTCAAAGTATCAGTAACCATGATATCAGGAGTTCCCATCAACAAGTCGTTTCCTCTCATCACGCAACCACCGTCTGCTCTTGCAGATTCAGCGAAATGAATTTTGTATCCGCCTTTATCAATTTCTTTAAGTGCTCTTTCAACTTGTCTTGCTCCATCGACATTAAGAATTCCAAGAGTTGGTTCAGGATTGCCCATTGCCTTTGCAGTGATAATTCCTGCGATTGCATTTAATACCATTGCTTCAACTCTGTGCGGAGAAGATGTACCTGTAGTTGTTGCAAGTGTCATTTCAGAACCCATTGCAGGTGTAACAACACGTCCAACTGTACTTACTCCGATTGGGAAACTATAGTGCATTGTAACACATGCATCAATTTCACCACTGTCGAGAAGTTCTTCCATTACTTTATAGCCTTCTTCATCAGATTCAACATTGTATTGTTTTAATTTAGAATCGCATTTGTGTCCAATCAGTACAACTTCTATTGAAGGATCTTTTTCTTGTGCAATTTCAGCACCTTTGATGACATTTTCTTCACCATGTTCAGAACCGATAGTTGTTACACCAACTCTAACTTTTTTTGCGAATCCACCTGTTTCAATACCTGTTGCAATATCTTCAAAAACATCAGCTATCATCTTTTTGATATTTTGTTCAGACATGAATTCCCCTCCTATTCAGCTTTAAAAGAAGCCGCAAAATCTCTCATAGCTTCTGCTACATACTTCTTAATAGTATCTTCAGAAACTCCTTGTGACTCTTCTCCCTTCTTGCCGTCGTTTGCTTCAATAACAATTGAAACACCGTCGAATAGGTTTGTCATTCTTCCTAGGAACAAGCTTCCTTTACCGATAATCATACTCCTCTTAATTTTTCCGGAAAGCATATCTTCTCTCATATATCCGAGTGCCGGAACCCCTGAAGGGATATGTCCTTGTGTAGGGGCCCATCCTCTCCAGCCGTGATCTTTAGAGAAAGTTTTTAATTCTGATTTTTCCATGTCGCCTTTTCTTACAGCAAGTGCTGCAATCATCTTGTAGTTAGCTTCAGGAACGTCTCCTGCTCCAGCCGGTTTTGTAATATCCGGATTTTGCATTTCAGGAGCAAATTTATCGACATCTGTAACTTTTAATCCGGCTGCATCAAGCGGATTTGTTACAAGTGATTGAATAACAGCTTGAGGTGCAGAACCTGTTCCAACTGTGTGACGTCCAACAATGTCGTTTCTCATGATTGGATTCTTTCCATCATTTTCCCCGATAATAGTTGCAAAACCACCAATACAATCCTCGATAATTGGAAGTCCTTTATTTACGTGGTCCTTACCGTTCATACCGAGTTTTGCTGTACATCCTCCTGCTACAACAAGAATATTTTTAAATGTTCCTGCTGCTACAAGTGAACTTGCAGCGAGTAATGAGTGTGAAGGTGCAGCACAGAATCCTCTTATATCGGAACCTGTTGCATTTTCAAGTCCTGCGAATTCAGCAATAGATTTAGCAAAGTTTCCTCCGCCTCTTTGGTTCATATCTCCGCAAGCTTCTTCAGAGCATTCGATAACATAATCGATTTCCTTAGGGTCAAATCCGCTCTTATCAATACAGTTTAAAGCTGCCATAACACCTGAAGCCTTTGCTACAAGGTTTTCAAAAATGATATGAGCTGTCAAGTTAACGTCAACGTCATGAGCACGTTTTACACAACCGACAAGTTTGTTGTTGTCCATCAAAGGTTCAGCGCCGTGATTCTTAACAAGATCTTCAATTTCTTCAATGTCCGCACCATCCTTTAATCTTTCAGCATGCTTATTGTCGATTAATGGGTGGTCAAGGATTGCTTGTTTACAATGATTTGAGAATTCATGTTCAAGTCTTACAAGATCAAATACGTCGACCATCTTGATAAGTCCGATAAATTCATGTTGAGGCATGATTTCACCGAATTTACCATGTCTGTCGGCATTTTCAACCTTATAATCTGTCCATGGTTCCGGAATTTCATCTAAATCTTCCGGTCTTTTGTTTCCAATATAAACTTGGTTTGGAAGATATGCAACGCAATCGTCAAATGATCTTAAATGTTCCGGTAATTTCTTTAAATATTCGCTTTCTGGATTAACTACCATTTCTGTGGTTTGTGTTGTACCGTTATGAAGAACCATATCCGGTGCTTGAATAAGAACATAACCACTACCTTTGTTTACTGAGTAACTCAAATTACACCTCCATAAAAATATGACCGGGGACTAATGCCCCCGGTCTAAAATAATTAGTCAAATACTTTTTGTCCGTCAACTTCTGTTGTTAGGGCTTCGAGTGCTTTGCTAACAAGTTTCTTTCTAAGTGCATATTCTTCCGATTTATCCAATTTTGGATCTCCGAGCGGGTGAGGAATAGCAATTGTAGGAACAATTCTATTTGCACCAACTGTAAGAGAAATAGGAACAACAGTACACATATGAACAACTGGGAGTCCAGCACGTTCAATTTCCTTTACCATCGTTGCACCGCAACGTGTACAGGTGCCTCAGGTAGAGGTCATTATAACTGCATCTACTCCGTCAGCTTTTAATTTCTTAGCATATTCAGCAGCAAATTTCTTTGCACTTGCAACAGCTGTACCATTACCGACTGTAGTGTAGAATTTGTTGTGAAGTGAACCAATAATTCCTTCTTTTTCAAATTCTCTCATAACGTCAACCGGTAAAACTCTGTCAGGGTCTTCATTTGCATACACAGGGTCATAACCGCCGTGTGCTGTTTCATATGTTTCTTCCGTCAAGTCATTAACACCTGTGATATCATATTCACCGTATTTACTTGCTGATGAAGATTCAATATGATCAGGGTTTCCCTTAGGAACAATACCACCTGATGTGCAAAGAGCAATCTTTGCGTGAGCAAGATCTTTAACAGCAGGATTTGGATCAACTCTGTCGAAATTTGGCATTGGATATTCTGTTACGAATTCTTCGCCTCTTAATTTCTTTAAGAGCATATCAACAGCTCTTTCAGCACCTCTCTTGTCGCTGAACATGTTGTATCTAATACCTCTTGGCATATATCCTTCTGTGTCCGGATCTCCAATTTCTTCGCCCTTGGCATGTTTAAGTCCAAGTGCTGCCATCTTAGGAACTGCTTTACCCATAGCTGCTGCAGAGTTTCCTGTAGCAACGATATATACAGATTTCTTAAACATATCTGCACCAGGGTTTTCAACATACATTCCTGTTACTGATGGGATTCCTAATTCATTTTGCACTGCATCTGCGATAGTAGCACAAGCTACACCGTAACGTCCGGCGTTAAAAGCAGGACCTGCAACGAATAAATCAGGTTTTATTTCTTCTACAATAGAGAGAATTTCTTTTTTAGCTTCTTCTATATTTTCACCAAAGTATGAGTCTCCGCAGATGATTGTTTTTACAATGTCTGCTTGTCCTTTGAATGCGCCTTTGAGTGCATTACCTGGACCAACTGCTCCATCTCTTACTTCAGGTTTAATGTCGGCTTTTTCTTCGCCTCCGATACCTGCAAAGAATTGGTTGATATAGTGAACTACTCTAATTACATCTCCCATATTCTTACCCCCTTTCTTTAAGGTTTTTATAATCTATAGATATTGACAATGTTCGTCTCTCATCGCTTTAATTTCAGCGTTGATAGCATCCCCATCGAGAACCATTTCCATCATTCCGATTTGTTCATCGTAAACGTCAGGATCGATTTCAGCTTTTACATCTTCTTCTAATACGTGGTACACCTTGAGTCCCAACGAGACTCCAGCGAGCGGACCTGCCCATGTAGGGTCACCGGCTGTAACTGTTTCAGCAGCTAATCCTGCTGTTTCAGCTTCTGCCCCACCTAGTAAAACTAAAACGTTTTCTGCGCCGTATTTTTCTGCGGCTTCTTTAACTCTGTTTTGGTTTTCCAAGTCCATAGCTCCTGCGGCGGTTCAGACGAAGCATTCTGTAGCACTAAATACTACTTCAGCCGGAGTCGTCTTGATGCATTCTTCCATAGCTGGACCTGGGATACCATCTCTGTCACCAATGATGATGACCTTTGTGCTATCTGTAAATAACATATGGTTTCCTCCTTAAAATATTTATAGTGTTTTTCCTTTCAATTTAATGAATGAAATGGTTAGAGGTTTCCCTCTAGTTTTTATTTTGAATTATACTATTTTCCTCTTGCGGTTAAATAGTTAAATCCGGTTTCATTTGTAGCGCCGGTTATTGCTTGGATTTCAACTTCGATAGAACCGTCTTCTCTAAGTGATCCATCAAAGCCACCTGCAATAATGTCTACATATTGAGTGTCTCCGATTACTGTGTCCATTGGCGGCAAATCAATTACTTGGTTTGCGTTACCACCTGTAACAACAGCATCTGCCAAAGGATCTGCGTCAGCAAGTGATTGGCTTCCGCCATCTCTTCCTGCGTATTCGTCAGTAATAATAACTGTCTTTACTCCTTGCTTTTCAATCTTCTTGCAATTCATAATCAAGTCAGTATCAGGGTTTCCGAAACCTTCTTGTGATACGATTACTCCGTCCAAGTCAAGCATTCTGCATAACTTAGCTGTCCAGTTAGATGATCTTTCCTTGTCAGCTAAATAGACGTTTTCATTTGTAATGATCATACCGACGAAGTTGATGTCCTTACCATGAACTTTATATAAGTTTTTAACAACTTGATTGTTCATGTGAACATATGTCGGGTTCTTATCACAACTTGATACACAGTTACCACTGATGATTGCACCGTCAAATAATTCTGTCGGGTACAAAATTGTAGGAACGATTTGCTTAGCATCTACTCCATAAACATATGTGTCGTGGAGCAATCCTTGTGATTGAAGCATTTGTACATAAGCTACTCTCGGTAGTCCTTTGAACTTTTCTGCTCCTTCCATGAATGGGAGTGTTTCATACACTTCTGTCTCATCCGGCTCTAAATTTCTTCCGGCTTCTGCTAGATAAGCAGCTGTTTTAAAACCTGCATATCTGAGAGCTTTTTCATGTTCGTGTTGTTTTAGTCCATCGATTGGATCTGCTTTTAGAACAATATTTAGAGTTTTTGAGAACGGTGTATATTGTGCTCCCGGACCTGTCATGTCAACGATTCCTTCTTGGAATCCGACGATCTTACCGGTTGTCATAACTGCACAACCTTTCAGTACGTGAGTTTTACCGCTTCCGACGATGTCAACTTTTGACAAGACGCCCGGGAAAACTCCGCCTGGACCTTCTACTTTTACGCGTGGTTCAACAACATCCTTAACAGGTGTAATTCTTACACTTTCACCCGGACGTGCTAAAAATACATCAGCACATTTGATGTGTTCATCCTCTAAAACCAAGTCGATGATTTCTTGTTTGTTAACAAAAAGTGTACCATCTTTTACCTCGGTTTTATCACCGAATTGAATATCTTTAATAATGATATTACCAATTTCGAGACGCATAAACTCACCTCCTTAAAAAACTTAATTTATATTTGAACCGCCTGAACGTATCTCACAAACAGGCAGTTAAATATGTCAATTTCCTTGCGGTTAATGCCGCACCATTCTATAGATTATATCACTTATGTGTTAGGGCGCCCCATAAGGGAATAGTTCAGGTTCCCGTAAGGGCTTTTCGACTTTTGGTCTCCCCCTTTTCTCCGGGGTCGTGAGTTTATTTAAAAGACTATTTTGTCTTTTCTAGCATTTCGCGTACAGCTTCTTTAGTTGCTTCTTCTTTGTCTAATCTGTAAACTTGTTCACCATCTTTGTAGATAGCAATAACAGGGAGTCCTAAAACTTTTTCTCCGATTGCAACTCTTCTGCCTGTTCCGATATCGAATGAGCAGAATTTTACATTAGGGAAATCTTCTTCCATTGCGTGAACATGTGGCATAAGTGCCTTACATGGTTCGCATGCTTGTGACCAAAAGTCAACTAGGATAAATCCTTCACTTTTTTTAACTTCTTGTTCAAAATTGTCTTTTGTTACTTCTAACATCTTGAAACCTCCTTATTATTCAAAGTGTTCGTTTATATATTTTTCAGCTTGTGTTGCGGCAATAGCGCCGTCTGCAGTAGCTGTAACTACCTGTCTTAATTCTTTCTTACGGTTGTCTCCTGCTGCGAATACTCCCGGAATATTTGTGTGCATGTTTTCATCTGTAACAACATATCCGTTTTCCATATCGAGAATTCCTTCAACCAATTCGTTCTTAGGAATATATCCGACGAATACGAATAGACCGAATGTTCCGTCGTTTTCATCAGCGAAGATTTCGCGTTTTTCATGTGTGTTTGTATCTTCAAGAACAATGCTTGTTAAAATTCCATCACCTTTTACTTCTACAACATTTGCGTTCCAAATGTAATCAAGTTTCGGGTTTTTGAAAGCTTTTTCCTTGATACTTTCAGCAGCGCGAGCTTCTTCTTTACCTTTTCTATAAACGAGTGTAACCTTTCTTGCAAATTTAGAAAGATACATCGCTTCTTCGAAAGCAGAGTCTCCGCCGCCGACAACATAAACTTCCATATCTTCAAAGAAGTTAGCGTCACATGTTGCGCAATAACTTACGCCTCTTCCTGTGAATTCAACTTCTCCCGGACAGCCAATTTTTCTTGGTGTTGCACCTGTTGCAACAATTACTGTCTTTCCTTCATATGTGTTGTCTTTACCGATTACTTTTTTAACTTTACCTTCAAGTTCAACTTTTTGAACTGAATCTAAAACGAATTCAGCACCGAAGTTATCAACTTGGTCTTTCATTCTTTTGATTAGGCTTGGACCCGAAGCATTTTCAACTGAACCCGGATAGTTTTCAACATCATCCGTAATAACAATTTGTCCACCAGCCTTTTCTTTTTCAAGAATAAGTGTCTTAAGTCTAGCTCTTGAAGCATAGAGTCCTGCTGCAAGTCCTGCAGGACCCGCACCAATAACGATCACGTCGTACATAATATTCCTCCTTAATACGATTACCTATTATACATATACCCTTTGTGGCATATAATAAACAATTCTTAAACATTGTTACTACACTGTAACAACTTCGAAAGTTAACAAGCTTTTCAACAATAAAATACAGAACCTATTTTGGCTCTGTATCTTTTACCTGAGAGATTCTCAAATTTTATATCGATTGCTCCTTCGGCGAATAAATTCCTTTCCAGAGGTCTGTCCCTCAAACGGTCCTTTTGCCTGAGTCCTTCTAAGACGTTCTTATTATACCTTCGGCGCCACTATATATTGCGGTCTCTCCCGTTTGAAATCAACCAGTCGTTATTAGCTTGTACTTACATTGTATCATTTATGCGCTAAGAATGCAATAGCTTTTTCAAATATTTTTAATTTTTTTTATAAATATTTCCTATACGTTTTCCCTATTGACAACGTATGTGGCGATATTATTGCTGTGGTCGCTGACTCTTTCGAGATTTGATATGCAATCCAAAAATATAATTCCCGGCGGTGCGTCAGTGTACTTGTTTGAAAGTCTTCTTATGTGATTTTGTCTATATTCCTCTTCCATATCGTCAACATGGTCTTCTATCTTAAATACTTCTCTTGCAAGGTCCGCATCTCTTCCTACAAATGCTTTTATTGACGTTTCGAATGAAAGAGAACACTCATCGAACATATTTTTCATTTGCTCTCTTAGTACATCGTCAAATTTTATAGAGTCTTTATCTATGTCGTCTATAAGCTCCGCAATGTTTTTTATGTGGTCTCCACATCTTTCAATATCGCTTATCATATAAAATAGGTCATCAACATCTTTATGCTGTTCATCTGAAAGCGGAGAGTGGCTAAGCTCTATAAGGTATGCCGTTATCTCTCTTTGCATTTTATTTATTATTGACTCCCTTTCCATTATGGTGTCAAACTTCGTTCTGTCGCCATAAACTATTAAATTTTCCGCCTCACGGAGTGAAGTTTTGACCATATCGCTCATCCTTTCCATTTCTTTTATAGCCTGTCCAAGAGCAATTGCCGGTGTCTGTAAAATACGGTCGTCAAGATAAATTGAAACTTGTTCTTGATCCTTGTCAACCCCCGGTATAATCTTTTCAGTCACTTTTACAAGTCCATTGATAAACGGAAGAAAAAGTATTGTATTTATAAGGTTGAATGCAAGATGAGACATTGCTATTTGAGTTGGAAGACTTGAGACATTCGCCTCCATAAAAGCAACATACCACGGTTTTATTATTATGAATATTATCATAAAAATTATAGAACCTATAAAGTTAAACAAAAAGTGAATAAGCGCAGCTCTTTTCGCAGTTTTATGTGCTCCAAGCGAGCTTATAATTGCCGTTGTTGTACTTCCGATATTTGTACCCAAAAGCATTGGAAATGCCGCTCCTATGTGCATGAGTCCTTGCATCCCGAGAGCCTGCATAATTCCTACAGTTGCAGATGAGCTTTGTAGTATTGTTGTTGCAATAATACCTATAAGTAAACCTAAAAACGGTGAATTCAATTGCTGCATGAAATTTGAGAATAGTTGATTGTTGCTCAAAGGTTCCAACCCTTGCTCAAGCATCATAATTCCAAGAAATAAAAGACCGAATCCCAAAAACGATTCACCGAGAGACTTTGTAGATTTTGTTTTGCCTATAAGATAAAAAAGAGTTCCGACTCCCACCAAAATAGGTGAATACTGTCCCAAATTAAGAGCAATGATAAACGATGTTATTGTCGTTCCGATGTTTGCACCCATAATAACTCCAACTGCTTGATTCAAAGTCATTATGTTTGCATTTACAAAACCGACAACCATAACAGTTGTTGCGCTACTTGATTGAATTAAACATGTAACCAGTGCACCTACAAGTATTCCTCTGAATGTGGATTGAGTAAGAGCACCTACAATGGCTTTAAGTTTACTTCCTGCAGCTTTTTGAAGTCCTTCGCCCATAAGGGTCATGCCATACATAAAAAGACCCAAGCCGCAGATAACTTTCATAGCAATATCCATATTATCTCCTTAAAAATAAACTACACCTAAATAATATCATAAAAAAATAATTATTAAAAGTAATTTAAAGCACTTTTAAATTTCTATAAACTAGTGAACAAATGGAAAATCAAGTTGTCTAAGCGCTTCATACAAAATTATATTTGCCGAATTTGCGAGATTCAAACTTCTTTTTAACTCCGGTATCATAGGTATAGTTATTAAAGTATCATGATTTTCTTCCATTATTTCCGACGGAAGACCTGACGTTTCACGTCCAAACATTATAAAGTCTTCATCTTTAAATTTCACATCCGAATATCTGGTTTGCCCCTTTGTTGTCGCGCAATATAAAGTTACCCCCGGATTTTTGGATTTAAAATCTTCATAATTTTCATATACATGCAAATCAACAAGTGGCCAATAGTCAAGCCCCGCACGTCTAACCGCCTTATCGTCAATCGAAAAACTTAGCGGCTTTATAAGGTGAAGCCTCGTGTCTGTAAGTGCGCAAGTTCTCGCAATAGCACCTGTGTTATACGGAATTTCCGGTTCAAAAAATACTATATTTAACAATTTAAATTAAACTCCTTAATAAGTGCATTGGCAACACCCTCTTCATCATTGTCGCCAACTACAGTCGCCCTACTCTCTTTTTTTATTTCATCCGTTGCATTTCCCATAATAAAAGGATGCCCTGCAAGATGAAGCATCGGCAGATCATTTTCGTTGTCTCCGAAAGCCCAAACGTCGTCCCAACTGATTTCGAGATTTTTAAGCATAGCTTCTACGCCATACTTTTTCGTGCCCTTAAATGATGTGATTTCGATATTGTTGTGCCACGAAGAGGAGTTGAATATCCCTTCTTTATCGAGAAGTTCTCTGAACTTAAGTCTCGCTTCGTTGTCATCCGTGATAATTATAATCTTATAAATATCGTCATCTATATTATAAAGTTCATCATAAGGAAGAATCACACGGCGCATTTTATCTTCATAGCCCTCAGGCATTCTACCATGAATCTCCGAGAGCGGATTGCTCGAATTTTCTTCGCTTGTAATAAGACCGTCAATCGGATAGAGATGAAAATAAAAACCGGTGTCCTTAAGTAAATCAAGAACTTTATTGACAGTTTCCTTGTCGATCTTCGCCTCATATATTACATTGCCATTTTTATCTACAACATGAGAGCCGTTTGTCGCCGCAATCATCAAATCCAGTCCGTGAACTTTTGCATAATAATATGGGCTTACATATACTCTTCCTGTGATAAAAGCGAGTTCCACACCCTGTTTTTGAAGTTCCTTTAATACTTTTTCCGTTTTTGGTGTTATCTCCTTTTTATCATTTAAAAGAGTTCCGTCCATATCAAAAGCCGCCAATTTTATTTTATTTGTCGCCATTATTTCCTCTTTCTTCTATCATCTTCTTCAGCTCATCATAAAAACTTTGAGTATCTTTAAAACTTCTATATACACTTGCAAATCTGACATAGCTTATTTCATCGACATCTTTCAATCTGTCCATTACCATCTCGCCGATTTTCTTGCTTTTAATTTGCCTTGCCATTGAGTTTGACAGTTCTTTCTCAATTGAGTCGACAATTTCGTTCATCGCTTCAATTGAAACAGGTCTTTTTTCAGCAGCTCTTATAATTCCTTTAAGTATTTTTTCTCTATCGAACTCTTCAGTTGTACCGTCCTTCTTTTGTACAACTAAAGGAGTTTCCTCGTATCTTTCATATGTCGTAAATCTATGCTTGCATTTAAGGCATTCGCGTCTTCTTCTGATAGTTTTCCTATCCTCACTTTGTCTTGAGTCGACAACTTTAGAATCTATATATCCACATTTAGGACAATACATATAAACCTCCTTATGCGCTAAAAAAAGGTCCGCCAAACTAAATTAATTAATTTGTACGGACCTATTGTTATTGTCTTCTAATCGAAATTAGTTCTTAAGAAACGGCGGGATATCTAAGTCCCAAGGTAAACCCTTTGATGATGTGGAAGCTGATTTATCTTCTTCCTTTTCTTCTTTTTCAGAAGTCTTTTCTTCTCCGTTCTTTTCCTTCTTTTCACCGAATTCGGTAGCAATAACGGTAATCTTGATTGAATCTCCGAGAGACTCGTCAATTCCTGCACCGAGAATGATATTTGCATCCGGATCAACCGCTTGTCTGATGAAGTCGGCAGCTTCGTTAAGTTCGAGCATTCCAAGGTCTTCTCCGCCTGTGATATTAATAAGAACACTCTTTGCACCTTCAATTGAAGTTTCAAGAAGCGGACTTTCGATTGCTTCCTTAGCAGCTTCGCAAGCTCTGTTGTCGCCTTGGGCGTAACCGATACCCATGTGAGCAATTCCTTGATCTGCCATGATTGTCTTGACGTCAGCAAAGTCAAGGTTGATGAGGTTAGGAACCGAAATCAAATCGGAAATACCTTGAATACCTTGTTTTAAAACATCGTCTGCCATCATGAAAGCTTCTTTCATTGTTGTTTTCTTTTCGGCAATTTGTAAAAGCTTATCATTTGGAATTGTAACCAATGTGTCGACCTTCATTTTGAGTTCGTTAATTCCGGTCTCTGCATTTTTCATTCTTTGTCTGCCTTCAAATGTGAATGGTTTTGTAACAACCCCGACAGTGAGAATACCCATATCCTTTGCAAGCTCAGCAACAACAGGAGCAGCTCCTGTTCCTGTGCCTCCACCCATACCACTTGCAATGAAAACCATGTCGGCTCCTTGCAAATGCTCAATTATTTCATCTTTGTTTTCAAGTGCAGCTTGTGCTCCAATGCTTGGATTTGCACCTGCGCCAAGTCCTTTAGTAATCTTTTCGCCGAGTTGAACTCTTGATTCTGCTTTACTTGTTTGTAATGCTTGTCTGTCGGTATTGAGCGCAATAAATTCAACGCCCTTTACCCCGCATTCAATCATTCTATTCACGGCGTTGTTTCCGCCTCCGCCAACACCAATTACTTTAATCTTGGCAAACTTATCAACGTCCATATCAAAATCAATCATATTAATCCTCCATATATTTATTTATATTATATCATACTTTTTCTTTTTTTTCTAATTTTTTTATCAAAATTCTTCTTATTTCAGCAAAGTTGTTAAAAATACGTGTCCCAAACACAACTATTGTGGCATAATAAATCGGAACTCCGACTCTATCTCCAAAATATGTTAAAAAAACAGCGATAAAAGTGTTCCCGATTAAACCGGACATAAATATCTTTGTATCAAATTTATTTTGTAGATCCGCATTAAGTCCTCCCAAAATAGAATCGAGCGAAGCTAATATTATAACCGACACATAAAGGCTGTAAACAGTATTGTATGTGTACGGAATAAAAATTCCGATTATAATACCGATTAAAATTCCAACAAGTACAATTGACACAACTAAATCCTCCTATCACTTTTCGGAATTACTATATTCTTATCTTTCTCTATTTTTACATCCATATAATATGTCGACTCCAAAAGTTTTAAATACGAATTTTTGTCGTTCATCATATTATAAATCATCTCCATATCTCCAACCGCTTTTATTATAAACGGCGTTGCTTTAGAATGTCCGTCAACTCGAACTGTCGGTCCCATACATTTAATTTCGCTCTCGCCCATAACTCGTATGTCATTAATGCTTATCGCATCAACGCCCGCGCATTTGAGTTCATTTAAAATTATCATTATATCTATGTCATGAATAACACCGAGATTTGTATTTTTAAAATCTTCATCTTTTGAGTCATCGATTTCGATAATAACTCCCTCACCTTTTATATCATATTTGCCGGATAAAATTTTCAGCTCCTTGAGCTCATTTTGAAGGCTTAATTTCATCTCCTCCAGGTACCCCGGACTGCTTTTTTCTTCGATTGAAGATTTAATGTGAGAAATAATTTCTCTGTCTACATTTATTTGATTTTCAATCACGCTAAGTTCTCTGTTGTAATTTTCTATTTTTTCAATAGACATTGGACTCATTATCTCCGACTTTTCCTTGACGCTCATAGAAATTAAAACTCCTAAAATTACCGAAAGCGCTCCAAACAAAATGTTTTTCATAACATCATTTGTCATCCGTCTTCACTTCCGTCGTAAAATGAATATCAGGCATTTTTTGAAGCTTCTCGACTTCAACATCCTCTTTTACCGTCAAATCTACAACTAAACCAAGTGCATTAAGTGTATCAACCACTCCCGACTTAATCTTTAGAGCCGACTTTAGTGTATCTGAATCGCCAATTGCTTTAACTATATATGGCGAAGCGACTGCAACTCCGTTAATTTGAAGAAAATTGCCGGCTCTTTCGACTTCGGATGTAGATGTTATTCTCTGTCCGTTTATAGAAATTGCCTCCGCGTCCGCTGCGTTTAATGCGCTGATAAGCTTTAAAAGAGTTTCCGGGTTGTCCGCAATAACATCTTCCGTTACATTCGACACATTCGAAGGAACCGAAATTTTAAGTTCAATCCCGCGTCCCTTTACATCTGTTAGCCCTGCAATTATTTTAAGCTTTTCTATTTCGTCGTAAAGCTCGCTGTTCGAATTATCTTTTGTTTTTAACTTGTTTTCATATTCGTATAACTTTTTATTAAGCTCTTGAATCTCTTCTTTTTGTCGGTCCCGTTCTTCTTGAGATTTCTTCAAAAGATCCGCAAGCTCTTTCGCTCGAAGAGTGCTCCCGTCTTTTTTCTGTGAAGTATTTAAATTTATAGTTCTTATTTGAAGCCCGATTAAAAGCCCCAAAAGAATTGCAATTATCGCAAGCCCAAGCTTATTCTTCAACTTTCTCACCGTCCTTTAAAAACGTTACCGGCGGATCCATATTGAGTTTTATAAGCGTTGTCGTTTTTCCCTTTGCCTCCAAAGACTCTAATGTTTTTTCAATAAAATTAAACTTGTTTTTAATTCTTTCGCTCTTCCCAAAATCAATCTTTATATTTCCAACTCTTGTAAGACCGAATTCCTTGTTTTTTTGTAAACGAATCTCGAGATATTTATCAATTATATCCATATCGATTGCGGTGGTTATAATATCTCTTAGAGGTTCAATATCTTCATTTTCTTCAAAAATATTAAGCCCCAAATCCGAATCGTTTACATCAATTCCCTTAACAATCGGATAAACACTTGTAGTTTTACTCTTTGCAAGTATTCTTCCGTCTCTGTCACATGTGAATATCACTCCGTTTGAAAGAATGCTGAAAACCTCTTCCCTTTCAACGACAGTAATTCTTATTGTGTTCTTCTTTTCTCTCGTAACACTCGCCGTTTTCACATACGGAAGTTTAAGTAAATTCTCTTCAGCTTCTTTTGTGCTTACTTTAAAAATATTTTCACCGAAACGAATGCCGCTACCGTTTATAAGGTCACTCGATGATGTCTTGTGATTTCCGGAAGTTTCAATGTTTTGTATATTAAAAATGCTTCCAATATACAAAAAAGCAAGCAAAATTATGGACAAAAACAAACTTATTGTTATGCCCAAATTTCTTGCTTGTCTGATTCTTCTTCTTTCTTTTCCGGAAACTCTTTTCATCTATCTCTTCAAATCCTCGTAAATATTTTTTGCAATAATGTCCGCTGAGTCCTTTACAAAAAGGTGTCCCGCATTTTCTCCCATAGCTCGAAGCTTTTCTCTGTCGTTCATTAGTTTGTCGACAACCTCGAGCAAAATATTTTTGTTTAAATCCGTTTCCTTTATGAGGACTCCGGCATTTTCATCTTCATATTTCTTTGCATTGAAATATTGATGATTTTTTACAACATTCATCTTAGGAATCAGCACTGACGGTTTTTTCATAGCGCTCACTTCGTTCAAAGTTTGTGCGCCGCATCCGCAAATTACTAAATCCGCTTTTTTCATCAGTTCATAAAATTCATGATAATAAGTATAAACCGTCGCGTATTCAGGTAATTCAGGAACTAATTCATGAAACTCCTTCTCCCAATTTCTGCCGCAAATGTGTATCCAATCATATTTAAAATCGTTGTATTCGTTAAATATTCCACCTACTGCCTCGTTCAAAGACTTTTGACCTCCGCTTCCGCCGAAAGACAAAACAGTGAGTTTATGATTTTCATCTTTAATTTCCATATTGAATTGACTTCTTATGGGAGTGCCCGCAACAACTTTATTTTTTTTGTTTTTAAAATTTTCTTTCACACTTTCATACGGAAGAAATGTGATTCTTGAAAATCTATCCAAAAAATTTGTAGTTATGCCGGGATATGCATTTGATTCGTGAATGTACAGCGGAACTTTCTTAAGCTTTGCAGCGTATCCTATCGGTCCCGAAACATATCCGCCGGTACATATTATTGCGTCCGGCTTGTATTTATCAATATATTTCTTTGATGTTTTTACACCTTTAACAAACGAATTAAAACTCTTTACAGCTTTGACCGACGGTTTTAAAATGAGCGGCATAGAAGTTACCGGCAAAAATTCATATCCTTCTTTTTGCGCGATTTCTTCTTCAAGCTTCCCTTTAATTCCGACATAATAAAATTTTGCATTTTCATCTATTTTTCGAATTGAATCGGCAATTGAGATTGCAGGATAAATATGTCCCGCAGTTCCTCCACCGCTTATAAAATATATCATTTAAGCTCCCTTCTCGGACAATGGTTTAAAATATTAAAAGCAAGTCCAACCATAGTGAAATATGCCAAAATCGAGGTTCCACCGTAACTAATAAACGGAAGCGTTATACCGGTCGACGGGACCGCATTAACAACAACTCCCATATGAACTAAACTTTGAAATCCGATATATGTTCCAACTGCAATCAAAAATGTGGATGTGAATGTGTCCATCATTCTTAGTCCGTATGTTATAAATTTAAAAGATATAAAAACATAACAAAGTAGAATCAATGCTGCTCTCACAAATCCAAGCTCTTCGACAACTATTGCAAACGCATAGTCGGAGTACGCAGCGTATACATAAAAGTATTTTTGAATCGAATTTCCTATGCCGGCGCCCCAGAGTCCTCCGTTTGCGACCGCGTACATTCCTTGAATCGTGTGCCATCCGACATTTAAACTGTCTGAGAACGGATCCAAAAACGCCTTTATTCTGTTCGATCTAAATCCCTTGTTTGCTACATAAAATACCCCTACAGGGACAGCCATTGCATAAACCATTGCTTCGCCTATTTTCATAGTAGTCACAAAATACATTACGAATAGCGCCGCTGCAATTACAAGCGCGGTTGAAAGGTCTCTTTGAAGATATACAAGTCCCACATTAAGCCCTATAAATCCCAAAGAAAAAACAAGTCTCTCAACATCTGACTTTCTCGTCCTCGACAAAATTACCGGAAAATGTAGTGCTGCCGAAACTTTTAATAAGTCCGACGGCTGCAACGTAAATTTATTAAAAACATTTATCCATCTGTATGTGTTTTCAATCGGCGGAGAGAAGAACGGTATAATACATAGTCCAACTGTCATAAGCCAAATAAATCCACTGTATTTTCTGAGTGTCTTTAATGGAAAAACCATTGCAACAAACATCGCTATCGTTCCAATAAGGATAAAGACCAAATGTCTCATGAAAAAATATGTGCCGTTATTTTTTTCTTTTATCCCGATTGGATAGCTCGATGAATAAACCATCAAAATTCCGATAAGAACAAGCGCCCATATAGATAAAAACAAAACATAATCAAATTTTGATCTTATTCTATATACGTTTGATTGTTCCATCTTTTAATTCCCTTACAAGTTCTTTAAAATAATCTCCTCTTTCTTCGTAGCCTTTAAACTCATCAAAGCTTGACGCGCCCGGGCTAAGAAGAACAGTATCTCCCGGCTCTGAAATTTCCACCGCTTTTGTAAATGCATCTATTAATTTGTCCGCCATAAAATAGTTCATAACTTCCAGTTTATCAGCAGTTTCTTTAAGTTTTCCATTTATATCGCCGAAGAAAATCATACTTTTAACTTTTTCCCCGCCAAGTTTTATCAAATCCGTAAAATCTGTCTTTTTATCAAAACCGCCGAGAAGAAGTGTTGTGTTTTCCGGCGTGCTCATTATAGCCGAAACTGTCGCAGACGGATTTGTAGCTTTTGAGTCGTCAATAAATGTTACTCCGCTTACCTCATCGACAAATTCGACTCGGTGATAATCAAGTCTAAAAGTACCCAGAAAATCATCGAGCATTTCGTCCGTGAGTTCGTAAAAGCTTGCAGCCAAAACCGCAGCCATAAAGTTTATAATATTGTGCTTTTCTTTATATCTGAGCTTTAAAATCGGAACTCTTTTTTTGAAATCATTTATATCAAAAACGACGTCGTCGCCGTCCAAATATGCATTCATGCCTTCCTTTTTGTCAAGAGAGAGTTTGTATATATCTGCATCTGTGTGAATTTCCGATTCGTTAATGTGATCCGCACTTATTATAATTGCATCTCCCGGACGTTGATTTTTGAAGATTTTGTACTTTGCCTTTTTGTAATTTTCAAAACTTCCGTGCCAATCGAGATGATCTTCTTCAATATTTAACAAAACTGCAACTCTCGGCCTGAACGTGTCGGTGTTTTCAAGTTGAAAACTCGAAAGTTCGAACACATAAATATCGTCCCTGTCTCTGTCCATGTCATTACTAAAAATTGTCATTCCGATATTTCCGGCGAGCACAGGTTCTCTTTTTTTCAAAAGTTCATACACCATCTCTGTCGTAGTTGTTTTTCCGTTTGTGCCCGTTATCGCAATTATATTTTTCGGCTTAAATTCCATATAAAAGAATTCAACGTCTGAAATCACGCGAATACCCTTTGATTTAAAATATTTTATATGCGGCTCATAAGGAGGTATTCCCGGGCTTTTTACAACAAGGTCGATCGAACGATCTGTAATCGGTTCGTCGTCTTTGTATGTCGTTATCCCCAAAACTTCATATCTTAAAAGAACTTCTTCTTTTTTGTCATAAACGCAGTACGGTCTATCTTTTTTTGTAAGATAGTCCGTGATACTTTGTCCCGTTTTTTGTAAACCCATAACCAGAATCATAATATACCGTTCCTTGTAAAAATAATATAAATTACTGCAATAACAAAAGTTATTATTACAAATGCCGTGACTATATCTTTCTCATGATGTCCCTTCATTTCAAAGTGATGGTGAATCGGTGCCATCTTGAAAAATCTCTTTCCCGTTTTTTTGAAATATAAAACTTGAATTATTACAGAAAGTGTTTCAATTACATAAACCAATCCAAGTATAACAAGATGAATCGGTTGCTTCATAAGCATAAATGCCGTCGCCAAATATCCTCCAAGAAATAGAGAACCCGTGTCTCCCATAAAAACTTTTGCAGGATATATATTGTAAACCAAAAATCCAAGGAGCGCCCCTGAAAGAATGTGCGACATATACTCCACTTCAAACTGCGGCATATGACGCGACACAATTCCAAGAGCCACAAGCACAACTGCACTTACTCCGCCGCATAATCCGTCGAGTCCGTCAGTCAAATTGACCGCATTTGTTGAACCCGTTATAACTAAAATCATAAACGGAAAATAAAATATCCCGATATCAACTGTTTTTTTCATAAACGGAATATATATATCCGTGTCGAATTTGAGTACAAATCTCGCATAAAGAGTCATTGCAAATGAGAATACTATTTGTAGAACGAGTTTTTGTTTTGCGGTTAGCCCCAAATTGTTTTTCTTCGCAATCTTTTCGTAGTCGTCCAAAAAACCGATTCCTGCGAAAAGTAGCGGCGCAACCAATAGAAATATCGCAACTTTAATATCGCATTCTTTAAATATCATAAAAACAATCGATAAAATCACATAGGCGGCAATAAAAAATATTCCGCCCATCGTAGGAGTTCCCGCCTTCACATAGTGACTCTTCGGTCCCTCTTCTCTTATCTCCTGTCCCATTTTCAGTTTTCTCAAATAAGCAACAGTCCATTCACCCAAAAATACAGATACAACAAATGCTGCTATAAGATAAAAATAATCCATTCTATTCCTCTTCAAATACTAAATCTATTCTCATGTCATCTTTAATTTCACTTCCCGGCTCAGCAGTTTGTTTTACGCACTTGCCCTTGCCTGAAGTATTAATCTTTATTCCACGACTCTTTGCCAATTCCTTCGCTTCGTCAATAGTGAGTCCCTTAAAATTCGGAACTTCTTCCTCAGGTTTTAAATTTTTAACCTCGATAAGCACTATATCGTCTTTAGCGATATACGAACCTACCGCCGGATTGACTTCTTCTACAATTGAATTTTCTTTAATGTCGTCTTGGTCAAGTCTAAATTTAACTTTGCTTTCATTTAAAAGCTTTGCTGCATCTTTAAGACTCATGCCCATAATGTCCGGAACCGAAAGCACTTCTTCCTTTTCTTCAGTTGTTTCTGTGCTTGGCTTTATTCCCAAAATCGGGAAAATGTCTGACATAATCCTCGAGCTGACAGGTCCGGCAATCGTTCCTCCGTAAGGAATCCCATTTCCCGGTTCCTCAACGGAAACAAAAACCAAAACTTTCGGGTCATCAATCGGTGCAACACCCACAAATGAAGCAATATATTTATCCTTTAAATATTTTCCTTTGTCCGGAACCATAGCCGTTCCCGATTTGCCGCCGACTCTGAAGCCCTCAACACGTCCAAGTTTATTGTTTTCATTTACTGTCACTTCCATAATTTCCCTCATCTTGTCAGATGTTCTCTTGGAAATAACTTTTCTTCTGATTTCCACAGGAAATCTTTTTATAACTTCTCCGTTTGAGCGAATTTCTTTCACAATTCTCGGTTTTAAGAGATATCCTCCGTTAACGGCAGCTGCCATCGCCATACAAGTTTGTATATTTGTGCTCGCAATTCCTTGTCCATAGCTTACTGTTGCAAGTGTTGCCGGTGTCATATCTAAAACAGTTTGCGGTATAATACCGCTTTGTTCACCGTTCAAATCAACGCCGCTCTTTTCTCCAAAGCCATACGCTTTTATATACTTAAGAAATTTTTCACGTCCAAGTTTTCTTGCGATTTGTATAAATGCAACGTTACAGCTTTCGGAATATGCATGCGTGATGTCAAGTTTCCCGTGCGGATTTTGCCACCTAACACATCTTAACACAATTCCCGGAATATCAGTAACGGCACCATTACAATAAAGGTCTGTAGAATCGTCTGCAAGTCCTTCTTCTATTGCCGCAGATAAAGTGACCGTCTTAAAAGTGGAGCCCGGCTCATAAAGAACATTCACATTTAAATTGTTCCAATTCTTTTGCCACTCCCCGATCATTTCATCATTAGTTTTATCTTTCCACTCTTCCGCCTGCGCTTCATCTCTTGGAGCTCGCGGATTGTTATTGTCATATTTATTTGTGTCGGTCATCGCAAGAATGTCCCCGTTCGTCGGGTCCATAACAATTACTGAAACACTCTTAGCATTGTTTTCTTCTTTCGCTCTTAATGCTTCTCTGTCCGCAATTCGTTGAATTTTATCCGAAACTGTTAAAATGACGTCCCCTCTTCCGTCGCCGCCAAATGTCTTTACTTCCGAAAACGGCAATATCTTGTTATACATGTCCGTCATCTTTATAACCCTTTGCGGTTCACCGAAAAGGCTGTCGTTCATCGTGAGTTCAACTCCGGAAAGACCGTTTTGGTCAATGTCCGTAAAACCTAAAATATGGTCATACATAAATCCGTCCGGATAAAAGCGTCTTTCTCTTTCCTCTATTTCAAGACCTTTCGTATCAAAGTCTTCCAAATTTCTTATTTCTTCTACATTTGTTTCCGGCGCCCATTGAACAATTTTAGTTCTTTTTTCGCCTTCAAGAATTTTTAAAATGTCTTCCGTGTCCAAATCAAAAACTTCAGCAACTTCCTGAACAAATTTTTCCTTGTTCTTGTTTCCGCCGGAGCCGTCCTCTGCAGTTCCCTTGTAAGTATTTGGATTTAGCCAAACTGTGTATGCTGGAATATTAAAAGCAAGTCTGGTTCCTTCCGAATCCAAAATTTCCCCACGAGTATTATTTATACTGTAGCTTTTTGTCCATTGGGAAAGTGCATCTTTTTTTAATGCCGCCCCTTTTATGATAGCAACATCAAAAAGTTTAAACAAAACATATATAGCTAATAAAGAAATTCCAAAAACCACAAACAAAACTCTACCGTTTCTAAGTTTGTTTGTTTTTTTAATCCTTTTATTTCTTTTATTCTTCATTATCTGAATAATGCTCCAAAGATTGTATCAAAAGTCTTCTTTTTTACTAAAACTTTTTCTTGTGTTTCTTGTGAATTTATATAAATCTTGTCTTTTTCTCCCGGATAAATCATTCCAAGAAGAGTTTGAGCTTGTTCTTCGACCAATTTTGAGGAACAAATTTTTTCAAGCTTTGCTTCTTTCAAATCAATTTCCTTTTGAACTGTGGCAATATTTGTTTTTATGTGATTTACTTCGGATTGCAATTTTGATACTCCGGCTCTGCCGTTTATATAAGAAAACGCAAAGGAAATAATCACAAATAATGCAAGTGAAGCATCTCTCATCAACTTTCTTTTAAGCGCTTTTTCGTTCTTCTTTTTTACTGCAAAAGCCTTTTTGCGCTTTGAATCCAAATCTTCATTTTTAATTTCATATGCTAAATTTGTCATATTTCCTCCTTATATTTTTTCTATTATTCTGAGCTTCGCACTGTGAGCTCTACTGTTTTCCTTAAGTTCATTTTTAGAAGCTGTTATCGGCTTTCTCGTAATAACATTCCCCGTTTTTTCTTTGTCGCATGTGCAAACGGGTTGCTTCGGATCGCAGATACAATCGAGTTCGTAATATCTGAATGCGTTTTTTACGATTCTGTCTTCGAGCGAATGAAACGATATGATTGCAAGTCGTCCACCGCTTTTTAAAAGAAAGAACGCATCCTCTATTGCCGATTGAAGTGCATTTAATTCATCATTTACTTCAATTCTAAGAGCTTGATAAATTCTTAAAAGCGACTTCGTCTTTTTGTCCGGTGCTCCAAAAACCGATTTTTTTATTATGTCATTTAATTGATTTGTGCTTGTGATTCTTCCGTTTAATCTTTCTTCTACAATATTTTGAGCGATCTTTTTTGAAAATCTTTCTTCGCCGTATTCAAAGAAAATTTTTGTAAGATCTTCAAGACTGTACTCATTTACGATTTCTTCAGCTGTGAGAGACTGTCTTCTGTCCATTCTCATATCGAGTGGAGCGTCATCCCTAATTGTAAACCCTCTTGATTTTTCGTCAATTTGATATGAACTTACTCCGATATCAAGCATTATTCCGTCAAATCCGAATAATCCATATGGCATCAAAAGTTCTTTCATGTTTTTGAAATTGCCTCTTATAAAAGTTGTCTTATCTACATACTCTTTAAGTTTCTTCTTTGCCGCCCTAAGAGCATCCTCATCTTGGTCGATGCAGACAAGACGACCCGTTGTAAGTCTTTTTGCAATTTCATAACTATGTCCGCCACCGCCGACAGTTCCGTCCAAATATAATCCGTCAGGCTTTATGTTTAAACCGTCAATCGTCTCATTTAAGAGTACACTTTTGTGGCTAAATGTCTCCATCAAGACCACCTCCGAAATTAAACTTTTCCATAACTTCTTCAAGTGCGTCTTCGCTGTCTTCAAAATCGTTGTAATCTTCGTATCTTTCCTTGGACCATATTTCAACTCTGTTTGCAAGTCCAAGTAAAATAACATCTTTGTCAAGTCCGGCATATTCTCGCAGCTTTGCCGGAATAAGTATTCTTCCCTGTTTGTCCGTTGTAACGTCTGCAGCCATTGAGAAGAAGCTTCTTTGCAAACGTCTTGCATCTTTTTTGGAGAGTGGAAGCGATGAAATATGATTTTGGAATTTTATCCAATTTTCTTCATTATACGCAAATAAACAGTGATCAAGTCCTATTGTTACAAAGAACCTTTCACCGAGCGAGCTTCTCAGCTTTGACGGAATTATAAGTCTGCCTTTTCCGTCAACAGTGTGTTCATATGAGCCCAACATGCTATTTTCAATTGAAGCAAAATCTAAATCAGCCATATCTCCACTTAGTGCCACTTGGCACCACTTCCCTCCACTTACTTATATTTTACCGTAAAGAATGGCGATTTACCACTAATTATTACCGTTTTATGACAATAAAAAAAAGTAATAAAAAAAACGGGCATTATAACCCCGTTTTTATCCTATTACTTCCTAATTTTGCGTAAGTATTGAACTTGATTTGCTTGCTCCAATTCTTGTTGCTCCGGCTTCAATTAGATCCATTGCGAACTTTTTATCTCTTATTCCACCTGCGGCTTTTATCCCGCATTCCCCACTTACAACACTTTTTATAAGCAATATGTCATGAACCGATGCACCTCTTGTTGAAAAACCTGTTGAAGTTTTAACAAAATCCGCCCCCGATTCCATAACAATCTTTGATGCCGAAAGAATTTCTTCATCTGTTAAAAGTGCAGTTTCGATTATGCACTTTAAAACCCTTTCTCCGCAAACTTTTTTTATATTCTTAATTTCATTTAGAACATATTCCGTATCACCCTGAATAAGTTTTCCCACATTTATTACCATGTCAATTTCATCCGCACCGTTTTCGATTGCATCTTTTGTTTCAAAAACTTTTGTCTCAGTTGTATTTTGTCCGAGCGGAAAACCGACGACCGTGCAAACCTCAACATCGCTGTCTTTTAAGAGTTCGTGAGACAATTTTACAAACGATGGATTTACGCAAACGCTTTTAACATTCAGCTTTTTCGCTTCATCCACAAGTTTTATTATATCACTTTCAACAGCATTCGGATTCAAATTCGTGTGATCAAAATATTTACTTAGTTCCATAAGAAGCCTTCTCCTCTCTTTTTGAAAAAAATCTAAAACATAGAACTGCAACCAAGACTATAATGAAATAAACAATTATAGTCATCATCGATATCGAATAAAATATTTTCTCCGGCAACAAATTAATCATTAGAGAATATCTCGGGTCCATGAGCCAAAGATCATTAGAAAATAAAACCTTATGAAATGTTGTCCAAAACTTTTCAAAATTTATAATCGCCGGTGCAAAAATTAAAACCGGGAAAACTATAAACAAATACCATCTTCTCGAAATATCGATTGATGAAATACACTTTTTATTTTTAATTATAATAAACGCCGCCGCAAAAAAGCTTAAAATACAAACAATTCTTACCATTCGAAAAAGCCTATAGACATCTTTCATGTGGCTGACCTCATCTTCGCTATAGACCGAATCAATCAAACTCGAATCTTCTCTCGTATTAAAAAGATATCCCTTAAGTCTGTCTATTTCCCCAAGATACTCCTCTTCGGTAAATCCGCTGAATTCCTTTATATTTTCATCGCTCCTGTAAACAGATTTATAAATTCTTTTGTTAAACGACGAAACGAGTACGGAAAAAATCAGTGCAAATATAAATATTAAAAATATAAGCCCGTACGTAACGGGCTTTAGTTTAGTTTTCATATTTATTAATCAGCCAAATTGTGATAAACTTCTTGAACGTCATCGAGTTCTTCAAGCGAATCTATGAGTCTTTCGATCTTTGCACGCTTTTCTTCTTCAACTTCAATTTCCGTGTCCGGAATGAATGTAACTTCAGATGCAGCAATTGCATAGCCTTTGTTTTCAAGGGCAGTCTTTACAGCGTCATAGTCTTTTGGATCTGTATATATTTCAATAACATCGTCTTCAGCTTGAACATCTTCTGCGCCGGCATCAATTGCTTCCAGCATAATTTCGTCAACATCAATCGGATTATCTTCATCTTGTTCAATTGCAATATAGCCCTTCATATTAAACATATATGAAACAGAACCGGTTGTTCCTAGATTTCCGCCGCATTTATCAAAAACGTGACGTACATCTGCTGCTGTTCTATTTCTGTTGTCGGTCAAACAGTGTGCCATAATTGCAACCCCTTCTCCGCCATATCCTTCATAAGTTATTTCTTCATAGCTTACACCGTCGAGTTCCCCAGCACCTTTTTTAACAGCTCTGTCAATGTTATCTGCAGGCATGTTTACAGCTTTAGCTTTATCTATTGCAGCCTTTAGTGAAGGGTTGAAATCAGGATTTGAACCCCCTTCTTTAACAGCAACCATTATATATTTCGCGATTTTTGTAAAAGCTTGTGCTCTTTTTGCGTCTTCTTTACCTTTTTTGTTTTTAATATTGTTCCATTTTGAATGTCCTGACATATTATTCTTCCTCTCTTTTATAAAATATAGGTACACATCTTTTGTGCTCTGTTTTTTTAATCATTGATTCTATTTTTTGTTTTTGTTTTTCATCTATTTTTTCGCCCGACAAATATCCGTCAAGCTCAGCATATGAAATTCCCATTTCATCTTCATCAGTCTGTCCTTCGAAAAGTCCTGCCGACGGTGGCTTTTTTAAAATCGCATCGGGGACTTCAAGAAGTTCTCCCATTTTGTAAATCTCGCTCTTTATATATTCCCTTAGTGGCATAACGTCAACTCCGCTGTCGCCATGCTTTGTAAAATATCCGGTCAGATATTCACTCTTATTTGTCGCTCCGCAAACCAATAAATTGTTTGTCTGTGCAACCTGATATAAAGTCGTCATTCTGAGCCTAGGTTTCAGATTCGTGTTTGCAAGCGCGCTACCTGTATCCGGAAGCACTTTTATAAACTCATCATAGATATCGCTTAAATCTATTCTGAAAATATCTCTATCCGAATCCTTTGTAAGTAAATCCGCATCAATTTCGTCGTTTTTAAGCGAGTGAATCGGCATCTTTATCGCAATAAATTTAAGCGGCAAAGGCTCCAGAATTTTAAACATAACAGACGAGTCGAGTCCCCCTGAAATTCCAAGCACATATCCATCCGTGTGTGTTTCCTTGGAGTAGTTCAAAAGAAATTCTCTTATTTTATTTATTTCACAATTAAAATCAATCACTATCTTAAAACCTCTTTAATAATTTCCGTTTTTGCAGTGCCTGATGTGAGATCTGCTATATCGGAAATAAATTTATCTTTCGATTTTTCCGGAACTGTCACAACGACTTTTATGTCCTCATAAAATTCCGTATCCAAAATCTGAATTGCGGCATTATTTATATAATTCAAAATAATGTCATATAAATCATAACCCACATTTATTATTATATCATAAAAAGTCTTAAAACTCCTAATTCCCGCTTCTTCAATTACACCTGTCGCAGAAGACATATATGCCCTTGTAAGCCCACCGGCTCCAAGTTTTATCCCTCCAAAATATCTCGTAACGACAATCATACAGTTTTGAAGCTCATTCATTTTTAAAGCCTTTAAAATCGGAAGTCCCGCAGTGCCCGACGGTTCTCCGTCATCTTCCGCCTTTTCCCGAAGTCCGCCCACATCGAAAGTGTAAGCGTAACAGTGGTGTGTAGCCTTTGGATGCTTCTCTTTAACATGGTTTATAAATTCTATCGCATCTTCTTCGGATTGAATCATTCTAGCTTCCGCTAAAAATATCGACTTCTTTATCTCATATCTGAATTCCTCGGTCGATTGAACCGACTTAAAAGGTTTTATATCCATATCATAAACCCCTCTTCAAATATTTTATATATGTTACCTCTGTGCCTTCGTCGGAATATTTCTTGGAAATAATTCTGTTCTTTTCCATAAACAAACTGAGTTCTTTCGCCTCGCTGTAAGGAAAAAACTTTGTTTCCTCCACCGCTTCTCCATAGAGTTCGAGCTCAATTGCAGTCAATAAACCTAAAACGTCATCGTCATTATATGCGCTTATAACCATATCCGCATCCGCATAAATATGTTTATCTGTAACTTTGTCGGCTTTATTATAAACTTTTATTATTTTTTTGTCGCCAAGCCCAAGCTCTTTAATGAGCTCTTCGGTTGTTTCAATTTCAACATCCAAATTTTTATTTGAAATATCCAGAACCTGAACAAGAAGATCCGCACTCTTTATTTCCGAAAGAGTTGAGCGAAACGCATCTACAAGTTGATGTGGAAGATCACTGATAAGCCCGACCGTATCCGTCAAAATAATTTCGCCCCCGTGCGGAAGTTCTATTCTTCTGGCATGCGTGTCGAGCGTTGCAAAAAGCCGGTCGTCTGCATAAACCCTTTTCTCTTCGTCGGCTCCGGAGAGCTCGATAATTCTATTCAAAAGTGTCGACTTTCCCGTGTTAGAATATCCGATTAACGAAACAATTGGAATGCTGCTTTCAGTCCTCATCTTCGACTTCGTATCGAGAACTACTTGTGCCGCCTTAACATCCTCTTTGAGTTTATCTATTCGCTTTCTTAAAACACGTCTGTCGAGCTCAAGTTTTTGTTCGCCGGCCCCTCTCATACCCATGACTCCGAATTGTCTGTCCATGTCTTTTCGCATGCCACGAAGTCTCGGATACATATAAGAGAGTGTTGCAAGTTCGACTTGCAGTTTTCCGAACGCCGTCGTCGCCCTTTGGTTAAAAAGTTCAAGTATAAGTTGATTTCTATCTATAACGAGCATATCAAACTCGTCCTTAACATTTTGAAGTTGCCTTGGACTCAACTCCTCACAAACAACAACGAAGTCCGCTTTCAGTTCGCTCGAAATATTTGAAAAATATTCAATTTTTCCACTCCCGAAATAGTATTTCGGATTTATTCTTTGAATATTTTGAATCAAAACCGAAATAACTTCCGCACCTAGACTTTTTACAAGTTCAATATTCTCCTTTTGGCGCGGAGAATCTTCGGAAATGTCGTTTGCGATTATAATCGCTTTTTTATCTTTAAAATCCAAGCATGTTCACCCACTACATTATACAGTATTTGAGCGAACTTGACAAGTAAAGGTCGATTTGAAATCGACCCTTTGACTTATTTATATTTTATTACCTCTGCTGATTCAATAACTACAGGTTCAACCGGTTTGTCCATTTCACCGGTCTTTGTGTTTGCAATTTTATCAACAACGTCGATACCTTCAACAACTTGACCGAAAACAGTGTGATGTCCGTCGAGATGCGGTGTTCCTCCGAAGACTGTGTACATCTTCTTCCATGTGTCATTTACATATGAAGGATCCACATATGCTTCATATTGAGGCATTGCTTCAGCCGGTATATTGCTGTTTTGAACGATGAAAAATTGACTTCCGTTTGACATAGGTTGTCCTGTATTCGCCATTGAAAGCGCACCTCTGATATTAATTAAATTCGGTACAAATTCGTCTTCAAAACCTTCGCCGTAAATGCTTTCTCCGCCCATACCTGTTCCGTCAGGGTCTCCGCCTTGAATCATAAAGTCCTTTATAACTCTGTGGAATGTAACGCCATCATAGTATTTGTCTTCGATATGCTTTGTGAGATTTTCAACCGTCTTCGGTGTCAAATCTCTGAAAAGCTTAATTTTAATATCGCCCATATTTGTGTGGAAAATTGCAATTTCATCGCCTTCCTTAAGCGGTTGAAGTTGCGGCATATTCTTTATTTCTTCTTCTGTAAAATTCTTCTTGATTGATTCTTCAGTCATATATTCATCCTCCGTAATTCCGTTCTTGCCATCTTTTGCTACATTTCCTTTGTCTGTGTTTTGTTTTTGGCATCCTATTGAAAAGAAAGCCAACACTATCATAAGTTTTAATAAATGTTTCATATTTTCCTCCGTTTAATTCGATATTTTTCTTTGAGATATAAAATTTATCCCTGTATTTCCCAAGTTTTCTATAACAACTTCGTTTGCCCCTATAGGTGGCTCAAGTGTTATACTTTTCAAGAGCTCCTTGCACTTTTCTTTTTCGAGCTCGTCGAGTTCTCTGTCCGACTTGACACTCAAGTGCCCTTTTGACGAATTGATTACATTTACCTGCGTATAAAAAATAGATTTTTCCTCGTAATTTTTATACGACAATCCGCGAGCGCACTTGTTTCCATAAACTTCTCCGTCTTTCACCACAAGATGGCAACCGACCGGACAGTTTTTACAAACCACTTCCAAGATTTAACCTCCTGTGTTTAAATATATTGAACCAAGTGAATGATACTATTCCTTTTAAAATACTTGTTGCACTTACGGCTATCCAAATGCCCGCAATTCCAAAATGTGGAATAAGCGCATAGCTGAGAGGTATTCTTAAAAGATTTCCCGTAATTCCGATTAAAGACGGCGGTTTTGTCATAGAAATACCATTAAAAGCCCCTTCCGTCACTATTTCAATACACATAAAAAGTTGGCTGAACGAAAGCACCATCAAATACATAGCACCATATTTTATTGCTTCCGGTTCATGCAAAAACAGTTTTATAATCGGATATCTTCCGAAATATAGAAGTGCATTCGCAAAAAGACCGACACAAATCATTATTCTCAAACTCGTAAAGTAAGCTTTGTTCGCTCTTTCGTGTTTTTCTGCACCGAAATTTTGTCCTATAAAGGTCGCATTCGCCGTACTGAAGCCCCCTGCTGTCATCCATGAAATACTTTCAATTTCCGTTCCGATGGACTGTCCTGCAACAGGTGCCGCACCGAAGGCGTTCACCATTTTATTCAAATACATCGAAATAAAACAGTGCATGCCCGATTGAAGAGCCGGTGGAATACCGAGGCTTAGAATTCTTCTTACCTTTTTCGGCTCCCACTTTTTTAAATAATCGACCTGTGCATATAAAAATTCATGCTTCTTTCCAAAATGTATAAATACAAAGAATACAAAAAGTTGTGAAATCGTAGTTGCAAGCGCCGCTCCAAACACTCCCCAATCAAAGAAATGAATAAAAAGCGGGTCAAGAACCATATTCACAAAAACCCCCGTTCCATTTACTATAAATGTCGCACGTGAATTGCCCGTCGAATTTAAAATTACAGACATAATCGGATTCATAAACAAAAATAAAAATCCGACACTTATGGTTCTAAGATATGTGTATGCATTCTGTAATGTGTTCGGGTCGATAATATTAAAAAATGACAAAAGCTCTTTGTAAAAGAAAAAAACAATTGACGAGAATGTGATTGCTATTATCGCATTTAGTTTTACTCCCGAATTGATATATCCGTGAACCGCATCAATATCTTTTCTTCCGAAGTTTTGGCTGACCGTGACTGCAAGACCGACTTGTGCAATCAGTGAAAAACTTTGAACCAGCCACCAAAAGAGTCCGCAAATTCCAACCGCCGCAACAGCCGATGTGTCAATAGTGCCGACCCAATAAAGGTCTGTCAAATTGTATGCCATTGTTAAAAAGCTGGTTCCCATAAGAGGTATTGCCAGCTTCAACATTTTTTGGGAAATCTTTCCCTCGGTCAGATCTACAACTCTAGCCATCTAAGCCCTCATCAGTCAAAATCCGCACGCCGTCACTTGTAACAGCCATTGTGTGCTCGTATTGACATGAAAGCTTGCCGTCCTTTGTCCTCGACGTCCAGCCGTTTTTATCCATTTTCATTTGCCATGTTCCGATATTAATCATCGGCTCAATGGTAAAAACCATGCCTTCTCTCATTCTCGCTCCGCGAATCCCTGTATTGTAGTGAAAAACTTGCGGATCTTCGTGCATCTTTCTTCCGATACCGTGTCCGATAAAGTCCTTCACAACCGAAAAGCCGAACTTTGAAACATATTCTTCTATAACAACTCCGATGTCACCGAAATGTGCTCCCGGTTTTACAACTTCAATTCCCTTGTAAAGAGCTTCCTTTGTGACATCCATCAACAGTTTCGCTTCATCACTGATTTCTCCGACAGCATAGCTCCAGGCGGAATCGGAAAGATATCCGTCTTTGTTCACAACCATATCGATTGTAACAATATCTCCGTCTTTAAGCTCTCTACTCGATGGAAATCCGTGACATATTTCATCGTTCACACTTGCGCAGGTTGCAAAAGGAAATCCCATATATCCTTTTTGCTCAGGCGTTGCTCCGTGTTCTTCCAAATACTTTTCTACAAATGAGTCTATTTCAAGTGTAGTTATGCCCGGAACGATAATCTTGCTCAAATTTTCGTGTACAGAACGGAGGAGTCTTCCCGACTCTTTCATTCCTTCTATCATTCTAGGCGTCTTTATTGATATCATTTTATCACCTATTCCTTATAGGTAATATTATAAGATAATATTTTAGATTTTTCAACTTTTATTTATTACAAATTCAATTTATTGCGAGGTATTTTACAATTCAATAATTCTTATTATGTAAAACTTGAAATTTAATATTTATTAAATTAAAATTAATATTAGAGGTGATTATTTGTTTTTATTAAAAGATATAAAATTTAAGAATATACTCGATATAGAAAATCTTGAAATAAATGAAAATGTCGTGACAGTTGTTAAGGGTGAAAGTGGTTCCGGCAAATCCACAATGCTTAAACTATTAAATAATATAATTTCTCCGGACAGCGGCGTCGTTATGTATAACGGAGTCGACGTGAACAATATAAATCCTATAACTCTTCGAAGAGAGGTTATAATGCAGTCGCAATTTCCGACCATATTTCCCGGAAATGTGAGAGAAAATTTAAATATTATTTTTACTATCTGCGGCGAGGAAGGTCTTGGCGACGAAAAACTTTTAAAAGCGATGGAAATTGTAAATCTGAAAAATGATTTAAACGATGACGCCCAAAATTTAAGCGGCGGAGAAAAGACAAGACTCTCAATCGCGAGACTTTTTTTGGTTAGTCCGGAAGTTTTTCTTCTTGACGAACCGGGCGCATCTCTCGATTCAAAGACTGAAGAAATATTGATGAACAATGTCATTGCCGAAATAAAAAAGAGGAATAAAACTTTAATCTTTATTTCACACTCAGAAAATCCGGAAATCATTTCCGATGAAATTATTACTCTGAAAGACGGAAGGGTTTTAAGTCATGAACGTCAGTGATATCAGTTTATACAATCTTATTTATGCTTTTATCTTCATCGCATTTATGATTTTGGTTTTTAATATCAAAAAAATTCGACTGAGTAAAATTCTTGCATATTCAACTTTTAGAATGACCTTGCAACTGATACTCGTCGGATATATTTTGAGTTATATCTTCGATAAACCAAGTCCATATATTACTCTTTTGATTCTCGGTATAATCGAAATTTTCGCAATTTTAAATGCTATAAAACGTTTGAAAATAAAAAGCAAAATGATGAAAAAGCTTACCGCTGTTTCAATCCTCGTGGGTTCAATTACAGTCTTGTTTTACTTTTTATTGATTGTTATAAAAATAACCCCGTGGTACAATCCACAATTTTTCATCCCTATTTCCGGAATGGTCATTGGAAACACAATGACCGGTGTGACGCTTGCACTAAAAACATATATGACCGGATTTAAGGACAACAAAGAGCTCGTAAATGGCAGCCTTATGATTGGTGCTTCACCGAAAGCCGCTACACAATTTATTGCAAAAGAAGCAATTGACAACGCACTCCTCCCTTCGCTCAATAAAATGTTCGGCATGGGAATAGTATTTTTGCCGGGCATGATGACCGGTCAAATTCTTTCCGGAATAAGTCCTAACACAGCAATAATATACCAAATTGTAATTATGCTCGCCTCGTTTTCGAGTAATGCAATCAGCGTAATTTTGGTTTCTGAAATAGCACACATGGCATTTTTTAACAACAGAGCACAAATTATCGATATAGAGTAAAATAAAACCCTCCACTTTTCTTGTGGAGGGAATTTCTTAGTTACCATAATCTCTAAATCTATTTTTTGTAACTCTTATTGCCTCTTTTATATTTTCATCCGGCGCATCGTTCGGCGCATTGCATCCGAAAGCCATCATAAAGTTGTCATACGGCTCCATCTTGTCTAAAAGCTCAGTCGTCTTTTTGTTTACTTCTTCAGGCGTGCCCTTTCCGATAAGTCTTATCGGGTCTAGATTGCCAACCAAAATTTTGTCGTTCGGGAAATGTTTAATAACCTCTTCCATATTCATTATTTGGTCGAGGCTTATCGCGTCAGTGTTCGTTTCAATCATCATGTCCAAAAACTTCCACGTGTCACCGCAAATGTGAAGTTGTTTCCAACAATCCACCGAATCATATACATAATTTAATCTCGGAAGCACGAGCTCTCTGAAATTTTCAGGGCTGAGAGTAACACTTGCCGGTTCTGCAATCGACATATATTTTACTCCCGCCTTGACAACCGCCTTCGCATATTCGCGAACAGCGTTTTTTGTGTATTCCAAAATTTCAATTACAAAGTCTTTATTTTTTATAATTTCGCGCAAGAGATGTGTCGCACCCGCAAGTTGAACTGCAAGTGTGAACGGTCCGAAAATCGAAACATATAAAGGTTTATCAATGTTTGAGCTGATTAGATTTTGGCTCTTTAAATTTGTCGGCATTCTTTTTAAGCTGTATGGGTCTGGAATTTCTAGATTTCTAATGCTTTCAATTGTCGTGAACTTATGTTCAAGTGGACTTGGGAAATCGTAATCCGGCTTTAAGAGTTTCACCCCAAGCGATTCACTTATAATATTTCCGTCGCTCAAAGGATAGATAAAATCTCCCGGAAACTCCTCGTCCAACCTTTCCGCCATCTTAAGTTGCGTTTCCGGCGAATTGTACACCTCATAAACTTTCTTGTCGACAAATTTTAAACCGTTTGTTCCCAAATCCGTCAAGAAAAATCTTCTGTTTTCGCTTTTTATATATTCCATTAAAGTCATATTATGCCAATTCACGTTTCATCAACTCCTTTACAAGTTCCACGGCTTCAACCGCATTTTTTGAAAAACCGTCAGCGTTGATTTCTTTTCTGAATTCTTCGGAAACCGGTCCGCCGCCGATGATAATAAGCGGTTTGTTTTTATTGTTGTTTAGCTTTACAACCTCTCCCATATTCGGCATTGTTGTAGTCATCATTGTGCTAAGCCCGATAAAATCCGCATTAACTTCTTCCGCTTTTTTTATAAATTCATCCGCTTTGACATTTTGCCCAAGGTCGATAACTTTAAAACCTGCAGCCCCGAACATTATCTTAACAATATTTTTTCCTATTTCGTGCAAATCCCCTTCAACAACTCCAAGAACAATGGTCGGTCCGTCCGATTCCATCTTGTGGCTGCTCTTTTGTTGAAGATAATTTATCGCCATATTTAAAGTGTCTGCACAAACAATTACCTCTGAGACATAATACTCCTCTTCTTCAAAAAGATGTGTCACTCGAAGCATCCCTTGGCTCAGTGCAACATTATAGATATCGTCTTCTGAAACCCCGGCAGCGAGTGCTTCATCTATATAAGTTAAAATACTGTCTTCATCCATTTCAACAATTGCATTTGCAATCTTTTCAATATATTCGTTCATATTATAAACTCCCTTTCATTTCGCACTTTGCTTCGCATCCATCGCACGGAGAAAATTCCTTTAAACCCTCACTCTTTTGGAGCAGCGCTCTTATTGCGACAGATTTAACCGGGTACAGTTGATTGTATTCGTTAATCTTAACCGTATCAATCCCGACATTTTCGTAGATTTCTTTTTGAAAACTAACGGGATGCGTCTTTGTTCCCGGATATACGTATCTTTTTACGGAAAGCCCCGAGATTTCATAAATCTCTTTCATAATATGTTTTCTGTACATATCGAGTGTTACAATCCCTACTTTGTCCAAAACCATCGCCGGAAATGCCATCCCGCTTTCAATCAACTTTTCGATTTCTTTTTCAAAATCTTCACCGATTGTGTAGACGATGTCCGCATACATCTCGTCTTCGTTTAAACGATATCCATAACTCAAATTTATATATTTTTCAAAATCCAGAAGACCCTTATCAATTTTTTTCATCATAACAGGTCTCGGTTCTCTGTCTTTAAATCCCAAAAATTTTATAACAGTGTCCTTTTTTGCTTTTACGTCTCTTACGACTTCTTCTCTATAATCTTTCATAATACCTCTAATAATTTTACTCTATAATTTGATTTTAGCATATTGATATATAAAAATCAAATAAAAAGAGGTTGAAAATTCAACCTCTAAACTCTATTTTGCACATTTATTATTGAGAAGCGCAATCAATACACATACGAGACTTAGTCCAACGTCAGCAAGAACCGCAAGATACATTCCGTTCTTTGCCCCGAGATAAATCACCGTCAAAACACAAATCTTTGTTAATAGCGACAATGCAACGATGAATTTTACATTTTTTAAAATCCTTCTCGATGCTCTTATTGTCATTGGAATCTTTCTAATATCATCGTCCATAATGACAACATCACTCGATGTAATTGCCGCGTCCGAGCCCATCTTTCCCATCGAAATTCCGACATTCGCCGCTTCAAGTACCGCGCTGTCGTTTATTCCGTCGCCGACAAAACTCATATGTCCGTTTTCTCTTTTTTCAAGCATATATTCAAGCTTATCCGACGGACTCATTTCGGCTTTGTAATGTTCAAATCCCAAAATGTCTGAAAGGGCCTTTACCTTTGATACATTGTCGCCCGAGACAAGCACCGGCTCAATATTTAAATCTTTAATCTCTCTTATAACATCCATTGCGGAGTCTTTAAGTTTTTCTTCAAGATAAAATTCCCCAATCAACTTATTTTCTTCGAAAAGATGGATGACAAGACTTTCTCCGCCGCCTCTTATTTCATAACTCTTGTTTTGATATTTAAAATCTATTCCCGCTCCCGGAATTTCTGAAAGTTCCTCAGGCTCCGGCACATTTTCCATTTTAAAAGCGGTTGCAATCGGGTGAGTTGACCTCTTTTCTCCAATCGCCATTAAAAGTTTCAAATCTTCTTCGCTCACATCAGCCTTTTTTACAACCTTTACAAGCGACAACTTATTTTCAGTAACCGTTCCGGTTTTATCAAATCCGATTGTCTTTATATGGCTCGTAGCATCGATAAATTCAGAGCCTTTAACAAGAATACCTTGTCTTGAAAGAGCTCCAAGTCCAACGGCATAGCTGAGTGGAACACCGAGCACAACCGAGCATGGACAGGACGTTACCAAAAATGCAAGACTCTTTTTTATCGCCTCGTTGAAATCGCCCTTTGTTATAAGCGGTACAACCGCAATTAAAACCGCAAGACCGACAACTATCGGAGTGTAAATTCTAGCAAAAACAGTCAAGAATTTTTCCTGTTTACTCTTCTTTTTCGCAGCTTCTCTTACAAGATCGTCCATTTGTTTTAAGAGCGAATGATCGGAATCCTTATAAACTTCAAGCGTTGCTTTTTTACCAACGACAATCGAACCCGCCGAAATAATTTCGCCCTTATTAAATATTCTAGGTTCCGATTCTCCTGTAAATGAAGATGTGTCAATTGATGCATACTCGTCAAGCAATATTGAGTCAAGCGTTACCATTTCGAACGGTTCAACCTCAATTTTTGAACCGATCTTGACATCGCTTGCAAATTTTTCAACTGTGGAGCCGTCTTCAAGAACAACTCTTGCTCGTCTTTCCTTCTTAGTTACAGTGTTTCTCAAATCTCTCGTTGCGCGTTCAACTGCAAGATCCGTTAAAAATTCTCCAACTCTATAAAGAACGATAACCGCCGCGCCTTCCCTCGCTTCCCCGATTAAAACGGCACCGACTGAAGAAACCATCATTAAAACTTGTTCATCGAGTCCATTTCCTTTCATAAGAACCTTTATTGCGTTTTTATAAACAACAAATCCGGAAATAACAAGGGATGCAATCGCGATATAATTATTTTTAAACACAAACGATAAAATGAGAAGAACTCCGCCGAATAAAATACTTAAAAATTCAAAACTTTTAAAATCAATTCCTTCCTCTTCTTCCATATATTCTGCCGCTTGACTCGAATCTTCCGCATGTTTTACATCTACTAAAACCACATCCGGCTCGATCGACTGAACAATCTCCAAAACTTCATTTTTCTTTAAATCTCCGTCGACTTCCAAACTTCTGTCGATATAATTTAGAGTTGCACTCTTGACCGATTCGTGCTTATTTAGTTTGTCCTCAATCTTCCTTGCACAATTCGGACACAACTCACCTTTTAAAATATACTCTGTCATATTGACCTCCTTAATCCAATAAAGATAATCATTTTCAAAATGATAAGTTATTGAAAAGTTTTTCAATTCTTTTTCAATTTAATATTATTATACCCATATTCGAATTAAAAGTCAACAGAAAATATATGAATTTTTAAAATATTTTTATAACTTAATCAGTTTTCCATTCTCCATCCTATACTTTGTAAATAAATCCATTTCAAGATACTCTTTATCATGACTGATTAATATAACGCTTTTATTATTCTTTGCATAGTCTTTAATGAAAGTTTTTAGTTTTCCTTTCATAAGTAACGAGAGTGCATTAGTCGGCTCATCCATAAGAAGAATATCGGGTTCATTAGCAATTGCTCGTGCAATTGAGACTTTTTGTCTTTCTCCGCCGGATAGATATTTCACTTTCTTATTTACTATATTTTTTAATTCCAAAAATTCAATAACATCTTCAATTCTATTTTTCTTTTGTTTTAAATTGAATTTTTTTGAGTAATACAGAGGCACTGATATATTATCTCTGACTGTTTCATCTTCAATTAGAAAAAAATCTTGAAAAACAATTCCAAACATATTATTTCTCATATATGAATATTCTTTATTTTTCAAATCTTGAACATTAACTCCGTTAATATAATAATCCCCTGAATAATTTTTATCCATGAGTCCGATTATTTTAAAAAGAGTTGTTTTACCCGCTCCATTTTCTCCTGTAATAAGGACATTTTCTTCATCGCCGATTGTCAAATTACAATTTTTCAAAACCTCATATGTCTCTAAACTTCCATCTTTAAAAGTTTTTGATAAATTATTTATTTCAATCATTCTACTCTCCATTTAAATATTCTTCCAAATTCCCTTTTTAACATTATATAACTGATTGCTTTAAACACTAGCCAAATTATTAGAATAAGACTGTTCAAAAGTGTAAATCCATCTTTTTGAAAATGATTTAAATAGTTTACCAATATCCAACTTGCTACAATAACAGTATCAATAAATATTGAGTTTCTAATAAATAAAACCTTGAGTGTTGCTCCTGAGTAAATATGAACTAAATAAGTTTTCCTCATTTTTACAAAATATATATTATTATAAAAATAGAAAAATAAAATTATTTCCATAATAATAAGAATTATATACACAAAAATATATTTAATTAGAAATTCAATATCATCAGAACCGTTATATGAATTTTTAAGTATTGCAAATTTTCCCTCTTGTGACAAATTAACAAAATTATCTACTACTTTTTCATCAACATCTCTTGTGTCTATAACTAAATTTTCCATAAGACCGACTATATCTAAACCTTTTAAATCTGAATTTAAAGATTTGTATTTTGATGAAACAGGTTTAAGAAAAACAAATTCTTTTATATTATTTTCATCTATTCTAAATCTTTCTAAATCCTTTATATTCAGTTCAGAATAATCAATAACTTCAAAATCTTCACCAAATTCTTTAAAGATTTTATCCGAGTCTTTTTTATCAGCCATATATATAATTCTGTCTTCTTCTTTTTCAACAATATCCCCCATCAATACGGTGATATTTAGATTATCTATATCCTGAAAATCATTTATCATTATTGTTGTGTTTCCGTATTTTGATATAATGTCAAACATCTCGTTCTTTCTCTCATCATACTTATTTTTCGAATCCGACAAAGGAACGATATCGAACGTATATTTTGAAACAAAATCAAAATTATATTCATTAAAAACCCAACTTGAATAAGATGGACCGATTATCATAATCAGTGATGTCACTCCAAAGAATAGTGCTAAGAACTGAATTTTATTTTTAAATAAATCTTTAAATCCGTCAATTATATACCTAAAAAACATTTTACCACCTCATATTTCTTCTAATATAATTATTAAATCGATAAATGTTTATATATACCGAAATAATCATGCTTAAATAGTAACATAACTCAATAACTATAATTTGATTTAATACAAGGTCAAGTTTATTAAAACCCTTTAGATAAAAAATTGTTAAAAGCAAGGAGAACAATATAGTTATTAATATTACTATATTATTTCTTATTGACAGATTTAAAATATCTTTATTGGTTGCGCCATTTATTACATGTATAAACATATTTTCTTTTTGACTGCTTAAATAGAAATTAAAAGTTGCGATAAACATTAAAAATACAGAAATTCCTATTTTTAGAAATCTTTTTGCATACGGCTTCATATTATCTAAACGTGAAAATGTCTTTATAAGAGACGTATTAGTGGAAATACTTATAAAACCGTTATCATTAAAAGATTGAACAAGAGTCTCTATTTCATTGTCTCGGGGCTTCGAAATATATATTTTTTCAACTCGACTACAAGGAATAGAAAAAATATTTTTTACTATTTTAGTATCAAAATTGCCTTCACAAACTAGAGAGAAAGGGTCAAAAATATTAATTATTTTTGTATTATATAACTTCTCGTTGTACTCTATGTCGGGTCTTCTATTTTCTTTAACAATATAGTCTATCGGATAAATTAAAATGCCTTTATTTATATTATTTTCAAAGTCCTTTTTTGAGAAATAATAATTATTATCCGAAATAATTTTCGTAGATTTTGGATAATAATAATATTGAGGATCATAAACTCCTAAAACTTCCGGTTTATCTGTCTCAAAAACGGCACGTACGTCTTCAAAATTCTTTAAAAATTCAAAACTTTGACTATCACCTAAACTATCATCCTTTTCATCTTTACTTACAAAAATTAAACCCTTTCCTATTCCATATTTATAATCAGTATAATCGCAACCTACCACGTAGTTTATTGTCATTAGAATTAATATATTTACAATAAAAATAAAAGTACAAATTGTAAAATGTTTTGAAATAAGTTTTTCTTTCATTCTATCACCACTTTCATTAAAGAAAAGTAAATTAAAAAATTGGAAAAAATCAACATTTGATTCTTTCCAATTCTATAATAAAATATATATGTTAAATTTACGTTAAATTTTAAAACATTATTTTGAAGACGGTGAATAGTTTGGTGATTCTTTTGTGATTGTGATGTCGTGCGGATGGCTTTCGATGAGAGATGCGCTTGTGATTTTTACATAGCGCGGTTTTACTTTGAGTTCATCGATGTCTTTGCATCCCAAATATCCCATTCCGGATTTTAGACCGCCCATGAGTTGGTAGATAACTTCGGAGACTTTTCCTTTGAAGTGAACTCTTCCTTCAACTCCTTCAGGAACGTATTTCTTTACGCCTTCTTGGAAATATCTGTCCTTTGAGCCGGCGCTCATTGCTCCCAAGCTTCCCATTCCTCTATATTCTTTATATCTTCTTCCTTCGTAGATAACTTCTTCTCCCGGAGATTCTTCAGTTCCTGCAAGAAGACTTCCAAGCATTACAACCGAACCGCCGGCTGCAATTGCCTTTGTAATATCTCCTGAGTATTTAATACCGCCGTCTGCGATGATAGGTCTACCGTATTCTTTTGAGGCTTTACTTGCATCCATGATTGCAGTGATTTGTGGAACACCTATTCCTGCAACAACACGAGTTGTACAAATTGAACCCGGTCCGATACCTACTTTAACGCAGTCTGCACCGGCTTCAAAAAGTGCACATGCTGCTTCATATGTTGCAACATTTCCTGCTATAACTTGAAGATCCGGATATGCTTCTTTTACTTTTTTAACCGATTCAATAACTCCGGCGCTGTGTCCGTGAGCTGTGTCCAAAACAACGCAGTCAACTTTTGCTTCGACAAGTGCCTTTACACGATCGAGCATATCAGCTGTAACACCGATTGCAGCACCTGCCAGGAGTCTTCCTTGTGCGTCTTTTGCACTGTTTGGATATTCGATTGATTTTTCAATATCTTTTATTGTAATTAAACCTTTTAATTTATAGTCATCGTCAACGATAGGCAATTTTTCAATTTTGTGTTTCATCAAAATTTCTTTTGCTTCGTCCATCGTAACGCCTTCTTTAGCTGTAATAAGACGTTCTTTTGTCATTACGTCGTCAATTTTTTTACTTAAATCGTCTTCGAATCTGATGTCGCGGTTTGTAATAATGCCAATAAGTGTCCCGTTTTCTTCAACTATTGGAACACCGCTGATTTTATATGTTCTCATCAAATCGTCGGCGTCTTTTAATGTATGGTCTTTTGAAAGATAGAACGGGTCCGTTATAACTCCATGTTCACTTCTTTTTACCTTGTCAACTTCATGAGCTTGTTCTTCAATAGTCATGTTTTTGTGGATGATTCCGATACCGCCTTCTCTTGCGATAGCAATTGCCATTTTTGATTCGGTAACAGTGTCCATTCCCGCTGACATAATTGGAATATTTAGTGTGATTTTGTTTGTCAATTTTGTTTTTGTTGCGACTTCTTTCGGTAATACGTGACTTTCTGCCGGAACAAGTAAAATGTCGTCGAAAGTCAGTGCTTCTTTGTAAAATTCCATAAACCCCTCCATGTGTAGTAATAATTAAATAGAAAAATCTATTTTTAGATATAATAAAGCTATTCTAATGAGTAGCTTTCTTCTTTACTTTATTATATAACATCCCCTCTTATAAAATCAAGCAATTAAATCACTATTTGTAAAAATGTGCAATATTTTTTTATTTGTAGTATAATAAGTCTAGACTTAAAAGTGCCATAATCGACACGGTATATAAGGAGGATAATATGGAAGTCTTATTTATAGTTTTAAATCACGAACAACACTTCGATGAAGTGCTTAGAGAGTTTTCCGCAGAAGGAATTCACGGCGGAACAATTTTGGAGAGTCAAGGACTCGCGGCTACTCTTGCGGAACATTCGGAAGTCGGTTATGATTTTTTCAGAAATCTTTTAAACGGTGGTAGACCTTACAACAAAACCATATTTTTAATTTTAAATGAAGAAGATGTCAAAAAGGCAAAAGAATGTGTAAGAAGAGTCGTTGGAAATATTGAAAAGGAAAATGTCGGAATTATGTTTTCCATCGACGTTAAGTCATTTGAAGGCTTGACAAAATAAGGAAGGATAATTTAATATGGAATCAATTTATGCAGTAGCAGTTCTCATTGCAAGCGGCCTTATTTTTTCGCGCCTTTTAGGAAAATTAAAATTTCCTGATGTCACAGGATATCTTATCGGCGGAATTTTAATAGGTCCTTCAGTATTGGGACTCTTATCACAAGATCAAGTTAACAGTTTGGAAGTATTAAGTACAATTGCCCTTAGTTTCATCGCTTTTTCAATAGGCTCTGAAATGGACTTGAGAGCAATAAAAAAAATGGGTTCAAAAATTATAATAGTAACAATTTTCGAAGCATTGGGTGCATTCATTTTTGTAACCGCAACAATGCTTTTGATATTTAAACAAGACTGGGCTTTTTCGCTCGCAATTGGGTCAATCTCATGCGCAACGGCTCCTGCCGCAACTCTGATGGTCATAAGACAATATAAAGCAAAAGGTCCTCTCGTAGACGTTTTAATCCCGGTTGTTGCATTGGACGACGCAGTTTGTATTGTCGCATTCGGAATCGCTTCATTTATGGCAAACGCTCTCATAAAGGGCGAAAGCTTAAATTTTGCAACAATGCTTGGAAAGCCGCTTTTGGAAATCTTGATGTCAATCGGACTCGGCGCAGTTGCAGGTTTCATTTATTCACTCATTGCAAAAAAAGTGAGAAACGACGGAGAAAATCTCTCCTTCACTTTGGCAATGATTTTCCTTGTAACCGCCGCAGCCTTGAAGCTAAATTTATCAGGACTTCTAACGCTTATGGTTATGGGAGTTGTAATTACAAATGTGGGTCATGTAAATAAACGTTATTTGACACTTGTAAATGCAATTACCCCGCCGATTTTTGTATGTTTCTTTGTTTTATCGGGTGCAGATTTAAATCTCGCAAACCTTAAATCCGTCGGAATTGTCGGAATCGGTTATGTAGTTTCAAGAGTCATCGGTAAATATATCGGTTCAATGATTTCTACAAAAATGACCGGCTTTGATGAAAGTGTTCAAAGAAATCTCGGTCTTACTCTTGTTCCTCAAGCAGGGGTTGCCCTCGGTCTAAGTCTCATCGCCGCAAATATTATTCACGGTGAACACGGACAATATATAAGAACCATCATTTTGGGAGCAACTATCGTATACGAACTTATAGGACCGCTTCTTGCGAAATTTGCGCTTAAACGTGCGGGTTGTATAGAAGAAAACGCATAATATTTGACAAGCAAAAAAAATAATGTTATAATTAAATTACTCATTAAGAGTGGTGGAGGGAATAGGCCCTTTGAAACCCGGCAACCCAGACGGTGCCAAATCCTACAGTTCGACTGAAAGATGAGTTTTTAAAGGACTATTTTGCAGTAGGTTTAGGATTGAACCTACTGTTTTTATTTGAAATAATTTTTATGTAAAGAAGGAGAAATATGATTAGATTTCACACATCGGAAAGCGTCACTGAAGGCCATCCGGACAAAGTATGCGACAAAATTTCAGACAGCATTTTAGACGCAATTTTAACAAAAGATCACGAAGCAAGGGTTGCATGCGAAACATTTGCAGCAACAGGTTACATCATTGTCGGCGGACAAATTTCAACAAATTGTTATGTTGACATTCCGGCAATCGTAAGAGAAGTTTTATCAGACATCGGTTACACTCGTGCAAAGTTCGGTTTTGACGCCGAAACATGCGGAGTTTTAACCTCACTTGAAGAACAAAGCCCTGACATTTGGATGGGAGTAAAAGAATCTCTCGAATCAAAAGAAGGTGCGAAAGATGAATTTGATGCAATCGGCGCCGGAGATCAAGGCATGATGTTCGGATATGCATCCGACGAAACTCCGGTTTATATGCCGCTTGCAATTCATTTGGCACACAAACTCACAAGAAGACTTGCAGAAGTGAGAAAAGAAGGAATTCTCGACTACATTTTACCTGACGGAAAAGCTCAAGTCACAGTTATGTACGAAGACGACAAACCGAAAAAGATAACCTCGCTCGTCGTTTCAACTCAACACCTTCCATCCGTCGATATCGACACTTTGAGACGCGATGTAAAAAAAGAAGTTATAGATGCTGTAATTCCGGCCGAACTTCTTGCAGATGACACAAAAATCTATATAAATCCGACCGGTCGCTTTGTTGTCGGCGGACCTAAGGGAGATGTCGGACTTACCGGAAGAAAGATTATTGTCGACACCTACGGCGGATATGCAAGACACGGCGGCGGAGCTTTCTCAGGAAAAGACCCAACGAAAGTTGACCGCTCAGCAGCATATGCAGCAAGATATGTTGCAAAAAATATTGTTGCCGCAGGACTTGCAAAGGAATGCGAAGTTGCACTATCCTATGCAATCGGCGTTGCAGCTCCAACATCGATCGATATCGATTGCAGAGGAACCGAAACAATTGATTTGGAAGAAATCAGAAGAAAAGTTTCAGGTGTCTTTGATCTTCGCCCTGCTGCAATAATAAAGAACTTCGATTTGAAGAGACCGATTTATTCGCAATGCACAAACTATGGACACTTCGGTCGAGATGATCTCGATTTGCCATGGGAAAAGCTCGACAAAGTTGAGGCGCTCAAAAATGCGTAATAAAAGACCGATTGATACAATGCTTTTAAGGGCACTTGCCGTCGGAGGAGTGTTGCTTCTCCTCTCGGCAATACTCTATTATAAAATTTTTATAGTCGGACTGGAATAAAAAAGAATCAATTTGATTTGCTCGAAATTCGAACATTTCAAATTGATTCTTTTTATTTATTATTTTTAGGAACGGTCACAATAAACTGTGTTCCAACTTTTTCCCCGTCTTTTACCTCAATCGTTCCCGAGTGAAGCTCGATGATCTGTTTCACAAGATGAAGACCAAGTCCGACGCCGTTTGATTCATTCGCCGTCCTTCTCTCCCGATAAAAGGCTTCAAAAATCTTTTTCTTCTCGGACTCTATTCCACGTCCCGAGTCTTCTATTTTAATGACAACATCATCCTCGTTTTCATTTATAAAAACATTTATATAACCACCGTCTACATTATATTTAATTGCATTTTCAATCAGATTGTAAAAAACTCTGTACATAAGTAGATCAGAGCCGATGATTTGCGCTCTATCCCCTTCTTCCGTCACGCTCAAATGCTTTTCGTCTATATAAATCGAAAGGTCCATAATAACCTCGTCAATGAGGTCGTATATATTAATCTCGTCTTTTCTTTCGACTGTTTGGCTTTCCTGAATTTGAAGAAGCATTTGAACCAAGTGCGACATCCGGTCATTGTATTCCGTGACCGACGCGAGCATTTTTTGGTAATCCTCAATTGTGTTGTTTTCGTTTTTCTTAAAAACATCGATTTTTGTTTTTAAGACAGCAAGAGGCGTCCTAAGCTCATGCGCCGCATTTTGCAAAAAGCTTTTCTCTTCGCCAAAAAGGCGCGAAAGTCTTATAATCATGTCATTAAAAGAAACCGTAATCTCTTCAATCTCGTCGCCCGTTTCCTTGACCTCGATTTGTTTTGAAAGATTTTGAACATTAACCTCTTTCATTCTGTTTTTCAAATCGGTTATAGGCTCCAAAAATTTGTCGACAAGTCTGTATGTCACAAAGCCCGCAATAACGACAACAATAAAAGTTATTCCGAAACTTTTGAGCCAAAATAGACTCTTGCCGTTGTAAAAAATTGACGAAAGGTCCGGAACAATCATAACTGCACCTTGTAGTTCATCCGGCTCAATATTATCCATATTTTCCATAACGGCACTTTGTATTTTGTTCATTTCGCTCACAGTTGTAATGCCGAGCAAAATATAAATGACAAAAGACGTCACGGCGACAATACTTGATGATAAAATTGTAAGTTTCCATTTTAAATTTAATTTCTTCATATCGCTATTTCAAAATATAACCTTGCCCCACTTTATTTACAATCGGGTCGTGCCCCATTTTTTCGCGCAGTTTTTTTCTTAGAGCGGAAATGTGCACTCTGATTGAATTTGAAAATTCATTCACTTCATTATTCCAAACATGCTCGATGATTTCTTCCTGACTTACAACCCTCTCCTGATTTAAGAGCAAATATTCGAGGATGCCCATTTCTTTTTTTGTAAGAAAAATTTCTTCGCCATTGTAATGAAGTCTTCTTGATTTCGTATCGAGTTCAAGCCCGTCAAAAGAAAGATAAATGCTTTTTTGCACAAATTTTCTTCTCGTAAGACTTCTGATTCTCGCCTCAAGCTCGCTGAAATCAAACGGTTTTGTGAGATAGTCGTTCGCCCCTCTGTCAAGACCTTCAACTTTGTCCTCGGTTTGAACTCTTGCCGACAGAATTAAAATCGGAACCAGTGCATTTTGGCTTCGGACCGATTGCAAAATTTCCATTCCGTCCATGTCCGGCAGCGTCAAATCGAGAAGAATCAAATCATAAGTCTCAACAGTCGCCATCTCTTCGCCGTCCAAGCCGTTGTAACAGGCATCGACTTCATATCCGTCAAGAATAAGCCCTTCCTTTATTGAATCGCATAATTCTTTTTCGTCTTCAATTACTAGAATTCGCATATTTCACCTCAACTAATTATACCAATTAAAAAACTATTTTTCCACCTGTGCCGTCATTTGTCTATTCGCTTCGACGCATTCGTCCTTTGTTCTAAATCCGCAGGAGATAGCTCCTGTCGGACAGATGTTTTTGCACTTGCCGCATCTTATACATTCAAGCGAATTTGCATTTTGAACAGGGTCTACCTGCATATTGCAGCATTTTTTGCAGAGACCGCACTTTACACATTTGTGTGAATCAACTCTGTATTTAAACACGGAAATCGGATTGAAAAATGAATAAATAGCTCCGAGCGGACAGATGTATTTGCAAAACGGCCTATAGATAATGACCGACAAAATTAAAAGTGCAATTAATATTGTGTTTTTCCATAAGTATAAAAATCCGATTGCGCCGCGCATCGACTTGTTTAAAAGAACCAGCGGCAGTCCCCCTTCAAGAGTTCCGACAGGACAAATGAGTTTGCAGAAAAACGGCGAACCTTGTCCCAACACGTCAACCACAAACATCGGAAGTATGATTACAAAAAGTCCAAGTATGATGTATTTAAGTTTTCTTAGTTTCTTATCGTATTTAAATGTTCCGATTTTTTTAAAGAATGGAATTTTATAAAGCAGATCCTGAACAAGTCCGAACGGACATAGATATCCACAGACAAATCTACCAAGCATTGCACCTATAAAAATTAAAAATCCGACAACATAAAACGAAAACTTATACTTATAACTTCCAATGACCGCTTGAAGCGCTCCAATCGGACAAGCGCCCTTTGCGCCCGGACAAGAATAGCAGTTCATGCCCGGAACGCAAAGTTTTTTCATATCGCCCGTATATATGTTTCCTTTAAAAAAGCCATTGAAATTGCTGTTTGTTGCAAGCGCCCACGCACTTTGAAACAAATGTCTTTTATATTCTTTACTTTTTTTCTTTAACTTATCCAATTCCAATACACTCCATACAAATCTTTACCGCTTTTTGTAAAACGGTGAGAGCTTCTCCGCGGTACACGCCAATTACCATAAAAATTATTCCGATAATTGAAACGGCAATTGAAAAGCTCTTTTTTCGAGTAATAGTCTTCACTATTTGCCTCCGTTTACTTGTGCCAATTTTTCTTCAACGATTTTCTTCCAGCCTTCGTAATCGTGGCTTCCACTTATAGCATCGCCCACAATTTTTCCTTCTTTATCGACAAAGAATGTTTCAGGAAGTGCGTAGATACCTTCAAGTCTACCGTTCATCATTGTCTTGTCAGGTTTAATCAAATCATATGTGATTCCGAGTTTCTTTTTAAGCGCCTGAGATTTTTCCATCGCTTCTTTGTTTTCGCCCGACGCATCTACAGTATCCATAATAACGCCCGCAATATTTAATCCCTTGTCTTTGTATTCTTCATAAATCTTTTCCAAATCAGGAATTTCTTGAATACATGCAGTGCACCATGTTGCAAATACATTAACTAAAGTCAAATCAGCTTTTTTAATATTTTCATCTCCAAATTTTTCACCGTCGAGATTTTCTGTTTCAAGTGGTAAAATCGAACTTCCGTTCATATCCTTTTTCGGTGGGTCAAATGCTGACATTCCGTTAAATTCACCTTTTTCAATAACTTCAAATTCGCTGTCCAAAAGTGCGTCTTGAAGTTCCTTGTCCGAAGAAGTATTTATTCCTTGATAATATAGATATTCACCGTCTTTTGATTCACCGAATTTTCTATTGTTGTCACACTTGGTTGTTTCTTCAATTTTATCTTCCAAAGCCTTTTCATAAACGCCGATTGAACCGACCTTTTCAAGGCTGTTTACCCAATTCATATACTCGTCGCCCATCTTACCGACTTCAGTTTCCCTTTGTTCATCTGTCAATTTGTAAAAATCAAATTGTGCATAGGAAATATCTGTGTATCCGTCCTTCAGCATTTCATTGCATAGCATAACCATTTCTTTGTTGTTTAGAGCCTTTTTGATTCTTTCAGAAAGTTTAAACTTAAGACCCATAGTTTCCATATTGTATTCATCCATAACCGGGTATGATGAATCACTTGCCTTTATCTTTTGATTCATAGCATCTTCCGAAACTTCCATTGACGTTCCGTTTTCATCAGCAACAATTGCCTTTGAACCTTCTGCATCGTTTTCCGTTGCAGGTTTCTCTTGACCTTTTTGGTCATTGCCTTTTGTGCAAGCAAACATAAATAATGTCATTGCTAAAATCAAAAATGTTATTAATTCTTTTTTAAAACTTGTTTTCATAAGAAATCCTCCTTTATCTTATACGTCTATGATAACAAATCGAATATAAAGATAGTGTTAAGAAAATAAAGTTTTTTAAAAAATTTTTTTAAATCTCTATTTTTGTACATCTTACAATACTAATTGAATTTATATAAATTAAAAGCCGCGATATATCTAAATCTCGGCTCATCTATCTTATCTTCTATTTACTATTTAATTTTATAAGTCAATTTCGTAAACTCTGTATGTCTTCGAAAGCTCTCCACCGACTTTAAGAATGTCGTTTATCATTGGAACATTATAATCCCAAATTGTACTTCCTTCGACTTCCTTATAACCCTTTTCAATCGCGGTTCTAAGCATCTTTAGATACATCGCTTGTGTGACACCTTTGTTTCTGTATTCCGGTATAACAAACAAAACAAAAAATCTTAAACGGTCGATTTTCTTTTTATAATATAAGAACTTAATAATTCCTGATAAATTCATCTTACCGTTCATGCGTTTAATGATTTGATTGTAGTCCGGCATTGTTATATTAAAAGCAATCGGCTCATCATTTTCATTTCTCGCGATATAAATGAGATCTGCATCTGCATAAGGTCTCAGTGCTGAAACGATATCGTTAATCTCTTCGTCTGACGGGGGCATCAAGTCCTGCCATTCTTCATTTTTAGGCATACCCATTTTAATTACATTGCTGATGTCATGCGCATCCTTTTTTATTCCCTCTTTGTCAAGTCGGATACTGTCAAGTCTGAACTTATATTTTTTCATAGCATATGGAATGACACGTTCATATCTTTCAATCATACTGTCCGTCGGCTTTGCAGAAAATGCAAAACAATCTCTATACTTCTTAAATCCGTAGTCTACAATATGATCGTTGTAATAAGGCTTATTGTAGACATTTTGAATATATGGATAATCGTCAAAATTGTCCAATAAAAATCCTCTGTTGTCATCTCCGCCCGGAAGACTCATCGGTCCTTTAAGTTTGTCTGCCCCGTGATTTTTCGCCCAATTAACGGCTGTATCGTAAAGAGCTTTTGAGACCTCTTTGTCGTCGATGGATTCAAATTGAGAAAAATATGCATCTTTAAGATTATGATACTCATTTAATTCATCATTCATTCCGACCAAAATTCGTCCAACCGGCTCTCCGTCCTTATAAGCAATATACATATTGCTCTTTCCGACTTCGTTCACAGCGGTAGTCTTTCCGGTGATATACTTTTTGTAATCCCCCTTCAAAGGCTTTATATAATAATCTTTATCATTGTAAATCTTGTTCGGCACGTCGATAAATGTATTGATATCTTTATCGCTGACAACCTCTCTAATTTCTATCATCAAATGCACCTCCCTTCTCTAAAATCTCAATTGTTGTTTGAGGCAAATATTTTTTAACCTCTTCCATATTCGTTAAATGTTCCCTAACAAAGGATGCCGAAATTGGCTCTCCGTCTATTTCCTTTCTAGGAACAACTTTGATTTTCAAATTTGTATCTTTTGCCCTTTCAATGAGAGCATCATTATACGAGCTTGTAAGTTCATCATTCGGCTCCTCACCGACATATCTGAACTTGAGCCCCAAATCCTTCGCAATTCTTCCAACAAAAAGATCCGCATCAAGTTTTGCAAACTCCTTCGAAATGTCATCACTCTTTTTTAGAAAATAACTTGGAAAAGTTGCTTCTGAAATTATAAACTTTCCGCCCGGCGCAACTTGAAGCCAAATGTCTTCAAGTCCCTTTTCGACCATTTTGTATCTGGTTTTAAAATCGAAGAAACTCTTTTCTTCCTCAACCACAAAAACTATAATATTTGTAATTTCACGCGCCGCGGTCTCAGCAAGATATCTATGTCCTTTTGTAAAAGGATTTGCATTCATAACAACACAGGCATTAAAATCGCCCAACTCTCTGATGCTTTGAATCCAATCCTCATATGCTTTTATATTGTCCGTTAAAAGTAGCATTTTGTCGGTAGATGCAAGTTCCGTATAGAAAAGCGAGGTGAAAACATTTTTGTATTCAGGCTTTGTGAAAATAAATGTTTCGGTTACTCCTTTTTTAAAAAGTAAATCCTTTAAAAAAGTCACAATTTTCGGAATATATCCCTCTTCTCTCTTTTCTTCAAGCACTGCAAAAAGTTTCAAAACATTTCCCTTGTACGCACCGGTTGCAACGATTTTACCATCTTCTCTTATTGCATATGCCTCATCGCATCCGTCAAAGGTGAGATTTTCTTTTTCCAAAAAATCTATAAATTCCTCTTTTTCAAAATCTAAATCCATATTAATTTTAGTAGGCATCGACTATCTCACCCCCGGTAATAACATAATCGCCGTCATAAACAACCATAGATTGCCCGACGGCAGGAGCTCTTACTCCTTTTTCAAACTCGCCGATTAAATACTTTCCGTCAAACCTTACTCTCGCCGGGTCGCCATGAAGCTTATATCTGGTTTTTACTTCATAAACCTTATCTTCAAGAAGATTTGCGTCCACCGTTTCCGGCATCTTAGCAACAACCGTTTTCTTGAAAAGATATGACTCATCTCCCAATGTCACGGTGTTGTTTTTTGTATCTATATCAATGACATAGGCTCTTGCACCAAGTGCAATATTGAGTCCTTTTCTTTGCCCGATTGTATAATTAAAAGTTCCCTCGTGTTTTCCGAGTACATTTCCATCTATATCAATAAAATTACCCTCAGCCGGGAGCTTCACATTTTCAGCATTTAAAAAGTCACGATAATTCGTGCTAATAAAACAAACCTCCTGAGAATCCTTTTTGTCCATAGTCTTGATTCCAATCTTGTGGGCAAGTTCTCTCGTTTCAGTTTTTGTAAAACCGCCGAGAGGGAAAATCACGCGGTCCAAATTTGACGCACCGTACATAAAATATGTTTGATCTTTTCTCTCGTCTTTCGCTTTTTTAAGTAAATATCTATCTCCAATTTTGCCGACATTCGCATAATGTCCGGTTGCCAACATATCATATCCATGCGAAAGTGCATATTCCATAAGAGTTCCGAACTTTAGTACACGGTTACAAATTATGCAAGGATTTGGAGTCTTTCCCGCAAGATATGCGTCAATAAATGGAGTGACAACATTTTTTCTAAAATAATCTTTATATTCCACAACGCTGTGGCCAAATCCCAAAGATTCCGCCACAGCTTTTGCATCCTCTACATCTTTTTTAAATTTTTCTCTCTCGGTCATCCCCGTATCAAATGTAACGCCATGGACTTCATAACCCATTTCCTGTAAGAGATAACCACATAGCGACGAATCAACTCCGCCACTCATAGCTAATAATACCTTCATTATAAATGTAACACCAATCCGCCTTCTTCGGCATAAGTGGTACTTAGACCCTTCATGCCCGTAATTTCTATAATTCTGTCAGGAAAATCTTTAAGAAGCATCTCCCTCACTTCTTTTGCCGCTTCAAGCGCATTCGCTTCGCTGATGACAATCGCCGTCTTTAAACTCTTGTCGCATATATCGAGCGCTTTATTTACTAAAGATTTTATCGAACGTTTCAAGCCTCTTTCAATTGAAACCGGCACGATTTTCCCATCTTTCGCTTTTCCAATCATTCTAATATTTAAAACTTTCGAAAGTTTTCCCGCAATTTTCGGAATTCTTCCGTTCTTCGCAAGGTTCGAAAGACTTGCAAGATTTATTATAGTCGATGAACGATTAATAACATCTTCCGTATCTGCGACCGTTTTCTCAAAAGACTTGCCTTCTTTTATGCATTTAACAAGATTTAGAAAAACGGCAGTCTCTCCGGCAACTGCACTTCTTGAGTCGAAAACGTGAACCTTTGCTCCCGGATATTCCTTTAAATACATTTCCTTTGCAATCATTGCCGATTGATAAGTTCCAGAAAGCTCGCTTGTTATAGTTACTACATAAACTATATCGCCTTCAAATTTATCAAAAAAATCCATCGGAGACGGACATGCCGTTTTAACCGGTTCTTTCGATTCTTCCATCTTAATTCTGAAATCCTCGATATTTAAATTTTCATCATCTAGAAAATCATTGCTGCCGATTGACAACTTGAATGGAACAAATGAAACATCAATGCCTTCCATCATATCCAAATTAAGTTCACAACAAGAATCCACAACAATTTTTATCATGTTATGCCTCCTTTTCTATTACATCTTTAAGAGTATTTGCCTCAGCTTTAAGCTCTTCCAAATCCGTTCCTTCAAGCATAATTCTTACAAATTTTTCAGTTCCCGAAGGTCTGATTAAAACTCTATAGTTCGGATGTCTCTCATGCATCTTTTCAATTGCAATTGAAATATTTTTATTTTCTCTGAAAGTTTTCTTTAAATTATCGTCCGCATTTGCGTTTACAAGCACTTGCGGATAATCTTTGTAGGCTTCGCCGATGACCGATGCTTTTTCGTTTCTTGCTGCGAGCATATCTGCAACAATTACCGCAGTTTGTACACCGTCCCCCATTGTGTTGTGGTCGAGAAAAATTATATGTCCGGATTTTTCACCGCCAATCACATAATCATGTTTTCTCATTCCCTCCATAACATATCTGTCGCCGACATCGGCTCTTTCGAGTTTTATATTATTTTCTTTCAAATATTCTTCGAAAGCCATATTGCTCATAGTTGTAGTGACAACACCGTCGTTTTTAAGTTTGCCTTCTTCGAGGTAATTCTTTGCAGAATACGCAATAATATGATCCCCGTCGAGCACATTCCCCTTCTCATCGGAGAATATAACTCTGTCGGCATCCCCGTCAAAACTGACTCCAAAGTCAAGCTTTTCTTTCAAAACAAGATCAGCAACCTTTTCCGGACATGTTGAACCGCTCTTTTCGTTTATGTGTCTTCCGTCGCCGTTTGAGAAAATCTTCTTAACATCGCATCCGAGTTCTGTGAAAATTCTTTCAGCATAATAACTCATAACTCCGTCGCCCGAATCGATACCGACTTTCAGTCCCTTTAAACTGTGCTTTGGAATTTCCAAAATATGTTTTACATAATCTTCTTTAAAATCAGTTCCGTCGCGGTATTCTCCAATTTCGTCGTAACTCTTTTCATCGCCTTCAATCGAATCGATAATGGACTCGATTCCTTCTTCGATTTCATCGGAAAGCTTGTAACCGTCGCCTCCGATAAGTTTCACGCCGTTGTATTCATACGGATTGTGGCTTGCGCTTATCATAACCGCAATATCGGCATTGTTTTTTCTCGCAATATATGCGACTGCCGGTGTCGGCACAATTCCCAAGTCGTAGACGATGCCCCCTTCGGCAATTACGCCCGACATCAAACTCATCTGAAGCATCTTACTCGAAATTCTTGTATCCATTCCAACGACAACAGTCGGTCTGTCCTTTTTTAAATATTTTACAATCGCTCTTCCCGTTTTATATAGAAACTCGTTTGTAAGCTCCTTATTAGCTATTCCACGAGCTCCGTCCGTACCAAAATATTTTTTCATATTACCTCCGGATTTCTTTATAAGAAATTTCAGCAAGATTAATTAGATGGTCATTCTCATTTTTCTCTCCAAACAATGTAGCTTCGAAAAGCTCATTTAAAATCTCGCCGATTTGGGCTCCTTTGAATCCAATTTTCATTAGGTCCTCGCCGTTTATATCGACCTCGTTAATCGAAGTTGGAATCAAACCCCTCTCTATATTATGAATGATTTTTGCCAATTTGTCAATTTTTTCACTCTCTTCGTCCGAAAGTCCCCACACAAATCGAATGAAATTTAAAACATCATATAAATCATAAAGTGTATCGATTCCATATTTCCCCAAAATTTTAACTAAAATATCCAAAAAACCATCTGACGAAATATAAAAATTAACAAGCGATTTAATTTTTAAAATCTCTTTGTTTGTAAAACCTATAAAGTCTAAAAATACTTCCATTTCGGTAATTTTCATTTTAATAATTAATGCAGTGACTAAAATGTCAAATTTTATATAGTTTTTTTCTAAAAATATTCGAATTAATTGTTCTCTATCTTGAAATTTACTTAAATAAAAATTTTTATATACCAATCCTTCTTTGCAAATCAGATTAAAAAATATATGATTTTGATTTAAAATAAATTTCTTAAAATTTTTAAATCTATATTCTTTATTTATATTTTTAACCAAATAAAAATATTTATCTATAGCATTATAAGTCTCTTTATCAAATTTCAAATTTAAAGACTCGGAGAATCTAATTGCTCTAATAATTCTCTTGGGGTCTTCGTGAATTCTTTTCTCGGCATCACCGATAAATCTAAGTTTATTATTATATAAATCCGATATACCATTTGAAAAATCAAGAATTTTTCCATTTCTATCCATATATAATGCATTAATAGTAAAATCTCGCCTTTTGTAATCAATCTCCGGTCTGTCCGTGAAAACTATTTTCGGTTTATTCCCTTTTCCATAAAACTCCTTTCGCATTGGCGTAAATTCAAACCTGAGCCCCGTCTTTTTGTCTGTAAACTTGAAAGCTTTATAACTCTTTTCATATCTTAAAAATTTGAATTCATTTTTAAAAAATCTATCTTTAAAAACGTCAATGGATTCCACATTTATCGCAACATCAAAATCAGAGGTGCTTCGATTTAGAAGAAAATCTCGAACCGCACCTCCAACCAAATATGCATCGTATCCCGACAACTCATATATTTTATTTAAAATATAAATTGCTCTTTTTAAATATCTTATTTCAATTTTTTTGTTCATGCCTTATTTATACCCGAATTTTATGTAATAAAAAAAGCCCCGAAGGGCTTTTGGTTTAATAGTAGTTAAATGGTTTTGTTGTTGCATTTACTTCTGTTGCAATATATTTTCCGTCTTTTAATTCAACCTTAACAACTGCTTCAAAGTAAACATTGTATGAACGATTTTCTATTGCTTGCATCATTTGAGTGATTGACATAGCTTTTCCATCCAAATAGAATTTTGTTTTATAATCGTCAAATGGAATTTGGTTTGGACCATTTTCAATCTTTGCATTGTCATAAGAATTGTAGTAATAGTTGCTTTTTACAGACGTATCTAAATCTATATATCCTTCGCGAGAATAGATTTGATATAATTCTCCAACATATGTTCCTGCCGGAATTCCGTCATATGTGTTGTTTAGAATTTCAATTGAGATTGCTACGCCATTCTTCATTTTGATATTAACAAGCATATCTCTTCTTAGATTTACCAAATCTAATCTCCTATTGCTATTGTATGCATAAACATCTGTATCTCTGTCAATGCTTATTGAAACATATTCATTTCTACGAGTGTCCTTGTATAGTTTCGGAGATACGTCTATTGTGGAGTAATTTCTTCGTACATCGTTATAAATATATCCGTAAATATTTCCATCTCTTACATTTCCATCAAAATCATAGTAGACGCCTGTGACAATATCATTTTTTCCTCTATAAAATTCGAAGCTTACAGGTTGACCTTTTGTGAAATAAGTGTTGCCGCCTCTTGATGTTAATGATCTTGCACTTACCCCTCTATTTGATTTATTTATATAAACATTGTCATCTAAAACATAGTATTCCGTTCTGCTTGAATTTGAATCAGGTCTATAATAAACTCTGTATTCTCTATTTCTTGAGTCATACTCAAATTTTTCAAAGAATCCTGCGAAGTTTATATTTTTCTTAGCTTCAACTTTCGTTGCTTTGTCTTCGCTATAAGTTACTTTTACTTCATATCCTTCTCTCAATTCATCGTATCTTGCAGTCTTACCGTCGAGTTTTATGTCGGCGTTTTTAAAGTCGAGAGTTATAGTTTTTGTGCTGTTGTTTTCCTTATATTCAATCTTTGCATCGTAATTGTTGCTTCTGATTTCTTTAATCGTTCCTTCAATATTCTTTATAGCGTCTTTAAATTCTCCCGAATAAACAGTTTCCCCTGAAATTGTAAGAACCGCTTCCATTCCTTCCTTAACATTTGAAGTAGTGCTTGTTCTTCCGTTAACTTTAATGTTTGCATTTGCCGGGAAGTTGTAAACTTTAAGCTCGTTATTCGGAGTATTTATTGTAATATAATTTTGTCCGCTACCCATTCCGAACATCGACTTTACTACACCCATAACATTCTCAAGATTTGAAGGTGCTGTCGGTGTTGCAGGAACCGGCGTCGGATTGTTATTCAATTTATTTCCGTTTGCTTGGATATATGAATTTGCAACATATAGCATTTTTGCAACTTCAGCTCTTGAAAGTGGATCTGTAGGTCTGAAGTTTCCATTTTCGTCGCCTTTCGGATTTAAAACTCCAACTTTTTGAAGCGCTCCAATATAAGGAATTACAGAAGTTTTAATCTTTTCGGTATCTTTATAAGTTAAATTTGTAGCAACCGGGTCAAGTCCCATGGCTCTACAGAATAACATTGTCGTGTCGCTTCTTGAAAACGGATATTGTGCGTTGTCCTTTATCATAGACGGCGAACCGCTCTTAGCAGCATTATTTAGCAAATCCACACTGATAACATTTTTTGAAAGACATTTTAAAAGATACGGTCTTACCCATGCTGTCGGTTTCAAACTGTTTAAAGTCGCCCCATATGTGCTTTCTGCAACTTGCATATCAGCTTCGGAAACATTTAAAAAGTTCGACAACATTTTAACGAGTTCCGTAAATCTTATCGGTGCATTCGGTTTAAAAGTTCCATCAGGGAATCCGTTTATAAATCCAAGGTCCGCACATTGTTCAATATAAGTCTTTGCCCAATGTTTATTTGTGATATCTTTAAAACTGGCAGCAAATGTCGAAACCGGTAGCATTAAAACGACCAGTGCTATCGCCGCAAATTTAGTAATCTTCTTGTTCATTTCCATCCTCCTTAAGTAAATTCATTCGAATCTATCTATAATTGTACACTTTAAACATTGAAATGTCAATCACATGAGTGTTACATTTATGTTTCACAATTGAAATATTAATTTCGTTATATTACATTTTCGTGACGTTTATACAAATTCTATTGAAAAAAGCCCCTATATAAAGTATCATATAAGTAGGTGCGGACGCACTTATTGTTTTTGTATAAACTTGAAAGGAGCTCACTGAGTTGAAGAGAATATTTAATTCGCTCTTTACTTTGTTTTTAGTCATTTTATTATGTATAAATTCAACTGTAAAAGCTTATCCAACTAAATATTATAACGAAGCGAAACTTCTTGAAAAAGCCGATATTATGAAAGGCGATACAAATGGCGATTTGATGCTCGACGAAACTCTTCAAAGGCAGGATCTTGTAATAATCATTGCAAGACTTTATTCAGAGGAAAAAAGAGCAAAGTCGATGACAGGAAAGCTTGAATTTAAAGATGTTGACAGCAAAGCTTACTACAGACCGTTCATTATCTGGGCTGCCGAAAAAGGAATTATGGAAGGAAAATCCGAAACAAAATTCGGCGTCGGCGACGATGTTACAGTTCTTCAGCTTGAAACAATCCTGCTTAGAATTTTGGGCTATGAAGAAGAAGCAAAGAATCCGGATTTAATCGTAACGCTTTCCGATTCGCTTGGTCTTGCTGAAGGCGTATCTGCAAAAGATGGCGACAGCATTAAGCGAGGCGAACTTTCAAAAATGATTATAAATGCACTTAATATAGAGAGAAAAGGTTCAACTCTAAAATTAAAAGACGTTTTGAATCTTGACATAAAATAACTCCCAATCGATTTTATTGAGAGTTATTTTTATTTATTCAACTTTTTTCATTGAGTAGAAATCATAGTCCACTAAAACTTTTACATATCCTCTTAGCATATCATTTACGTCTTCGTCTCCTGTATCGACTCTTAAAGGCCCACGGATGGAATTTAATTTTTTTCTCGTCGCAAGCACCGTTATATTTTCTTTTCCCACTTTTTTTATTACCTCAGGTGAAAACTGTTGATTGCCGCGACCGAAAATATAACCTTGTCCTCCAATAACCGTGACAATAATTTTACTATTTCCATATTTTTGAATGAGTTCCAATATTTCCTTTTCCGATAAATCTTTCCCGACAAGTTTTTTATTTAAAACCGCATCGACTCCCAAAAGAGAACCATCATATCCGCAAATCTCCGCAATCGGTTTTAAAGTTGAGCCCGTTCCTATAAAATAGAGCACGTCCTCTTCCATATTGTCGACGGCACAGTGACAAATCGTGTCGATGTCCGCCTGTCCCCCGGCAGTTGACGGACTCTTTAACGCCTGCATCAAATTCGAAACATATGGCACATACATATATCCGTAGAGCTTTACATTCAAAATTTCTTTTCTAAACGCTTCTTCGTCAATATCCATAACCTCTTCTAAAATCTTGTCGACTTTTTGTCCGTCCATCATTCTGTTTATTAGAAACGCAGCGGATTTCGGCGTGTTTGCAAAAACTGCCGAGTGCATTTTTGTACCGGCAGGAATCCCCACAACCGGAAGATTCTCTTTTACCGCGTCATATATATTTCTTGCCGTACCGTCTCCCCCGGCAAAAACAAGAAGGTCCACATTTTCTTTTAAAATTTCTTTCGCAATTTCAGTCGTGTCTTCGCCCGTCGTTTCATTTTTTATATGTCCGACAACTTTGTGAGGAATGTCTAGGCTCTCGAGCATTTCCGCTCCCATAACTCCCGGAGCCGAAACAATTTCAGGGAGACTGTTTTCGCTTTTTAAGATTTCAAACACTTCCCTTGCGCGATCATTTGCCTTCGGCTTCGCACCGCGCTCGAGTGCAAGCTTTTGAATTTCCTTGCCGTCACTTCCTTTAAGCGCCGCAGAGCCGCCGATTCCCGCCATCGGATTAACAATTAAACCTATCTTCACTTGTTCCCTCCTTCAAATCGTTATAAAGAACTTTTCCATCCTTTATTGTCATCAAAACCTTTCCAATCATCTTTCTGCCGAAAAGCGGTGTGTTTTTTGACTTGCTGTATGAATGGTCATAAATATATTCCGCGTCTTTGTCAAGCACGACCAAATCCGCCCTTTCGCCCGGTGCAATCGGGGAGTTTATTCCAAAGAGTGCACGCGGCTTTGTCGACAAACATCTTATAATTTCCCTCATCGACATTATATTTTTGTGATATATTTTTTCCATTGCAACCGAAAATGCCGTTTCAATCGATATAAGTCCGCTCTTCGACTTGAACTCGCCGAGTTTTTTATCCCCGGCAGTGTGTGGAGCGTGGTCTGTTGCTATCATATCAATAGTATCGTCTTTTAGACCCTCAATCAAAGCGACTCTGTCCTCTTCGGTTCTCACCGGCGGATTTACCTTTAAAAGCGTTCCGTACTTTTCGACCATATCCTTTGTAAAAAATAGATGAGTCGGCGTTACCTCGCACGTAAATTTCAATCCGCTTTTTTTTGCATCCCTTATAAGTTCAACGCTTTCTTTGCTCGAAAGATGTTGAATATTTATATGTCCGCCATATTTTTCCAAAAGCTTCAAATCTCTTTCTATAATTGAGATTTCCGCTTTTCTGTTTGCCGTGTCGTCGTATCCCGGATGTTCTATAAAACTCGGGTCCTCTTCGTGAAGACTCAAAATAAATCCATATTCTTGAGACAGCTTCAGCGCTTCAATCATTATATCCTCACGGACAATTGGAAAACCGTCATCGGTAATACATTTGACTCCGATTTTTTTAAGACTCTCGAAGTCCGTCAAATTCTCTCCTTTCATACCGATTGTCATATTTACCGCTTGATAAATATCTATGGGAATATTTTTTATCTTTTCTTGAACTTCTTCATATTTTGAAACGGAATCAATCGGAGGTTTCGAGTTTGCCATTGCACAAACATGAGTATAGCCGCCTCTTAGCGCAGCGTGCGCACCGGTTTCATATGTTTCCTTGTCCGATTCTTCGAAATCTCTGAAATGAACATGTGTATCAAAAAATGAAGGTGCAAGAATTTTTCCTTTTAAATCAAAAACCTCCTCATTTGAATCACAGTCCAAATTTCCCTCGAGAACTTTTTCTATATATCCGTTTTTTATCAGTACATCCCCTTCGAAATCTTTCTCCAAAGCAGGATCTATAACTTTAACATTTTTTAATAACAAATTAAACACCTCTCTTATGTTATACCCATAAAGATGACATTATTTTCAGAATCTGTTATAATAGTATTATAGAAAAGAAAGGAGATTTTTTATGGTTAGAAAAAATACATGGTTAAAGCTCGATGAAGCTGAAACAAAAGAAGTTTTTGACTACAACGATGACTACAAAAAATTCTTGGACATCGCAAGAACAGAAAGACTTGCAAATCAAGAAATTATCAAAAGAGCAAAAGAAAACGGTTTCAAGGACCTTGAAGAAGTGATTAAATCCGAAGGTAAACTTGAAAAAGGTGGAAAATATTTTGTAAACCACAAGAACAAATCAGTTGCTCTCATTGTTTACGGCTCAAAGCCTTTGAGTGAAGGTCTTCAAATTGTCGGAGCACACATTGACTCCCCGAGACTTGACCTCAAACCGAATCCGCTCTATGAAAACAACGGACTTGTAAAACTTAAAACTCACTATTACGGCGGAGTTAAAAAATATCAATATACAACAATTCCGCTCGCTATTCACGGAGTTGTTTACAATAAAGACGGCGAAAGAATTGAAATTGCAATCGGCGACGATATAAACGATCCTGTTTTCACAGTAACCGACCTTTTGATTCACCTTTCACGTGACCAACAATCAAAACCTATGCGCGAAGCAATTACAGGCGAACAACTTAATGTTCTTTTCGGCTCAATTCCTCTTAAAGACAAGGAAAAAGATGCTGTAAAAGAAAATATTTTAAAGCTTATTAAAGAAAAATACAATTTCGAAGAAGAAGATTTCCAAATCGCTGAACTCGAAGTTGTTCCTGCTTGCAAATCAAGAGATTTAGGTCTCGACAGAAGTATGGTTATCGCATACGGGCAAGATGACAGAGTTTGTGCATACGCAACAATGCGAGCAATCTTCGAAGTTGAAAATCCTGAAAAAACTGCTCTCGGTCTATTCATGGACAAAGAAGAAATCGGTTCAATGGGAAATACAGGTATGGCTTCATATTTCTGGGAAAACCTCGTTCACGAACTCGTAAACTTGGAAGGAAACTATTCCGCTCTTGACGTAAACAGAACTCTTAAAAATTCAAAAGTTCTTTCAGCAGACGTAACAGTCGGTTATGACCCTGACTTCGCAGATGCTGTTGAAGCACAAAACACCGCATATATAGGATGCGGAATCGTAGTTTCAAAATATTCAGGCTCCGGCGGAAAAGGCGGCTCATCAGACGCAAACGCTGAATTCCTACAAGAAGTCAGAAAATGTTTTGACGATAGCGATGTCACCTGGCAAACAGGAGAACTCGGAGCCGTTGACAAGGGTGGCGGAGGAACAATTGCTCTTCTACTTGCAAAATACGGCGCTGAAGTTGTAGACTGCGGACCTGCTGTTCTATGCATGCACGCACCTATGGAAGTTACAAGTAAAGCCGACACATATATGTGCTATAAAGCTTATAAAGCTTTTATGGCATAACTGTAAATTTATTATCCGCTCTTCGTTTTGGAGGGCGGATTATACTTAAGGAGGACAATTTTAATGGATGCAATCGAAAATCTTTTAACCAGAAGAGGCACGAGAAAATTTAAGGACAAAGAGCTCCCAAGAGAAGCTCTTGAGAAAATAGTAGAATGCGGAAAAGCATCTCCTACTGGCATGAATAAGCAACAAAGGCTTTTCACAGTCCTTACAAAAGAAGAAGACATTCAAAAACTCGCAAAGGCAATCGGCGATTCCCTCGAACTCCAAAACTACAGAATTTACGATGCAAAGGCGCTAATAATCGTCACGGTGCCAAAAGATTTGAGGCTCGGCGACGCCGACACCTCAACCGCAATGGAAAATATGTATCTAGCAAGCCACGCTCTCGGAATCGGTGCCGTCTGGATAAACCAGCTTCGAGAAAACAACAGCGAAATCGTAAGAAAAGTTCTAAATGATTTTAAAATCCCTGGAGATCATATCTCGTACGGAATGTTGGCACTCGGATACAGCGACGAAACTCCAAAAGAAAAAGAAAGAACTGAAAAAGTTGTATTTATATAGAAGAAAAAAGAGCCGCACAATTATTATGTGCAGCTCTTTTTATTTGTCCCTTGCTACGCTTTCAAGCTTTGCAAGTATATCGTCAAAATAAATATTCATTTTTACATCAGGCGAAAATTGTATAATTCCAAAAGTTGAAATATCTTTTTTTCGGAGTGATTCATTATTTTCGTAATTCCAAAGCATATTTAAACTTTCATCCGTTCTTCCCTGCAAAATATATACATATTGGCTTCTTTCAAAGTTCTCATCTCTTATTTGAATGAAATACTTACTTATAACCTCTTCCATATGTCCTTTTAAAATTGTATTTCTGGTTTGAAACTTTGAATCCAAAATCAAATAAGCATCTTTTTTTCCGCTTATTTTTAGAACAAAGTCCGGGCTATAGTAGTTCCCGGTCTTGTTATATGGCGTGTACATCACATCGCAACCGCTCGTTCTCAAAAGTCCGATTTCGTTTTCGTAGCGGTCGCCGTATATAACCGGTTGAAAATAAAGCGTGAGTTTCAAATCATCTCTTTTTCTATAAAATGTATTATACAAAAACTCTTCATTTTCAAAAAGCTCATTTGCCGTCTTGTAATTGTAGTTAATGTCCCTTTCCCTATCCGGCAAATAGCCGTTTGAGTCTATAAAATTTAGCAGCCTTGCAAGACAGTAGTATTCATAGAGCTTGTCAAGGGATTCAATGTTATAAAAAAATTTTTGATATGAAAGACTCATATTTCTGTTTTTTTGCCATATAAAAATCAAGTCATTTATTTCTTTAATTTTAAAATTTTTCTTAGGTCTGAAAGAATCCTTTGGAACGCGTCTGTTAAAAGAGCCCATAATCTCAAGAAGCCTTCTTAACTTCGCAATATTTCTCCTAAGTTTGTTGTATTCTTTGAAGCCTTTTTTTATTCTTAGCTCTTGAGTCGTTATTACAGGAGCCGAAAATCCGCTCGGAATATTTTTCTTTAAATCGCGAAATCTTTTTGTGTTTTTTAAAAGAATATCTTCAAACTCCTTTAAAATATTTGATGCATCATTATAAAGCATATTCAAAAATCTTATCAGTTGTACTCTTTCTTCGTCCGAGCCGGGCTCCATATTTTCTCTTTTTGTAAGAAAATTTACACGCCCCTGTCTGGTTGTTTTCGATGCACTGAAACCCATAGAGCTGTTTTGAGGAAAGAAATAAGATTTATATTTTTGAACCGCCATAAAAACTCTGTCGAAATAATTATTTATGCTGCTCACAATGAGTCCTGACTCTGAGCTCTCCGAGTTTATTTCTCTGTATAGTCCCTTATCGGAAGCGATATAATAAATCATATCATTAAGATTTTCTCTGTCGGTGTCATTTTTCGTCGTAACGAGAATTCTTTCGGATTGAAGATTCATCTCCTCATCGTCTTCGAATCTGATAAAAAGATTCATCCTTATCGAATCAATGAGCATCAAAAATGGATACGAGCGAACTCGACCGCCAGCCGGCGTCTGAAACAAAAATCTGTATTCATATCTATTGTCCTGTTTTTTTACAAACTCTATTTCCCCAATCGGCTCCGAATCAACAAAAAGAATACCTTCGTCAATCTCCTTGTCGGTGTATGTGATGTAATCGATACTATATAAACCGTTTTCAAAAACACAGCCCTTCAAAAAAGATGACTTCTTCTCTTCATCCATATCGATTACCAAATCGTTTTTTGGATAAATGCAGTGCAGTACGAGGTAACTTTTAATAGTATCACCTCCTAAAAATCAAGTCGGCTTTCAATATCTATTCTGTCTTTTGTAGCCTTTATATCCTTGAATCTGCTCTCCAATAGTTGCATATTTTTCAGCTCGTTTAAAATGCCTGAGAAAAATCTATCGTTCATCTTGTCAAGATTTAAATTCGGTAAAATAAATTGACTAATCGCAAGTTCAATAGGAAGGAATTTTTGCATAGGGGACGAAAGATCCATCATATCGTGAACTGATTCAATATAATTTCTCGCCTTTTCTTCCGACCTGGATGAAATATATGCTCCGTTCTTTCTAAAAATTGACATGAGCGAATTGAATTTTATTTCAAAATCATTTGGAAAAGATTTTCTTTCGTCAAAACGCATTAAATCGTTGTATGAAACGGCTCCCATATCTTCGATTTCCAAATTATTTAATTTATATACGCTTCTACCGTCGTAATTTTGTGTCGACGTTGCGGAATTGTCGTAGAATCTGTCGGATAATATGAAACCCGTGTGGTCATCCGTGATAGTTGTGAGAATTCTCAAACTCGGTTTTATTTCAAACTCTCTTCCGCCGCCTAAACTAATATTCATAGTCTCATCAATCTTTTTATCTATAAAACCTGAGAGATAGTGCTCCGGAATAGAGGAGTTCACATTGTCAAAAAGCACGCACGACATTACATTTTCAGCGTCTTTTTCCATCATTTCAAACAAATCATAAAGCCTTCTGTTATTCTTTACAATTTCACCGGTGTTCGGGTTGTAGAAGCCTACCAAATCTCTAACCGATCTGACATCAGGGTCAACATTTACACGAACAAAACGATTGTTTTGCGAATTTAATCCGATTGCATTTAAAAACGCCGTCGCCCTCGAAGTTTTTCCGCTTCCGGTTTTTCCGTCGAAGTTCACAATGAAATTTTGTGCAAAAAGTACCAAAAGATTTATAACACCGTTTCTTGAAATTCTGTGATTGTAAACCTTATTCATTCTATATAATACATAGTCTACTATTTCATCTTTCGAATCAAAATCTGCATATGAAACGCCTTCATAAGGTCTGTATTCAAAATTCTTTGTGCCTCTAACGGTCATAAGGATATCATTAAAGCCTTTTTCCTTAAGTGCAAGACCAATCACTCGTCCTGTGTTTTGAAACTCGTCAATGCCGTCTCTAAGTTCTTTTAAAATACCGTCGCGAGTTTGTGAGAGTTCATCTATTTGCGCTTCTCTTGCACTGATGTCGTTCTTTAAAGTAGAATCGACGGACGCAAGGTCATAGATTCCAATCAGCGCTTTTATTTCCCCATCAAGCTCATCACGCTTATTTTGCAGCTTTTCAATCTCTTCATTTAATTTATTTGAAAGTTCTTCATTTTCTTTTAAAATAAAACTTCTCGCATCGGAAACTTCGTTTCTTATAGTTTCCAAAGTGCTTTCCAGATTTGATTTCTCTCTATTTAACTCATCAAGTCTTTCTCTCACTTCAATAAATCTTGTAGAGCGTTCTTCAAGCTCGTCAAATCTGGTATCCAAAATCTTTCTTAAAACAAAATCTTGATTTTCTTCATCTTCCATAAGATAAAAAGAAATCTTCGAGAGAAAATCGTCTTGATATTCCGAAGTTCTAATCAGTTCCTTCAGTTTTATCAAACGTGTTTCTGTAATATTCGGATATTTTTCAGGGTCGATTTGCGTGAGTAATAGCTTTTTTAACTCTTTAATCTGATTTCTATCCGTCATTTTTCTCTCTTCAAAAATCGCGAGAATCTTATCCAAGAGTGTAGTATCGTTTATAAAATCATATGAATCCTTTAAATCCGCCGAATCCGACATGGATTTTGCCATAACTAAATCCACCCCGTTGTCTGCTCTGTCCCCTACTCTTAAAACTTCCTTTGAAATGATTGCAGGATTCGGTTTTAAAATATGATAGTCAAATTTTTCAGTTGCAAATAATTTAATTTGATTGTTTTCAACATAATAATCAAACGGACCGAAATAGCCCTCTTTGTTTTTTACAACGATATATTTTGTATAAATATTATCTAAAAAATAATCTATTGATTTTCTTTTTAATATATCTTCAATTGAAAGGTCTGTTTTGACAACTTGATAAAAATTGCTGTCCTTAAAACCTTCAAGCCATACTTCGCTTATTTCTTCGCTGTAAGTCGGGTTAAACTTTAATCTGTAGTGATTGTTTTGTTGGTCCGTATCTTCTTCCGGAATAATATTAAGTCTCGCCTTTACAAGATGTGAAAGTTTGTCAACCACATCCTCCGCCGAAAAGCCTCCCTGAATTCTAACCTCAAAACTTCCAAGCATCGGAAAATCCGCCGGATCAATCGGCACAACCGTCTCATCATCAACTAAAATATAGCGCGGATATACATAACATACTCTGTTAATAGCATTTGAATTTTCCCCATGAGTATAATTCTCATTGTAATAAATCCATCCTAATAGCGTCTTATCGACATAATTTTGAATTTCCATAAAAATCTCCTATCTCAAAATTAATATTCTTAATCGCCACAACAATAAAGCGATTATAGGAAAAATAAAATTTAAAGAACTGTTGTAGTTCTTTCTATTGTTGTTTTCATCATAAAAATAATAAAAAATTGGCGCAACAACCATACTTGCTCCCGGAATACAAATAGCAAAACTAAAAAGTGCCTGCTCCTTTCTATTCGGCTCGAGATAATTAAGAATGATAAATAAAATTCCTATAATTAATCCATAATCCACACCTATATTTATTGATATGAATATATATATCGCAGCTAAAGGAAGTCTCATAATCTTTTTAAAATCAAAATACTGCCAAGCAATTGTGAAAAATGCGCCGAGTAAAATTGCAAATAAAGGACTTTGAAATTTTATATCCATAAACTTATCAAAAGAATATAAATCATATATTATTTCAAATAAAACAGTCACTACAGTTAAATTTAAAATAAACTTTTTATCTGCTCTACGCGCACTTAAAAACACAAGAAAAGCTCCAAGCGGAATTGAAATTCTTGATATCATACTTAATATCAAATAAATAGTATTGTCGTCTGCACCAAAATTAGTTGCTCCCGATTTTATGTATCCGGAAACAACTAAATCAAAAACTACGATTTCGTTTACCATATATAGAATTGCAAGTAAAGAAAAAATAAAATATAATGCTTGATAAGAAAATATCTTTTTAGGCGGTTCGATAGGTTTTGAAGTATTATAATTTATCATATCCCACCACATATTCTAATAAAAATCTCATAATAAAGCTCCTTAACTATTATCTTAAAATAATATTTTAATTATAAATTCGCTAATTGATTTCTTATTTATAATCCTCTAATTTTATAAATATATTATTGTACTGTTTTTAATGATTTAACTAAATAAAAATTAAGGTAAAAAAATACCATATAGACTTGAGTCAACTATAAATGATTTTTTAAAAATAGTTAATTGCACTTGAATTTAAATATTAATATAACTTATAAAATCAATATAGTTTTATACATAAAATAATTTGAAATATAATTAAAATAAAATTCTATTTATAACTTTTTCGAATGTTCACCCAAAATATCCTTGAGTTCATCATAATTATTGTATCTGTTTTTTGTATTTCTTACATTTTCATAAAGCATGCTGATGTCCTTTTTAATCGATCTTTCAACTGCCTTCGCACAAATTAACATAATTAAAATCGAAACATGTGGCCATACTGTTCTATATGCATGCTCGGTAATTTTTCCGCTGAAATTGAGTAAATAGTCGGAATTAATTATAACCGAATATCCTCTTATGGAAATTATTATACATGAGATATATAAAACTACAGCAAGTACAACTTTGTACACTTTTCCACTAACCAGCGGGCTTGTCAAAAGTTTGAATGTACTTACAAATGCATAGCCCAAAAGCGCAAATAGAAAAACTATTAAATACTCATATATAGTTGAATATCGTGCAATTTTCGAAACCATTTCAGGAGTTAATTCCTTATCAGAAAGACGATTAACGTCCCCTCCTTCATAAAGAATCTCGATTGCAAAAATAGAAACTACAAAAAGTATTATAAAAGCCAGTGCAAGAAATTTAAAAATTTTATTTACCTTCATATACACCTCTAAAAAATTTAAAGGGCATTCACGTAGCCACAAATATCATAAATATAATAAATATCAATGAACTTTGTAGAAGTACGCGAGATGCCCCCTTATTTTATATTATTTTTATTGTAAGCTTTTTTTGTATTCTTCAAGTTCTTTATTGTTGCAGAAAATGAAGTGACCCGGCTTAATTTCAACCATAGTCGGCTTATCTTGTGAATAATCATGAATTGAAGGGTCATAAACCAAGTGCTTACGTCCTTTTTCAATTCTAGGGTCCGGAATAGGAATTGCGGATAACAATGCCTTTGTATATGGGTGAATTGGATTTCTGTATAATTCTTCAGCATCTGCTAATTCAACCAACTTACCATAATACATAACCCCGATTCTGTCGGAGAAGTATTTAACAACTGACAAGTCATGCGCGATAAACATAACTGTCAAACCAAGTTTTCTCTTTATCGAGTTCAAAAGATTCAATACTTGAGCTTGGATAGAAACGTCAAGTGCAGAAACCGGTTCGTCAGCGATAACAAAGTCAGGATTTGTGATGAGCGCTCTAGCTACACCGATTCTTTGTCTTTGTCCACCTGAGAATTCGTGCGGATATCTGTTTGCGTGTTCCTTTGTTAAACCAACTGTTTCAAGCATTTGATATACAAGTTTTTCAAGTTCTTCTTCACTCTTAACTAGATTGTTGATTCTAAGACCTTCGCCGATAATTTCCTTAACTGTCATTCTCGGGTTGATTGAAGCGATAGGGTCTTGGAAAATCATAGAAATTGATTGGTGAACTTCTCTTGCTTCTTCTTTTGTAAGTTTACCGGCAATATCTTTGCCCTTGTATATAATTTCTCCGTCTGTAGGTTTGTAAAGTCTGATGATTGTACGACCTGTTGTTGTCTTACCACATCCTGATTCTCCAACAAGTCCGAAGCTTTCGCCCCTATAAATGTCGAAAGAAACATTATCGACTGCTTTAACGACGATTTTATTTTTTCCACGTCCACTTGTGAAGTGTTGTTTAAGATTTCTAACACTTAATAGTGGTTCTTCCTTTTCTGTGTGGTGGTATTTAGAAACCGTTTGGTTCGAGAAGCTCTTTACCTTGTTCTTAAACGCATCAAGTTCTACATCCGGAGCATCCGGGTGCAATAACCATGTTGCAGCTTTGTGAGTTTCTGAAACATCAAAGAACGGCGGTTGTTGTTCAAGGTCTATTTGCATAGCGAATTGGTTTCTCGGTGCAAAAGCATCTCCAACAGGTGGATATAACATATTTGGTGGAGCCCCCGGAATTGTATACAATTCATAGTTGGAGTCTGTTTCAAGGTCAGGCATAGCTGCTAGAAGTGCCATAGTGTATGGATGTCTAGGTTTTTCATAAATTTCATAAACAGTACCATATTCTACAACTTTTCCGGCATACATAACTGCAACCTTGTCTGCCAAGTGTGCAACAACACCAAGGTCATGCGTGATGAAAATAACACCGATGTTTCTTTCATCTTGGATTTGTTTTATAAGTTCAAGAATCTTTGCTTGAACCGTAACGTCAAGAGCGGTTGTCGGTTCGTCGCAGATAAGAAGTTCAGGGTCACATGCAAGAGCTGTTGCGATAACAATTCTTTGTCTCATACCTCCTGAGAATTGGAAAGGAAATTGAGTGTATCTCACTTCCGGCTCAGGGATACCTACAGCCTTCATAAGGCTGAGCGCCTTAGCTTTTGCTTCCTCCTTTGTTGTATTTTTCTTCAAGACTGCAGCTTCGGTAATTTGTTTACCTATTCTCATAACAGGGTCAAGAGATGATAGCGGGTCTTGGAAGATCATAGCAAGTTCGTCTCCACGATACTTTGCCATTTCCTTCTCCGGTAATTTTAATAAGTCAACACCTTTGTATAAAACTTCTCCGTGTTCAATATTGGCATTCTTTGCAAGAATTCCCATAACTGCACGAGCAGTAACGGATTTGCCTGAGCCTGATTCACCAACGATAGCAAGTGTTTCTCCACTGTTGAGTTCAAAATTAACTCCACGTACAGCGTGAACTTTTCCTGAATAGGTGGTGAATGTTACATATAAATCTTTTACTTCAAGTAATTTATTTTCAGCCATTTTTTACCTCCTATTCTATACCACGTAATGTTGGGTCAAATGCGTCTCTTAAACCGTTACCCATCAAGTTGAACGCAATCATCATGATTGAGATAACAAATGCAGGGAAAATGGTTAAGTGCGGATATTGAAGCAATACTTTTTGTCCGTCTGCCAAAAGAACCCCGATTGAAGGTTCTGGAGCTTGGATACCAAGTCCGATATATGCAAGGAATGATTCCCCGAAAATTGCACCCGGAATTTCAAGAGCGGACATTGTAATGATAATACCTGCAGCATTAGGTAAAATGTGTCTGAAGATAAGAGTTCTATCGGAAGCACCAAGTGTTCTTGATGCGAGAACATATTCCATTTCTTTGTATTTTAAGAATTGAGCACGAATCATACGGCTCATTCCGATCCATCCTGTCATACACATAGCAAGTGCAATAGGAATGATACCAGGACCGTAGTAGAATACGAATAAGATAACGATAACCAAGTATGGAACACCACCGATAACTTCGATGAAACGTTGCATCAAAAGGTCAATCCATCCGCCGTAGTATCCTGAAATAGCACCGTAAATGATACCGATGAGGATGTTTACAGCCATAGCAATAAGAGAAATCAAGAAAGAAACTCTAAGACCTCTCCAAAGTCTTGTCCATAGGTCACGACCGAGGTTGTCGGAACCGAACCAATAATATACATCTGTTGCGTCGTTTTGTTTATACGGGTCCAATTTGATTTTGGACATTTCTGTTCCTTTTACAACACGTGTTGAAATAGTTCCGATATAAGCATCTTTGTACTTCTTTTCGATATTGTCTGTTCTAACTTCTTTTGTACTTGTGCCTGAGAAGAGTGAAAGGCCGCTTAGCCATGATACTCTCGGAGGCAAATTTTGTAATTTAACATTTTGATCAGCAAATCCATACTTACTCATTGACGGTCCGAAGATAGCCATGAATGCGAGGATTGCTATGATGATAAAGCTGACAAGAGCAGCTTTGTTTTTTCTGAATCTGATCATTGCGTCTTTGAAGAAACCGATTGCTTCTCCTTGAATTACTTCGTCGTGGAGTCTTGTATCGATTTGAACAAATTCAAATTTTTCCTTTGGAATACTATTTAGATTTGGAGTTGTGTTTTTTTCTGACATTAATCTCTACCTCCTAATCTGATTCTAGGGTCAATAATACCATAGCTCAAGTCAACAATAAGAATTGTTACAAGTGATAATAATGAGAACCAGAATAATACGCCGATTGCCAACGGAAAGTCGTAAGCGTTGATAGCGTCAACCATAATATTACCCATGCCCGGAATCGAGAAAATTCTTTCAATAACTAAAGAACCGCCCATGATTTGTAAGAACATCGGAATTATAATATTTGCAAGTGGAATAAATGAGTTTCTGAGAGCGTGGCGAACTGTTGCTTGAACTTGACTCAAACCTTTTGATTTAGCAAGTAGCATGTATTCTGAGTTAAGTGCTTCTGTAAGTTCAGCTCTTGTATATCTTGCAACACCCGCAATTGAACCGAAGGAAAGTGCTAAAATAGGTAAAATCATTGAATAGAATTTTGACCACGTTAATTTTGTACCAACCTCTGTGATGATCGGGAACCAACCAAGTTTGAATGCTAAGTAATATTGCATAAGTGATGCATAAACAAAACTTGGAACAGATATAAATAGAATAATTAAAATAGAAATAATTTGGTCATCTATCTTATTTTTTCTTATAGCTGCCCAGATACCAAGTATCATAGCTATAGGCATTGTGAAAATAAGAGAGAATATATTTAATTGCATTGATACCGGAATTTTTGTAGCTAATACTTCATTTACCGGAACTTTTGGTTGGATAACCAAGGAAATACCAAAGTCTCCCTTTGCGAAGTCTCTAATAAAATATCCATATTGTGTTGTTAACGGGTCGTTTAAGTGATACTTGTCAAGCATGGCTTTTTTTACGTCCGCAGGTAATTTGTTATTTTGAATAAAGTTACCCGGCATACTGTGCATAACAAAAAAGCTTATAGTTATAATTAAAAATAAGGTTATAGCCATCAAGACAAGTCTTTTAGCGATATATCTTGCCATTGTCTTTCTCCTTTCTGAGCATAATTTGGACAAAGAGGGGCCGTACCCCTCTTTGTCGAATTATATTTTATTATTGAAGCGGATCGATTTCTGCTTGCATTGGAGCAAAACCGACACCAATTACCCATTCTCTTGTTAGAAGGTGAATTCTGTCTTGATATAGACGTGCGTTTTCTGTTTGATACATTGGAACCATTGGAACGTTGTCTAACAACATTTTTTCCATTTCTCCAAGTGCTTCAAGTCTTTCTTGTGGTTTGAAGATCAAGTCGCCCTTGTTTGTTCTTCTGTATAATTCGTCGAATTCATCTGATCTGAATTGGTCACATTTGATACCGAATGTTTGTGTATAAACTTCCATACCACCCCATGGGTTGAAGATTCCGCCTGTCCAAGCGCCGAATCCCATGTCGTAGTCTCCGTTTTGCATGTTGTCGTAAGCGTTGTTCCATGGAACTGCTCTTAACTTAACATCGATTCTGTCTGCTCCGAACATGTTTTCATATTCTTGTTCAAGGAATTCTGCCATACCCTTCATTTGGTCAGAGTTATCAAAGTACATAATTTCAACAACCATTTGTTTGCCGAATTTTTCATATGCTTTGTCGAAGAATTCTTTAGCTTTTTCCGGATCATATCCTTCATTTTCAGGATAGTTTGCCTTACCTACTTCAGTTTCACGGAATGTGATACCTTTAAGTGGGTCAACTGTTCTTGTGTCAGCAATGATACATGGTTGTGGTATAGCTGTCTTGTAAATGTCTTTTGCAAGAGATTGTCTGTCCATACCCCAGTACATAGCTTTTCTGAAGTTGATATCTGTTAAGAATGCTTTTTCAGGATCTGTAGCTGTCATGTTGATGAACATTTGCCATACAGAGTCTGATTTTGAGAATACCAAACGTGGGTCTTCTTCATACTTATCGTAGTTAGCACCTCTTAAACCAACTGTATCTGTTTCATTGTTTTCAAACAATTGAAGTGCAGTGTTGTCGTCTTCAACAACTCTTTCAGTGATTTTTTCCGGTGTGTAAATGTCTCTCAAAGGAGATTTTTCATTTCTTTCATATGATCTGTATTGGTCTCTTACCCATTCTGTTAGGAGGTAAGGTCCTGTAAAGTCGATCTTAGAAATTTCTGTACCATAGTCTGTTTCAGTCTTGTCAGCGTTCATTCCGCCTTCATATAAGTCTTTTCTTACAGGAGAGTTTGATGAACCGCCAACGAATGCTAACCAGAAGTTTACTTCAGGAATTGCGTAATCAAGAGTAATTTCGATTGTATAGTCGTCAACAGCTTTAAAACCGACGTCTTCCCATTTAGCTCCGCCTTCTGCCAAGTCTTCTTCGTCAACAGAAATTCTGTGAGCATCGAGTTCTTCCATACGTTTGTCATATTCTTCTTGTTTCTTTGTCTTTTCGTCGCCGTCAGCCATGCCTTCGATTTCTTTGTTAAGTTCTTCAAGAGCTTTTTCTTCTTCTTGTTGAGCTTGAAGTTTAATATTATCTTCAGCAAAACCTGTCCAGTATTTCTTTGCGTTTACAACACTGAGGTCTCCTGTGAAGAAAGCTTCAGGTCCACGGAAGTTCTTGAGCTTAGGATCAAGAAGCATTTTCCATGAGTAGATGAAATCTTCAGCAGTGATCGGTGTTCCGTCAGGCCATTGTAGGTCTTCACGGAGTTTCCATGTCCATACTGTTCCGTCTTCGTTCTTTTCAGGAAGATCAACAGCTAAGTTTGGAGTAAAATCAAATGTACCTTTTTCTTCGTTATATGTTAATTCAAGCATATTTCCGAGAACCAAAGCAAGAACATCATTTTCTGCAGATGTTTCTGAAAGGTGTGGATTCAAAGTTTTGATTTTACCACCTGTCATTCTGAATACAACTTCACCTTTGTTTGCATCAGTTGTTTCATCAGCAGGTTCTGTTGTATCTGTTGTTTCGTCTTCTGTGTCTTTTGTTTCATCAGTTGTAGTAGTTTCATCCGGCTTCTTTTCGTCTGTTGGTGCATTGTCCTTTTTACATCCAGCAAAGAATGTTAGAGCCATGAATACTGCTACTAAGATTGCGATTAGTCTTTTTGACATATATCCTCCTTGTTTTTTGGGCTTAGCCCTTTATTCTGTGGATATTTACCACTACATACATTATACCACATCGTTACTTTTTTGTAAAGAGTTTATGTTAAATCAAATTTAAATCTCAATATCAGCATAAGTATAGCGGCTATAACTATGTAATTTAGCGGTTTTTATAAAAATGAAAAATAATACAAAAGAGTTACATCAATTTCCATTTGCGATTATCGTGCTCAATATTAGTGTATTAAAGTTAATTATTGAAAACGGTTTTGATAGTGTTTCTCAATTCTATTATAGTTCATCTTCTCCACCTACGAAAAATTATACCATAAACTTCTAATTATTACAATAGTATTACTAATTTTTTTTATTTTTTTGTAATTATTTTAAGATAAACGCGTTTATATTTCATATATATTTATATTATATGCATTTAAAGCAAATTGTAAAATTAATATTATTCAAAAGTATAATATATGTAAAAAGCTTCGACCTGAAATATCGAAGCTTTTATAACTATAAATTTATTTTTTTATCTAATATTAACCCGGTTAAATAAACATTTACTACTGTAAATATTAAGTTCATCAACACATAGTATATTTGATCCCCATCTCTTAATTCCACACCTAAAGGATAATAAAGAAGAGCCTGCCCCGGCAAAAGTTCCGTAATTCTAAGAGAAAATATATATGACTTAATATATGAATATGCGACTATAAGAACAATTAAAATCACTATCCACATCCAATTAAGTTTTTTGTATTTTATAGTTGTTTTTGAAATAGAGAGCGATAGATAAATAAGCGAAAGAGTCATTACTATATCAGTTATCAATATATAAAGCATTTCACTACCGATAACTTCAGAATAATCAAAATTTACGCTCGTCGTTGCACCTTCTATTATAGTTGAAAGGAGAATGTTAAAATATATTCCAACAATAAGATAAATAAAAGACCATACCCCCATAACAATTAGTTTAGATGCCACCATTTTCCACATTTTTTCAGGTGTTTGGAAAGTGAGATATCCCGTGTCCGAGTTTATCTCCCTGTTGAACGAATTTATTGCATACACTATAAACGATATTACAGTTACAACCGCAACTAAAATTCCCGCTCCGACTATTACATCTTTTAAATAGTAAGCTGTCGATGTGTTAATCCGATATTCAAGAGTTTTTGTATTAAGTGTTAACTGAACTATAATTGAAGCAATTAATCCTCCGAAAAGAAATCCCAATAGAGTTTTAAGGCTTCCCTTGATGTCGTATTTAATAAATTTTAGCATGTCACACCTCCGAAGCAATCCTTGAAATACTCTTCTACACTCATAGATTTTTCCATTCTTAAATTGTCCACCGTTTCATGAGCAAGAATCTTTCCTTCGTTCATAATCATAACCTCATCAAATATCGACTCAATATCTCTTACGAGCTGCGTCGAAACAATGAGTGTTTTATTTTGAAAGGCTTTGTCTATAATCGAATTTAGTATCATATCTCTTGCTACAGGGTCGACTCCTCCAATCGGTTCATCAAGTAGATACAAGCTTGCATCCCTTGAAAGTGTCAACGAAAGGTTCAGTTTCTCCTGCATCCCTTTTGAAAGTTCCTTAACTTTCATATCTTCACTAAGTTTCATTACTTCCAGCATTTCTCCAAATGTTTGAGCGTTAAAATTATAGAAGAAATCGTTGTAATATTCTTTTGCGTCTTTTATTTTCATCCATTTCGGCAAAAAATTTCTGTCCGGTAAGTAAGAGACCATACTTTTTGTCTCTACCCCGGGTTTTTTACCGCAAATTTCAACTCTTCCCGATGTTATTTGATGAAATGCGGAAAGTATTTTTATAAGCGTTGTTTTTCCGCTTCCGTTCGGACCCAATAGCCCCAAAACTTTTCCTTCTTCGAGCTTGAAGCTTATGTTGTCCAAAGCGATCTTTCTTCCGTATTTCTTCGTCAGATTATCTACTGTCACTATTGTCGCCATTGTCATTCTCCATTATCAATTTTACAAATTCATTTTTATCAATTCCCAAATTTTTAAATTCTTCCAAGGTGTTTTCAACCCTCTTTTTTATATATGAACGCCTTTTTTCTCTAATCTTGGCTTCATCGTCTATGACATATGTCCCCATTCTTCTTTTCACTTCGAAAAGACCGGTCCCCACAAGTTCGTCGATAGATCTTGTCACAGTGTTTGGGTTCACTTTATATGTCTTTGCTATTTCGCGAACCGACGGAAGTTTGTCCGATTTCTTAATCTCTCCCGAAACGAGTTCTTGAATAAATATTTCAGCCAACTGAAGAAAGATAGGCCTATCTTCATTGAAATTCATATTTGCCCCTAGTATCTTTTCCTTTTAATAACTAAATATCTTATTGCCGTTGCTAAAATAATATTTACAAATATCATTATTCCGAACCATTTTTCACTGAACGGATTTAAACCTATTTGAAATAAATTATCAAAAACCGGACCGTATTCAAGCGGGGAGAGTTTTGTAAACCAATCGGCAAGTCTTCCGAGCCATGAGTCAAGGCTTACAAGTCCCGTAGCTTTAAATATTATCGGTGCAAAGAAGTAATACAAAAAGCTTATTGCAACTGTTGCACCCTGTAAATTTGTGAGTTCATAAAAAAGATGAATTCCTCCAAGCATACAGATTATCATTGAGACAATTGTCAAAATGCTGTATATAAACATTTTCGGCGTTATATATATGTCAAATTTTTCCGCCGGCAAGTCTTTAAATGTATAAGAAAGAGCCACTGTAATTGCTGTAAAAATGAAAGCAAACACGACAGTTGTCAAAACTGAAACGAGATAGTCCCCGATGACCGGATTCAAACGGTTCATTCCCCTTTGGAAATAGTTTCTCATTTCCTCTCTTCTTTTAAATGAAGCTGTTGCAATCATAATCGCCATAAAAGGAACAACTTGTTGAACAATGCTGTAGACATTCGAAAGAAAAGTTGACGACGACTTGGTCGTTGAATATTTTGCAGTTACATAATAAGAAAGTCCAATTCCGACAAGTCCGAAAATCAAGAGGAGTATATTTGGCATCCTCTTTCTTGTTCTATAAAGTTCAGCTTTTAAATATGAAAACATTATTTGTTCCTCCCTTCCAAACGTCCGAGATAATATTCTTCAAGATTATCTTTTCTTCTTTCGAGTTCGACAATGCTGAGTCCATTTTCATAAACTTTTTTGAGCACCTTATCTATGTCAAAATCTCCGACAATAACTCCGTCTTTTGAAATTTCAATTTTGAACTCGTCTAAAATTTTCTTAAACTTATTGTCGTCACTAGTCTTTATAACAGTGTGATATCTTAGCTTTTTATCTTTCTTTGACTCTATTAAATCGACGACTTCGCCATTTTCAATTATACAAATTCTGTCACAAAGATGCTCGAGTTCGCTCAAAATGTGTGAACTGATTAAAATTGTCTTGCCTTTATTTGCAAGATCCTTCAATAGATTTCTTATTTCAACAATCCCCTCAGGGTCAATCCCGTTTATCGGTTCGTCAAGCACGAGAAAATCCGTATTTCCCAAAAGTGAAAATGCAATTCCAAGTCTTTGTTTCATACCGAGCGAATATGCCTTGAATTTTTTATCGCGTGCATCGGCAAGTTTTACATCTCTTAACAACTCTTCCAAATCTATTGAACTGTCAAGACCGTATGCCATTCTATAGTATTTAAGATTTTGATAGCCCGTCATATTTTCAAAAAATACCGGTGTCTCAATGAGCGCACCTATATTTTTTCTTCCATCGCTTAAACTTTCTGATTCAAAAAGTTTTAGCCCACCTTTGTGTCCCGGAAGAAGACCCAAAATAATTTTCATTAATGTTGTCTTCCCCGCTCCGTTTTTTCCAACCAAACCGTAAATTTCTCCGGCTTCTACCGACACATTAACATCGCTTAAAGCTTTTTTTGTGCCGTAATTCATACTTAAATCAGTAGTTTCCAGTACTTTCATTTTATCCTTCCTTTCTACCATCCCATACTCCATGTAAACATAATGACCAATATAGTCATGACAAGCATCGAAATTATTTGAATTGATTTTGAGAAGTTAAGTTCAACGACTTTGTTTTCCTCAAGTGTTTCCATCTTATTTATCTTTGATATTTTAATGGAATTATAAATATAATTGCCTGCAATTATTAAAAACAAAATAACTAGGCCTTTTGATGTACCATTCATATTTCTCTCCTTTCATAATCCATATCGTTGTACTAGTTATATAGTACACCATTTTTCTATCTATGTCAATATGTTTTTTAAAAAAAATAAAAAAAATCTCAATAATAATATCTTGTTCGATATTATCATTGAGACTAAATTTTATATTTATTTTTTATAATTCTCGTTAAAATAATTCTTCAGCTTATCGAGTGCACGTCTTCTATGACTTATTTCATTCTTTTCGCTCTCGCTCATTTCAGCAAATGTCTTCTGTTTGCCATGTGGAAGAAAGTACGGGTCATATCCAAATCCGTTTTCCCCTCTTCTCTCAAAAATTATCTCGCCTTCACATTCTCCTCTGAAGAAATGTTTTTCTCCTTCAGGAGTTATAAGACACAAAACCGAAACAAAATGAGCAGTTCGATCTTCTTTTTTAACATTTTCAAGTTTTTTTAGAAGTAGTGCATTGTTTTTTGCATCATCGTGTTCATCACCTGCATACCTTGCACTATGAACACCCGGTTCACCATTTAACATATCAACCATAAGCCCTGAGTCGTCCGACAAAATATATGAATCATTGAAAATTTTTCTTATAGCATTTGCTTTAATGGATGCATTGTCTTCAAATGTTTGACCGTTTTCATCCGGCTCATCATAATTTTTTTCAATCTCATATACACTTTTAACATCGAAATCAAGTTCCGAGAGCATGTGTTTAATTTCTGTAATTTTATGGTTGTTGCCACTTGCAACGACTATCCTCATTATCTATATTCCTCCAAGAAATCCTCTATTCCGTTAATAATGCCGTCGACAATCTTTGATTGATATTCCGGATCTAAAAGCTTTGCCCTTTCAGCCTCATTACTTAAAAAACCTGTTTCAATCAAAATTGCCGGCGCTTTTGTATTCTTTAAAACATAATATTTTTCCGATTTGAGTCCACGTGTTTTTTCTCCAATTGCTCTTTCTATTGCATCCACTACCATTTTACCGAATTCTTTTTGGTTCGGTTCCATTGACGCTGACGAATAATAATATACTGTAGCACCTTTTGCAGACCCATATTCTACGATATCCGCATGAATGGATATAAAAACGTCCGGCTTTAAATTGTTGGACATTTTCACTCTATCGGACAATTCTATATACGAGTCTTCCGTATCGTTCGTCTTTTGAACCCTGTATCCCATTGAAACAAGTCTGCTTTCCAAAAGCCTTTGAATCGGTTTTATAACGTCAACTTCTTTTACACCCGACGGAGTATGAATTGCGCCCGGATCGGTTCCGCCGTGTCCCGGGTCAAGCAAAATAAAGTAGTCGCTGTTATTTCCGGTCTTAATTCTTGAAATATTCAAAGTCATCTCAGGCGACCTCGAATCCACATTGACCGAAACCGCTCTCAAAAGATTTATAGTGAGAACTCCGTTTGTAACGTCCAGTTCTTTAATAAGGCTGTCGTTATATTTTATAGAACCGTCCGGAATTCTTGCCCCTACATCAATCGTGATTTTATTATTAGCAGAATCGTAATTAAACGGGACATCCGGAGTTAATCCTCTAATTGTAAGACTTCTTGTAGTACCTGTAGTTCTAAATTTAAAATTGTCATAAAGCGTTCTTTCCGGAGTAACAACAAGATCGTTACCCACAGTTTTTATAACAAGATTCGGATGTTCTACATCTTTTTCAATATCAAAAACAACCCTTACAATTCTGTCTGTTTTTTTATAGTTTTTATCCGGAATAAATTGGCTGCTTCTTATATATTTTACAAAGCCAAGCTCTATAGGAAACTCTTTGTAGTGACCCGATGCCATATTCGAGTCCATAAAATCCAGAATTATTCTTTTCGGATTTTCGAGAATCATCTTGTTATAATTTTGTTTTCCCATATTCTTTATTACAATACTTTCTTTCCCGTTCACATTCTCTCTTGTAATGTCCGAAAATAAAAAAGTATCAGTGACAATGATACTCCTACCATCGTCACTGTCATAAACTGTAATCTCGCCCTTAGTCTTGTTGAAAGATATTACAAGGTCATTACCTTGCTTTTGAATAATATATTTGTCTGAGTTTTGAATCATACTTTTGTCTTGACCGACAAGGGATTTGTTTACATCGGCGTTCTTTACAATTATAGTTGTGGAAGTTTCTCCAACCTTGATTTCATAATTCGGTTTTTCATTAAATGTAAATATAAGCTTTACCGTACTTGAATCATAATCCACATTTTTCGCTTGTAGCGTAACTTTTCCCGTAGTCTCTTCTTTTGGAGGCACGATTTCTTCAGTTGGCGGTGGATTTTTAATTTCCGGAGCATCAATCAAATCAGTCACTGTAGTATTTTCATTCGCATTTTCATCTGCAATCGTGACCGTTCTCGTCTTTTGAATCCAACCGACTTTTTTGCCCATATATTCGCTCAAATATCTGACCGGAACATATGTGGTTGCGTTTGCGCCTCCGTCAAGATTTATCAAAAGAGCCATTACGCCCTTCGGAGTTTCAACTCTTCCGTTTCCCATATTTACAAAATTCTTTCCAACCGGAAACCAAATAGTTTTGTCCCCGTGAATGCCTACAGTTGAAGTCTTGTGAATCCACTCGACCTTATACCCGAGCGTTTCAGACACAAATCTCACGGGCACATATGTAACCCCGTCAACGACAAAACTTGGAGCCGGACTTTGTTTATCCTCTCCATTTATGTTCAGCTTAACATCAACGGCCTCTTTCGTCTTGCCGTTTATATTAAGACTCCTTGCTTCTGTATTTATACTTAATATCGTTAATAAAAATAAAAATGATAAAACAAACTTCTTCATACTTGCCTCCACTTTTTTAATTGTAACATATGGGCAATTGTAAATCAAGGAAAAACCGGCTCATTTTAAATATGTAAAGTAACTGTAATCATAAAAATTAAATCCGGAAAAAATTTTTACACAAATAAAAAATCCCCGACCTTAAAGTCGGGGAAATATATTAATTCTTTTCGATTTCTTCTTTTAAAAGTTTATTAACAACACCCGGATTTGCCTTTCCTTTCGATTTTTTCATAACTTGTCCGACAAGGAATCCAAGCGCTCTGTCTTTTCCTTGTTTGATGTCTTCAATCGATTGAGGATTTTCCTTTATAACTTCAAGCACAATGTCCAAGATTGCACCTTCGTCACTTATTTGAATCAATCCGTCACGATTAATAATTTCCTTTGGACTTGTTCCTTCGTCAAACATTTCCTTGAAAACCTTTTTAGCCGTGTTGTTATTTATCTTTTCTTCTTTGATAAGACCTAATAAATACGAAAAATCATCCACGCCGAATTTCAAATCTTCAATAAGCGTTTCATCTTCGTTCAGTCTTCTTAAAAGTTCATTTATAATCCAATTTGATGTTAGAGATACGTCTCCCGTAACTTTTTGAACTTTTTCAAAATAGTCTGAAAGATTTTTATTTGAGCCGATGACATTTGTGTCATAATCGGTGAGATTATAATTCGTTTTAAGTCTTTCTCTTCGCTCATCCGGAAGTTCCGGAAGACTGTTTTTTATATTTTCTATGAATTCTTCTTCGAGTTCAAAAATCGGAATATCGCCTTCATATGCGAATCTATAGTCGTCCTTTGTCGTCTTTACACGCATAAGAACAGTTTCGCCTTTGGTTTCATCAAAACGTCTTGTGTCCTTTTGACCCTTTTCACGCTTTTCAAGCATCTTCTTATGTCTTTCTTCTTCGAAATTTAGAGCCGCTTCAACACTTCTCGTGGAGCCGATATTCTTTATTTCCGTGATTTCCGTTTTGAAATCTCCGTCGACAATATTGATATTACAATCGCATCTAAGGCTACCTTCCGCCATCTTACAGTCGGAAACTCCAAGCTCAGTCAAAGTTTCGCGAAGCTTTTCAATAAACGCTCTCGCTTCTTTCCCGCTTTCGATGTCCGGCTTCGTTACAATTTCAATGAGCGGAACTCCGGCACGATTGTAGTCCATAAGTGTTGTGTTGTCTTGCATGTGAAGAGCTTTTCCGGTGTCTTCTTCCATATGAATTCTTATGAGTCCAATCTTTTTTCTATTGCCGTCAACGTCGATTTCTACATATCCGTTTTGACAAATCGGCCTATCGTCTTGCGAAATTTGATAGCCCTTGACAAGGTCCGGATAAAAATAATTTTTTCTATCCATCTTTATAGTTCTGTCTATATCGCAGTTAAAAGCAAGTCCCGCCATAACTGCAAATTCAATCGCGCGATTGTTTATTCTAGGAAGCGCTCCCGGCATACCGAGACATGCAGGACAAGTGTTTACATTCGGGTCATCGCCGAATGCATTTTTACAATCGCAAAACATTTTTCTGTCCGTTTTTAATTCAACGTGAATTTCAAGTCCAATTAATGTTTTCATTATTTCACCAATCCTTCATAAGCACGAGCGATTCTTGCCAAGTTGTAGTCGCTTTTTTTCTTTCCTAAAAATTGCATTCCTGCATTTATAACATTCTCACTTGTCGACGGGACATTTATTCCCGGAATTCCGGCAAGATTTATTGCAACAGTAAGAAGGTCCCCTTCCATCATTTGTCTCGGATTCTTAACTTGCGAGCCGAGTTTAAACGGAAGAGTTGTAGCCGTCGGAGTTAGAATTGCATCCGCATTTTTAAAGATTCTATCGTAATCTTCCGCGATCTTTTCTCTTATTATAAGCGCCTTGTCATAATATGTTTCACGAAGATCGCTGCTCATTATATACATTCCCAAAAGAATTCTTCTTTTAACTTCGTCGCTGAACCCCGCAGTACGAACTTCTTTCATATAGTCGCTGAAATTTTTAACGTCGCTTTTTATTCCCGCATATCTTATACCGTCAAAGCGTGACAAATTGGAACTTGCTTCGCTGTCGATGATTGCATAATATGTGGCAACCGCATAATCCAAATGCTCAAATTCGGCTTCCACAATTTCCGCTCCTGCACCTTCAAGAAGTTTTAGCGTCTTGTCATAGCTTTCCTTTACTTCCGGTGCCAAATCAAAATCTTTAAGGTGACTTAAAATTGCAATTTTTTTACCCTTTAAATTTTCAATATCCTCTTCGATTGAAGTCTTCATTTCGGGCATGTCGACAGAAATTTTCGTCATATCGTTCGACGTATCTTTCGCCATTGCTCTCAAAAGAATATATGCATCTTCAACGCATCTTCCGAAAGTTCCGACGCTGTCGAATGTATTTGCAAGAGATGTAACTCCGTATCTCGAGACGAGACCATATGTCGGTTTAAAGCCTACAACGCTGCAGAATGAGCCCGGTTGTCTTATCGAGCCGCCCGTATCTGTGCCGACTGCAACGTCAACAAAACCCATCTTTGTTGCAGCTGCGGATCCGCCGCTTGAGCCGCCCGGTACAAGTGTGTGGTCAATCGGATTTTTTACAGGACCGAAATATGAAGTTTCGTTCGAACTTCCCATTGCAAACTCGTCCATATTGAGCTTTCCTATTACAACTCCGCCTTCAGATTCAATATTTTCTGCGCAATCGGCGTTGTAAACACTCTCAAAATTCTCAAGCATTTTCGATGCGCACGTGGTTTTAAGACCTTTGTAGTTTATGTTGTCCTTGAGTCCGACAACTGCCCCGTAAAGCTCGCCGCTCGGATTAATGTTTTTAACTCTTTCTCTTGCCCCGTCCAAATCGAGCGTGATAAAACTGTTTATATCCTTGTCTTTGTCAAGACCTGAAATTATATCTTCGAGATGTTCCTCAGGTGAGAGCTCGCCGGATTTTATTAATTTTAAAGTTTCATGTAAATATCTCATTAGTCTTCCCCCACATATTTTATAGTTTCGATAAATCCATATTTTTCAGAAACAGCATTTCTTGTCGCTTCTTCATTTGTGAGTGACGGCTTCGGCTCGTCTTTTGACGGATGTTTTTCAGCCGAGTTGACATTGTACATTTTTTCTCCCGTCTCTTTAAAATCTTCAATAGATTTTAATACATCCATACAGTCCACGAGTTTTTCATAAAATTCGTCGCCCTGATCTTTAAATTTTGCAAGGTCGAGCAAATTATAATAAGTTTCTTTATCCATTAATAACCTCCATTAGCTCATTTTCATTCATAATTTCGATTCCGAGTTCGTTTGCCTTGTCCAGTTTCGAGCCCGGATTTTCTCCAACTAAAACCAAATCCGTTTTTTTCGAAACGGAAGACGTCGCTTTACCGCCCTCTTTTTCAATATATGCCTTAATTTCATCGCGCTTCATCGAAGAAAAAGTCCCGGTAATGACTACCGTCTTGTCCGTGAAAAATCCTTCTTTCACTTCTTCGTCGTGCTCTATTGTATTTACTCCGAATTCCAGAAGTCTCTTTATGAGTTCCTGTTCCCCTTCATGATTGAAATAATTTAGAATATTATTCGCAATCACATCTCCGACTCCGTCTACCGATATAAGTTCCTCAAATGTCGCATTTCTAAAATTGTCAAAAGTCTTGAACCGCTTCGCCAAATCCGTCGCCGTTCTTACGCCGACCTCGTTTATCCCGAGTCCGAAAATAAAACGGTGAAGCTCTCTAAGCTTTGATTTTTGAAGCGCATTCATAAGATTGTCCGCCCTTTTGTCTCCAAACAGCGGCAGTTTCAGTAAATCTTCCTTTGTAAGCGTATATAGATCGCTCACATCGTTAATGCCGAGGTTTTGAACCATCGAGTCCACCGTTTTTTCATTAAGCCCTTCGATGTCCATCGCATTTCTCGACGCAAAGTGAGTTATTCTTGAAACAATTTGCGGATTGCAATATGTCTTGTTCGGACAGACAAGATATGCCCCCTCCATCACAAGCTCCGTACCGCACGAAGGACAAGTTTCTGGAATTTTCACTTCATCTGTGTCCGACGTGTCGCCGATTGTACCCATAATCTCCGGTATAACTTCGTTCGAGCGCCTTACAATTACCTGCGCTCCGATTCGAACCGCTTTTCTTTTTATATCGTCGATATTGTTTAGCGTTGCGGAACTTACCATCGCCCCTGCAATTTCAACCGGCTCAAGCTTTGCAACCGGAGTGACTTTGCCCGTTCTTCCGACTTGCCAAACCACATCGAGCACTTTTGTTTCAACTTCTTCCGCTTCGAACTTGAAAGCAATTGCCCATCTTGGAAATTTATTCGTATATCCCAAGACTGTTCTTGTCCTTATATCATTTATCTTTATAACCGCACCGTCGGTCAGGTAATTTAGCTCATGCCTTTTTTCTTTTACATATTCAATATTTTTTATAACTTCTTCTACGCTCCCCACGAGCGGATGAAAATCGTTGACCGGAAAACCTTCTTTTTTCAAAAAATCAAGCGTTTCCATGTGATTATTAAAATTAAAATCGTCCATATAGCCGATATTGTATGCAAACACTCTCAGATTCCTTTTTTCAGTTTCCCTCGTGTCGAGATTTCTAAGAGCCCCTGCCGCAGCATTTCTTGCATTTTTCAAAGGTATTTCCGTAGTTTTATTGTATCTTTCAAGCTCCGAAAGCGGCATATATGCCTCGCACTGAATCTCGATATGTCCGGTATAGTCAATCATTGTCGGAATATTTTTTATGGTTCTTGCCTGCGCTGTAATATTTTCTCCAACAACACCGTTTCCACGCGTTGCCGCAACTTTAAGATATCCCGCCTCATATGTGAGATTACATGTAAGTCCGTCAAATTTGAATTCCGTAACATACTGAATCGGCGGAAGTTTATCATCATGCGAATTGTTGTACTCCGCCCTCAGCTTCTCCGCTCTTTTTGCCCATTCAACAAGCTCTTCCGTCGATTGCGACTTTTGAAGGCTCCAAAGCGGTCTTTCGTGCGTATATTTTTCAAAACCTTTTAAAAGCTCCCCACCGACTCTTGTTGTCGGCGAATCTAAAAAGTTGAATTTATATTTATTTTCCATGTCGACAAGTTCCTGATACAATTTATCATACACCGCATCAACCACAATAGGGTCGTCCAAAGTATAGTAATGATAGTTGTATAAGTTCAGCTTATCGACAAGCTCCCTCATCTTTTCAAGCATTTTTCACCTACTTTTTTGTAAGCGGTGCGATTGAAGCTTTTAATTTTTTCAAGCCCTTTGACGGAAATGCTATTGTAATGTCGTCACCGACCAATGTCACAACCGTTCCTTCGCCCCACATTTTATGAATAACCTTGTCTCCGATATTAAAACTTCCCGATTTTTCTTTCTTTGCACCCAAACCGATTTTTCCAGTAAAATTCGTCGGTCTCGGAATCGGCTTTCCTTCCATTTTTGCTCTCGATTTCACGGTCTCATCCTCTATCTCAACAAAATCTTTGATTTCTTCAAGGAATCTGCTGTTCTTCGAATAAATAGTTTGACCGTAAATCATTCTGGAATCAGCGGAAGTAAGGAAAAGTCTGTCCCTTGCTCTTGTGAGCGCGACATAAAACAGTCGCCTTTCCTCTTCGACATCCTTTTCGTTTTCCATACTCATTCTGGACGGGAAGAGTCCTTCTTCAAGTCCGACAACGAAGACATTTCTAAACTCCAACCCCTTTGAAGAGTGGACCGTCATAAGCACAACTTTGTCCTCTTCTTTGGACTGATCGATGTCCGAAAGGAGTGAAATTTCATTTAACATTTCTGAAAGTTCCGACTCCGGATTTTTTTCTTCATATTCTTTTACATAACTTACAAATTCATAAACGTTTTGAACTCTCGACTCATCTTCCGGATTCTTTGAAACTTTAAGCTCTTTTAAATATTCCGATTTTTCAAGTACTATGTCCACAAGTTCGCTTAGAGGAACATCGTTCATCACTTCTCTGATTCTTATAAAATCCTCTCCGAATTTTTTTGCGGATTTTGTTCCAATATCGGAAAGTGTTTCAAAATAATCCTTGCCCGTGACCAGTCTGTATTCATTCAAATCGCCGAGAGTCTTCGGTCCGACCCCGCGTCTCGGAGTATTCACAATTCTCTCAAAACTTACAGAATCGAAAGGATTGTTTAAAAGTTTCAAATAAGCAAGTACGTCCTTGACTTCTTTTCTGTCATAGAACCTTATACCGCCGATAATTTCATACGGTACGGAATTTCTTACAAACACGTCTTCAAATGCTCTCGACTGATTGTTTGTTCTGTATAAAATCGCTATGTCGCTATATTTTTCCCCATCATCTTTCAATTTTTCAATGATTTCTAAAACCTTATACGCCTCGTCGTCTCCGGTCATGAGATTGTAGCACTTAACTTTTTCATCGTCAGCCTTCGTCGCAAGAAGTTCCCTTTTATATTTTTGCGGATTGTTTAAAATCAAATGATTTGCTGCATCCAAAATACTTTTGGTCGAGCGATAGTTTTGATTCAGATAAATAACTTTTGCACCCTTGAAATCCCTTTCAAAATTCAAAATGTTTTCAAGATTCGCACCTCTGAACGCATAAATACTTTGGTTCTCATCACCTACAACTGTTAAATTGTTGTGCACATGAGAAATTGCTTTAATGAATTTATATTGTATGTCGTTTACGTCTTGATATTCGTCGACAAATATATAGTCGAATTTTTTTGAATATTCTTCACAAACACTTGGATTTGCTTCAAAAAGTTTTACCGTTTTTAAAAGAAGGTCATCAAAATCGAGCGCATTCGCCTCTTTCATCGCCGCTTCATAATCAAAAAACACTTCTCCGACAATCTTTAAATAAAAATCGCTTCCGGCAAATTCTTGAAATTCTTTAACTCCCATACCCTTGTTTTTAAAATCCGAAATTCTGTTTTTTATCGACTTCGGTTTAAACTGGTCGCTGTCCAAATTTCTGTCCTTAACAATTCTTTTTATAAGATTTAAACTGTCCTGTGTATCATAAATTGTAAAATTAGAGGAATAATGTTTTCTTAAAATTCGTACGCAAATGCTGTGAAAAGTTCCAATCCACATTCCGTTTATAGATCTTTCGAGAAGCTCCTCAGCTCTTTCCTTCATCTCATTTGCGGCTTTATTTGTAAAAGTGATTGCTAAAATATTAAATGGATTTACACCAATTTCCTTTACAAGATAAGCTATTTTATATGTAACAACTCTCGTCTTTCCTGAGCCTGCCCCTGCAAGAACAAGCACCGGCCCCTCAGTGTTGACAACAGCTTCATATTGACTTTCGTTAAGTAAATTTTTAATATCCATAATTTTCCTCTCTTTAAATCTGCTCCTTCTATTATACATTTAATGCGGTTTATATTCAAGCTTATTACTCATAATTCCAAAAAAAGAAGATGACATCTAGTCATCTTCCCTCTCTGAAAATTCTTTAAGTTTTACATATAATTCGTCGCCGATTACATGTTCAAGCTTACAAGCTTCTTCATCAGCTTCTTCCTCATCGAGCCCCAACTTTTTTAGAATTTTAACCAAAACATTGTATCTTTCAAGTACAGAAAGTGCTTTCTCCTTACCTTTTTTTGTAAAGACAATTTCTCCGCCTTCGACAACCTCGATAAGTTTTTCACTTTTCATAAGCGAAACCGCACGCGAAACGCTGGCTTTAGAATATCCCAACTCATTTGCAACATCAACGCTTCTTGAGGTTTGATTTCCAAGGCGTAAAAGCAAAATTGTCTTGAGATACATCTCCTGTGATTCGCTTCCCGCCATAGTCTATTCCTTTGTTAAACCCAATTTTCTGAAGATTAAATTGTATCCGTCCGCACCATAATTCAAAGAACGGTTGATTCTTGAAATTGTTGCGGTTGACGCACCCGTTTCAGCCTCGATTTCATTGTAAGTCTTGTTTTCTCTCAATTGTTTTGCTACTTCTAATCTTTGTGCAATTGCTTGAATTTCTTTTATTGTGCATATGTCTTCAAAGAATCTGTAGCAATCGTCCATGGTGTCCAATGTCAGAATAGCTTCAAATAAAGCATCCGTTTGTTCACTCTTAAGTCTGGAATTATAAGCCATTTCTAATCCTCCTTAAAATTTATTCTAAAATAGTCCGACTATTTCGCCGTCCTCTTTTATATCGATATTGTTTGCGGCAGGAACTTTCGGTAATCCCGGCATTGTCATAATGTCGCCTGTAAGAGCTACAACAAATCCTGCGCCGTTTGAAATTCTTACATTTCTTACTGTAAGTTCAAAATCTTTCGGTGCTCCGAGTAGTTTCGGATCGTCGGAAAGTGAATATTGAGTCTTTGCCATACATACAGGAACCTTGTCCATTCCATTTTCAACAATTCTCTTGATGGATTTCTTTGCTTCTTTTGTAAAGATAACATCTTTTGCTCCGTAAATTTCCTTTGCAATCGTTGTGATTTTGTTTTCGATTGTATCATTTACATCGTAGAGCGGTTTGAAGTGTGACTCTTCTTCTTCGCAAACTCTGACAACTTCTTTTGCCAAATCGACAGCACCTTCGCCGCCTTTTGCGAATACTTGAGAAAGAACACATTTTCTTCCTTCTTTTTCAACAAGTTCTTTTAAGAGTTCAATTTCAGCTTCTGTGTCTGTTGGGAATTGATTTATTGCTACAACTGAAGGAACTCCGAATTTAGCAACATTTTCCATGTGCTTTTTCAAGTTTTCGAAACCATTTCTTAATGCGTCAAGATTTTCCTTGTCGTAATCTTCTTTTGTAACTCCCCCGTGATGTTTTAGAGCTCTTATTGTTGCGACAATAACAACTGCATTCGGATGTAAATCACCCAATCTGCATTTGATGTCGAAGAATTTTTCAGCTCCGAGGTCAGCACCGAATCCTGCTTCCGTTACAGTGTAATCAGCAAGTTTTAGAGCATATTTTGTTGCAAGAATCGAGTTACAACCGTGAGCAATATTTGCGAAAGGTCCACCGTGTAAAATTGCCGGTGTATTTTCGAGTGTTTGTACCAAGTTAGGTAAAATTGCATCCTTCATAAGAACCGTAACAGCACCTTGTGCGTTGATGTCCTTAACAAATACAGGTGATTTATCTCTTCTATATGCAATAACAATATTTGAAACTTTTTCTTTGAATTCTTCTAAGCTGTTTGACAAACATAAAATTGCCATAATTTCAGAAGCAACTGTAATATCAAATCCGTCTTCACGAGGATATCCGTTTGAAACTCCGCCAAGACCAACAACAACTTGTCTCAAAGCTCTGTCGTTCATATCGAGAACTCTCTTCCAAACAACTCTTCTTACGTCTATTTGTTGTTCGTTACCTTGGTGAATGTGGTTGTCGAGCATTGCGGCAATAAGATTGTTTGCAGCTGTAATTGCGTGGAAGTCACCTGTGAAGTGAAGATTGATATTTGTCATAGGAACAACTTGTGCATATCCTCCACCTGCTGCACCGCCTTTAACTCCGAAAGATGGTCCGAGTGAAGGTTCTCTTAATGCAGAAATTGCTTTCTTGCCGATTTTGTTAAGTCCCATTGAAAGACCGATATTAACAGTTGTCTTTCCTTCTCCTGCCGGTGTAGGTGAGATAGCTGTTACGAGAACGAGTTTTCCGTCCTTCTTATCTTTAAGTCTTTCATAAACCACCGGTTCAATCTTTGCCATATAGTGGCCGTATTGAAACAAATCTTCCTTTGCAATTCCCAATTGTTCCGCTATTTCGTCAATGTAAAGCATTTTTGCTTCTTGTGCAATCTGTACGTCTGTTTTCATATTCCATTCCTCCTCATTAATTAGTATTCCTTGTCTTATTATATCACATTAAGGTATAATAGTCAACACTTTAATTTGTAAAAGTTAAGTCTTATTATATAATCTTCTATCGTCGAATTAAATCATAAAAATAAAACCTACTAAATGGATACCCCATTTAATAGGTTTAAAACATTATTTCGAAATTTCATCAATAATTTCGCCGATATATTGTATAGTGTCTTTAAGTGCTTTACCGCCTTCAATTTGCACTCCGAGTTTCTTTGCCCAATCTTCAGGCGAGAGTTTTCCGCCCGTCTTCATTGTTTCTTTGTAATTTTCAATAATTTCTTTCTTTTCGCTGTCGGTGCTTGTTTGAAGTTTTCTGAAAAGCTCAGTTCCGATTGAAAGACCCGCTTGATATGTGAACGGATAAAGTCCCATAAAGTAATGCGGTTGGCGCATCCACGTGAGTTCGCTTCCCGGAAGAATTTCAACATCGTCGCCCCAGAATTCTTCGAGAGTGTTTCTAAAGATTTCATTCAGCTTGTCAGCATTAATGTTTTCGCCCTTGTCGATTCTTCTGTAGACTTCTCTTTGATAAATCGCTTCAATTCCGTGGGTTACAAAATTGTGGTAATATGTTCTTTCTATCATTTGAACTCTTACCCACTTTTTAAATTCTTCATCATCCGTGCTGTTGATCAAATAATTTGCAAGAAGCATTTCGTTGCAAGTAGACGGCATTTCGCTTATATACATTGAACTTTCAGTATTTATGATTGAATTGTCCATCGACGAATAACGTCCGTGTCCGGCGTGACCGAGTTCGTGAGCAAGCACGAAAACGTCTTCCATCTTGCCCATCCAGCTGATTAGAACATATGAGTGGAGTTGATAATAAGGGTCGCAGAATGCTCCCGTTGATTTTCCTTCATTTTGTGCAAAGTCAATCCACTTGTTGTCAATGTGTTTTAAAGTTTCATTAACATAGTCTTCGCCGAAAATTGCAAGTCCTTTCCTCAAATAATCCTTGCTGTCTTCAATTGAGATTTCTTTTTCAAACTCAGGCATAAGCGGCGCTTTAAGATCCGCATATGTCATTTTATCGAGACCATATTTTTCCTTGACAAGTTTTGCATATTTTCTCATATGTTTCGGAAGTTCTCTTTTCAGCGTATCAATATGATCCTCATAAACTTCCCGTCTGATGTCTTGAAGGTCCAGAAGATAATCGAATACACTTTCAAAACCATAGATTTCGCTGAGAGCTTTTTCCGCTTTCAGTTGCGTATTGTAGTTTAGAGCGAGAGTCGTTTGATACTTTCTCATAACACTCACAAATTCTTCGAAAGATTTTCTTCTGAGCTCCGTGTCCGATGAACCTTCATATTTATCTTCATAAAGACCGAAAGTCATCGGCACTTCTTTGTCGAGTTTCAAACTGTTAAATCTTACGTCGCCTGCAATCGCGCCTTCCCAAATTCCGTATGGAGCGTTAAATACAGGATTTAACTTTGTGAGAGCGTCAACAACTGCGAAAGGCGGCTTGTGTGCCTTATCTTTTTTGAGTCTTCTCAAATAAACAAGTGCAAAGTCAAGCTTTTCAAGCGCCTTATCCAAAACATCGTCCGAAAGTTCCATGATTTCATCGTCTAAAAATGACATATTTGCTGAAGAAACGGTGTCCGCTTTATCATATTCTTCCAAATAGCCATATGCCTTTGTATTTGTGCCGTCTTCTGAAAAATAAAGATTTGCAAAACCGCCGACAAGGCTGTCGACTTCAAGATATTTTTCATAAAGTTTCAAAACTTCTTCGAGCGTTTTTAAATCTTTTATTTTGCCCTTGAATTCAAAAATCTTTTTTGAAAGTGATACTTTTTCTTCAAGTTTCTTTTCAAAATCTTCGTCATCTTTTACGAGATCGGTCAAATCCCATTTTAATTTTTCGTCAACATCTTTTCTTAACATATTCCCCTCCTGTTGATATATAAATCATACCAAACCAAAAATACATAGTATGAGTAAAGTCTTCTATGATTTCTCTTAACGCCGTCCTTGTGCTCCTTGAGCATATCCAGAACTGCACTTCTGTCAAAAAAGTCATCGCAAAGTTCACTCGAAAGCACTTCGTAGAATTTATTATAAAAATTATCTTCCTTTAAAAAATCTCTGAAAGGAACCGGGAAGCCCTTCTTCGGTCTCGTGTACCATTCCTCAGGAAGCACTTCTTTTGCAGCTTCTCTTAGAGCAAACTTCGTGACATTTCCTCTCACTTTCAAACCGCTCGAAAGTCTTCTTGCGACACTCCAAACTTCGAGGTCCAAAAACGGAACCCTGAGTTCCAGACTGTGAGCCATACTCATTCTGTCTCCCTTTAAAAGTATGTCATATTGCATGAAACTGTTCAAATCGACAAGTTGTTTTCCGCTCAATTCATCCACATTTTTGAAAAATTTCGATGTGAATTGTCTTGCTTCCATTCCGTCTTTGTATCTATTACTTAAAATATCTCTAACTTCTGACGGCGAGCTTATATTTGCTTCACCAACAAATAAATCCTTCGGCTCAAGCGCTCCCTTTTCCATACGTCTTTTTAACGATGAATCCGGTAATATTTTCGAAGCACCTTTCAAACCTTTTCTCAAATTTTTCGGAAGTTTTAAATATTTCTCAATCGCACTGTCTTCGCGATAAAGGTCATATCCGCCGAAAAATTCATCCGCTCCTTCTCCGCTCAAAACAACAGTCGCATTTTCGCGCGCAAGTTTGGAGAGAAAATATAGAGGAATGCTCGACAAATTCGCCTGCGGTTCGTCGAGATGGTAAATTATGTCGTCCAAATTTTCCAAAACTTCATTTTTGTCGATTATAAGTCTATTGAGTTTTATCCCCAAAATTTCACACAGTTTTTTCGCAAGTCCGCTTTCGTCAAACTTGCCTTCCTCTTCGCTAAATCCTACACTAAAACTCATCTCAGGCTTTGTGAGCGCCGTGATATAGCTCGAGTCGATACCGCCCGACAAAAATGTTCCGACCTTAACATCCGCGTTTTTATGAAGTTCTACACTGTTGTGAACAGCTTTTCGTATCATATAAACTGCATCGTCAAGATTTGTAATCTTGTCGTTTGACATTTGAAATTGGAAATATTCTCCGGTAATCGGATATAGCGAGTCTTCAATATTTGAAATCTCCAAATAATGTCCGTTTTTAAGACGTTTAATGCCTTCAATCATCGTATCTTCGCCGCAAACATGTTGCAGTTCAAGATATGAAAAAAGTGAATTATTATTAAGTCTCGGTGAGAAAAATTTATTTGAAATGAGCGCCTTCAGCTCCGAGCCGAAAATAAATTCGCCCTTGTCGTTAAATCCATAATAAAGCGGCTTTATTCCAAAATGGTCGCGCGCCATAAAAACTCTATTCTTGTGGAATATTGCAAATGCAAACATTCCCCTCAATTTCGAAAGAATGCTCTTTCCGTATTTTAAATATCCCTTTAAAATAACTTCCGTGTCGGATGTCGTTTTAAATTTGACGCCGTTTCCTTGTAGGTCTTGTCGAAGTTCTTTGTAGTTGTAAACTTCGCCGTTAAAGACAATAACCGCTCCTGTTTCTTCGTCAATCATCGGTTGGTTGCTTCTCGAATCCAAATCAATTATTTGAAGTCTTGCAAAACCGAGATGCAGGTTCTCATTTTCATAAAACGAAAGATTGTCGGGTCCCCTGTGACGAATACTCTCAAGCATCGACCTGATTGAATCGTCATTGTATTCTTTTTTACTGATTATACCTGTAAATCCACACATATTATCCTCTATTTTATATTTTCTAAAATTATTTCCTTAGCCATTTTAATGACTTCTCTATAAATTTCCGAGCCCTCTTCCATGTTCAACTTGGAAAGCGCCTTTATTCCTTCCGGAACATCCCCTTGAAATCTTAAAATTTTTACAGTCTTAAAAAGCTGTCCGCCTTTTTCATAATCTTCCTTAAAAACACTGTCATAAAGAATATTCGCTTCTTCATCTTCATTGATTTTATAAAGAAGAAGTAGTTTATTTAAAACAGCATTTTTAAAATTCACTCTGTCGAAATCGTTCAGATTTAAAGCATCCAAATATTTTTTCCCGTCGACCTTGTCGCCTTGTGTTATATATGCTCCTGCAATATTTAACATAATCATATTTTTGATTGACGGAACTTTCGTTTCATTTAAAAGTTTTAATTGTTTGCTTATAAAAATTTCCGCATCTTGACTGAGTTTGTATTCATTTACGTGCGATTTCATCGAAGCAAAATCTTTTTTTATCTTTCTTAAATCGATAAAAGAGAGTAAAAGTACAACTCCCCCAACCAAAAGACCGCCTATGACGGGGTCCACCGTTCTCTTCGTGAGATAACAAAAAAGAGTGTATACAGGAATTGTTATGAGCGAATATAAAATATATTTTTTGTAATTAAGCATCGTCTTCCTCCCTAAAAACATATTTAAGTCCCTCGATAATGTCGCTTGCAATCATGGAACGCTTCGATATTTTTTGCGCCATAATATCCGCCGACAGTCCGTGAAAATAAACTCCAAGCTTTCCTGCCCTAAATGTGTCACAACCGTTTGCAAGAAAGGCGCCGATAATTCCGGTCAAAACATCGCCCGTTCCTGCCGTTGCAAGCCCGTTGTTGCCGGATTCATTTATATAATATTCTCCGTTTTTATTATAAACCAAGGAACCCTCTCCCTTTATTATAACATCACACGAGTATTTTTGCGATATCTCTTCGGCAGATTTTAATCTATTTTTCATAATATATGATACATCTTTTGAAAGAAGTCGCGCCGCTTCCATAGGATGCGGAGTGATTATAAGTTGGTTCATTCCGACGTTTCCGAATTTTTTTAAGTAATACAACCCGTCTGCATCGAGAACCGTTCTTATATTTCTTTCGGCGATATAAGAAAATAATTTTTTCATATATTCTTCCGATGAATATCCGATTCCCGGACCGACTGCGAGCGCGTCAATAGAGCAGAAAAATAAAATATCTTCTCTACCCATAATTATTTCTTCATCAAGACATATCTCAAGTGCGGTTTTATTCTCTTCTTCCGAAAAAAGATATACATATCCCGCTCCCGCTCTCATCGCCGCCCTTGACGAAAGCTTTGCGCATCCGATCATACCTTTTTGCCCCGCCACAATTCCAAGTCTTCCGAATGTCGCTTTGTTTGCATTTGACGGTCTTGTCGGAAGAAGTTTTAATAAATCTTTATCAACCATAATTTCACCATCCCCCGTAACAATTGCAATTGCATAGTCTCCGTCGTGCGAAATTGACAAATTGTATCTCAAATTCTCAAAAACGATTGACGGCTTTCCCTTCTCATCTTTTAAAATAATTGAATTTTCCAAAATGCTTTTATTTATGCCGCTACCCAATTGTTTTCCAAGAGCTTCCTTTGATGCAAAAATGCCCGCAAGAGTCTCGGGACTTTCCTCGCGGGTATTCAGCATATTTTGAACGAAGTCAAGACCTCGTCTTTCAATCAATTCAATTATTCTATTTATCTTAACAATATCTATTCCCGACATTATTTTTTAAGAAACCTGCTTCCGGGTTGAACCATCGGCACATTTTCTTTGCAAAGTGGGCAGTCTTCCGGTTCATAAATATCAGCTTCGAGTTTGATTGCAGCAAAAACAGGTAGCGGTGGAGTTTGTTTTGTTCTGTCGACAATTGCGCCGATTCCAAGAACTTCTCCGCCTTGTTCTTCGATTACTGCTGCTGTTTCAAGTGATGATTTTCCGGTCGTTACAACGTCTTCGCAAATCAAAACTTTTTCGCCTTTTTCAATTCTGAATCCTCTTCTAAGACACATATTACCTTCTTTTCTTTCGGCAAAAACAGATCTTACTCCGAGTGCTCTTGCGAGTTCGTAGCCGATGATAATCCCGCCCATTGCAGGACCCACAACAACATCCGGATGAATGTTATTTTCTTCAAGTTTTTCTTTTATTGCATGTGCGATTTTTTCAGCATCTTCAGCATACTCAGTTGCGAGTGCGCATTGAACATAAACATTTGAGTGCTTGCCGCTTGAAAGCCCGAAATGTCCGTGAAGTAGTGCTTCTCTCTTTTTTAATAATTCTACAATTTCAGATTCTCTTGTCATTTTTACCTCCAAATACAGCCTCTAATTTCTTCAATGTTTTTATCTATTTCTTTTTCCGCATATTTTTCCAATCCTTCGACGACATTTATCGCGGACGTCGGATTGTATAAATTTGCAGAACCTATTTCAACCAAAGTTGCACCTGCCATAATAAATTCAAGCGCATCCTTGTAATTTTCAATTCCGCCGATTCCGATAACCGGAATATTTACATTCTTTGAAACTTCATAAACCATTCTAAGTGCAATCGGTTTTATTGCAGGTCCCGAAAGACCGGCTGTCACATTGTTGAAGCGCGGCTTTCTCGTTCTTACATCAATTGCAAGAGCATTGAAAGTGTTTACAAGGGAAACTCCGTCGGCTCCGATTTCTTCCATAGTCTTTGCCAATGCAACAATATTTTCGGCATTCGGTGAAAGCTTTATTATGAGCGGTTTGTTCTTAACAGCTTTTCTAACTTCAGAAACAACTGTTCTTGCATCTTCGCATCTGATTCCAAAAGCCATTCCACCCGTTTTTACATTAGGACATGAAATATTAAGTTCAATCGCATCTGCAATCGATTCATCGAGAAGTTTTGCCCCTTCCACATAGTCTTCGATTGAGTTGCCGCCCATATTTGCAATGACATAGTCGTTCACCGTTTTCATCTTCGGAAGTTCGACTTCGATATAATGCTTAACTCCCGGATTTTCAAGCCCGATTGAGTTCATCATTCCCGAAGCGGTTTCCCAAACTCTTTGACCTTCGTTTCCTCTCTTTGGATTTAGAGTCAAACCTTTTCCGATAATTCCGCCAAGTCTTTTAACGTCATAGAATTGCTCGAAAACATCGCCGAATCCGAAAGTTCCGCTCGCCGTCAAGACCGGATTTTTTAATTTTGTTCCAAGAAACATCGTCTCTAATTTATTCATTAAAAATCAACTCCTTAGCCGAAAATACCGGACCCGCTTTGCAGATTCCCTTGCGACCGCCAATTGTATCGCAAAGACAGCTCATGCATGCTCCAAATCCGCAGCCCATATATGCTTCAAGGCTCACTTGCATATCCGCATCCGGGCATTTTTTAACTGTAGCTTTAACCATCGGCATCGGTCCGCAAACATAAATCATTTCATATTTTTCCGCATCGAGCAAATCGAGTGCATATCCTTTGTGACCCACGCTTCCGTCTTCCGTTGCAATGTAGATATTGTCCACATAGTCTTTAAATTCTTCAGTATAGTAACTTCCGCTTCTATAGCCGACATAAAGGTCAGGTTTTACAGAAAGTTTTTTTGCAAGATATAAAAGCGGTGCGATACCTGCAGTTCCTGCAAGCAACGCACATTTTCCTTCCACAGGTTTAAACCCGTTTCCGAGAGGCCCCATCATTAAAATTTCGTCTCCGGCTCTCTTTCTTGAAAAAATTTCCGTGCCTTTTCCCATAATTTGTATTAAAAAATATAATTCTCCGTCTTTATAATCGGAAACCGAGATTGGACGACCCATCATCGGATCTGTCGTGTCCGGTTCTCTAAGCATGAAAAATTGTCCCGGTTCAACAGTTACATCCGCTTCAACCGCCATAACAAAAATTTCATCGTTTAAATGTCTGATTTCGCTAATCTTATATGAATTATAACCCGACATTAAAATCCCTCCTCATTTTTAAAACAGCTTCACGGGTTGCTTCTTCGAAATCCTTGTCCGATTTTTCAAATGCTCTGATAATGCCTCTCGAAGAATTTGCAACTCCGCCGTTGCCGTCCTTAAGTAGACTCATCGCGTCCGCAGCTCCGCCGCCTTGTGCGCCGTAGCCCGGAATCAAAAAGAATGTGTCCGGGAAGCACTCTCTTATAAATTCAGCTTCGCCTGATGCTTTATTTGTCGCACCTATAACAAAACCGACTTTTCTGTAGCCGCATTCTCCTATCGTATTTCCCGCCATCTTTTGAATTTTATCGCCGACGATACTGTAAAAAGGTTTGCCGTCGACATCAATCTCCTCAAAATCGTGGCTGCCCGGATTTGAAGTCTTTATAATAACAAAAAGTCCCTTGTCATTCTTTTCGACATATTCCAAATATGGCTCAATTGAATCTAGCCCCATATATGGACTCAAAGTCATAATATCTCCTTCAAAATCTCCTGAGAAATACGCATCGGCATATCCCTTTGCAGTCAAAGAAATGTCTCCCCTCTTTACATCGTTTATAATTATTATACCACATTTTCTTATATATTCATTGGTGCTTTTTAAAGCTCTCATGCCTTCAATGCCCAGCGCTTCATAATATGCGGCTTGCGGCTTATAGCATGCGACCAAATCCTTTGTGGCGTCAATTATCATTTTGTTATAATTAAAAATTTTTTCGTAGATCGGCTTATCTTCCAAACATTTCGGCATATGTAAAGGATTCGGGTCCAATCCCACGCAAATCGGGCCCCTTTCCTCCACGCTCTTAAATAATCTATTTATAGACATCTTTTTTACTCATCAAATGGTCGCAGTAATCGCAACGATATGTGCCTGTTTCCGGGTTAACAAGAGTGAAGCTTTGTTTCATTCCTCTTTCAACGCTTGTGATACATCTTGGATTGTTGCATTCCAAAACGCCTTCAACATGTTCAGGGAGTTTAAGATTTATTTTCTTTACAATTTTTTCGTCTTCAATAACATTGACTGTGATTTCAGGGTCGATAAAACCTAGTGCCGATAAATCGATGTCTAAAACATTTTCAATTTTGATTATGTCTTTTTTCCCAATTCTTTCACTTTGTGCATTCATAATGAGCGCAACAGTAAAATCTGCATCTCTTAATCCCAAATAATCAAATATTTTTAGACCGAGACCGGCGTGAATGTGGTCGATAACTATTCCTCTTTTAATTGAATTTATACTAAGCATTCTTTTCTACCCCCAACAATTTCATAATAAGTGCCATTCTAACAAACATACCGTTCTTAACTTGTCTGAAATACCAAGCTCTTGGGTCCTCATCAACTTCGTATGCGATTTCATTTACACGTGGAAGCGGATGGAGAACTGCAAGATCTGATTTTGCATTTTTAAGTTTTTCCAAATCAAGTACATATGAATCCTTCAAACGTACATAATCGGCTTCGTTGAAGAATCTTTCCTTTTGAACTCTCGTCATATATAAAACATCAAGTTTGTCGATTACATCTTCGAGTTTTATGTGTTCTTCATATTCCAAATTGTTTGCATCGAGCACAGTTGCTTTGAAATAGTCCGGAACTTGAAGTTCTTCAGGAGAAATCAAAATGAATTTAATATTTTTGTGAATACTCATAGCTTTTATAAGGGAATGAACAGTTCTTCCGAATTTCAAGTCGCCGCAAAGACCGATTGTCAAATCGTCAAGTCTGCCCTTGCTTTCTCTTATTGTAAACAAGTCCGTAAGAGTTTGAGTCGGGTGTTGGTGTCCGCCGTCTCCTGCGTTAATGAGCGGAACATATGTGAATTCTGCAGCGAAATTCGGTGCACCTTCTTTTGGATGTCTCATTGTGATAATGTCGGAATATGAGCCTACTGTTCTTATTGTATCTCTCAAAGATTCGCCCTTCGCAACAGAAGATGAGCCCGGCTCCGAAAAACCAATAACTTCGCCGCCAAGTCTTAACATGGCTGCTTCAAATGAAAATCTGGTTCTCGTGCTGGGCTCATAAAATAGAGTTGCTAATAATTTGCCTTTACAAACGTCAAGGTAATCAACAGGGTTTTCTTTAATTTTTTTTGCCAAATCCATAACTTCGTCTAGCTCGGCCATACTGAAATTCGTAGGGTCGATATAATTTCTTCCTTTAAGCATAATACCTCCTCAAAACAAACAAAATTCTGTCTTTCAATTTAACTTTTCTATATATTTTACACGAACCGAAAAATTTTGTCAATAGAAAAATAGAAAAAATTCTTAATTTAAAAAATATTTTTCAGGCTTTTAAAAAATCGGAGCAGAAAATTCGCTCCGATTAAATCATTAACTTTCAACTTTTAAAACTTCAATATTGTTTCTCTTTAAAAGCAGAAGTGCATAGTCGTCAATTCTGTAACTGTTTTCATAAACAATTCTGTTTATACCCGCTTGAATGAGACTCTTCGTGCAATTTAGACATGGAAAATGCGTAACATAGGCGGTGCAACCTTTGACCGAAATGCCTTCCTTTGCACAATAAAGAAGCGCATTCATCTCGGCGTGAATAGTTGCAATGCAGTGGCCGTCTCTCATGGTGTGACCGACGTCAATACAGTGCGGATTCCCGCTAACACTTCCGTTGTATCCTGTCGAAACAATTCTATGGTCCGAATTTACAAGAACGCAACCGACAAATGCACGGTCGCATGTCGACCTTTCCGCGACTTTTCTTGTAATATCCATAAAATATTCATCCCAACTTTGTCTCATTTAAAGTCCTTCCGCGAAAGAAACAATTCTTTCGTCTGTTTGTTCATCCCAAGTGCCCGTTTCCATATTTATTGAAACAAACAAGTCCTTCGGATAAAATTTCACTCCAAGCATTGCCAAAATTCCCTTTAAATCCTTTTGCATTCTTGCAGTTCCGATAAATGAAAGTGATGCTCCGCAAACCGCTGCAGATTTGCCAACGATTGCAGGCTTATTGTCGCCATAAGGACGGCTCAGCCAGTCGATTGCATTTTTGAGAGTTCCCGGAACTGTGTAATTATATTCCGGGCTTACAAAGACAACTCTGTCCGCAGCAACTACTTTTTCTCTTAAATTGCTTACAACTTTCGGCGGATTTGCTTCAAGGTCTTCGTTCATAAAAACCATATCGTTTAAAACTATCACCTCTCCACCCGTCACTTCCTGCATTCTTTCAGCCAATTTTTTGTTGTACGAATCTTTTCTAAGTGAGCCTACAATATAAACAACTTTACTCATATTAAATCTCCCCTTTAAAAATTTCTCCGGTCTTAATATCGACAGTTATAATATCCCCGGTCTTAATATTCTTCGTCGCATCGGCGACACCGACAATTGTCGGCACTTTTAAATTAAGCCCGATTATTGCGCCGCTGCTTGTAAGCCCGCCCTCTTCTGTAACAATTGCACCGGCTCTTTCGGCAAATGAAACCATATCTCTTTCCATACCGATTGTAACAATAATATCTCCGTCTTTAAAATCGCTCAAAAGCTCTTCCGCAGAATTTGCAATTACTGCTCTTGCGGTAACCTTTCCGGTCCCGATTCCCATTCCTTTTCCTAACATCTTTGACAATATCTCGACTTTAAGCATATTGGTCGAGCCGCTTTTTCCAACCGGCAAACCTGCTGTTAAAACTACGAGATCTCCTTCCTTTAATATATTTCCCATGCATTTATTGATGCCTTCATCAAAAATTTTGTCCGCATCTTTATCTTCATTCACCAAAATCGGATATACTCCCCATTCGAGTGAAAGTTTTCTCAAAGCCCTTTCGCTCGGAGTTATTGCAATTATATCCGTCTGCGGTCTAAATTTCGAAATCGCTCTTGCAGTCCCGCCGCTTTTTGAAAGACTTATAATCGCACTCGCTCCCAAATTGTTCGCAATATTAACGGCGCTGTTTGCAATCGAGTTCGTAATGCTGAGCGAATGCTTTTCCGCAAACATTCCCGAAACTCTCCTGTATTCCTCGCCCTCTTCGGTCGAAATCGCAATTCTCGCCATCATATCTACCGATTTGTCCGGATATTTTCCCGCAGCCGTCTCGCCCGAAAGCATGACTGCGCTTGTTCCATCAATTATTGCATTTGCAACGTCCATCACTTCCGCTCTCGTCGGTCTCGGATTTCTTATCATCGAATCGAGCATCTGCGTCGCCGTGATTGAAATTTTTCCGGCTTCGTTGCATTTTTTTATGAGTTCTTTTTGAACGTGCGGGATTTCTTCCGGATTTATCTCGACTCCAAGGTCTCCCCTCGCAATCATTATCCCGTCGGAAACTTCGAGAATCGCATCCATATTGTGAACGCCTGCTCTGTTTTCGATTTTCGAAATCACTCCGATTTTATATCCGTCGTTCTCCTCGAGAATCCTCCTTATGGAAAGAACGTCTTCCCTCGTCCTTATAAAACTTGCGGCAATATAGTCGACGTCATTTTTTATTCCGAAAATTATATCGCTTATGTCCCCCGGCGTGAGAGCCGGAAGTTTCACCTTCGCATCCGGAATGTTAACTCCTTTTCTGTCCGAGAGTTCACCGCTGTTTACGGCGACCATATGCACATCCTTTTCGTCTTTATCTACAATCTTAAATTCGACAAGTCCGTCGTCAATCAAAACTCGACCACCGACAACCACATCATTTGAAATTTCTTTATATGAAACCGAAACTTTCGTCTCATCGCCTTCAACCGCTTCGGTTGTAAGTGTGAACTTTTGTCCCTGGTTGATAAATATTTTGCCGTTTTTAAAAACTCCGATTCTTATTTCCGGTCCCTTCGTGTCAAGCATTATCGCAACCGGCACATTTAGTTTTTCTCGAACTTTTTTTATCCTTTCGATTCGAAGAGCGTGTTCCTCGTGTGTGCCGTGAGAAAAATTAAGTCTCATAACATTCACTCCGAAATTTATAAGTCTTTCAAGCATCTCCTCCGAATCCGAAGCGGGCCCTATTGTTGCAACGATTTTTGTTTTTTTCAAAATACCCCTCCTATTTTAAATAGACAATATTTTTGCAATGTCGAGTAATTTCGAGTTAAAAATTTTCTTCTTTTGAAGCGCCTCTTCGACATCCATCTTAAAAATTTCATTCCCGTTCATTCCAAGCGAAAATCCCGACTCGCCGTTTTTTAAAAGCGTGACCGCTTCGTGTCCCATTCCGCTTCCCAAAATTCTATCAAAAACCGTCGGAGTTCCGCCTCGTTGGACGTGCCCCAAAACGGTGACCCTGGTTTCTATTCCTGTGCGTTCCTCAAAAGCGTCCCTCAACTTGTACGTGTCGGTCGAGCCTTCGGCAACCACAATAATATGGTGCCTTTTTCCACGTTTTTTTCCGCTTATCGCCTTTGAAACAAGTTCTTCAATATTCACGGGTTCTTCCGGAACGAAAATCGTTTCCGCACCGCCGGCAAGTCCGGAATAAAGCGCAATGTCTCCGCAGTTTCTTCCCATAACTTCGACAATATTTGCCCTTCCGTGCGCCGATGAAGTGTCCCGCAGTTTACTGATTGCGTCCGCAACTGTTTCAAGCGCCGTCATAAATCCGATTGTATAATTCGTATAGCCCAAATCGTTGTCTATAGTCGCCGGAATCGAAATCGTTTTTACGCCTAGTTTGTGAAGAGCAAGTGCCCCTCTCATACTTCCGTCTCCGCCGATTACAACAACGCCTTCAATCCCATTTTGTTTGAGCGTTTCGACCGCTTTTTGTTTTCCCTCGTCCGTCATAAACTCATCCGACCTTGCAGTGCCCAAAATTGTACCGCCTCTGTGAATTATATCCGCAACGCTCGAGAGCTCCATCTTGAATATGTCGCCGTTAATGAGACCGTTGTATCCCATCTTAACGCCGTAAATTTCTATATTGTTGTAAATAGCCGTTCTTACAACAGCTCTTATCGCGGCGTTCATGCCCGGTGCATCGCCGCCGCTCGTTAAAATTGCAATTCTTTTCATATCTATTCCGCGACCTTTACATTCGCCTCTCCCAATATTTTCTTTAAACTTTCGAGATTTTCCTTTGTCGCATTTAAATTCGCTGCCTCAGGAAAAACTCCGCTCTCGCCTGTTTCTTCAAAATAGAAAACAGCTTCCGACGTTCCCGGATTTCTTCTTATAAAATCCTTCGCCGTGTCGAGAACCGTGTCTCCGCACCCTTTTATTACCCTTATATAAACCTTGTCAATCAATGACAAAGGCTCGATATCGTTCACAATTATATTCGGCTCTCTAACATCACTGTAATTTATAGTTCCTCGAATCACAATCTTCGCGCCTGTTCTTATATATCTTTGAAGCTTTGCATACTGCGACGGGAAAACGACCGCTTCAATAAGCCCAGTTAAATCTTCAAAACTTATGATCGCCATCTTTTCATTCTTCTTTGTGAGTGTAAATCTACATTCCTTGATAAATCCGGCAAGACTAACTCTTGAAAACTTCATCGGCACGCCGTTTGAAAGATAATCTTCATAGCTTTCAAAAATATCGTTTCTCGTCGTCGAAGCAACTTTTTTAATCACATCTTCATATTGTCTAAGCGGATGACTTGAAACATAAACTCCGAGCACTTCTCTTTCTTTTGCAAGAAGCTCGTCGTCGTCAAATTCCTCGTAGTGTGCGGTTTGTTCTTTCGCACTTCCCGCTCCACCGAACATTGAAAACTGTCCCTCGATATTCGATTTTCTTTCAAGTGAAAGCGACGACAAAACTCCATCATATGTGTTAAGAGCAGTTCGTCTGTTTATGCCGAGAGTATCGAAAGCACCCGCATAAATAAGCGCCTCTATTGAACGTTTATTTAGTGCTGTTTTGTCAATCGAGTAAACTCTGTCAAACATTTCTTTCATACTTTCGAATTTACCTTTTTCGCGCGCCTTCATAATCGCACGAACTGTATTCACCCCGAGACCTTTAACTCCCTTTAGTCCGAATCTGACTCCGTCTCCTTCGGTTTTAAACACCCAATTTGACTCGTTAACAGACGGTTTTAAAATCGTCACTCCGAATTTTCTCGCTTCGTCTACATAAAGTTGCATCTTCGATTGGTCTCCTGCAATCGAGGTCAAAATACTTGCGAAAAATTCTTTCGGATAGTGCACCTTGAGCCATGCTGTTCTCCATGCGTCAAGACTGTAGACCGCCGAGTGCGATTTATTAAATGCATATTTTGCAAAGTCTATCATATCGTCATATATGCCGTTTGCAAGCTCGGCGCTGAAGCCTTTTTTAATTGCGCCGTCGACAAAAATCGGACGTTCTCTTTCCATCACATCCATTTTCTTTTTACTCATCGCACGCCTTATGTTGTCAGCCTGTCCAAGCGTGTAGCCTCCGACTTTTTCAACAATTGCCATAACCTGTTCTTGGAAAACGATGACCCCGTAGGTGTCCTTCAAAATTTCTTCCAAAATCGGGTGCCCGTAGTTTACTTTTTCCTCGCCGTTTTTTCTCCTGCAAAAATCCGGAATTGAGTTCATCGGTCCCGGTCTAAAAAGCGAGTTCGCCGCAATCAAATCTTCAAATCTCTCAACTTTTAGTTCCTTCAAAAAGTTTCGCATTCCCGGCGACTCAAATTGAAAAACGCCGATTGTGTCCACATCTCTGAAAAGTTTTATTGTTTCCGGATCCGTGAGGGACATATCTTTGAATGAAATTTCCCTGTTGTAGTTTTCTTCAATCATCTTGATTGCATCGTCAATCACCGTGAGCGTTCGAAGTCCTAAAAAGTCCATCTTCAAAAGTCCCAACTCTTCAAGTGTCGTCATGTCAAACTGTGTAACCAAAATGTCCGATGCTATTGCAAGCGGTGCATATTCAACGAGCGGATTTTTTGAAATAACAACTCCCGCCGCATGGGTCGAAATATGTCTTACATGTCCCTCAATACGCTTGCTGAAATTTATAAGTTTTTTTACATCTTCGTTCGTTTCATAAAATTCTTTCAGCTCCGGATTTTGCTCCAATGCTTTGTCGATTGTCATATCGAGCGCAAACGGCACCATCTTTGCAACCCTGTCCACAAAGTTGTAATTTAGACCGAGCACACGTCCCACATCGCGAATCGCACCCTTCGCCTGCATAGTTCCGAAAGTTGCAATTTGCGCAACTTGATTTTCTCCATATTTTTCCCTGACATATTCGATGACCTCGCCCCGTCTTTCGTAGCAGAAGTCGATGTCTATATCCGGCATTGTTACCCTTTCCGGATTTAAAAATCTTTCAAAATATAAATCATATTTTAACGGATCCATGTCGACGATGCCGAGCGCATAACAAACAATTGAACCGACGCTCGAACCGCGCCCCGGTCCGACCGGAATGCCTCTACTTTGTGCAAACAAAATAAAATCCTGCACAATAAGGAAGTAGTCGACAAATCCCATGCTCTTGATAATCCCGAGCTCATGCTCCATTCTCTCAAGAACCGGCTCCGGAATTTTTCCGTCAAATCCATATCTCTCCATCAAACCTTCAAGCGTCACTCTCTTCAAATATTCAAAGTGGTCCTCGCCGTTCGGCACTTCGAAATTCGGCAAGTGATAGTGTCCGAATTCAAATTCGACATTGCACTTCTCCGCAACTTCCTCGGTGTTTGTAATCGCTTCCGGAATATCCTCAAATCTTTCCAGCATCTCTTCTTCGCTCTTAAAATAAAACTCATCGGAGTCAAACTTCATCCTGTCCTCGTCCTGCAAAGTCTTTCCGGTCGCAATCGCCATAAGTATTTCCTGAATCATTGCGTCTTCTTTATTTAAATAGTGGCAGTCGTTAGTTGCAACAATTTTTGTGCCGGTGTTTTTCGAAAGCTCCATAAAAAACTTCTTTACATACGTTTCCTCCGGAATGCCGTGATTTTGTATTTCTAAATAAAAATCATCGCCGAAAATTCCTTTGTAAAATTCAAACGCTTCTCTTGCGCCCTTCAAATCGCGATTCAAATATTTTCTTTGAATCTCACCGCTAAGGCATGCAGAAAGTGCGACAAGTCCTTCGCTATGTTCTCTCAAAAATTCACGGCTCACTCTCGGTTTATAATAAAATCCGTTTTGCCAGCTTTCTGTCGAAATCTTAAACAGATTTTTCAGTCCCTCATTATTTTTGCATAACAAAATAAGGTGATAGTACTCCTTGTCCTCAGGAGTTTTGCTGTTGTGATCACCTTTTGATATATAAATCTCAGAGCCTATTATAGGCTTGATTCCCTCTTTTTTCAGTGCTTTGTAAAAATTGACCGCGCCGAACATATTGCCGTGGTCAGTTATAGCAACCGATTTCATATTAAGTTCTTTCGCCCTTTTAACCAAATCCTCAATCTTTATCTCGCCGTCAAGAAGCGAGTATTCTGTGTGAAGATGCAGATGAGTAAAAGCCATGATTGCCCCTTTTCTTATTTTTGTTTTCTGATTCTTATGCGTGAAATTGTACAGCCTGCAGCCCTTTCAACCACAAACTCATATCCGTCGGCATAATATACCTCGCCGCGTTTCGGAAATTTCCCGGCAAGTCCGATGACAAAACCCCCGATTGATTCGTAGTCCTCGCTTGTAAAATTGGTTCCCAGCGCATCGTTAACGTCTTCAAGGTCCATGTCGCCCTTAACGGAATATTGACCCTTTGAAATGCGTCTTAGCGGCGTGCTCACTTCGTCATATTCGTCGTCGATGTCACCCACAATTTCTTCAACGATGTCTTCAATGGTGACAAGTCCGGAAGTTCCGCCGTACTCGTCGACCAAAATCGCAATCGTACTCTTGTGTTTTTTCAAATCCGTTAAAAGCTTGTAACTCGAATTGGACTCAAACTGAAAATATGCCGGCCTCAAAATGCTCTTTAAATCAAAAGATTCCCTCTTTTGTCCGACCAAATCCTTAACATATAAAAGCCCTACAATGTCGTCTATATTTTCTCCGACAACCGGCAGTCTCGAGAAGTGTGTATCTTTCACCATGTCCAATAAATCGTCGTAACTGATAGCGATCGGCACTGCGACAATCGAAGTCCTCGGTGTCATAATGTCGCTTGCTTTTGAATCCGTTAAATCAAAAACATTTTCAATCATGTTCTTTTCGGATGATTCAACGATTCCTTCCTCGTGGCCTTCATTTAAAATTCCAATCAAATCGTCTTCTGTTATCTTTTCTCCCTCATCCTCTTTTATGAAAAACTTGGTAAGAGCTGTGAAAAATATATTTATAGGAGTTAAAATGACCACAAAAAACTTTATTATAGGCGCAACAAAAAGGCCGAATTTTAAACTGTTGTTGCTTGCAAATGTCTTCGGAACAATCTCTCCGAAAATCAAAAGAGTTATAGTCATTACAATCGTAGAATAAGTCACACCTCTAGATCCGAATTTCGAAACAAAATAGAGTGTCGAAATACTCGGCGCAATAATATTTACGATATTGTTTCCAATCAAAATTGCGGAAATAGTTTTTGCGGAATTCTCAATCAAATCATTGAATATAATTGCATTTCTGTTTCCTTCATCTATGTATTTTCTAAGCTTATATGACTTCGTCGACGTCACAACCGTTTCAGATGAAGAAAAAAATGCGCTGAATAAAATTAATATTATTATAAAAATCAGTTCCATAAATACTCCTTTAAATAAAAGTAATCTCTTTACTAAATTATATTATAAATCAGTTCTATTTTCAAGTGAAGAAACTATAGGTTCTCTACGTTTCGTCAATTGTAATAATAAATAAAATGTGTTAGAATAAAAAGTGTGTAAAACACTATTTCAAATTGGAGGTGCATGACAAAATTGACATTTAGAGACTTGGTCCAAAAAAGATATTCTTGCAGAGATTTTTTGGATACTGAAATTGATAAAAATATTTTAGAAGAAATTGCTGACGCAGCACGACTACAACCTTCTGCCGTCAACTCACAACAATAAGAGATACATATTTGCACTAAAAATGCGGCAAGACGTGTTTCAAAAGCGAGAGGTATGTACAACGGGTTCATAGATAATGTGCCTGCTTTTATTGTTATCACTGAAGACAGAAGAAATATTGCATTAAAAGCTATAAATCTCGCCCAATATAACGATTGGGTGCCGATAGATATAGGAATCGCCGTTTCCGCGATTTGTTACAGAGCTCTTGAGCTCGGAATTTCGAGTTGCATTCTCGGGCTCTACAAAGAAAAAGAGATTCAGGAAATTATCGGCGACAAAAACAAAGTTGCAATTGTAATCGCGCTGGGTTATCAAAAGGAGGAAAAAGATAGACCGAAAAAACGTCGCAGCTTCGACGAAATTTGTGTCTATCACGAAGAATAACTTACGCGAGGTTTTATGAAAAACATAAAAAAATACTATAACTTAATCAAAAAATACAGATATGCCCTCTTCTTTGCGCTCATTCTGAACATTTTGTCGTCTTATGGCTCAATTGTTCTTCCGAAGCTCATCGGAGAGATGGCGGACTTTGTAAAAAGCGGAACTTTGACAAAGGAGATTCTAATAAAAGATATATACATCCTCTCATTCATGTCGATATTTATCTATATTTCGAATGCAATATGGAATTATATAATCTTCAGAAACTACTACTATGTAAGCGCAAATCTCAAAAAAATGATTTTGAGTAAATCGCTTCTTCAAAGTCCGGTTTTTTTCAAAAGAAATACAATAAGCGAAATAATAAACAAGGCGACATCGGACACAATGCGCGTTGCGGATGTCGTCGGCTACGGATTTATGACCATCGTAGACGGTGCGATATTTCCGATATTGATTTTTATCTATATGGCGAAAATTTCAACTCTTTTGGCGCTCATTTCAATGGTTGCGCTCCCTGTTATGGTCTTTATAATCACAAAGATTTCAACGAGATATGACCCGACCTACGAAGCATATCAAAAGAGTTTGGACACTTTGAACCAAAAGACAATCGAGGATATGAGTGCGATAAAAGTAATCAAAGCATTCGTTGTCGGCAAAGTGAAGAAAGAGGATTATCTCAAATCTGTCGACGACAATTTGGCAAAAGACCTTCGACTCACAAAGCTCACAGCACTCTATATGCCAGTCACGGAAATAGGAATCGGATTTTTCTCAATCATCGCTTTCATTGTCGGAGCATCGCTCATAAAGCACGGAAATCTTTCATACGGTCAACTTGTAACCTTCTCACTCTATCTATACTTTCTCGAATGGCCTGCATTCGCGCTTTCGGATTTGATAGTTGTATTAAAAGAAGGAAATACATCTCTGAGAAGAATCGGCGAAATAATAGACTATGACGACGACTTCAAAGAATACAATGGTGATAATAAAATCGAATCAATAGATAAAATCGAAATGAATAATGTGTATTTCTCATATCCGGGAAATGACAGCTTTGGATTAAAAAATATAAATCTTTCATTTCAAAAAGGCAAGAGATATGGAATTGTCGGAAAAACCGGAAGCGGCAAGACGAGTTTGTTGCGTATTCTAATAAATGAATATCCGGATTTTCATGGAGATTTTAAAATAAACGGCTCGGACATCAAGGAAATTTCTCTCGACGGTTTAAAGAAAAACATCGGTTATGTCCCGCAAGAGCATTTTCTCTACTCGAAAACTATAAAAGAAAATATCGCTTTCTACAGAGAGGCGACCGATGCAGAAGTGAAAAATGCGATAAAAGTTTCCGACTTTGAAAAGGACATCGGCTCCCTTCCCCTCGGAGTGCACACACTCTCGGGCGAGATGGGCGTTTCCCTCTCGGGCGGACAAAAGCAACGCGTCAGTTTGTCACGTGCCGTTTTAAAAGACGTCGACATGCTTGTGCTTGACGACGTGCTTTCTGCGGTCGACAACAAGACCGAGCAAAATATTTTGGAGAATTTGAAAAAACTTATGGGCGACAAAATCGTCGTCATGTCGAGCCACAAAATAAGTGCAATAAAAGACTGCGACGAAATCATCGTGCTTGACGACGGAGCAATTTCCGAACTCGGAACTTATGACGAGCTCCTCGAAAATAAAGGCTGGTTCTATGAACAAGCCATGATTCAGGAGGTCAGCCATGAGTAAACTTTATAACGAAAAAACATTTAGAAAAGGTACACTGAAACTCATTTACAGAACATTTAAATCGGTCAAGTGGTCGCTCATGTTGGGCGTTGTTCTCTCAATCGGAACTACGGCTCTGACACTTGTCACTCCGCTCTTTTTGCAAAAATTAATCGACAAGGAAATCGACGCGACAGTCGGAATAAAAGATTCGAAAAGCTTTTTCACAACTGCGGTAATATATCTTTTGATGATACTCTTGAGCAATATAATCAGCTTTTTGAAACAATATCAACTCAAAAGAACTTCTAACAAAGCGAGCCATTTCTTGAGACGCGATCTATACGACCACGCTCTCAATCTTCCGCTCTCGTTCTTCGACAGAACGCCCGTCGGAAAAATAAGCGGACGTATTGTCGGAGACGTCGAAGAGATAAAAAATATGTTCTTTCTCGGATTTGACGGAATGTTCTCCGCAATCTCATTCATACTCGCCTCGATAATTTATGTGCTGACAATCGACTATAGAGCGGCGCTTATCTTGACACTGCCTATTCCGATTTTAATTCTTCTTATTTATGTCTACAACAAATTCAGCGCAAAATACAATATCGAATATCGAAAAGGCGAATCAAAAATCGTTGCGGACCTGAACGAACATCTTCACGGCTCGGATTTAATCCGTGCGTACGGAGTTTCGGACGGCGTGAACGAAGAATTTTCAAAGCTCAATCAAAAGCAATATAAAATCGGAACGAGAATGGAAATGTTTGACTCCTTCTTTTCGTTCAACATCTCAAACCTGCTTTCAAACATCTCTACTCTGTTAATCTTAATCATTTCCGGATATTCGTTTTTAAATGGTACAAATACTATTTCAATCGGATTTATGGTCGTTCTATTGAACTACAACGGAAAAATTTACGATATGATTCAGGGAGTTTTGAGACGAATAAACGTCATTGAAAAGGCGCTCGCTTCGAGTCACCACTTGGTTGAATTTATGGAAGAAGAGCATGAACTTGACGGCGAATTTGAAATTGACGACATAAAGGGCGACGTCGAACTTAAAGACATTTCGTTTTCATATATCAAGGACAATCCTGTCCTACACAATATCGACATAAGCGCACCGCACGGTTCAAAAACCGCAATCGTCGGCGACACCGGCTCGGGCAAGAGCTCGATTATAAACCTTATATTCCGCTTCTATAACCCTGATAGCGGCGTCATCTCGATTGACGATACTGATATATCAAAACTGTCAAAAGAATCTTTTAGAAAGGAAATGGCGCTTGTTCTACAAGACCCTTTTATCTTCAACGACACTCTAAGAAACAATGTCACACTCGGCGAAAAGTTTACAGACGATGAAATAATAAATGCGATGAATCTTGCGGGTGGTGAAATGATTCTAAAACGATTAAGAAAAGGTCTCGACACCCACTTAAACGGTGAAGGCGTCGGACTCTCCCTCGGAGAAAAACAAATCGTAACATTCGCACGCACAATCATTCGTGACCCGAAAATATTGGTGCTCGACGAAGCTACCGCATCAATCGACACCGAAACCGAAAAACATATTGAAGAAGGACTCAACCACCTTATGGAAGGAAGAACTTCATTCATCATCGCACATAGACTCTCAACTATAAGAAACTGCGACAATATAATTGTTCTTGAAAAAGGAAGAATTATAGAGGCGGGAACACACGATGAACTAATGGATAAAAAAGGAAAATACTTCTCTCTTGCAACAAAAGAGGAAGAAACCGAAAAAGAACCTGAGAATTAAATCTCAGGCTCTTTTTTCGTAATAAAAAATATATTAGGAGTTTAGGTATTTAGGTCAAAATTTACATAGGGAAAATAATTTAAATTTGAACGTATTAAAACTCCAAAAAGTGTTACTCCGCGAGTTTTCTACCGAGAGCGATACATTTTTCTATCGCCTCGTCGTCAGGATTGTCATATGCTGCAAGCGAACCGACAAGACTAATTCCGTCATTTGTACATTCTTCAGCCCAATCCACCATCCATTCGCCCGTGTTCCATTCATACGAGCCGAAAATTGCAACCGGTTTTGTTTTTAAAACAGGTTTTGCAGCGTCAAAAAATGGTCTGAACTCTTCTTCCTCAAGTTCTTCGGCACCCATTGCCGGGCAACCGAGCGCAATTCTGTCAGCCTCCGTCAAATCCTTTGCGTCAAAACCCGCAGAAAGATTTATAAGCTTTGTCTCTGCTCCCGCTTCGGCAGCACCTTTTTGAATTGCTTCTGCCATCCTTGCGGTGTTTCCTGTTCCCGACCAATAAATAATCGTTACTCTCATAATAGCCTCCTTAAACATCAGTTAGTCTTTGCTAACTATATTAAGTATAGCATATTTAAAAAAGGTTTTTTATATAATATCGCTTTCATAAAAATAATTTTATGAAATTTGTATTTAACTGTCAGAAAAAATACAGCACAATTATTTAAAATGCTCTTTATAAAACCCGGCAAAATAAAACTACTAAATTTTCAATAAAAAAGCACCCCTTTCGGGATGCCTATAATCTTATTTTGCCAATTTTTCTCCGAGTGCCTTGCATTCTTCAATAGCATCGTCGTCCGGATTGTCATATGCTTTCAATGCTTCGATAGGATTGATTCCATTTTCTTCCATTTCAGCTTTCCATGTTTCAATCCATTCGCCTTCGTTCCATGCATATGAACCGAAAATTGCAACTTTTTTATTTTTTAGTTCATCCATATTGTCTTCGAGATATGGTCTGAATGTTGTGTCTTCTATCTCTTCGTCACCTTTTGCAGGACATCCGAGTGCTACTGCATCTGCGCTTGTGATGTCTTCAGCTGTTGCATCATTTACATCTACCAAATTTGCTTCAGCTCCCGCATTTTCGATGCCTTCAACAATGGCATTTGCCATTGCTTCGGTGTTTCCTGTTTCTGTGTAATAAATTACGCTTACTTTCATAGTTTTCCTCCTTATATATCAATGAAATTGTTCATTCTTATTATATAATAGTTATACCCATTTCGCAACTCTATAAACATAAAATATTTTTAAAGTTAGCCCATCCTAACCTTGAAAAATTTTATCATCTAATATATAATATAAGTAAGAAAAAAGAAAGGAGGGTTTTATGTTATGAATTATTTGGCAATCAGTCAACTTTTAAGACCTGAGACATATTTCCTGTGCAAAGAAAAGCTGAACGAGGAATTGTCGAAAATTGACAGCGAAGAAGATTTAAGATTACATATAACGGAATTAAACACTTTCCTTTATACAACTTACATCATTAAATACCAAAAAAACTACAATCACACATTTATAAACAATAGGGAAAAAATATTAAATGCAAAAGGAGACGAAGCTCTTCGCGAAATTTCAAACGATATTCTCGATTCTTACAGGGACATATCCGTCGAAGTTCTTCAAAATAATGACGACAAGCTCATAAGAGAGGTCATAAATGAAATAAACGAAAATTATTTCAACAAGGTCACCTTGAAGCAAATATCCGACAATCACAATGTCACAGAAAACTATTTGTGCAGACTTTTCAGTGAAAAAACAGGTTACAGATTTTGCGAGTATCTGAACTCCTTGCGCGTAAAAAAAGCGAAGGAAATGCTTATAGAAGGCTCAAAGAGTCTCGACTATATAAGCGATGTGTGCGGCTTCAGCAGCCAATCGCATTTCTCCGTGACTTTCAAGAAATACTACAATATTTCTCCGGGAAAGTACAAACTCGCAATAAAAAATCAAAAGATGAAGCAAATACTCTAGAAGCCCGAAAGGCTTCTTTTTTTGGATTGTAAATTACATAAACACAACAAAAAAGACCCCACTTATTGTGGAGCCTTTTCTATTAAGCGTTAGTCGTTTCTTCCGCTTTTTCTTCTTTAGCTTTTTCAGCAGCTTGTTGTGCTTTTTTTGCTTTAAGTGCTTCGATTTCTTCCGGTGTCAAAACTTTCTTCGGTTTTTCCGGACGATCGTCGTGAATTGTCTTCATCGGGCAATTCTTGACACATGTCTTACAGTCGATACATCCTGAGTAGTCGATGTGAGCCAAGTTGTTTTCGAAGTTGATTGTTTGTTTCGGACATTTCTTTACACAGATTTGACATCCGATACAACCCACTTTACAATTTTCTCTTACAGTCTTGCCCTTGTCTTGTGAAGCACACTTGATAACGGTGTGTCTGTCATAAGGCATGAGTTCAATAATTTTCTTCGGACAAATCACAACACACTTGTTGCATGCTTTACATTTGTCTTTTATGATGTGAGCAACGCCGTCTACCATTTCGATTGCATCGAACGGGCAAACGTCTTTACATGTTCCACATCCCAAACATCCGTATGAGCAGGCTTTGTTTCCGCCGCCGATTTGTGCCATATATCTACAGTCTTTAATTCCGTAGTAGTTATATTTATCCTTTGCTAAATCGCATGTTCCGTTACATCTTACAACGGCAACTTGTCTTGCAACTTCTCCGGCTTCAGAGCCCAAAATTGCAGCAACTTTTTGTGCAACGGCATTTCCTCCGATAGGACATGCATTTGTCGGAGCTTTTCCTTCAGCAATTGCGTTTGCAAGTCCTTCGCATCCCGGAAATCCGCAAGCACCGCAGTTTGCTCCCGGTAAAACTCCGAGAATATTTCCGACGACCGGATTCATTTCAACTGCGAAAACTTTTGATGCAATAGAGAGCAATACGCCGAACAATAAGCCCAAAACTCCAAGAACTAAAACAGGTTTTAAAATTTCCATTATAAACCTCCTATACTAATCCTGCAAAGCCTGTGAAAGCGATACTCATAAGACCTGCAGCGATAAGTGCAAGCGGGAATCCCTTTAGCGGCTTTGGAACGTCGATAAGTTCAAGTCTCTCTCTAAGTGAACTGATAAGAATCAGTGCAAGTCCGAAACCGATTGAAGCGCCGAGTGCGTTTGCAACGGTTTTGAAAAGGCTGTAATCATTTTGAATGTTGATGATTGCAACACCGAGAACCATACAGTTTGTTGTGATGAGCGGTAAGAAAACACCCATTGCTTGATAAAGTGCAGGTGATAATTTCTTGATAACCATTTCTACAAATTGTACCAAACTTGCGATGACAAGGATGAATACGATTGTTTGTAGATATTGCAAGTTATATACGTCAAGTATTGCCTTTTGTATTCCCCATGTGATGACCGAAGCGATTGTAACAACGAATGTTACAGCTGCAGCCATACCTGTTGCGGTTTCAACTTTTGAAGAAACTCCGAGGAACGGACAGATTCCCAAAAATTGACTGAATACATAGTTATTTACAAATATTGTTGAAATAATAATTTGAAATGCGTTCATACTTATGCCTCTTTCCTTTGTTTAAATGCATTAAGTGCAAATATCATAAGTCCCAGAATGATGAATGCTCCCGGTGGCATTGAAAAAAGTTTCATCGGATTGAATCCCGGAAGAACTGTGTATCCCAAAAGTTTTCCCGAGCCGATTAATTCTCTGAAAAATGCAAGAATTACAATTGCAACCATATATCCGAGTCCGTTTGCGAATCCGTCAACGATTGACGGTAAAGGTGTGTTCTTCGATGCAAAGCTTTCAGCTCTTGCCAAAATCAAGCAGTTAACAACAATCAAAGGAATAAATAGTCCGAGTGATGCGTAAACTGAAGGAACATAAGCGTTCAAGAACATATCTACGAGTGTAACGAATGTTGCGATAACAACGATATAGATAGGAATTCTGATTTTACTTGGAACAATTTTTCTGATGAGAGAAATTGTTAAGTTGGAAAGTGTTGTAACAAATATAACAGCAAGTCCCATTGCGATTGCGTTTTGAATATTTATTGAAACAGCAAGAACTGAACATAAACCTATAAGTTGAATAAGAACAGGATTATTGTCAATAATGCCGTCTTTGATAATCTTTTTATAATTCATTTTCAATCTCCTTGTATGTGTCAATAGCTAAGTTTACAGCTGCGATAACGCCCTTGCTGCTGACGGTTGAACCCGTAATTTTTTCAACATCTTGAGCATCTTTTTTTGTTGCAACCAACTTAACATTTTCAGTAGCGCTTAAATCCTTAAATTCGGCTTGGAAATCTTCATTCTCAATTTTTGTACCGATATCAGGAGTTTCTTTGTGTTTTAAAACTTTTATAGCAACGATTTTGCCATCTTTAACACCTGTCATAATTGTGATGTCTCCGCCGTATCCACCGCCGTTTGTCGTGATTAAAACACCTACAGGTGTACCACCTTTTTCAGCTTTAACAATGTCGACAACTTTGTTGTTTGTCTTTTGAATTTCAGCCAATTTAGCAGCATCAAATTCTTTGAATTCGTCTGCATCTTCAATTATTTCTCTGTATGCTTTTTCAGTTTCTTCTTTTTCTCTTTGTTCAATTATTGGGCTTGTAACTTTATTTGTAAATCCAAGAATACCAGCCGCAAAAACAGAAAATAAAAGTAAAATAATACCTAATTTAACAGTTTCTTTCATTATTTTTTAGCCTCCCCGAAAATTCTTGGTCTTGTGAGTCTCTCGATTAAAGGAACAAATGTATTCATAATTAAAATTGAATAACTGACTCCTTCAGCCATACCGCCTCTAACTCTTATAAGTGCAGTGAGCACACCGCATCCGATTGCGAATATTGCTCTGCCCAAATTGCTTATCGGTGCAGTTGCGAAGTCGGTTGCCATAAAACATGCTCCCAAAATCAAACCGCCGCCGAGTAGATGATATAATAAAAATTCTCCTCTAATTCCTTGGATAAAGAGCATGCACATTGTGGATAGAATGTAGATGACGGTGATTTTCCAGTCTGCAATCTTTTTGATTGCAAGATAGAGGAAACCGATTAAAAGTAAAACTGTTGCAGTTTCACCGAGAACTCCGCCGATATTTCCGATGAGCATATCCTTTATGCTTGGAAGAGCGCCTTCGCTTCCCTTCATGATTTGAAGAGGTGTAGGTCCTGTAATTCCGTCAGGATTTGAGTAATTTGTCATAATTGTCGGCCAGCTTATCATGAGCGCTGCTCTTCCTGCGAGTGCAGGGTTTACAAAGTTTTGACCGATTCCGCCGAAGAATTCTTTTGCAATTACGATTGCGAAGAATCCGCCGACTATAGGAAGCCACCATGGTGCCGTTGCCGGTATATTAAATGCAAGAAGTATACCTGTTACAACTGCCGATAAATCGCCGATTAAAATCGGTTTTTTGAAGGCTTTTTGTGTTGCCGCTTCGAAAAATACACAACTTAAAACTGATAATCCTATTAAAAATGCTGCATTAAACCCAAATGCGTAAATTGAGTAGATAAGTTGCGGTGCCAAAGCAATGATTACGCTAAGCATAACCTTTTGTGTAGTATTGTTTGTTCTCAAGTGAGGTGCAAGGCTGACAGCCCATTTGTTGTCCCTTGCCTTGAAAGCTTCTTCAACTTCAAGTTCCTCGAGATTCATATCGTCAAATCCTTTAAGATTTTGGTTTTCCGGATCGTTGTTTTGAACTTTGTTGTCAACCGTTTCAGTAGCCGTAATAACTTTCGGTCCGTTTGCGCCGCCGGCATTTTTGTTAATGCCCGCAGTTTCTTTTTGCTCTTTTTCACGGATAACTTCGGCATTTACGTCCGTTTTATTAATATTTTCTTTGATATCTTTATTTTCAGCCATAAATAACCTCCTATCTAGCCCTCTTTGCGCTCGCTCTAAGTTCGCGTTTAGAAGCCGTAACAAGCTCTGTAAGCGGTCTGTGTGCAGGACATATATATGAACATGAGCCGCAAGCGATACATGCGTTTGCGTGGTATTTAGCAGTGTCTTCAAATCTGCCTGCAAGTGCATATGCTGCAATATTTAAAGGCAATAGATGAACAGGACATGCGTGTACACACTTTGCACATCTGATGCAAGGTGAAACTTCGTATTCGGTTGCAGTGTCTTTGTGTAGAACGATGAGTCCGGATGTATTCTTTTGAACCGGTGTTGTTCCGTCAAATTGTGAATATCCCGTCATCGGTCCGCCCGCTACAATCGCTTTCGGTGAACCCTTAAATCCATCAGCCATCTTAATCAAATCGCTGATTTTTGTTCCGACACGCGCCAAAATATTTGTCGGTTTCTTTACCCCGTCTCCTGTAACAGTTACAACTCTTTCATATGAAGGAATGCCCCTTAGAGCTGCATCTGCAATAGCTGCTGCAGTTCCTACATTCGTTACGAGTGTATTTACATTACCGGTTCTTCCGCCTTCAGGAACTTTTCTGCCCAAAATGGAGTCAACCATTCTGTATGAGTCACCTTGCGGGAATTTCGTCTTGACAGATGCAACATGTAAATTCGGATAATTTTTTACAATATTTCTCAAATTTTCAATAGCATCCGGCTTGTTGTCTTCAATTCCGATATAGCCGTCCTTTGCACCTGTAACTTTCATAATGACTCTCAAACCTTCGACGATTTTTTCGCCCCATTCGAGCATCATTCTGTGGTCACATGTCAAATACGGTTCACATTCGGCCCCGTTTAAAATAATGGAATCCACGCCTGTTAATGCGCCGTTTAACTTTGAATGTGCAGGGAAAGCCGCTCCGCCCATACCGATAACGCCTGCTTCTTTAACCCTTTTAATAATTTCTTCTTTTGTTAAAGAGTCAAGACTGTCATTCAATACCTTGTATGCCGGCTCGTCTTTATGGTTGTTTTTAATATAAACACATGTAGCCTTGCTTCCGTCAAGTAAAAACCTTTCTTCAATCTTTGTGACTGTACCTGAAACGCTCGAATGAATCGGAGCGTAAAGATTAGCACTGCTGTCACCGATTTTTTGTCCCATCAATACCTCATCTCCAACCTTCACAAGCGCCTCGCACGGAGCACCTACATGTTGACTAAGAGGAATGATTACTTCTTCAACTTCCGACGGACTTGTAATTTTACATTTTTCCGATAATTCTTTAAATTCCGGAATGTGCAGTCCGCCCTTAAATGTTAAATTGTCTAACTTCAATAATATCACCCCTATGTAAAATTACATTTGTATCTACAGTATAACCCTTTTGAAACCCGTTGTCAATCTAAATATCGGGATTTTAACGATTTTGCTTACATATTTATAAATTTCTTCGTTAATAGTGATTACACTCACACAAAAATCGCAAATAAAAATTCTCGCATTTTATTGTGCCGAATTTCCAAAATTTCGCAAATAAAAAAGGCTGATAATTCAGCCCGAATTTATAAATTTATTCAGTTTTTGTTTCCTTCTTTTCGTCCGTCTTTACTTCCGGTTCATCAATTCCCTTTCCGTCGTGCTTTTCGGTGAAATATGCCCGCTTCAAAGACTTGTACGGAAAAATATTGTTCGATTCATATTCGGAAATAATTTGATTTGAATAAATCATAGCATTTTGATTGAAGAAAAGCGGCACAAAAACTTTTTTATTCATTACATATCTTTCAAGTTCCTTGTTTATTTGGAGCAAATCCCTCGAGTTTGTGGAATTTTTAATCTTTGAAATTATATGATTGAGCTCCTCGTCTTCGTATGGAAAAATTCCGCTGTTTAGAAAAATCGGATAGGTCGGAACTATGTCCGCATTCATTTGGGAAATCAAAATATCGTAGTTGCCGTCTTTCACCTTTTGGAGATATGTTTCAAAATCTTCGCCTTCTCCGTCTATTATATCGACTTCCGCTCCCGCGTTTTTAAGAGCAGCGGTGATATAGTTTGCAACCTCAATCTGCTCCTTGTCCCCCCAATAAAAATATAGTCTGAACGTCGGTTTCGCGTTTGAAAAAATCTGCTCCGCTTTTTCCAAATTCGTCTCGTCGTTCATCGAGTTCGAGTAATAGCTCTTCGGGTTCAAAAAGCTCGACGTCTTTACGCCTCTGTCCTTTACCGAATTCTTTATAAGCTCATCTTTATCAATCGCATATGAAACAGCTTTCCTCAAATTTTCATCCTCAAGCGGCCCCTTTGTATTTAAAAACATAAACGTGAGCTTGTTTCCCGGGAAAATATCCGCCGAAAATTTGTCGTTGTTGTAAAATCTCCCATATTCGCTCGTCCATGCGGTCGAAACATTTATCCTTCCCGTTTCCAGCGATGTGAAAATGAGGTCTTCATCTTCGTGAACAATCCCCGTCACCTTTGTAATCGAAGGCATTTCATCATAATAATATTCATATCTCGAAAGATAAACCGCTTTTTTGGTTTCGTATCTCTCGAACTTGAAAGGTCCCGTCCCGAGCGGCATCGATTGATTGTCGCCCTTATATTTTACAATCGGAAAAATCAGATATTCCAAAAGCATCGGACCCGGTCCGTCCCATGTGAACTTGACCGTCTTGCTGTCAAGCGCAGTGGCTTTAAGGCTCATCTCTCCGTTTATAGGATTTCTTATAAGGTCGAAATATGCGCCCGTGCCCGCATTTTTTATATGCTCAAGCGAGTTTATGACGTCCTCTGCGGCAAGAGTCGAGCCGTCGTGAAATGTGACGGCGTCCTTCAGTTTTAAAATGACCGAATGCCCCTCGATTTCTTCGCTCTCAACAAGCTCCCTCACCGGCTTGTAATTTTTATCAAGACTGTAAAGCCCGTCGTAAACAAGCCCGCAAAGATAAAAATAGCTCATATTCGAAGTTGTCAATGGGTCGAGCGAATCAAACGGCGTCAAAGGTATCGAAACCTCGCCGGACTCGGCGACCAAAAAGCCGTACTCGTCCTCGTCTTTTTTCACGCCCTCCGTCTTTCCGCATCCCGCAATAAAAAGAGCAAAACATATTAACAATAAAATTTTTCTATATCGCATTTATTACTCCATCCAAATATCCGGTAAACTTTTTAAGTGTATTTATCTTGTCCGTGCTTTTGTGCGCAAAATTTAAAACCACGTCGCTCAAAAATTTCGGAACTCTGTATTTATATTTTATGAGTTTCGCATAGTCTTCGCGCGACTTCAAAACTCTCTCCACATAATTTCTCGTTTCCATATATGGAATATTTTTGTAAGTCTCGTCATCTTTTGAAACTATTCCCTCTTCAACCCACTTTTTCGTAATCGTCGGCCCTGCATTATATGCCGCAACCGCAAGTCCCAAATCGCCGAACTTCTCGTATAACTCCGAAAAATAGAGCGTGCCGATTTTTATATTAAAATACGGGTCAAAATACTGCTCCGCATCCTCAATCGGAATACTGTATTTCGTCTTCACATACTCCGCCGTCTTCGGCATGATCTGCATAAGTCCGAACGCCCCCTTCGGCGAAAGACTGTAAAGATTGTATCTGCTTTCAGTTTTTATAAGCGCCAAAATAACAGCCTTGTCGACTCCCGTTTCTTTCGAAACGCTGTCCACAAAGTATTCATATTTTATTGGAACTCTATAAATCAAATATAAATTGAATACAAGAAAAATAAATCCCAAAAATATTATTGTCTTAATCAGCTTTTTTAATTTTCTCATCCAAAAATTTCCTCGTATTTTTTATAAGCGCTTCCATATCGTCGTCATTTTTTATAACATAGTCCGACATATTCTCTTTAAAATTCGCATCCAAAAAATACTTCTCTCTTTCTAAAATTTCACTCTTTGTCATCATTCTCACGCGTCGCATACGCCGATGCCTGATATTTTTACTTGCGGAGACATAAAGAACCCCGTCGGGAATAAATTTCGATTTTCTCGCCGCACCAATCGATTCAAAATATAAAGGAATCTCAAAAAATGCAGTCCTACAGTTTACACTCGAGAAAAATGTGTAGAGCCTTTTATAGACGACCTTGTCCACAAAATCTCGAAGCTCTTCATTTTTAAACATCTCCGCTTTGAACTCTTTTGTTCCGTAAGAAATCCCGAACTTTTCGAAAATCTCTCCCGAAATTTCCGGCGACCCCATAATTTTCTTTGCCCAAAAATCCGCATCGAAAACCGGATATCCGCTCTTTCTAATAAACTTCGAAACGGTCGACTTCCCCGATGCGATTTCTCCGGTGATGACAATTTTTCTATTTTGCATCAAACCAACTCTTGGCTCTGCTGCCCTCAACCTTGAGCTTTACGCCCACGTCGAAACTGTCCGTCATAATGTCCTTGATATCGTCCTTAATGAGATCGAACTCTTGGTCCGGAACCTCAAAAATGAGCTCGTCGTGAATTGTAAGAATGAGCTTCGTCTTGTAATCGTTTTCTCTCAGATATTCGTAGACCTTGACCATCGCAATTTTTATGATGTCCGCAGCGCTTCCTTGAATCGGAGTGTTAAGAGCGATTCTTTCGCCGAAACCTCTGATGTTGAAATTCTTGCTTCTAAGCTCCGGAACCATTCTGCGCCTTTTAAAAAGTGTTGTGACATATCCCTTGTCCTTCGCATCCTTCACAATTTCGTTCATATATTTTTTTATGTGCGGAAATTCTTCAAAATATTTGTCAATATATTCCTTCGCATTCTTTCTTGGAATGTCGAGTTGTCTCGAAAGACCGTAGTCGCTTATTCCATAAATAATGCCGAAATTCGTCGCCTTTGCGTGCGACCTTTGAAGAGCCGTAACGTCGTCGTATGGCACGTGGAAAACTTCAGAAGCGGTTCTCCTGTGAATGTCCATCTCGCCTTCAAACCCTTCAATCATCTTCGTTTCACCGCTTATCGCAGCCATGAGCCTGAGCTCGATTTGAGAATAGTCCAAATCGTAAAGCTCGGCGCCTTCTTTTGCAACAAAAACTTTTCGAAGCGCTCTCCCCTTTTCCGTTCTCGTCGGAATATTTTGCAGATTCGGCTCGGTCGAGCTGATTCGTCCCGTTGCGGTAATCGTTTGATTGAAAGTCGAACGGAGCCTTCTGTCGTCGTCAATCAAATCCAAAATCCCGTCGACATATGTGCTTTTGAGCTTTGTGTCCTCTCTATATTCGGTGATAAGTCTCGGAAGCTCGTGTTCTTCGGAAAGCTTGTCGAGCGTTTCCTTGTCCGTCGAATAACCGGTCTTCGTCTTTTTTACCGGTGGAAGTCCGAGCTTGTCAAACAAAATTTCGCCGAGCTGTTTCGGACTGTTTATATTAAACTCCTCGCCCGCAAGTTCGTAAATCTTCTCCTCCATGCTCTTCAAATTCAACTCAAACTCGTCGCCGAGACTCACAAGTTTTTCGCGGTCAATAAGCACCCCCGTCTTTTCCATATCGGCGAGCACAATCGTAAGCGGCATCTCGACGTCATACATGAGATGATCCATCTCAAGCATTTCAAGCTCCATATCGAGTTCCTCGTGGAGAACATCTAAAATATACAAAGTGTTTGAAACCGCCGCATAAAAATCGTCAGTCAAAAGCTTGTCCACATCCTTGATTCTCTTGTTCTTTTCCATATAAGTGTCGAAAGTCTCGATGGACTTGTGCTTTCTCGCAAAATACTGCGACAGCTTCGTCGTGTCCGTCGTCGGGTCCATAAGATACATCCCTAAAGAAACGTCGAACTTAAACGGCGACTTTGCCGGGTCGTCGAACAAAGTGTAGAGTTCTTCTTTTATATCAAATCCGACAAGATTTTTTTGCTTCATCAAAAAATCGCAAATCTTTTTGTAGTCCGTCGGCTCATTTATTATATACGACTTTTCTCCGTCATAAAACGCAAACACAATCGGCTCCGCGTGATGATAAGTGTCCCTGAAAAAGAGCTTTGCGGAAACCGCACCGCCGCCAAAATTTTCGAGCTCGTCTTCCGTTATAATCGAATATTCAATCGGCTTAAAATCGTCTTTTATATCAATTTCCTTAATAAAATCATTAAACTCGAGGGAGCGATAAATTTTATTCAATTCTTCCAAGTCCGGCTCTTTAATCTTAAACTCGTCCTCGTCCGGCATCTCTGCATCCGTCTTGATTTTGCCGAGTTTGTATGAAAGATATGCCAAATCCTTATTTTCTTCGAGCTTTTCCTTTCTCGACTTTCCGCTTATCTTGTCAATATTTTCATAAACACCGTCGAGAGAGCCGTACTCTGAAATAAGAGACTTGCCCGTCTTTATCCCGATGCCGGGAACCCCCGGAATATTGTCCGACTGATCGCCCATAAGCGCCTTCAAATCGACAAGCTTCTCCGGACCGAAACCGTACTCCTCGACCACCTGAGCTACATCATATGTAACCGTGTCGGAAATTCCCTTCTTTGTATAGAGCACATTCACCTTGTCGTCGACGAGTTGCAGATAATCTCTGTCGCCGGTAACAAGAAGCACATTGAACTTATCCTTGAACTTGTTTGCAAGCGAACCGGCGATATCGTCGGCTTCAAGTCCAACCTCCTCATAAGTCTTGATGCCTCGAGTCTCCAAAAGATTTATAAGAAGAGTAATTTGGAGTGAAAGCTCAGTCGGAAAACTGTCCCTCGTCCCCTTGTAATCCTTATAAAGCTCCTTTCTGAAATTCGGTCCCTTTGCATCAAAAAGAACCGCAAGACGTTGAGGCTCATAAGTATCTATCAATTTATCAAGCATCCTCACAAAACCGAAAATCGCATTCGTTTGAATACCCTTTTTATTGGAAAGCGGTGGCATCGCGTAAAAAGCACGATTAACCAAACTTGACCCATCTATTATTAAAAAATTATCCATAAAGTCCCCCTTACCGTCTATTATAAATGATAAGCGCCCCATTTTCAAGAAACGCGAAATTTATAAAGCAAATTTAAAATAATTTAAAAAATTTATAAAAAACACTTGCAATCGTAAAATTTATCTGTTATAATAAGAATGTTCACTCGATGAGCCGAAGTGGCGGAATTGGCAGACGCACTGGATTCAAAATCCAGCGATGGCAACATCGTAAGGGTTCAAGTCCCTTCTCCGGCACCAAAGAAAAAATAGACCCCGTGTGGGTCTATTTTTTTGTGTTTTTTATTTGCGGTTTGCAGTCGACGTCAACGACTCATTTCTCCTTTTCGTCGAAATGTCGTCGGACGTCTTTGCGGAAGACCTACCATCGTGTCTTTGATTTTTCAAATCAAAGAGCACGGGTTAGGGCTATCATTTTGCTATATATTTTGTAGAAAATAGCAAACGCCGCCGTAGCGGGACGGCACTGTGTGTCCTCCCGCCTAAAATGCGACGTACTTACCAGTACGTCTCACTCCTAAAATATTTCATCTAAGCGTTTCTCATCAAAATATCCTCGCAAATAACGTCGAGGTTTGGTGTTGAGATTTGGTATGGTTTTGTTTTCGTATGGGATTTTGGCTCGATGTTTTATATACTCGCCGTTGTTGGTGGATTTGTAAATTGCATAGGGGACATATATGGCGGCGCAATGGAATGCGCCGTTACGTTCCGGGAAACACACAATGATGGGTGGATTTATATATTGTAAAGGTTTTACACGCCGTAAATATAACAAGGTAAATATGAATATATTTATAGCTTTTTGTTTTGTATAAGATGACATAATTTGTAGCGTCGCATTATATTGCGACGCCCGGAGTATGAATTTATACACAATTATATCTAATGCAATTATATGATTAAATATACACCGCACGTAACGGCAGTCATACGTTGTGACGGAAGGAGCAACGATAGTACTGTCGCCATAAGAGAAAAACTTTACATAACCCCAATAAAAAAGCACACAATTGCGTGTGCTCAAAACTTTATTTAATATTCAACTCTCTCTTGAGTCCCTCTTGCAACACTTGAGAAAAATTTATATCATGCTCCATCGCCATTTCATTCATCCAAGCAGGCAATGTCAATGTTTTCTTGACAGCCATATTATTGATCCTATCTTTTATTGCTCCAACCGGAGATTCAACCAAAATGAGAAACTCCCCTTCTTCTAACTTTATATTTTCGACGGCAGCCGGTAAATCCATTTTATTTTTTAGCATAGTAAAAATAACGCCGTTTAAAACTTCTTTTGTATTCGCAAAAAGCTCATCAATGCTTTCTGCGTCTGTAAAGCAGGCGTTAAAATCCGGAAAATTTGCATAATAGATGTCATCTTCTTTTCGAACAACACAAGGATATATAAGCTTTTTCATAAAAACCTCCTTTTTTTAAGAGAGAGGGGCTAAAATTTTAGTACCGTAATCCTCTCAATACTTGTTAAAGTTCCCGAAGGGATATCCTTCTTGTTACATTTAACAGGACAAATGTAACCATCTTTGATGTAAATCTCGTGTGATCCCTCTGTATGGTCAAGCTTCCAGCCATTTGCTTTCATAACTTTAACAACTTTTCTGTAAGGCTTTGTTTTGGCCATAAACATTTCCTCCTTACACGTATATTATACACGTATAAATAAATTGTGTCAAATACATTTTAAAAATATTCACTCTTACCTTTCCCACGTAACTTTCTAAAAAAATCACCACTAAAACCGTTGACAAAACTTAACCCTTTATGTTATAATATCTCGTGGACTTAATTGTTCCTTGCAAGGGCAGACGCTCTTGCCGTAAGACCAAAAGGAGGTGTAATTATGAACGATTACGAAACAATGCTTGTTTTTCGTCCTGACATCGAAGACGAAAAGCGTGAAGCACTCATCGAAAGATTGAAAAGTGTTATCGGCGAAGGCAATCAATTCTCAGTAGATAATTGGGGATTAAGAAAGCTTGCTTATGAAATCAATGATTACCCGGAAGGATATTATTCATTACTCGAATTCAAATCCGAACCGGAAGCAATCAAAGAAATAACACGTGTATGTCGTATTTCCGACATCCTATTACGTTACATGACAATCGCAAAGGAAGACTAGAGGTGTAAGCTATGAATAATGTAGTTTTGATTGGAAGATTAACAAGAGACCCTGAGCTAAGATATTTGCCTAACACAAATACTGCCAACTGTACTTTCACACTTGCAGTTGACAAGGGACTCTCAAAAGATAAGAAACAAGAATATGAACAAAAGGGTTGGGCAACAGCTGATTTCATAAACATTGCCGTTTGGGGCAAGATGGCTGAAGTTGTCAACAATTTTGTTGGAAAAGGAAACCTTATCGCGATTAACGGTCGCCTCTCCGTAAGAAATTACGAAGATAAGCAAGGAAACAAAAGAACGTGGACAGAAGTTGTAGCTTCAAATGTCGACTTTATCGAATGGAAGGACAGAGACCAAAGTCATTCATCCGGAAATTCAGGTTTCAATGCACCGGCTGACGACGGCTTCGATGGTGGATATGATGATTTCAAAGGTTTCGAACCTAGAAATGATGAAAATATTCCATTCTAATTAAAGAAAGGAGAAAAACATGCAAAAGAGATTTCGTCCAAGAAAGAAAGTTTGCCAACTATGCGCAGACAAAAACGAAACAATCGATTATAAAGATGTGCAAAAGCTCAAGAAATATGTAACAGAACGTGGTAAAATTCTTCCACGCCGTGTAACAGGCGCTTGTGCTAAACACCAAAGAAAAATCTCACTTGCTATCAAAAGAGCAAGACAAGTGGCATTGTTGCCATATGTAGTAGACTAATAAAAAGGCTCCGGTTAAACCGGAGCTTTATTTTTTTGTTTGTTTGTACAATTGTATGTGTACGCTCCGTAACGGGACGGCAACGTTGTGACGTAAGGAGTAACGATATCCTGGCTCTATATTTGACTTTCGTTGTTATAACAACATACAACTTTCGGTGTGTTCATAAAATATCTTTCTAAAAATGCAACGTGCAGATATTTTCCGCGCTGATAAATTTTACAATTGTATTTATTCGCATACGCATTGTAGCGGGACGGCATACGTTGTGACGTAAGGAACAACGATGTCCTCCCGCCATATATGTCGTTTTTGAAATATACAACCCCACCAACAACGGTGTGCCAAGAAAATATATAACCCAAAGCCTCATACCATTTATAAACAAATCTTCGCTATGTATATCTTAAAAT
>UQFH01000007.1 GCA_900540185.1 uncultured Eubacteriales bacterium
GGCAGTAAAAATTCTGCACTTCGTGTTATTCATCAATTTTATCGAAAAATTAAAAATATAGAGGAGGTAGAAATATCTCCTCTATTTTATATGTATTTATTGGAGTACACTTTCTTCATAAAATTTTGTTTTTGGAAAATATTTTTTTATGTATTTTGTGTTAGCTGTAAATTCTTTTACATAAAACTATCTATGGAGAGTTTTACTCCCATATAAATTATAGAAGCTTTAGACTTTAAAAATCCAATAAAAAAAGAAGGTCAAGCCTTCTCTTTACTCCATAATTTTAAAATAGAACGTCGCAATTTTAGCAAAAATTTATATGCTAATTTTTAGGATAAATCGATGTATAACGCATAGTACAGTTTTTTCGCGAATGAGGTGTGCTAGTGCACACCGCAACGAGCGAATAAAACGAAACAAGCGTTAGACGCGATTTAGACAAAAATTAAAAGAAAAACCCGCCTGATGGATAAAAATCCACCAAGCGGGAAAATCAAAAACAAAACAATAGGAGTACTCTATTATTATATAATCCCGTTTCGGTTTTTTGTTTACATAAAAGTTACATTATTTGAATACAAAGTAGTCAAGGTCCGGGAAAGCGCTTTCGAGCTTGTTTAGAGCGGACTCGGAAAAAGAGTAGAGGTTTCTAAAATCGTTTATTTGATAGATGTCCTCACCGTCTTTTGTGAAGATGATGTTATAAATCGGGTATTCCGAAAGGTAGCAGATGAGTTTTACTTTTTTATCGTCATCAAGTTCATCTTGCCAGATTTCCCATTTCGAAAACCCTTCATTATCTTCTCCCACTTTTTTCGCAGTTTCCGTTTTTAAAAGGTCGTAGCCGTTGTAAAATGCGTCGTCGTCTTTGAACTGTTCCTCCGGAAATGCGACTTTGTAGCCGTCTGATTCCTCGACAAGAAATCTCACCATTTGACATCTCAAATCCACTTCTTCACTGATATATGTGTGTGCATAAATTTTACTCATTTCATCACCTATAGTTTTCCTTTCAAATATTTTACCGCAAGTTCGGTTCTGTCGCGAGTGCCGGTCTTTAAAAGTATTTGCGACACGTGGTTTCTCACCGTGCCTTCGCTTAGAAAAAGTTTTTCCCCTATTTCTTTGTTGTTCATTCCGTCCGCCAAAAGCTCCAAAACGTCGAGTTCTCTTTTGGTAAGATTTTCCGGTTTTTTCTCCGCGACTACATTTATCGCAATTTTATAAACGTCGGGGTCAAACACGATTTTTCCGTTATAAACCGCTTCTATTGCGGGTTTTAAATCCTCAATATTGTCTTTAAGTACATAGCCTTTTGCGCCTTTTTCAACTGCATTTTTTATATATTCCTCTTCGCTGAAAGTTGTGAGAAGAAGAATTTTTGCGTTTTTATCGCTCTCAATTATTTTTTCCGTCGCCCAAATTCCGTCATATTCGTCCATTCTTATATCCAAAAGAACCACGTCGGGATGAAGTCTTTTAAATTCCTCAAGTGCCTCTTTTCCGTTCGACGCTGTTCCGACAACTTCAATTCCCATTGCCCCGAGGATTGTCACCAGACTTTTCACGACGATTTTGTCGTCATCAACAACTATAACCCGCATCATATCACCTCTTTTTCGGATAGCTCATTATAATTTTAAAGCCGTCTTTTGTATCTATGTTGAAATATCCGCCGCGCGCATGTGAAAATCTCTCCATGGAGATAATTCCAAGACCCGGCGTAAATTCGCTCGGCGCCTCACCGTCGCTGTATAAACTGATTCTAAAAAATCCGGGCTCTTCGACGATTTCGAGTCTTGCTTCATTCGAGTCTGAGTGATTTATAATATTTGTCACGCCCTCTTTTAAAAGCTCGACAAGCTCTCTTTTTGTGGCTTTGTCCATGCTCTTTTCCGTGATTTTGTATTCGAGCGACACGCTGTTTTTTTGGAGTTCATCCTTTAAAATCTCCGCTTCATTCAAAAGGCTTATATTTTCATCCGAAAGCGTGTGTAGCGTTTTTCGAATTTCCTTTAATCCGGCTTCGAGCCTTTCAATTGTGCCGTCAATTTCGTCGTAGCCGTGCTCAATTTTAAACGCCTTTAATTCCAAAATCGTGCCGGTCAAAGTGTGCCCGATGATGTGGTGAAGACTTCCTAAAAGATTTTTTCTCTCCTCGACTTTAATTCTCTCGTCGTAGATATATCTTTCTTCGCGCCTTGTCTTTTCAATGAGCCGCTTTTGAAGCGCCTCCTTGTCCTTTCTTATTTCCACATTTTTTATATATTCATCGAGTTTAAAGATTCTTTCGAATGAAACCGCCGTAAATCCCGCCGCTAAATATATAAAGAGTTCATAAAACTCCGTTTTTATAAAAAATAATATAATAAACGACAACAGCTCGAGCGGTCTTAAAAGGAAGTTCATCCCTATAAGAACGAGTGCATATGCGGAGTTGACATCGTTTTTCAAGATTAAATAAGTCGCCAAAAGAAATGTGGCACCTCTTACAATTTCTATCTTTTTATTTTTGAACGGTTTAAAAAGTGCAAACAAATATGATGCAAGAATCGCAGCTATCGAATTTAAATTTAAAAAGCACAGATAGATGCACAGTGCCGTAATTGTTCCGAAATAAATCATGAGCGCCTCCAATTAAATTATATCAAAAAAAGTGACATTTGTCATGGTATGAAGTGATGATATTCATAAGATTTTCATGGTCATTGTTGGTAGAATTAAATTAAGGAGGACAATTATGGAATCAATAGTTGAAATTAGTAATTTAATTAAGAGATATAAGGAAAAACTTGCATTAAACGGTTTAAATCTGACCCTTAAAAAGGGTACAATCCTCGGGCTTATCGGTCCGAACGGCAGCGGAAAGACGACGGCAATAAACTGTCTTTTGGGACTTTTAAATTACGACTCGGGCGATATAAAGGTCTTCGGCGGCGAGCTAAAAACAAACAGCTATGACAAAAAACGCCGAATCGGAGTTGTGCCGCAAGACATAGTTGTTTTTGACAAGCTCACGGTAAGAGAAAATATAAGTTATTTTTGCAGTCTTTATGTCGACGACTCGAAGAAGATTAAAACTTTGACTGAAGAAGCGATGGAATTTACGGACATAAAAAAATATGAAAATTATTTTCCGAAAAAGCTCTCGGGCGGTTTAAAAAGAAGGCTTAACATCGCGTGCGGTATCGCGCATAAACCGGACTTTCTCGTGCTTGACGAGCCGACCGTTGCGGTCGACGCCGAAAGCAGAAGTTTTATTTTAAATCAAATAAAAAATCTTCGTGATCAGGGTGTTTCCGTCATCTATACCACGCACTATATGGAAGAGGTGGAGGAGATTGCGGACGAAATCGTAATCATAAAAGACGGTCAAAACATCGCAAGCGGCTCGCTTTATGATTTGCTTTCAATGATTGATGAAAAGGAAAAAATCCGCGTCGACTTGGGCGATAAAGGCGAGCTCAAAAATGAATTTTTAAAACTCGAAAATGTAAAAAATGTCGATTTTAAAGATGCAATTTACGAGATTTCGTTCCAAAATGAAGAGAATAATATGAGAAAGATGATTGAGTATTTGGACAAAAACAATTTGGTCTACAATCATATTTACTCCGAAAAACCGCGACTCAATCAAATCTATCTCGAACTCACGGGAAAGGAGCTCAAATAAATGATGTACGGTTTAAAAAACTACTTTCGCTCTAAGGGCAATGTGTTTTGGAGTTTTGTGTTTCCGATAATTTTAATAACGATAATAAACACAATGTTCAGCCAAAAGGATGTCGCAATAAAAATAGCGAGTGAAAACCCTGAATACACTGCATTTTTTAAAGAGCTCGACAATTTCGAATTCGTCGAAACAACGGACCCTAAAAAGGATTTAATGAACAAAAAACTAGACGTCTTTATCGACAAAAACGGCGAGATGATGAGTAAAAGAAAGGATATAAACACCTTTGTCGCAAACTATTTCATGAGTTCATACGACAGGCTTAAACGTGATCCGGCGGCGACATCGGAAGTTTTAAAAGGACTAAAAAAAATTAAAGAGCCGACCGATAATTTAAAGTTTATCACTATGCAAACGCTCTTTTCAATACTCATAATGACCGCGTTTTACTCCGCATTCGGCGGACTTGAAGTCTCGGGACTCTTAAATCCGATAAACAACGACATTGCACAAAGAATTTTGATGGCAGGGAAGTCGAAGGTAAAAATTCTCCTTCAATTTTCGCTCTCAAATCTTTTAATCTCGGTGCTTCCGGTAATCGTGTCGACCCTCTATGCGGTCTATGTGCTTAAAATCGATTTAATAACAAAACCGCTCCTAACAATCATTCCAATTGCGGTTCTAGTCCTTTTCGGCTTTTCTTTCGGACTTTTCTTCGGCAGTTTCAACGCCGGCGACTTCACAAACGCGCTCATACTTGTATTCATGCTTGCAATGAGTTTTATGTCGGGAATGAGCGGCAACAATATAATCATCACGATTCTTCAAAAAGTGCCATTTCTTCTAAAAATAAATCCGATGTTTATGGCTGTAAAAAATCTCACATTCATAAACACCGGCGTACGAGATTCAATAAATCTTACGGAAATGCTTACAATTGTTGCTATTTCAGTGGTTCTCATAACAATCGCAGCAATAAGACTAGGGAGGAAACGCTATGACAGTATTTAAAACAATTCTTATACTACTGAAAAGAAATTTTATCTATGCAATTCTGTCGCTTACGTCGATATTTATAATGATTCCTTTTCTCACGGACAACTCAAACGATACAATCGGTTTAAACTTCAACTCGTGCTATGTAGGAGATATTGAAAACGCCACTTATGAAGAAAAAAATCTTATAAAATATCTAGAAAAATATAACATAAAAAAAGAAAGTTACAACAGCGACGAAACTTTGATTGCAAACAAAATGCGTGCCTACTCAATAATTGTCGACCTCACAAAACCCCAAGGCGAGGATAGAGTTTCTGTAAACTCGAGCCTTTTAAACCTTGAAGTGCATCAATTTCTCGGCTATCTAAACTACTACAAAGACTTTGACAAAGCAAATGAACTAATGAAAAAAGAAGTTCCGATGAAAATAATCGGCGAAGCGGACTCCGAAAAAAAAGAGGTGCTAAATGCATTTCTCATGTATCAAATTTCGCTCTTTATAATGATGCTTTCGGGAAAAATACTCTCGCTCATATACAACGAAGATTTGAAAAAAAGACAAATAATATCTTCAATCACACCGAAAAAATTCACACTAAACATCATACTCGGAATGCTTTTGATTTTATTTGTCGCGGTCATAATAACAATGGGAGCGTCGTCACTCTTTATAAAATATGGCACAAAAGACTTTATGTACAGCTTTATAAACTTTATGTTCTTTGGAATTTCGATGATTTCACTTGCAAATCTCATTTCAAAAGTTTCAAAAAATACAAAAATCGCAGACAGATTCGCAAGCTCAGTAACACTCATCCTTGCGTTCACATCGGGTGCGTTCATTCCACCGCAATTTGCAAATGAAAATGTTATAAAATTCGGAAAACTCTTTCCGGAATACTACGCCATCCAAAATGTCTATGAAGGAAAATGGTCAAACTTAGCTATAAAGAACATTGCAATCATGCTCCTCTTTGCAATCATATACTTTACAATTTCAATATATTATGAAAAATTCTTCCAAAAAGGCAAGAAAAATTTGTAAGAAAAAAGCACCCTCGCTAGATGGGGTGCTTTTTTCGTATTATGTTTAAAACAATAGGAGTACATTCGTGAAAAACACGAATATCATGAAAAAAAATATATAGATTATGATTAATCCATAATCCATTAACAATAGGAGTACATTACTAGTATACCTCCACTAAAGCGAAAAATAGTAACAAAATAGTTAAATTTTATATATTTTTAATTGTTTTTTCATATTCTTTTACAATTATGAGACCAAAAACTCTCTATTTCAAAAATCGGGTGGAAATTTAAAAACAAAAGATAAATTCCAATTTTAAATTTTAAGAAATAAATACAACCCACAGATTTTTGTTACTATTTTGTAACCAATTAAAATTAATTGAAATGTAAAATAAAGCTGTACTCCTATTTGTTATGTAGAAATATTTGTCTCATAAAATATTTCGACCATAAGATTTTTTTCATGATATTGTAGGCAAACTCGCCTACAAACTGTACTCCTATTATTAAACATATTTGGAAAAAGCCATCTTTAACGAGATGGTTTTTTTCATTTTGTAAAATTGTTTTATTTTTGTAACCAAAACCGCCTACATATATGCTAATATATAGTTGTACTCCTATTGTTTTGTTTTTGATTTTCCCGCTTGTTAAGTAGTTTTACTTTAACAAGCGGGTTTTTCTTTACATAATTCTAATTTTTGCTAAAATTGCGACTAACACTCGTTCGAATTTTTCAACCCTCGACGTACTTATCAGTACGCCTCAGGCAGTAAAAATTAAGCATAATTCTAATTTTTGCTAAAATTGCGACTAACACTTGTTCGAATTTTTCAACCCTCGACGTACTTGCCAGTACGCCTCGGGCAGTAAAAATTCTGCACTTCGTGTTATTCATCAATTTTATCGAAAAATTAAAGTGGAGGGTGGTTAAGAATATCTTTTTTTTGGAGATCTTTATTGGAAAATTAATTTTCTAATAATTTTTATTTTTTGTATATTATTTTTCTTTATGTTTTTGAGTTAATTGTAATTTCTTCTACATAAAAACATCTATTAAGGGTTTTTCTCTCTCATAAATATCATATGACTGCTAAAAATAATTTGCATAAAATTATATTTGGGTATATAATATATATATAAGAGAACTAAAGGGAGGTATATTATGAAAAAATTATTTACAACTATCGGATTAGTTTTGGTTTCAGCACTCTTAATTGTGTCTTTAAAGAAAGGGACGTCTTTAAAAGTTGTTTCAAATGACAAAGAACAATTAAATTTAAATTCTGACTTAGCATCCATTGAAACTTCAATAGACAAAGAAGAAGCTGAAAAATATGAAAAAATCTCTGAAGGTTTGGAAGCTCAAATCAAAAATAGCAGAGAAGAAATAAGTGAATACGAAAAAGTATCTGAAATTATGGTAGATGAAATCAAAAATTACAGAAACGAAATTAACGAATACGAAAAAGTATCCGAAAAATTAGAAGACCAAATCAAAAATTACAGAAATGAAGTTAAAGAATACGAAAAAGTTTCCAAGGGTTTGGAAGACCAAATAAAAAACAACAGATAAAATTCAAAAAAGACTCGAATGCATGCCACTCGAGTCTTTTACTATTTTAATTATATATAATTCCTGAGTCCGATATTCTCCTAAAATTTCCACAAAAAAATCCGGAAAAAACCGGATTTTGCTAAAACTTATATAGCGAGAGTTAAAGCCCCATGATCTTTACTCTCTCACAAAGCACGTCGCTATAAGAGTAACTTATAATGCTTTGGTCTTCGTTATTTAAATAAACTTCCACTGTGAACACGCCGGGATACGCATTTACAATTTTTCCTTCTTTCTTCACGAGTTTGTTCCTTCCGTGGTCGGACTCGAGTTCAACCGTTTCCCCTACTAAAGCGGCAATCTTTTTCTTAATATTCATTATATTTTGCATAATATCCTCCCGTAAATTTATTTACTCTTATCATTTAATTGTTTTTACATATATATCTTATCACATTTTTCTATTTTTGTCAATCCTATATATCATAATTATTAAATATTATTGAATTTTAATAACACTTTTGATATAAAATATTGTAAAATTACATTAAAAAAGTGGGATATGGTTCCCACTTTTTTACCACCAGCCTTTTTTTCTGCTAGGCTTATTCTTTTTGTCATAACCGAAAATTTTTCTTGCAAGGAAGATTGAAATCAATCCCTTTATGAGTCTTACAATAAATATGTCGTTATTTTTTCTTTTTCTACCAAACATAGTTTCCTCCTTATTTCTTTTTTCTGTCTCTGAGCGGTTTGTTGTTCAGTTTCGGGTCCAAATCCTGCTCTATTTTTCCGGAGATTAGTTTCGTCGTGTTCCAAATTGTCAGAAGCACAACTATCACCGTCACAAAGTCATAAATATATGACAAATCTAAATGTTTATAAACAAAAATCGATAACACAATTCCCACAATTGCCGAGATAAACGCCGTTATAGTTCCGGCATTTATAACTCTCACTCTCGTGAGCGGATTTTGAAGCGGCACTGTTTTAAAAGCGATGCCGTCGCCGTTTGTCTTTTTGAAAATCAGCCCGCCTGCAAGTATCGCCGCATATGTTAAAAGTACGAGTCCGCGTCCCTTTTCATTGTCGGTCTCGCCGAACGGAACGAATATAACCATTATAAAATAAACAACTACAAGAGCTATAAGTAATTTTTTTGCCATAATAATCGAGTTACTCCACGAGTGGAATATAATCCTCGTAACCCTCCTCTTTCATTTTTTCCAAAGGTATAAATCTGAGTGCAACGCCGTTTATACAATATCTCAAACCGCCTTCTTCAATCGGTCCGTCGTTAAAAACGTGACCCAGATGATTGTCGCCGCCGCTGCTTCTGACTTCAGTTCTTCTCATTCCGTGCGAATTGTCCCTGTTGTAATTGACATTTTTCGAAAGTATAGGCTTTGAAAAACTCGGCCAACCGCAACCTGAATCAAATTTTTCACTTGATGAGAAAAGAGGTTCTCCCGTGAGCTTGTCGACATAAATTCCTTGTCTGTGCTCATCGTTTAATTCGCTTGTGTTCGGATGCTCAGTTCCGTTTTTGCGCATAACTCTGTAGGATATTTCATCGATACTTTCTTTTATCTCCTCTTCGGACGGATTTTTGTAATCCGTTTCGTCCAAAGGAGTGTAAGCAATTTCAAGATCTATATGACAATATCCTCCCGGATTTTTCGTAAGATAATCCTGGTGATATTCCTCCGCCTTTATAAAATTCTTCAAAGGAATAACCTCGACTGCGATTTCCCCATGAATTTTTTCTTCGTATACAAAAATCTTTTTAATAATTTTTAAATCATTATCCGTAGTGTAATAAATTCCAGTTCTATACTGCCTTCCAATGTCGTTTCCCTGTCTGTTCAAGCTCTTCGGGTCTATAATTCTAAAATAATGTAATAAAATTTCTTCGAGCGACAAAATTGAAAAATCGTATAATATCTTTATCGTTTCCGCATGATCGGTCTCTTTCACTCGTCTATAACTCGTGTCTATTGAATTTCCATTTGCATATCCGACAGTAGTTTTAATGACACCCGGAATTCTCTTAAAATAGCCTTCCATGCCCCAAAAGCAACCACCGGCAAGATATATTGTCCTATAATTATTTATGCCTGACACATATATCACCTCTCTTAATAAGTTATACCCATCCATATTTCATTTAAACGAAAAGCGTGTTTTTGTGCGTTTTTATTGATTTAAAAATCAATTTTTGAATTCGTTTTTTTAAACTTTCAATCGATTTCTGATTCGATTTTCAAATTTTCAATTTATCTATAAAATGATTTTTTAATTTTCAATCGATTTAAAAATCGTTTTCTCAAATTCGTTTTTTAAAATTTTCAAACAATCTATAAAACGTTTTTTTAAAATATGTATTAAAAAAAGCCACCTTCTCGCATAGGTGGCTTTTTTTAGTAGGAGTTAGGCCCATCTAGCTTGAGCCTAATATCATGAAAAAAATTTAGTGTCCGGGGTTTCCCCCGTAAACAAAATAATAGGAGTACATTTATTATTATACCCCGTGAATCGTGTTTTGTGATTACAAATACATTACACTTGCAAAACAATTATTTTAATAAATTAATGCATGAAAAAAGTCGCCCTCTCGCATAGGCGACTTAATTCAATAGGAGTTAGGTTCATCTAGCTTGAACCTAATATCATGAAAAAATTTAGTGTGGGGGTAAATCCCCCATAAACAAAACAATAGGAGTACATTTATTATTATACCCTGCGAATCGTATATTGTGATTACAAATACATTACACTTGCACTATTTTTTATTTTTTTATTTTCATCCTCTTTTTCTGGCTCATATTTTTTAAAGAAAAATCCAATCGTACCGACTGCAATAAGCGTTATAATCGGGTGAATTTCAAAGATTACAGTCATAACAACCGTGAGAGCCATAAGCGAAATTGTTATAAAATTCTTTTTTATATTTTTTAAAAGATCTATAAAACTCATCAAAATCAAAGCAAGAACCGCAGGCTTTGTGCCTTCCATAAATTTTAAAACATAGACATTTTCCTTGTATTTATTAAAAAGCGTAGAGAGAAAAAGTATTGATAGAAAACTCGGAAGCACAACTCCGACAAATGCTACAACTGCACCGATATTTCCCGCAATCTGTCCCGCCTGTGCGATTGAAAGATTTACCGCAAGCGCACCCGGAGCGGTTTGCGCGACGACAAGGCTGTCCATAAATTCCTCTTCGGTTGCGAGCTTTCTTCCGACAAGTTCGCGCTTCATGACGAGTATCATTCCATATCCGCCGCCGAAACTTATAATTCCGATTTTAAAAAACACGAGAAAAAGCTTTACCAATTTTTTGAAATCATAATTTTTCTTCATAATAAAATATTAGCTCCTCCCATCAAAAATATAACCAATATCGGATGCACTTTATCGGTCATCAAAAGAAGCATTGAGACCACGAAAAAAGCAATATTTTTTAAATCTAGTGCTGATTCTTTTCCCAAAAGAAAAACTGCAGCAAGCACAAAACCCAAAACCGCAGGTTTAAGTCCGTCAAAAATTCTAACTTTTATCGGATGGTCCTTGTATTTCGAAAGCGTTTTCATAAATATCAAAAGTATCAAAAGGCTCGGAAGTGAAACTGCGATTGTTGAAACGAGTGCTCCCAAAAATCCGCCGTTGTCCTTTCCGATAAATGTCGCCGCGTTTATTGCAAAGCTGCCCGGAGTCATTTGCGAAATCGTCATAATTTCAAGAAATCTGTCGTTTGTAATTATGCCCGTCTTTATAAACTCTTTTTGAAAAAGAGGAAGCATCGCATAGCCTCCGCCGAAGCTGAAAAGTCCAATCATAAAAAACTTTTTAAATAATAACCATAGCATATAATCACCGCTTTTATTATAGTTAAATAAAAATTTTGTGTCAAATAAGAGCCTGTGGAAATGCGAATTTAAATTTCAAATTTTTTCACCAAAATATGATTTTTTGCTTGTAAAAATATACCGAATATGTTATAATCATTGTGGAATATGTTGAAGATTTATATGATTTTCGGTGGTTATCAACAAGCTTTTTGTGGAAAACTGTGGATAACTTCCCGATTTTTTGTAAAATCATTATAAATATTTAAATTTCAACTATAGTACGCATTTTCAATCAAAAAATATATACGTGATTTACAGATTTTTAACGTGTATTTAAAACTTTAGTGAGATGGGATGTGGATAACTTTTAACACATGTTGAAAAGTTTTCCACAGGTGTGGATAAGATATGAAAGCAAGTCAAATTTGGTATTTAGTTTTAAAGGAAATAGAGAAGAATTATTATTTGAGTAACACCAGCTATTTAAGTTTCATTCAGGTGCTTACTCCTATTTGTGTTAAGGATAATTTTTTGGTCATAATGGGTCCGAATCTTTTTACAATAAATATTGTCAATAGAAAGTACGCGGACTTTATCGATTCATGTGTCAAGGCTGTCAATCCGGAATTGTCATTTTTACTTATTTCACCGGAAGAAGCTGAAAACTACGAAGCTGAAGAATATGAAAGAAGGCTTCCCGAAGAGAATCTTGAAAGACCACAATTAAATCCGAAATTCACATTTGAAAATTTCGTCGTTGGTAAATCGAATTCCTATGCGCACGCGACTGCGTTTGCGATTTCGCAAAATCCGGGCAGAGCTTTCAACCCGTTTTTTATTTACGGCAAAAGCGGCCTTGGCAAAACGCACTTGATCCAGGCGATTGCGCATGAGATTTTAAAAAATAATCCGAACTACAAACTTTGGTATGTTTCGGCAGAGCAATTTACAAATGAACTCGTCCATTCCATTAAGTCCGGAAAAAATGAAGTTTTCAGACAAAGATACAGAAATCTGGACTGTCTTATGATTGACGACATTCAATTTCTCGAGGACAAAGAAGGCATCCAAGGTGAATTTTTCCACACATTCAATCAGCTTTTCAGTAACGGCTCCCAAATCGTCATCGCATCTGACAGACTTCCAAGGGAAATAAAATCCCTTTCGGACAGACTCACGACTAGATTTGAATCCGGAGTTGTGGTTGACGTTGTGATGCCTGATTTGGAAACGAGAGTTGCGATTCTTCAAAGTTTGAACGAGCTCGAAAAGTATGAAATTCCTGATCATATAATCGGACTTTTGGCATCAAACGTGGACACTTCAATAAGAGAACTCGAGGGTTCTTTGAGACGTGTAAACGCATATGCGGTTTTGGGAAATGAGAAGCCGAGCGAAGAGATTGTAAACAGAGTTTTGGAGCAGATGAAACTCGAAAAAGTTAAAAACGCTCCGATTGAGCCTATAACAATAATCGAAAGAGTGGCGAAGGAGTTCGACGTGAAACCGGAGGACATAAGGGGCAGAAGAAAGACAAACGATATCACGCTTGCCCGACATGTTTCGATGTATATCACGCGCGAACTCACAAATCTAAGCTATCCGGGAATCGGATATGAGTTCGGGCGTGACCACTCATCTGTAATTTACGCCTGTGATAAAATAAAAGAACTGACAACGAAGGACAAGGCGTTAAAACGACGTATTGACAAGCTTATAAAAGAAATCAAAAATTAATTATAAACATGTTTTTTTTATTTTTTGCAAGTTATAAACATGCACTTTGTCCGTTTTATGTGGTTTGAGGCTGTTTTGCACACTATTAACAGCCCCTACTACTAATACTATTTTGTATATATATTAATAAGCCCCGAAAAGCTTCGGGGAATTCTTAAATTTTTAAATCGAGGTGACAATTATGAAATTTAAGGTAAAAACAAGCGATTTGGTTGAATCTATAAGAATTGCAACCAGAGGTGTTTCAAAAGCCGCCGGCTCAAATGTTTTGGAGGGTATTTTATTTGAGGCGAAAGATAAGGTTTTGACACTTTACGCAACGGATTTGAGAATTTCCATAAGAACCGTGCTTCCATGCGAGGTATATGAGGATGGAATTTTCGTTTTGAATTCGAATTTAATTTCCGAAATCGCACGAAAGATGCAAGGCGAATACTGCGACGTCACAATTGACGAAAATATTTGCGAAGTTAAAAGCGGCAGAAGCGTTTTGAAATTTGCGGCTCTCGAGTCGAAGGATTTCCCGCCGTTCCCGACTCTTGCAGAAGAGGGCTCTTTAAAAGTCAAGGGAGAAGATTTTGTAGAACTTATTCAAAAGTCAAAAGTTTCAGTGTCTCTTGACGAAAATAGATTGATTTATACGGGAATAAAATTTGAGTCGAAGGACGGATTTTTGACTGCGACCGCTCTCGACGGCTACAGAATAAGTCTTACAAGAAAAAAGACGGACGACAACACCGATATTCACTTTATCGTTCCGTCGTCAACATTGTACGACGTTGAAAAGCTCATAACCGACGGCGATGATGTTCTCATAAGAACGAGTGAAAGCCACGCGATGATAACTTTCGGAAGAACCGACATTTACACAAGGCTTTTTGAAGGCGAATTTTTCGATTTCAAACCGCTCATTTTAACCGAAGGAAAGACCGAAGTCACAATCGACAGAAAGGCATTTTCGGACGCTTTGGACAGAGCGATGATCATCGCAAGGGGAAATATAAATATGGTTAGGCTCACAATCACCGACGGCAATATGAATCTCATGAGCAAGGGCTCAATCGGTGAAACAAACGACGATATAGAAATCGAAAAGACGGGAGACGATCTTTTGATTGCGTTTAATCCAAGATATCTTCGTGACGGAATCAATATTTTCGAAGACGACAAAATCAAATTGCTGTTTACGGAAAGCACGAATGCGGCGACGATTTATGGAGTGAAAGACGTTGTCTTTACTTATATAGTGCTTCCGGTGAGGTTGCAATAATGGATATAAAAGTAAAAGAAAACACGGAGCTTAAGAATCTTTTGAAGCTGGCAAATCTCGTTTCATCGGGCGGTGAGGCGAAATATGCCATTTTGGAAGGAGAGGTCACTTTAAACGGCGAAGTGACAAATGTTATAAGAAAGAAACTTAAAAACGGCGACATTGTCGAGTTTAACGGAGAGATTCTTAAAGTTGTAACAGATGGAAATTAAAGAGCTTGTGTTATATAATTTCAGGAATTTTCACTATGAAAAGGCAAAACTTTCGGGCGGACTCAATTTGATTCTTGGAAAAAACGGAGCCGGAAAGACGAATTTTCTCGAGGCTCTCAGTTTTATTTATTCAGGTAAGGGTTTTGGCGATCCCGCAAGCGAGGTGCTTATGCACAGCGCTGAAAAAGGCGGAGTCATGGCGGAGTTTCAAGAGGGTATACGGGATTTAAGAAAAGTTTTATATGTCGAAGAATCCGGGTTTAAAAGGGAGATGAACAACAAGCCGGTTGGCAGAATTTCAACTTTCAGAACCCACAACATAGTTCAATTTCTCCCGTATGATACGCTTTTAATTGACGGCAGTCCGGAAATCAGAAGAAGATTTTTTGATGAAATTATTTCAACGGTAAGTGCGGAGTACGAGAAAAACTTGCGCGATTATTATAAAGTTTTGAAATTTCGAAATAATTATCTCAAAACTTATTCAAACCCGTTTAAATTTTTGGATGCGCAGGATGAAATTTTCGTGGATTTAAACAAAAAAATTGACGAGACGAGAAAGAAATACATCGAACTCATTTTAAAACGTGCAAAAGTTCATCTCTATGAAATTGAAAATTCGTGGGATTTGAATTTGAATGTGGAAAATTCTTGGGATATAAATGAGCCGATGAAATTTAGAGAGAGTGTAAAAAATGAAGATTTGAGACGCCATGTCACCACTTGGGGCGTTTCAAAGGACGACATCTTGATAGATTTCAACGGAAAATATGCAAAATATACGGCGAGTCGCGGACAAAAAAGAGCGGTTGTGATTGCTCTGAAGCTCGCGAGTTTAGATTTATACAACAAGCTTTCAAAAAAGGAGACGATTCTTCTTTTGGACGATTTGTTGTATGAGTTTGATTTTAAAAGGGATAAAAGCGTGGCTGAAAAAATAAGAGATTATCGCGCTTTTGTGACTTCAACAAAGGAAGTCGAATCGGATAATGTTATTTTAATAGAAAAAGGAAAGGTAATTGGTTAAAATTTATGGCGAATAGTGAATATAAAGCGGAATCCATCCAGGTTCTGGAAGGTCTTGAACCGGTACGTTTAAGACCGGGCATGTATATTGGTTCCACTTCTGAAAGAGGTCTTCATCATTTGGTTTATGAAGTTGTCGACAACTCAATCGATGAAGCGCTCGCAGGAAGATGTGACGAAATAAAGGTTACTTTAAATAAAGACGGTTCAGTTACAGTCGTTGACGACGGTAGCGGTATACCTACGGAAATTCACCCGAAAACCGGAAAGAGCACGGTTGAAACGGTTCTCACAATTTTGCATGCGGGAGGAAAATTTAACAACGACGCATACAAAGTTTCCGGCGGACTTCACGGAGTAGGGGTCAGTGTTGTAAACGCTTTGAGCGAATGGCTCATTGCGACTGTTAAACGTCACGGCAAAATTCATGAACAACGTTTTGCAAGGGGCAAGGCGATAAGTGAACTTGAAATTTTAGGAGATACCGAAGAAACGGGAACTACAATTCAATTTTTACCGGACAAGGATATTTTCGACACGGTAGAATTCGACTTCGACACTCTTGAAGACAGAATGAGAGAAATGGCGTTTTTAAACAAGGGAGTTAAACTTGTTTTAAGAGATGAGCGCGGCGACAAGGAAAGGGAAAAGGTTTTTAAATACGACGGCGGAATTATTGAAATGGTCAAGTATTTAAACAAATCAAAGAACCCGATTGTCGAAGATATAATTTATATTGACGAAGAAAAAGACGGGCAGGAAGTTGAAATTGCGCTTCAATACACCGACGGATACAGCGAAAATATTATTTCTTTTGCAAATAATATCCACACTCCTGAAGGCGGAGCGCATCTTTCGGGTTTCAGAACTGCGCTTACGAGAATCGTTAATGATTACGGCAGAAAAAATAAAATTTTAAAGGACAATGAGCCGAATCTTTCAGGAGACGATGCGAGAGAAGGTTTGACCGGAGTTATAAGTGTCAAACTTCCACAACCGCAATTTGAAGGACAAACAAAGGCGAAACTCGGAAACAGCGAAACATCCGGAATTGTGAATGCAGTTGTCGGAGAAAAGCTCGCGCAATATTTTGAAGAAAATCCGAGGGTTGCAAAACTCATTTTGGACAAAGCGGTAAAGAGCCAAAGGGCGAGAGAAGCCGCAAGAAAGGCGAGAGAAGTTTCAAGAAACAGGTCGATTCTCGAGTCGACTGCTCTTCCGGGAAAACTTGCCGAATGCCAATCGAATGACAACAGCATAACGGAAATCTTCATAGTCGAAGGGGACTCCGCAGGCGGTAGTGCAAAGCAAGGTAGGGACAAACACTATCAAGCGATTTTGCCGCTCAGGGGAAAAATCATGAACGTTGAAAAGGCGAGACTCGACAAAGTTTTGGGTTATCAGGAAATTAAATCCATGATCACCGCTTTCGGAACGGGTATCGGCGAAGACTTCGACATTGAAAAGTTGAGATATGGAAAAATCATCATCATGACGGATGCTGATGTCGACGGTGCGCACATCAGAACTCTTCTTCTCACATTCTTCTTCAGATATATGCCTGAACTTATAACCGGTGGACATGTTTATATTGCACAACCGCCGCTATATAAGGTTACAAAGGGAAGAAATGAAAAATATTGTTACTCGGACAAAGAGCTCGATGAATATTTGGACGAAATCGGACGTGAAGGAATTACTCTCCAACGCTACAAAGGTTTGGGGGAAATGAACTTCGACCAACTTTGGGACACCACAATGGACCCGGAAAAGAGAGTTCTTTTGAAAGCAAATATTGAAGATATGGGATACAGCGACGAAGTTTTCTCTATGCTGATGGGGGACAAAGTTCAACCTAGACGCGAATTTATAGAAGAAAACGCCAGATATGTAAGCAATTTGGACGTTTAGGAGATAGATATGAAGAATGTTATTGATGTAAAAGTTGAAAAGGAGATGAAAAAGAGTTATCTCGAATATGCGATGAGTGTTATTGTCGCAAGGGCGCTGCCTGATGTTCGAGATGGCTTGAAACCTGTTCACAGACGTATTTTGTATTCGATGGAAGAACTCGGTGTCACAAATGACAAGCCGTACAGAAAGAGCGCGAGAGTTGTCGGGGATGTACTCGGTAAGTACCATCCTCACTCAGATACAGCGGTCTATTATGCAATGGTTCGTCTTGCACAGGATTTTAATACGAGATATTTGCTTGTTGACGGTCACGGAAACTTCGGTTCCGTAGACGGCGACGGCGCTGCTGCAATGCGTTATACGGAAGTGCGTATGACAAAACTCACGCATGAAATGATAAGGGATATTGAAAAGGAAACAGTCGATTTCAGTCCGAACTTCGATGAAAGTTTGAAAGAACCTGACGTGCTTCCTTCGCGTTTCCCGAATCTTTTGGTAAACGGCTCTTCAGGTATTGCGGTCGGTATGGCGACAAATCTTCCGCCGCACAATCTTACGGAAGTGATTGACGGACTCGATTATATGATCGACAATCCGGACTGCACACTTGAAGATTTGATGCAATTTATAAAGGGACCGGATTTTCCGACGGGTGCGACAATTATGGGAAAAGGCGGCATAAAGGACGCTTATTCCACAGGAAGAGGGCTCATCACACTTCGCGCAAAAGCGGAAATTGAAACCACTTCGAGGGGAAGAAACAGAATTGTCGTCAAGGAAATTCCATATCAAGTAAACAAGTCGAAGCTCATTCAAAAGATTGCTGAACTTGTAAGAAATAAAGAAATTGACGGCATCACGGACATCAGAGACGAGTCGGACAGACAAGGCATGAGAATTGTCATTGAACTCAGAAAAGATGCAAATCCGAAAGTCACACTAAATCTTCTTTACAAGAGAACGCAAATGCAAACCACATTCGGCGTTATAAATCTTGCACTTGTAGACGGCGAGCCGAAAACGCTCACTTTAAAAGAATTGATGTACTATTATTTGGAACATCAAAAGGAAATCGTCACAAGAAGAACTATATTTGACCTCAAAAAAGCGGAAGCACGTGCACACATTGTAGAAGGTCTTTTGAAAGCGCTCGATTATATCGATGAAATTATTAAACTCATCAGAGCTTCAAAGGATGACGCCGAAGCGAGAAGCGGTCTTATGAGCAAGTTTGAATTTACTGAAATTCAAGCAAATGCAATTCTTTCAATGCAACTTCGTCGTTTGACGGGTCTTGAAAAAGACAAGCTTACGGCGGAATATGAAGATTTAATCAAGAGAATCAACAGATTCAATGAAATTTTATCTTCGGAAAGAATTCTTTTGGGAATTATCAAAGATGAATTAAATGAAATTAAAGAAAAATACGGCGACGAAAGAAGAACCGACATCGTTCTTAATGAAGGCGAAATCGACGTTCTAAATCTTATCGCCGACGAATCGGTTGTAATCACAATAACCGACAGAGGATATATAAAGAGAGTGAACGAAAACACTTACAAGGCTCAAAAGAGGGGCGGCAAAGGCGTCAAGGGACTCACGACAAATGTCGAAGATGTTGTTGACGATTTATACACTCTCACAACCCACGACGAGGTTTATTTCTTCACAAATCTCGGCAAGGTTTACAGTCTTCGTGCATACGAAATTCCGGAAAGCGGCAGAACTGCAAAGGGCACTGCAATTGTAAATCTTCTTCAAATTTCGGGCGGCGAAAAAATCACGCAAATAATTCCGATAAAGAAAAATGAAGAAAGAGAATTTATGACATTTGTCACAAAGAACGGAATTATAAAGAAGACTGAACTCGCACAATACGAAAACATAAGACAAAGCGGACTCATCGCGATAAATCTCGATGATGACGACGATTTGATAAGCGTTTATTTGACAAATGAAGAAGATGAAATCATTTCCACAACGAGAAAAGGAAAGGCGATAAGAATTAACGGCAAGGACGTGCGCCCGACGGGCAGATCCACAAGAGGAGTTAAACTTATCACGCTCGAAGACGGCGACAGTGTCGTTTCGTCACAAGTTGTAGGAAAAGGTGCAAAGCTTCTTACAATCACCGAAAAAGGCTACGGCAAGATGACCTCCGAGGAAGAGTACACAACTCAATCAAGGGGCGGCAAGGGAATTTTGACCCACAGAATAAACGAAAAGACCGGCGCACTTGTGACGGCACTTGTGGTTTATGATGAAAAAGATTTACTGTTGATTTCATCGAGCGGTGTCATTATAAGAATTTCCGCAAAGGAAATCGCAAAGTCTTCTCGTGCGACAATCGGTGTAAAACTTATGGACATCGGCGAAGAAAAGATTGTTTCTGCAATTCAAACCGATGAAACGGAGGAATAAAATGGAAGTTTTAAAAAAGGACGGCATATTTTATCTGAGTGGGGAATTTGATATTTTCCACGCCGGCAATGTAGAAAGCAAAATCATGGAAGATTATGACGGTAAATCCGATTTGATTCTCGATTTCGGTGGGGTCACATTTATGGACTCAACCGGGCTCGGCATTCTTATTTCAATGCTCAAGGAGCTTGAAGAAGACGGAAATATGATTCTTGTAAAGAATGCAACTGACAGAATCAAGAAGGTTTTTGAAATTACAGAATTGGATAAGGTGTTTGGAATCAATGATTAATCAAGGAAAAGAAATTTGTCTCAGTGTACCGGCGGAACCGGAGTTTGTTATGAGTCTCAGACTCTTTTTCTCCGGGCTCGGCACAGTTGCCGGATTTGACGTCGAAGAACTCGAAGCGATGAAACTTGTTATAAGTGAAATGCTCGTTATGTCGGTTAAAGATGAACAGGAAACGGTCGATTTTAAATTTGAACTTGGGAACGGGGAACTTTCCCTTCGCGCAAATGTTACTTTCGACGATAGGGACGATTTGAGCTTGAAGATTATGGAAGCTTTGAGCGAAGAACTTACAACGGACGATGTGGAGACGGTAGTTAAATTTATAAAGGAGGCTTAGATGGCGGAAGAAAAAAAGACTGATAAGAAAAATAAAATAGATGTCGATAAGTCCGAAACCATCAAGCAAAATGAAAAAAAATCTTCAAAAAAAACAAGCGAAAAAAATGAAGATGTGAAGGAAACAACTCTTTCAGAATCGAGCGATGAAAAAATTGATAAAAAGAATGAGAAGAAAAGAAAAAAGCAGGAAGAGATAAAAGAAAAATTTATCGAATACCAAAAGACAAAGGACAAGGCGCTCAGAGATGAACTCATCGAGGAACATATATATCTTGCCGAAATTCTTGCAAAGAAATACACTGGCAGGGGAATCGATTACGAGGACATTTTTCAAGTCGCAAGTGTCGGACTCATTCTTGCGGTCGACCGCTTCGACCCGTCAAAGGGTTATGTTTTTTCAAGCTATGCCACTCCGACGATTATAGGAGAGATAAAGAGACACTTCAGGGACAAGGGTTGGACTATAAAAGTGCCGCGCCGCATCCAGGAGCTCTCGAAAAAAATCAGCGTTGCAAAAAATGTACTCGCCGGCGAACTCGGAAGAATTCCGACGGCGGAAGACATCGCCGACTATTTGAACGTAAGCTACGACCAAGTCATCGAAGCGATGGAAGCGTCGAAAGTTTATCAACCGGGGAGCATCGACTCCACGATTGATTCTTCGGACGACGGAAACGACCTTCAAATTTCGGACATAATAGGTGACGACGACCCGACTTATGAAAGAGTTGAAAATCTTGACTATCTCGTTCGCGAGCTCAAAAAACTTCCGAAGATTGAAAGAACAATTTTGATTGAAAGATATATCAACAGAAAAACTCAAATTGCAATTGCGGAAGAGCTCGGAATCAGCCAAATGACTGTTTCAAGAATCGAGAAAAAAGTCATTCGCTCCCTTCGCGCTGATGCGGAAAAGAGAATGGGCATCGACCACAAAAAGGAAAGCAAAAAATCGTAGTTATGATTGAAAAGATTATAGAAAATTTTGCGATTGACTCAAGTTTTGAGGAATTAAATCTCGATCCGAAGCCGGGGCTTGTGACTCCGACTTCGAAAGGCAGTCACGCGGATATGGACTATGAAATAATGAAAGCCGGAATAGATTCTCTCGTGGGATACTATTCCGAAGCTTTTTCATACGGTTTTTTGGGCGAAAGTTTTAATTCTTTACGAAAATTGGGAATGCTTTTCGAAGAGAAAATGTATAAAAACACTTCGGGCGTAAATACGCATCTCGGCTCAATTTTTTCGCTTGGCATTCTTGTGTTTCTGGTTGGACGCATAAAAAGAAAATGTCTCGCAATTGACGCGGACAATTTTCACGAGCTCATAAAAAAGGAACTCGAGAGCGACGAATTTGCCGTGCTTTTAAAAGAGGGGAATTTCGGAGCGAGAGCGGAAGTGATTTCGGGATATGAAAACTCGTTTAATTATTTGGATTTCGATTTAACGAAGAGACTTTTATATTTGATTTATAATATTACGGACACAAATGTTATAAGGCGTGGCGGAGAAAAAAACGCCGAAGAATTTAAAAAGCTTGCAGCTCAAGCAATAAGTTCCGGCGATTTAGAGGAGATTTCGAAATTTGCAATAGAAAAAAACATTTCTCCGGGCGGTGCTGCGGACATTTTGATAAACTCGATTTTTATCAAAAAAGTTTTGAACTTTGAAAAAGAGCGACGTGAAAATTATAGGGATGAAAAACTTTCTCACAACGACCTGATGTTTGAAAAAATAAATAACCGAAGTGTTGTGGTTTTAAGTTTAGTTGTTCCGGGAATCGAAAAGGACACGAAATTTTTTCGAGAATTTTTCAAAAGCGAGTATGAAAAGCTAAGAAGTTTTTTAAATCTCGAAGCGGAGGAAAAAATTTTTTCGAAATTCGGCTATTATGCGATTTTTCCGATTTGTAAAAGTAAAAAAGAGCTCGAGGAATTAAAGAGAAAGACCGTCGAAATCGAAAAGAAGGGTCTTATTGACATAGACATATATTTTGAGGGAAAGCCGATTTCAAGGCATGATATCGGTAGTCCGGAAAGAAGATGCCTCATTTGCGAAAACAGGGCGAAGGACTGTTACGTTTCAAACGCACACAAAAAAAGTGAGCTTTTGGACAGGGCGGTTGCGATTATGAAAAATAATCAAATTTGATAGATTAGAGGGAATTATGGTAGCGATTTTAAATAAAAAGAAATTGTCAGACGATATATACGAAATAATGATTGATGCGCCGAATGTAAGCGAAAACGCAAAGCCGGGGCAATTTTTCATGCTTCAGGCAACTCCGGAAGCGGAAAGAGTTGCGCTTTCGATTTCCGATTGGGACGCTGAAAAAAAGACGGTCACATTTGTAATTATGAAAGTGGGAGAAAGCTCCGGCGCAATCGTCGAAAAAAATGTTGGCGAAGAATATTATCACGTGTGCGGACCGCTTGGAAATCCGAGCGATTTGTGTGATATGACAGACGCGGAACTTTCAAATGAGAAAGTTGTATTTTTGGCGGGCGGAGTTGGAGCGGCGCCGGTTTATCCACAGGCGAAATTTTTGCATGAAAAAGGTTTTACTCCGACGGTTATTTTGGCTGCCAGAAACGAAAGTTTGATTCTCTACGAAGAGAAGCTTAGAAGTGTCGCTGATGTACATATTGCGACGGACGACGGAAGCCGAGGATTTCACGGCCTTGTGACAGATGCGCTTCAAGACCTTGTGGACAAGGGGATGAAATTCACAAGAGCGGTTGCAATCGGTCCTATGATAATGATGAAGTTTGCGGTTATAAAAGCGGAAGCGCTCGGCATCACGTCTGTCGTAAGTTTAAATCCGATTATGCTTGACGGAACGGGGATGTGCGGTTGCTGCAGATGCAAAGTGGGCGGCGAAACGAAATATGCATGTGTCGACGGTCCGGAATTTTTCGGAAAAGATGTCGATTTTGACGAAGCTTTGAGGAGACTTAGACGATGATGGAAGATAGAAAAAAATTTTTAAATGATGAGCGAGCTCTTCGCCCGACAAAGAGGGACAGAATTTCACCTATGCAAAGGGACAGCGCCGAAAGAAATAAGGACTTCGAAGAAGTGAGTCTCGGTTTTACCGAAGAAGAAGCGGTTCTCGAAGCGGAAAGATGTTTGAATTGTAAAAATCCGACTTGCATTTCGGGTTGTCCGGTTGAAATCGACATTCCGAAATTTATCATGGCGATAAGAGGCGGAAATATAAAAGGCGCGAAGGAAATCATCGACAACTCGCACGCTTTTCCGGGAATTACCGGAAGAGTTTGTCCGCAAGAGACGCAGTGCGAATCCGTTTGCGTGCTTGAAAAAGTTGGAAAGCCGGTCAATATCGGAAAGCTCGAGAGATATGTCGGAGATTTTATGCGAAAACAAAATGAAAATTCGAGAAAAAATTCCGAGAAAAAGTTCGAGCACTCCGTCGGAATCGTGGGAAGCGGTCCGTCGGCGATGAGTCTTTCATACGACCTTTTAAAGGCGGGCATAAAACCGGTCATATATGAAGCGTTCGACAAAGTGGGCGGAGTTTTGACATACGGTATTCCGTCTTTCAGACTTCCACGCGAAGTCATCGGCTATGAAATCGAAGAACTGAAAGCCGAAGGACTTGAAATAAAACTCGGAACAATTGTCGGAAAAAGCATCTCGATTGACGAACTTTTAAAAAAGCACGACTTTGTATTTTTGGGAAACGGCGCTGGCCTTCCGAGACTTCCGGAAATTCCCGGAACGGACTCGAACAATGTCTTTACCGCGAATGAATTTTTGACAAGAATAAATCTGTGCCACGCAAATCTTGACGGATATAAAACTCCGCTTCCGAAGGGCGAAACTGTCGCAGTTATCGGTGGCGGTAACGTTGCGATGGATGCTGCGAGATCCGCAAAAAGGCTCTATAAATCTTCGGAAATATTCTATAGAAGAGGCGAAGAAAAACTCTCCGCAAGAATCGAAGAAATAGAGCACGCGAAAGAAGAGGGCGTCGTTATAAACACAAATTACAATCCAGTCGCCGTGAATGAAGATGAAATAACATTTATGGTAAACGGCGAAGAGATAAAAAGAAAATTTGACATTATAATTTTTGCAATCGGAACAGAGCCGAACAAGCTCATGAACTTCGACAAAGAAGGCATAAAAACCGCAAACGGACTCGTCGAAATCGACGAATATTTCGAAACGTCGAGGGATAGAGTCTATGCGGGAGGCGACGTTGTGAGCGGTGCGGCGACTGTTATTCGCGCGATGGAATCGGGCAAAATCGTTGCAAGAAATATTATAAAAAGACTTGGAGAATAATAATTGATAGCTGAGAGCATTTTGTTTGTATTGATTTTTTCAATGATAAAAAAATACAATTTTTCAAATACTGAATTTTTTCCGAAGAAATACATTACATTTCCACTTGTATTTGTCGTGATTAATATCGGTTTATTTGTTGCGGCGAAAACCGGCGCATCGCCTGTGCAGATTCGAATTTTGCACATGTTGAGTTTTGTATTTTTCTATCCTTATATGATAAAAAATCACAAATACACGGGAATGCTCTTTTTGATTGCAGGTGTGAGTTTAAATCTTCTCGTGATGTATTTAAACGATTTTCGAATGCCGATTGACCCGTACTATTACGGAAAAATCGCATCTCAAAACGACTACGCGCTCACCAAAGCGGGCTACAATCTGTATCACTCGCTGATGGATGAGCACACGGTTTTATATGTTTTGGGAGACACGATCCCGCTTATGAAGCCGTATCCGTTTCCGAAAGTTGTTTCAATCGGAGACATTTTAATCGGCATCGGTTTCAGCTCCCTCTCAATTACAGCACTGAGGGGCGACTACAACGAAAAGAATGAGGAAGGAGAGATTTCGGATGAGAAATAGAAATTTAATATTGCTGTTTATTGTAATCTCACTCTTTATTTTCGGTTGCAAGAAAACAGATGAAAAGATTTTGGATACAAAGGTTGAAGCGAAGGTCGAAGAAAAGAGCGACGAGGCGATTCGCTCGAGATATGAAAAAATGTACAGCTCATTTTATGAAGCGTACAACTTGAGCAAAAAAACGGAGCTCGAAAAAAAGAACAGAGGTTTTAAACTCTATGTTGCGGGAGACATTATGTTTCACAGTCCGCAACTCGACGCGGCTAAAAAGGGCGATGCGTACGATTTTTCGGACAGCTTTAAATATATAGGCGGAGTGATTGAGGACGGACTTTCGATTGCGAACTTAGAAACGACAATTGCGGAATCGGGATTTATGGGTTATCCGCTTTTTAGAACTCCGAAAATCGCCGTAAAAAATCTTAAAGACGTCGGTTTTGACATTTTGGCACTTGCGAACAACCACTCACTCGACGGAAAAAAAGACGGCATAAGGCGAACAAAAGAGGCGGTTTTGGAAAACGAAATCACACCGCTTGGAACATATTTTTCGGACGAAAAAAATGACCCGGTCATACTTGAAGTCGAGGGTCGAAAGATTGCATTTTTAAATTACACATACGGCTTAAACGGCCTTGACGGTTGGCTCGAAGGCGAAACAAATCTCATAAATGTGCTCGACGAAGAAAAAGTGCTTCGTGATATAAATTATGCGAAGGAAAATGCGAACGGCATTATCGTCATGGTGCATTGGGGCACGGAATATATAATAAACGGCAACGACAAGATGCAGGAGAAGTGGCTGAATTTTTTTGCGGAAAACGGAGTCGACATTGTGCTCGGAAGTCATCCGCACGTGATTGAGCCGGACGGTTTTATCGAAAAAGACGGACATAGAATGTATTATATTTTCAGTCTCGGCAATTTCCTTTCGAACCAAAGGCGCGAATATATGGACCAACCATATGGCGAGGACGGCGTGATTCTTGAAATGAATATAAAGCCGTACGACGACAAAAGAATTTATGCCGCCGACGTTTTTTATCATCCGACCTGGGTTAAGCGCACGAAAACTCCGCTTAAATATGAAATCGTTCCGGTTTATGAGGGACTAAGCGGCAGCTTGGGCGGAATAAATGAAGCTGACAAGGCGAAACTTGCGGAATCGAAGGACAGAACGCTTTCGATTTTAAAAGCGGGGAAATATGTTGGAGACAAAGTCGATGAATAAATACGAACAATTCATTGAAATAGAGGCAAGTGAAGACGCTAAGAAGCTCAATGATGCTTTGAAGCGCCTTTATATTTCACACAGAACTTTTAAACGCTACTATTACCGCGACCTCATTCGAGTTGACGGCAAGTGGGTGAAGCACATTGACCCCGTGAAGAAGGGGAGCAAAATCAGTTTCAGAATTCCGGGGAGCTACACGCCGATCGGTCTTCCCGCCGAAGCGCCGGAAGTGCTTTACGAAGACGATATGATTTTTCTTTTGAATAAACCGGCGGGGATTCTTACGCACGAATCGAGAAATCACTTCGGGGTGAATTTGAAGGACATGGTTTCGACGCTTTTTAACGAGAGGGAAATTTTCGAGCCGGTCAGATTCATAAATCGACTCGACATGGACACGTCGGGCATAATTATGATTGCAAAACACGACATTGCGCAAGGCTATTATCAAAAACTGCACGAAGCGGGAAAGATAAAAAAAGAGTATATTATGATTGCGAAATCCGATGCGCCGCTTACGAAAAAAACGACGGTCACGACGAGAATCGGTCGCGACGAAATCGGCATAAAGCGAAAAGCGGTCGGAGAAAATGAGGAAGGGCTCGACGCAAAGACGATTTTCACGCCGCTCTATTTTAAAAACGGCTACGAAATTTTGAAAGCGGAAATAAAAACGGGAAGGACGCACCAAATTCGTGTGCACTTGGGGACGATGGAAAAAGTGCTATTGGGAGACGAGCTTTACGGCGGCGACAGAACTTTGATTTCAAGGCAGGCGCTCCACAGCTACAGACTGCGGACTTTTGATTTAAATGGAAAAAAGATTGACATATTTTCGGAAATGCCCGAAGATATGAAGACGGTTATAAGGAAGATTAGAGATGAGTTTTAAAAAATTTCTGTTCATACTTTCGAAAGAGGCGGCGGGAGGAAGAAATCTGCCGACTGCGGAGGAGATAAGAGAGTATGTGAATCCGAATCTTGACGTCGAGATTGTAAAAACCGAATACAAAAACCACACGACGGAGCTTGCACGTGAGTTCGGGCAAAAAAATCCGGGAGCAGTCATAGTTGCGTGCGGCGGCGACGGCACACTTCGTGAAGTTGCAAAAGGCGTTTACGGCACCGACAGCTATTTTTCGTTTCTTCCCTGCGGAACGGGAAACGATTTTAACAGAAGCGTTTCGGGCGAGGTCGACAAGATTAAGCTTTTAAAAAACATTCACAATTTGGAGCCGGACGTGCTCGATTTGATTGAAATCGGCGGGGACATCTGTCTCAACGTTTGGTCTTTCGGGTTTGACGCGGATCTTCTTGTCGAAGCGAAAAAAATTCAAAAAGAATATCCGAAAATTATGGAGAGCTCGTATCTTTTTGCTGCGCTTAAAACTGTTTTCGGAAAAATTTCCTCGAAAATCGAATACGAAGTCGAAACTGTTTCGGGAGAAATTAAAAAGGGAAAAGGCGATTATATTCTTGGCAATATTGCGAACGGAAAATATTACGGCGGCGGCTTTAATCCTGCGCCACATGCGGAAGTTTCGGACGGCATTTTAAATCTCATGCTCGTCGACAAAATGAGCGTCATCGAACTCGTGTCTTTAATCAGCAAATATAAAAAGGGAAAACACACTTCTCTAAAAAAGGTTCACATGTTCGAGGTGACGAGGGGAAAAATACGCTCGCTTGAAGGTGAACTCATCGGAAATTTCGACGGCGACATTATTCCATTTCACGAAGCGGAATTCCGAGTTTTAAAACACGCGCTGAAATTCGCAAGATTTAGGGAGAATATTTATGGATAATATAAAAATTGAAACTGAAAGACTAATAATAAGACCGATTTCTATGTTTGACGCAAAGGATATGTTCGAATATGCAAAAGACCCGGAAATGACGAGATTTCTGGGATGGGATGCGCACGAAAAAATCGAGGACACTCTTGCAATTCTAAAAACTATGGTTGACCGAGAGGACAATTATCCTACATTTGCAATTGTTTTAAAGGAAAACAAAAAAATGATCGGCACAATCGACGCCATAATTTTCGGGAAAGGCAAAGCTCTAAAAGCGGAAATCGGATATGCACTTTCGCGTGAATATTGGAGCAAGGGCATTATGACCGAAGCGGCGATAGGAGTTGTCGGGCATCTTTTTACAAATTACGGCGTACACAGAGTTCAGGCGAAGCACGACTTAAAGAACCCCGCGTCCGGTAAAGTTATGGAGCATATCGGAATGAAAAAAGAGGGGACTCTCAGGGACTATCTCTATATAAAGGGTGAATATGCGACGATGAATCTGTATTCGATACTTCGAGATGAGTGGGATGTTTTATACGGCGACAAGTCGGGTAAATAGAAAGTAGTTGAAAGGAGGAGAAATATGGAAAGAGCAGCATCACTTCAAAGATTTTTGTTAGGTGTTCAAATTGCGGACTTAATTTTAAAAGTGTGCCTTTTTGTTGCGCTTATAGTTTTAGTAATTATTGCAATCTCTTATTTGAAACAAAGAAAGAGAATCGAACTTGAATATCACAAGAAAAAAATGAGCGAAGAAAAAACACATGTGGATGTTTTTAAAAAGGAAATTGACGACACGCTTTTTGCAAAAGCAGACGAAGACGATTTGGAATAAAAATTTTAATTAAGCCGAAGGACTCGGCTTTTTTTATTGCAAAAATTTAATAATATTTTTTTAACCGCAATTTTGTGTGTTTTGTAACATTTCTATCTTGAATAGAAAGGCTCCATATGTTATAATTACTGTATATCTGAGAAGGAGGGATAGAGATGGATTACGCAGATAAAAGACTTCTTGAGCTTGAAGAACTTGAAGAAAAGTTCAAAGAATTAATAAAAAATAAACAGCTCAAAGAAGCAAAGGCATTGATTGAAAATTTAAATGAAGTCGACGTTGCGTTTTTGATTGACGAACTGGATCCGACGACCGGTACGGTGGTCTTTAGAATGCTTCCGAAGGACATTGCGGCGGATGTTTTCGCAAATTTTGACAGCGAGCAGCAACAGGCGATTATTCGCTCTTCAACGGATGCCGAAATAAAGGCGATTATGGACGAACTTTATTTCGACGATAAGGTCGATATGTTGGAGGAAATGCCGTCAAATGTGGTAAATTCTCTTTTAAAGTACTCCGCTCCTGAAGAAAGAAATTTGATTAATCAGTTTTTAAAATACCCGGAAAATTCAGCCGGCTCTCTTATGACTATTGAATATGTTTCCCTCAAAAAGGAAATGACAATCGAAGAGAGTTTCCGAAAGATTAAACGCGAAGGTATTGATAAAGAAACTATTTATACACTTTATGTTACCGACGACTACAGAAGACTCATCGGGATTTTGTCTTTGAGGGAACTGATTGTTGCACCTGCTGAAACAAAAATCAGTGAGCTCATGCGCTCCGAAGTTGTGTATGTGCACACCCACGACGACCAGGAAGACGTCGCAAATATTTTTAGAAAATACGGATTCGAAGCGATTCCGGTCGTAGACAACGAAAAGCGTATAGTTGGAATTATCACATATGACGATATTATCGACATCATTGAAGCGGAAACAAACGAAGACTTCCAAGTCATGGCCGCTATCACGCCTTCGGAAGACGAGTACTTGGAAACAAGCGTTTTGAGTCTTGCAAAGCACAGAATTATGTGGCTTATGGTTCTCATGATTTCAAGCACCATCACACAAAGAATTATTGCAGGCTATGAATCATATCTTTACAGCGTTGCGGGGCTTTCCACATTCATCCCGATGCTCATGGACACGGGCGGTAACAGCGGAAGCCAAAGTAGTACACTTGTCATTCGCGGACTTGCAACGGGCGACATAAAGCCGAAAGACTGGTACAAAGTCATGTGGAAGGAATTTAGAATTTCAATGGTTGTCGGTATCGTTCTTTCAATAATCAGCTATTTTAAAATTATTTATTTTGATAAAATGCCGAACAATATCGCGCTCACAGTAAGCATAACGCTTATTTTTGCGGTTATGACGGCAAAGGTTGTCGGTGGTACTCTGCCGATTGCCGCACACAAACTGAAACTCGACCCGGCGATTATGGCTTCGCCTTTAATCACGACAATTGCCGATGCCACATCACTAATAGTTTACTTCATTTTAGCGCAAAGCATTATCGGTTAATTATGGCGGCGAATAGACGAAAAGTCTATGCCGCCTTTTGTATAGGAAAGGATTTTTATGAAATTATATAATAGTTTGACAAATAAAAAAGAGGAGTTCCGCCCGATTGAGGAAGGAAAAGTTTCAATCTATGCATGCGGACCGACAGTCTACAACGACATGCACGTCGGAAATGTGAGACCGCAAGTTGTATTTGATGTTTTGAGAAGATTTTTCATCTATCTCGGCTACGACGTGAAATATGTTTCAAATTTCACAGACGTTGACGACAAAATTATAAACAAGGCGAACGAAGAAAACACGACAATCGACGTGATTTCAAAGAGATATATAGAAAGTGTAGAGGACGATTTGAAGGCGCTTCACGTCTATGATTATCCTATTATTCATCCGACTTGCACCGAGCATATGGACGACATTATTGAGTTCATTGACGGGCTTATTAAGAAGGATTTTGCATATGAATCAAACGGTGACGTTTATTTCAGAGTGAGAAAACTTAAAGACTACGGCAAACTTTCAAACAGAAATATCGAAGACCTCGAAGTGGGCGCACGAATTGAAAAAAATGAAATTAAAGAAGACCCTCTCGACTTTACACTCTGGAAAAAGAAAAAGGAAGGCGAAGTTTATTGGGATTCGCCGTGGAGCGAAGGACGTCCGGGCTGGCATATCGAATGCTCGACAATGATTAAGTCGATTTTCGGCGGCACGATTGACATCCACTGCGGCGGCGAAGATTTAAAATTCCCGCACCACGAAAACGAAATTGCGCAATCCGAAGCGCTGATGGATAAACCGCTCGCACACTATTGGCTGCACAACGGCATGATCAATATAGAAAATGTGAAAATGAGTAAAAGTCTCGGCAATTTTCTGTACGCAAAGGATTTTCTCGAAAAAGAATCCGGCGAAGTTCTGAGATTCTTCATTTTGAATGCACACTACAGAAAACCTTTAAACTTTAATGCCGAAGCGATTGAAGCGGCAAAGACATCTTTGAGGCGACTAAAAAATTCGAAAAAAAGGCTCGCGGAACTTTTGGAAACTGCGGAAGATAAACCGGCAACGGAAGAGATTTCGAAAAAAATCGGAGAAATAAGAGAGTCATTTAAGGCGCATATGAGTGACGACTTGAACACGCCGGACGCTTTTTCGGATATGTTCGCACTTTCGAAATTTGCAAACTCCGCAATCGATGAAAATTCCACAAAGGGCTCGATTGAAGAAGCTTTGAAACTTTTCGGAGAATTTACAGAGGTGCTCGGAGTTTTGCAAGACGACGAAGAAACGGGACTCGACTCCGAAGTGAAAGAACTTATGAGACAAAGGGATGAAGCGAGAAAAAACAAGGACTATAAACTCTCCGACGAAATCAGAGACCGTTTGACGGAAATGGGCTATATCGTCAAGGACACGCCGAACGGCACAGAGGTGGAGAAGAAATGATAACCGACGAAGTCTATCAAATGGACGTTTTAAATCTCGCATTTTTGGGCGACGCCGTGTATGAGCTTTTGGTTCGGGAAATGATTTCCACAAAAAACACGCGCGTGAATGAGCTCCACAAAGAGGCGGTGCACTTTGTTTCCGCAAACAGCCAATGCGAAGATTTGGACGTAATCTGGGAAGACTTGGATGAGCGTGAACAGACAATCGTGAAGCGTGCGAGAAACAAAAGACTGCGCGCACCGAAACATACAAAGCCACAGGTTTACACTCTTGCAACCGGTTTTGAGGCGCTTTTCGGAGCGCTCTATCTGAGCGGCGAGAAAGAGAGAATAGCCGGACTTTTCGAGAAGATAAAGGAGAATAAGTATGGAAATAATCGGTAGACAAGGCGTATATGTTGCGCTTGAGGACGACAGAATCGAAAAAATTCGCCTCGTTGTCATGGACAGAAACAATGAACGGATAAAAGATATCATTGAACTTGCCGAAAAAAAGAATATAAAAATAAGCGAAGACAGAAATTTCTTCAACAAATTTAAGCGCTCACACCAAGGGGTTGCGCTCGTGATTCCGGAGTTTAAATATATGGAACTCGACGAAATGTTTAAGCTGCCGCAAGAGGAAAGGGAAGTCGTGGTTGCGCTCGACTCGATTGAAGACGTGAACAATCTCGGCTCAATCATAAGAAGTGCGAGCGTGTTCGGCGTTTCGAAAATTATAATTCCGAAGGACAGAGCGGCGGATGTGACGCCGGCGGTCATAAAAACTTCGCAAGGCGGCATCGCGGACGTCGACATAATAAAAGTCACAAATCTTTCGAGAGCGCTCAAAGATGCGAAGAGCAAAGGTTACTTCGTCATCGGTTGCCACATGGAAGGGGAGCCGATGGAAAATTTTGTTTCACCGCCGGTCATAATTGTCGTCGGCAACGAACACAAGGGAATCCGACCGGGCGTTTTGAAAGAATGCGACAAAGTGCACACAATTCCAATGTCAAAAAATTCAAGTGTCGGCTCACTTAACGCCGGCATTGCGGGTTCGATTATGCTCTATGAATATTTTAAGGCATTCGGAGTATAGCGACCTCATCCTGGTTGACGGGTACAATCTTCTCTTTGCGGACAAAACGCTGAAAGAGCTTTCGGAGACGAGCCTCGAGGAAGCAAGACTTCGGCTTGAAAGCCTGCTGTCGGGTTACTCACTTTATGTAAAAAAACAAATCGTCGTCATCTACGACGGACATTTTGTGAAAGACAATCGCGGCGACGAGTTTATGCGCGACAATTTGGGAATTGTCTTTACGAGGGAGAATGAAACTGCGGATTCGAGAATCGAATCGCTCTCGTTTTCACTTTCGGAGCGGTTCAATCTTACGGTTGTCACAAGCGACTTCGCTGAGCAAACACTTGTTCTTATGAACCAAATTGAAAGAATGGGCTCGAGGGAGTTTTTGAATCGATTGAAGGACAGCTACAAGCTCGAAAAGAAGATGCACAGAAGAAAGAATCTCGCTGTCGAAAAAAATACTTCCGATTGGAAGGAGATTTTAAAAGAGCTACGAGAAAATCTTGAGGAATAAAATAAAGCTGATTTCCATTTCGGAAGTCAGCTTTTTTAGGTTTTACTCATTAAATTCCATGATTGCGTTCATCACGTCATTCACATTTGCGATGAGCCATTTGTCACCCTCTTTTTTAAAGAAGACACTTTTTTCGAGTTCGACCATATTAATCCCGTCGACATCGACGTCTTTGATTTTTGGGGCACCCCCTTCGAGCATGGGGTTATTTAGCCCGACTTTGCTTACATATTCGCCCATATTCATCGATTTAAACTCGTACATAAGGGAGCCTTCGGTTTTGTCTTTTTCGATTTCTCCCGAAATATATTTCGATGAAATTTTCGAAAGATATGTTTCCATAAACTCCCTTTCGAAATCGTCGTGCCATTCTGTGTTTCGCATTTGCTCCTGTTCTTCACTCGAGACATAGTCGGCAGCTGTTTTAAAATCTGCGTCCTTTAGAGCGGCGAAAAAACTGTCGACCGTTTCCTTTGCCTTTTCGGTTTCACTTGACGAATTATTTCCGCAACCGTATAACGATGTAAAAGCTAAAACTGCGGCAATAATATATAAAAATTTCTTCATATTTTCCTCCAATATCTCTTCGAATTCATGCGCTTTTTCGAAAAATTATCGAATGCTTCTCGGGAATGTTTCGAAAACTTTCGTGTGATGTTTGAAAAAAGCTCACTCGCTTTTCGAAAGCGAATTTTACTTCGCCGAAAATCAAAAATCGGTCAAGCAATTTTTTTTAAAAACCCGCTATTTTCGCTTAAATTCGTATTCTATAACAATTCCATTATACTATAATTTTTATAAAAATCAAAAAAACACTCAACCGCAACCGATTGAGTGTTTAAATGCTATTTTGTTTATCTTCCGTTCAAGAAGTCGCACATTGCTCTTAAGTTTCCTAAATCCAAAAGCATTCCGAGGTGGTCGCCGTTAACTTCTTTAAACTTAGCTCTTACTTCCGGTGTCATTTCTTCGAATGTCATACCCATTGTTGCAGAGTAGAGCGGAACCATTCCGTCTCCTTCCGGAGTGCTGATTGCGTAAACTGTACTCAACATGTCTGGTTTTCCAGGGAAATATCCTGAAACAACTGTAGGGTGATTGTTTCCTACAAAGAACATTGAGTTCGGACGGTGCATAAGAATAACTTCGCCGTCTCTTTCGCCGTTAATTCTGTACAATGCAGAATTATCAATGAATTGATTATATCTGCCATATTCCGATACATTGCTCATTGCCATGTCAACGGTTGCTAAATCTGCTGAGTAAGCCACATTTGCTTTATCAGCAGCTTTTAAAATTTCGTCGTAATTTCTGTATGAGTTGTTCAAAATATTGTTGAAACTATTCAAATTTCCCGTAGAAACGAATTGATAAGGATATTTTTCAATCATTCTTTGTGTAGGAAGAAGTTCAACCATAGAAGTGAAGCTTGTTGCAATGTCAGGTTTGATACCGACAAGTTTTTCAATTATAACATCAAGGAATCCGCCAACAAGACTTCTACTTGATAGTGTGTTGAATGCAGAAGGAGCTCCTTCATATGGTGCGCCGAATGAGAGATATTTGTCAACTTTTTCGTCGTGATTTTTTAAATAGTGTGCTGAAACGATTCCACCCATGCTGTGTGCGATGAGGTCAACTTTAACTTTTCCGCCGTCTGTAATTTCGTCAATGAAAGCGTCCAATTTTTCCGCTGTTTCAACATTTGATTTTCTCCAGTCATATGAGAAGAGATAAACCGGTCTGTCCGGGAAATTGTTCATAAGTTGTCCGAAAAGTGAAGCGTACATTGCAACAGGTCCGGTGTGTCTTTCAAACACAGGAACTTTTCTGAGGTCGCCTTGTTGAAGGCCGTAGAGATTCGGGTTCGAGTCTAAATTTAAATCTTCATTTGCTTTTGATGCGTCGTATCCAAGCGGAACCCAAATTCTCTTTGCAGATTTTTCTTTGTCACCTGAAATCATTCCTGTAGCTCTTTCTTCAGGAGTTACAAGGCTGTCGTCGATGTTGAAGAGTTCGGAACCTGCTATGCCCGGAATGAAAATGATAGGCTTTTTGCCTGTGTTTCTTTCGTGAATTTCATCGCCTAAAATATAATCTTTTAAAGAACCGATTAGTTCTTCGCTGTTCATTTTGTTTGCTGCAAAATATTTGTCTGAGTTTTCTTCAAAAAGTCTCTTTGAGAAAGCGTAATCTCTATTTCTCATTTTTGAGAAATCTGTGACTGAGACAAGTCTTGTATTTTCTGCGAGATTGTCGGTAACATTTTTGTAGCTGTTTGCATTTCTGAAATAGAAGTGGTCTCTTTGTGTGTAAGGTCCATTTTTTGTGATAGGTCCGATGTTCGGATATGTGCTTGTGAAAAGAACGATGTCTTTTTTATCTGCAAATCCAAGTCCGTTTGCTATTTCGAGTGCTGCTGTCGGGTTTGAAAAACCGAAAGGTCTGATATATCTGAATGCATTTTCAATTCTTTTCAAATCCTTTGATTTTCTTGCATAAGTTGTTGAATTGCCGTTAAAAGCAATAAGTGTGATTGAGATGTCTCCAGTTTCGATGAGTTCGTTGGAGAGTGTAACCACTTGATTTTTAATTTCATCGAGAGCATTTTGGCTTGTGTACATGCTTCTGTCAACTAAAAATACAACTTCTTTTGCGCTGTTGTCTTCCGGAATCGGGTCCGGAACGATTGTGTCGTCCGTTGGAACATTTGTTGTGTCTCTTACAGCGTCCGGTAAATCATTTTGAGCAAAGATTGCTCCTGTGTTAAAAATGAGTCCGAGAACCATAAAGAGCGCCAACATAATTGATGTTTGTCTTGTCTTCATAAAATCCTCCTTAAATTAAGATTAAATTAATAATCTTTTTCGTTAGCAATTATATTATATCATATTTTACATTAAAATGGGATATAAAAATAAAAAAAATAAAGAAAAATAAAAAATTATTGGTAAATAAATATTTTTTTTACAATTTATAATGATGAAGTATCAACTGTCAGCCGAATGAGAAAATTGATTAATTGTAGAAATATGCAGAGAATTTTTAATAATTATTTGTTTTGCAGGCATTTATAGTAATATTTTATAAAAAATTACAGTTTATTAATATATTTGTCGTAGCGTAAATTTAAATTCTTAAATTTCAAAATCGATTTATCAAATTAAATCGACTCAATTGGAATTGATTTTCATTATAAAAAGCGCTGAAATTTTTTTGATGGAAAATATAATTTAATAAATGCTTTTAAACGCTTTCTATAAATTCATAAAAATATCTGTGAGTTTTTTGCCAATAGATATTCTCGCACAAAAAAAACACCCAATCATAAGATCGAGTGTTTTAAAAACTATCTGACTTCTCTTCCGTTCAAGAAGTCGCACATCATTTCAAAATTGTGGCGATCGGAGAGCATGCCCATGTGGTCGCCGTTCACAACTCTGAATTTCTCCCTTATTTCCGGAGGCATTTCGTCGAATGTCATACCCATCATTGCGGAGTAGAGCGGAACAACGCCGTCACCTTCAGGAGTCATAATATTTTCAACTCTTTCCATCGATTCGCCCTCTTCGCCCATGAAATATCCGGAGACGACTGTCGGGCGGTTGTTTCCGGCAAAGAACATCGAGTTTGGACGGTACATAAGCATGACGTTGCCGTCTCTTTCGCCGTTTTCTCTAAACATCGAAACGACGTCCAGGAATTTTTGGTATCTGTCGCCCTTTGCGGCACGTGTCAATGCGAGGTCTTCGGTTTCAAGATCCAAAGATTTGCTGATATTGTTTTCGCTCAAATATTGAACCAATTCTTCATAAGTCTTATTCTTTCCTCTGATTGCACGGAGAAATTCCTTTTGATTTTTTTCATCGAGTCCAACATATTGCATATGATATTTTTCGAGCATTTTCTTTGCAGGGAAGAGCTCAACCATTGACGTAAAGCTCGAAACAACCTTCGGGTCGAATCCGGTGAAGGCTTTTATTGCACCGTCAACAAATTCATTTACAAGAATTGAGTTTGCAACATAATGGTGCGTTGTCGGCGCGCCTTCATAAGGAGTGCCGAACGAGAGATATTTGTCGACTCTTTCGTCGTTGTCCTTCAAATAAAGAGCGGAGATTATGCCGCCCATGCTGTGAGCGATTATATCAACTTGAACTTTTCCGCCGTCCGTAATCTCATCTAAGAAATTGCCGAGCTTTTCAGCGGATTCTACATTCGATTTTCTCCAGTCATATGAGAAGAGATAAACCGGTCTGTCCGGGAAATTCTTCATAAGATTTCCAAGAAGCGGAGTGTATTGCGAGAATGGTCCGGTGTGTCTTTCGATTAAAGGCACATTTCTCAAATCGCCCTGTTGCAGCGCATAGAGAGTGTCGTTTGTGTCAAGGCTCAAATCTTCCGTGACTTTTTTCGGATCATATCCGATCGGCGGATAAATCAACTTCATATTCTTTTCGTTGTGTCTTCCAAGCATGCCAGTCGCTTTTTCGGTGTCGCTCACGAAACCCGGCTCGATGTTAAAAAGCTCGGAGCCTGCAATTCCCGGCACAAAAACTATAGGTTTTTTGTCGGTATTTATTTCGTGAACTTCGTCGCCTAAAATAAACTCCTTCATTGAATCTACGAGTTCGATTTCGTTCATCTTTTCGGATTCAAAATATCTGTCCGAATTTTCTTCGAAAACTCTTTTTGCAAATCCGTAATCCCTATTTTTTAGAGCGGATAAATTTGAAACCGTGATAAGTCTCGTGTTTTCTGCGAGACTGTTGAAAGCTTTTTTGTAGCTGTTTCCATTTCTAAAATAGAAATGGTCCTTTAGCGCATACGGACCGTCATTTGTGACTGAGCCGATGTTCGGATAAATGCTTGTGAAAAGAACTATGTCCTTCGTTTCGGCAAATTCAATACTATTTGCGATTTCTAGTGCTAAAGTAGGGTTTGAAAAGCCGAACGGTGTGATATATCTGAAAGCATTTTCAATTTTTTCCACATCATTCGTCTTCTTTGCGAGAGTGTTTGCATTGCCGTTAAATGTAATGAGCGTGATTGAAACGTCACCCGATTTAATGAGTTCGCTCGAAAGGGCGGTCACTTGATTTTTAACATCTGCGAGAGTTTTGCTGTACATACTCCTGTCAATTAAAAATACAACTTCTTTTGCGTTCGTCGGAACGTCCGTCGTGTCTATTATGGCGTCCGGTAAATCATTTTGAGCGAGTATTGCACCTGCGTTCAAAATTAGACCGAGAACCATAAAGACTGCCAATAAAATTGTGGTTTTTCTTGTCTTCATAAAATCCTCCTTTAAATTGATAAAAATTAAAATTTTATCATTACATTATTCATTATACCATATTACTGCGAAAATTATTCATAAATTTATGAAAATTTACAAAAATCTAAAAGAATTAATAAATAAAAATGTTTTTGACAATTTTACGCTTCGTAATATCGTCAATATGTATTGGAAAAATTTTTGAAAAAATAAACATTTCGGTTATATAAACGTATTGAAAGAGAAGATATTAAGTTTTTGAAATATTTAGAGAATCTACGAATAGATTAAAAAAAATCTTTGAATAAACCGCTCTGATTCATACAAAGATTTCTATAAAACTATTTTCTTTTCGGTTTTTTAATATTCATTCCAAAAACCATTCCAAACATCATTCCAATACCTATGCCGACCGCCATTTCATCTGCGACAACAGAGCCAAGAGCTGCACCCAAGCACATACCGATTGACATACCCTCCGACATATAGTTATCGTCGTCTTTTTCATGCTTTTCGTCGTGTTTTTTTGCGGAGCTAATCGCAACATAAGCCGCACCCGCGATGAGCACAAGCGGTATAATGATCTTCGACATATCTTCTAAAAAATCCATAAAACCTCCAAGACTATTTGTAACTAGTAAAATTTTCTCTTTCTAAATCGTAGAAGACTGTGGATTGCAGCTCGCCCCTTTGGTCCTTCCACGAATCATATTGGATTTCTCTTACTTTAAACCCAAGTTTTTCGTATACATGTTGCGCACGTTCGTTTTTGAGATTCGTTGTGAGAAAAATAAGATTTGCGCCCATACTGAAAAGCTCCTCGATAAAAAGGCTCAAAACAACTTGCCCTATGCCACGCTCCTGATAATCGCTTTCGCAAATTTTTATTCCGATTTCGCATTTTTTATCGTCCGACATCTCGTAATTCATCTCGCCGATCGGAATATCCTTGTACTCGATAATGAGTGTTCGTTTTTTGTCCGTATAATTTTCGATTTGCTTTCGGATTCTCTCAGCATTTGTGTGAACACCGTCGGGAAAACCTGCATGTGCCATAACACTTCCGTCGTTCCACCACGTTTCGAGTTGTTTTGCATCGGATTCGATAGCATTTCGAATCAAAATATCTTTATAATTTATATTCATCTATTTATTTCCTTTCATTTTAAATTTCAATATCAAGAATTTCACAAATATTTTTGTATGCGATTTTTTCCATCTCGTCAGCACTGAAATTCATCTCGTCCAAAATATCACAGTATCTGTTGTAGACGTCTTCAGCTTTTGTCTTGTAAACTTGCGGGAAATCCGTTCCGAAAATGAGCCTGTCGGCACCAAAATTTTTAAGAATACGCTCCGTCATACCGGCACCGTAAATCTCGTAGAGCTTAGGGAGAATATATGAAATGTCCGCAAAAGTAGTCCCGCTTAGCGCATCCTGCCACTTCATACCGCCGAGATGCGACGTGATAAAAGTGACGTCCGGAAAAACTTGAATCATTTTATTGATTCTGTCCGGGGCGCAGTCGTCGTGAAAACCGACCATCGTCGGATTTGAATGCACCATGACGGGAATTTCAAGAGCCGCCGCCTTTCGAAGGATAGGAACCATTCTGAGATCGTCAAACGGAATATTGAGGTTGTTCGGGTGAATTTTAAGTCCCGAAAGACCGTCTTTTTTTATTGCATCCTCGAGCTGTTCGACCGCAACGTCGAGCATATAAGCCCCGACATTTTGAACATCGGCAAATGCGAGAAAAAGTCCGTCCGAATTTTTTACGACATCGCCGAGCCAATTGTTGTTCTTTGTTGTCTCCTGATACATGAACGGATCATTCGTCGGTTGCAAAATAAACTTCTTCACATTATATTTTTTCGCAATCTCAATAAAATATTCCTTTTTTGAATAAGTCCACTCGCATCCCGGGTCACCTTCGAAATACTCTCTGAACTCGTCTGTCACCAAATGCGCATGCGCATCGACTTTCGGAATCTCTCTCCACTTCATAAAATCACCTCTTATTAATATTATAACATAAATGAGTGAAGGTGGGGGAGTGCGAAAAATATTTGGGAGAAATTATTAATTGTATTTGTTAATGTACGCGACGTAGCGGGACGGCACTGTGTGTCCTCCCGCCCAATTTTGTGTATATGGAATATGTATCATCACCAACAACGCTGTGTCAAAAAAATATAGAATCCAAAACTCCAAACAAATTTTTACATCAAACATCATTTTGTGTTTTCAAAAATTTTCTCCATTCATTATCCATCTTGGCGGCGATACACCTTTTTATCTCATCTCACGACGAAATCAAAGATTTCTGTTCGATGGATAAAAAAACTGGTCGCCGTTACGGGTGGCGTGTGCAAGTTGATACGATTGTATATGCATCTATACGCGTTGTAGCGGGACGGCATACGTTGTGACGTAAGGAACAACGATGTCCTCCCGCCCAATTTTGTGTATATGGAATAGTATCATCACCAACAACGCTGAGCTAATAAAATACAGTAACAAAAACCCCCCAAACCAATTTTCGCAATGCGTGTTTTCAAAAATTTGTTCCATTCATTATCTCTATCTGCGGCAATTCAACTTTTTACGCGTTCGGCGTGACAATTCAGATTCTATTAAACATCATAATCAAAATGCTCAATCAATTTTTTTCCTGCGACATCGTCTTCAACAAGAAAATCCATTTCCGTCATTCCGTTTGACTTCGCAATGATTGACGTCGGGAATGAAACAACCTGCTGATTAAAGATGCTGATGTTGTTGTTTACAATTCTCTTTGCTGCGGCGAGCTGTTCATTTTCGTCGTCGATTTGATCCTGGAGATTCAAAAATTGCTCTGAAGATTTGAGCTCCGGATAGGACTCCGCCAAAGCGTAAATTCTCTCGATGGCTTCGTTTTGGTTCTTAATTGCTTGATTCGACTCCGAGATGCTTCCGGATTGTCTTAGTTTAATAATATTTGCGAAAGTTTCCGCTTCGTGCTTTGCATATGACTTTGCAACCTTTATCATTTCGGAAATCGTGTCGTATCTTTTTGTGAGTGCGATGTCCACATTTCTCTTCGATTCATCAATGACGACTCTGTATCTTTTCAGTCTGTTCGATGCGCTGATATACCAAATCAAAACAATTGCAATCAGCGGCAGTAAAATATAAATAAATAAATTTTCCATATAATCTCCTTTAGAATTTTTCTCCGATAATATCTATCAATGCATAAAAATCTGCGAGTTTCGTCCGCACTTTTTCATACTCTCCGGCGAGTGAAAGATTGTCGACAAAATCTTTTGTGTGCGGAGCCGCAAACAGAAAATGCTTCGATTCAAATGCAACTGTAATATATTTTTCGTTCATATAAATCGCAACATCCATATTTTTCTTCATATTATTTAAAAGCTCTATGATATTTGCATCGAGAATCAACCGCGTATAAAAATCGTCGGTCGAAAAGATTGAATAGGAATTGTTGAACTCAATCGACTCCGTCTGAATTTCGTTTTCGTCTTTTCTTTTGTTGCCGTAGGGCCAGTGATTTTTGCCGAAAATTCCTTTTTTATAAACCGGAACAACTCTGATGTGGCCGCTTATATTTGTCTCGAACTTTGCGCATAGAACCTACCCCGTGAAATTGGTGTGCCGGACTTCGTGGTCGTCTTTGTCGGTTGTGTAGTGGTAAGACTCAAGATTGCAAAACTCCGTTCGATAATCATCGCCGAATATTATGTGACAATTCGAATAATATTTTTCGGAGTCACGCACCAAATTGCTCAGAATTTTCAAATCTATTCTGCCGAAATAGTCCACCTCGGTGTCGGGAAGAATTTTCGTTAAGACCGGTTTCAAAAAATGCTCCACATACAAATCGGCGATATCTGTTCTGCTTTTCTTTATATACTTCGAGCAGAACTGCCATATGAAAAAAATCGGTATTATGGCATATTCCTTGAAAAATAAAAATGCAACAATTGAAATAAATACTCCGATGGCTCCGATGCAAAACGGCTCCGTCACCTTGCTCTTCAAACTTGTTCGCACTCGCTCGAGCCGGCTCTTGCTATCGGGAGCGTTTTCCAGCACTTCAATTTTTTTTGAAACTTCCGGGTCCAAAAACCTTTCTCTATACTTCTTTCTCAAATAGCTGACGTTTCCTTTCCATAATTCTCTAATATAAATTTACCCGCTAATCCATTGCAATCATCGAAAAGCCGGGAAATTTTACACGGAATTTACATTGCCTTGAAATTTTTATTTAAGGCGTTTTAGAAGGGGATATTTTAATGAATGAGACGGAGCGGGACGGTTCTTCGAACCCCCCCGCCTAATTTTGTGTAGGGAATATGTATCAATATAAACAACGCTGTGTACATAAAATATCTCGCCCAACCCCCACCGCAAATAAAAAGACGGGCGTTTCCACACTCGTCTCTTTGCTTTCCAAACAATTATCTCTCCACTTTCAAAAAATCTTCCTTTGTTATTCTATACATTAGCATTTTTATTTTCTCTCCCGTGAAAGAGTCTGTTTCGATTGTGTCGGAATTAGCTTCGTGTCTATATCCGATTTGCTCCAATATTTTTTGGCTATATTTATTGCGCTCAAAACATCCTGCGGTGATTGCCTCAAATGCATAATTTTCGAAAATGTACTCAAGGGCAAGGAGCATTCCGTTTTTGCCGTAGCCCATATTTCTATACTCAGGAAAAATCCAAACTGCAAGGTCCGGGTCAATCTCGTCGGGGCTTAGTCTTAACACACCGACTTTTTCATTTGTTTTTATGTCGCGCACGGTCACCCAAAATTTAAATCTCTCAATGGCGATTTTAGAAAACTCCGAAAGGCTGTCGTCAAATTTGTAGTTGTAGCCTTTTTGAGTGTCGTGGTCTTGCCAACATCTGTAAAAATCCGGCGCATCGTCCGGCGTGTACGGCACAAGAGCAATTGTGTCATTTTTTATTAGATACATCTTTTCTCCTTCAATTCTTTTTTATAACTATAACTCCGGAGCAAAAAGAGATTTTTTGAAATTCCAAACTCGGAAAAGCTCTTTTCATTTTGTCAATTATAAAATATATTTCGTCGTAATCCCAAGAGTCGTGAAAATCAGTTTTGCATTTTTCAAGTTCATTTTCATTTTCAAACATAACGTCGCCGATAATAATTTTGCCGCCGTCATTTAATCGCAGAACGAGCTTATTTAAAAAATTTATTTTTGCATCGTCATCGAGATGGTGCAGGGAATAGGTTGCGACGATAAAGTCGTATTGTTCTTTTTCCAATTCTTTATTTAAGCCATGTGAAAAATCTCCTACAAAAAGTTTAGCATTCGGCATTTTTTCTTTTGCAATTTTAACCATTGTTCCCGAAAAGTCTTGACCGTAGATTGTGCAGCCATTTTCGTAGAGCTTTTTTGTGAGAACTCCGGTACCAAATCCAATGTCGAGAACAGTCGGTTTATTTTTTTCTGAAACAATCGCGAGAATTTTCGAAAGAACACTTTTGTATCCGGCAAACGGATATGAATTTTCATTGTTTGAAATTTCGACATCGATGTCGTATTCATCTGCCCACATGTCGAATCCTTTTTTATCAAGCATATTTTCTCCTTTTTATAAGATATATTTTTCTTTTTTCTCTTGCGGCGATACGGTTTTCTCCGCACCCAATGACGAAATCAAAGATTTCTGTTTCGTGCGTCGGAAAAACTGGTCGCCGTTACGTTCTGTGTACACAACACCAAACAATCAATAAGAATCTTACAACCCCCGCCGTATTTGCAAGGAATTTTCGATGAGAAACGGTTAGATGAAAGATTTTAGGAGCGAGACGTACAATACATCTATAGCCATAAGATATTTCATCCAAACTCAACCATAACCTAAATTTACGATGATATTTTGATGAGATGCGACGTAAACTCAGTTTTTGATTGCGCAGGTGTGCTCATTTGCACTCCGAGCAATCAAATAATTGAAGTTTGCAAGCAGATCGCAAAATAGCGCGCAAATTACTGCAAATTAGACAGTAAGTATCTTTCTTTTCCAACCGTCTTCTTCCCATATTCAATCGCCCCTACCGGACATTTCGAAATGCAGGCGCAGCAATGTGTGCAGTCGCCGTTCCATACCGGGTGACCGTCTTTGTAGGAGATGTTATTTAATACACACACTTGCGCGCAAAAGCCGCACTTGATACATTTGTCGGTGTAGTAAAATTTTTTGTCCTTTGTGATAAATTTGAAGAAAAAGCTGTTCACTAGACCGGACTCAACTTTTCCAATCAAGTTCACCTGTTTTTCAGGAATTTCTTTTCCGCTTTTAATATATTCGCCCGCCTTTAAGATTTCGGCTTTTGCCGCTTCGACAATTTTTCGATTGGTTTCGTTGGAATCCAATTCAAAAAGCATCAGATAATTTTCGGGCATTTTTATCCCGTAGAGACCCTTGAAGTTGAGTCCAAGTTTTTCGGTGTTCGCCTTTATATATTTTATGGCATTTCCGAACGAGTCGCCGTAGTTCATGACGACATAGATGTCGCGTGTTCCCTTAAATTCGCATTTTTGCAAATACTCCGACAAAAATCTCGGCACGCGCCAGCTGTATGTCGGGCAAACGAGTACAAAAGGTTTTTCAGATTCAAAAGTTTGTTTTTCACGATTTTTGATGAAGTGAAAGAGGTCGACCGCATCGTCCACCAAAATTTTTCTTAAATTATTCGCAATATATTCGCTGTTTTCGGTTCCTGAAAAATATAAAATCATAATGAACTCCTTAAATTTATTCTTTTATATTATATACCCATTTTTTGAAAGTGAACGTTGACTGTGAGTGCCACGAGTCGCTAAAGAATGCGCATTCACATTGACTTTTTCACTGTTATCTGTCATACTATATTCAGATAATAAATTTTGGGTGGTATGAGGGGTATATTGAACATATTTTTAAAAATCAGTATTGTAATTTTATTCGGTGTCATTGCTGCAAAGATAGCTCGGCACTCAGCGAATCGAACTTGCCGATGTTCGGCGGTTTTTTAAGAACGGTTCTCGAAAACAACAGACCGTTCAACAAAGTCGTCTTCTCGGTTGTGAAAGACGAAGAGGTTCTAAATGACGCAATCGCCGCAGTCGAAGACATACTCGGCGACATGAGTAAACCGGGAGTCGGGCTGATGTTTGTGATGCCGGTTGACAGAGTAGTGGGCTGGACAAAATAAATATGTAAAAAAATAAGCTCTCACGCGGTGTGGGAGCTTTTTGTGTGCAAAACTATTTTCCAAAATTTACTTCGAACAGTTCTTCAATGCTGTCGTAGTTGTCGTTGTAGATTGTCTTTAATTCATTATTAAATTCGCCGTTTGAGTCGATTGCAATTTCCTTTTTCATCGGGTCGAGCTCGTATTTAAATGCGAAAATATTTTTCAGGTAATTTATATCAAAGTAAAGAGCGCCGTCAATAATTTTGGCTTCGCCCGGATAATGTTTTTTGTATTGAACTTTCGAAAAATCTTCGCCGGACAACACGGCATAATAACTAATATTGTAAATCTGATTGTAAGTCATATAAAAATCCTGCGATTCAGGAAATGCCCCGTAGAGAATTTCGTCGCCGCTGATTTTCTTTGTATAGTCCGTGATGAAGTCCAGCGCCTTGTCCGCCTTGTATTTGCCTTCTTTCCAAAACTTTACATATGCTTTGTTGAGCTCGTCAATATTAAAAAGCCTTCCGTCGGGTGAGTGCACCGTTCCATACTCATTGCCGTCAATCGTGATTTTGTAATCACCTTCCGGATTCATTTCTTCTTTAACCTCTTCCGGCTCTTTTTCATCTTTTTGTTCGTCCATATCTTTTTTATCTTCATTTTCGGCGACGTCATTTTTTTGTTCATCGGTTGCCGCCGTGTCTTCTACTTTGTTTTCGTTAGTTTTTTCGTAGCCCGGGTTTTTGCATGATACAAAAAGCAGCGAAAAAACAATCAGTATTATAATAGATTTTTTCATATAGACCTCCTAATCGATTCGGTTAAAACTTTTGCCAAGCAAATTTTCGAGCATATTTTTATTCTTATTTGCCATAGCGCCGGAGAACGGAACTTCGTAAAGCAACTTCTTGCCGAGGTGAAATAATGTAATTATAGCTTTTCTTGATTTTAAATCAACATTAAATTCACCGACTTCATTCCATGGCATTAGCTCGAAATTACCTTTCAAAGTATTTGATATCTCCTTTTCATTTATACCCTTTTCGTTGAAATATAAAATAAAAGACCTCGCACTGTCCATGGTGTAATACAATTTGCTTAAAATGGGCTTGAACAAACAGGTCTTGACGTCGTTATTTTTTAGCGCAAACAGATAATTTTCATCGTCATTAAAATTGTCCTTGACCTTTTCGGCGACTTCGTTTGCAGTGTTCATTAATAAACCCATAATAATCCTCCTTATTTAAAAATAAAAACTTCCGTTATATCTCTCCCCAGAACCTTGCAAATCTTGTAGGCGGTCTCGAGGGTCGGGCTGATTGTGCCGGCTTCATAAGCCATGATGGACCTGCGCTTCAAATCCACCGCTTGAGCGAGTTTGTGCTGAGAAAGTCCGAGCTCTTTTCGAAATTCAGCAATTCTGTTTTCAATCACAACATCCATATCAACAACCCCTTCAAATAAATTTATTTTGCATCTCTTAATTTTAATCTTTCTATAAAAATCTCATTCACAAATACACTCAAAAGCGCATACAATTTAAATATTGTATAACTCAAATTCTCCGTTGTATCAACGCCCACAATTCCGGACTGAAGCATTCCGAGTGCGATTATAATGAAACCCGAAACCAAAGAAGCCAAGACAAATGAAGAAACGGTGTGTTTAAGCTTTTTGTTTTTTAAAAGCTCGATTAAAATAAAAACCAAAACGAAAATTCCCACAACGATCGGCAGATAACTCGGCACTTCCACAAAAAACATAAGCACAAGTAAAATATAATAAAAAAATGCAGCAGCGTAAAACATATTTCACCTTCATTAAAAATTCATTCATCAAATGTTACATTTATAGTACATGCGATGTTACATTTATAGTACCATAAGTGAAATCCGGTGTCAATAGTTTTAATAAAAAAGCGACTTAAAAATTTTAAGCCACTTTAGATTTTGTTCATTATTAAAAACAAACGCAATTTTTAGATTTTATTCATTAAAAACAAATGCAATTTTTAAAATTTTAAGAAATCGAGTTTATAATAAAAGCACGAATTGAAACGAAATTGTTGCGGGTGGGGCATTATGCGCCACCCGATTTTTAGTTAACTGCATTTTTACTTACTCAACTTTACTAAGCTCAATTCTATTTCAGAAAATTTCCATTTTGAAAATAATTCAAATTAGCATTTATTTTCTATATTCATACTCTTCAAAATTCTTTTTCATCAGGCGTTTCCACTCATCCAGCACATCCGCCAAGCCTGATATATCCATCTCTTCTTCAAGTACAAGGTTTTCTTTGCCTTCTTTGATTACAGTTATGAATTTTTTTTGAATCTCCTTGGTTCTCTCTAGAAGAGCATCTTCTCCAAGTAGTTCAAACATAGCTATCGAGTCAAGTATGGCTGCTCTGAATAGTGTATTCATAGACTCTCTGAGCTCCAACCGGGTAATTTCTTTTTTTGAAAAACTATTTATATCTTCTTTAAGCGAGTTAAGATTTTTTATTGATGAAAACAAAATTTCTTTCAAGTCCAATTTTTTTGCGGATATTTTTTCAATATGTGCAAGATGAGTCTCTTCATCAAGCCGCTCCTTTAGCTCCTCGGCGGTCCAAGTGAATCTGTCAGGCTCATCGCTTTCTTCATATTTATTGTTTATAAAATTAAAAAACTCGTTTTTATACTCAAGAAAGATAATCGCATGCTTATTGCCTTTAGAAATATTGACACCAAGCATATAGTTTTCGTCCGATTCTTTCAGTATTTTAAGCACATCATCTTTAATGTGCTTCTCTTCAACAAACTCGCAGCCAATGCTATTTAAGTAGATATCAAATATTTCCTTTGACTGCAGCATAGGACCTACTAAGTAAGTGCATCCATCTTTAAGTAAGATATAAGGCAAGTTAATCGCCTTTGCAATCATGTAATCTTCAGTGTCAATGCCTTTTAAATACAAAAGATTTGCAATGGATGCGTAAGAGCAGGACGAATTAAAGTGCATGTATTTCATAATGTCTCCTTTTCTAATTAATCCAAATACTTCAGTATTTCTTTCCACTCATTCACTAAATCATCGAGTCTATATCTCGCATTTGCGGGACTTGTCGATGGCAGCTTCACGCCTTCGAGTCCTAGATTCTTCTCGTGATACTTTTTATAATATTTATACGAAGTGCCTCCATTTAGAAATACTTCTTTAATATCTGCGCTTTCAATAATTTTGCTTAAATCCGATGCCACTACATTTTTTATGCTTGCATCGCTCGAGCCGATTATATCGCATTGATAGATGGAGTCATAGAGCGCAATTTTGTGCCTCGCTAAAAAGTCTTTGCGCTCATCAATATCATCACTTAACTCTTCTTTAAACAGAACTTCCATAACGCGCCAAAATCTGTTTTGCGGATGACCGTAAAAGAAGCCGTATTCACGAGTCTTGACTGATGGAAATGAGCCAAGAATCAAAATTTTTGAATCCTTTGTAAAGCATGGTTCAAGCGGATGAATTATGGTTTTGTAATTGTCTTTTTTATGCAAAAAATCACATCCAATTCTAATATATATAATTTATTAATATGTTTTAAATTATCAGCGAACCAAATTCACAATAACTAGTTCCGGTCTATTAAAAATCCTCGGCACCCTCGTCGACTCTCGGGCAAGACCGCGGCTCACAATCATCTGTCCGTTCGGGAAGTCGTATTTGCCGCCGGCGTATTTCGGGAGCCAACCTTCATCGGGAGCGTACACACCGTTTAGAAAAAGCGGAAGTCTCCATTGACCGCCGTGCGCATGACCGCAAAGCACGAGATCGAAGCCGTATTTTAGATAGCTCTCAATATAAGAAGGGCGGTGGGCGAGAAGGATTCTAAATAAGTTGTCGTCTTTTTCTCTTTGAATTTTGTCAAGCTCCGAATAAAAATCGCCGCTTTTTCCGGTGAAGCGCTCCTTGTCGGGGTCGTTAATTCCGCTCAAGCTGATTTTTTGATTTCCAATCTCGACGTTCACACTTTCTCCGTCAAGCACAGAAATATTGTTTCTTTTTAGCCAAGAAATCATTTCGTCGGATTGGCGGCTCCAATATTCATGGTTTCCGGTCACATAGTAGCACGGATATTTAGGTGCAACTGCTTTTAGAAATATTTTTGTGTTTGTGTCGGGAATAATGTCATCAAAAATATCTCCGCCCAAAAGAATTATGTCCGGTTTTTCTTTGTTCACCGCATCGATGAGCGTCTTTTGATTTTCGCCGTATTTGCAGGAGTGCAGATCCGTAACGAGTGCAATGCGAACGGGGGAGTCGATTTTATCAGATTCAATTTTATATCTCACAATTTTCAGCCGCACGTCAAATGCGGATAGCACGAGGACTAATAAGATGAGAAGGGCGGCGATTAATTTGTATTTTTTCTTTATTTTCATATATTGCTCCGATTCTATTTCAGAATATTTCCATAGTGGAACTATTTCTAAATAGATTATATCAAAAAAATACAAGCAATTCTATTTCAGAATATTTCGACAACGGAACTATTTCTAAATAGGATTGCTTGCAATTAAAACAGCGTTAATAAATATCCGTCAATTGCGGCAATGGCGGTATACATAATTGTTGCTCTAAGGAAAGAGTCGATGTGTTTTCGCGGGTTTTGATAGAGTTCCTTTTGGGGAATTTTTGAGAATCGGATTCGCTTTGCATTTCTCCACCAAATAAGGTCTATAAAAACTAGGTCGAATATGTTTAACGCTTGCCCGAGTATGAAAATGTTTAAAAAGTTGTGTGCGAAAATTCTGCCGCGAATGAAAAAGCCCATTATAAAGAAGAGCACCAGAAAGAGCACGAGGTTTGAAAAAAACGTGACGTATACGTTTCGCTCTTTGAATTTTCCGTTGTATTCGTCGATTTCTCTTATTCGTTTTTGCACTTCGTTCGGATATGAATAGTAGCTCCTCAAATTCTTTTCGTCAGTGCCGGTGCCGAGATAGCACAGTATAAAAAACAATGTACATAAAATTATTATTTCTAAATATAGCATCGTAGTTTGCTCCTTTTTTATAATTATAACACAAGCTGAGATTTTGTTTTAAAATTTTTGCACAAAAAAAGCACCTATGAATATAGATGCTTAGTTTATTTCTCTATCCATTATACATAAACGTGCATTATGGCCCTACATCAACATGCTCCAAATCTTTTTCTAAAATCCATCCGCAAATTTTGTAATCACCTTCGCACGCGGTTTCAACAAAGTACCAAATGTTTCCTTGCTCGTCGCCCCGATTTAGAAACAATACCAATCGCATTTGTATTTTTAATCCATCTTTGAGGGGATGAGGTAAATGCATTTGTTCCCGCTTCCTTTCTAAAGGAGTCGAATTCGACCCCTTTAAAATTAGGATTGTGAATAGTTTCCCAGAGACCAAGGAATTCAATTGTATCTCGTACTCTTAACTAATTTTTAACAACGTCTTTAGGTTTATGCACATTTTTATATCTTGCAATATCCGTTAGACTTATATAATCATTTTTAAAGTCTTCAGTATAAATTTGAATAGCAAAACCTTTTGCTTAAATCGTATCTTTTTTTACCTTAGACATGTATATTCCTCCTTTATGCTGATGCACTGTTTACAATATTTATTTTTGTAAAACTCTCCTAAACAGCACACCAACTATTTATTTTTTAGTTTTAAACTTTGGTAGAAGTCTTGAACTCTTTGTATTTACATAACTATTTGCCTATATCACTATTATGACACAAAATCCCTCTAACGTAAAGCTTATGACAAAAAAGGGGTTATTGTTATGTAAATTAAAAGAAAGCGATTGCGCACTTCCTTTGCTACTTCCTTCTTGTCTTCTTTTTTCTGTGTCAGCCTTGTTTTCTTTCTTTTCGCTTGGCTTGTATGGCTTTTCCGACTGCAGATTTTTTGCCGCAGGCTGCCAATGAGAAAATCATTGTCAATGCTAATAATATTGCTAATCTTTTTGTCTTTTCCTTGGCTATAAGCTCTCATCCTTTTTTAATAATCTCTAATCCTTGGGTATGAGCGAGTCAATTATTTTATACATATTTACCGAATACCCATTCTAATAGATCAGGCTATCCCAATTCAAGAGACCTTCCGCATCTATAACTTCATCCGGCAAAACCAGGCTGCCGTTTTTTTGGCTAATGCTTGGCGTAAATTCCAAGACATCGTCCCTGTACCTGATAGTAATCTTTGCATTTGGAGCGATCTCGCTAGTATTTTGGCAGATAAAGGTTGGTCCTGCACAAGCAGTTTCGTCCATATAATTATTTTCCACCTCTCGCAATTATGAGATTAAAAAATGGTGTTGAGAATCTTACGGCCCTCGCAAATTTGGAGTGATGTAAAAGTCTAGAGAAGATAAGTCTCAAGGAGAATGTGGGTCGAAAAATGTCGAGGTCCCCCTGTGGGATTGTGACATTTTTAATATAGCTCACGCAAATCTTGGCCAAGCTAACAAAATTTTTTGCCCAATCAAAAAGCAACCATAATTATTTGGTTGCTTTCTTATATTTTTATACATACAATATACTAGAAATTTTTTTCTATTTTAACCACAAATTCTATATTTCTAAATATTCTAAAATCTTTACAAGATCATCTTTACTAATGTAGCTGATTTTATTTTCAATCTTAAAATCTGTCATATCAATAACCATGTCGTCGATTCTCATTTCCTTCATATCGTTATTGATGACGACTTTTTTGTCAGCCTTTGTAATCTCAGTGGTCTTTGTATCCCTGATCCAATTAACTTCTGCGCCTAGACCTTCCAGGGCCTTTCTCAGATAATAGGTGTCAGTGGTTTTTTCATAGACCTTTAGCTTATCGTTTTCTTTTGCATCTTTATTTTCATCTGTCATTTGGTCTTGGATTTTTCCTTCCTTTAGAATTGCAATTTTTTCAGGGGCTGCGATTGGCGGTATGCTCCTGGTTGCAATTGTGTAGAGAGCTAGGATTTCATTTGGCAAAAAGTCCTTCACGTCTTCTCCTGCAAAGTTCTTTGCTTTTATTTCTTCGCCTAGATTTAAATCCAATCTATTTGCTATGCCGTGACCGGCCTTATCAAAATAATCCACGTCCATGGAAAATTCTGCTCCGTCCACATTTACCCCGATGACGTCCGGTTTCATCCTTGCTGGGATCGAAAGCATCATTGGCGTGTCGGCCCTATAAAAATATTGGATCTTTTCGCCTTTTTTGAACTTGTAATCCTCGACAAATTCGCCGGTTTTTAGGTCTACCACTTTTGTCTTTACATATAAAAACATTTCCTTTTCGCCCATATCGTCCTTGTCCATCTCGTTGTCGACTAAAATTTCTTCATAGTCGCCATCTGGAACATTTGTAACTGTGGCAAATTTCATTTCATATCTTATTGGCTTTTCCTCGATTTCCTTGGCAAATGACAGGCTTGTAAAAAGTATGACACAAGCCAAAGCTATAGATAAAATTCTTTTCATTTCACATCTCCTTTTTTAATAACAAATATAAGTCTACTGCTTTATTTCAGTATAATTATTTTAACACAAAGAGATTTTGTTGTCAATTCTCACGAGAATATCGCGAAATTAACCACAAATTCTAGCTTTTATTTCTAGCATGTGTTAAAATTAAATAACACAATAAACCTAAGGAGTGATAATATGAACATAGGAATTTTAGTTGCAGTTGAATTTGATGCTTTTTACAATATATATGGAGAACCGGTTGAAAGATACAAGCACGGGGGCTTTGAGGTTTTAAAATACCATATCCACGGCAAGGATATTTTCGTCTGCCCATCAAACGCTGGGCAAATTCGTGCGGCCATGGCCATGACCCTCCTTCTGGACTTTTACAAGTGCGAAACCATCATCAACTACGGTGTGGTGGGCGCCCTTAGCAACCAAGAGGTCGAAGAGCTTGCAGTGGTCGAGAGTGTTTGCCACTACGAATGGGACACGACGGAGGCAGGCGGCGGACCCAAGGGTAAATACGAAGCCTTTGATGAAATATTTTTTAAATGCACATCAAGGCTTGTGGACCTGGTCCAAAAAATCGACCCACATTTAAAAAGGGTCAAGCTGGCTTCAGGCGACAAATTTGCAGGCCTTGAAGCAAAGACGGCTCTCCGCGAGGAATGGGGCTGCGACATCGTAGACATGGAAGGGGCAGCCATAGCCATCTCATCAAAACTCTACGGGGCCAACTTCGTCATGATAAAGGCAGTCTCAGACGCCCTAACCGATGGCGAAGCAGAATATGACGACAACTTCGAACGCTCATCCAAGGTCGCAGTTAAAATCATCGACGACCTCATAAGAGAAATTTAATTAATACAAGCGCCTTATAATTTAAGCCTTGATCCTTTGGTCGGGGCTTTTTGCTTGCAAAAAAAATAAAATTCAAATTCAAAAATCATAATCTTTCAAAATTGATCTATAAAAATAATTTGAAACTAGTCTTGCTATCCTATTCATAATTTTTCCTAAAAATCTAAAGAAAAAGAATCCCGTATACCAAAAGAATATTTAGAACTTGACGACATTGCAGATGGTATATTTGTAACAGGTGAAGATAGCTATCCCAACTTAGACATGCCTGAACTAATGACATACTGCAGGAAAAAAAGAATTTCCCCTAGCCAACTAAGCAAAGAAGAAATATCGAAGTTCAATAAGGAATAAAATTAAATTACTCGTATACCAACTATTGTAAAGACACAAAAGCGTCTTTTTTCTTGACTAAAACAGACAAAGAAACAAAAAGCCCACATAAGTGGGCATGTGTGTGAAATAATACTATATTTTATTTTACCAGCGCTTGACAAAGTAGGTCTCTGTCAAGAAATTTCCGTTACCGAGTGAAAAATCATAAGCATAATCAATGTCTGTAGCATCTGATTACGATAGAAGTCTAGAGGCTTGCCGGTCAATAAGCTTTAATTATTATCTCTCTGTTTCAAAAGTCTCTCGTACTCTGCTTCTAATTCTTCTCTTTCTTCTTCGGAAACTTTTCTATCGAAATAGTCGTATTTTTCTATGCTCAAGGTTTTAATAAAATCCTCATAAAAAAGATAGCCGCATATTAAAAGCGGCTAATCCAAATTTTTTATTTTACGAATACATCAGCAAAGCCTGTGTAAGTTGTGCTGCGTAGGCCATCTGTCCATTCAAACTTAATTTCAAGAAGTCTAACTCCTGTAACGTTTAAGTTAACATTAACTGGTAATTGACCGCCAACTACATCAAATGATTGTAAAAGATTGCCATCACCAATAAAATCTACCTTTACTGTAAGTCCTTCTTGGTCAGCGCCTAGTAGACCAGTTAGGCTAGTGTACTTGCCTTCAAGATTGAAGTTAGTATGTCCCTTTTGATAACTATAAGAGTTAAAAAGAATACCGTTGTTATATTCTTTTCCGCCTAAAGAGAACTTTTTCATATATTCATCTTTAGCTATAACTTCAGCCTTTTCTTTGCTAAATGGCTTCATAATCTCAGTTAATGCCTTATTTACTTCACCTGTATTAACCATGCCGTCGCCCAAGAAAGCTGTTTTTGTGTTTTGGTCCCATTGAACTTGTTTGCCCAATGCTTCTCCAACCGCACGGATTGGAAGATATGTTGTGCCGTTATAGATGAACGGCTCAATTTTTTTGCCTGTTGAGTCCACGCCGAACTGAACTTCTCTTCCGTCAACAACAACTTTGATGTTGTCGTATGCAACCTTGATGTTAACAAGTCTTGCCGAAGCAAGAACAACAGTTGAGAGTGCGAAAATGATCGCTAATGCCGAAACGATTTTGAATTTTTTGTTCATAAAAATCCCTCCAAATATAATTTTAAGATTATATCTTATACTTTAATTATAGAATAAATTAGAAAATATTTCAATACATGTTAGCGGTTTAAGTTGATAAAAATAAAATATTTTGTTGCCACTTTGATTATATGATTTCAATAAAAAAAGCATCTAAAAAATAGATGCAAAGTTATTGCTTATTTTTCAATTCTTCAATATTTTTATTCAGTCTGTCCAAAAGCTTGATAATAATAAAATTTTGCTCAATCAATCCTTGCGCATAGCTGAATTTTGCAGTTTTTGAAACCTCATACAGCTTTTTTATGTCCTCTACGTCCAACTCCTCCAATTTGTAGTTATCGACAAATTCAAGAATTTTTTCATCTTCCGTTTTCTTTTCAAATAGTCCCATTAAATTCTCCTTTCAAAATATTTATACCCAAAAAAATCCGTGAGCCGAAACTCACGGATAGATCTAGAACAAGTTATATAGTTGTCCGAGCGGAACTTTGTCCACCGGTTCGCAGGTGATGAAATATATATGAAAAGGGGAGAGAAATTGCAAACAAAAAACGCGGACTTTGCCGCGCTCTATTTAGTTGCTATTTTATTTCCGTCGTCGTAAATTTTCTTCAGTGCTTTCATATCGCCGTCGACAATCACTTTTTCAGGCACACCGAAAACGTTAAGCGCATTTCTCCAAGTTTCCGCTTTGTCTTCATCTTCCTTGTCGGCGAGAGGGATAATAAGACCTGAAAAACTTTCGACGGGAATTTTTCTTTTCGCAAGCACCGCCTGAACTTTTTTCAAATTGTCCATAATATCTTCGAGACTTGGACTTTCCGCATATGATTTAAAATTTGCCACAACAGTGCTCGGCAAATTATCCGCATCGAAGACCTGGTCCAAATTCAAATAAGAGCGATAATACTTTTCGCCGCTCGGGCTGAGCCTGAAATCGAAATCAAACCCGTTTTCATTTGCGATTTCGTCGCTTAGATTATTTAAAAAATCAACATATCTTCTGAAAGTGTTTAGTTCTCTGTCGCCGTATGAATCGTACTTCAAGCGTCCCAAACTGTCAAAAATGAGCACAAACTTCGAGTCGGGACTGTTTTTGTCCTGAAGTCTCACGATATATTTCGCATCTTTAAAATTGTAGAAAGCTCTTTCTTTTTCGAGCTCGAGCTCGGTGTAGTGCGTTTTTAAATAATCGTTTGCCGCCTTGTTTGCAAGGACTCTGCTTATGGGATTGCCGAAAAATGCAACCGCAAAAAACAAAATAATCGCCAAAGCCACGCCTATAGAAGTGTAAATTAAAACTTTTTTCATCTTGAAAATCTCCTTGTACTATATTATAGCACAAAAAATAGCGAAGAAAAAAGAGATAAGCGTGCGCGTATCTCTTTATAAAATATTCAAGCTATTAAATTAACATTACTGAGTTTTCGCTTAATGTGCATTCGAAACTATAAACTTTTTTATCCATACAAATTATTTCACACTTGCTATGGCAATAAAATTCATCTTGGACTTGTTTTTTCTAAAAAACTTTATCATTTCAAATAATTGTCCGCGGTTGGCATCTAAGATCCCATTAGTTAAAATTTTTACCATACCAAAAAATCCTTCGTCCCTAATCATACCGGACCTTGAAAGCAGGGTCAACTTACCAAATATGCATTCAGACTTTTCAAAGCCCGTTTGCTTATAAAAGTTTAGCCAGTCATTTTTTGTGTGGGGGACTGCAGGATTATAAATTACCCTTTGCAATTCTTTAACCAAGTCTGCATCTTCTTTTTCCAGCATAACATTGTGGGTCAAAAGCAAGCCGCCTTTTTTCAAAACCCTATAGTATTCTTTAAGGGCCATTCGCTTTTGACTGTCGCTTAGCATGGTGAGCATGGCCTCGTTAATTACTACATCAAAACTCTCATCTTTAAATGGAAGCTTTGTTGCATCTGCAACCATGACATCAACATATTGAGACAGTTTTTTCCTTGCAATATTTGCCTTGGCAGAAGCTATGGCTTTTTCATTTAAATCAACACCCACATTTTTATTTTTGTATTTTTTTGCAAAGTCCATTATATTGTCAGCTTCATTGCAGGCAACTTCCAAAATTTTTGGCGATTTTGAAAAATCAATTTTACTTATCAACCAATCAGTTGCATCAATTCCGCCTGGACGCAATCTCTTTTTGCCCAATCTCTTGAGTAAGAAATGTCCTGGCTCGCGTTTCACATTTTTTAAAATCATATTTCTGCTTATAATATCACTGCATTTTTATTTGTTAGCTTATGCTAACTACTTTAATTATAAATTAATTTTGTAAATATTGTCAAGGCCAGAGAGATAATTTAATTTTAAAAAAGAAAAAACCAAGGCAAGTGGAAACCTCCACCCCTTGGTTTTTTGTTTACAAAATATTTTGCTTTATCGTTTATTTTTTTGCATCTCATAGTTTTATAAGTAATCTTGACCTACAAAACTTTTTTGACCATTATATATTCATCAGTCCTGTATTCTTCGACAAAGCCATTTTTTAAAAATAAATTTATGGATGGATTGTCAATTGCAATATCATCATAAAGCTCTTTGACTCCCTTTGACTTGGCAGTCTCACAAAGGCTTTTTAAAGCAAAGTCTCCGTATCCCTTGCCCCGATATTTGGCATGGATAAGTATGGAGACCTTATTAATTTTATCTTCCTCATCGTAGCGATAGGACAAGTCCCCAACAAAATTATTATCCTCGTCCTTAATATAGGCATAAAATTTGCTATCGTCAAACATATAGCGATTGTACCACTCTTCCCACTTATCTTTTGGGAAGGGAATCGTGCCACCGTAAGCGTGGTTGTAGGCCATGGTAGCCTCGTCTTCCATCATCTCCTGCCTAAACCACAGGTCTTCCAACTTTGGTCTGTATATTTTCATAATCTTACCTCCAATTATTTTACTAGTATCAGTGCCATTTTGAATTTTGTCACCGCTATTACATTGTGGCGGACGCCCTTAGGGAAAACGATTTGCTCGCCTGCCTTGATCCTGTGAGTCTCATCGCCCACTTCCATGTCGGCTTCGCCTTCCAGGGCAAAGATAAGCGCATCGCCAGGAGCTGTGTGGGAAGTGAGTCCTTCACCTGCGTCAAAGGCCATTAAGACAATCTTGAGATCATCGCGTGAGTATACATCGTAATTTGAAATGCCCCCGTCTAAATAAGTTATTACATCCTTGAGTGAAAAAACCTGTCCCATATTTTCTAATTTTAACATCGTGTCCTCCTTTTTATTATAAGAAATTTCCAGCAAATAAGAATCCTCGTCTGCATAAATCGCATATGAATTTAGGTCGCCAGAAAAAATCGCCTGGTCGGCCGAAAGTTTGTGGTCGCCAATCCTGATGGATCCATCCAAATTTATATAAAGGCTCATATTATCATAAAGCTCCTCACTAATATCGGTCCCCTTGGCCAGGCCAAAGAGGAAAATATTTATGTAGTCCCTCTTTGATAGGCTCAAAGATAAGGTGTGGCCAGCTTTGATGGGCAAGAGCTCCTTATAAGAAAAAATTCCATTTTTATATCTGTCTTTCATATTACATCCCTCATTTTCTTACCCATTTTTGCTAAAATTAAACGGCCTGGCACCTGTTGAGTACAGGTTACAAGCCGTGTAGTAAACGCGGTTATTTTGTCCGGGTTTGTGGGTGCATGTCAGTTTTTCCCTTAGTGTTTTAATTTTTTCTTTTAAATTTTTTGTATCAGGAAACTCCACAATTTCTCCCATAACAATCCTCCTTATTTTTTAATAAAATTTAAGTCTTCGCCGATAATTCATGGTGAAAATTCTCGGTTTCGGCGGCCTACACCGTTTTCTCGAAATCTATTAGCGTCAATGCCATAGTCAGGATAAATAGAAAAAATGCAAAAATTCCATAGAGGGGCAGGGCGGCAAAAATTTTGAGTTTAAAAAGCGCGGCGATACAGTAGGCGTACATACTGAACCAAAAGATTAAAAGCGCAGGGTCTTTTTTTGATTTCAATATAATCTTTTCTCTTTTTTCTATAAGTGTCATTATAAGTTTTACGAAAATGAAGAGCCACAACAAAACAAAAGCGATAGAGGAAAACCATTCATCGGTAATTTTGTTTAAAAAAAGTGCGACTGCGCTTGCGATGCCCACAAATAAAACACCGCCCGCGCCGATTAAAAGTGATTTTAAAACATTCACATTCGATTCGCCGCTTTTCTCCCAAGATTTTAAAGTCATATAAACAATCGCCGGCACTTCGAACATATATCCCAAAAAATTCACCCAAATTACACTCATAAACATATTGTGCGTGATGTCGAGAGTAATCGGGCGACCTTCCCACAGCCAAAAACCGCCGTTTAGCCTTATGGCTGCAACATCGAGGAGCAAATCCATGCTAACGATGAGCCAACCGCTCAAAAGTGCAGTCATGAAATTTCCGAGCGAAAACTTCTTTGCAATTCTTAAAGCGCAAACTGTGATTCCTCCCCACATCAAGCCTCCGAAAAAAGGAAACTGATATGGCTCAAAACCGATACTTATGAAAAAATCTTTGCTGTAGTGATAAATCCCGGTGAATCGCACCGCCAAAAGTTCAAGCGCAAAACCGGCGAGTGCGCCCGAAATCAAAAGCCCCAACTCGTTGTAATTCTTCTTTTTTAAAATGTCCGCAACCAAAATTAAAACTATAAAATAACACATAAGTTCAAATCCGTTTATCCAATTCATAGTGTGCGCCTCCGTAAAATTTAAATATGTATGCGCCGGCTCGCTCGCTTTAAAAGAGCGGGGCGATATATATTAATTATATCATAAACTATAATTAATAATCCATATCGTTTTATACAAAAAACGGCTTCTAAGAATCGAACTTAAAAGCCGCCATATATATTTAATATTAATCTTATTTGTCACTCAAACTTGCAGATTTCAAATGAAAATCCGATTTTAATTCCTTGAAAAATTCATCAATATCATAATTTTTATGAAAAGATAAAGTCGCCTCAACCACTGAAATGTCATCCATATCCTCATCGACAACATCCAGCTTTCTTACCTCGACACCCTCTTTTTTTGTTATATCAAGAAAACTGTCCTGATCGAAATTATCTGTACCAAAAGTCAAGATATATGACTGTGTAGTTCTCTTATTAATAAAATCGCTGAATCCCTTCAAGGAAACCAAAGTTATTAGGCAAATTACAGTCGCAATTATTGCACCCTCATAATATCCGATTCCCACAGCAAGACCGATTGCAGCGGAGAGCCATAGAGTTGCAGCTGTTGTTAGACCCGAAACGCCGTCCTTCTTTTGAAGTATAGTTCCGGCGCCCAAAAAACCGATTCCGCTCACAACTTGACCCGCCATTCTTGCGACGTCTCTGGCTTTGTCGCTCGAGATCTCTCCGATTGCATCCACTCCTATAAGCATAATCAAACATGCACCGACGCTCACAATAATGTGAGTTCTAAAGCCGGCGGCTCTTTTTTTCATTTCCCTTTCTACACCTATAATTGCCCCTAAAAAAGCAGCTAAAAATAGTCTGATTGCCACTAAAAATACATCCATATTTGCCTCCTTAATAATAAGTTGATACCCAATAAACATTTGGGATAAAACGTCTTATAAAATTTAATGTAGTCTTAAATCATGAACCGAAAAAGGGGAGAAGTAAAAAAATCCCCCGGGATATTCCGGGGGATAAATTTTATTGTTCTTTTTCGATCATTTCTCCGCTTTCCAAATTGTATCTATATTCTATATCTTTGCCGTTTGAATCTTTGACTTCTATATCCAATTCGGTGTAGGCTCCGGTTTCCTCATAATCGATGGAATATGAATCCAAATAATAATCCGAACCCGCATCTTTGATGGTCTCTGCAACAAAATCGTCCACCTTTGAAATCAAACTTGTGTCGATAGCTTTTTTATTTGCAGTGTTGTCCTTTTCGAAATTGTCTTTGATAATGGAACCGTCTTTTGCGGCAATTTCCATATCGTATTCATTTGAATCATCAAAAGCTTCGATTTCATATTTAGCTACATTGTTGTCTACATCAAAACTGATGTCTTCAATATTTGCTTCCGGATATTTGTCTGTAAACACCTTGAGGGCATCTTCCAAACTGATGTTTTCAGCAGCTGCTTGGTCTGTAGCCTTTTCATCGGTTGTATCAGTAACTTGTGTTTCATTCTTTGCATTCGTATCTGTAGGTGTTGTTGTATTTGCTTTTTGGCAACCTACAAATGCAAAAGCAAAAACTAATACTAAAATAAATTTCTTCATTAAATCATCCTTTCGTACGTAGATATATACCCGGCGGATGATGTATTTAAACATAAAATTAACTTGACTAAATGAAGCAACAATTTTCTGAAGAATGTGAAACGAAAAATTTATTTTTTGAATAGAGCTAATCAAATTGTAAAATTTATAATAGCAGTTTTTTAATTGACTCACTCCCACTCATATACCATAAAGCGCTCGAGTGTATTTATTTAATTTTCCAAACAACACTCACAGTGTCGGCAAGGTCTATGTCGTCCGCCTCTATGTCGATGTCGTAGGAGTCTGTCGGCATGGCCATCATTTTTCATTCAAGTAATTGTCCGAAATTCATTCAAGTGATTGTCCGAAATTCATTCAAGTGATTGGCGATTTTATGAACGTAATTTGAGATTCATCTCGCGTTGTTACATTCTAAATATTTTAAAAATCGTCTCGATGTGCCTGAGACGAAACAATGAATAAAAGTCTTTTTGATATCGATTTTTGGGTAATAATATTTTTTAAATTAGTATATTTTAAGCAGTATAAAAAAGCTATATCTTCGTTCCGGCACTTGTTTATTACTTTGTACCGGATAAGAATATAGCTTTTTCAAAATCATTTTAACTTGTTTAAATGTCGACTTGGGCTTTTGCTTTTTAATAAATATCTCCCTTTTGAATTCTAATACTCAAATCTTTTACATTCTTTTCTATTTTATATATGATTTCTCTAAAAAATTTATCGTCTCGTCCTGTAGGATCGTCTAAATTCCAATCCTCTGTATACTGATTTTCAACAATCGGACAAATTACATCACATCCCATGGTAATTGATATATCAATCGGAGGCAGGTCATCAATAAGTTTAGAATATTGGGTTTCTTCCATATCAATATTGTATATATCTTTCATTAATCTGACAGCATCTTGATTTATTTGTTTTTTTATTTGTGTTCCGGCAGAATAGGCGTCAAAGACATCTGAGGCATATTTTTTCGCAAGTGCCTCTGCGATTTGACTTCTGCAACTGTTATGAACACATATAAATGCAACTTTTGGCTTCTTCACTTTGAGATACTCTCTTTCTTTTTTATAAATTCTTAGACTAATTAGACAAATAAGACTACAAGAAATTATTTAAATTGCTAAAAGAAATAATTTTTACTTATATTCTTCAAAAATTTTCTTTAATTTATTTACGCCCGAAACTCTTCCGCTCACCACTAACTTATCGTCAACCATTACTGCCGGAGAAGTCGTAACACCTAGTTTAACAATATCTAATAGGCTTTGAACTTTTTCAACTTCAGCTTCAATACCAAGTTCTTCCAGAGCCTCTAGTACATTTTCATAAAGTTTTGTGCATTTTGGGCAACCTTCTCCAATAACTTTAACATTCATCTTATCACCTAGTTTCTTAATTTCATTTCTTTCTTAACTATTTCTTTCCAATTAGTATCAATTGTTCTTATAACTCTCGGACCAATTTTAGATAAAAACACCAGTTGAGATATTTCTCTCTCAGTATATGGTTTGAAATCAATTAATTTTTCCACAACATCAACCTGTGTCCATCCTTCTTCCAAGTGGAAAAATCCTTTTATGCGATAACAGTCCGGAAGTACTGCTTGTAAAAAGTCATTAAGCTCTTTTTTGCTTATAATGGCATCGCTTTCAAGCATTATGGTCTTCGGCTTATTATCTACAGTATTTAAGGAATCTTCATTTTCTGCCCATTTTAATGCCATTAAGTCTTCATCAAGAAAGCCTAGGTCCACATCTCCCTTAACTGCTTTAACTATTTTGCAATTTGGATTTACTTTCCTGATTGCATCTTTTACACTGGATAAATGTTTCTCGTCCACCAAGTCAACTTTGCTTATAATAGCCATATGACAATGGGCTAATTGGCGATCCACAGTTTCTTCATCTGCCAGTTGATCCAAGAAGTTAACTGCATCAATAAGACAAATGGCAGCTTTAAACTCATAAACATCACCGGACAGCTCCTTTACCGATTCTAAAATTTCTTCAATATTTGAAGGATCTGCAAGTCCTGAACTTTCAACAAAAACATAATTCAGATCCATTTTTGCCATTTCTGCAAGAGCTTGCACAAAAGAGAGTTTTAAACATGAGCAAAATATTGAACCCCTGCTTATCTCGGTCATCTGAATACCATTTTTATTTATTAATTCTCCATCAACACTTAGTTTACCAAATTCGTTCTGAATGATTCCAACCTTTTTATCTTCCAATTGTTCTAAGATCTTTAATAATAATGTTGTTTTTCCTGAGCCTAAAAATCCTGTTAATACATATAATTTTTTCTTTTCCAAAATACTACCTCCACAATATTAAATCAGTATATTGCTTAATCCATTAAATAGATAACTTACAGGGATTATTCCAAGAGTACGAGTTGCAATAAACATATCGAAAAGCTTTTAAAAGATATGAATTCTTCTGATTCACTTTTGTACATAACTTATCTTCTTATACATTGGCACATTTAAATAATTTTATATATTCTGCAAAAATATTAGTATTCCATCTTTTGTTAATTTTATTCTAACATACATATAGAGAAAATTCAATATGTTGTTGGCATATTTAAAAATAAATTTTTATATCTTTTAAAATTACAGTTCTTAATATGAGTTCTTTTATCTATTGAATTTTTATTTTTTTAAAATCAATCTTTCGTCCCAAGTATTCTCTGTGGATATTTTTTATTAAAATTGGTTCTTAATGAACTATCATCGGTTATACAAAAAAATGGCTTTTAAGATTTTCTTTAAAAACTTAAAAGCCACTTGCTGCAGCATTTTTATAACCAATTATATTACTTTCTTGACGTTAATGTTATAGAATCAATCCAATCAGGCATTGCTTTGCTTGTCTTCTTGGTGAGTCTCAGAACTGCATCTTCAGATTAACCTAACTTCGTTATAATTGTGATACTAATAATGGGGAAGTGGACATCAAAATTTTTATTTTCATTATAAAACTATATTTAAATTTTCGCACAACTATTTTGAATTATTTTTGATAATACAGAGAATGCTTATTCCGATTGCAGAAAAAGTTTTTCAATTCCATGTTTATAAAGTTCAATGTTTAAAAATAATTATAAAAATAAATATTGTATATGAACAATAAGGACGTTCCGCACCTTTTCTCACCATTTTATTAAATTTGGCTTAAATTGAAAATGGCGAGATTAAATGCAATCAATCTTCTGTCGGAACAATTTGTTTATATTTACTTATGCATTCGTTTTATATTTGTTCTCCTCGTTCCAATATAGTGAACTGTTCGTCCCATCTGCCTGTGAAAAGTTTTTCCAAAAGATATGTGCCGCCCTCAACAAAGCACAGCTTCGCACCGAGCCAGTTCGCATCTTCCTTTACAACGCGAACATAATCAACTCTTCTACAGTCATTAATTTTTGTATCGATGATGTCTATCTCGTGGTAATATTTTTTCCAGTCCTCATGGTAACGCTTCTTCGTTTCTTCGTCCAAATTTTTAGTAAGCTTATCAAAAATCGCGTGAAAATTTTCTTTCATCGGATCTTTTTCGCGTACATATAAGTGCCCCGGTTCTTTTAAATCGCTTTTTACTTCATCTGTATTCTGCAAAAGAAGTGAAACACACTCGTCAATCTTTGGAATAACAAGTCTGCATGGAGCCTTGACGCCATCCCATGAGCCACTGCAGTGTCCCATTGCGACCAAAATTGTGTCCACATCCTTGTCCATTGTCGTCAGCGTGTTAATGATGTGCTCACGCATCTCGTTTGGATCTCTATGATACAAACGATTTAAATAAAATGCAGGGTAATTCGTATGAACTTTTCTTTGAGCCTCATCAATGTAGTCTTTTAATGATGAGCATCCTAAAATTACGGTTTTTGACATAAATCACTTCTCTTTAAGCTAAATACTTTACATATATCTGGCAAGGATTACTCTCGTCCCATAAATCCGGGAAGACTTCTAATTCTTTATACCCGACTGCTTTATAAAATTTATTCGTTATGTCGTACTCATCGTAATGGCCGGACTGAACGGTTTTTACTTGTGTGTAAGTGTATCCCAAGCTCTTTGCTAAGTCTTCATAGGCAGTATTTAGCTCTCTCCCAGCTCCATGATGATGGAACTTTTTCTTCACGCCAATGACAAAGATCTCTGCACAGTCGAGACTGCTCGCGCCAAGGACGATGAAGCCTACTAGCTCGTCCTTATAAAAACTTGCTAGGAACGGCTTTGTTTGCGACTCTTTAATGTAATTCTCTGTGCTCTCAGGTATGCCGAACCATTCTGGCAGGTCATTAAGCACTTCTCTTGCGATTCTTTCTTTTTCTTTTTTATCTATAATTTCTTTTACAATAAATTTCATGCTATAATTAGTCCATTACATCCTTTCCTATGTATTTATATGCTCTATAATTTTCTCCTTATACCATATTTGGCTTAAATCAATATTGGCGAGATTAATATCGCCATTTTATTAAATTTGGCTTAAATAAAAAATGGCGATATTAAATGCAATCAATCTTCTGTCGGAACAATAGGGGATTATCGGAACAATACAACTCGTTTATCGGAACAATATATATTCTATGGTCTATTTGCTAAGAAGTTTTTTCATTTTTTTATTCAGCAATTCAACCATTCAGCAATTTGTTCGGACAAATATCTTGGTTTTTGAGTATAAATCTCATGAGTCGTATCTTTAACAATTTTTATAGTAATATCATTGCGATTAGTTTTATAGTATTTATCAATTTTTACTTTTTTATATTCAAAAGCATAATTTGGACTGTCCGCAACAAAAAACAACACACGGGAATGTAAATCAACTTCAAAAATATCTTTATAATCGTCAGCAATAATTGACATTAAATTTGAAATAGTATCCGGATTCATATTCAACTTATTGTTGATGATAATCTCTCTTGTTTCTTGTATCTCTTTCTCTAAATCTCTGTTTTCAAAATCATAACCGATGATACCACCATCCAAAATAATTAATTTGCCGGGATTTATCTCCTTATTAAATTTTAGTGCCAAGTCAGCACCAATTGAGAAAGCCATGACAATAGAATCATTAGGAATACTGTTTTTCAACCACTCTACAAAATCTTTCTCATCAACTATGTTAACGTTTACATTTGAATACTGTCCCGGAATATCCAAAAATTTTATCTCGTATCCATACTTGTTTAACTCAGTGTTGAGTATTTGCACAGACTCTTCAGTACTTCCTAAACCTGAAATAAAATATATTTTTTCCATAAAACCTCCTATACTTATTGTGCCACACTTTTAAAAATTTCAAATCCGGATACAACTTTCGTATAGTCTAACCGGTTTATTTGACCCTTTCATCTGTAATTATATGTTCCACGCCGCTGTGATCCGACCTAAGAAATTCTTTCATAAATGTCGGATATGCGTTGCATTTATCGAGTTCATCTATCGGCACCCAATGCATTGTTTCTTTAGCGCCCGACATTGTAGTACTTGAACTTGTAAAATCTCTTTTGCCCATCGGCTTCATAATATAGTAGAAAGTAACCTCATGGAAGTCCACTCCTTTTAAGCCGGAACTGCCGATGAAAAAGTTCTCGTGTATCACAGCAAGGTGATCGACTTCGTATTCAACTCCCGTCTCTTCAAACACTTCTCTTTTAACGGCTTCCTCCGATGTCTCGCCCATGTGAACTGCTCCGCCGACCGAGTAGTAATAGTCGTCAACTTCATTTCTTGCAAATAGCACACAATTTCCTTCGACTATGATGGCTGCCGCTCTATATCTAAATGCTTTTTTGTCGTCAATAATAGCACAATTATGCTCCATAGTTATTCTCCTTATAATTTTTTAGGTCTCACAAGGCTTTCTAAGTTAAATGAGTATTCACTAAGTATGTCAAATAGTTCCGTCTACAAGTTAACATATCTACAAAGCGTGATACATAAACACATTATTTGCTGCAATAATCAAGGAATACTTTTTTAACGTAAGACAGGTACTCTACATTTGTTCTTCCGATTTTGTAAAAATATGAATATATAAGTATCATATAATACTTCACATAATCCCAGTTGCAGGTTCCTTCTGACCGGTAGCCATCCATAAACAAAGAAATTTCTTCATATGTGTTCATAAATTTCTGACCGGGACGAAGTATCAATGCCCAAGCAATATCAAATTCTTTATTTCCCCAGCCGGATAACTCAAAATCTAATATGGCTGATATATGCTTTTGTTGCCAAAGAATATTGGCATAGTGAAAATCGCCATGACAAAAGCATTTATTAATTCTTTGAGGCTGATTCGAAATTAAATAATCGTAGACAAATTCTATGTCTAATTCTCGGAAATACTCTTTATCCTGTATATGAAAAAATTTACGATCTTTTACATCAGGAAAAATTCCTTCCGTCGCATGTAACTTTGCAAGAGCATTACCATATTCATAGAGATAGTCCAATGATGCCCTATTAGAGTTATCTCCCACAATACTAGACAATCGCTCACCTTTCTTTGCAAGAGAGACGCAAAAATACTTCTTTTCATCATCGAAATCGATTATGCTTGGAGCAAGATCACATTTAATAGCAGCTATGGTATTTATTTCATTTTCAATATCAGCACCGAACTGTCGAGCTACTTTTATATATGCTTCAACCCTCTCTTTTTTGTATATGCCTTTAACTTGGAAAACATCGTTGCCTGCATGAGGATACCCGATTACCTCTAACAAATAAAAATTTTTAAAGGGTAGGGAAAAAGGGTCTATCGAATCTCTCCATTTTTCCGGATGTTTCATGTTTATCACTTCCTAAAATAATATCACTATATTCATTAATTTTATCAAATCAATCAAATCCGGCATTGCTTCACTTGCATTCTTGCCAAGAATCTACAAAAACGTTCCACAAAAACTGAACATTATACCGAGCACATCTAAGTATTTTAATTTAAATGTTGTATAAAAAATGGGAGCTCACAAATTTTTGCAGATTTAAAACTTTCGTAAAATTCATTTGCATTTTTATTTGTAGCTCTTATTAATCTAATTTCATCAATACTATGTTTTATACAGTCGCTGGTCATTTCATTAAACAATTTTTTCGCTATTCCTTGCTTTCTATTCTTCGGCAATACATACACCCAGTCGACATAACATATTCTATATCCGTCTTGAAAACAAGAATAAAAATGATACTCTATTCTCCCGACAACTTTATCTTCATAAATAGCCAATATTGAAGTGCTTCTTTTTGATAATTCATCATCTAATCTTTTATAAAGCTTTTCTTTGTCTATATCAGTTGAACACATGAGTTCCGGTTCTAATTCAGTAGCCGATAATAAATAATCATAATATTTATTAAAATTATCTTTGTTTAGTTTTTCAAAAATACAATCCATAACTCATCTCCATAATTAAAATCATTCTATTTCTTCATAGTCAAAAACGAAACAATTACCATTACCATAATACCTAACAGAAAATAAATTAATGAATAATGAATAAATGCTAATTCAAACATGCCAAAGAATATCCATGTTCCAATTAAAAATAATATAGCAAGTAGTATAGGTTGAAACCACGAGGTTTTAATATTTCTACCTGAAAAGATTCCCACTACTTCCGATGAAGAAGTTCTCGTGTATCACGGCAAGGTGATCGACCTCGTAATTAAGACCTGTCTCTTCAACACTTCTCTTTTTACAGCTTCTTCCGAAGTTTCACCCATGTGCACCGCTCCGCCAACTGAGTAGTAATAGTCATCGACGTCATTTCCTGCAAATAGCACACAATTTCCTTCGACTATGATGGCGCTGCTCTATATCTGAATGCTTTTTTGTCGTTAATAATAGCGCAATTATGCTCCATATTTTTTCTCCTTTTAAATTTGTTACATAAAAAATCTATCTCTTTTATAAATAAACATATCTTTTTCAAATAAACCACAATCATTTGAATATAAGTAAATTTACTGATATTCATAGGAGTTATTATCATTCCAAATAAAAAGACGTTTAAGAAACCATCTACCTGTATTTTTGATTGTGAAATAGTTTTAAACTCTAATATATTTGGTTGCTCTTCCACTGCCTAATTGTTTAATTAAGCCGCGGTCTTTTAATTCTTTCAATGCTCTTTCTATAGTTCTCTTTGAAATATCCGGGCAAAGAATCGCTATATCTGATTTAGATAATGGCTCTAAGGAATTTTCAAACAACTTCATAACTCTTTCTGCAGAGGTCAAAGATTTTTCAGATATTAGTTTAAATCTTTCATCACATTCACTATATGCTTTGTAGATGACCGAGAGCATATATTTTATAAACGGCAACTCATCATTCGTTCCGGAATGCCAATTTTCACTTGAAGCTTGCAATTTTTCATAGTAAATATCTTTCGTCTCCTCGATAATCATTTCCAGTGAAATATATTTTCCTACAAAAAATCCGTTTTTGTAAAGAAGCAGCAAAGTCAATAGCCTTGACATTCTTCCATTGCCATCAGCGAATGGGTGGATACATAAAAAATCATGAATAACAGTCGGTATTAGTAGTAATGGTGGGATTTTTAAGCGAAGAGCTTCATTGTATGCACTAATCATTTTCTCAATATAGTTTTCTGTTTCAAAAGCTGACACAGGTTGAAATCTTACTTTTTTCTCTCCAAGTGCATTTGTTTCAACTATACTGTTATCCATTGTTTTAAATTTTCCCTTATGACTTTCCTCGGAATACGAATAAAGCCTATTGTGTAAGGTCAGAATATTGTTTTTTGTGAATTCAATATTCTCATAGTTTTCATGAATAATATCTAGAACTTCTCTGTAACCATATATCTCTTCTTCATTTCTATTCTTAGGTTCACTTTTTTTGTTCATCAACTCTTCCAGTCTTGTATCATTTGTAGAAATACCTTCTATTGCATTAGATGATTTAGTGGACTGAATTTTTGCAACCTCGATCATTTTATCTAGAACATCGGAAAAATTAGCCACATAAAGTTCTTGTTTGCCTTTATATTCATATATTTTTGATATTAAATCATACATATTTGCCGGTATATTTAAACTAATTAATTTTGAATAATTAAATTTTCTCATGAACTCTCACCATCTTTCTCGCCATTATACCATATTTGGCGTATATAAATCAATATTGGCGAGATTAATATCGCAAATATTGATTTGGATATGATAAATTAAAAATGGCGAAATTAAAATACAAGCAATCTACGATCGAAACAATTAATATAAAGTGAGCTAAAAACAATAAAGCAAATATTATATCTATTACTCTACTTTGAGTATTTTCATAAGATCTGTAACATAGATATAAAAAAGGACTTGCCCTAAAAAACTCATATGTACCCTCTTTACTGGAAAAACCAGTAAGGAGGGTACATATTATAAATCAACCCTTAATCTTGCCATTTAATATATTGTTATCGGAAATGTTATCAATATGAATACCAATGCCAAAGTAAAAGAGAGCAAAGGCTATGAATATTGGGCAACAAAACATAACCTTAATACAATGGCTGAATGAGTTGTTTTCATCAGAGAACATGGCATTAACTCCATTAAACAGCTTGATGAATACATCAGGAAAAGTGCTGAAGAAAGACAGAATTTACAAGATAAAATCAAAGCGATTGATAAAGAAATGAAACAGTTATCCGCTACAATGGAGCAAGTCCATACCGTCAAAAAAATAATGCCTATTACAAGGAAAATAAGAATCACCCGTCTGATGAAGCGTTCTTCGAGGAATACAAAGTTCAGATCGCCCTCTATGAAAATGCTCTTTTCGAGCTTAAAAAGTCCTATTCCAAGCTTCCAAATCCAAAAAAATTTTTGGATAGGCTTGATGAGCTAAGCGAAAAAAGAATACTCTTATGCAAGAGTATTCTTCTACCAAATCTACTATGGACGAACTTTATAAAATACGAAAGAACTATGGGATTTACAGGGCAAGGAGATGGAGAGATAGCTCCATCTCCTCTATTAACTATTTTTTAATAATATACATGTTAAATATAATTTCCTAGAAAACCCTCAATATTTAATTTATACATATTCAAATACCATTGGATTCTTTCGTAAGATAATGAGTCTAATTCGTATTTTCCAATTTATTTTACAAACTTTTTTAATATTATCCTTAAGCCTTTTTAAACCATTTATTCATATATCATAAAATCTATGCTATAGTCATGAAATCCATATCTTGACAATGTTTTTGGACTCCTGGTCCATCCAACTTTAGAAAGAAGCTATAATTAGTAATAAATTTATTCTAGATTGTATCATTATTTATGCTTATTTTCTGTTTAATTTCATTTGCAGCCTTTCGTATCAAATAATGATTATCTGCTAATCCTTTCTTTATAATATAGTTCTTTTTTGTATTATCTTTAAAATCTAATTCATATACACCATACATTATTTCAATTTTAATCTGATATATCTCATTATCCATCATTTTAGATAATTGACTTAATGCCAATTCTTTATATTTAGATTTACATAACAATATCATTGTTCTTGTAGCTTGTACTCTTATATCTTTTTCTTTATGAGAACTCAAGCCTATTGAATACTGAATAATTGTAGATAAAACACTATCCTCTAATTTGTCAAAGTCTACATTATATAAAAATGATTTTAAAGTTTCAAAGGATTCTATAATTTCTGTTTCTGATTTTTGAGAAAATATTGCCATTTTAGCAAGAAAATCTGAAAAATCATATTTATTGAAGCATAATTGTAACATCATAAAGCTAAATTCTAAAGTACTTAGAGATGCCTTTTCAAAAAACATGTCCTCGTGTCCGCACAATACTAATTCTTTGTCTTCTATTATTGAATAAAATGTTAAATCCAATTCTTTTTCATTAGGATATTCGTTCTTCAGGTAAATGAATAGTTCAATTGCTCTAATCTTGTCTCCAATAGTCTGTTTTTCTTCTCGCAATGTACTAACAATAGAAGATAATATTGATTTTATATGTTTTGTATCTAGCGTCAGTTTATCGAACTCTATAATATTTCTAATTGTTTTATATGGGTCATCAGCATATCCAATTATAGTTCCATTCTTTCCTTGCTCTTTATTACGTTGATTAATTTTTTCAACATACCTATCAATATGCTTATATGTTTCATCACCTCTGTCATGCTCTATCTCTAGTAAATATTCAGATAAGTAAAAGCTGTTCATACATTCTTTAATAGTAGTATCCAATAATTCAACGTCTATCGTTATATTTTCCCTTAATACTATCAAGTAACTTGAAAGTGCATTGCAACCTTTTCTTATCTCTTCATTCCTTATCATATCAATTGTCAAGTTAATTACTCTCTCCTGATTGATAGTAGATATTTTTGAATAATTAATTCTACTTAATACTTTTAATATATTATCGAAATATCTCCTGAAGTTTTTTTCTATAAGAGTTATGCATACTTCTATAATTTTATTATTATCTATTCTAGATATATTATATATTAAAAATTCAAAGATATAGCTTGCTATACTTAGAATTCTATTTTCATCTTCAATCCATATTTCAACCTCTTTAAATACTTCATATACATATGAAGTGAATAAATCATCACTGAAGTAGTAACCATAATGTTTTAAGATCAATAATTTTGAAATAAACCTCTTATGTGGAACTGGGATTAAATTTATTCCTGAAATCATATTCTCAATATCTGTTTCATTTATCGTATCTGTACTTTGATTAAAAGCTCTTATAATTTTTTCTAATTCTTTATCTTTTTGTTCTATTAATAATAATTTAACAAGAAAAATGTACATATTATGATCATAATATAAAAAATTTAAGCTTGAAAGTATACTAATCATTCTATCTCTAATTAACAACAGATGCGTTAGAGAACCATAAGTCATTGATAATATAAATGAATTAGACACATCATCAAGAATATCATCCACTCCTTCAAAATGTGTTGTATATGGAGAATCTATTTTCTGATTCATTAACCTTTTAAGCAGCTTTTGTGATAAACTACCTGTACATCTATCAAGTAATGGATAATATACATTTTCCTGATTTTCTTCCAATAAAGTCTGTGGTTTTGTTTCTAATGAATATTGATTATTTATCTCATCTTGCAAGATAATAATATTTCTCCAATCAATTAAAACATCATTGGAAAGCCAGTTTGGTATTTTATCATTATTAATCGATTCATTGTATGCATTTTCTAATTCATTGGCACATTCATCTAATTCATTTGAAAAATATGCTTCTATAGCTCTAACTCTATATGTAATAAAAGACTTCAAGTAAGATTCATGTCTATTACATAACTCATTTGCTAATCTAGAATAATTAATCGGTATATTTGTATTGCGACCTAATAGATTTGAAAGCATTATGCTAAGCGATTTATCTAATTTAAAATTTAATCTTGAACTTTCTTCTTTTTTTGTATTAAATATTATCTCTTTAGCTACATTTCTCGTCATAGTAAATCCTTGAAAAAGCTCTTTATTAATAATATAGTTATTATTTATAACGTTTATCTCTTCGGTTTCTTCATTAATAGCAAAATCAATGAATTGTTCTCTACAATAGTTTCTATAAATATCAACAACATCTCTCATTATTCCAGTATATGCTTTTTCAATGAAGTCAGAAAACTCATGAACCACGTCATATTTTTCCCTAAAACTATCTCGTATTTCTAATTGTAGTTCTGTAGGTTCCTTTTTATCTTCATCACAGAAAATATATAATGCTCTCTTTTTTAATTCTCTAGCCCGTTTTTGTTCCCTCAAGACAGCCTCCGGCACATCATCCTTATTATCTATCAAGAACACGCATAAATCTGAGTCATCTAGTTTTGTGATATAACTATCTATTACATGTTGGCTTGATGCTCCTAGCTCTTCAAATATAAATACTTGAACTATATTTGTTTCTGATAATAAAGATTTTAACGCCTTTCTTACCAAAGTATATTTTCCACCACATTTTGAGCTAATAAATACTTTTACTTTATATTCAATGGTAGCATCTCTCATCTTTCAATACCCCCTTTAATCTTGCGTATATAACATAATAAATAAGCATATTATTATCTTAGCATTGTCCTCTTTATTTATGAATTCGGTCAAATATTTCCCTTTTGATAAATTATATGTGAGCATAGCGGTATCCCCACACTATGTAAAGTGAAGCCATCAAAATCATGTTTAATGTATTGACTTATACACAACACATTGCCACCCCCTATTTAACAAATCATATATAACCAATTTATTCATTTAACCATTCAAGATATTAATTTTCTTTCTTAATACGCTCCATAATTTCCTCAATATCACAATCCAATGCATTGCAAATTCTAAGCAAAACATCCGTAGTTACATTCTGCCCGTTCTTCATTTTGTAAAATGTACTTTTACTTACTTTTGTCTTTTCCATCAATTCGTTATTTGTCATATCTAAATCAATGAGTTTTTTTAAACAATGTTTTATAACTAAAAGCCCTCATTTTTATCCTCCCTTCAAGAAAACTATATTTATTATATTATACCATAAAATATACTTTTTCCATGAATATATTCTCTTTAATCGAACTCATATAAATAAAAAAGGGCGATAGATTGTGATTCTATCGCCCTTTAATGTATTATTCAATATTTATTTTTAGAACATATTGATTGCGGTAGTCATATTTAAATCTAAACGGAAGTAGATTTTTTCTATCGCCTCTGCTAATAATTTTATTTAATTTTTCAGTTAAATAAACTTGATTTTGTTAGTCAAGATATTCTCCATTATTTATTTTCTCTAGTTGATTAATTAACTTAGGAAATTTAGCAATTAATTTATCAGGAATCTTCCCATCTAATATTTCAAACCTAATTATTCTATCAAGTATATGATTAGAAATCATACTTTTATATTCTTTTGAGCTTTTATAAAGATTGAGAATAATATTACCTGCTTTAATCTCATCCATTAAATAACCATATAAGTCATCAATTTTTATTTCTCTAACTACTACTGCCGGATGTTCTGAAATTAATTCTGGAGTCCAACTTGTCATTCCTTTCATAAAGCCTTCATCAGCTAACTCATATATTGAGCAACTTTTATTACTATAAATTTCTTTAAAGGCATCTTTATAACATTCATAAACAACTGGTTTGCCATCTATCTCATCTAATATAAAATCAAAATCATCTTTTTTAGCACCAAATAATAGTGCTGTATCTACATTTTCGATAGCATAGACGTATGGAATTTTATGTGTAGATTTTCTAGGTTCTATAATTTTTAAATCACTTGTTTTAGATACATGATACAACATATTTTTACCTCTGCAAATGTAAACTTATTTGATTAATTTATTTATTTTCTTTCTAATGATTAAATTTTATTTTCTTGATATCAATACTACACTTTCTCCCTGTCGAATCAAACCAATCGAGTCTCGCGTCGCTTGCCTTCTTGGTGATTCTTAGGACTGGACCTGCAGATTAATCTCGCTTCGTTACACTCTGGGCATTAATGCTATCGTCTCGAAGTGGCTCGATACGTGCTGATTGATGTCGCTATATTGGAACATATCTGTGTATTTTGAGCCCTATTTAGCCTGTTTGCAGAAACATATCTATCGGCATTTTTGACCTTATCTAATCCGCTAACTGAACCCTTATCGTTAGTGGGAACATATCAAGTTTTCCATGTTGCTACTATTTTATAGCAACGCAGGAATGGCTATCGTCTCCACCTCTGATGGGTTAGTTCGGGAATTGGTCATATTAGAAATGTTCACGTTGTAATTGCCATCGTCTCGACATTAAATCCAGCTTTTTTTCTTGAATTCTTCAATACGAGACAAATCCTCTGCTGAAGGTTCCTCCGCTAGTGCTTCTGTTTGGATATTCAAATAGTCATTATTCCATTTTTTAAGAATCGCAGTTATAGAATCTGAGACTCTAATGTCCCTTTTCATAATGGAATCCATATCCCAATCTTGAATATCTGATGTACCAATTGCATTAGTAATTGCAATTTTTGAAGCAGAATATTCTTTCTTTTTCTTGCCAAAGTATCCGTTACCAGCAACAATGTTTAACTTCTTCTCAAATGGAAGCTTGTTACCAATGTGTTCAATTTTCTCTTTAATAATACTATCAGGCACATCCGGGAAGTAGTTTGTCTGCCACTTCTGAGGGAAGATATGTTCAATTTCCCACTTACTTGGCAGCAATGTATCTTGCTGTTCGTAAGCAAGTGTTTTAAGTAGCATACGAACAATATTACGGTTAGGATTCTGAATACGAGCTTCCAATTGACTAGCATCTATTTCCTTGAAGTCAAACTTAGGTGTACTAGATGCAATTATCGCAGAATTCAATTTTAGAATATCTGGCTTCACAGCGTTGATTGTAGGAATCAACAAATATTTTGTCATCAGTTCCATCAGGAGCTTATTCAAAAACAAAGCGAATTTTGTCTCAAAATCTGCTTCCTTGCGATAGCATACATAGTATATTACAACTGGATACTTCCAGAACTCATTCGGATATGAGCTTAATGTATCCAGAGACTGCCTGATTTTAGAATTTTTAGACCATGCCTCGCCCTCGATTTCTTCACATTTGTTTATTACCTTCCACAGGTTCAGAACAACAAACAAGGTGTCTAAAAGATCCTCTTTATATAGTCTTTGAAATTTATTTGCAGCGTAGTATTTTCTAACGCCGGGTGTAGTCGTTTTTGTATCCTGCTCCAGAGCGCGAAGATAAAACATATTATAATAGAACAGCTGCTGTATGCTCTCATTGGCATCAGTCGCCTGTTCATCCAAGTCCTTCCAAAGCTCTATAAAATCCTTCTTGGCGTCTACATCCAATTGATTATACATTTTTGCTTTGAAAATATCTGCATCAGAAAGAGGAAGACCTCTATCATTTAATGTTGAAAAAATCGTCAATGCAGTATCCTGTGTATCTGCAGTAATTGGAAGTAGAATAGCTTGATTCAATAATGCATAAATAAATTGGTATACCATCAAAGGATTCGCTGTAGAGTGTTTGTCAAACAGCTCTTGAAAGTATCTATAGTTCTTTGAATAGTTATCATTCGCATTCTCATCAGTTTTTCCCGTTTCCAGAATAGAACGTAGTATTTCATTACCGTCGTTATTTACAACTTTTGATGTCAGCAGGATGTTCTTAAAATCAACAGTTCCTGTCAGTTTGTTTGTTCTCCAAATTGTAGGTTCAATTTTACCAATAAAGTTGTTCGCTTCCGGGGTTCTTTCCGATACTGGAGTAGTAACCAACTTTGTGTAAATTGCCCTAAGTAAGAGAAAAAGCGATGTGATACGCTGCTGACCATCTATTATTTCCTGTTCTCCATCTTCATTTTCATAGGCAACAACACTACCTAGGAAGTACGAGCCATCACGCTCTGTACCTCCACTTGTAGCTGTGAATTCCCATAAATCCTCAAAGAGTGTCTCGACCTGCTCATCTGTCCATGCATATGGGCGCTGGTATTCTGGAATAACAAACGGCTTTGTTTTTCCACTACCTAAAAGTGCCTCAACACTTTGTTTGTTAACCTCTATCGTTGTTGGCGTATATTTGCCTCCTTACTATTAATGGAAATCATAGGAGCGCCGCTATCACTAGTAGCTCTCTCTTTTATCCGGATTTCCTTCTTCATCTAATTTGTAAGATGAAATGTTTTGACTCGTCATAGTAGAATATCCTACTTCTCCACAGTACGGACAATTAGCTGTTTCACGTTCTTTTCCTCCGGGATATACAGTGCCCCAAATTTCATATGCGTACTTCTTTCCGTATTTTTCGCATTTTATTATTGTCATTTGCTGACCGCCTTTACATGAAGAATCCATCTATGTCAAAAATATGATCTAGCTCATAATTCGTCATTGCGTGAGAAACCTTATCACGAACAGCGCTTCTTGACATATCTAATCGTTTAAAACGATTTTATCCTACTGCATCTTTTCCCATTCGAATAAGCTGAATTATACCCACACCCGGGTTCTGACTTGCATATTCTGCAAATCTCTTTGTCTAATCCACAGCCTAAACCTTAAGTGCAGATTTCGCGTAGATATGTTCTCATACAAAGAAATCGGGCTATCGGCATAGGCTCTCCTACACCGGAAAATGGCTGGAAATACGCCGCTTTCTGGCACGTGATTTTATTTGCGTGACATCAGTACAACCGTCTACACATGTGATAGTAAGGTTATATTCTATCTGTATTTTATAATACTAAACAGCAATTTATGGCTATTTTGTATTATAATCGTCTACCCTAATAATGATTTTGATTAGGCTATTTTTACATTGTATATATATCATTTATTTTATTAATTTTCTCGTCATTATCAATATCAGTCCAGCGTGAACTTATATTTTTCTTCTTACAAAGTTCTGCTAAATCATCTCCAAAAGCACTTCTAGTTTTTTCCAGATTGCCTTCTCTTACATTTCCTGTTTTATTATTTCTCCAACCACAAAAGTATATTTTATTTGATTCTTCAATATTCCTATGTGAAGCTGCTATCAAAATTATATCACGATAACTTGGTTGATTATTACAACTTGCTGGAATCTTACTATTTAAAGATATAAAAAAGTCGTTTGGTTTAAATTTATGCTTCGGGTCATATGTTAATTCTAAATATTCTATTAATTTATTATAATCTTCCATATAGCTTGAAGTTTCATATTTATTATTTATTTCCAACTCAAATGTAATTGCTTTTTCTCCCAGCGTTGATAAATAAAGTCTATAAGGTAAAATATCAGTTATGAATATGCAACTGAATCCCTTTTCATTATATCTAAATGGAAAAACCACTCTTTCCATGTCATTTAGTTTCATATTATTATGCAGAGATTCTAATGCTGTAAATTTAAACATTTTTATTGTACTCCTTTAATTTAGAACTATATTTTCTTCTCTTTCTAACATTGTCCTCATCAAGATTACTCCTACTTGATTTTTCTTCTTGAACTTTGTTAAAAACTTCCTCCGTAATAATTGCTTCGTGATTATCTTTTAGAAGATAATAATTTTCTTTATTTACTGAATCTAATAGTTTTACAGAGCCTGTATACTTTTCATTTTCTAACATTGTCTCAATACTTCTCCTTGGCCATTTGTTTCTCCCTGTTGGAGATTTAATGTTTTCTTTTTCAAGTTCTTTGACAATGCCAATGACACTTTTCCCATCTAGGTATCAATTAAATATTTTCTTGACAATTTTTGCTTGTTGGAAGTTTATAATTAATTCTCCATTTTCATCATGATCATAGCCATAGCACTTTCGATTATAAAGCTTTGATGTGCCTTGTACAGCTCTTTGCTTTAGACCCCATTTTATATTTTCACTTCGCTGTTCGTTTTCTGCTTGTGCCAAAGATTCCATAACGGATATGATCATATCAGTATCATCCTCTTGATTACCTAGGTTTTCTTGTTCAAGGATAATTCTTGCACTGGATTGCTTAATTGCTTTTAATGCCTCTAAAGCGTCTACTGTATCTCTACCAAATCGACTCACGCTCTTTGTAATGATTATATTAACGTCTTCTTTCTTTATGTCTTCAAGCATTCTTGAGAATTCTTTTCTACTATATTTGGTTTTTCCTGATGCAATGTCAATATAATTATCTGCAAGTTTCCAATTGGAATAATGTGATGTAAGTCTAGTTAAGGCAGATATTTGTGCAACCAAACTATTTAACTGGCCTTTATCTGTCGTGCTGACTCGTGCATAGATTCCTACTCGCTGGATTTGAAATTGTTTTTTAGGTAATATCAGATTTATTTTTTTATTCATATTGAACTCCTTAATTCAACCTAATTACTATTATATCATTTTTATTATATGATGAGTAGCCTGATATTATCCATCCTGTTCACTCCCCATAAAATATCCATGGTGTCTACATACCCTGCTATAATCTACACTTGAATTGTTCCCACAACGTATTTTCCAAAAAGAAAAATAAGTTTTAAGATTTCTTTTAAAAACCCAAAAGCCATTGATTTCAACACTTTTATAGCTTGTTATTCTATTTTCTTGACATTTTCACAATAGTCTCGCAATGCATCGTGCCCGGGAACATGTCTATAACATGTACGGCGTTATCTTTGATTTTGTACTCCGGTAGAAGCATTTTTATATCTCGTATTTGGGTTGTATGGTCGCAGCTCATGTAGACGATTTCTTTCGGGGCCATTTCTTTTATTCTCTCGATTAGTTCGGGAACAAGTCCGCTTCTCGGCGGGTCGACGATGACAGTGTCCGCGAGCGGAAGTTTTTCTTTTGCGAGGTCGCCAGTGTCCATCGCTATAAATTTTGCGTTTGTTATGTTGTTAAGTTTTGCGTTTTCGCGTGCGTTAATGACCGAAGGCTCCCAAAGTTCAACCCCCAAAACTTCACTCGCTTTGTCGGCGACAAAGAGGGAGATGAGTCCGACTCCGGAGTATAGATCCAAAATTTTTCCGGTTCTTTTGTTCCCGATAATTTCGAGAGCTTTTTCGGCGCCGTATCTGTTGTTTTGAAAGAAGCCGTCAATTTCCATTTCGTATTTTTTCCCGGCTATTTCCATTACCGGATGAATTTTGGAGGAGCGGTTTCTGTCTTTGTAGTCAGTGAAAAGTTTCCCCGTGTATGTTCCGTCGGTCGACAAAAAATCCCCGTTGTCGGCGCGCCTTATGGTCACAAATTTTCCACCGGAGATGTTTTCAGTTATGTCTTTATAAATTTCGCTCGCACCTTCGCCCAAAAGTGTTTCCATGTCCGGAACGTAGATTTTGTTCGTTTTGTTTTCGAAAAGACCCACTTCTTTTCCGGTTTTGTGAAGGCGGAGTTTGTTCACTCGATAGTCTTCATTTTTGTGCGGAACGATGTTTATTTCCATATTTAAAAATTTTTTAAAATTGTTTTTTACGATATTTTGTTTTAGATTAAAACCGAAGTCGTAGTCGAGAGCGAAAAGGGGATAGGCTTCGCCCAAAGGATTTTCGCCGTTTTTAAAGCGCCTGTTTTGTGAGTAGGTTATAAATTGTTTTACTCTCCCGAGGTTGAAGTTTTTCTTTTCTTTTGTGATTTCTATTTTGACGACGTCGCCAGGCAGCGCATTTTCGACAAATGCGACTTTGCCGTCTTTTTTCACTACGCCGCGACCGTCGTTTGTTATGTCGATGATTTCTCCTTCGATTATCATCTAGAAGTGGCCCAGTCTTTCGATTGTGCAGACCATTAAATCGAGGTCCACAACTCTGAAGTCGTCGAGAACTCTTTCAGTCCAGTTCGGAGTTCTTTCCATATTTTGAAATTTGTCGAGAGTTGCGATTGAAAGTTCGATGATTTTCACGCTGTCTTCGTCGAGTGTTTTTCCTTCTTCGATGATTACGCTTTTGTACGGCGTTTCGTTCGGTTTGACCGAGCCCGAGAGCGGGTGCGTCAAAACTTTGTAGCCGGTGTGCACGAGGTCTCTTATTTTTAGGAGTACCGGTTTGTATGAGTGGTTGTCTTCTATATATATAATGTTGAATTTGTCTTCAAATCTTTCTTTAACAAGCTTGTTGTTGGTTACTATTGTCTTCATTATTCCTCCGCCAATTCTATTATTTTTTGCAGCCTGTGATTTATGCCGCTTCGTGAAATTCCGTGGCCATAGAGCATTGCAAGTTCCTTGAGCGATGCGTCGGGGTTTGCAAGTCTTAAAATCGCCACCTCATAGAGGCTCTCGTCCAAAAGTTCGAGCCTTCCGTCTTCTTTAAGTTTTTCTATCGCATGTGTCTGTTTTACACCTGCGCTGATCGTCTTTGAAAGGTTTGCAGTTTCGCAGTTTACACGTCTATTGGTGTCGTTTCGCGCCGATTTTATAACCATTTGCTCTTCGAAATAAAGAGTTTCCGGTATTGCGCCGAGAAGTGTAAGGATATCTGAAATCTCGCTTCCTTCTTTTACATATAGTACTGTTTTTCTGTCCCTTTCAACGGTCTTTGCATTCACTCCGAGGTCGGATAAAACTTTTATAAGTCTTTCTGCTTCGGTTTTGTTGCCGATTGCGATTTCAAAATGGTATGCATCTTTCGGGTCCGTGATTGAGCCTTGCGACAAAAATGCGCCTTTTAAGAATGCGCGCTTTATTGCCATGTCGCCGTTTTCGATAAATTTTCCGATGTCCGTGTTTCCGATGAAATCCATCGCGATGTAGTTTAAATCTTCGTCCATTTTCGGATGAAAATAAAAATCTTCCATTCGAAGTTCTTCGCCTTTTATAATTATATATTCGTCTTTTTTTGAAAATTCGCCGCGAACGGTTTCTTTGTAGACATAGCCCGTCGAAGATAAAAAGCCGATCACGAACGCCGAGTATTCGTCGATTCTTTCGAACTCGTAATTTTTAACTGCAGTTTTCACTCTTCCGGTAAAGTTCATGAGTGAATTTCCTTGTACGCTTCAACCGCGTCTTTTATGATTTTCTTTTCATTCATATAGTTTACGAGTTTCAGTGCCGTCGTGTAGTGTTTGAAGCCGCACCAGATAAAGCCTTCGCTTTTTTGCGGAACGGGGTCGAAACTGAGCGGGTCCATTAAAAACCAGTGTACTTCTTTGTCGGTCATTTTGTTGTTTCGGATATTTTTGTATGAATATCTCATATGTCCGATGTAGAAGAGGACTTTTCCGTCGATGTTCGTTTCCTCTTTCACTTCTCTTACTGCGGTTTCTTCGAGCGTTTCGCCGTATTCAAGATGACCTTTCGGAAGACAGAATGAACCGTTTCTCTTTTTTAATAATAATATTTTTTCGTTGTAGACGATGATACCGCCTGCTGAAATTTGCATAAACTCTCCCTTCTTTTTAAAAATCAAAGCGACATAGTCTTTTCGTAGGCCTCGTTTATTTCGCTCACATAAGCTTCGATAGACGCTTTGATTGATGAGCCCATAACAATTATAATATAGTCCACAATTTTTTGCGTGTCTATATTTTTCTTTTCGCTGAAATAATCGATAATCATATTTGCAATTGCGCCCGCATACATTTTCGCAAGAAAGTCTTTAAAATCGTTCTCGACAACTTCGTCCATTTCCTCGACTATTGTCTCTACAAGTTTTTCGACGATTTCGTAGAAGTCATCATAAAAGAATTCCTTCAAACCCTCTCGCCCCATGGAGTCGTATGCGCAATTTAAAATATCGTTATTCGTTTCAATATATTCAATCACAAACTCAATTGCTTTTTTGTAGTCCTTTTTGACGTCGAGATTTTTCACAACGTGAACCGCTTCTTCCTCAAGAGTCCACTTGAAAAGTTCGTTTATACTTTCGAAATGATAATAAAAAGTTTTTCGGTTGACGTCAGCACTCCTTACAATTTCCGAAATTGTAATTTTGCTTAAAGGTTTTTTCAGCATGAGTTTTTTTAATGTCTTTGAGAGATGTTTTTTCGTTTTTATTGAAATCTCTTCATTTTTCATTTTATCACCTATGTATATTATACATTGATATGAATAAATTTTCCATAGTTTGTAAACAATTGACCATCAATTGCCCGGAATTTGTCCCTTTATACACACAAACACTCAATTTGACCGGTTTAAGTTTTGCATTTACAGGTTATAATACCTTTATATTAAAAAGGAGTGATTTATTTGATAAACTTAATCAAACGGGGGATCAAGCACCCCAAAACTATTTCAATTATTTATGCGGTGCTGATTGTGATTTCCATAATCAGTTATCCGAAAATTGAAGTAAACTACAACATAAACGATTATCTTCCGAAAAATAGCGACTCGACAGTTTCGCTCGACAAGATGAAGGAAGAGTATGACGAGCTGATTTCGAATTTGCGGGTCATGCTTGAGGACGTCACGATAAACGAAACGCTCGACATGATAAAGAAAATCGAAGCCGTTCCGGGCGTGCAAAATGTTGTTTGGCTGGACGATTTTGAAAGCGTTATGAAGCCGATGGCTTTTATGGACGCCGACAATCTCGAAAATTACTACAAAAACAACAACGCGCTCATGAACATTACAGTTCAGGAAGACAGCATTATAAGTGCGACCGAAGAAATCAGAAAGATTATCGGAGACGACAACAAGATGACGGGCTCCGCCGTAAACACGGCGATTGCAACGACAAACTCGGTTAGTGAAATTAGAGTCGTCACGATTGTCGGAGTTCTCTTTACGATTTTGATTCTTATTTTGACAACTGAGTCGTGGATTGAACCGGTTATAATTTTGATTGGGCTTTTGGTTTCGATTGTCATTAACGCCGGCACAAATTTAATTTTCGGCGAAATTTCATTCGTTACAAATGCTGCCGGAAATATTTTACTCTTGGCGGTTTCACTTGACTACACAGTTTTCGTTCTCCACAGATACAAAGAGGAGAAAAAGAATTACGACGACCACGTCATGGCGATGGAAAAGGCGCTCGAAGTTTCGTTCTCGTCGATTTTATCTTCAGCACTCACAACTATAATCGGATTTTTGGCTCTTATATTCATGCAATTTAGAATCGGACCGGACCTTGGACTCGCACTTGCAAAAGGCGTTTTCATCTCACTTGTGACAGAGTTTACATTGATGCCGATTGTAATTTTAAAGATGGACAATTTGATTGAAAAAACAGAGCACAAAAAGTTTGTACCGAGCTTTAAAAAATTCGGAGAGTTCGTGTTGAAACACAAAAATGCAAATCTTGTAATATTTTTTATAATTATGATTCCGTGTTTCCTCGCTTCGAAAAACAACGCATACTATTTCGGTAACTCTCACATCTATGGCGTGGATACAAAACTTGGAAGGGACACCGTTGCAATTGAAAATGAATTCGGAAAGAGCGACACATATGTGCTTCTTCTTCCGAAGGGCGACCTCGAAAAGGAAAGAAAACTTTCGAGCGATTTGAAAAATATCGACGAAGTTTCAAATATAATTTCTTACGTCGACACCGTCGGCGAAACGATTCCTGAAAATTTCATCGACGGCGATTCTTTGAAAAAATTGAATTCGAAAAATTATACAAGAATGATAGTTTCCGTGAATGCGGACTACGAAGGGGAGGACACGATTAAACTCATTGAAAAAGTGAAGGAAACGGCGAACAGATATTACGGCGACGACTATTATCTCGCCGGCGAAGGCATCTCGACCTATGACCTTAAAAACACGGTCATGGACGATATGAATGTTGTAAACATAATCGCGATTGTTGCAGTGTTCCTCGTGCTTCTTCTTTCGAAGAAATCGCTTTTGATTCCGGTTATTTTGGTCAGTGCGATTGAAACTGCAATATTTATAAATATGTCGGTGCCTTATTTCAGGTCGACGACGATTTTCTATATTGCATACCTCATAATTTCGTCAATCCAACTCGGGGCGACTGTGGACTACGCAATTTTGCTCACGGAAAGATACTGTGAAATGAGAGAAACTCTAGATCGAAGAGATTCCATAAAGACGACTTTGGAAAAGGTGAGCGTCTCGATTTTGACATCAGCTCTCACGATGATTATAGTCGGATTTTTACTTGGAAAATTCTCGACACACGGGCTTATTTCACAACTCGGTTATTTGTTGTCGGTCGGAACGACGGCATCTGTAATTATTGTTTTGTTTGTGCTTCCGGGACTTTTATATATGTTTGACGGACTCATTCAAAAGACAACGAAAAATATAAATTTTATAAATGAAAGGTAGGATATAATGAAAAATTTTAAAAGGGCAGTCGCAACAATTTGCGCTGCGACAATATTAACACAAACGGCGGTCATCTCCGCCGTAAGCGCACCTCAAAAAGAAGAGGTGGTCTATGTTACAATGGACAGCGAAGGAAAGACTGAAAACATAAGCGTCGTAAACATTTTCCCGAAGGGAGGAGTTTTTGACTACGGCGACTACAACAATGTGAAAATTTTAAACTCGAGCATAGACTTCGAGCAAAGAGGCGACCTCGTCACATTTGATTCGGACAAGGACAGGCTCTATTACGAAGGCGATTTGAAAAATCTTTCGATGCCTTGGGACATTACAATCGAATATTATTTGAACGACGAAAAAATGAGTGCCGAGGAAATCAGAGGAAAGGCGGGAGAAGCAAGGATTCATCTTTCCGTCAAGGAAAATGAAGATTTCGACCGCGACTTCTACAAAAACTATGCGCTCCAAATTTCGACAAAGCTGAGCACTGCGGATTTTAAAGACATAGTTTCAAACGAAGCGACTATGGCAAACGAAGGCGAACAAAAACTTTTGAACTTTTTGTCGCTTCCAAACAGCGGGCTTGAAGCGGACATCACATTCACAACCGACGACTTCTACTTCGACGGCTTTTCGATTAACGGCGTGAACCTCAATTTAAATGTCGACCTCGACAAATTCGGCATCGATGAAAAAATCGACAAGCTAAATAACGGCGTGACAGATTTAAATGACGGCGCAAAAAAACTTGACGACAATTCGAGTGAACTAAGAAGCTCGACAGAAAAAATAAACGACGGCATTGCAAAATATGTCTATGGAAACAAAAAGCTCATCGAAGGGGTCGCATCGATTGAAGAGGGTTTTGACGGAGTGGACAATGCCTTAAATGCAATTGTCGCAAAAAACGATATGCTCACAAATTCGTCGGAGCAATTTTATGCGGCGCTTCAAAAGATGGGAAATATGACTATAAAAACCGGAAATATGCCTAGCGAAATCGTCGAACTTTCAAAGGCATCGAGCGATGTTAAGACAGCGCTTTCAACAATTTCAAAAGGCGCTGAAGATTTGAGCCTGGGCACAAGTTATGGCGCATATTCGAAAAAGCTCGAAGAAAATGATATCAATTTAAAGGCGCTTGAAACTGGAAATGTTGCGCTCATAAAAGAGAGTGCGGAAAGAATTGCGGCTTTAAAGAGTTCGCTGGAAAAGGGCGAGATGAAGGGTTCCGAAAAGGCGAGAGCGATGGCGGAAATCGAATATCTCCAAAAGACAATCGGCGCTTTAAAGAAAAATACGGAAATGCTCGGCGGCACGAAATTATATTTCGACGAACTTAATAAAGGCGCAAAGAGCATAGAAGGCGGCGTGAAAAAGCTCGACGGCGGATATGTAAAAATTGACGGCGGCATAAAAACTCTTGCAAGTTTTGCAGGCGAAAAGAATAATGATGCAAATGAAATGGCTGCAAATGCAATTAAAGAAATGACTGAAAAATATGAAGAATTAAACGAAGGAATCAAGTCATACACAGACGCTGTGAAATCCGTTCAAGAAGGTGTTTCAAAAATCAGCGGAGGCAAAGACGTTCTGAAATCAAATATTGGCGAACTCGATAAAGCCGGCGACATGGTTTTAGACGGAACGAAATCTCTTGAAAGCGGTGTAAAAAAATACATCGAAGGCGTTTCAAAACTTCACACGGGCACCGAAGAACTTTACAGCAAAACAAAAAATATCAAGGGCGAAGTGAAGGACAAGATTAACGAAGAAGTCGGAAAGAACTCCGACGGGGAAATAGAATCTTTCGCATCTTCGAAAAATGAAAATGTGAAATCAGTTCAATTCGTTATAAGAACGGGCGAAGTTAAAAAACTTCAAAAGGAAAAAGTTGTTCCGGAAAAAATTGAAGAAAAAGCGGGATTTTTCGAAAAACTCGCAAATCTTTTCAAATAAAAAAGGGGATGTTCGTTTGAACATCCTCTTTTGATTTAGAATAATGAAAATAGTTTAAACAATAAGTTTGCACTTATGCCGGCGCAAAGTCCGCCGATTGTGTGGCTTAAGATTGCCTTTCCCGTGAGGTCTCTTGCTCCGAGACTGTCCATCATTGCGATGTGCGTTGAAAGATAACCGCTCCAGCACATGCAGATTGCTGTGAAGACTGCGATTTCGTTCGGACCGACAAGATTTTGTGCTACGAGATTCGGCACGAGACCCATTGCGGCACCTGCACTTCCGAGTGCAGTTATCGGGACGGCGATGGATTCAGGATTTGTAAATCCGAAAAGCGGCTTTATGATGAAAGAAATTTTTCTTCCAAGCCATGGAAGAAATGCAACTCCTTCGTTTGCGCCTCCTGTGTAGCCTTGAGGTCCGGGACCGTTTGTCAAAAGAAGAACGAGACTGCAGATGATGACGACGCCCGGAATGATTTCCATTCCCATTTCAACGCCGTTTTTACCGCCGTCGATGAGAGAGTTTATAACTCTGCCTCCCACAGCGCCTTCTCTTACGAAACGCACTTTGTGGTCGCTTATTTCTTCGTAGTTACTGGAGTAGTCGTTTGTGCCGTAATATTTTTTCGTAAACGTGAGCATGAGTCTTACGCTCACGATTGAGCCGATGATTGCACCGACGTTTCCTATGAGTGCGGCTTTTATTGAGCCGTCGATTTTAAGACCCATCATCGTGGTTGTAATGATCAAACCCATTCCGAATGACGTTCCGATATTTGTGAGCGCCGGCAATTGGTACTTTTTAAAATATGTCAAAAAGTTTTTGTCGCGCGCCATCGAAAGGATCGCCGGATTGTCCGAAAGATAGCAAGTGATGACGCCGAGACTTGCAGCGCCCGGAAGATCGTAAACAGGACCCATAAGTTTTGAGAGGGCTCTGTCGATAAGAGCGATTACTCCGAACTCCGACAGGATACTACTCAAGGCTCCCGCCAAAACGGCAATCGCCATTATGTAGAAACAAACTTCCATTATCAATCTGTAGGCGCTGTTCATAAGTGTGTTTATCATATTGACACCGCCCATGATGCTTCCTATTGCTATAAATATTGCGAGAAATACAACTAAAAATATGACTACTTCGCGGCCGAGCGCCGGAACCATTTTATAACCCTTTTGCTCCATATGAACCTCCAGATTTATATTTATATAATATGTATATTTTATCACAACATATTTTGAATGTCCATATAAAAACAAATTAAATTTACAATAGTGTTACGGATTTCGGTTTTGTTTGCCCGTGTAAACGAAAAATGATATAATGATATTCAGGAGTGATAAAATGCATATAAATAAAAAAATTATGTCCGCAGTTGTCGGACTTTTGATGAGCGCAACGCCGATTATGGCTGCGCCGCAATTTAAATATATAGAAAAAAAGGAAACTACAAATCTTGCCGAAGGACTTACCCACGAATTTATTACGAGTTTTACGTCCGACGGTTTCAGAGGAATAAATGTTTTAAAATTCAATTTGAGCGAAAGCAGTTTGAGACTCGTTCCGCTTTTTAACAACACGACCACGGGAAAAGGCATGGCGGTTTCAAAAATGGTTCAAAATAAAAATGCGGTTGCCGGAGTTAACGGAGACTTTTTTAATTACAAACCGTTTTTTCCGCTCGGCATTGCAATTGAAAATGGCGAACTCATAACTTCGAATTCCGATGCGTCAAATCCGACGCCGTCAATCGTTGTCGGCAAAGACAATTCGCTCACACTCGGAAGAATCGAAGTTTCGATGAGCCTTAAAGTGGGCGACAAGACTCTGCCCGTCGGAATGGTTAATAAACCGAACAACTACGGCTCAACCGGAATTTATACAAGTCGTTGGGGACAAAAGACGAGGGGCGGAAAAGCAAACAGCCAAACCGAAGTTGCGATTGAAAACGGAGTTGTAATCGACAGACTCGACCAAGGCGGACCGATGAATATTCCGAAAAACGGATATGTCGTCAATATAAAAGACGGAATGTATTTGCCAAGTGTTGGCGAAAGTGCTGAATTTGTCGTAAGCGGAATAAATCTCGGCGAAACAAAATTTGCAATAGGCGCCGGCAGTCAAATTTTAAAAGATGGCGGGGCGGTGAACACGCACATAAATATTTCGGGAAGACACCCGAGAACCGCAATCGGTTTTAACAAAAACACGCTCGACTGTGTGATTTTGACGGTCGACGGCAGAAGTATTTATCACGGAATGACCACCGCCGACGTTTCGGAGCTTCTTCTTTCGATGGGCATGACCGACGGATTTAATTTAGACGGCGGCGGCTCGACGACGATGGCAATAAAAAATGTAAACACGGACAAAGTCGACGTTGTAAACTATATCGAGTCCGAAAGAGCGGTTGCAAACGGAGTGGGTGTTGTCAGCACTTCGGAAAAGGGCGCACCTGCGAAAATCGAAATCGAATCGGACTTCGACAAAATTTTTAAAAATTCTTCAAAACAGATAAATATAAAAGTGTTTGACGAAAAGGGCAATCCTTTGAAGGTGAACCAAGCGGCAATCGCTATTTCGTCAAGTGTTCCTGCAACTATAAACGGAACCTGGTTTAAGCCGACGGCTCCGGGAGATGCGACTGTGAGCGTGACTTATGGAAATCTGAGTGCGACGAAAAATGTGAAGGTGCTCGACGCACCTGCGGCACTTCTTCTTCCGAAAGACACGATTGCACTTGGAAACGGCGGCAAATACAAAATGCCGGATGTGACGGCAATCGATGCAGTCGGAAATCGCTCGACAATAAGAGCCGAAGAACTTTCTCTCAATGTTGTCGGCGGTGTCGGAACGATGAGCGGAACCGTTTTTACGAGAAACAAAAACAACGGAAACGGAGCAATCGAAGTTTCGTTCGGCGGCGCAAAGAACAGAATTATAATTTCAAAAAGCGCTCGAAAGGAATCGGTAAATGCTCTTTCAAACACGACGGGACTATCCGCAAGCGCAAAACCGAACGGCGCAAGGGCAAGTCTTCAACGCATAAAGGACAAAAAGTCGCATGCGGTTCGTCTTTGGTACAATTTTGAAAAAGTGACGGACAGCAAAACCGCTTCGATGAATTTCAAAAACACACGTCTTCCAAATGACAGCTCGGAACTTTCGATTTTTGTTCGAGACATCGAGGACCAAAAGCTCACCGCAAAAATTTCGATTGCGGGCGAAGATATGGAAGTGGATTTTACAAAGCATCAAACAATCGACGACTTCAGCGAATGGAGAGCAAAACTTCCGGGTGAAAACGGAATTTATCTAAAGAGCATCGACATTTCCGAGTCCGAAGGCAAGGGCACAAAGGGAAATGTGGACTTTAAATATCTTGCGGCGGTTGTGTCGCCGGACACCTCAAAGATGTACAACAATTTGAGAACGGATTTTATGGACCACTTGAGAAATGACAATCTGAACTCGTCGGACATCGCAATTGTCGTTCGCGGTACAAAGGCTTCCGGTGCGCTTGTAACAAAGAACACCGAAAATCACAAAGTCGTGAGTGTTATGGGCGGAGTTGTGAACGCAAACAATGTCACGAAAAACAGAATCACAACCGACAACAACACAATTATTGCAAATTTCAAAAACAACAAGGGCGGTCTCAGAGCGACGGATATAAATCAATGGAACGAACTTTTAAATTCGGTCAAAACTTCCGCAGCCTCAAACATAATCGTCACGATTGACGGCGGTTCAAAGGACGAGCTCGGACTTATAAATCCGATTGAGAGGGAGTTTTTGAAAGAAACGCTCGAAGAAATGGTAAAAGCGGGAAAGAGAGTTTTTCTAATAACGAATCTTAAACATCCGACCGCTTCGAGATTTGAAGAAGGCGTTCGATATATGAATATAAATCCCGCTGAAAACGAGATTAATATTCTTAATATTAATAGAATTGGGGATAATGTAATTTATGGAATTTCAACAAAGAGATAGTGTTTTGATCGACAGAGCACGAAATTTGAAAAAGGTCTTTATTGTAGCTTTCGCACTTATTTTTGCAGGTTGCTCAAAAACAGAAGGACTTGAAAATATTGAAAAGAGTTTTATCGAGCCGACTTATGCCGCAGTAGTCACAAGAGAGAGAATTGCGGAAAAGCCGAGCTACGAATGGATCACGGAAAGCGCAATTAAGAGGGAAGCCGGAGAAACGAAAGAGTTTTTAAGACAAACTCACATCTACGACAGCCCGACCGCCGATGTTGAAAGCGACAGAACCGCATACTATTTCAGCGCTCCGGAGCACGCTTACAAAAAAAGCGACACAAAGGATAAATGGTCAAAGACTGAGGAAGCCGAAAAAGATGACTACGAAGTTGTTATGGGGCTCTTTAAAAATTTGAAGGGACTTCTTGAAAAAATAGACGAAAGCGAAGAAAAGGAAAATGCACCGCATATTGACTCGGTCTATAGAGTGAAGGAAGATCCGGAAAAGCTTTCGGAAATGGATGAATTTTTTGAAAAGCTCAAGGACAATGACAATGTGTCGGTGGAATTTGCATTCGCAAAAGCTGAAGACAAGTATTACATCGCCAAAGTTACAGTTGAAGCAAGTAAAAATGATATTACACAATACACAAAGGAATTTGTCGTCGGCGACTTCGATTCCAGAGAACATATCGAAACACCGCTCGACCTTACAAAAGTTCTTATAAAGGACAATGTTAAAAAATTTGATGTGAAGGAGAAATAAAATGATTGAAAGAGAAATTGAAATAAAAGACCCGATCGGCATCCATGCACGCCCGGCTGCACTTCTTGTAAAGGAACTGAAAGAATTTAAGAGTGAACTGAAACTTGAAAAGGACGGCAAAGTCGCATCTTCAAAAAGTTTGATTCAAATTATGGGGCTCGGCGCAAAACAAGGCGACAAACTAAAAGTCACCGCGGAAGGCGAAGACGCTGAAGAAATGATGAATGCATTTCTTGAATTTGCGAAAGAAAATTTATAATGGATTTTCTTCCGGTAATTTTGGGAACGGACAACAACGCCTACTCGATGGCGCGCTCCGTTCATATGGCGTACAACAAAAATTCCGTTTCGCTCGGAGTTAAGAGACTGAAATACACCGACGCATCGAGAATCGTCGAGGTTATAACTTACCCCGACTTTGATTCGACGGGATTTATGAGCGGCATAAACGATTTTTTAGAAAATAAACTTAAAAACTACGGAGATGTGAAGCCGATTTTGATTCCTTGCTCCGACGGTTATGCGAAACTTGTGATTGAGCACAGCGATGAACTTTCGAAGAATTTTCTCTTCAATGTTCCGAGTCTTGAGCTTCAAAGAAAACTCGAAAATAAAATCGACTTCTATGACATTTGCGAAAAATACAACTTGCCATATCCGAAGACTTGGGTCATAAAAAAAGCCGAAGAGTTCGGTGCGCTCGAGCTAAAATATCCGATTGCGATAAAAGCGAACGACTCGATTTCGTATGCGGCGCTTTCGTTTGCCGGAAAGAAAAAAGCATACAAAGGGGACACGAAAGAAGAAGCGAAAAACATCGTGGACACAGTTTACAAATCGGGCTACAACGGCGAACTTATAATTCAAGATTTCATTCCGGGCGACAGCAAAGTGATGGGCGTTTTAAACGCTTATGTAAACACAAAGGGCGAGGTCACTCTCATGAGCTATGCAAAATGCGTGCTCGACGAATGTCTTCCGACACAAATCGGAAACTACAACGCGCTTTTCTCGATCGACAATCCGGAACTCTACGATATGGTCGAAAAGTTTTTAAAGGAAATCGGTTATCGCGGCTTTGCGAATTTCGATTTTAAATTCGACACGAGGGACAATAAATACAAACTCTTTGAGATAAATTTGAGACAGGGAAGAAGCTCATTTGTCGTCACGGCGGCGGGGGAAAATCTCGCGTATCATTTGATTGAAGACGTATTTTACAAAAAAGATTTGCCGCAAAAACGCGTGAAAGACCATGCGCTTTGGCTCTTCTGTGCGAAATCCGTTTTGAGAAAATATGCGGATAAAGAAGACCTCGAACTTATAAAAGACTATATAAAAGATGCGGCGTACACCTGCGACTACAAAAAGGACAGAACGCCGAAAAGAATTATGCACCACTTGAGGCGCATATTCTCAACGAAGAAATATTATCCGAAATATATGGGAAGATAGGTGAGAAAATGGAAAAAATGACAATAAGCCAAGCGATTTTTAAAGTTTCGGAAATTCAAAGCGAATTGAGCGAAAAAAGATATGCTCTTTCGTCGCAATTTTTCGGACCGGTCACAGTGAACGGAAAAAAGATTGTGGACGAATCGAAAAAAGAAAAATTGATTGAACATATCGAAAGACTTGATAAACTAAACGAAGAAATTGCAGTTTTAAAAGAAAAAATCGCCGAAAAAAATCTGGAAAACAAAATTGACGGAAAAAGCGTGACATATGTGCTCGAAATACTCCGCCAAAAAAGAGCGATGATGAACTCGCTTGAAGCAAACTTGAGAGACACGAGAACATCCGTTGAATCGGGAGTCGGCGCCGTAACATACGCACCGTATGACGAAAAGAGCATAAGAGAAAAATACGAAAAACTGAAAGAGGAAACATTCAGACTCTCCTCCGAAGTCGACAGAATAAATTCTACAACATATATTGAAATGTAAAGCGTGCCGAAGGGCTCATTGAATTAGGGATTTTAAAAGAACTGATTTGATAAGTCTTTAGGTGGCATAGATAAAAGGCTGTGAGTTAAATGCTCACAGCCTTTTTCTTATATACTCTTGAAAGTATTATCTGAGTTTTCATTTATTGTTTTAAAACCACTTTTTATTGCAAATAAAACTCCTGCAATCATAAATACAAATACTACTATTAGAGGGATATAATTCATATTTGTTATCAGACCTTTTATCGCAAATCCTAATTCATAGTTACTTCTATAGGCTCTCAATGCAATTCCAATAATGAACATAAAGATATAAGCTAAGAAAATATTTTTAAACAATATTTTCCCTTCTCCAAAGACCATCTTTTCCATTTGTTTTTCTGTCATACCTGTAGTGGATAGAAGTTTAAAGTCATTGGATCTTGTCCTAAGGTTGCCTTTAAAACTATTGTAGGCATTGGAAAGAGCAATTGTTATTAGAATGATTTGGATAGCTAGATTTAGAAGTCTTTCATTCCTTATTAGTTCTTTATCCATGGCTGATCTAATAATTTCTGTGGAAGTGCCATGGTCAAATTTTGGAACATAGGTCGAAATCACTTTTTCGGCATCTTCAAATACTTTTTCCTTGTTTTTATCGGCTTTGATTTTTACAAAATAATAATAAACTGGGTTGCCTTCATCTATTCCATACGCATCAATAAATTTTCGCATATTACTTTCACTTGTAAAGATAGATACTTGATTGTCATTATAAGCTTCTAGATTATAAGGCATTTCATCGATACTTGAATCTATTTTTATAGGCATGGACTTACCATTTGCATTATATTTTAAAGTTACTTTTCCAGTATCCTTATCAGAAATTTTTATATATTCATTAAAAGAATAAGGACTTCTACTATCTTTTGCAATTTTATTTAATAGTAAATACTTTGCATTCGAAATATTATTTTCTTTTAAAAGTTTTTCGAAATCCTCATCTGTTAAGGCATATATGTTGGAATATAATTTATCTTCCGGTATTTTACCGCTATTTAAAGCTTCATTTAAATCCTTAGAAATAAAGTCCTCATTTTCACCAACGTAAAATTTTGTATCAACTCTTTGGTATACATGCAATTGGTCTATGCCTTCAACTTCTTCTATATCATGAACAAAGTTTTTATCCAAAAAATCACCTACATAAATACTAGATTCAAAATTGTAGGGACTTTGGTAGTTATTATATTTTTCTTCTAAACTTCTATATGCCCGACTTACTAAAACTGTAGTCAGTACCAAGGCAGACAGAGCCATGGAAATTACAATAATTCGATAGGTTGAACGATAAGACCTGTAATAATCTTTTGCTAAAGTCTTTTCTATTGGTCCATTTATTTTTGATTTTCCTAATTTAATATTTTTTTCTGTAATCCCATTTAAACCTTCGATAACATTTATCTTCGCACTTTTCTTGGCAGGGATCAATGCTGAAAAATACACCATTATCAAGGATAACAAAACAATTATTAAAATAGATATAGGGCTTGGAAATATGAAATGGAAATCCATAGATTTTACACTTTGACCTAAAATATTTGATATGTTTTGATAAGATTTTGTATTATTAAGCCACATCAAATATAAGAGCAGATTTGCAGAAGCCAAAGATAAGATTGTTCCCAAGGCTATTGGTAAGGTTGAAAGTTTAAATGCTTTCTTTCGAATTAATTGCTTTACCTGCTTATCTGTCATCCCAGTGCTTTTTAATAGAGCAATTTCCTTTAAATCCCTATTATTCCATACATTAAAAGCCCCATAAATGATAAATGCAAAAAGTAGGCAAAGAAAGAAGGCTGCTCCATATTGTTCTAAAGCTGAGTTTACAACACTTTTTGGTGGAATGATTCCTTTTGGATAGACCATTTTATATTCTAAGATATCTTTATTATAAAATACTCTACCAATATCTAGGGCATGGTTCTCATCAATATTCATTTCTGATAAAATTTCCCTAGTCTTTGTATAGGTATCTCTTATATTTTTATACCAAATTTCTGCTTCGGTACCAACATTTTTTTCAAACAAGACTTTTTTATCATCACTTTTAGATAAACCTACAAGCATAGCCTCTTCAAATGAATAGCTAAAATCTTCATAAGTACCAACTATTTTATAAGTTTTATCACGAACAGTTATTTCAGAACCCAAATCATATTCTTTATTTTTTATCAAAAATATCTCTGGAACTAAAAGTTCATTTGCTTTTTCTGGCTTTTTTCCTTCCTTAATATCATAACGTAAAAGGCTTGCAGGATCTCCATTTTCATATATAACTGCATTTAAGTCTGTTTTTATTACTTTATTGAAAGAAACTTTTTCTATATCTTTATCGTTCTTTAATTTATCATAAAAACCTTGGTCAATTCCACTTATATTCACATGGTAGTCTCCAAAAGTTTTCTTTACATACTCATACTTGTCAGTTTTTAACGAGTTGAAGATAAAAATTACAGTTCCTAGTAAAATCACTGCCAAAAGTATGGAAATTTTAATAGCAAAACTGTCTTTCTTATTATTTTTTACAGCTCCATCAGCTAGGTCATTAATAATTTTCATAAGTTTCATCTCCTAAGAAATTTAACCTACCATCTACCATTCTATAGACCTTATCACAAGAATTTGCTACTTTTTCATCATGAGTTATTATCATAATTGTAGAATTTAATCTTTTATTTACAAGTCTGAAAAGTCCTGTGATTTCTTCAGAATTTTTTCTATCGAGATTTCCTGTAGGCTCATCTGCTAGAATGATGGCAGGTCTTGTAATAAGACTTCTAGCAATAGCGACTCTTTGTTGCTTGCCACCTGATAATTGTTTTGGATACCTATCAAGCTTTCCTTCTATTCCTAGTATCGATAAAATTTCCTTTAAATATTCTTCATCTGCCTTTTTATTGTCTAACAAAAGAGGAAGTAGGATGTTTTTTCTCACATTAATATTTGGAATGAGGTTAAAAAATTGGTAGACAACGCCAATATTTCTTCTGCGAAATACTGTCATTTCGTCTTTGTCAAACTTGGTAATATTTTTATCTTGAATAAAAATATCCCCACTTGTTGGTTTATCAACTCCTGCTAATAGATGAAGCAAGGTAGACTTTCCTGACCCGCTATCTCCAATAATGGCGACAAGATCTCCTTTCTCCATTTCAAAATTCACATTTGATAGAGCGTGTACTTCTACTCCACTATTGTAAGTTTTTGTTAAATCTACTGTTTTTACAATATTCATATTTAGTCCTCCTTATCTTTCTTAGATGATATTAGACTTAAGTGACTGGAAAGTGACTAGAAAAAAATGACTGTGCTTTATTTACACAGCCATAATTAAATCAGTTATAAAATCTCATTTCAAAGGAATTTGATTTCTTCCCCTTATGATATAAAAGCTCTCCATTTTGTCTTTCCATAACAGATTTTGCCATAGGAAGCCCAATCCCATAACCTTTTGAATTTGGATCCAGCTTATAAAAACGTTTAAAAACTTTTTCTAACATTTCTCTATCTAAACCTTTAGAAAAATCTTCCACAAATATACTCTTATATAAGTTCGTTTCTTTTAAGTGAATTTCTATATGCCTATCTTCTGTTGCTTCTAGACCATTTTTCATCACATTAAATGCTGCTTCATAGGTCCATTTCTTATCACATATAAGATAAAAGTCTTCTCCATCAAGAGGAATTTCAATATTATCATTGATAAAATAATCTTGCAGGTTTCGTATGATATCTTCAATTAACTCTCTAGCTGATATACTATCTTTTGCCATTTCTATTGTTCCAGAATCAAGAGCTGCCAATTTTAATAAAATGTCAGATAAGTTATGGAGTCTAAGTAAATTATCTCTAAGTCTTTCTATATATTCTTCTGAAACATTATCAATTTCGTCTTCTAATAGGTCTAACAATAATAGTGATCCAGTCAACGGAGTTTTTATTTGATGAGCAATGTCTTCAGTATATTCTCTTAAGATCTCTTTGTTTTTTTCAGCATTTTCAGCTATTCTCTTGTTTTCTATAATAATTTTAATAATCTCATCTCTGAGTTTGCCAAATTCATCATCTATAATTTCGTAATTATCAGAGTTTAAATCCAATGAATGGAGAAGGTTAAATATATTATTAATCTTATCATCAAGAGCTTTTTCTTTTTTCTTTTCAATTTTTGAAATAACTATAAATAGAATTATATTTATAACTAGAAACCCTATAAGAGTTAGAACATCAAATCTTGGATTGAGATAAATTACAAGCAAAGACATTATCAAATTTAAAATTAAGACAAGTAAAATATTTTTGTTTTTATTCATTGTCCCACCTATATCCTATCCCTCTAAGAGTTTTTATATGACCGCCATAATCTCCGAGTTTAGATCTGAGTCTTTTTATGGTGACAGTTAGTGTATTGTCATTTACTTCATAAAAATCATAACCCCAAACATAATCTAAAATTCGCTCTCTTAGTAGATTTATATTTTGGTTTTCTAAAAGCATTTCCAAAACAGCAAACTCTTTTAAGTTAAGGTCTAAATCTTTTCCATATATCGAAGCTTGTTTTGATATAAGATCTAAAGTTAAATTTTCAAATGTCAGTTCGTCAACCTTTTTTATTCTTCTGCTAAAAACATTGTCTATTCTTGCTTTTAGGACAGGAAGAGAAAAAGGTTTTGTAATATAATCATCTGCTCCTTGAGAAAGACCTTTTATTACATACTCATCTTCGTCTTTTACAGTAAGCATTATTACAGGAAGGTCAGAAAATCCCCTTAGCCACTTTAAAAAATCAAAACCTGAACCATCAGGAAGATTAGCATCAAGTAGAACTAAGTTAAAATCATTAAAATTAAGATTCTCTGTCAGAGAAAGCTTGTTATAAATAATTGTTTCAATATTATGTTTGTTTAAGTAAGTTTTAACAGCAAAGGCAATAGTGCTGTCATCTTCAATCATTAGTATTTTCAATTCTATACTCTACCTCAATCTAATCTTCTACTTTGTACAGTATTTCTATAATATTATACCATATTTGTAACTAAATTAATCTAAATACCTTAAAT
>UQFH01000008.1 GCA_900540185.1 uncultured Eubacteriales bacterium
CATGTGTAAATTAAATTGAACCGCCGTATGCCGAACGGCACGTACGGTGGTGTGAGAGGGGCTAGTTTTTAGCCCCTATTCGATTAAATTATCGATGAAGGGTTTTACTGCCACATAAATATCATAAAGCTAATATTATGGAGTCTATTTTATACAAATAGTAGTTGAGGACATTCCGAAAATATTGCACTAAATCGTTTCATATTGTAAAATGTGTAAATTTATATTATAATAAAGAAAGAAATATATTTTACAGGAGTTAATTATGTTTAAATTGAAGAAACAAAAATTGTTTATTGTGTTTGTGTTGATAATGCTAATAGTTGGCGGTGGAGTTATTGAGGCAGCTCAAATTGAGTTTAAGGACATTTCCGGTCACTGGGCTAAGGATATTATCTTACAGACTGCAAGTAAGGGATTTATAAACGGTTATGAGGATGGGAGATTCAAACCGGACAATATGATTTCAGTAAAGGAAGCACTTGCAATTTTGGGAAGATATGCTATGTCGAATCAAGAATTGGTAAACAATCAAGTTGCTGACTACCAAATTGAACCGAACAGTAAAAACTGGGGATTTATAGAAGTGAATTTCGCAATGGACAGAATGCCTTTGAATATTTTTGAGGGTTCTGAAACTTCAAGGGCAATCACAAGAGAGGAAACGGCATATATTATAAACCATTTATTTAAAGGAATAGACGGTACCGGAATAGTATATATTAAAGATATTGAAAATTCACGATTTAAGAATGAAATATTAAATCTGGTTTTTGCAGGAATAATAAATGGATTTCCGGATGGAACTTTTAAACCGACGCTGCAAATTACAAGAGCGGAACTCACTAGTCTTATTTTTAAGCTTGAAAAAAATCAAACAAGCCTCGGAAAAACTGAAAATGCTTCCAATGAAAACAATTTAACTGTTGATTTAATTGATGATAAACATAATAACGAAGTTATTACGAACGGGAATGAATCGATAGAGTCTAAGTCTACGGAAGATTTATCGAACAACAATATTACAGATGGCAATCAAACAAATAGTTATAATTTTGTTTATCCTAAAAATTTTACCGAGCTATTTAATAGCGGTAAAGTTATAGATTTTGATGAGCTAAGAGATGAATTTATGTATTTGTTGAATAAAGAAAGAGAATCAAACGGCGTGGAGCCGCTTACGCTTGGTGAACACCTTAGAAGGGGAGTTGAGACCAGGGCGATCGAACTTGCTGAAAACGGTTATCATAGAACGGGTAAAAATTATGACCAACCGCATAAGAGACTTGACGGAGTAAGAGGATTTAGAACAGCGTTTGATTATTTGCCGTCGTATGATAGATGCAATGCTTGCTCACTCGGGGAAAATGTTCTAGTTTACACATATATGCCGGGGAATGAAAGATATTTACCGAATGACCCGAAATACGTCACAGATGTAAAAGCAATTGCAGAGTACATGTTCGATATTTGGAAGGAGAGCCCAGGACATTACAAAAATATGATGAGTTCCGATTATAAGACTACATGGTTTGATGTTAAGATAAGTGACTTGATTTATCACTACGGAGCGAAAAATTTAGATTATCCGCTGCATACAATTCTCGGGGTCCAAGTTTTCGATTCAGAAAGATAAAATTTAATAAACTGTAAATATATAATGATAGAAGACCTGTTTTAAAATAGGTCTTCTTTTATATTAAAGACATTTATCTTATGATTTAAATCACAAAAATTAAAAGATTAGTAGTTGTTAATTAAAAAATATCAAATAATACTAACTTTTAACGAAATATTACTTGAATTAGAGTGTATTTGATGTTATAATTAAAATTGACTTAAAAAATTATTTGGAGGTATTTATGAAGAAAATAATGTCAATGGCATTGGCAATTTTGATGATTATAATGTCGATGCCGATAATTAAAGCTGAAGGCACTGCAAAAATTACCGGAATTTCTATTGACGGAGAAGAATTGGGTATTAATGCAGAGAAAAAAATGGAAAAAAGTGGTGGCACTTTGAATGTCATTGTCTCAAGTGAGAATTTAGATGATCTGAAGTGTATGCTTAATTATGATGGTGATAGAAAACCTGTTGAAATGTACGCAAATGATATTTTGACATATAGCAAGAGAAATCTAAAAAATGGTTTCATGTTAACCATCACGTTACCGGCTAATGAAACTGAATCAGATAAGGAATATTTATTCAGATTTAAAGCTACGTCATATAATGATGCAAGTTTAAAAGTAATAGTTTCCGGGAAAGAAGAAACAGATGAACCAAGTCCTGAACCAAATCCAAATCCGGGCGAGGATCCGGAGCCAAATCCGGGAGAAGATACTAGTAAAGCTGAGATTCTTGGAATGGATATGGGAGATGGAAAGCTAGTAAAAACTTTTTCTGAAAATATTAAGAATGAAAGCAAAACTTATACAGCAATTGTAAAGACTAAGAATGTGGATAAATTACAAATAAAATATACAATGAATGGTATGTTTAACAAACCTGGAGTTACTTCAAACATTATAAAAACAGCTGAAAATGAATTTAAGGTGACATTAATTGTTGCTGAAAATTTTGCTAGAAGTTGCAAAAAATATGAAATAAGCATTGGTCACGGAGATATCCCGGGAGATTATTCGGATGGGATTAAATTAAACATAAACATTAACGGAACAACAAATCTTTGTACACCTGGTGGTAATGATGAAGACCCAATAGAGAGAGTTGCTACTATTTCACGTGTTAGTGATACTGAATCTATAGCAGAAGACGTTTTAAATATGACTATCGATTCAAAAGAGCAAGATAAGAAAGTTTACCTAACACTTATAAACGGTGACATCTTGAAAGATGGTGAATTAGACGCTCTTATTGAGAAAGATGGAGTTATTGATTTTTCTATAAAAACAACTTTCTCGGGAGATAAAAACGCTAGGATAGCAACTATTCATTTCCCGGAAAATACAGAAGGCAAAGACGTTGTTTATGAAGTTACATTCAAGATTAAAAATAAACTTCAAAACAGCAAGAAAGTTACTATTAATCAAACAAAAAAAGCAGAGGAAGAAAAACAAACCAGCATTGAACTATTCACTTTAACAAATGAGAACATTCCACTCAGTGGCGGTTCAGTAAGAGCTTCTGTTTTTGGAGAAAACATTGATACAAGTAAGCTGAGCGTAAAGGTATTTGATGGGGGTAGTGATATAAGCGGCTCTATGATGATGAGTCCATTTATTGGAAGAGAAGATGTTGCGACAAGTGATATCACTTTCAAAGAAAGCGTTGAAGACAAATCTTATACTCTAAAGCTATATTACGCCGGTGAAGAAAAAATGACTGCAAACTTGGTTCAAAACAAGTACGGCAGCAACAACGACTCTATAAACTTCCAAGCGAACAGAATATTTAAAGCTGGAAACAAGATTATAACTGAGTTTACTCACGACATTTTTGAAGCATATCCAAATGCATTGAAAGATAATACAGAAATAGCGTTTGATGGAACAGCAGATATTGAAAAACACGAAGGAAAGTATGTAAAAGCTGAGCCTAAATTTGAAAAGCTTAAAGATGCTGACACAGTTGAAATTCAAGGTAACAAGATAATTGTAACATTAGCAGAAGAAAGAGAATTTAAGAATGCACCTAAGATAAGATTCGGATTTAGAACATTCAAAAATCCGGAAGGAATTTACAATGGAAGAAAAGACAATAGAATAAACAGCTACTTTATTCAAGACGGTAATGGAATTATATTGTCAGCAGATTTCATAAGTGATAAGGTATTCACTTCACAAGGTGGAGATGTTGAGCTTAAAATTCATGGAATTGAATTAAGTGATGACGAAACGAATGCAAGTCACACAAGAGTAAAAATCATTAAGATGGAAAATCTCAAGAAAGACAGTGAACAAACAGAAGTTCCATACACATTGGAGGGCAATGGAAGTGAACAAATATTGAAGTTCACATTGCCGGAAAATAATTCAAATAGAACTGAGTCTTATACTGTTCTTCTATCAACCGACGGACGCGTATATGTTTCGGATGTCAATGCTACAGCAAATGATAGAGCGAATCTTCTAGTTATATCAGTTTTATCGGAAGGAAAGAACAAAGATGATATGACTCTCGGTTTTGCGAGAATTCAAAGTTACGGTACAAGCGGCGGAAGCACGGAAAAGCCGGACCTAACTCATACAACTCCACCGCTAGGACAAGAAAGCAAAAAGACTTGGGTTACGATTTATGGAACAAATTTGAAGAACCCGATGACAAAGATTAGAGCAAAAGCTGAGGTTCCTGCGGGAAGCGGAAAATATGTTTACTGGTATCCGGTAAACGAAGGAACTCAAGACAGCGGCGATAAATTCATCATGGTCGGTGTAAGCAAGGGACTTTATGGCAAGGACAATGTTCAAATGCTTGAAGTTATTGCACCTCGTGGATACAGAGGAGACATAAATTACACATATGAGATAGCCATAGATGGTGTAAACTACGATACAGAGCTTACAACTACGGTAACACTTCTTGATGACGGTGAAGAGCAAGGTATCAGAAAAAAACATGAAGACTTTGTTCGAGAACTTTCTGTGAAATACCAAGATGAAGGTGGTAATGAAATAAAAACTACAGAAAATATGCATGTTATGAAAAACATGTCGTTAAGAGTAGTGGGAATTGATAAAGCGCCTGAAATTGATGGATATAAATATAAAGAGTTAAAGGGCTTAAATAAAGACCTAAATAAAGAACTCGCCAAGATTGATATGCTTAGAAAGTTAGCAGAAAATGGAACTATATCAGAAGATGAAAAACAAGAACTTGCAAAACTTGAACAATGGGTTAAGGACCACAAGGACATTGAATTTGATACAGTTATCGGAGATATCGAAGAATTAGTTTTTGTTTATGAAAAATTAGAACAAGATGAATATATCAATATTCCAGATCCTAAATTCTTAAAAGTTATAAACAAGAACTTGGATCCAAATCGTCCTGACGATCAAAAAGTTACTAAGAAAGAGATGGAAAGTTTAACAATGATCTCTCATTACTTGGATAAAAATGGTAAACCAGGAATTCAAGACAATGCAAAAGAATCAATTCTAGGTACTCCAAATAGCTTGGAAGGTACAGACGACTTTAAATTTATGATAAGCTATGGCATTAATAGTATAGAAGGTATACAATATGCTAAGAATCTTAAGAAGTTGAAGTTAAATGAAAATGAAATTAGTGATATTAGCTACTTGAAAGACTTAGACAAGCTTGAGTATTTGGAAATTTCAAGAAACAGAATTGTTGACATAAAGCCGCTTGAAGGATTGACTAATCTTATTTTCTTAAAACTATACAATAACTGGATAGAAGACGTTACACCGTTAAAAAATCTTACAAATCTAACTGGACTCGACGTTCATAATAATGTAAGACAAAAGATGGTAGACGGAAAACGAGTTAACAGTAACGGAATTAGCGATATATCTGCATTAAAAGACTTGGCTAAGCTTAACTTCTTGGATGTGTCTGCTAATAATCTAAAAGATGTGTCTGTTATTAAGATGTTCCCGGATATAAGGGATATAGATCTTTCGGGTAACCATATAGAAACTTATGAAGGACTTGGCGATTATATTGCTGATAAATATATGCAAGTACAAATTGGCATTGGAAGCATAAATTTCTGGGCACAAAGCGTTACAGAAGATGAGCCTATAAAAATAAGTGGAAAAGAACTTGAATTTGATAATAAATACAAAGGCTACAAGGAGCTATTCACAACATTAATTAAGAAAATGAATGAAGATGATGCGCCTAGCGATGAAGATGCGTTACAAATGGCTCAAGACTATACTATGGCGGAAATAGATTTAGATGGTGTAGAAGTAGCATATGATTTAAACACAAATAAGATCAAATTAAACCTAAGCGATGATTTCTTAAAAGAAAATAAAGATAAAGTTGTGGATTCACAAATTAAATTCACATTTGCTTTTGCTTATGAGTGGAGCTTAAATGTTGAACTTGACTTAAGAGATATAGATACTGAACCACAACCAGAACCAGAACCACAACCAGAACCGGAACCGGATCCACAACCTGAGTCGGAAGATGATGTAGTTGTAAGACCGAGACCAAGACGTAGACCGGATACAAATGGCAAGAAAGAGGAAGTAAAACCGGAAGACAAGAAGGAAGTTAAGACTGAAGAAAATAATATTCTAAAACCGATTGAAAAAGAAATTCTGCTCGATGTTAAAGAGCCGACATTACCGGTCAATTTAAAAGATATTCCGGATGACGATTATGGTGTAGCTATAAAGAATATGGTTAGTCGCGGAGTTCTTTTAGGAACCAGTGAAACAGAATTTTCGCCTGATGTCACAATTTCAAGAGCGATGGTAACTGAAGTATTTAGAAGATTGGCAACGGATAAAAGCACTGGCGAAAATGTAAAATTTGAAGACGTTAAGGACGATGCATGGTATGCTGAGTCAGTTAAGTGGGCAGCTTTCATGAATATTATTAAAGGATATGAAAACGGTACCTTTAAGCCAAATCAAAAAGTTACAAGACAGGAATTTGCAATCATGATTTGCAGAATGCTTGATGCATTCAACATAGAATTACCTAAGTGTAATGAAGTTGATTTGTCTCAATTCGGAAGTTTGGAAAATTGGAGTAAGGATGCTGTAATAAGAGTGCTTCAAGAAGGTTTATTAAAAATTGAACCGAACGGTGAATTTGGCCCGAAGAGCCTTGTAAGCAGAAAAGAACTTGCGCTTATCCTTGATAAGATTGTTGAATTCACATTAAATAAATAGTGTTTATAAAAATAAAGAGGCTTGAGAAAATCAGGTCTCTTTTTGTTTGAAAATATTTTTGGTTTACTATATAATTAGTCTATAGATTAATGATATCAGGAGAATTTTTATGAATAGAAAAAGAATAGTTTTTTTAATATTAATTGGATTATTTATTTTGGGTTGTAAAAAAACACAGAAAGTAAAAGAGACTGAAAAAGAATCGCCTATAAAGGTTGGAGTTTTAGATTATGGATATTATAACGATAGAAGCTTTGTAGACAAGATTGTTTCGAGTTTAAATAACAATTTTAATATTGATGCAAAGAAGCTTACAATAGACGAAACACAACATTTCAATTTGGAGGATTCGGAGCTTATTTTTGGTATCGGGACTGTTATGAATGAATTTTTTCCGGCGATTTGCGACAAGTATCCGGATAGGACTTTTGTGCTTCTCGATTCTGTTTCAAATGAAAAGCGTGATAATTTGAAGGAAATTGCAATTAAGCGTGAAGATGCGGCTTTTCTTGGCGGTGTTATAGCTTCTAAGGTTTCTGAAAACAGGAAAGTTTTATTTGTAGGTGGAGAGAAGATTCCTTTAGTTGAGAGCGTCGAGTATGGATTTAAGAGTGGAGTAAATTATCTTGAATCTGAAAATCCTGTTGAGTATAATGTGGATTATTTAAATTCTTTTCATGATGTAGATGCTATGAGTGAACTTTTAAATCGCTTTAAGAACAGTGGAGCGGATGTTGTTTTGAGCGTTTTGGGAGATGCGGATATAAAAGAAGATACAAGTTATAAGTTAATAAAGTTTGATGATTATATGTCGAGAGTATCGGTAAGACCGGATATTTCAATAACTGTGGACTATGCACGTGCGATAAAAAAATTTTTAGAAAATGAAGCTATGGAATTTTCAGAATATTCATTAGATGGTGATGTAGTTTTTATTGATTCAAAGAATTATTTGAATGAGGAAGATTTGAAAACGATTGAAAATATAAAAGAGGATATAATTAGCAAAAAAATTGTGGTTCCATACGATTCGGAATCATATAAGCTTTATATAAACAAAAAATTAAAATAAATTTGTTAAAAAGAGAGATAAATTAGAACCTAGGTAAATAATTTATCTTTTTTTATTTTTATGCGAACATTAGAAAATTTAATCAATATATGGTATAATATATGTGTGAGAGCACATTTCAGTTTGTGCAAATGATTTCCATGTGGAAATGAATTTTTAAGGAGGAACTTAAATGAAAGTTGGTATTAATGGCTTTGGCCGTATCGGACGCGATGTAGCGAGAATTCTTTTGGAAGGTAGACATCCTAATTTGGAATTGGTACACATAAATGCAAGCGGCAATCTTGACGATTTGGCTCATTTATTCAAATATGATTCACTTTATGGAAAATTGCCTCATGAAATAAAAGCAACGGAAACCGGATTTGTTATTGACGGAAAAAGCATTAATTTCACTCAAGAACGTGACCCTGAGAAGATTGACTGGTCAAAAGACGGAGTTGAAATAGTAATTGACGCAACAGGCGCTTTCAAGGATATGGAAGGTCTTGGAAAGCATCTACGCGGAACAGTTAAGAAGGTTATTTTGACAGCTCCGGGCAAAAATTTGGATAATACAATTGTTATGGGTGTAAACGATGACACTTATGACAAAGAAACTCAAAATATAATTTCAAATGCAAGCTGTACAACAAACTGTTTGGCACCGGTTGCAAAGGTTATCGAAGATGTATTCGGAATCGAAAGAGGTCTTATGACAACTGTTCACGCATACACAGGGGACCAAATGCTTTTGGACAGCAGACATAAAAAAGATAGAAGAAGAGCGAGAGCTGCGGCAATGTCTATGATTCCTACAACTACAGGGGCTGCAAAGGCTGTTGCACTTGTTATTCCGTCACTTGAAGGAAAATTGACAGGGTATGCACTTCGTGTTCCTACACCGACTGTTTCAGTAGTTGATGTTGTTTTGGAACTTAAGAAACCTGCAACGGTTGAAGAGGTTAACAATGCTCTTAAAGAAGCTGCAAACGGCAAGATGAAGGGAATTTTGGGATATACAGAAGAAGAATTGGTTTCAATCGACTTTAAAGGAGATGAAAATTCTTCCATTGTTGACTCAAAACTTACACTTCAAATGGGAGACAATATGTTTAAAATAGTCTCATGGTATGATAACGAATGGGGCTATTCAATGCGTGTTGCCGATTTGGCTCAAATGGTTGCGGAAGCGGAAAAATAAAATGAAAAAGATAGTAACGGATTTAAAGGTTGAAGGACGACGAGTTCTAGTAAGAGTCGACTTCAATGTTCCGATGAAAAATGGAGAAATCACAGACGATTTTCGTATACAATCTTCTCTCAAAACTATAAAGTATTTGATTGATCAAAAAGCACGCGTTATTCTTATGAGCCATTTGGGAAGACCGAAGGGCGAATACAAAAAGGAATTTTCGCTTGCACCTGTAAAGACAAGACTTGAGGAACTTTTGGGACAAGATGTTGTCTTCATTGAAGCAACAACTCCGGCAAATGATTTGACAATTGCCGCAAGTGAAAACTTGAAAAACGGACAAGTTATGCTTCTTGAAAACACAAGATTTTCACCGGGCGAAGAAAAGAATGATCCTGAATTTGCAAAGCTATTAGCAAAACATGCGGATTATTTTGTAAATGATGCTTTCGGCACAGCTCACAGAGCCCATGCTTCAAACGTTGGAGTTTCTGAGCTTCTGCCTTCTGCAGCGGGTTTTCTCGTGGCAAAGGAAATTGAGTATATAAAAGATAATCTTGACAATCCGCAAAGACCGTTTGTTGCAATTCTTGGTGGTGCAAAGGTTTCGGATAAAATTGGAGTTATTGAAAATCTTTTAAATAAAGTAAATGCAATTTTGATTGGCGGAGCCATGGCGAATACATTTTTAAAAGCAAATGGATATGACATGGGAAAATCTTTGGTTGAAGACGACAAGCTTGAGCTTGCAAAGTCGCTAATTGAGAAGGCTAAAGAGGCTAGAGTTGACTTGGTGCTTCCTGTCGATGTTGTGGTTTCCGAAAGTTTGGACAAGCCAAAGGGGGTTAAGACAGTTTTGCTTGAAGATTTGCCGAAAGACACTATGGCTCTTGACATCGGAAAAATGACAATAAATCTTTTTGCAGATAAGATAAAGAAAGCTAAACTTGTCATTTGGAACGGTCCTATGGGCGTTTTTGAAAATGAAAAGTTCAGCAAAGGAACTTTTGAAATTGCAAAGGCTGTTGCAGAATCGGATGCAATTTCAATTATCGGCGGTGGAGATAGTGCTCTTGCTGTAAAATTGTCGGGATATGAAGACAAGGTCTCACACGTTTCGACAGGCGGCGGAGCAAGTCTTGAAATGATGGAAGGAAAAGAACTTCCGGGAATTGCCGCAATAAGTGATAAATAAAGGTGATAATTTGAGACGTAAAATTTTAGCTGCGAATTGGAAGATGAATATGAGAAGGGATGAAGCAAAATCCCTTCTTTCGTCTATAAAGAAAATGGAGATTAAAGAGGGAAGAGAAGAGATAGTTTTTGTTCCTTCGGTATATCTTGAAATGTGCGAAAATGCTTTAAAAGACACAAAGGCTCACTATGGGGTTCAAAATGTCTATTCGAAGGAAAAAGGGGCGTTTACGGGCGAAATAAGCGCGCTTCAAGTTAAGGACTTCGGTGTGGAGTATGTTCTTGTAGGACACAGCGAAAGAAGAACCATTTTTAATGAAGACGGAAAGTTATTAAATGAAAAAATTAAAATGATTCTTTCCGCAGGCTTAAAACCTGTTTTATGTGTGGGTGAGCCGCTTTCAGAAAGAGAAAATAAGACTTATGAGGCATATCTTTACAAGGAACTTAAAGAAGCCATGGACGGCGTTTCGATTGAAGATACGAAAAAAATAATTTATGCATATGAGCCGATTTGGGCAATCGGAACGGGCAAAACGGCAAAAATCGGAGAAATCAAAAAGACTCTTGAGTTTTTAAGAAACACACTTGACTATATGTATGAAGGAGTCAAGGAAGATGTTCATCTTTTATACGGCGGAAGTGTAAACAAGGACAATATAGATGAAATAGTAAATACCGATCATGTGGATGGAGTTTTAGTAGGCGGAGCTTCACTCAAGGCAGATGATTGGGAAAGAATTCTAAATTTTGAGGTGAAATAAATGAGTTATATCTTAGATGTACATGCAAGGGAAGTGTTGGATTCAAGAGGAAATCCGACAGTTGAAGTTGACGTTGTAACTGAAAACGGAATAATCGGTCGTGCAATGGTTCCAAGCGGAGCTTCAACAGGCGTTCATGAAGCTTTGGAACTTCGTGACAAAGACAAATCGCGTTATGGCGGAAAGGGAGTTTTAAAAGCTGTTTCAAATGTAAACGATGTAATTGCACCTGAACTTATCGGTCTTTCAGTATTTGAGCAAACTTTAATCGACAGAGTTTTGATTGAACTTGACGGTACAAAATCAAAGGAAAAACTTGGAGCAAACTCAATTTTGGGTGTAAGTATGGCTGTTGCAAGAGCGGCTGCAAACGAACTCCAAATGCCGCTTTATAAATATATCGGCGGAGTTAACGCAAAGACTCTTCCGGTGCCGATGATGAATATTTTAAACGGCGGGGAACACGCAAATAACAATGTTGATATTCAAGAATTTATGATTCTTCCTGTTGGCGCAAAGAGCTTTAATGAGGCTTTGAGAATGGGCGCTGAAATTTATCACGAGCTGAAAAATGTTCTAAAGGACAAGGGACTTCAAACGGGAGTTGGCGATGAAGGGGGATTTGCACCTGATTTAAAATCTAACGAAGAAGCTCTTGAAGTTATTGTTTCAGCTATTGAAAAAGCAGGATATAAACCGGGTGAAGACGTTTATCTAGGACTTGACGTAGCATCCACAGAATTTTATAATGCCGAAAAGAAAATTTATGAAATGAAGGGTGAAGGAAAATCATACACCGTTTCAGAGCTCATTTCATATTATAAAAAGCTTATCGACAAATATCCGCTGATTTCAATCGAAGATGCATTTGCAGAAGACGATTGGGAAGCATGGGAAGAATTTACAAAAGAAGTTGACGGTAAAATCCAACTTGTCGGCGACGATTTGTTTGTAACAAATACGGAAAGACTTGAAGACGGTATCAAGAAGAATGTTGCAAATTCAATTCTAATCAAGTTAAATCAAATCGGAACTCTTACAGAAACAATCGATGCTGTAAAGATGGCAATGAAAGCGGGATATACCGCTGTTATAAGCCACAGATCCGGAGAAACTGAAGACAGCTTTATTGCGGACTTGGCAGTTGCTTTAAATGCCGGACAAATTAAGAGCGGCGCACCTGCAAGAACTGACAGAGTTGCAAAATATAATGAGCTTTTAAGAATTGAAGAAGAACTCGGCGAAGAAGCTGAATATCTTGGACTCAAGACATTCTATAACATAAAATAATTTAATGCCTTCGAAGCAATTCGAAGGTTTACATAATAAACTTGACAGGATATATTTAGTTATGGTAAAATAAATATATCGCGAAGGAGGAACTATGCACAAAGTTATAAAGAATGTACTAAGAGTAACGGGTGCAGTTGCCGTTTTGGCATTTGCAACGTTTGACACAGGTACTGTCATTAACCCGGTACAAGTAACTACACCGAGCGGAAAACAAGCGTCATTTGTTGACGGTGAAAATGTTGAAATAAAAGAATCGAAACCGGAAGGATATGTTGTTTCGAAAAACAATGAAGACATTCTTGTTACAAGAAATAATATCCTCGTTAAAGAAGTGGTTTCAAATAATATTGTAGTTAAGAGAATCACAGCTCTGAAAAAAGATAAAAACACAGAAGAAGCGATAAGATTTTTGCTGGAAGATGAAGAGCTTAGTGTAATTAAGAACGAAGGACAATATTCTTTGGTGAAAACTGAAGACAATCTTACAGGATATGTTTTATCTGAAGACATCTCCGTTTCAGTTATGCCGAAGATTAACCTTGGATTTATTAAAGAAGCATTTATGTTTGGCGGACGCCAATACAACAAGGATGATGCATTAATTGTCCGTGATTACGAAAATGGAAATTTTGTTTGTCTTGACAACAGTGGTAATATCATTGCTGTTCAAAAAGACAATATCAGATTCCAAGAAGAAATTTTAAACAGAAGTGATGACGAATTAAATAGAGTAAATTTGGCTGAATCAAATAATATTATCTCTATTGCAAAAGCGCAACTTGGAAAGCCGTATGTATATGGTTCATCAGGTCCAAGTTCGTTTGATTGCAGCGGTTTTTCATCATTTGTTTTTAGACAATTGGGAATAAAACTTCCAAGAACAAGTGTTTCGCAATCCGGATTCGGAAAACCGGTAGACAAAGCAAATCTTCAACCGGGAGACTTGTTGTTCTTTAATACGTCAGGCGCAGGAGTAAGCCATGTTGGAATTTATATCGGAAACGGTCAATTTATTCACGCCGCTTCAGGCATTAATCCCGGCGTTGTAATTGACAAATTAAATTCGAATTATTATATCAGAACTTATGTTAATGCAAGAAGAGTTCTATAACTAAAAAAGCGGAGTAGTCCGCTTTTTATTTTTAAACGGAGGTATTTATGAAAGAGTTAAGAGGTAAGGTAGTAGCTGATAAAATTAAAGCTGAGCTAAAAAATAGAATTGAAGCATTGGAAAAAAATAATATAAATCCGACACTTGCAATTGTAAGAGTCGGCGAAAACGATTCGGACATCTCATATGAAAGGGCAATTTTAAAAGTTTCGGCATCAATCGGTCTCCACACAAAACCAATTGAGCTCCCGGTTTCAATAACCACAGAAGAATTAATTGCTGAAATTGAAAAATTGAACGCCGACAAAAATGTCCATGGGATTTTGATGTTTAGACCGCTTCCAAAATCAATCGATCAAGAAAGAGTCGTAAATGTTGTTGCGCCTGAAAAAGACGTTGACGCGATGAATCCTATAAATCTTGAAAAGATATTCGAAGGCGATAAGACCGGACTTGAACCTGCAACGCCACGTGCTGCGGTTGAAATGATAAAGGGTCACGGATACAATCTTGACGGAAAAGAAGTTGTAGTTATAAATCGCTCGATGGTTGTTGGAAAGCCTCTTTCAATGATGCTTCTTTCGGAAAATGCGACAGTCACAATTTGTCACAGCCGCACAAAGGATTTAAAAAATCACACAAGAAGGGCGGACTTTGTAGTTACAGCATTGGGAAGACCGGCAACTATAGACAAATCATATTTTACAAACGACTCGATTGTAATCGACGTTGGAGTTGGAACTACTGAAGACGGAAAATTATCCGGTGACGTGGATTATGAAGAAGTTAAGGACCATGTACAGGCAATTACACCTGTGCCGGGTGGAGTAGGGTCAGTTACAACTACGATTCTTCTTTCGCAAGTTGTAAAAGCATGCGAACAACAAACAAATAAATAAATTGATTTTTACTCACCGTTCATGCGGTGAGTTTTTTGTATTAATATTTGAGATATGGTTTAGTAATTGTGTTTTTAAATTTATAGGGGAAAAATTATCTATAGCTATTTTTCAAAAAAATAGAGAGTCTAAACTCTCCAATTTTGTATAAGTAATTCAGTTTTCATTTTCTACGGAATTTTTTACAATTAATTTTATGGTTTTGTATAGATAGTCTTTGTAATCGTCGAAATGCACCGGCTCATCGTGAAGAATTACATTGTAACATGTAGAATTGACAAGTTCTATAACTGTAAATATCATAAGCATCGGGTCCTTGATTTTAATTTTTTCTTTTGTTTCAATACTGTGAATTAGATTTTTAATCTCTTCGATAACATTGTCATTTTGATTTTGACTTTTCAAATATTTTGTTGAAATGAACCCCCAACTTAAATTTTTTGCTATAAATTCGAGAAGCGGACGGTCGTTTTTGAAATGCGTTATTATATAATCCACTATAAATAAAATTTTATCTGACAGTTCTAAAGAAAGATTTTCGTCTTTTATTTTCTCATTTAAAATTTTAATTGCATTTTTTATAAGATGCGAGGACTTTTCAACTATTAAAGCATGTCTTATTTCATCTTTGTTGTTGAAGTATAGATAAAATGTTCCCTTGCCGACATTGGCGGTTGTGGTTATTTTTGAAATGGTTGTGTTTTGAAAACCAATAGTCGTAAAAAGCTCATAGGATGCATTTAATAAATTATTTCTTTTATTAGTTTTATTATCTTCAATAGCCATATCGGTCTCCTTTCAGCTTAATAGTATCATTTAAAAAAAATTGTGTCAATATGTTGACAAAAATAAAAATTAGTGATATAATAAAAAGTGACCATTGGTCAGTTTGTATGATTAAAACTTTTTATTCTTAAAGACAAATATGTTTTACCTATGCAAATTAGGTAAAACAAGCTGTCTTTAAATACTTATGTGAGTTAAAATGAGAAAAGAGGGAAAAATATGGGATTAAAAGATTTTGCTGAAAGAAAAGTAGTTGATACTTTTGTAAAGCATGAATTAACCAAACTTGAAAAAGATCCACAAGGCACTTTCATTAACCTTATGGGTTATGCAAAGAAGATGAATGTTTTTGAAGATGAAACATTCAACAAGGCAATAATGGTAGCGAAAGATGATAACAATGGTTGGACGAAGTACGGAATCGATATCGCAAAGAATATTGACAGAAATATTTTGTACAAGACGCTGATGAACTTCGGTTACGAAGCATCTCTTTACGGTTCAAAGATAAGAGAAAAATATAGAGAAGAATGGGGTACAAACTTACCATGGACGATTTTATTCGACCCGACCAGCGCATGCAATCTTCATTGTATAGGATGTTGGGCGGCTGAATACGGCGACAAACTCAACCTGTCATTTGAGGAAATGGACAGCATTGTACAGCAAGGTAAAGACATGGGAATTTATTTTTATCTTGTTACAGGCGGTGAACCTCTCGTAAGAAAGGACGATTTGATAAAGCTTGCTGACAAGCATAATGACTGTTGTTTCCACATATTCACAAATGGAACTTTAATTGATAAAGCTTTTTGTGAAGAAGTAAAGCGTGTTGGAAACATGAACTTTGCTGTGAGTTTGGAAGGATATGAAGACGACAACGACTTTAGACGTGGAAAGGGCGTTTATAAACGAGTTATAGACGCGATGAAACTGATGAAGGAAGAAGGCATTCTCTTCGGAAATGCGGTTTGCTATACCAGCAAAAATGTTGACACCGTTACAAGTGATGAGTTTTTAAAACTTTTGATTGATAACGGCTCAAAATTGATTTGGTATTTCCACTACATGCCTGTTGGAAAAGACGCAGTTGTGGATTTACTGCCAACACCGGAACAAAGAAAATATATGGTTCGTAGAATAGAAGAATTGAGAAGCAAAGATGCCGATCCGGCAATACTTGCTTTTGACTTCCAAAACGATGGAAGATTAATTAACGGATGTATTGCAGGTGGAAAGGATTATATGCACATTAATGCAAATGGAGACGTTGAACCATGCGTATTTATTCACTACTCAAGTGCAAATATCAGAGACACGTCTATAAAAGACGCTCTTGCTCAACCGCTTTTCATGGCATATAAGGAAAATCAACCGTTTAACAAGAACCACTTCAGACCTTGTCCGATGCTTGAAAATCCGGAAGTTCTAAGAAAAATGGTCAAGGAAACAGGCGCAAAATCAACGGACCTTATTGCAGCCGAAGACGTTGAAGAATTATGTTCAAAATGCGATCATTACGCAGAACATTGGAAACAAACTGCAGACGAACTTTGGGATGAATACAAACCTGTAAAAAAAGCATAAGACTTATAAATTCATAAAAAAGCTCATCGTTAAGATGGGCTTTTTTAATATAAATTGATTGCTTTTATTTGTTTTAAGATGTATAATTAAATTATACAAATTATCATATTGGAGGTAAGTATGAAAAAGTTTATTTGCATTTTGGCAGCATGTATTGCCATATTGATTTCAAGCAATTACACAAAGGCTGAAGGTTACAACTTGTTTATTGACGGAGAGCAAAAACAGGCTGATGTCATCTTGGAAAACTCAAGAACATTTGTTCCGCTTCGTTTTATTTCGGAAAATATGGGATACAAAGTCGACTATGATGCAAAAACGAAAGGTATCAAAATTACAAACGGTACTCAAACTTTGGAGCTCAAAGTCGGTTCAAGCGAATATGTAAAAGACGGTGTGAAAGGCTTTATGGACGTAAAGACTTTTATTAGAAATGACAGAACATTCGTTCCGCTCAGATTCTTCGGTGAAGCGTTTTCTAAGAACGTTGGATGGGATCAATCATCCGGCTCTGTTTATATCGGTGTAAAACCTGAAAAATTCCCTATGAAAAAAACAAGTGAATATACAGCAAAAGAATTTCCAAAATTCGGTGTTAAATTAATTTTGCCGCCGAAATTTGACGACAAAATGTTTATTAAGGAATCGGATGATGGTGAGCGTCTTGAAATTCACAGCAAATTTGTTGATGCATATAAAAAAGGTGAAGGATTTGTTCAAGCATATTATCTGAGCAACACATATAATCCTGAATATGAAGATATGGGAATGAAGGTTGAGTTTTATTCGGAAAACAAATATTTGATTAATCAAGGCAGCATGGACTTTTTCACCTCAAGTGGTGTATATTATGACGATATGAGGGAATGCTTTAAAATTGCGGACCAAATTATTATTGTTCCGCTAGCACCGGCTTTACCGGAAGGAAAGAATGTAAGCGCAGATGTTAAAAATGGAAATCTTGTATACAAATTTGGAAATCCACAAGTAACAGTTGAAGTTCCTTTAAAAAATCTTAAAGATATCAAAGTTAAATTATATGAAATTGGACTTGGATTTTATGACTTAAAAAATGGTCCAAATGGCGGCGGAAGACTTTTCGATATAGTTCAATTTAAAGGCGAATCGGAATCTCCGAATAATTTGTTGTCAGTTGATAACGGCATGTCACTTAGAAAAACAGGCCCTAGTGATGTACAATACAGAGACGATGTTCCTGAACTCAAAAAATCTTATTTCGACAAGATGACACTTTTGGAAAATTCTGTTGTTGTTAAAGTCGGAAATAAAACATTGAAACCGAACAAAAGAATATAACTCTATACTCTATAGAATTAAAAAGGATGATTGAGACAATCGCTCAATAAAAATGCAGGTATTATGCCTGCATTTTTTATTAGAATTTTAAATACGAGCATTTTATTTAAATCGGTTATTTCTAAAAATTATATTTTTTGTTTGATATGAACTTGTATTCTATTTAAAAATTTAAGAACTTTATTACGTTTTGATTTAACTTTTAAAATAGTGGGTATATAGAAGGTTAGTAAAGGTCAAAAAACTTTCAAACAGACTTACAGATATGATGATAGGAAGGAGTTGAGATTTTTGGCAGGGCTATCCAATTCGATTGAAGATTTTTTGAATAAGCTTTTAGATGACAATGAAGGAATTATTGAGCTTAGAAGAAATGAGCTTGCCAATGACTTTAATTGCAGTCCTTCGCAAATTAATTATGTTTTACAAACCAGATTCCAACCGACAATGGGTTATTATATAGAGTCGAGAAGAGGCGGAGGAGGGTATATAAAAATCGAAAGGGTCGAGATTGAAGTCCACGACGGTTTTCTTGAAGAGCTGTTGGACAGTATCGGCGATTCGATTACTTTAAATGCAAGTGAGCAAATTATAGATATGTTGAGCACATATTCTATTATTGATAAAAAGGAAGAAAATTTACTCAAGGCGGCTATGGAGGAGAGGGCGCTCGATATAAAGGGGCAAGACAGAAATGTTTTGCGCGCGACTTTGCTCAGAAATATGCTGCTTGCGGTTTTCAAGGAGATTGATTATGAAGAATAGAAATTTGTACAATGACATAAATAGTGGCGAAAATCAGGACAGAGTAGATGTTAATGTTGTTCTTTCCGATGATATTATGAAGTTTATAAAGGGGCTTGAAAAACTCGCACTGGACGAGGAGCAAGATGACAACGAAAAGGAATGTCCGAAGTGCCACAGGAAGTGGATGGATATAAATCTTCGAATGGATGTAGGGTGTGAAGTTTGCTATAAAGTTTTTAAAAAGGAAATTTCGGAAGCTATGAAGAAGAGAAATCTCTATCCGGTACTTCAAAACAAGGACGAGCTTGCGGGACTAAAAAGAGATCTTGAAGTCGCGATAAGGCTTGAGGAATACGAAAAAGCGGAAGAGATAAAGAAAAAGCTTGAGGAGGCGACTCATGGTAATTCAGGGATATAGTTTTGATTTTTTTAGAAATTTAAGAGGTTATAAATATCCGTCCGAGCTTACTTTGGAGGAAAAAAATGCGGTAAGAAATACTCTTCTTTCCGAGATTTCAAAGCTTCCTGTTCCCTTGAGATACATTCCGTCGTACTTGGCTCAAAAAGACGAGGTGGATGCTTTTATGGAAGGAAATCTACTTTCAATGGGCGTTTCAAATGGGGATGCTAGTGTTTTATATGACGATAAGTCGAAAATATTCATCAATATTAATGACACGGAGCATTTATCATTCAGCGGATTTACTTTGGAGAATCCGGTAAAAAAATATGATGAGTTGAGCGGTTATTTAAAGATTTTATCCGAAGATTTGGCATTTCAAAAAGACAGAAATTTTGGATATTTATCCAGTCAGATTCCTCTTTGCGGCAACGGGTTTATGATTGATTCAATCGTTCATATTCCGGCGCTTATGAATTCGAACAAGGTCATGTATATGGTAAACAAGACCATGCGAAGACCGGGAGCGCTTTTGATTCCATACTCAAACAAGGCAGCGGCGAGTGCATTTTTTATAGTGAGATGTATTTCGAAAACTGAGCCGTACAAGGATATAAAATTTATAGAAAATATTGTTGCTGAAATCGAGGTAAAGGAAAGAGCTGAAGCCTACGAGCTGGGACAAAACAACACTTTTATGGAATTTTTAACAGAACGTATTGAGACGGCAAGAAACAGCGGCAGAATAAGTTCGAGTGATTTTTTGAGGACTGTGGATGATGTTGTTCTCTTCAGAAAAATTATGGGGGCCGAGATTGAAGGCGAGAAAATTAGAAATGCTCTGATAAAAACTCAAGGAAATTATATTTCAAATATGAATTTAGGACAGGATGAAATGGAAGAGTATTTTTACAGTTTGTTATTTGAAGATAAGGAGGGGTTGAATGCTTGATTATTCAAGATTTGATAGAATTGCAAGAGAGGTAATCGAGTACAGTGAAGAAGAGGCGCGAGCTTTAAAGGCTGATGCCGTCGGTACTCATCACATTCTTCTTGCAGCTCTTAAGAGAACGGATACAGAAATTATAAATGTTTTAGCAAGATACGGTCTTGATTATAATAGATTTTACAATGCCCTTGTGGACATAGTAGGAATTGGAGACAGCGAAAGAGTCAATGGGACGACACCGAGTTTTAGAAGGGTCGTTACAAGAGATGTTAAAAGACTTGCTGCACTTATGGGGGAAAATATGGTCACTCTCGATGTGCTTGTTACAGCTGCGATAAGCGACAATACCGATATTACAGATATGGTTTTAAGAAGTCTTGACTTTGACAAACGTCTTTTTATAAGAAATATGTTGAATCCGGGCGATGAAGATATGGGGCCTGACGGACCGAATATGTCTGACGAAGAAATTTTTGAAAATTATACAACAAATTTAAACGAAAGGGCAAAAAGTGGAGAAATTGACCCTGTAATCGGTCGTGAAAAAGAAATCTCAAGGATGATTGAGATTTTATCCAGAAGAACAAAAAACAATCCGACTCTTATCGGTGAACCGGGAGTCGGCAAGACAGCGGTTGTTGAGGGGCTGGCGGAAAGAATTGTCTCGGGAGATGTGCCGTTTTACCTTAAGGACAAGATTGTTTATAAGGTTGACTTGACTATGCTTGTCGCCGGAACAAAATACAGAGGAGATTTTGAAGACAGAATCAAAAAACTTCTAGAAAGGGCGAAAAGCGACGACACAGTTATTCTCTTTATTGATGAAATCCACAATATTGTCGGCGCCGGCGGTTCCGAGGGAAGCCTTGATGCATCGAATATTTTAAAACCGTATCTCGAAAGAGGGGATATTCAAATTATAGGGGCAACCACTTTTGATGAATACAGAAAATATATTGAGAAGGATTCTGCTCTCGAAAGAAGACTTCAAACAATAACTGTTGAAGAACCGACTGTTGAGGAAACAATAAAGATTTTAAAAGGCATAAGAAAGAAATTCGAAGAATATCACAGGGTCAAGATTACTGACGAAGCGCTCATTGAGGCTGTAACTCTTTCGGAAAGATATCTGACAGAAAGATTTTTACCGGACAAGGCAATTGACGTCATGGACGAAGCGATGAGTAAAAAGCGCACAAAAGTAAAGGGTGAGGATTCATCGAAGATTCTTAAAGAACAATTGGAGTCTATAATTGAAGAGAAGAAAGCTGCTGTTTTAAAACAGGACTTCTTGCGCGCAGCTCGATTGAGAGATGAGGAAAGAGTTGTTGAGGACAAGATTTCAAAGGATTCACTTGAAGCCTCAAACAAATATGAGGTGGTGGACAACTCTGTAATCGAAGAAGTTGTATCAACTTGGAGTGGAGTTCCGGTTTCTCAAATGACTGACAATGAACTTTTAAAATTGAGAAATTTTGAAAAGAATTTAAGTGATAAAGTCATTGGGCAAGGGGAAGCGATTTCCGTAATTGACAGAGCTATAAAGAGGTCAAAAGTTGGACTTAAAGACCCGAATCGTCCGATTGGAAGCTTTTTATTTGTTGGACCGACAGGTGTTGGAAAGACATATCTTGCAAAGAGGATTTCGTTTGAACTCTTTGGCGACGAAAATAAGATGACGGTCGTCGATATGAGTGAATTTATGGAAAAACATAGCGTTTCAAAACTTATCGGTTCGCCTCCGGGATATGTCGGATATGAAGAAGGTGGAAGACTTACCGAATCGGTGAGAAAGAATCCTTATCAAGTCATTCTGTTCGACGAAATTGAAAAAGCACATCCTGATATTTTCAATGCTCTTCTACAAATTTTGGAAGAGGGAAGACTCACGGATAGCAAAGGAAAAGTCGTAGATTTTAAAAACACTGTTATTATAATGACTTCAAACGCCGGAACATCGGATCTAAAGAAAAAGAACACTTATGGATTCGGTGGCGGTGACGAAACGGAAAACGAAGCGATTAAAGGCAAGGTTCAAAAAGCGCTTAAAGAAATGTTTAAACCCGAATTTTTGAATCGTGTCGATGAAATTGTTGTATTTAACACACTCAATCAGGAATCTGTAAAGAAAATTGTAAATCTTGAAATTGAAAAGATAAAATCAAGAATTAAAGATAAATATGAACTTGAAGTCACTGATGATTTCTTGACTCATGTTGCGAAAGAAGGCTATAGCGACACTTACGGCGCAAGACCTATTAAGAGAGTTTTGATGAAGTCGCTTGAGGATGTTATTTCGGAAGAAATTGTACGCGGTCAAATCAAGCCGGGGGATAAAGTTGTTCTCGACTTTAAAGACAAAGTTGTGGTAAATAAGGGATAGTATGGCTAAGAATAATTTATTCAGATGTACGGAGTGCGGATACGAATCAATCGGCAGTTTCGGCAAGTGCCCCGGTTGCGGCAAATGGGGAACGATGGTTGAAAAAGAGCCGGAGCCGTCAAAGAGCACAAATGTAAAAGGTAAACGAAATATTGGGAGCGGCGTTGTTTCAAAACTTTCAGAAGTTAAGGGCTTAAATTCTGACCGCGTTATGTCAAATATAAATGAACTCGACAGAGTTATGGGTGGCGGAATCGTTAGAGACTCCGTCACCATATTAACCGCACGCCCGGGAGCAGGAAAAAGCACACTCTTACTTCAACTTTCAAACAAACTCGGTGAACTTGGATACAAGGTTTTGTATGCGAGCGGTGAAGAAAGCGAAAGTCAAATAAAAAAGAGAGCGGAAAGAATTTTAGACAAAACTTCGGATAATCTCTATGTTATAAGCACCAACAGTTTGAATGAAGTTGAACAAAGTGTGAGAAGAATGGCTATTGATGTTTTGATTGTTGACTCTATTCAAACTTTTGTTCTTGATGAATATTTGCCGAGTAGAGCCGGAAGTCCTACGCAAAGCCTTGAATGTGCATATAAATGCGTAGAAATTGCGAAAGACAAAGAGAATCCAAGAATTGTTTTTCTCGTGGGACAAATGAATAAGGAAGATGAATTGTCGGGGCTTCGCTCAATAGAGCATTTGGTCGACACTGTTTTATATATTGAAGGTGAGAAGGGAGAATCGTTAAGATCGCTTGTCGCAACAAAAAACAGATATGGCTCGACCGGAGAGATGGGTTTTTTCCAAATGGAGGACAAGGGCCTTATTTCGATTGATAATCCGTCAGAATACTTTATGACGACGAGAGAAAGTCCGGTCAAAGGCTCGGCGCTTGGTGCAATCAAAGAAGGCTCACGTCCTATTGTGCTTGAGGTTGAAAGCCTTATGAGTAAATCTTTTACTCCGTATCCATCGAGGATAACGGACTCAATAAAAAAAGATAGTTTAAACATTTGCATAAGCATTCTTGAAGACACTATGAATTTAAAACTTTTTGACCAAAATGTTGTGCTTAAAGCGGTTGGAGGTTTTAGAACATTTGATCCGTCATTAAACTTTGCAATTATAATGAGCATAGCAAGTTCTTATTATGGAAAACCGCTTAACAAAGACGTTGTATTCATTGGCGACGTCGCACTCACGGGCGAAATTAGAAAATCTCAAAGTCTGTCGGAGAAAATTAAAGAGGCGGACAGGACCGGAGTAGAAGAAATTGCAATTGGCGATAGGAACGCAGATTTTAAAGCGTCAAATGCAAAAGTTGTAAGATTTAAGAATATATCTGAGGCGATTTCCCATTATTTGAAATAGTTATAGCATTGAAATTTCGATATTTCAATGCTTTTTTTATTGCAAAATATTAATATTTATGTTAAAATAAAAGTATGAAAAGTGTTCTTTCGGGAGGAAATTATGAAGAAAAAATTTATTTATTTAGCTATAATTTTTATATTTTCAATATCCGGATGTAAAGATAACGGTGAGGAATTGCTTAGATTTAAGACGAGCGAAGACGAACTTGAACAAGAGAACACTATCGAAGAAAAAAGCGAGAAAAAAGATGAACTTTTGATTGTTCATGTAAGCGGAAGCGTTAAAAGAGCCGGCGTTTATCAACTTGAAAAGGACAAGCGCATTATAGATGCGATTGAGAAAGCGGGCGGAATGTTGGAAGAAGCGGATTCCGATGCGTTAAATCTCGCGGAAAAGATTAAAGACGGGATGAAGATTTATGTGCCGAAAAAAGGGGAGAAGTCTACTACGAGCACAAATCTGAAATCTCAAAGTTATATAGATTTAAATTTGGCTGAAAAAGAGGAGCTTATGACTCTTCCGGGAGTCGGCGAAAAAACGGCTGACAAAATTATTGCCTATAGAGAGGCGCAGCCATTTGAAAAAGTTGAAGATTTACTAAAAGTCTCCGGTTTCGGGAAAAAGAAAATGGAGGCTCTCAAGGGTTTGATTGCTGTTGGAGGGGAAATATATGAGTGATGTAAAATTAACGCAATATGCAAAGACAAGCGGCTGAGCGGCAAAAGTCGGTCCCGACATATTGTCGCAAGTTTTGCGAGGAATAACAAAAAATGTAATTTCAGATGATAAATTATTGGTTGGAATTGAAACGTCGGATGACGCGGCGGTTTATGATTTGGGAAATGATAATTTATTAATAACGACTCTCGATTTTTTCACTCCGATTGTTGACGATCCATACACATTTGGACTCATAGGAGCTGCCAACTCATTGTCTGACGTTTATGCAATGGGCGGATATCCGAAGATGGCTATGAATATCGTTTGTTTCCCGAACTGTTTGGACCCGTCTATTTTGCAGGAAATTTTAAGGGGAGGTTTCGACAAGATGATGGAAGCGGAATGTCTTTGTGTCGGAGGGCACACGGTTCAAGACGATGAGCCGAAGTATGGACTTTCGGTTTCAGGTTTTTGTCACAAGAAGGACCTTTTAAGAAACAGTTCTGCAAATGAAGGGGATCTCGTCATAATGACAAAGCCGATCGGCACAGGCGTGTTGACCACGGCTATAAAAGCCGGTTTTGCAAAACAGGATGAAATCGACGAAGTTGTAAAATCGATGAGTACACTTAATGCATTCGGTTTAAAAGCTATTGAAGAGGGCGGAGGCGCAACGGCGGCAACAGATATTACGGGCTTTGGACTTGCCGGACACCTTATTGAAATGCTTGACGGTGCCGATCTTTCGTGCGATTTATACACGGATAAACTTGTTGCAATAAAGAGTGCACACAACTACGCTGAAATGGGACTGGTTCCAAAGGGAACATATGATAATAAAAAATATTTTTCAAATAGATATGAATCGATGCACAACGATTTTATAGATGACTTGGTTTTTGACCCTCAAACATCAGGCGGCCTTTTAATTACTGCCGATGAAAAGAGGGCGAATAAAATTATGCAAGCCCTTAGAGACTCCGAATATCCGGGAGCTATTATCGGCGAAGTCACAAAGAAAAGAGAAAAACGACTTTATGTAAAGTAGGTGTTGTATGTATAGTAAAATTCCTAAGATGGACGAAATTTTAGGTCGTGATAAAATAAAAGAATTATCCGAATCCGTTGATATCGAAGCGATAAAGGATATTGCAAATGAAATTTTAAACGGATTTAGAAATGATATAAGAAATGGAATAACGGAAGATGAACTCGATAAAAAAATAGAAAGACTTGACGATGACATAGTTTCTTCATTTTCAAGTTTAAGAGAGGACCGCCTGAGACCTCTTGTCAATGCTACGGGAACTGTTATTCACACAAATCTCGGTAGGAGTTTAATCAGCAAGGATATGGTCGCTTCTATTGAAAACATTCTTCTCGGTTACTCGAATCTCGAGTTTGACCTCGAAAGAGGAGTAAGAGGACTTAGATATTCTCACATTGAAAGCCTTATTACAAAAGTTACGGGTGCTGAAGCGGCAATGGTTGTAAATAACAACGCCTCGGCTGTACTTTTGGTTCTTTCGGAGTTTGCGAAGGGAAAAGAAGCTATTATAAGCCGCGGTGAATTGATTGAAATCGGCGGAAGCTTTAGAATCCCTGATGTTATGGAAGCAAGTGGTTGCGAGCTTAGAGAGGTTGGAACTACAAATAAAACGCATCTTTTTGATTATGAAAGAGCAATTAATGAAAACACGGGTGTTATTTTAAAAGTTCACACTTCAAACTATAGAGTTGTCGGTTTTACCGAAGATGTAAAATCGCATGAACTGAAATCTTTGGCAGATGAAAATGGATTGCCGCTTATTGAAGATTTGGGAAGCGGAGTTCTTGTAAATTTGGAAGAGCACGGCCTTATGCATGAGCCGACTGTTCAAGAGTCCGTGGAAGCCGGAATCGACATTATAACGTTCAGTGGTGACAAACTTTTGGGCGGACCGCAAGCCGGAATTATTATCGGAAAGAAAAAATATATTGACAGACTGAAGAGAAATCAATTGACGAGGGCACTTAGAGTCGACAAGATGACGATAAAGCTTTTAGAAGAGATTTTTAAAGTTTATGTTTATGAAAAAAATCCGGTTGAAAAAATTCCGACACTGAATATGATTACAAAGTCTAAAGAAGCTATTCTTGAAGATTCAAAAAAAGTTTCGAAGGGTCTTAAAAAACTGGGATATGAAGTTGAGATTGTGGAGGATTATTCTGAAGTCGGCGGAGGCAGTCTTCCGACGGAAGAGCTTCCGACATATGTAGTCAAGGTTTCCCACGATGAAATTTCTGAAGGTGAGATGGATTACAGACTAAGACATTTGAAATATCCGGTAGTCGGTAGAATCCACAAGGAATATTTTATTATAGACCCTAGAACTTTTATTGACGGTGATGTCAAAAGAGTTATTTCAGCTTTTGAGGAAATTAAGGAGAGTTAATGAAACATTTTATAATTGGAACCGCCGGTCACATTGACCACGGGAAAACATCACTTATAAGAGCTCTTACAGGTAGAAATACGGATAGATTGTCCGAAGAACAAAAAAGAGGCATAACAATAGATTTAGGATTCACATACTATGATGATGAGTCCGGAGTGAGGGTTGGAATCGTCGATGTGCCGGGACATGAAAAGTTTGTAAAAAATATGTTGTCCGGCGTTCACGGAATGGATCTCGTGCTTGTAATTATAGCGGCGGATGAAGGAATTATGCCGCAAACTGTTGAACATCTCAATATTTTAAATTTGCTTGGAGTCGACAAGGGGATAATTGTAATTACAAAGACCGATATGGTCGAAAAGGATTGGATGGAACTTGTTTTAGACGACGTCAAGGACTATATTTCTCATACTTTCTTAAAAGATGCTCCGATTGTACCGGTGAGCTCAAAAACGGGAGAGGGCATTGACGAACTGAAATCTTTGATTTCAAAATTTGTGAGTGAAATGCCTGAAAATGTCAACAAAGGCGAAGGGGTTCTTCCCGTTGACCGCGTATTTACACTAAAAGGCGTGGGAACGGTTGTTACCGGAACACAAACGCACGGTGAGTTTAAAATAAATCAAGATATTTTCATTTATCCGGAAATGATTGAAAGTAAAATTCGCTCAATTCAAGTTCACGGTGAGGATATGAATGAAAGTTTCAGCTCTCAACGTGTGGCAATGAATCTTGCAAATGTTAAAAAAGAAGATATAAAAAGAGGCTCCGTCATTTCGGTTAAGGACCACTTACTTGTGTCAAATCTGATTGACGTTAAGTTAAAATGCATTCCTGATGCAAAGTATTCGATAAAAAACAGGTCGCGCGTGAGATTTCATATTGGAAGCGAAGAAACGCTTGCAAGAGTTATCCTTCTCGACAGAGGAGAACTTAAGCCGGGAGAAGAATGCTATGCACAGCTTCTACTGCAAGACGAAATTGTTGCAATGCGAAAAGATAAATTTATAGTCAGATTTTTCAGCCCGGTCATAACTATTGGCGGCGGAGAAATTTTGGAATTAAAACCGAGCAAGAAAAAGAGATTTAGAGAAGAGTCGATTGAGCTTATTAAAAATAAGGACACTGACGACATTTCCGAGTCAATTGAAGCAATTCTTGCCGACCGTGGTACGAATTTTGTCACAAAGTCGGAGCTTTCAAAGCTCATTTCGCTGCCTGAGGAAGATATTATAGGCGACATTGAAAATCTGGAAGATGAAGGCATTATCGAAACGATTGGAGACAACTATCTCGTTCTCTCTTCAGAAATAAAGCGCATACAAAATGGAGTTATAGAATATCTCGAAGAATATCATAAAAAATTCCCGCTAAGACTTGGTGTTTCACTTGAAGAAATTAGACAAAAGTTTTTAAGAGGCTTGAATCAAAAGATTCAAGATTCATTTTTAAATCGTATAAGCGCGGACAAGGATATCATAATCGACGACAATTTGGTTCTTTTGAGTACATTCTTTAGAACATATACCGATGCTGAACAAAAGAAAATTGATGAAATTGTGGAATTTATGAAAAAAGAAGATCGACTCTACAAAAAAGATGAATTAGATGGAGCACCGATTGATTTAATAAACGCAATGATCAAGGATAAAATCTTAATTGAGATGTCAAAAGAAGTCATGCTTTATGAATATTATCTCAAATGCACCGACACACTTTTCAAGTTGTTCAATGAACATGATTCCATAAATGTTAAGATTTTCAGAGATGAATTGGGAACAAATAGAAAGACGGCGGTAGCGCTTTTGGAATATTATGATGCTAAAAAGATTACCAGAAGACAGGGTGATGAAAGATTTTTGTTTAAGAGGAAGGATTAATTTTGAGATTATTAATTATAGATGAAAATAGATTGTCAGCCGGAAATCTCGCATATTCAATGGAGCAGGATGATTATGAGGTGAAGATTTGCACGGACCCGAAAAATGAACTTCAGGGTGTTTTGGGTGCAAATTATGACATAATTGTTATGGAACTTGACTATTCAAACATAAACGGGCTCACAATAATTCAAAGTATTAGGCGGACGTCGACTATTCCAATTATCGTTACGACGGAGAACGACGATGACATTCAAAAGATTTTGGCGCTTGAATATGGAGCCGATGATTATTTGATTAAGCCTTATAATATACTTGAATTGAAAGTTCGTATAAAGGCGATAATGAGAAGACTTAAATCCACCTTTAAGGACACGGATGACATAGATATAAAATTTGATGAATATATTATAAAGCCGGTCGGGCGCGTGCTTGTTAAGGACGACAGCGTAGTTTCCCTTACCGGAAAAGAGTTTGACTTGATATATGTTTTGGGCTCCAACCCCGGAAAAGTTTTTTCAAGGGAAGAACTTATGACAAAAGTTTGGGGCTACGATTACTATGGAGACGTCAGAAGCATAGACGTTCACATAAGAAGAATAAGAGAAAAAATTGAAAAAGAGCCGAAAAACCCTAAGTATTTATTGACAAAATGGGGGCAAGGTTACTATTTTTATGATTATAATAAATAAAGCGTGAGGGGTTTATGAATGTAACATAAATCCCTTGAATTTTATTTTTTCTTCGTGTATAATAGAACTTGTTGGAATTTATGGGGGTAGATGGGTCCTGGTGGGCCCTCCGGTCTTCAAAACCGGCGAATGGGGTTCGGAGCCTCATTGGTGTGTTCGATTCGCACGTACTCCCGCCACATATTTAACTGTTCTATTTATTTAGAGCAGTTATTTTTTTGGAGGTTTTTATGAAAAGAAAATGGACAGATGAGAGTATTTATGATAAAAAGACAATTGAGCGCGTTCTCTCTATGAGCGATGAAGAATACGTGGGAGCATTTAGCGGAAATTTGGAGTTTGGAACTGCAGGACTTCGAGGATATATGGACGCAGGGACAAACAGAATGAACATATATACTGTAAAAAAAGCGGCAATCGCAATTGCAAAATGGATTCTTAAAAATGATGCGAGAGAAAGGGGAATTGCAATCGGATATGACGTTAGACATCATAGTCGTGATTTTGCGAATATAACGGTATCCGTTATGAAGTATTTTAATATTAAATATTATTTTTTTGATGAAATCGTTGCGACGCCACATCTTTCATATGCCGTGAGACATCTCGAAACATTTTGCGGGGTAATGGTCACTGCAAGTCACAATCCAAAAGACTATAACGGGTACAAGGTTTACAAAAAAACGGGCTCTCAAATTTTGGAAGACGATGCAGAAGTTATCGAGAAATTTATGAATGAAATCACAGAAAAAGAATTCACGGACATACCGGATGTGGAACCTGTTTCATTCGACTTTAAACCCGTTTTTAACGAATATTATAAAGATATAATGTCACTGAGCATGAACGACGACAAAACGCGTTTTAAGATGGTTTACAGTCCGTTTAACGGGTGTGGAGAAAAGACGGCAAAGGCAATTTTAAAAGATAAAAATGTGGATTACTTTATACCGAAAGAGCAGGAATATCCGGATCCGGATTTTACAACCATACCTTATCCAAATCCGGAGGTAAAGGAAACTTTTTCGCTTGCAATTGAGCTCGCAAAAAAAGAAAATGCGGATTTAATTGTTGTAAATGACCCGGATGCCGACAGAATGGCTTTTGCTTCAAGAGTCGGAGAGGAGTTTAAGATTTTTTCGGGTAACGAAATCGGAGCGATTCTTATTTATTATATTGTTAATGCGAGGAAAGACTTGGAGCTTGACACGAACGGCAGAGTTGTAAAAACGATTGTGACCGATGATTTGGGAATCGAAATTGCAAAGGATTTCGGATATAAAACATATGAAACACTCACGGGATTTAAAAATATTGCGGTTTTTGCAAATGAACTTGACGGAAAAGACGAGGAGTTTGTTTTCGGATATGAGGAGTCGATCGGATATGAAATCGGAAGCGCAGTTCGTGACAAAGATGGTTTGAGTGCGCTTTTATATGTAATTGATGCGTATAGATATTTTAAAAATAAAGATATGACTTTTCAAAGTGTTTTTGAAGAGATTTATAAAAAATATGGATATCACGTCGAAAATAATTTTTCGATTTATTTCGAAGGAGTCGATTCAAACGAAAAAATGAACGGAGTGATGAAAGAGTTTAGAGAGGATTTTGTAGATTATCTTTTCGATATCGAGGTAGATAAAAGAAAGGACTATCTTTTGGAAACAGGCAATATGAAGACAAACGCACTTATTTATAATCTAAAAAACGGAATAAAAATCTGCATGCGTCCGTCAGGGACAGAGCCTAAACTGAAGATTTATATGTATGGAGTGGGGGATGACAGAGAAAAGATTAAGAAAGAGCTCGATATGCTACGTAAAAAAGTAGAACAATTTACAAAATAAAAAAGCTGTATAGGATTTATTTTCATAAGTCTTATACAGCTTTATTTTATTTTAATTTTCGTGATGTTCGTTTTTTTCTTCCATTTCTTCTCCGAGCTTTTCAGCTGTCGGAGTTGCGGCAAGTCCACCCAAAGCTGTTTCTCTTAAAGCTTCAGGGAGGGAGTTTCCGACTTGTCTCATAGAATCGATTGTTTCATCGAGAGGAATAAGGCAAGGGAAGCCTGACATTGCGAGGTCCGCAGAAATTATTGCGTTCACAACGCCACTTGCGTTTCTGAGGTTACATGGATATTCAACAAGTCCAAGAACCGGGTCGCAAACAAGTCCCAAAATATTTTTTATAGCAAATGCGGCACTTGCAAAAATTGTGTCGATGTCAAAATCTCTCAAATAACAGATTGCAGCAGCAGCCATTGCAGCAGCGGAGCCACATTCTGCTTGACATCCTCCTTCCGCACCGGAGATGCTAGCGTTTTGTGCAATAATTTCCCCTATAACTCCGGCAACTATGAGAGCTTCAACAAGTTTGTCATCATCGTAGCCATATTTTTCTTGCATTGTAAAGAGTGCAGCAGGCAAAATTCCGCTTGCTCCTGCGGTAGGAGCTGCAACTATTCTTCCCATTGAAGAGTTGACTTCGGAAACGGAAAGAGCCATAGCCATAGCGCGTGTTATTGTTTTGCCGCTAACAGAGTCTTCGGCATATTTATTTACTTTTACGGCACTTCCTCCGGTAATTTTTGACATTGAATAGACGGCTTGGTCGAGACCCTTGTATGCTGAATCGCGCATAACCTCTAAAGTTTCATGCATAAGTTCAAGCAAATCCGCTTCTTCAATTCCTGTATTTTCAAAATCTTTATCGATTGCTATTTGCCAAATTTCTTTTCCGGTTTTAACGCATAAGTCTTTTAATTCTTTCGCTTTATTATACATATTAGTCGTCCTTTCCGTGGTCAATGAATTTAACGAAGTCAAAGTCATATAGTCTTACCATATCGTCAATAACAGCAGGGTCTATGTCACTGTCAAATTCACAGATGAGAGTTGCTTGTTTTCCGTTTCTTATAACATTCATATTTGCAATGTTGAATCCGGAAATTGCAAAAAGTGAAGTAATTCTTGAGATGATACCCTTTTTATCGGCATATTTTGCAATGACTGTAGGGCGTTCGCCGGTAAATGTAATGTCAGTACCGTTGATGTCGGTAATGATAATATTTCCGCCGCCGATGGATGAGCCTTGTACATAAAAATCTTCTTTGTCGTTAAAATGGAAAATCATTTTTACTGTGTTCGGATGGCTGTATCCCAAATCCGTTTCGACAAATTCATATTTTAGACCGATTTTGTCAGCAATTTCAAATGAATCCCTTATTCTTTCGTCGCTTGGAGAAAAACCCATTACTCCTGCAAGCAAAGCCTTGTCGGTACCGTGACCGTGGTAAGTTTTTGCAAAAGAGCCGTGAAGTAAAAATGTAACTGCATTAAAATTTGCGCCAACAATGTTTCTCGCAATTTTTCCCAGTCGACATGCGCCGGCAGTGTGGGAACTTGATGGACCTATCATTATAGGCCCCAATATTTCTTTTAAACTGAAATCTCTCATATCTATTCTCCTTTTTTAATTTTTGTTCTCTTTTCTCTGTTGAGCAAGAAAACAAATGAAAATATTAAACCTGCCGCCATTAAATAAGAAATCAAAATACTAACAGGATTTAAATCTACATCAATTGAACTTTCGCCGTCTTCTTTTTTGTCAAGCAGTTTTGACATCTTGTCGTGTGTGAAGTTCAAAGTTTCATCGTTTATTTCAATTTTGAAATAGCTTTCAAATATATCGTCTAAATCATTTATATCAACAACATAACTTCCATCTATGAGTTGGGGAGAGTTTTTTAAACTCAGCTTATTTGTGCCGATTGTAAAATCTTTATTTCCGATTTCGAGCCTTATGAGTCCGCCGAAATAAAAAGTTCCTCCGTTTTCCTCATACTTTATATTTAAATAGTTTGCAAGCTCGTGAGCCCTTATATAATGTTTGCCCTCATAATTTAGAAGTCCAAATTTTTGCTTCTTTTTCCTCTTTGTGGAAACGGTGTATTCCTCGTCTAAAAACGACGGGATTTCATCTTTTAAATAGTAAGCTTTTGGAGCGACAGTGCTGTATTCTCCGGCGTCATAAATTATATATCCGTTTCGTATGACCGTATCTATTCCGGTTGACGGATGTATCTCTTCGGTCATTGATGAGAACTGTGAAATGTTCTCGGTATTTACAATTATCAAATCGGCGTCCGAGCCGGTTTCAATGCTGCCTTTGTTTTGAAGGTAAGAACGATTTCCGAAAACATTCCTTAGTATAGACGTTTGAGAAAAAATGGCATTATAAAAATCTTTTTGCTCCGGCAATTCTATGTCAAAATTTAAAAATAGCCTTCCCATAAATGTGTTTATTCCGGCGGTTGACGGTCTTGACGATTCAAAGTGAGTATAGGATTCTGAAACGAATTTTTCACTTTTCAGAACTTTATTAATAATGTTTTCATCGATTAAGCCTATGACCGAAAGTGTATCGGTCATATTTCTGTTTTCAGCTCCCAAACGGAAAATATTAAATTCATTTTGGTTTATTGCAATCTGATTTAAAAGCTTGCCGAATTTTTCGTCGCTTATCTCAGAAGGAATCACATTTGTATAGCTGAATGGATATCCTCCGATATAAACATGTTCTTCGTCGTTCGAGTATCCGATGATATAATCCAACGAACTAAAATGAAAGTTTGAGTTTACGATATAAATTTTTCTATCATTTTTCTCTTCGTTTATAAATTTATCGAGCCATGGAATTAGCTGTGAGTCATCAAAATTAATAAAATCTAGATAAATCGGAAAATTCTCCGAAATATTTTTCAAATTCGGAAATTTCGAGTTCGGCTCCGGCTTGAAATATAAACCCGCATATCCTTCGCTTAGGCGGTCGTTTAAATCGGACTCGAATTTTTCCTTTTCTTCCTTTGTTGCAGTAGGATTAAAAATCGATGTAAAATCATATATCAAAATTCTATTGATATAGCTGATTTGATTTTCTTCCTGCAGTATATACTTGTCAAAAGGAAGGTTGGATTTGACAATCGTTGATGTAACGCCGTCTTTCACACGTAGTTTGCTGTATTCTTCATTTTTCGCATCCGAAAGCCCGTCTATGAAGCCGGGAAGAACAAGCTTGTCTTTTGCATCGATTACGTTGCTTCCGCTCAGCTCGTCTCGAGTTATTTTTTTTACTTTTCCGGAACTTATCCCGATATTATAATTTTTAAGATAAACTCCCGCAAGCGGATCGTAAATATTTCCGTTTTGAATGACTGTGTCATAAGTCTCCGGTTCCGCCTGTATAATTATACTATTTAATATTAAAAATGCAAATATTATTGTCAATAATTTTTTCATATCTTCACCACATATCATTATATCCTATTTTAAATAGAATTTAAAGAGTAAAAGGGTAAAAATTGGGTAACTATTAATCATGGGGGAGAGAAATATGTCACTTTTGGTAGAACTTAGTCCTAAACTTGTGCTTGAATTCGTTGAAGGCAAAAATTCATGTGAAATTTCATGCGATTTAAGAACAAAAAATCTATACAAAATTTTGAAAAGTTATCAATGCGATTTTAAACTCCTGTCGACACTCGGGGGTAATTTTGGCGAGGAAATTATTGATTATTTCACGAAAAATTCAGTCAAGATTGAAAGAGTAGATGTTCGCGATGACTCGGGTGTAATGGGAATAATGAGAGACGGCTATAGAGTTTTGAGAGGCGGTTCCGAGAGACAAGTTTTTACATTCGACGATAAAAGAGCAATCAAAAGTAAATACATAACGTCAATTTATAACGAAGATGACATAGTTATTCCTATTTTTGATTCTGAGATAGAATTTGCTCCTGAATTTATAAAAAAGGCAAATGAGTATTATAAAAATACTATAATATTTGGACCGAAAGCGCATATGTATATAAAGTTTAATCCTTCAATTGCAATTATTACAAAAGAAGAAGTTGAGGAACTTTGCCCGTTTAGAATTACGTCGAATTACGAGTTTGTGAATTTTTCGTACAGTCTTGTCGACGATTATAAAACCAGACTTATTATTGTGGACAAGGACTCTCTCTATTTTTACAAAACCGGACTTTGTTATTTGATTGAAAATATAAAAACTGATTTCACAAAAACGCTTTTTGCAACTCTTTTTGCAACTCAGAATAAAATGGACAAAGACGACATAATCCAATTTGTCGCGGCCGCAAATGTTATGCCGACCGAGTCTAAGATTGGCGATATTATTGAAAAGTCAAATAGTATTAAGGTTGGTGTTTACAGAAGATGAATAAGTTCAGTTTTTTACACATAAGCGATTTGCATCTTTGCGAGCCATTTAAGAACAATTTTTATCTTGATGGCTATTTTTTACGTGAAGAAATGTGGAAAACTTTGCAAAATGCTGTAATATTTGCAAATAACAAAAACATCGAATTTATTTTTATCACGGGTGACATTTTTAATAAAGAGTATTTTACAAAAGCACATGCTTTGAGATTTATGGAAATCTTGAAAAATTTTCGCGGCGAAAAGATTTTTATAATATTCGGAAACCATGATTTTGTTGGCGGTGACAATGTTCTCTTGGATGTTGACATTCCGGAAAATATAATAGTGAATTTTTCGAATGAAATCGACGAATTTGTTATGCCGGAGTACAATCTCTCTATTTTTATGCACAGCTGGACAAATGCAGTCGAGAGAGTTCCGGTTATTGATGCGATAAAATTTAAGTCGAAAAGAAATATTTTGCTTTTGCACAGCGGGACGAATGTTGACCCGAGCTATATGCCGGTTGCAATTTCCAGTTTGACGAGATTTGACTATGTGGCACTTGGACACATTCATAAACCAACGACGGTCTCCAAGAGTATATGCTATCCGGGAAGTTTGACGCCGCTATCAATCGGAGAAACAGGAGCTCATGGCGGCATGTATGGTATTTTTGACGAAAGCTTAAAATTGGAGTTTGTAAGGCTGTCTGAGTTACAATACACGAACGCCGAGATAGATGTTGACGGTCTTTCTTATGATGATATTGTTGAAACATTAAAAATTGAGGGTGGAATAAATATTTTAAGACTTAAAATTAAAGGCTCAAAAAATATTTATATAAATGTCGATGATTTGAAAGCGTCTTTGTCCAACTTTTATAAATTCGTCGAAATTGTCGATGAGAGAATTTATACGGAAGAATTTATGAAAGAGCATTCGGAAATATTTGAAGGAATAGTTAGATTTTTGGAAAAAAAGAATTTGGATGATAATTTGAGGAGTGAAGTTATAGAAAATGCGATTAAACATTTGGCAGGAACGAGATGATTATAAAAAATATTAGATTGATTGATTTTGGGGCGTATAGGGACCGAAGTTTTAATTTTGAGCAAGGTTTAAATTTAATATATGGTAAAAACGAAGTCGGTAAAAGCACTTTGAGGTCAAGTATTGATGCAGGATTATACGGTTTTTTAGACGGAAAGTCTATAAGGAAATCATACACTGACAGTTTTGAAACATATACAGGCGCTTCGTCGATAGTGAACATGAAAATAACTTCAAAAGGCAAAGAATATTTGATAGAAAGAAACATGGGGGCGGAAACTTGCAGAGTTTTCGACGAGGGGAATAATGATATTACAGATAATTTTTCTCTGACAAATAAGATTCCGACTCCGGGAAATGATTTTTTAAATGCGGACAGCGAAACTTTTAGAAGATTTTTCTATATCGACACGACAAAGAAGGATGTGGGCGATTTAGGATTTTTGATTCTAAAAGAAGAGATGGACGGAGATATTGTTTCAAAAGCGGTTAAAAATTTAAAAAAGGAAAACGAAGAGCTTGGAAGCGACCGATCGTGGCAAAAGAAAAGACCGAGAATAAAAAATGAGATTGCAAATTTGGAAGAAGAAATTAGGGTCGGGGAAGAAGCGCTTATTCAAAGTTCAAAGAAAAAAATCAAAACAGACGAAATTAATGATGAATTAAGAAAACATGACGCAAGACTTTTGAAGCTTTATAGGAGAGAGACGAAACTTGAGACCTTGAAAGATGAAATTTATCAAGATAGTTTAAATAGAAGCTCAAAAAAGAAGTCGACTGAAATTCTCTGTCCAATTCTTGCTGCTTTGTTCCTTTTAGGGGCATTTGTATCTAAATATGCATTAAATTTTGACAAATATTTTTGGCATTTAAATATTGTCGGAGTAATTTTTATCGCTCTGTCGATTGTAAGTAGAATAAAAACATCAAGTGGCAATGAAAAGGGCGAAGAAGAAATTCAAGATGTGCTCGGCGAAATTGCAACTGTAAATTCGAAAATTAAAGATATAAATGATTCGAAAATGGAGCTGCAAAAAGAACTTTCGTTTTTAGAAGGGCAGCTCGACAACATAATGAAAGTTTCGGAAAATACATTATATTTAAAGGACAGACTTTCTATATTAAAGCGGGAAGATGAAATAATGGACAGAGAGTATTTTGTTAATGAGCTTACAATTGAAGCACTTGAGTTTTTAAAAATTGAAAAGAAAAAAGCACCGAAGACTATGGTTATTAATAGGGCGGAGGATATCTATTTCAACATAACCGGGAAAAATGATTTACTAATAAGCGATAAGCTGGATTTCTTTTTGGACAGGGAAAGAAGGATGGATGAAAAAAATTTTTCGTCGGGGACTATGGAAGTTGCGATTTTTTCGCTGAAGCTTGCATTTAACGAATTTTTAACGGATGGAGATTTCATAGTTTTGGATGATGCTTTTTTGTTTGTTGACGATGAAAGACTGGAAAAAATTGCGGAGATATTGTATAATATTTCAAGTAAAAAACAGATTTTGTATTTTACATCCAATAAGAGATTACTGGACATAATAAATCGCAAATATTATAATATAAATGAGGTGATTATTTGATTTATGCGCTTTCCGATACACATCTTGACGGCGGGAAAAACAAACCTATGGATGTTTTTTCAGACAGTTGGATTGATCATAAAGAAAAGATTCAATTGAATTGGGAGCGTATAGTCAAAGGTGAGGACACTGTTCTTATTGCCGGGGATATAAGCTGGGCTATGAAATTGGAAGAGGCGATTCCGGATTTGGAATTTCTCGATTCGCTACCTGGAAAAAAGATTTTATCAAGGGGCAATCACGACTATTGGTGGTCTGGTTTGAAAAAGATGAATGACTTGAATCTAAAGACAATAAAATTCTTGCAAAATAATTCATACAGCGTCGAAGGTTATGAGGTTGCAGGTTCGAGAATTTGGCTCGATGACACCTCTAAAGAGTACGAAGAAAACGATAAAAAAATTACGGATAGAGAAATTATAAGATTGAAACTCAGTCTTGACACTTGCAAAAGCGAAAGACCGATAATTGCAATGCTTCATTATCCACCGTTCGACAATAATAAAAATCCGAATGTGTATGCAAAAATCCTTGAAGAGTATAATGTTGAAGCCTGTATTTATGGGCATCTCCATGCAAATGGACATCAAAATGCGGTAGAGGGAAAAATTAATGGAGTTGAATATTTTCTAACATCCTGTGATTTTATCGATTTTACACCTGTTATCATAAGGAGGTAACAACTATGAAATTAGTAGTAGGTAAAAACTATGACGATATGTCAAAACTTGCAGCTGAACAAATGATTGAAAACTGGAATGAAATAAAGGTTTTGGGTCTTGCAACCGGAAGCACTCCGCTCGGATTATACAATGAACTTATAAAAGCAAATGAAGAAGGAAGAATTTCTTTTGAGGATAAAATCAGCGTAAACCTCGATGAATACATCGGACTTCCGGATGGGCACAAGGAAAGTTACAGAACATTTATGAACGACAATCTTTTTGACAAAGTTGACATTGACAAGTCAAACACATATGTTCCGAAGGCAAAGGATGAACACGATACGAATGCCGGAGAAGAATATGAAAAGTTGGTGGAAAAATTGGGCGGTCAAGATGTACAAATTTTGGGAATCGGAGAAAACGGACATATTGCTTTCAATGAACCGGCACCTGAGCTAAACGGGAAAACGGGGATTGTGAAACTTACACAATCTACCATTCACGCAAATTCAAGATTCTTCAACAATGAAGATGAAGTGCCTAAATATGCAATATCAATGGGTATGGGAACGATTCTTCAAGCAAAAGAAATTATCCTTTTGGCAAGTGGAAAGAAAAAAGCGGATGCTATTAAAAAACTTTTAAATGATGATAAAATCACGACCGATTGTCCGGTTACATTCCTAAAACTACACAAAAATGTTACAGTTTATATCGACGAAGATATAAAAGAAGAATTGGATAAATAAGTTCAATGCTCGAAAAAGAGATAGAAGTAAAAGTTCTTGGCTTTGAGATTCAAGATTATATAAATATGGTCGAAAAAATCGGAGCAAAGAAGATTTCAACAGAAGAGCAAGTCAATCACAGATTTTTGGATGCAAAAACGGAAGGCGACTCATATTTGAGACTTCGAGAAGTTGGCGGCAAAGGATATTTCACTCTAAAAGAGAGAAGCTCATACGAAAACGCGAGAGTAAATAGTGAATTGACTACAGAAATTGCTGAGCCGAAAACATTTTTAAAAATTGCCGACAGACTTGGAATAAGATATACTTCGGAATCAAAGAAAAGAATAAAATATGTTTTGGACGATTTCGTTTTTGACATTGACAAATGGAGCGATGAGGTCTATCCGTATCCATATATGGAGATAGAGGCGAAGACGACGAAAGCGCTTCAAAAAATAATTGTTCGACTCGGGATTTCCGAAGAACATATTTCAACAAAATCAATAAAAGAACTTAAAGATGATTTAAACTCTTTATAAATTCACAAAATAAACCGAAAGAAAATTTTTCGGTTTATTTTTTTGCGTTAGTGACATTAATGACTCGAAAAAAATGTGCATATATGATATAATAATTTATGGAGGTTGCCATGAAAGATTCAGTTTTAAAAGAAAACATTATAGTTTTAAATTTGGGTGTTTTTTTTAGTGCAATCCTCGTGTTTTTGTCAAATAAAGTTTTAAACGGTATGGCTGTCAAATTTTTGGGAATCTGTGCAATCTCATATTTGATGGCTTTTCTTGTAGGAAAAACTGCACTTTTGATTCATATTTTATTGTCGAGTGCGTTTTTGGTTTTTCTGAATGGATATAAGCTTGATAGCACAATCGATTATATCCCATTTATTGTGGAGGTTTTTGTTGGGAGTTTTTTAATAAGTTTTATTAAAAATGTTTTTTATAACAACGAGCTTCTATCAAGTTTTTTTGCGGTTGTAATCGGAAGAATTTCGTTTTTTACAGCGGGATTTATACTTTATGATGTGATTTTAAAAAAAGGAATTTTTAATGAATTTTTGCTTAATCACTTGAACAATGAAGTTGTAGGAATGATTTTTTGTGTAATATTTGTGCCGTTTATTTGTTATAGCATTAAGAAAAACACAATCATGTGGAATTAGATATGGAGGTTTTATTATGAAATGGCGTGGAAGAGAAGGTAGCTCTAATATTGAAGATGGAAGAAGAACTTCATTCGGCGGAGGAGGTTTAAGACCGACCGGCGGATTTAGAATGGGTGGACTTGGACTTATTATAGTTGCGGTTTTGTATTTAATTATGGGTGGAAATCCTTTGGATATGATAACCGGTGGTGGGCCAAGTGTTTCCTCAAATTATGAACCGACAGCGGCCGATGAAGAAAAAATGGAATTTTTAAGTGTTGTTTTAAAAGATACGGAAGATGTTTGGAAGAAGATTTTTGAAGACAACGGATTAACTTATGAAGAACCTGTTATGCATATATTTCACGGTGCTGTAAAGAGTGCATGTGGAGTTCAATCTGCACAAGCCGGACCTTTTTACTGTCCGGGAGACCGAAAACTATATATGGACTTGGACTTTTTTGACGAACTCAGTAAAAACTTGGGTGCACAGGGAGATTTTGCAATTGCATATGTAGTTGCGCACGAAGTTGGCCACCATGTTCAAAATATGCTGGGAATAATGAGAGAACAACAATCAAAAAGACAAACTCTTTCAGAAACCGAATATAACAAAATTTCTGTTGCAATAGAGCTCCAAGCTGATTATCTCGCAGGTGTATTCGCCCGTTGGGAAGACGAAGCGGGTTATCTTGAAAAGGGAGATTTTATGGAAGCCATAAATGCAACATCTGCGGTCGGCGACGACACACTTCAAAAGAAATATCAAGGCGCAGTTGTTCCGGACTCATTTACACACGGAACAGCTGAACAAAGGGAAAGATGGTTTAAACGCGGATATGAAGCGGGCGATCTTTCACAAGGAGATACATTCAGTGTGCCTTATGACGAATTATAATTTTTAAAGTTTTAAATAGAGAAAGGAATGAACTTATGAAAACAGTTTATAGTGCTATACAACCGTCAGGAGATTTGACAATTGGAAATTATTTAGGAGCTCTAAGAAACTGGAAAAAATTGGAAGATGATTACAGATGCATTTTCGGAGTCGCTGATCTTCACGCAATCACAGTAAGACAAGACCCTGAAATGTTAAGAGAAAGGTCGAAAAAACTTATTGCAATTTATCTTGCAAACGGACTTGATCCGAAGAAGTCGATCATCTATGTAAACAGTCATGTGCCTGAACATGCTGAACTTGGATGGGCTCTTCACACATATACATCTCTCGGACAGCTGAACAGAATGCATCAGTTCAAGAGTAAAATAAAAGACAATGAAGAAAGGGCGAATGCCGGTCTTTATTGCTATCCGGTTTTGATGGCGGCTGATATTCTTCTTTACGACACGGACCTTGTGCCGGTTGGAGATGACCAAAAGCAACACGTTGAAATCACAAGGGATATTGCGGAAAGATTTAACGGAATATATGGAGAAACTTTTGTTATGCCGGAGCCGCTTATCGGCAAGATGGGAAACAGAATTAAAAGTTTACAAGATCCGACAATCAAGATGAGTAAATCAGACCCGAATCCGGCGGCATATATACTTCTTCTTGAAGAATATAACTCAATTAAAAAGAAAATAAACAGAGCAGTTACAGACTCGGTTGGAGAAATAAATTATTCAAAAGATCAGCCGGGAGTTTCAAACCTTCTTGAAATTTATCAATCTTGCACGGATGAAAAGATGGAAGATATTCTATCAAAATTTGAAGGAAAGGGTTATGGGGAGTTAAAAAAAGCTGTAATTGAAGCTGTCGAAAACTCAATCGGTCCGGTTAGAGACAAGACAAATGAACTCTTACAAAATGAGGACTATCTTATTGAAGTTGCACACGACGGAATGATTAGGGCGAGAGAAATTGCATCAAAAACACTCGAAAGAGTTTATGAAAAAATAGGATTTTTGAGGGGAATGTAATGAAAATATTGATTGTTGGCGGAGGAGCCAGGGAGTATGCTATAGGTGAAAAAATTAAGAGTCAACGCGGAAGTGATGTTGAACTTATCTTCGCACCCGGCAATGGCGGTACACAGCTCATCGGTAAAAATGTAGATATCGGTGACACTGATATTTCAAAACTTTTAGATTTTGCAAAAAATGAAAAAGTTGATTTTACAATTGTCGGTCCGGAAGCACCTCTTTGCGAGGGCATTGTGGATGTTTTTAGTGGAGCAGGACTCAAAATATTCGGGCCTGATAAAAAAGCTTCGAAGCTCGAAGGTTCAAAGGAATTTACAAAAGAAGTTTTAAAACTCGAAAATATTCCTACTGCTGAATATAAAACTTTCACAAACTCAGATGAAGCTATTAAATATGCAAAAGAACTTAGAGATAAAAATTTAAAAAATAAAGTTGTTCTAAAAGCGGACGGACTTGCTTCGGGAAAAGGTGTTATCATAGCAGAACATGACGAAGAAATTGAAGAAGGCATAAGAAATGTTTTGGATAATAAGATTTTCGGAGATCAAAAGATTTTGATTGAAGAATTCCTTTGGGGTTTTGAAACGAGTTTAATCGGATTTTTAGACGGCGAGACAATAAAGCTATTCAATCCGACCAGAGACCACAAGACGATTTTTGAAGGAAATGTCGGAGCAAACACCGGTGGAATGGGAACGTTCACTCCTGACTTTGAAGCTTTGGTTTATAGAGAAGAAATTGATGAAAAAATTATCCAACCGCTTGTTCATGCATTGAAAAAAGCGGAAATTGATTACAAGGGCGTCATTTTCTTGGGACTTATTATTTCGGAAGATGGTCCTAGAGTTCTTGAAATCAACTGCAGATTCGGCGATCCTGAAACACAATGCTTGATGATGAATCTTGAAAGCGATTTGCTTGATTTGATGATAAAGACCACCGAAAAAAATCTAAAGGACGCGGAACTTGTTTTAAACGATAAAAGAATAGTTAATGTCGTTTTAGCAAGTGGAGGATATCCGGGAGATTATAAAAAAGGCTTTGAAATAAATGGTTTGGCATCTCTCGAACACTCTAAAATATATTATGGCGGCGTTAAAGAAAAAGACGATAAAATTTATACAAACGGAGGACGCGTGCTTGGAATTTGTGCGTGCGGTGAAAGTTTTGATGAAGCGATGGAAAGAGCATATAGTGATGTTCAAAAAGTTCATTTTAATGATGTTTATTACAGAAAGGATATTGCGCCAATGGTAAAGAGAATTTATGTTTGGAAAAAAGACGGATTTGATGTTCCTTCAAATTCCGTGAAACATCTGCTCAAAGAAGAGTTTGGAAAAACTTTTAAAAATTTGAAATTGTATAGAAGATATGACATTGACGGATTGACAGATGCTGAAATTGATGATATTAAAGACACCATTTTAAGAGAACCTCCGGTTGATGAAATTGCGACCGGAAATGATGCAATTGATTTGCAAACAAAACTCGAAAATTCAATTGTTATAAAATATAAATCGGGACAATTTGACCAAAGAAAGAAAGGACTTTTGGACACAATAAAAGCGGTTCTTCCTGAATCAAATGTCGATGCTGAAGTTGAAGAGGTAATAACAATTCCGGGCGCAACTGATGAAGAAATCAAAAAGATTAAGGCGATTTTAATAAACCCTGTCGACCAAGAAGAGGGAGAACTTCTTGAAATTCCTGCATCTTTAAGAGATATGTCAAAGAGATCGAATGAAATTTTGACATATGACGGATTTAAAGATATGAGCGAAAAAGAACTTGAAGAATTTCACGATTCGCATTCACTTGCAATGAGTGTTGCCGATTTAAAAACAATACAGGATTATTGCAAGAAAGAAGATAAAGACCCGACAGACACGGAAATTTCAATTCTCGACACATATTGGAGCGACCACTGTAGACACACAACATTCTTCACAAATCTTGAAGATGTTGAATTTAAGAATACCGATTCAAAACGTGACGAAGCGATAAAAGAAGCATTCAAAAAATATCTCGAAATGAGAGAAAAAGCAAATGCAAAGAAGCCTGTTTCGTTGATGGACATGAGTACGATTCAATCAAAACTCATGAGAAAAGAAGGAAAACTTGACGACGTTGAAGTAAGTGATGAAATAAACGCTTGTACTCTCATTATTCCGGCTGATGTTGACGGAAAAACAGAGGAATATTTGTTATTTTTCAAAAATGAAACACACAACCACCCGACAGAAATTGAACCGTTCGGTGGAGCTCAAACATGTTTGGGCGGGGCTATAAGAGACCCGCTTTCAGGTAGAGGATATGTTTATCAAGCAATGAGAATAACAGGTGCGAGCGATCCTATAAACGACTACAAATTGGAAGGAAAGCTTACGCAAAAGAAAATTATTCGCGATGCATTGAAGGGATACAGCTCATACGGAAATCAAATCGGTTTACCGACCGGCTATGTTGAAGAACTTTTCCACCCGGGATACAAGGCAAAGAGAATGGAAGTCGGAGCTGTTATGGGAGCAGCACCGAGAAAGAATGTCATTAGAGAAAAAACGCTTCCTGGAGATGTTGTCATCTTACTTGGTGGAAGAACTGGAAGAGACGGAGTAGGTGGAGCAACAGGTTCGTCAAAAGTTCACACAAAGGACAGCGTAAAAAAATCGGGTGCAGAAGTTCAAAAAGGACATGCGCCGACTGAAAGAAAAATTCAAAGACTCATGAGAAGAACCGAAGCGGCATCATTAATTAAGAAATGTAACGACTTTGGCGCCGGAGGAGTTTCAGTTGCAATCGGTGAACTTGCAGACAGTTTGGATATTTATTTGGACAGAGTTCCGCTAAAATACAAAGGTTTAACACCGAGAGAAATTGCAATAAGTGAGTCTCAAGAAAGAATGGCTGTAGTTGTTTCAAAAGAAAATATGGAAGAGTTTTTGAAATATGCAGACGAAGAAAATCTCGAAGCTACTCATGTTGCAGATGTAACCGACACAGGTAGAGTTAAAATGTACTATGATGACAAAATTGCTTGCGACATGAGCCGTGAATTTATGGATTCAACGGGCGCACCGAGAAAGCAAAAAGTTGTTGTCGATTCAAACAATTCGGTAAAATATTTCGATGAAAAGAACGAGAACGATCTAAATAAATATCTCTTAGAAGAGATTAAAGGAATCAACCACGCATCAAAGAAAAATCTCTTGGAACATTTCGACTTTTCTGTAGGAAGAGCTACATCAATGATGCCGCTCGGAGGAAAGAATCAAATCACCCCAATCAATTCAATGGTTGCAAAGATTCCGTCAAAAACTGATTTGACAAATACAGTAAGTTATATGAGTTTCGGATTTATTCCTGAACTCAGCGCCGAAGACCCGTTCTTAGGCGGTTATTATGCAGTTTTAATTTCAGTTTTGAAAGCAGTTGCAACAGGGGCGCCGCTCGACACAATACGTCTTTCATATCAAGAATATTTTGAAAAGCTTGAAGATGCGCCTGAAAAATGGCAAAAACCTTTCATAGCTCTCTTGGGCGCAATGAAAGCATCGAACCTAACACAAACACCGCCTATCGGAGGTAAAGACTCGATGAGCGGAAGCTTTGAAGATATTCATGTTCCACCGACACTCATCAGTTTTGCAGTCGGTTATGGCGACAAAAATGCTGTGACAACTTCTGAACTTAAAGGTGGATATAAGCTTGGTATTGTTAGAAACGAAATTGAAAACGGACTAATTGATGAAAATCAATTCTTAAAGAATTTAAATCTCATCGAAACAGAAATAAAGAGCGGCAATATAAAGACTGCATATGTTGTTGACAGAGAAAATATTTTGCTCTCTCTAATGAAGATGAGTTTCGGAAACGATATTGGATTTGACATTACACTCGATGCAAAAACTCTACTTTCAAACAGACCGCTCGATGTCATTGTTGAATACGAAAATGAATTCGACGGCGTTAAAAATATCGGGTCAACCGGTGGGGAAGAGTTTAAAGTAAATGGAACAACGCTTCAATACGAAGCAATCAAGGATTCTTTCGTTCACGGACTCGACGAAGTTTACGGAACACCGATTGAAAAAGAAGCAAAGGACCTAAATTGGAATTCGGCTTCACAAAGAAGAACACATTCAAATAAAAAGGTTGAAACACCGCTTGTAACAATTGCGGTATTTGAGGGTACGAATAGCGAATACGATTCAAGAATTGCATTTGAAAGAGCGGGCGCAAAGGTAAATGAAGTTCTTATAAAGAACATTACACCTGAAAAGCTTGAAAGTTCAATTGAAGAACTTGCAGACTCAATAAAAAAATCTCAAATGTTCTTTATTCCGGGTGGTTTCTCAATGAGTGACGAACCGGATGGAAGTGCAAAGTTCATTGCAAATGTGCTAAGAAATGAAAAAGTTTCAAGCGCAATCGAATATTTGCTCGATGAAAACGGACAAGACGGATTAATTCTTGGTATTTGCAACGGTTTCCAAGCACTGATTAAAACGGGACTTCTTCCATATGGAAAGATTATGAAGCTTGAAGAAACTTCGCCAACTCTAACATATAACGAAGTCGGTCGCCACATTTCAAAAATAATTCCGACAGTCGGTATTACAAATGACGGTCCATGGCTCAAGTATATAGAAAAGGATGTCTGCTACAATGTTCCTATTTCACACGGAGAAGGAAGATTTGTTGCGGATGACAACTGTATCGAAGAGCTTATAAAGAACAATCAAATTGCATTTAAATATGTAATCAATCCTAACGGTTCAAAATGTGATATTGAAGGAATTATGGACAAGACAGGAAAGATTTTAGGAAAGATGGGACACTCTGAACGTGTATCAGATGACACTTATAAAAACTTCGGCGAAATTGAAATCGAAGAACTATTTAAATCCGGAGTTGAATACTTTAAATAAAATATGTATGAAAAAAGCAAGATATGAATTCATATCTTGCTTTTTTTATATTTCGTATTCAAGTAAATGTTTTTCAAACGAAGTTACATTCATTGAGAAGAGTATAAATCCAATTAGAACAAGAATAACAGGAACTGAAAGCAATATATAAGGCAATTTGTCTATTTCCACAATTCCATTTTGTAGAAGTTTTTTAATCAAGGAATAGAGTGCAAAGCCGATTGCAAATAATGATAGCGTGAGTTTTAAAACATTCATATTTTGTTTGATTGCCTGTTGCGGCGTGTCCCATTTTAATTTAGGACTTCTTATATCAAAGAAGAGACCCAAGTTTGAAATGAAAAATGAGGCGAATACGAATCCTAATAACCCAAAAAGTATCAGATAAAAATACTTTCCAAGCGCAATCATAAGAATTATAAATATCGGTATTTGTGAAATAATTTTTAGAAGTGTTGATGCAACGATGCGTCCCTTTATATGATCCTTTGAATTTATTGGAAGCGATTTTAGAAGTCTAATATTTTTTCCTTCTCTTGAAATAGAGGTTGCCGATGGATCATTTGTGATTCCTGAAATTAAGGATAGTAGAAATCCTACAAGAAAAATAAGAACTATAGTTAATAAAAATTCCTCCGATATAAATGGATATATTTTTTCATGTATATTGGAAATGAGAGAGAGGACTCCGCCGCTTGCACCCATATCTTCTTTTGCGGCATTGAAAAATCCAATCAGAAAAACAATTATTATGAATACGCCGGTGAACATCGTATTAAAAAGATAAATAGGTGTTTTTATAATTTCATACATTTCTTTTTTTGCAAGAGTGAATGAAACCGGTGTTGATTTAACTTTTGAAAGATTTATTTTTTTCTTTTTATTAGGGCTAACACGGTTTTGTTGGAAGCCTTTTAAAAACGGCTTGACCATAAGGTTCGACGTTAAATAGAAAAGAACAGCGCACAATCCGACGAGTATTATGAGCGATAAAATACTGACGCTTTCGCCATTAAGTCCTATTGATTTTTGAAATAAGTTATCGAAAGGGAAGATGTATTTTAGAATGTTTTTAGAATTATTAAAGAAAGCACTGAACTTTTCTTCGGAGCTGACCTTAGGAATCATTATTTGATAAAATACAAAAAACGCTAAACCGAGTAAAAGAGAAATAAATTGAAATTTGTTTTTAAGGTTTGGAATTTTTGTTATATATTGCATTATAAAAATCGTAAATAGCGAAATAATTGAAGTGACAATTATCGGTATTGAAATGGAACCTATTATAAAAAACAAATAATATAAAATCCCGGCATTTTTTAAGATTCCGTATTTTAATGCGGCAGGATATGCAATAAAAAGATAAACAATAAAGTTTGTCATACTCATAGAAACTATTTTTGAGGCAATTATATCATTTATCTTTATCGGCAGTCTTGTCAAGATTTTTATGTCATCGCTGAAAAAGAAATTACTCATCGAGGCTGAAAGTGTAAAAACTATAGAAAAAAATGTTGCAGCAAGCATAGTTCCCTTGACTATATCTTCAGGCTTAACTCCGGTTGAGTTGAAGGCGGGAAGGACGATGCTATAATTTATAATACAAGCGTACGCCAAAATTATCAGCAGGGCAATTACGCCTTTTAATCTTTCCTTTAGCGGTTTTTGCGATCTTGATGGATGAATAATGTTTTCAATAAAAGAGAATTGCAAATAAAAGTCCTTTTTTGTCAGTAGAAAGAGTTTATTTTTCATCATCCGTTAACTCCAAGAAAATCTTTTCGAGACTTCCGTCTTCGCCCATTTTTTGTTTAATAGAATCGAAAGTGCCGCTAACAACAAGCTTACCCTTATTTATGATTGCAATTTCGTCACATATATTTTCAGCAACTTCCATAACGTGTGTTGAGAAGAAAACAGTTTTATCATTATCAGCCATCTCTCTCATTATTTCTTTAAGTCTGAAACTGCTTTTTGCATCGAGACCGACCATCGGTTCATCCAGAATAAAAACTTCCGGTTCAGTTATAAGAGCGGAGATAATTATAATTTTTTGTTGCATACCGTGAGAATATGAAGAAATTTCAGCGCCAAGATTGTCTGTCATTTCAAAAAGTTCCGAATATTTTTTTATATTCTCAACTCTTTTATTTTCGTCTATTTCATAAACATCTGCAATAAAGTTTAAAAACTGTATTCCGGACATCTTGTCGTATGCAGTAGGCGTGTCTGAAACATATGCCAATTGTTTTTTTGATTCATATGGATATTTTTCGACGTCAATACCGTTAATAAGGATGGAACCTGATGTAATGGATAGAGCATTTGTAATCATATTGATGGTTGTTGATTTACCGGCGCCGTTTGGTCCTAAAAATCCGTAAATCTTTCCGCTCGGTATGGTTAGAGTAATGTCGTCGACAACTGTATTTTTGCCGAATTTTTTAGTTAGGTTTTTGAGTTCAATCATTTTATCTCCTTAAAAATAAGAAAAGGATAAATCCTAAAATTTATCCTTTTGTTTTAGTTTTTTAGTTTTAATAAACTTATTTATCTCTTTCTTCAAATTTGTGTTCAATTACAGCTTGAGCAGCAGCCAATCTTGCAATTGGAACTCTGTATGGTGAACAACTTACATAGTCAAGATTGATATCATCACAGAATTTAATTGAGTCAGGATCTCCGCCGGCTTCGCCGCAAACTCCGATGTGGATGTTCGGGTTTGATTTTCTTCCAAGTGTTGTAGCCATATCGAGAAGCTTTCCGACACCGCTTGTATCAAGTGATTCAAAAGGAGAGACCTTGAAGATTTTTTTATCCAAATAATCGTTGATGAATTTTCCGTAGTCGTCTCTTGAATAACCAAAGACCATTTGAGTCATATCGTTGGTTCCGAAACTGAAGAAGTCTGCTTCTGTTGCAATTTCATCAGCAAGAAGAGCAGCACGAGGAACCTCAATCATTGTTCCGATTTCGTAGTGAATTTCTTCACCTTTTTCTTCAAAGACTGTATTTATTTCTTCAAGAATTTCAGATTTTACATATTTCAATTCTTTTAGTTCGCCGATTAGCGGAATCATGATTTGCGGTTTAACAGTTTTTCCTTCCGCACTTACTTCAAGAGCTGCTTCAATTATTGCTCTTGCTTGCATTCTGTAAATTTCAGGATAGGTGACAGCAAGTCTACAACCTCTGTGTCCAAGCATCGGGTTGAATTCTTTGAGCTCTTCGATTCTTGTTCTTAAAACTTCTTCATCAACTCCCATATCCTTTGCGATTGATATGATATCTTCATCTTTAACAGGGAGGAATTCGTGGAGTGGTGGGTCAAGAAGTCTTACGGTTACAGGAAGACCGTCCATTGCTTCAAAAATGCCTTTGAAGTCTTCTTTTTGGTATGGAAGAAGTTTTGCTAAATATTTTTCTCTTTCTTCCTTTGTGTCAGCAAGAATCATCTTGCGAACATTTTTGATTCTGGCTTCATCGAAGAACATATGTTCGGTTCTTGTAAGACCGATTCCTTCTGCACCGAAATCTTTTGCAGTTTTTGCGTCTTTCGGTGTATCGGCGTTTGTAAGAACACCAAGTTTTCTTACTTCATCTGCCCAAGACATAAACTTTCCGAAATTTCCGGTTAGGGAAGGTTCGATCTTTTTAATGTCGCCTAAATATACTGTACCGGTTGTACCGTCTATTGAAATGATATCTCCTTCTTTGAGATCTCCATTTTTACCTTTAATTATTTTTTTGTTTTCTTCAACTCTGAGTTCACTTGTTCCTGCAACACAGCATTTACCCATACCTCTTGCGACAACAGCTGCGTGAGAAGTCATACCTCCGCGTGCAGTCAAAATACCTTCAGCCAAAACCATTCCATCGATATCTTCAGGAGAAGTTTCTTCTCTTACGAGAATAGTTTTGATTCCTGCTTCGTGTTTTTCTCTCACAGCTTCAGGAGTAAATACGATTTCACCTGATGCAGCTCCCGGACTTGCAGGAAGACCTTTTGCATATGGAACCTTGTCCTTTAATTCATCCGGGTCAAATTGATAGTGCATAAGTTGATTTAAACTGTTCGGTTCAAGCTTCATCAAAGCTTCTTCTTTTGTGACAAGACCTTCTTCATACATATCAACTGCAATATTTAGAGCAGCTCTTGCGGTTCTCTTGCCGTTTCTGCATTGTAGGAAGTACAGCTTGCCGTCTTCAATTGTAAATTCAACGTCTTGCATATCCTTGTAATGCTTTTCAAGATTTTCGATAATGTCGAGGAATTGGTCATATACTTTTTTATTTGTATCTTCAAGTTGTGAAATACTTTGCGGGGTTCTTACACCTGAAACAACGTCTTCACCTTGAGCGTTCATAAGGAATTCGCCGAACAATTTGTTTTCTCCGTCTGACGGGCTTCTTGAGAAACAAACACCTGTTCCTGAATTATCGCCCATATTACCGAAGACCATTGATTGAACATTTACAGCAGTTCCTAGATTGTCGTCAATTTTGTGGAGTCTTCTGTATGTCTTTGCTCTTGGATTCATCCACGAATCAAAAACAGCTTTGATAGCGATTTCAAGTTGTTTTTTCGGGTCAGTAGGGAAGTCTTCTTTGATATATTCCTTATATTTTTCTTTATATCTTCTAACTGTTTCTTTAAGGCCTTCAACTGAAACTTCTTGGTCGCTGTTGACGCCTTCTTTTTTCTTAATATCATTAAATATGTCGTCGAATTCATATTTCGGGATGTTCATAGCAACATCGGAAAACATTTGAATAAATCTTCTGTAGCTGTCCCAAGCAAATCTTTCGTTTGAGGATTTTTTTACGAGGCCTTCAACGGTTTCGTCATTTAAACCTAAATTTAAAATTGTATCCATCATACCCGGCATAGAAAAAACAGCGCCGCTTCTTACGGAGAATAGGAGTGGATTTTCATTATCCCCGAATTTCTTTTCAATCTTAGTTTCGACTTCAGCGATCCTTTTTGTAACTTCTTCCATCAATCCTTCCGGAAGATTTTCGTCATTATTATAAAATGCTGTGCATGCTTCGGTTGAAATTGTAAATCCCGGGGGTACAGGTATCCCCAAATTTGTCATTTCACATAAATTTGCACCCTTGCCGCCTAGCAATGAGCGCATTTTTGCATTACCTTCTTCGAAACTGTAAGTAAACTTGTTCATGTTTCCTCCTCATTTACTAATTCTTTTAGAAATAAAAACCGTTGCTTCTTCGATTGCCATCTTATCTAAATCTATAACTGGTATTCGAAGCGTTTTATAAATATCATGGGCGTACATAAGTTCGTCAAATATTCTTTCTTCGGTTGCATAATTCGAGTTTATGCCAAGATTCTCTTCGCGAGATAATCTGTGTTTTCTGATTGAATCGACGCTTCTTGTTAAACCGAAAGTTTTTTCCCTTGGAAGAGACTTTAGCATTTCAGTTAAATTTGCTTCCGGCACAAGTGGAATATTGCAAACTTTTAAATCAAAATAGCCCATATAAAATGAAAGTGGTGTTTTACCAACCCTCGATGGACCAAGCAATATTACGTCCGCATCATTTAAATCTGATAGGATTTTTCCGTCATCATAATCATGGCAAAAATCAATATTTTTATAATCCATCGTTTCACCTCTCACTCGTTTTATTATATCACATTTATATTTTTTTTTAAAGATTATAACTCTTTTATTTTTCTTTGGTGAAGTGTTATAAATGTCGTCTTTTCCTTGAAGTTTGAAGAATTAAATGTTATAATTAAACGGATAGAGGTGTAAAATATGTACGATGATAAAAATGAATTAATCGATGAAAACGATGAAAAATTAATAGAAGATAAAGATGTTTCGGAAGAAATTGTTGAACCGCTCGATGATAGCGATGAAGTTTCAGAAGATACTGATAATCAAGATAAAGCAAAGAGGATAAAAAAAGAAGTGATTGAATGGATAAAGAGTTTGGCATCGGCAGCGATCATTGCGATTTTAATTGTAAAATTTGTCTTTGCATTCACAGTTGTTGACGGCAAAAGCATGATGCCTACTTTACACAACAGAGACAGACTTATAGAGCTCAAACTTGATAAGTTGTTTAGAAGTTTTAAACGTGGAGACATTGTTGTTTTAAGAGATGAAGTTAAAACAGACGATAATTATTATGTAAAAAGAGTTGTAGGTCTTCCGGGTGAACATATTGAGATCGAAAACGGAAGCGTGTTTATTGACGGCGAACTAATCGATGAGCCGTATATTGAAACGGGAATTTATACAGAAGGAAATATTTCGATTGATTTATCGGATGAAGAATATTTTGTTTTGGGTGACAATCGTCTTCCGCTTGCAAGTAGAGATTCAAGGTCGTTCGGACCGATTGACAAAAAAAGCATCGGCGGAAGATGCGTCTTTAGAGTTTTTCCATTTGATAGAATCGGAAAGTTGAGGTAGTTATTTATGAAAAAAGAGCATATAAGAAATTTCTCTATCATTGCCCATATTGACCATGGTAAAAGCACTCTCGCAGACAGACTTTTGGAAGCTACCAATACAGTTGAACTAAGAGATATGAGAGAGCAAACCTTGGACAGTATGGACCTTGAAAGAGAAAGAGGCATTACAATAAAGCTTAAAGCTGTCAGACTTTTTTATAAAGCTGACGATGGCAAAACATACACATTAAACTTGATTGACACCCCGGGCCACGTTGACTTCAACTATGAAGTTTCACGTTCACTTGCAGCATGCGAAGGAGCTGTTTTGGTTGTCGACGCAACGCAAGGTGTTGAAGCTCAAACGCTCGGCAATGTTTATCTTGCACTCGACCAAGATTTGGAGATTCTTCCGGTTATAAACAAAATGGATTTACCAAGCGCAATGCCGGACGAAGTTAAACATGAAATTGAAGATGTAATTGGACTTGATGCATCCGAAGCGCCGCTGATTTCAGCAAAGACCGGATTAAATATTAAAGACGTTTTAGAATATATTGTAAAACAGGTTCCGGCTCCTGAAGGAGATGAAGATGCACCGCTAAAAGCACTCATATTCGACTCATACTATGACCCGTATTTGGGAGTTGTATGTTATGTAAGAGTCTTTGATGGAAGTATTAAAGCCGGAATGAATATTAAATTTATGTCCACAAACCAAGAGTTCGAAGTTACCGAAGTTGGCGTGAATATAACACACATGCTAAAAGTTGACGAACTTAAAGCAGGAGACGTAGGATATTTCACAGCTTCTGTTAAGGAAGTCAAGGATGCAAGAGTGGGTGACACTGTCACAGATGCTGCAAGACCTACAAAAGAACGTCTTCCGGGCTACAAGGCCGTAGTGCCGATGGTGTACTGCGGAATTTATCCGTCCGAAGGTGAGGACTACAACACGGTGAGAGAAGCGCTCGAAAAATTAAAAGTAAACGATGCATCCCTCACATTTGAACCGGAAACATCAAAGGCCTTGGGCTTCGGTTTTAGATGCGGTTTCTTGGGACTTCTACACATGGAAATCATTCAAGAAAGACTCGACAGAGAATTTGATTTAAATATTATTGCAACTGCACCGTCTGTAATTTATAGAGTTCACAAAACCGACGGGGAAGTGCTTGAAATACAAAATCCGACGAATTTACCGTCGCCGGGCGAAATAGATTTTATTGAAGAACCGATGGTTGATGCAAATATTATGGCACCGAAAGAATATGTTGGAAACATTATGGACATTTGCATCGATAGAAGAGGACAATTTAAAAATATGGAATATCTCGACGAAAGAAGAGTTGTTTTGCATTTTAGAATGCCGTTAAATGAAGTTATATATGATTTCTTCGATGCGCTTAAATCAAATACAAAGGGATATGCGTCGCTCGACTATGAACTTGCAGGATACGAAGAAAGTGATCTTGTTAAACTAGATATTTTAATCAATGGAGAACTTGTTGACGCATTCAGTTTAATCGTTCACGAATCAAAAGCTTACGCAAGGGGACGTGATATCGCCGAAAGACTTAAAGATGTAATTCCAAGACATCAATTTGCTGTTCCTATTCAAGCGGCAATCGGTTCAAAGATTATTGCAAGAGAAACAATTTCCGCTCTTAGAAAAGACGTTCTTGCAAAATGTTACGGCGGAGACATTTCAAGAAAGAAGAAACTACTTGAAAAACAAAAAGAAGGTAAAAAGAGAATGCGCTCTGTAGGAAATGTTGACGTTCCGCAAGAAGCATTTATGGAAGTTTTAAAATATAAGGAAAAGTAATGAATTTAGGAATTTATATACACATACCGTTTTGCAAAAGCAAATGCAGTTATTGCGATTTTTTAAGCTTTGTTCCTAAAAGCGAAGATGAAAAAAATAAATATGTGGATTATATAATAAAGGAAATAAATCTTTATTCAAAACTTTATGGAAAGAGGTGTGTCGACTCAATTTATTTTGGGGGCGGCACGCCTTCTTTAATTGGAACAAAGAATGTAAATAGGATTATGGGTGCAATATACAATGGTTTTAATGTTTCAAATGATTCTGAAAACACTCTCGAGATAAATCCGGGAACAACTGACGATGATCTATATAAAGAGATTTATAAAACAGGAATAAATAGAGCGAGCCTGGGACTGCAGACGTCTGATGATGAAATTATAAAGTCTTTAAATAGAACTTCTTCATTTAAAGATTTTTTAAAAGCGGTTGATGAATTGAAAGAAAATGAAATAAAAAACATTTCAGCCGATTTGATGTTATCTCTTCCGGGAAACACTGAAGAGCAGGAGTTAAAAGATGCAAAAATGCTCAGCGAGTTGGGAATAAATCATATTTCTGCGTACAGTCTTATTGTGCATGAAAACACTCCAATCTATGAAGAAATAAAAAACAAAAAACTAATACTTTCGAGCGAGGATGATGAACGGAAGAGTTATCACGACCTTTCGAAATATTTAGCCGAACTTGGTTATGAGAGATATGAAATTTCAAATTTTGCAAAGCCGGGTTTCGAGTCAAGACACAATAAAAAATACTGGAATCTCGAAGAGTATCTTGCATTTGGTATTGGCGCTGCGGCATTTATAGAAAGCGAAAGGAGAAAGAATTTTTCGAATATCAAATATTTTTACGAAGCGCTTGATAGAAACGCACTTCCATATAGAGTTGAGTACGTGCTTGATTTAAACGATAAGATGAGCGAATATTCATTTCTTAATATAAGGACAAAGGATGGAATTTCTCTCGAGAAATTTAAAGAAAAATTTGATGAAGAATTTTTCAAAGTGTTTGATTTAAAAAAACACTTTGATTCCGGGCTTTTAAAATTGGAGAATAATCATGTTATCTTGACAGAAAAGGGAATGGACCTTTCAAACCTTGTGGAAGTTGATTTACTTTTATAAAATGTTTTAAAATCATAAATTGGGGTATAAAACTTGTGGTTAGCACTCGAGAGTTATAAGTGCTAACGTTTATCATTTATTGTTAAAATTTTTATAAAATATTACCTTAAATGTGATTAAATGAAAATTATGTGGGTATATATTTATTAGTTAGCACTCACGACTTGAGATTGCTAATAAAAAGTGGGAGGTGTAAAATGTTAAGTCAAAGAGAGCTGAAAATTTTAAACAGTATTATAAACTCTTTCATTGAAACCGGTCAGCCGGTCGGCTCAAGAACTATAGAGAAAAACTATGACATCGGACTTAGCGCCGCCACTATAAGAAATGTAATGAGTGATTTGGAAGAAAAGGGATTTATTTCAAAAACGCATCACTCAAGCGGTAGGATTCCTTCCGGATTTGCTATTGAAAATTATGTGTTGGACTTGATTGATTCTTCAACGAAACAGGAAGACAACCCTAGAAAATTTGTTAAGAGCTTGTTGGAATCTGAGGGGACAAAGCTTGAGAAGATGATGCTTAAAGCGGGTGAAGTTCTTAATTTGATGACAAATTATGCCACTTTAACATTTATTCCTCATTATAACGATGCTGAAATTTCTCAAGTATTTGCAAAGCGCATAGACGATATGAACCTTCTATTTGTAATAATGACAAAGGATTTGGATGTTTCTACAAATGTTGTTCATGACGGTGGAGTTATTGATGAAGAGAAATTTAATAATTTTCTTAAGCATTATTTTTATGATAGAAAAGTCAGTTATTTTCTCGAAAATCTTGAAGAACTATACAAAAAAGAATTTTTCGGCAAATTGGATGTATTAAAAAACATTTTAAAAGATATAGAGTCGGATGAATCCATGGAAGATGAATTGATTTTAAGTGGAGTGACTAGACTACTCGAACATCCGGATTTTATAGATTCAGAGAATGTTAAAACAGTTGCTATGATTATGGAAGACAGTTCGCAGATAAAAGATTTAATTAAGGAAAGCGATGATAAGCGAATTAGCGTTCATATCGGCGACGAAAACTCAAATTTAAAAAATTTGACAGTAATAACCTCAAACATATTGCTCGACAGCGACCGGACCGCATCGTTTGGAATAATCGCTCCGGTCAGGATGAATTATTCAAATGCTATAAATGCAATTTTGGAGCTTGACAAGACTTTGAGGTTTCTACATGCGAGCTTGAAAGGGGATGAGGGCTAAATGAAAGAGAAAAAAGATTTAAATAATGAAGTCGATGAAAAAATTACAGAAGAAGAAGTTGCGGAGGAAAGTGTTCAATCGGATATATGCGACGAAGATTTAAATGAGTCGGATAATCTCAGCGGAGAAATTGATTCACTAAAGACACAGCTTATAAGACTTCAAGCGGATTTTACAAACTTTAAAAAGAGAGCTCAAAAGAGAGAGCACGACAGTGTAAATTTGGGAGTTGAAAAATTTGCGGAGGTTTTATTTCCTGTAATTGACAATTTCGATATTGCGCTTTCACATATAGAGGATAAAAATATATATGACGGCGTGAAGATGATATACGATCAAGTAATTGAAGCTTTTAGAAATGTAGATATAAATGTAATGGAAAGCGATGGGGCAGTTTTTGATCCGAATCTGCACTACGCAGTAATGATGGAAGAAAAAGATGGAGTTCAAAGTGGAATTATAACCGAAACTCTAAAAAAAGGATTTATGCTGGGAGATAAAGTAATACGCCCGGCAATGGTAAAAGTAAGTAAGTAATTATAAATTAAGGAGGATTTTTTAAATGAGTAAAATTATTGGTATTGACTTAGGAACAACAAATTCATGTGTTGCAGTTATGGAAGGAGGAGATCCTACTGTTATCCACAATATCGAAGGTAACAGAACTACTCCAAGTATTGTAGCGTTCACAAAAGAAGGAGAAAGATTGGTTGGGGAAACAGCAAAAAGACAAGCTGTTACAAACCCGGATAGAACAATTTCTTCTATTAAAAGAGAAATGGGCACCGATTATAAAATTAGTATTGATGGAAAAGATTATACACCGGAAGAAATCTCGGCAATGATTCTTCAAAAGTTAAAAGCAGATGCTGAAAGCTATCTCGGCGAAACGATTGAAGATGCAGTAATAACAGTTCCTGCATATTTCACAGATGCTCAAAGACAAGCAACAAAGGACGCAGGAAGAATTGCCGGATTAAATGTAAAGAGAATTATTAATGAACCGACTGCTGCTGCACTTGCATACGGAATGGACAAAGAAGAAGGTCAACACAAGATTATGGTTTATGACCTTGGTGGAGGAACATTCGACGTTTCAATTCTTGAAGTTGGCGACGGTGTATTCGAAGTTATGGCTACAAGAGGAAACAACAGACTTGGTGGAGACGACTTCGACAATAAACTTGTTGATTATATTGCAGATGAATTCCAAAAAGAAAACGGAGTTGATTTGAAATCAGATAAGATGAGCCTTCAAAGACTTAAAGAAGCTGCTGAAAAAGCAAAGAAGGAACTCTCATCAACAATGACCACAAACATTAACTTGCCATTTATTACAGCAACTCAAAATGGACCGCTTCACTTGAATATGGACATTACAAGAGCAAAATTCAACGAACTTACAAGTGATTTGGTTGAAAAGACAATTGCACCTGTTAAAGATTGTATCAAGGACGCAGGCATTGATGTTTCAGAACTCGACAAAATTTTGCTGGTTGGAGGTTCAACAAGAATTCCGGCTGTGCAAGAAGAAGTTAAGAAATTGACCGGAAGAGACCCGCAAAAAGACATCAACCCTGACGAATGTGTCGCAATCGGCGCATCAATCCAAGGTGGAGTTTTGACCGGAGAAGTTAAAGACTTATTGCTACTTGACGTAACACCTCTTTCACTTGGACTTGAAACATTGGGCGGAGTAACCACAAAGCTCATTGAAAGAAATACAACAATTCCGGCAAAGAAGAGCCAAGTATTTACAACTGCTGCCGATTCACAAACTTCTGTTGATATTCACGTTCTTCAAGGGGAAAGAGAATTTGCAAAGGACAACATAACTCTCGGCAGATTCCAATTGACTGGAATTGCACCTGCACCAAGAGGAATTCCTCAAATTGAAGTTACATTTGACATCGATGCAAACGGGATTGTAAATGTAAGTGCAAAGGATATGGCAACAGGCAAGCAACAATCTATAACGATCACTGCTTCGAACAAGATGAGCGAAGATGAAATTAACGCTAAAGTTAAAGAAGCAGAAAAATATGCTGCAGAAGATGAAAAGGCAAAAGAAAATATCGAAATCAAAAACAATGCAGACCAAATGGTTTATCAAACAGAAAAGAGCATAAAAGATTTGGGTGACAAATTGTCCGATGAAGATAAAAAAGCATTGGAAGAAAAGAAAGAAGCACTCAAAAAAGCTGCAGAAGGAACAGACTACGAAGATATGAAACAAAAGACCGAAGATTTGACGAATGAGTTCTATAAGATAACTCAAAAAGTTTATGGTCAAGCAGGCGGAAATCCTTCAGAAGGCGGTGCAAATCCTGGAGAAAACAAAAAAGATGACGGAGACGATACAATTGATGGAGACTACGAAGTAGTTGATTAATTTGACAATTTCCGCTAATTATAGGATAATAGAACTGATCCACTCTTAGTGGACAGTTCTTATTTTTTTGAAAGGCTGATTTGATGAAAAATTTATATGAAGTATTAGAGGTTGAAGAAACTGCTTCAATCGACGAAATAAAGAAAAGTTATAGACGTTTGGCAAAAAAATACCATCCTGATTTGAATCCTGACGACCCGGAGAGTGCAGAAAAATTTAAAGAGGTTACTGCGGCTTATGAGGTCCTTTCAGATCAAGAAAAAAGAACTATGTATGATAATTATGGAACCACAGACGCTCAAGCAGGTGGCGGATTCGGTTATGATGATATATTCAGCGATATATTCGGAGACATTTTCGGCGGAATGGGTTTTGGCGGATTCAGCTCAAACAGAGCTGCAAGCAACCAAAAACCGGGGCAAGATAGAATGGTTTATATAGATTTTGACCTTAAAGAAACGCTTACAGAGCAAACTGTGGACATCGAATATGATAGAGTTGAAGACTGCGAGAAATGTCATGGAACAGGTGCGAAGTCAAAAGACGATGTAGAAGTATGTAAGACTTGCCAAGGTAGAGGCCGTGTAAGACAAGTTAAACAGACTTTATTTGGGCAAATGCAAACTGATACTGTTTGCCCGGACTGTAACGGAACGGGAAAAGTTGTCAAAGAAAAGTGTGATGAATGCGGCGGCTCAGGAAGAAAATCCAAAAAGATTAAAAAGTCGGTTAAAATTCCAAAAGGTGTAACAGACGGCATCGTATTAAACTTGGGGGCTTATGGGGACGACGGCATAAACGGAGGAAGACGTGGAAATTTATATGCTGAGATTCACGTAAGAAATCCTTACGGTTATGAAATTCAAGATACAAATCTTGTGAAGGAATATAAGATTTCATTCTCGGAAGCCGCTTTAGGCACTAGAAAAAAATTCGAAACCCTTGACGGAGAAGAAGAAATCGTTATACCTGAAGGCACACAAAATGGGGATTATATAACAATTTCGAAAAAAGGCTTATATAAATACAATTCAAATACACGTGGCGATATGTATTTGGTTTTTAAAGTTGTCACACCGACAAATTTGTCAAAACGTCAAAAGGAAATTTTAAGGGAGCTTGATGAAGAAAATGAGCTCAATGACCCTCCACCCTTTTCAGGGATAAGGTCAAAGTTTAAGAATATATATTTCAAAATAAAAAATGCTATTAGAAGGATGTTTGCACGATGATAGAAGTTTCATTAAAAGTAAATAGGAGTTTGGAAGAAGAAATCACTACAAAACTTATTATGTTCGGGATAACCTCATTCGAAGTTTTGGATGACAATTTGAGCGACAGTCTTAAACTTTCCGAAAAGAATTGGGACTATATTGATAAAAAAGAAAAAACGGATTTTATAACTTTTAAAGTATATTTGGAAGACGATGAGGTTCAAGAATTTCTTAAAGAAATTGATCTCGAAGGAGAATGTGAGATTTCAAAAAAATCAATCGAAGAAAAAGACTACGAAAATGATTGGAAAAATTATTTTCACACAATAGATGTTTCGAAGGAATTAAAAGTTGTACCGCTTTGGGAAGAACACACCGACGCGGATGTTGTTATAAATCCCGGAATGGCTTTCGGCACAGGAAGTCACGAAACCACTTATATGTGTCTCAAAGAGATTGATAAATATCGTCCGGATGGGGAAATTGTAGACGTAGGAACGGGAAGCGGGATTCTCGCTATTTCTGCTGCAAAGCTTTCAGGCGCCGTTGTAGATGCTTATGAAATCGATGCTTTAGCTATAAAATCGGCAAATCAAAATGTGAAGTTGAATAATGTTGAGGAAAAGGTGAATGTAATTCATGGAGATTTCAGGGATTATGATGTCAAGATTTACGATACCGTAATTTCAAATATATATGCTGAAACTCTATGTGAAATGATGCCGGAGTTTTCTAAGCGTATTAAATCGCAAGGACTAATAATTCTGTCGGGCATAGTCAATGAAAAAGAAGACATGGTTAGAGATGCTTTACAAAAAAATAATTTTGAAATTGTAAGTTCAAACAAACAAAACGGTTGGTCGGAGATTACGGGTAGATTTAATGGATAGGATTTTTATCGAAGACACAGTAATAACCGGAGAAGATTTCAGACATGTTATTAAAAGTCAAAGGCACACGTTAGGTGATACGCTTGAGGTTGTTTTAGATGAAGAACTCTATTTGGCAGAAATTTCTGAAGTTTCAAAGAACAGTTTTTCTGTTAAGCTCATAGAAGAAATAAAGGAAGACACGAATAAATTAAAAATATATTTGTTCCAAGGATATATTCCGAAGAAAAAAATGGAACACGTTTTTAAAATGAACGGAATGCTCGGTGTCGAAAAATTTATTCCGACTATTACTGAAAGATGTTATGAAAAACGTATTGAGGATTTTTCAAACGAAAGGTGCTATTCTATTTTAAAGGACAGCGCCGAAGTATCAAAGTCGATAAAAATTCCCGAAATTTCAGAGAATATGGATTTTAAAGAGGCAATAGAATTTTCTAAAACTTTGGACTATTCGGTGATTCTTTATGAAGACGAAAATGTGAATTGCATTTATGACTTTTTAAAAGATGTTGATGTAACTTACCCTAGAGAGAGTTCAATTGGGATTTTTGTTGGACCTGAAGGCGGTTTTTCAGAGGAGGAAGTGTTATTTGCAAAAGACAGAGGAGTAAAATCTATTAGGTTGTTTAGAAATATATTGAGAACAGAATACGCTGCATTCTCCGCTATTTCTTCAATACTCACCTATTATGAAAGGAATAAATATGAAAGTTAAAATTAAAACTCTGGGTTGCAAAGTGAATTTTGTTGAAAGTCTTGCGCTTGAAGAAAGGCTTAGAAAAGCGGGATTTGAAATAGTCGATTCAAATGAAGAAATATGCGACATTTTTATTTTAAATTCATGCAGCGTCACAAATGAAAGTGACAAGAAATCAAGACAGGCTTTAAGTAGAAATCGCAAAATGAATCCTGATAATTACTCTGTGATTATGGGGTGTTATAGTCAAGTATCAAAAGATGAGCTTTTAGAAAACAAAAATGTAAATCTTGTTGTCGGAAATAAGGACAAGCTTGATATCTCATATTTAATGAATTTAGGTAAAGACAAGGGCGAAAAAGTTTATGATATTTCAAAATATATAGAATTTGAAGATTTGCCGCTCCACGGAACGGGTGAAAAAACAAGAGGATTTATAAAAATTGAAGACGGCTGCGATAATTTTTGCTCATATTGCATAATTCCTTTTGCAAGGGGAAGAGTAAGGTCGAGAAGTATTGAATCAATAAAGAAAGAAGCAACATCACTCGGACAGAATGCAAAAGAAATTGTTATAACGGGAATTGAAGTTGCATCGTATGGAAAAGATTTAAAAGATGTGACGCTCATTGATGCAATTGAAGCGGTGCACGAAGCGGCGCCGAATGTTAGAATAAGACTTTCAAGTCTTGAAATTTCAGTTATAACTGATGATTTTTTAAGGAGACTCAAAAACATAAGTCAGTTCTGTGACCAATTTCATTTGTCACTTCAAAGCGGTTCGGATAATGTTTTAAAAGCGATGAATCGAAAATACAACAAGGAAACTTTTAAGAAAAAAGTTGATTTGATTAGAACTTATTATCCAAATGCAGGAATCACAACTGATATTATCGTTGGTTTTCCCGGAGAAACGGAAGAGGACCACGAGAGCACAGTTCAGTATTTAAAGGATTTAAAACTTTCGAGGATCCACATTTTTCCATACTCTATAAGAAAAGGCACAAAAGCTGCGGATATGGAGCAAGTTGATGGAAATATAAAAATTCGAAGAAAGAATGAACTTGATAAATTGGGAGAAGAGCTTCAAGATGAATTTAAAAATTCACTTTTAAATAAAAAGGAAGAAGTTTTGATTGAAGAAAGAACAAAAGGATTTTTCACGGGATACACAAGAAACTATGTAAAGGCAGAAATATCTTGTGATGAGTATCCGGATTTAAAATTAAACAGCGTTGTGAGTGCAATGCTTGTTGAAGAAAAGGGGGAAAAGAAATGGATTGTTTGTTCTGCAAAATAATTGAAGGAGAAATACCTTCTACAAAGGTGTATGAAGATGATATTTGCTATGCATTCAGGGATATAAATCCGGTTGCGCCGACACATATTCTCGTAATTCCAAAGAAACATATTGACGGTCTTGACACATGCGACGAAGGAGACAAGGAAATACTAAGTCATATTTTGTCAATCATAAAACTGATTGCAAGAGAAGAGAAATTGACTGATGGATATCGAGTAATTTCAAACGTTGGCGAAGATGGAGGACAGTCTGTTCGTCATTTGCATTTTCATCTCATAGGTGGAAAAAAATTAGGTTGGAATTTTGATTAAATACTTGATTTTTTGATAAACTATGTGTATAATATTGAATAGAGCGTTGTGGATAACCTTATGGAAGGGGGGAAGATAAATGTCAGAAATCAAAGTTGGAGAAAATGAATCCCTAGATAGTGCTCTAAAGCGCTTCAAGAGACAATGTGCTCGCTCAGGAGTAATGGGTGAAGTTAGAAAAAGAGAACATTATGAAAAACCTAGCGTTAGAAGAAAACTTAAATCTCAAGCAGCTAGAAAAAAGAGACGTAAAGGATTTTAGTTTATGTCATTAAAAGAACGTTTGATGGATGATTTAAAAACTTCCATGAAAGAGAAACAAACTCTTAGAAAAAATACTATCACAATGCTCAGATCTCGTATAAAACAATATGAGGTTGACAACAGATTGACTGCTGATGATGATTTAATTATGCAGATGATTCAAAAGGAAATAAAAGAAAGAAACGATACGCTGGATTCTCTCAAAGGCACAGATAGAGCAGAACTTATAAAAGATACGGAAGAAGAAATTTCATATCTTTCCGAGTATTTACCAAAACAAATGGACGACGAAGAGTTAAATGATTTGGTTAGTGCTGTAGTAGCTGAAGTTGGAGCAACATCCATGAAAGACATGGGTGCTGTTATGAAATTGGCTAAGGAAAGAAGCGAATCTAGAGTAGATGCTAAGAGATTATCTGAAGCGGTGAAAGCAAAATTAGGCTCACTAAAATAGGTGGGCTATTTTTGTGTAAAAATTTAATTAAATAGTTTAACTATGCCTTTTTCGGGTAATATGTAATTAAAGGAGGTAGTTATGGATAAAACTATTGAAATGTTAAAAAACATTCCGAATTTGGCAGTGCTTTTGATTTTTTTAATTTCAGTTGCGTGTCTTATTTCGTCGCTATTTGTCAATAAGAAATTTAATCTTGTTGCGGGGATATTGCTTATGATTGCATACATAGCGATAGTGCTTTTAAAAGATAACAAATATTTTGTTTATCTTATATTAAGTACGGTCGGGATTTTCATGCTTTTCATGGAGCTTATGGTTCCGGGAGTCCAAGTTTTCGGATTATTTGGTCTTGCGTTTTTGGGCGTAGGATTTTACGGAACGTTTGACGATGTTTTGTCAACAATTTTGGGACTCTCACTCACAGTTTTGATTGCAATTTTTCTCATTTACTATTACATCAAGAAAGGTTACAGGGTAAAGGGAATGGAAAAATTCATTCTGAACCAAAAAAGTTCTGCGGAAGAGGGATACCTGGCAGTTGATTTTCCCGATTTGACAGGCAAGAGGGGAGTTACGACAACACCTCTTAGGCCGAGCGGTTTTGGAATAATTGATGATAAAAAATACGACCTCTACAGTTACGAAGGATTTATACCGAAGGATACAAAAATAGAGGTAATAAAAGTTGAATCTATGAAAATTTATGTAAGGAGGATTTAAATGGACAACATTTTAAGCAGTTTAGGACCGATTTTCACGGTCGGATTGGTTTTTATTCTATTAGTAATATTTCTCTCATTCGTTCCGTTGGGACTTTGGATAACGGCTTTCTTCTCGGGAGTAAAAGTTGGAATCACAACTCTTGTCGGAATGAAATTAAGAAGAGTTCCACCGAGAAAAATTATAAATCCAATGATTAAAGCGACAAAAGCAGGTTTGGATTTAAAACTTGACGAGCTTGAAGCTCACTATCTTGCAGGTGGTAATGTCGATACATTGGTCGATGCGCTTATTGCTGCACAAAGGGCAAATATCGAGCTTGAATTTAAGAGAGCTGCTGCTATAGACTTGGCAGGTCGTAATGTTTTGGAAGCTGTACGAGTAAGCGTAAACCCAAAAGTTATTGAAACACCGAATATTGCAGCTGTAAGTAAAGACGGTATCGAAGTTATTGTTAAAGCAAGAGTCACTGTAAGAGCAAATATCGAAAGACTTGTCGGTGGTGCCGGCGAAGAAACAATTATAGCAAGAGTCGGGGAAGGTATTGTTACCACTGTCGGTAGCAGTAATACACACAAAGAAGTTCTTGAAAATCCGGACAGCATTTCAACAACAGTTTTGGAAAAAGGACTTGACTCCGGAACTGCATTTGAAATTTTATCAATTGATATTGCCGATGTCGACGTCGGAAGAAATATCGGCGCACATCTTCAAACAGACCAAGCTGAAGCAGACATGAGAATTGCACAAGCAAGAGCTGAAGAAAGACGTGCAATGGCTGTTGCAAAAGAACAAGAAATGAAAGCGGAAGTTCAAGAAAAAAGAGCGCTCGTTGTCGAAGCGGAATCACAAGTTCCTTTGGCAATTGCGGAAGCTTTAAAATCTGGGAACTTAGGCGTTATGGATTATTATAAATTGAATAATATAAAAGCGGACACGGATATGAGAAATTCTATAGGCGGAGTAAAATCTGATAAATGAGTTATTTCATAGCGATTGTCCTGATAATTTTAAAAATAGTAGATTCAATTTATGAGAATAACAACAAGAAAACTATAGAGAAAAAAACACCGAAAAAAGATAATACTGAACAGATAAAGAATCGAATTGATAATATCAAAGACGAAGACATGAAGACAAGATTGACCAAGCTATTGAAAAATGCAGAGGCGGAATTTTCGGATGAATCTGAAAAGGAAAAGACTTTGAACAAAAAGCTCGAAGAAAAGCGTAAGAAAATCAGCCAGAAGAAAAACGAACCGACGATAAATGCGGATAAAAAAATTAAAAAATCGGCTATAGTTGATTCGAGAAGTATGGAAAATGCAATTCCGCATACAGACGATTCTGTTTACAGTCACATGATAAAAAACGAATGTGGAATCGAGCACGGACTTGGAAAATCCCTTTATGAAAAAGAAGAACATGAATCAAGATTTCTTGAAGATATAAATGAGGCGGACTTAAAAAAATATGTCGCAATGAAAGAGATATTGGACGAGCCGGTCTCAATGAAGTAAGGAGACTTAATGACTGAATTTGTAGTTAAAGATATGTTAACTGTAAAAAACATAGTTGGACAATTGGATCAAAATATAAATCTCATAATGGAAAAATTGGATGTAAAAATATCCATTTCCGATGACACATTTAAAATCGACGGAGAAAATTCCGAGATTGCAAAGAATGTACTCATGGTGCTTTCGAAAAAAAGCAAGAACGGTGATGTTGATCTAAATGATATATCATATATCATCGATCTTGCACGCGAACACAGGGAAAATGAGGTTTTAAATCTAAATGACAAACCTATTGCATTCACCGCAAACGGCAGAAGTTTATTCCCGAAAACAATTGGGCAAAAAAGATATATTGAATCAATCAATAACAATGACATTGTCTTTGGGACAGGCCCTGCCGGAACCGGAAAGACATATCTTGCGATCGCACTTGCTTGCCAAGCGTTTAGAAACAAACAATTTGAAAGAATTATACTCACCAGACCGGCAGTTGAAGCCGGTGAAAGTCTTGGATTTTTGCCGGGAGACTTAAAAGAAAAAGTCGATCCGTATCTAAGACCTGTTTATGATGCGCTTTTTGAAATAATAGGCGGAGAACAATACCAAAAATACATTGAAAAAGGTTTGATTGAAATTGCTCCGCTTGCATATATGAGAGGAAGAACTCTCGATAAAAGCTTTATAATATTGGACGAAGCTCAAAACACAACTCCTGAACAAATGAAAATGTTTTTGACAAGACTTGGTTATTCATCAAAGATGGTTATCACAGGCGACCTAACACAGACCGACTTGCCGAGAGGAAAGATGAGTGGACTAAAAAACGCAATAGGACTTTTGAGACACACAAAGGGAATCGGAATCGAAGAACTTCAAAAAGTTGACATTGTTAGACACCCGCTTGTTCGAAAAGTGATTGAAGTATATGAACAGGAAGCTTTGCGTTTGGAAAAAATAAGAGAAGAAAAAAAGAAAGAAAAAGAAAACAAAGATGAAGAATAATTTGGAGAGAAAAATAAAGGGAAACAAAACCTTTTATTTTGATAAATTTGAATTGAGCATATCAACCGGCACACAATTTTTGTGTGTCGATGATTTATATTGCCTAAAAAATATAATTGAGAAAACACTTAGAGTTGTCGACTTCAGATATTATACTCAAATATCACTGAGCATCGTGACACCCGGAGAAATTCGAGATTTGAATAATAGATTCAGGGGAATCGATAGAGTGACGGACGTTTTAAGCTTTCCGCTGGATATGGAAACCGGAATTTTGGGAGATGTTGTAATCTGTAAAAAAGTTTGCACCAAGCAAGCGAAACTCTATGGAAATTCATTTCAAAGAGAACTTATGTATCTTACATGTCATAGCATTTTGCACCTTATTGGATATGACCATATGAATAAAAGAGACAAGAGAATTATGCGGGATTTAGAGAAACAAGTTATGAGAGAAATTTAAGAATTCTTTCGCGGTTTTAATATTCAATCTAGAAACAAGCCAAGCACATGTGAGGCTTGTTTTTATTTTAAAATTTTTCAATAACGTAAAACTATAAGTATTATATTTATAATTCATTAAAAGAATTAAACACTTGTCAATATGGGTATAATAGAACTGTGTAGATAATTATTTTATTTTCATTTTGAGATTTTGCTTTATGAAAACTTATTGGATTGGCGGATGATTTTTTATGAAAAAGAGAAGTTTTTTAAAAAGTTTTAATAATGCTGCAAATGGTTTAGTTCACAGTTTTAAAAGTGAGAAAAATATGAGAATTCATTTTGCAGTTGCAGGCGTTGTGATGATTTTTGCACTCGTTTTTGAGTTTTCGAAGTTGGAGTTTATTGCTCTTACAGGTGCAATTGTTCTTGTGCTTTTTGCTGAATTAATAAATACGGCGCTTGAGTATGCGGTTGATGCTTCGGTTGGCGAATTCCATCCGCTTATTCGAGTTTGCAAAGATATTTCCGCAGGGGCGGTACTTTTGACGGCTTTTTATGCGGTGTTTGTTGGGTATTTGCTTTTTTATGATAGACTCGTGCCGCTTGGCAATAATGTTTTGGGTGCGATTCATCAAAGCCCTATTCATTTGACATTTATTGCGTTTTCCCTTACAGTAATGCTCGTGATTGCGCTAAAAAGCAAGTACTCAAAGAGCAGAGGAAGTTATTTTCAAGGCGGAACGGTGAGCGGACACGCTGCAGTTTCGTTTCTTTTAGCGACCATTGTTTCTTTTAACTCGGATAGTCTGCTTGTAATTTCGCTCGCTTATATTCTTGCGATATTGGTTGCGGAAAGTCGTGTCGAAGGAAAAATACATAAACCTATGGATGTTTTTTATGGGGGCTTATTGGGTATAATTATAGGAATAATTATTTTTAGGTTGTTTGGATAAGTATGAAGTTGGATTATTATAAATTAGATGAGAATATGAAAAGGCTTGTGAACGCGGCAATCGGCGCAAAAAAGAATTCTTATGCGCCGATTTCAGGATTTAATGTCGGAGCTGCAATTTTGACGAATACAGGCGAAATTTTTAGTGGAGTTAATGTAGAGATTACAAGTTTTTCTCCCACTATTTGCGCTGAGAGAAATGCGATTTTCAGCATGTTTACAACAGGCGAGAGAAATTATAGTGCAATCGCTGTTTGCGGCTCGAGCTCGGATACATTTCCGTGCGGTGTTTGTAGGCAGGTGATATATGAAACGTCGCCGGAGTGCGAGGTTTTAATAGTTAACAGTTTATCGGACATAGAATCTTACAGAATTCGAGATTTATTGCCACACGGATTTAGATTGGAGGAATAATGAGAAGCGGTTTTGTTAATTTGATTGGAAGGCCAAATGTAGGAAAGTCTTCTATTTTAAATCATTTAATTGGGGTAAAGCTTTCGATTGTTACGGATAGGCCACAGACCACAAGAAAAAGTATGAAGTTCATTTATACAGATGAAAGGTCCCAAATCATTTTCTTTGACAATCCGGGATTTCAAGACCCTAAAAACAAGTTGGGTCAAGAGATGCAGAATATTATTTATAACAATATGAAAGATGCAGATCTTGATATTTATGTTATGGACAATTCATTGGAAAATGGAAGGCTCGACAATAAGGTCTTGGATTTGGCACGCGAAGACAAAAATAAAAAGATTGTTATAATAAATAAGTGCGACCTTTTAAAAGATGATGAGCTCGAAATGCTCATTCAAAAATATAAGGATTTGGATTTATTTATAGATGTTTATCCGGTTTCTGCTGTTACGGGTTATGGTTTTGATGAGCTTCTTGACGGGATTTATGATTTGCTCCCTGAAGGTCCGATGTATTATGACGAAGAGATGATTACAGATACTATGACAAGGGAAATTATGGAAGAAATTTTGAGAGAAAAGTTTTTGATTTTTCTGGATGAAGAAATTCCACACGGCATTAATATCGAAACAGAAGAATATATTGAAGACGAGGACTCCATAAGTATAAGGCATATTGTTTATATTGAACGCGAAAACCATAAGGCGATCGTTATTGGAAAAAACGGCAATATGATAAACAAGATTATAAATGCAGCAAGAAAAGATATGCAGGAGTTTACAAACAAAAAAGTTCGTCTTAAAATTGATATTAAAGTTAGAAAAAATTGGAGAAAGAACAGCGGGATAGTTAAGAGTTGGATTAAATGAGGACGGAAGCTATTGTTTTAAGAAATATCAGATGGCAGGATACTAGTATTATAACTCATGCACTCACCGATGATTATGGAAGAATCAGTATTATGACAAAGGGTGCATTCAAGCGGAAAGAAAATGTCATGCCATATTTCGATTTATTTTCAATTACAAATTTCGACCTTTATAAAGGGAACAATATGTTTTATTTTAATTTTGCCGACAGCTCAAAAGTTTCAGGGGATTTATACAAGGAGCCGATTTCGTTTAGGGTTTGCTCGATTTTAAGCGAGATTATTATTAAGACTATGCTTGACAATTACAGTGTTCCGAATATTTATCCGCTTACGAAAAAATTCTTGGAACTTTTATCGGAGGCAAAAAATAAAGTGCTCTTTTTTTCGGCTTGGCTTATAAAATATATTTCATTTATGGGATATAGACCGATTATTAGCGACAACAAGGATGAACTTGTTATTTGCGAAGACGGCATTGTTGTTGCCGAACCGGCTACGATGGTAGGCCATTACAGACGGGTGAGTTTTGAAGAGTCGAATCTTATTAAAAAATTACTTTTTTCCGAGATGTCTGAGATTATGAAGTTCGACGTTGGAAATGAATCGAGTATGAAGATTTTAGATTTAATTATTTTTTATTTTAAATTATCTTTTAGTATAAATAAATTAAATTCGTATGAGGAGCTAAAAAAATTTTAAATGGTGTTATATGATGAAATTAGTAGATGAGTTAAACAATTATTATAGGCAGTTCGGATTGAGAGAGATCAGAGAGGACTACATTGAGCTTAATGAAGATGTTTTAAGTTACAGTGAGCTGTTTTTTCACTTGGACAATCCGAATTCTATTTCGGGTGCGAATGTGAGAATTTTGAATGTTGGAGATATGTCTTTTTCTATTCAAGGCACAAAGCGCTCGGTCAGCTCTATTTATAGAGTTGTTGACCAAAGAAAATACACAGTAAATTTCAAGGATGTGTTTCTATCGATAGAGCACATATTTGGAAATATGGATGATTATCTTTTTACTTTTAACTCGGGGGAATACCACGAATCTTCTCTGGGAGCCACCATTTCATATTCTAATATTTATGCAAACGGATTTTTGATTATTAAGTGTAAATATTTTCAGTCTATTAATGATGAACATTTGGATAGTGTTCCTTTGATAATCGAGTACAATTTGGACAATCTTTCGTATATTTTTGGAGACGAGGAGTCGATTGATTTTTCTGTTGAACATTTGAGGGACAATGAATTTTCAAGTTATATTTTCGAAGAGATGGACTATGAAAATGAAAATATTTTATTTAACAGCCATATTTCTGAAAGTGAAGTACATTTGAGAGAAAAGAGGTTCGTTCTTGCATATATCGCACTTATAAAATCATATAAGGATGTTGAAATTATAAAGGGTAAGACGGGTATATTCTCTGAAAAATATATCGACAATATGAAAAGAATAAGAGAAATATATTTTGAAATAAAAAATGAATATTTGAATCAAAAAGCAATTGTTGAGTCTGACGTTTCAAAGGAGGAAGAGTATGAGTAAATTTTTAATGGAAGTTATAACTAATCCGATGGACGTCGTTATATTTCAAGATATCGAGGAAGATATAAGAGAATATTTGAAATCCAGCGATTTTGAATCGTTTTTTAAAACTGAAAATTTGAATATTTTTGTGAGTCAGACAAGAATCGTAATTTGGGCGGATTTATTCGGGGACGATTTGAAAGATAAACTTTCGGAGCTTTTACCATCTATTCTTAGAGGGGTTGAAAGTCCGAATCAAATGAGGTGGGACACCGGCTCTATAACTTTTTTCAGCCCGATAATAAATATTTTAGCTTTGTTGGACGATGAGTTAATAGATGTTCAAATTGAAGATGTCCGCTCAAAAAAAGTTTCACTCGTTAACCTGTGCGATGAAATCGAGATAGATAGTGTTGATGACTATTTTGAAAATCTTGATAAATATGTCGGTTTTAATGAAGTTGACAGAGTGAATAAAATCAGGAATCAGGTTTCAAAAATAGCGGCAAGCCTTGGAAAGAAATTTACTGCAAACAGGGATAAACTAATTAAAATTGCAAAGATAATTGAAAATCCACAATTTTTGAGCGCGAATTTTGATGAAAAATATTACGATTTACCGGAAGAATTTGTTTTTAATATAATAAATAAATACGATGCTTGCATTCCTCTCACATTTGAGGACGGAAAAATTTCGAATTCGTACATTATAGCTTACAATAAAAACAAAAAATCAGAGAAAATAAAATCGATGTATGAAAATTCTCTCGATTATGATTTGGGACTTATTGAAGAAGTCTTCGAAAAAGACAGTGCTTTAGAACTGAAAGAATATGTTCCGAGACTAAATTGGATTTCAAAGTATGATCAACTTGGAAATCTATATGATAAAACGATTCGAGTTAAGATGTTTGTCGAAAAGGTTGCCGACAATCTTTCTCTTGCGGAAGAAATGGAAGAAAATCTATATTTAGCTGCTGATTTAATGAAGGCAGACCTTGCAACGAGAACGGTAAAAAAATATCCACAATTAAAAGGCGTAGTTGCAAAGACGATGCTGGAAAAAGAAGGGTATGATAGCGTTATAGGAGAGGCTATATTGGAGCAGTATCTTCCGGGCTCGATGAACAAAATGCCTGAATCTTCAATAGGTTATATTTTGGCAATTGTAGATAGATACGATGATATTGTAGGTTTGATTATTTCCGATGATTATAATATAAGGCTTGTAAAAAACAAGATTGACGAGATTTTAAATCTCATTATAAATTCCAAACTCGAAATAAGTGTCGCAACTCTTACTAAAATTGCACTTTATGTTTATACAGAAGAAAGCATAGGTGTATTTGATTACAATAAGGTTGAAAGTATTTTAGAAGACCTATTTCTTCAAAGATACAAAAATATTTTAAGAAATTTTGGGGTCAAAGCCGAATTTGTATCGGATGACATTTTGTCATGCGATGAATATTTCGGAAATTTGACTGAAAAACTTATTGAAATTTCGGAAACGGCGGATGAAGAAGAGACAAGTCTTTTAAAGAATCTTTTCAGAATCAGAAATTTGGTTATGACAAGCGAGTCGATGGACTATGAGAGCTCGGAGGAAGAAAGAAGAGTCGGCGAACTCGTTAGTGGTGATGTTACTAATGACATAGATGGCGATTTTATTTCTTTCTTAAAAAACAATAAAGAAGTGCTGCAGGATTTATTTGATTTTTATGACAATGGAGGTTATGTGACTGATTATTCCAAGAAGTTGCAAACGGAATTAAAGAACAGGTGGTTTTAGAATATGTATGATATAACTATTTTTGTTTTAAGCGACTCTATAGGCGAGACAGGAAGCAAGATTGCAAGAGCTTCCGTTGCCCAATTTCCAAACTGTAATTATGAGATTAAAAGATATCCTTATATTTTAGACAAGGCTCATATTTTGTCTGTGATTGAAGAAGCAAAAAATCTGCCGGCGGTGATTATTTATAGTACTGTTGACGAAGAACACGCTGACTATTTGGAGAAAACTGCAATAGAATACGGAATTCCTACCGTAAACATTATGAAGGAACCGCTTGATGCAATTTCCAATATTTTGCACCAAACACCAATAAGAGAGTCAGGCATTCTTAGAAAAATGGACGAAACTTATTTCCAAACGGTTGATGCGATAGAATTTGCTGTAAAATATGACGATGGAAAAGACCCTAGAGGTATTAGAAAAGCTGACATTTGTCTGATTGGGATTTCCCGCACTTCAAAAACTCCTTTAAGCATGTATCTTGCCAACAAAGGATATATGGTTGCAAATGTTCCGCTTGTTCCTGAAGTACCGATTTCAGATGAACTCTTCGTGAAAGATCCGAAGCGAATTTTCGGACTTACAACAAGCGCTGAGATAATGATGAATATAAGGGAGGAAAGACTAAAAGCTCTTGGTATGCCGAGTGTTGGAATGTATTCAGAATTCGATAGAATAAAAGCAGAGATAGATTATGCAAACAACATTATGGAAAAGATTGGGTGTACTGTTATTGATGTTTCAAACAGAGCAATAGAAGAAACGGCGGCTGTAATTATTGAGATTATGGAAAAGAGGTTTGGAAGAATATGATAAGGGAGATTTTGGAAAAAAGGGAACATGAATATCTAAGAGATGTTGCAACTTTTTCTGATTCTTCCAAGGGTAGAGAAAGACCTGAAATCAAATCAGATGTGAGACTTGAGTTCCAAAGGGACAGAGATAGAATTATTCACACCAAGAGTTTCAGAAGGCTAAAACACAAGACTCAGGTCTATATCGCTCCACTTGGGGACCACTATAGAACGAGACTTACTCATACTTTAGAGGTCTCTCAAATTGCGAGAACTATTGCAAGGGCTCTGTTTTTGAACGAAGATCTTGTTGAAGCAATTTCAATGGGTCATGACATCGGTCACACGCCTTTCGGGCATGCAGGTGAAAAGGTTTTGAACAAGCTTTCCGACAGCGGTTTTAAACACAATGAACAGTCTCTTAGAGTTGTGGATTTTTTGGAATCTCACAAAGGAAACAGAGGGTTAAATTTAACCTATGAAGTCCGAAACGGAATAAAAAATCACAGCGGCTCAGATGAGGCGGAGACACTTGAAGGAAAGATTGTAAAATTTGCAGATAGAATTGCTTATATAAATCATGATATAGATGACGCGATTCGTGCGGGGGTTCTTTCAAATGACGATATCCCTAAAGAGATAGTTAAGGTTTTAGGAAATACAGCCGGCGACAGGATTGACAAGATGGTAAATGATGTTATAATAAATTCTACTGACAAAAATAAAATTATGATGAGTGATGAAATCAGCTCAGCGATGAATGAACTTAGAACGTTTATGTTTTCAAATGTTTATCTTGATGAAAGAAGTAAAGTTCAAGGTGAGAGAATTGAAATTATGCTGTCGCTTCTTTTTGAGTATTATATGAAAAATTCGAACGTTATCAGTGAGCACATAAAAATATATGATGAAAAAGAGTCTTTAAACAGAATGGTTATAGACTATATTGCGGGCATGACCGACCAGTTCGCAATAGAGAAATTTGAAGAACTGTTTTTGCCGACGGGTATTAGAAGGGTGTAGATATGTTTATAAGTGATACTAAAATTGAAGAAATCAAGGACGCAGTCGATATTGTTGATTTGATCGGCAGTTATGTGTCACTAGTAAAAAGGGGGAGAAATTATGTTGGACTTTGTCCTTTTCATAATGAAAAAACGCCGAGTTTCAGTGTAAATCCCGATGGACATTATTTTAAATGCTTTGGATGTGGCAAAAGTGGAGATGCAATTACATTTTTACAGGAATATGAAGGACTTGATTTCAACGAGGCGATAAAAGAACTCGCGGAAAAAGCGCACATTGATTTAGGAGAAGCTGAATTTCAAAAAAAACAAGCTGATTATTCGGTTTACTATGATATAAATAGAGAAGCTGCACTTTATTTTATGGACAATATCAAAGCGGATGAAGCTGCAATTTCTTATTTAAAAAACAGAAATATTAATGTTAATTCCGTACTTGAATTTGGAATAGGATTCGCACTCGATTCATGGGATGGGCTTCTAAATCATCTGACAAAAAAAGGATTTAGTATAAATGATATAGAGGCAGCCAATTTGATTCAAAAGAGCGAAAAAAGAGGAACATATTATGACTTGTTTAGAAAGAGGCTGATATTTCCTATTTTAGATTTAAAATCAAGAGTTGTCGGATTTTCCGGAAGAATTGTCGGAGATGGAGAGCCGAAGTATTACAATTCAAGAGATAGTGTTATTTTTAAAAAAGGCAATTTACTATTTGGGCTGAATTTGGTTCAAAAAAAGAGCGACAGAAGCAGAATTATGCTTGTTGAGGGCAATATAGATGTTGTAAAATTGCACCAGATGGGTATAAATTACGTAGTAGCAGCACTTGGAACTGCTTTCACAGACAGACAGGCGACGCTTTTAAAAAGGTATGGTAAGGAAGTATATCTTTGTCTTGACGGCGATTTTGCAGGACAAAAAGCGACGGTGAGAGATATTGAGATTCTTAGAAATATCGGGGTAGTTCCTAAAATTGTTGTAATACCTGATAATATGGACCCCGATGAATATGTTGACAAGTTTGGAAAAGATAAGTTTGACGCACTGCTTCAAGATGCCGTTTCTGCTTTTGATTTTACGGTTTCGTTTTACAAACAAGACCTCGATATAAATCGAAGGGACGATTTTATAGAATTTATAAGAAGAGTTTCAGGGCTTATAAAAACTATTCCGTCGAAAGTAGAACAGTCAATTTATGTCGAAGATATTTCGAAAAAATATAATATAGACAAGAATCTTCTAATGGAGGAGCTCTCAAAAAACAATGAAGTTTTTGTTGCAAATGCTTATGATGTAAAATCATATACAATTCCAAAAGCTTCGAATAAGTTTATTAAAATACTTATAAGTTATATTATTACTGACAAAGTTTTTGCGGTGGAAGCTGAAAAACTTAATGTTTTAGATTATATAAATAATCAAAGTTATGCAGATTTGATTGAAAGAATTTTTAAGGAATACGAAAAAAAAGAAAAGATAGATGTTGATGAGTTTACAAAGAGCCTTATTAACGAAAATGAATTTGGTGAGAATTTAGTGAAATCCATGTTATCTCATGTTGAGATTAAGGAGCCTACAATAAATTATTTTAACGATGTCGTTGATGGAATTAAAAGAGAGTATATAACTGATAAAAAAGATGTGCTAAATAAAAAAATTGAAAGTGCCACAAATGACAAAGATTTTGATTTGGTTGTAGAGCTTCTTAAGGAATTGGATTCTCTTTCAGAAATGGATGGTGATTAAAAATGGTTGACGAGCTTAATTTGCAAAAAGCTATGTCCGATGCTTTAGAATTTTTAATTTCAGGTGGAATTAAAACGGGTTATGTTACCTATAAGGATATTTTGGACAGTCTTTCTAAATTTCAGCTTGAGGTTGAAAAGATAGAACAAATTTATGATAAAATTGAAGAACTTAATATTGAAATCACTGACAGAGAGTCCGTTCTTCCGAAGGATGAGGAAATTATTGAAGTAGAAGAAATAGATGATGATGACGATTTGTCGGATGATAAAGATGACGATGATGACGATGATAAGATGGAAATAAAAGTGCCTAAGGGGATCAAAGTTGACGATCCTGTTAGAATGTACTTAAAAGAAATTGGCAATATTCCACTTTTAACACAAGAGGAAGAAATCGAAATAGCAAAGAGGATAGAAGCAGGCTCAGAGGAAGCAAAGGCTGAACTTGCGGAGGCCAACCTTCGTCTTGTTGTCAGTATTGCAAAGAGATATATGGGAAGAGGTATGCCGTTTTTGGATTTGATTCAAGAGGGAAATCTCGGTTTAATGAAAGCGGTTGAAAAATTTGAATACAAAAAAGGATTTAAATTTTCAACTTATGCGACATGGTGGATAAGGCAAGCCATAACAAGGGCAATTGCAGATCAAGCAAGGACTATAAGAATTCCGGTTCATATGGTTGAAACTATTAACAAGTTATTAAGAGTTCAAAGACAACTATTGCAGGAACTGGGAAGAGAGCCGACGCCGGAAGAAATGGCGGTTGAACTTGAAATGGATGTTGAAAGGGTGAGAGAAATTCAAAAGATTTCTCAAGAGCCTGTAAGTTTGGAAACGCCTATAGGCGAAGAAGAGGACAGCCACTTGGGAGATTTTATCCCGGATGACGACATTCCAAGCCCACAGGATGCAGCGACTACAACTATGCTAAGAGATCAATTGTTTCAAACACTCGATTTGTTGTCCGAACGTGAGGAAAAAGTTATCAGGTTAAGATTTGGTCTTGATGACGGAAAAGTCAGGACTTTGGAAGAAGTTGGAAAAGTTTTTGATGTTACGAGAGAAAGAATAAGACAAATTGAAGCAAAAGCTCTAAGAAAGCTTCGCCATCCGAAAAGATCCGACAAGCTGAAGGACTTTCTTGATTAATGGATAGACTTGAGACAATTGTTCATTTGGCAAGAAATTCAGAATCAGTAGCGGACATTGGCTGTGACCATGGTCAAGTTGGTGTGGAACTTTTAAAATCGACATGTGTAAAGCATATTATATCCACTGATATTTCTGAAAAATGTTTGAAAAAAAGTGAGTTTTTATTTACGAGCGCCGGATTTAAATCCAAATATGACGGGAGAGTCGGTGACGGACTTAAAACTCTGGAAAATGGAGAAGTCGACACGATTATTATTGCCGGGATGGGCGGCGATTTAATTAAGGAAATTGTGACCTATGATAGGGCTAAGACTTTATCTTTTAAGAATTTTATAATACAGCCTATGACAAATCCGGATGTAGTTAGAAAAACTTTTTATGAACTCGGATTTGGCATAGAAAAGGATTTAATAATAATCGAAGGAAATAAATATTATTTTTTGATGAAATTTAGCAGTTCAAATGATAGGAAACTTGAAGAAGATTGGTTTTATACAAGTTCGCTTTTAAGAGATTCCATTGAAACATATAAAGAGTATTTGAAATTTAATTTGAACAAAAATAACGCAATCATAGCTGAAATAAAACAAAACTCTAGTGAAAAATCTGATTCGAGAGTGGATGAACTTATACAAAACAATGAAAAACTTCTTGACATATTGGAGGAAAATATTGAAAATAAGTGATTTGATGAAAAAACTCGAACAATTTTATCCCATAAGCACTCAGATGTCGTGGGACAACAGTGGACTGCAAATCGGAGATTTAAATTCGGAAGTAAAAAAAGTGCATATATGTTTGGATATTGAGGAATTTCAAATTGATAAAGCCATTGAAAATGGATGTGACACAATCATTACACACCATCCGGTTTTTATGGGTGGAATTAAATCGATAGAAAAGAGTAACTTTTTTTACAAAATTATAAAAAAGGCACTTGATTCAAACATTACAATTCTTTCTTATCACACTCCTTTCGATGTTTCAGAATCGGGAATGAAGAATTTTTTCATGAGTGAATATGCCGTGGGTAAAATAAAAAATTTGGCAGTGGAAGAAGGTCAAAACTTCGGAATAGTTTTCGATGTTAAAGATATAAAAGTAAAAGAAATAATCGAAATTTTATCGAAGAATTTTTCAAAATATGGATACGACAAACCGAAGGAATATATGACTCTTTATGGCGAAGAGGAAGACAATATTAAAAGAATCGGATATCTTGGCGGAAGCGGTGCAAGTTTTATAGACGATGCAATTTTAAATGGCGTAGATTTATATTTAACAGGAGATATCAAATATCACGATGCACAACACGCCTATAGAAACGGTTTAAGTATATTGGATTTAACTCACGGTATGAGTGAAATTCATTTTGTAGACATTATGGCAAATGTAATAAGCAATATGGGTCTACAAGTTTCGAAGGATTATTTTACATTTGACAAACTAAATATTGATTTATAAATTAAAAGCTGTTATAATTAGGATGTAAATCAGACAGTCGCATTTTTAATGAGGAAAGTCCGTGCTCCATAGAGCAGAATGCTGGATAACATCCAGTGGAGGCGACTCTAAGGCTAGTGCAACAGAAAGAAACCGCCATTTATGGTAAGGGTGGAAAGGCGAGGTAAGAGCTCACCAGTGCTTAGGAGACTAAGTAGCTATGTAAACCCCATTCGGAGCAAGACCAAAGTGAGGAAAAGGGATGCTGCTCGTGTCCTCTCAAGAAGGTAGGTCGCTAGATATTCTTGGCAACAGGAATACAAGACAGATGACTGTTTAATACAGAACACGGCTTATAGATTTACTAAGAACCACCGAAAGGTGGTTTTTATTTTGCAATAAATAAAATAAAAGCACGAAAACAAGTAAAAGACTTGAAGTTTTGGGCATAAAAAGTGTATAATAATACTATATGTAAGGAGTTAAAATGAAATTCAAAATAAAAAAATTGCTAAGCAGTCCGCCAAAAACTTTGGCGCTTGGATTTTTAACGTTAATATTAATTGGTACAATACTTCTTTCATTACCGATATCTTTGAGAGAAGATTCGCCGAATGTTGTTTTGGATGCTTTTTTCACAAGTACATCGTCAGTTTGCGTAACAGGACTTATTGTACAAAATACGGCATCGCATTGGACCCCGTTTGGTAAAGCTGTAATACTCATGCTTATACAAGTCGGGGGTATAGGATTTATGACAGTTGCAACTTCTTTTTTCATCTTTTCCGGTAAAAGAGTTTCTTTAAGAGAAAGGCTTATAATAAAAGAACAGTTCAACTCAAATCAACGAAGCGGGATAGTTAGACTTTCAAACAGAGTTATAAAGTATACAGTAATTATAGAAGTTGCGGGAGCACTTTTACTTGCAACATATTTTGTTCCGAAGTTTGGACTTAGAAATGGAATAATATATTCTATTTTTCATTCCGTATCTGCGTTTTGCAATGCCGGGTTCGATATTTTAGGAAATTCATTGATTGGATACAACGAAGTGCCAATAGTTATTTACACATTGTCATTTCTTGTAATTCTCGGTGGATTAGGCTTTTCGGTTTTAAGAGATGTCTACGAAATAAGAAGTTTTAAAAAGTTTTCGCTTCATACAAAACTCGTTTTGCAATCCACAGGCATTTTGCTGTTTATTGGCTTTGTGTTATTCATATTACTTGAATTCAACAACGGAGCGACTATAAAAAACATGAGTTGGTTCGGAAAGATTAATGCATCATGGTTTCAGGCTGTTGTTCCAAGAACCGCAGGTTTTCAATCAGTGAATTACTCGCTTGTAAAAGATTCCACTCTTTTAGTGACGACGATTCTGATGTTTATCGGAGCTAGCCCGGGAGGAACCGGCGGCGGCGTAAAGACAACGACAATAGCAGTCATCGTGGCTGCGGTTATAAGTGTTGTCAAAGGTAGCGACGACACGGAAATGTTTAACAGACGAGTAGATAATAAGATTATAAAAAAAGCGCTTGCTATTTTTACAGTAGCACTTCTTTTAGTTTTGATTGCATCGTTTACAATAACTGTTTTGCAACCGAATATAAGATTTATTGATGTGCTGTTTGAAGTTACAAGCGCATTTGGAACGGTTGGCTTGGGAGTCGGCGTTTCAGACCATTTGCATGTTGTGGGCAAATTGATTATATGTTTTATGATGTATGTTGGTAGATTAGGACCGCTTACACTTTTATATACTATAAATATTAAACAAAAACATAGGTCAATAAGACTTGCTCAAGATGATGTAATTGTAGGTTAGGAGGGTTTATGAGCTCATTTTGTGTTATAGGATTAGGTAGATTTGGTTTAAATGTTTCAAGAGAACTTATTCAAATGGGACATGAGGTAATGGTTATAGATAAAAGTAAGCAGGCCCTTTTACAGATTAGCGACATTGCGACATATGCAATTGAAGCAGATGTTCTTACGGAAGGTTCACTCAATGAAGTTGGAATCGGAAATTTTGACTGTGTTATTATTGCTACAGCTGTTGAACCTCAAGCGGCAATTATGTCTACAATGATTGCTAAGGAAGCAGGAGTGCCGCTTGTTATAGCAAAGGCTTCGAGTGATCTTCACGCAAGGGTTTTAAAAAGAGTTGGTGCGGATAGGATTATTTTCCCTGAAAAGGAAACTGCGATAAGACTTGCCCATCTTTTGGATAACAGAGGCATAGTCGACTTTATACCTCTCGGCAATGATATTACCATAGTTGAAATGGTGCCACTTTCTGCATGGGTAGACAAAAAACTTAAAGAATTGGATTTAAGACAAAAATATCACATTTCAATTGTGGCGATAAAAAAGGGAAGCGAAGTAAATGCTGTTCCGCATGCGGACAGTAAAATTTCGGCAGGCGATACGCTGATTGTAATCGGGAAATCGTCTGATATAGAAAATATAAAATGATTACATCAAAGCAAAACAAACAATTAAAAGAACTTAATAAAATCATAGAACAAAAATATTCAGACGAATCGTTATATGCGCTTGAAGGATTTACAATTTTCGAAGAAGCAATTCGAGAAAAAGTTGAAATCATAGATGTTTTTTTGGCAGAGAGCGCGGAAGCTGAATTTAAAGATAAATATGATTACAGATATACAGTTGTAAAAGATGATGTCTTGCGTTCGTTTTCAAAGACAAGGACAGGTAAGGATATTATATTTGTTGCAAAGAAACCGAAAGCTTTAAATATTGACGATATTGACGATAATTTGGTATTGTTGCTTGATTTTTTGCAAGATCCCGGAAATATGGGAACAATAATTCGCACGGCAGATGCGTTTGGAATAAAGAATATTCTTACAATAAACAACTGTGTAAATGTTTACAACGAGAAAGTTTTAAGGTCCACGATGGGCTCTATATTTAGAGTAAATGTGAGTTCGATCGATATTGAGGATTTAAGAAGTTTATTAAAAAAAGGGTACAAGCTGATTTCCACATCACCTAAGGGTGAAAAGATTGAAAGGTGTAAGTTTAAAACAATTTTAGCACTTGGGAATGAAGCGAATGGAGTTAGTGAAGAAGTTTTTAGAGAAAGTTTTAAAAGAGTTAAAATTCCGATGAAAGGAAAGACAGAAAGTTTAAATGTTGCAATTGCAGCCGGAATTTCAATTTATATAATGACGGAGGAATAGAAATGTTAGAAGAATTAGAAAAGTTAAAGTCTGATCTTTCAAAAGAAATTGATATGGTTTCAAGTCTTGAGGTTTTGGAAGAACTAAGGGTTAAGTATCTGGGAAAAAAAGGATATCTTACAGCTATACTTAAAAATATGGGAAGCCTCAGTGCTGAAGAACGTCCTAAGATGGGAAAACTTGCAAATGAAATTAGAGATAATTTGAATGAGACGATTAATTCATTCGGAGAAAAACTAAAACAAGAAGCAATCGAAAAAAAGGTTAAAAGCGAGTATTTGGATATTACAGTTCCTATGAAAGATGTTGAAGTCGGACATCTTCATCCATTAAAAGAAACTATAAATCAGCTTGAAGATCTTTTCTTATCAATGGGATTTAAGGTTTTGGATGGACCGGAAATTGAAACTGTAGAAAACAATTTTAATTTGTTAAATACTCCGGCTGATCACCCTTCGAGAGATATGACGGACACATTCTATTTTGACCCGGAACATCTTTTGAGATCACAAACTTCTCCTGTTCAAATAAGAGCGATGAAAAAATACGGAGCGCCGATAAAGATGATTTCTGCAGGAAGAACTTTTAGAAATGACGAAGTTGACGATACACATAGCCCGATGTTCCACCAAATTGAAGGACTTGTAGTTGACAAAGATATAAGTATTGCAAATTTAAAAAGCACAATAGATACTGTTTTAATTGCACTTTTCGGAGAAAAGCTTGACACCAGATACAGACCTCACTATTTCCCATTTACTGAACCAAGTTTGGAAGTTGACGTTACATGTACAAAATGCCACGGAGTAGGCTGTGAAGCTTGTAACCACACAGGTTGGAGTATGGAACTTTTGGGGTGCGGAATGGTACATCCGAATGTTTTAAGAAATTGCGGAATAGACCCTGAAGTTTATCAAGGTTTTGCTTTCGGAATGGGAATAGATAGACTTACCATGGTAAAACATGGGGTAAATAATCTGCGCTTACTTTTTGACAATGACAAAAAGTTTTTGGAACAATTCTAGGAGGAAGTTATGTTACTATCGTTAAATTGGCTAAAAGATTATATAAAAGTAGATGAAAATCCCACAAAAATTGCAGCAATGCTTTCTGAAACCGGAACTCACGCGGAAAGTGTAATTGAGTTTAAAGGTCGCGTCACAGGAGTTAAGACTGCAAAAATATTGAAAATCAATAAGCATGAAAATGCAGACAAACTTGTGATATGTGATGTTGACTTCGGAGATAAGAAAGATATTATAGTTACAGCTGCCAAGAATATGAAGGAAGGCGACATTGTTGGAGTTGCAACTCCGGGCTCTGTTTTAGCTGACGGAACAAAAATTGAACCTCACGATTTTAGGGGCGTTATTAGTAACGGTATGTTTGTTTCGTACGAAGAAATCGGATTTCCAAAGGATTTCATCTCAAAAGAAGATCAACAAGGCATTTTGATTTTACCGGAGGATACAAAACTTGGAATCGATTTGACCGAAGCGATAAATCTTGACGGTATAATTGAATTTGAAATAACTCCGAACAGACCGGACTGTTTGAGCGTTTTTGGACTTGCACTTGAAGGGGCAGCTACATTTGATTCTGATTATAAAGAAATGGAACTTTTCAAAGGGGATTTACCTAAATCAGAAATCGACGCATCAGTTGAAACTGACAAAGTCGGCGCATATGAATTGGCTGTTGTTAAAAATGTTGAAATTAAGGAAAGTCCTGTTTGGATGAGAACAAGACTTATGGAATCCGGCATAAGACCTATTAATAATATCATTGATATTACTAACTATCTTATGCTTGAAACCGGGATTCCTATGCATGCATTCGATTTAGACAAGCTAAATGAAAAAAATATAAAAGTTAGAGAAGCAAAAGACGGCGAAAGTATAGTTCTTTTGGATGGAAAAGAAGTAAAGACTGAAGAAGGCGATATCGTTATTACATCCAAAGATGAGCCTGTTGCTTTAGCCGGAATTATGGGGCTTGATAATTCGAAGGTTACGTCTGAAACAAAAAATATAGTTTTGGAAGGGGCAAACTTTGACCATGTTCAAATAAGAAAAACCGGCAAACGCCTTGATATAAATAGCGAAGCAAGGACAAGATTCCAAAAGAAACTCGATCCGACAATGGCAAGAACTGCGATTTTGAGGGCATTATATCTTTTAAAAACTTTAGGCTTTGAAGAATTTGAATTTTCAGAAGTTGTTAAAGGTAAAAGTGAAGAAAAGATTATAAAGACAAGACCTGCAAGGGTTAACAGTCTCATTGGAAAAGAAATAGATGTTGACTTTGCAATAAGAAAATTGAATTTATTGAAAGTTAACTCAAAATTCGAGGACGGACTTATTGTTTCTGAAATTCCGGGTTTTAGACCGGACTTAAATATAGAAGCCGACATAATCGAAGAAATTGGAAGGCTTTACTGTTATAAAAATGTAGAATCTGTTCCGATAAAAACAGAACTGACTGTTGGATATGAATCGGAATTAAAGTCATTTACAAACAAAATAAGAAAACAATTGAAATACAGTTCATATTTTGAAACGTTGACTTATTCATTCATTGGACCAAAGCTCTTATCTAAAATCGACTACAAGGACGAAGACTCCTTTATAAAGATTTTAAATCCGCTAGGGGAAGAATTCTCGGTTATGAGACCGACAATGAATGCTCATTTCCTAGAAGTGGCTGAAAAGAATTTCAAGAGGTCAAACGGAGCTTTAAAGATTTTTGAAGTTGGTCATGTCTTCAAAAAAGGTGAAAACAGGGAATATGATCAGTTGACGAACTTGAACATCTTGCATATGGGATTTGGAGATTTCTACGATTTAAGAAATACAGTTGTCCAAGTTTTACATCTTTGTGGAATTTCAGATTATAAATTTGTAAGAAGCACTAATGAATTCTACCATCCGGGAAGAAGTGCGGAAGTATTTATTGGAGAAGAGTCGATTGGTGATTTTGGACAAGTACATCCAAATATTTCTGCAAACTTTGACCTCAAAGAGGTATACATGGCAGAACTGTCTGTGGATAAATTACTCAAATATGTAAAGAAATCATTTATTTACGCTCCTAAGAGCAAATTCCAAGAAGTAAGAAAAGAAATTTCTTTTGTTGTTGAAGACAAAGTATTGTATGGAGACATAGAGGAAACGATTTTAAATTTGAATTCCCCTATTTTAAGAAGTGTTTATTACTACGACGTATATAAAGATGAACTCTTGAGAAACAAAAAATCGATAACCATTGGACTTGTAATAGGCGCTGAAGACAGAACTCTAAAAGACAATGAAATAAAATCTTTGATGGAAGACGCCATAGAAGCTGTTAAAAAAGAATTTGGAGCCGAATTAAGGTAAGGTGATAGTTTGAAAAAGACGAAGGTTGAAATCTATGGGAGAAAGTACACTGTAAATAGTGATTATGACGAGAGATATATCGACCATTTATGCGGTTATGTAAACGGCAAGATTAGAGAATTGGTTTTAAAAAATCAACGACTGGACTATGCCGATGCATGTGCGCTTTGTCTTATGAATGTTGCGGATGATTTTGTATCTGAGCAGAAGGCAAAGTCGCAGGCGCTTACTGAAAATGAACAGCTTTCAAAAAATTATAAGGAACTGCACGAAAGGCTAAAGAAAGCTGAACTTGCGGTCAATGAACTCTCAAAGAAAAATAATAAACTTGAGGATGAAGTAAGGCGAAAAGATAATGAAATCGTAAAGCTGAAACTTTCGCTCGAAAAGACTTATGACGGGAATTCTAATGAAACTCCGGAAGGAGACAAAGTAGATACAAAGTAAAAGAAAGATGATGGATATTGAATAAGACGGAAATTTTAAGTCCGGCGGGCGGCATAGAGGAATTCTATGCCGCCATAAATAGCGGAGCAGATGCAGTATATACCGGATTAAAATTGTACAGCGCAAGAAAAAATGCAAAAAATTTAGAAATAGATGAATTAAGAGAGATCGTTTCGTATGCTCACTTGATAGGCAAGAAGGTTTATGTAACTTTAAATACTATGCTTTTCAATGAAGAGATTGAGAATTTGATCTCTATTTTGCCTGAAATTTTTTCTTGCAATCCGGATGGCATAATTGTTCAGGATATAGGACTTTTTTCTGTTTTAAAAAAATATTCTAAAGGCGTTGAACTTCACGCGTCAACTCAAATGACGGCGGATAATTTTTATGCTGTAAAAAATCTTAAAGATGTTGGATTTGATAGAGTTGTTGAGGCTAGAGAAATGTCAATAGATGAAATTTCTCATATAAAAGAAGAATTGGAAGTTGATATTGAAGCATTTGTTCATGGCGCACTTTGCGTCTGTTATTCGGGCGAATGCTATTTTAGTTCTACAATAGGAGAGCGGTCTGCAAATCGTGGCGACTGCGCTCAACCTTGCAGAAAGAGATACAATTTAATTGTTGATGAGCGCCATATCGGAAAAAATGGGTTTTATCTTTCAATGAAAGATTTAAACACCTCGTCAAATATTGAAGACATTGCAGAATATGTTGACAGTTTAAAGATTGAAGGGCGAATGAAAAATAAAGAATATGTGGCGACAGTTACGAATTTTTATTATAAAAAGCTTAATGGGGAAAGGACTACAGACTCTGAAGAAAAAGAACTTGCCGACGCATTCAGCAGAGGTTTCACAAAAGGATTTATATTGAAAGAGAATAATAAATCCATGATTAATCCTGTTTCACCAAAACATATAGGTTCTATGGTCGGAAAGGTTATAGATTCGAAGAACAATAAGTCATATATAAAATTAGAAACGCCTCTATACAAGGATGATGGAATTACTTTTATTGATAAAAGCGGAAAGTCTGATGGGGAGAAAATAACACGTTTCTTTAAAGAGGGTTCGATATTGGAGATTAATAAAACACTTTTGATTGGACAAAATGTGTACAGAAATTATTCTTCAAAGATTTATGATAAAAATAAAAATATATCAGAGAAGCGAAAACTTCCGGTTGATATGTCTGTATTCTCTAAAATTGGAGAACCGTTGAAACTAAAAGTTGTTTATCATAATCGAAGCGTGGAAGTTATGTCGGATTTTATAGTAGAAAAGTCAAATTCCTGTTCCGATGCAAGAGATATACTTAAAAAACAATTGGACAGATTAGGCGATACATTTTTTTGTCTTGATAAATTTGAATTCTCCGGAGACAGGAATATATTTGTTCCGAAGTCTTTTTTAAACGATATGAGGCGAGAAGCGATTTCAAAACTTCTTGAAGAAAATCAAGCGGAATTTAAATTTACAGGTAGTAAAAGGACATTAAAAAAGAACAAAAAGAGAGAACCTATGATTTCTCTTTTAGTTGATTCTATTGTGAATGATGATATATTGAACGGGGTTTATGAGATAGGAATCGATTACAACTCAAAGGATTTAAAAAAATTATTTGATTATTATAGAAGAAGCGGTTTTGAACCATGTCTGATCACTCCATCAATTTTAACAATGGATGAAGTAACTGAAATAAAAGATTTTATAAAAGAGCTTTCGGTTAAAAAGGTTATAGTGAACAATTTCGCACTTATGGATTTGGATTGTGATATTGTTGTTGGGAGTTCTCTTAATGTTGCAAACACATATGCCGTAGACTTTTACAAATCTAAAGGGATAAAAGAGTTTATTCCGTCAAGAGAGATGACAACCGGTGAAATTGATGGTGCATTTAATGATACAATTTTAAGGTTGCCATACTATACTAATACTGTTTCTATGATTACAAAAACAATTGGGACAGATGTGATAGATGAACTAAACAGAGAAAAAAATGTTAAGATTGAAGATGCAAAGAACGAAAGATTTCCGGTTAAAACGGTTCGTGGAAAATATTATATATATAACAGTAAGCCATTATTCATGGCGCGCTCGATAGATAAAATCGACGCAGATATAATTGAGATTACTTATGATGAAAATTACAGTCAAATATTGGATTATTTTTACGGGAATATAAATGACGTCAATTTTAATTATACTACAGGACACTACAACAGGGGAGTTGCAAGATGAGAGAGAAAACTTTAAAAATTTTAGAGTTCGATAAAGTTTTAAATTTAATACAGGAATATGCCGGCTCAAGTATTGGCAAAGAAAGAGTTTTAAATTTAAAGCCGTCTACCTCTATTTTGAAAATTAAAGATGCTCAAAAAAAGCTAAGTGATGCATTGGAGGTCGGAGGAGAATTTGGATATCCTGAATTTTCAACGCTTGAAGATATTAGAGGGGAAATTCATAAAGCGATGATAGGTGGAATGCTTTCAATTTCTACTCTATATGATTGTAAGAATTTGATTGAACTTTCAGGTGAAATAAAAAGATTTTATAAAGATGCAGATTTGAATAACTCTATAACTGAAATGGTTGACATTCTATATACGAATGAGGCGTTGTTTAAAGAACTTGATCAGGCAATCTATGATAGAGAAACTCTTTCTGACAATGCATCAAAGAAGTTGAAGTCACTTATAAGAAAAAAAACATCTTTAAATGACGATATAAACGCAAAGCTCAAGGAGTTTGTATCGTCAAGTGCAAATTCTAAATATTTACAGGATGCAATTGTCACTCTCAGAGAGGGCAGATATGTAATACCTGTAAAAAGGGAATATAAGAATTTTGTAAAGGGTATTGTTCACGACGTTTCAGGAAGCGGCGGCACATATTTTATTGAGCCTCAAAAAATAGTCAACATGAACAACGAAATCAGAGTTGTTGAGAATGAAATAAACGAAGAAAAACTTAGAATTATAAAGGATTTATCAAAGAAGATAGGCGCTGAGTCCGAATTTTTAAAATATAATATTGAAATTTTATCAGAGCTTGATTTTATTTTTGCAAAGGCCAAATTTGGGAAAGAAAACTTCTATTCAAAACCGATTTTCAACGATGATTTCAATATAAAACTAAGAAGTGTTTTTCACCCTTTAATCAACAGCGAAAAAGTTGTAAAAACCGATGTAGATATGGATTTTGAAACTAAGGCATTAATTATAACGGGACCGAACACAGGGGGAAAAACAGTTATAATAAAAACTGTGGGAATTATTTCTCTTCTTGCGCAATCCGGATGTATGATACCGGCGGATGAAAGTTCGACAATACCGATTTTTAAAGAGATTTTCACAGATATAGGAGATGAACAATCGATTGAGCAATCGTTGTCAACTTTCTCATCTCATATGATTAATATAGTTGACATACTCAAACAAGAGCCGGATGAAGCACTGTATCTTTTCGACGAACTGGGAGCGGGCACGGACCCGACTGAAGGTGCTGCTCTTGCAATGAGTATAATTGATATTTTAAAAGAGAATAAAATAAAACTTATAGCATCAACGCACTATGCGGAACTTAAAGTCTATGCTCTAAATACTCCGAATGTTATAAACGGAAGTATGCAGTTTAATATTGAATCATTAAAACCTACGTACAAACTTATTCTCGGGATTCCGGGAAAAAGTAATGCATTTGAAATTTCGAAAAAGCTTGGGCTTGAGGAATTATATATAAATAAAGCAAAGTCATTTGTCGATGACACGACTTTACAATTTGAATCTGTGCTTGAAGAGATTGAAGCTACTCGCGAAAAGATTTCTGACTACAAAGAAGAACATGAAGCTTTACTTAGCGATGCTGAGAAAATCAGAAAGAGAGCGGACGATTATTATAATAAGGAAAAAGAAAAAGCCGACAAACTCTATGAAAAGGCTAGAAGAGAATCCAAAGAGATTTATGACAAAGCAAAATCTGATTATGAAGATATTATAAAAGATGCAAATAAGCTCATAAACAATATCGACAAATCGAGCGCCAGAAAGATTCAGGAAACAAGGGATAAACTTAGAGAAAATATTAATAATCTTTCCGAGGATAAAACTAAAAGGAAAGTAAAAAAAGTCAAAAAAGACGAATTGATTCCTGGTCAAAGTGTGCGAATCGTTTCTCTTGATCAAGTTGGAGAAATTATAACACTGCCAAACGAAAACGGGGATTTGCAGGTTCAAGTTGGAATTTTGAAAGTAAATTCAAACATTAATGATATAGAACTTACTGAGAACGCAACAAAAAAGAATGTCGAGAGAAAGAGATATAGGATTGAAAAATCAAAGTATATAAAGCCGGAAATAGATTTGCGCGGTGTTGACACTGAAGAGCTTTATGATAAACTCGACAAATATATTGATGACGCTTTTATTGCAGGGCTTAAAGAAATAACTGTAGTTCATGGAAAGGGCGAAGGAATTCTAAGAAAGGCTACAGAAGAACTATTGAAGAAAAATTCTCACGTTGAAAGTTTCAGACTTGGAAAAGTTGGAGAAGGAGATACGGGAGTTACGGTTGTAAATTTAAAATAAGGAGGATTTATGAATTACAAAGAAAAACTAATTGAAATTTTAAAGAAAGAAATAGACTTACCTGAGGAAGAATTAGATAGACTTATTGAAATTCCATCAGATTCAACACTTGGAGACTATGCTCTTCCATGTTTTGCTTTTGCAAAAACTTTAAGAAAAGCACCTCAAATGATATCTCAGGACTTAAAATCAAAGCTCGTTATAGAGCCGTATTTTGAAAAAGTTGAAGCGGTTGGACCATATCTAAACTTTTTTATATCGAAGTCTTCTCTTTTGAAATCTCTTAAAGAAAAAATTGAGACTGAAAAAGAAGAATTTGGAAAAAGTGATATGGGACAAAATAGAAATGTTGTTATTGACTACAGCTCGACAAATATTGCAAAACCGTTCCACATCGGACATATAAGAAGTACGCTTATCGGAAACTCGATTTATAGAATTGCGAACAGACTCGGATTTAAGGCTGTGGGAGTAAATCACTTGGGCGACTATGGTACTCAATTTGGAATGCTTATTGCTGCATACAAAAAATGGGGAAACAAAGAAGAAATTGAGAAAAATCCAATTGACGAGTTCTTAAAATTGTATGTCAGGATGAATAAAGAGATCGAAGAAGATCCTGAAAAGCGTGAAGAAGCACATTATTGGTTTAAAAAGCTGGAAGAAGAAGACGAGGAAGCTCAAAAGATTTGGAAGTGGATGAGAGATTTGAGTTTGTTTGAATTTAACAAAGTTTATGACAGACTTAAAATTGAGTTTGATTCTTATAATGGGGAAGCTTTCTATCAAGACAAAATCGGTGCAGTTATTGAAGAACTTTCTGAAAAGAATCTCTTAAAAGAATCTGACGGTTGCGAAATAATTGATTTGGAAAAATACAATCTAACACCGTTAATAATTACAAAATCAAACGGCACATCCACATACGCGACAAGAGATATTGCGGCTGCAGAATATAGAAAGAAAACATATGATTTTTATAAAAATATCTATGTTGTTGCAACCGAGCAAAATCTCCATTTCAAACAATTGTTTCAAACTTTGGAACTGATGGGTTATGAATGGGCAAAGGATTGTGTTCATGTAGGTTTTGGAATGGTGAGCGTTGAAGACGGTGCTCTTTCCACAAGAAAAGGAAAGGTTTTATATCTTGAAGATGTGTTAAATAAAGCTGAAGAAAAGACTCTTGAAATTATAAAAGAAAGAAATCCGGAACTTGAAAACAAAGAAGAAATCGCATCAAAAGTCGGCATCGGAGCAATAAAGTTTCAAGAATTATACAATCAAAGAATCAAAGACTATGTTTTCAATTGGGATAAGACTCTATCGTTTGAAGGAGAAACCGGACCATATGTTCAATACACATATGCAAGAGCTAACAGTGTAATAGAAAAGTCCGGAATAGCACCTAAGATTTCAGACATAAAAGAAGAGTTAATGAACGAACAGGAACTTCAACTTTTCAAAAAGATATATCAAATTCCGGATGTAATAAAAGATGCATTTGAAAAATATGAGCCGTATTTAATTTCTAGAAAATTAATGGATGTTGTAAAGGATTTCAATAGATACTATTACAACAATCAAATAATAAGTGACGACATTGAACTCACAAAGCACAGATTAGGAATTGCATTTTTAATTAAAACTGTAATTAAATCACAACTTTCGCTTCTAGGAATAGAAACTGTGGAGAAGATGTAATGAAGGACACCGTTATAGTTGCCAAAAGAGCCTTTATTGATACAACGAGAGCCATTATGAGTGGTGGTTGGGTTTTTATTCCTGTTTATATTGCGCTGAGCTTCCTGTTTTCACTCATAAATTCGAGTCTTGGTATTTTATCGATGTTTGGAGGCTTTCTCGCATATATAGTTTTGATTTTAGAAAAAAGTATCTATGCAAGAGCGCTTAATGATCTGACTTTAACGGACAAGATTTCGTACAAGAATTTTTCATATAATTTTGGAAACTATTTCTATAATATTATGAACACATATTTTATTATTTATATAGTAAAATTCGTTGTGAACCTTTTCGTATATAACCTTATAAATCTTAACAATGAAATCTTGCATTATTCAACTTTAGCGTTATTTATCATTGAGAACATTATATTCTCGCCGATTTTTGAAACAACATATGTTGAAAACATCGGGGGAGTTTCAGCTTTTAGAAGAACTATAGATTTTATGAAGGAAAACTGGGTTCCGTGGCTTATATTAAATATTCCATATTTAATGATGTTATATGTAGAAACAAATTTTTCATCGAAAACTATTGGAATGAATGTAGTGTTAAAAGTTTTATTGTATGTTGTACCTCCTCTATATTTGATCTTTAGGGGAAAACTATACTATTTACTTGCAAATAGCAACAAAAGAAAAAGGAAGTTTATGAATGAATACTATAAAACAAATTAAAGATGAATATAAAAAATTTTTTGAAGAAATAGTATTTATAGAACTTAGAACAAATGATGAGGCATTTAGCTTTATTGACAAAAACACAGTTGTCCCGGTATATATTCCAACATTAGTAAAAGACAAAAAAACACAAAGTATAAATATATCTATGAGTGATGTAGTCTTCGGAATAGGTCTTCTTTCATATGAAAAAACACCAAAAAGCCTTTTGGAGTTTTTGGAAAGATGTTTAAAAAATTCAAAAGATTTTATTAATCAGATTGAATATAAGAAAGAAATAGATCCGCTTGCGAACTATTTTTATTTAAACGGACTTAATAAAATGCTTCAAGAAATTGAGGCAGATGAAGAAATAATATTTGAAAACTTGAGACTTTTAAGTATAAGTGAGAGATTCATATTAGAAAATTATGAAATTGAAAATGTGGATGAGATTCTAATAGAATATAGAAAACATTTAAGTTATCTATATGAAAACACCAAAGATGGAAAATACATCTATTATCTAGGCAAAAGCTATGAAGCAGATGGAGATACATTGCGGGCCAGGCTCTTATACACAAAAGGACTCGAGGAGTCAAATAAAAACAGTGATGATTGGGAAGAAGTAAAAGACGCAATCGATAATGCATATAAAACAATTTTTGATAAGTCAGAGATGGAAAGAGCGGCATACCTATTAAGTTACAATAAGTATGAAGAGGCAATTGAGATTATCGACAAGTTACCTGAATCTATAGATAGAACAAAACTTAAAATCAACGCTCTATATAATATGGGAGAGAATGAACAAATTATAAAAGAAATTGATAGATTTGAAGAAATTTATGGTATAGATATGGAACTTGAAGAAATAAAAAAATTAATTTAAAAAAATGCATAAAAACACTTGACAAGCTTTTTTATTTATGCTAAGATATAAAAGTTGTCTGGAGAGACAAAAAGCACTTTAAAAAGTTTTTAAAAAAATTATAAAAAAACATTAAAAAAGTGTTGACAAGGTTAAATCGATATGATATAATAACTATTGTCAGCTCGAGAGAGCGAAGAACCTAAATAATGAAATAATGTAAAAAGTAGACAAGAATCTAACTACAAAGTTAATTCAAAAGTGGAAGCAAAAACCA
>UQFH01000009.1 GCA_900540185.1 uncultured Eubacteriales bacterium
TTAACATGGTTATCTACCTCCTTTGATTAAAGGATAACACGGTCCCCAACGGACAGGTCAAGCCCCATACACTATATAAAATTCCCACTTATCTATAAAGCAAAACAGTTCCTCATCATTTTTGTGAAGTACTTATTTTCTTTTTGATAAATCTTCTTCAAACCGACATTCAAACCGACAATTTATTATCGCATTTAACTGTACAATCTATCAAAAAAAGACCCTAACACTTAAGTTATGATCTAATTTTTATCCAAATGTAAACCACTTGGAACTATTCTATATTTATCCATTTTCCTAAACACGCTGTCTATTTGCGAGAAGCCGTAAGATTTACCAAACGAGCGTCGTTATCACTCGCTCTGTTGGGCTAGTGATTCAAAAACGGATGCATTTTTGTAGCTTGAGACTTTTTAGTCCCATCCCAGTCCCAGTACCGGAAAAAAATAGTTATTTATAGCTGTTCTACATAAATGCACAAATACATCTAGCCAATAATAAAAATAAAACTATGCTAAATATTCCCATTTGAATTTCTGCTTTTCATTATTCAAAAAATCTCAAAAAACAATATTTTTTATAAAAGTAATTAGGTTACTAAATCTAAAACTATTTAAAAAAAATATTATACTAAACGGGTATATTTTTATTAAAAAATACTTACACGTAATGGTTCCATTTAATACGCATTTCAAAATAAAGAACAAGTTTAATAAAGATAGCAGAGTAAAGATCGCCAGTAACCATATAAAAATATTGTTGGTAATTTTTGAAAATGTATTCATCGTTGTTCCCGCGTCCCAACCAGTGTATTGGGAGCTATTCAGAATTGCAAAACCATATAACGGTATAAAAAATAATAAAAATAAAATTATTCTATCAAGATATTTTTCTGCTGTTTTATATCTCATAATCCCCTCTACCAATAAAATTTTAATAGTCAACGTTTAAAAAAACATCTTCTATTAATGTAATTATTGTATCATAAAAATTTTCACTTTTGCAAAAATATGTAATAAAGTCTCTTGTAATAATTCAAATATATAAAATATCCTTAATGATCATGAACCTAATTCTATTTTTGAAATAATGTATATAATTTTTGATTATGAAAAAGATATTAAGTTTAGACCCTCAGCAGGCTATGGATAGATCACAGGACTTTTATCAAATGATGTAGACTTCAATAATTTTCTTATAGAATAGAATGGAATGAAATGAGAAAGAAGCATTATAACGATGAGATAACAGACGAGGAATTTGAAGATTTGAAGGTAAATTATCCCGACAGTCTAAAAAAAGATTATGTTCCTTTTGAAGAAAGTAATCTCAAACGCTTTCATAACTCGATGTCAGTCAAAATTCCACCGGAAATAAAATAGGCACAGAAAAAGCACATCACTGAAAGATTCTATGATCTTAAAGTCATTTGCTTTCACTATATAATTTTTTTGAATGAACCAGACAAATTGCGATTAGTATTTTATCGCCATTCTTGGCGAAGAATCCTCATCATAATAAAGTCACTGTACTCGTTGTTATAGTAGTATCCTTGCTCTTGAATACCTTCTTGCTTAAATCCGATTTTTCTATAGAAATTCAATGCATTGGTATTCATCCCTACCACACCAATTGCCACTCGGTTCATTTCATAGTGATCAAAAGCAAGGTTCAGCATAAGTCTAATAGCTTCTGTTCCATATCCTCTATGTTGCATTTTAGGGTCAGGGATGATAATCGAAAGATCAGTACAGTTCCAGGTAGGCCACATTCGTAACAATCCCGTTTCACCTATTATATTCCCCTCTAAATCTGTAATCGTATACCATACTGAGTCTTTCTGTTTATGACCAATTTTAATCCTCTCTTTCTCAGCTTCTTCATCAGTAAGTTTTGTAAAGCCACATTGGAACATAACTAATGGCTGATTGTACCAGTAGGTAAAGAATTTCACATCTTCGATTTTTTGCTCACGCAATATAACATTGTTACCCTTAATTTCATTAATCATATTATTTCATATACCTCCAAATACTTCATTACACACATAGCTTCTAATTTACCTATCCCGACAGACAGGGATTTACCTCTACAAGCAATATATCATCAGTCCATCGATAATACCACACTTTTGAAATCCATATTTTTCAGCTATCCGAATACTACTTTTTTGTTCAGGTACACATTCAATCACTACCTGTTTACCTGAGTTTCTAGCTTTTGTCATCATCCCTGATGTCAAGCATGATGCAATCCCTAACCCCCAAACGGAAGGTTCTAAAACCCATCCAATCTCGACACTCTCTGAATCATAATCATGATAAATCACATATCCGATGAAGTCGTTATCTTTTTCAACTGCGTATATCAATGGTGTCTCAGAAAGACCGGATCGAAATAGGAATTGCTCGGCCTGCTCTTTTGTGTAGGGTGCTTCGAGATATTGCATTGCTTTCGAATTCGACAAAAGTTTGTAAAGCGGTTCCAAATCACTGACTGTCATTTTTCTAATTCTTATATTCATTCATACTCCACAACTTCTAATCTACCATTCTCTATTTTCCACAAAAGCCTCCCACCAAAACGATGGAAGGCTTTCTAAAATTTTTCACCTACCTTATTGCCCTTCAGTCAATAAGTATCGCTCGTAAAACTCGCTTAATTCAACAACTCCCTTTTGAATCTATTTTTTCTCGCTTTTTATATCAAAACAATATCATTTAGAGAAATTCGCTATATCAAAATCGATAAAACCTTGTGTTTTCAACGGTTTTATAACAGCAACGTATTTGTCTATCCACGCAATGTTGTCTAATTTGCGTGATGCCGTAAGATTCACCAATCGAGCATCGCTCACACTTGCTCTCTTGGGAATCTCTGACACGAGACCTGCCAGCCAATCGCCTGCGTCCTTGCGGACTTGCCTCTTGGGCTAGGGCTTCGAAAATTTGATGAGAAAGGTGCAGTGCAGAATTTTTGCGAGTGAGACGTATAAATGATACGTCGCAATGAGCAAATAATTCGAAACAAGCCTTTCTCGCAAATTTAACGCGAAATTTTTATTCCCATTCTTCTTTTCCAAACGTACGATATATCCCAAACCATTCAAAATACTAGGTCATTTTTTTTAGAGTATCACTAAATCCACCTAATTATAGGACGTTTTCAGATTTTTAGTCCCGTCCCAGTCCCAGTACTAGAGAAAAAAATTAAAATAACACTTCTTTATTCAAACCTGTATCACTCCAAGAAAGTATATAGGCATTTTTCTCAGGGTTAGATTTAATCACTTTCATTTCATAATTATCCCAAACAATTGCTACCTGATTTTCAATTGCAATCGCATCTGTTAGCTGTCCAGCATAAAACTCATCAAAACCTACTCTGTCAGTCTCATCATAATGAGGACAATGTAAATATGGAATAATGCCTAAGCCTTTAACCCATATAGGCTTTGGATTTTCAATATCTTCTATAAACTCACTATCACTATGTCCTGAAATAAACCAACATATAGAGCCTGCACTTAGGCCGGAGAGGACTTTGCCGCTTTTATAAGCTCTAATTAGCGCTTTATCTACACCATATTCTTGCCAAACTTTCATCATATATTGGGTATTGCCTCCGCCAACATAGATGATGTCTGCATTTTCAATTTTTTGATTAACCTCTTCCGTATTTACTTTTGTGTTTGATAAATACAAGGTGTCAGTTTTGCATCCTAACTCCCCATATAATTTATTAATAATTTTTACATAAGCCTCAGCATCTTTACTTGCTGTCGGAATGAATAGAAAATTTGGTTTTTCTTTTTTTGCTGCCTCTACAATAAATTTATCTATCTCATAAGTTTCATTTAAGGCTACTTCTCCGCCTCCAATAGCTATAATCATAAATTTCCTCCTGTGTTTAAAATCTGTTTCTTTAGTAAAAGTCTTGAACTCCTTATATTTATATAACTATTTGCCTCTATTACTATTAAATACATGGATCCCTGATTATATATCCACTATAATTCATTCCTTTTTCGTTGTAAAAAAACGATATATTCTAAGATGATTTTTATCCTGCTATCATTGGAATTTTTATCATAAAATCCGTACATATTCATAAGCAGAAAATCTAATCTTCTAATTTCTTCATTCAATTTAAGTTTATTATAAAAACTACAAATTACACTGTCCGTAATGTATTCTTTTTCTATTTTAATATAATAATCCTCATCTCTGTAAAATAATTTTGCTATGCTTCCATCATCGACATTAAACATAGAAGAATATTCTTCACTCCATTTAAAATCCCTTTTTGCCAGGTTGCATTTTCTACACGATAAAACCAAATTATTTATCTCACCAGCTTTTATAGAATCTCCATTAAATGATGCTTCACAAACAAAGTGATCTATTTCGAATAGTTCAGAACTTATTACATCTGTTGTTATACCACAATAAGCACATTTGTTGTTATATATTATTCTAAATTTCTTATTATATTCACTACCTTTTTTATTTATTTGATTGTATATTATTTTAACTCTAGGATGATCCTTTTGTATTTTCTTCTCTAAAGAATTTTTTTCAGACACAATATTGTTTTTTAAATCACAATATTTTGTATTTCTATAATCATTGTTCATATAGTTTTCTCATTTCTTCAAAAGCATTAATAAGATTATCAATATCATCCTTTGTTAAATTATCATAATCTAAGACTCCATTTATTGAATTTTCCATTTTCTCAAATAAAAATTTTTCAACATATTTTTTAGATGAAATATTTTTCAGAATATTTCTATTTAAAATAATATTTTCTGTTGCCTTCTCTATGACATTATCCCAATTCTCATTGAAAAATAAATTTGGATCACAATTATAGGTACTAGAGTTATATTTTTTTAATGTGCTATACTCCATTTTTTCTTGATACTGTGTGATAACTATTATTTCTTTAAAAGGAAATATCTTTTTTATTATCAAGCCAAGCTCTTCCCCTGAAATTTTATTCTCCATTACAGTACTATTTTCAAAAAGCATTGAATCCAAAAATAATATATCAGATTTTTGAATCTCTTCACTATTAAGTAAATTCTCATATGAATAATTGCTTTCAAATTTTAATTCCAAATATTCATAACGAGCCTTATCATTTGAGTATTCACTTAAATATTGTGAAACAAACAAATCAATTTTATCATCTACATAAAGCATATTTATCAATTGCATGTTATAAAGTCTCCCCCATTTCGAAAATAAATTCAAATCCTTTTTCACCTGAAATATTAAGAATCTCTCCATTTTGAAAATTAATTGTATTATTAATTATCCACATTCCAAGACCATGCCCATTGAGTCTGCTTGTTTCATGTGGTTCTAAAATAATTCTTGGATTATTTAAATATTTTTCTGGCAATCCTTTTCCATTATCATAATAAGAGATTTTTAACTTATTACAGTCTTTACTGATTAAAATTTTTATTTTTAACTCATTTGATTGACTGTTTTGTTGTACACTATTTAATATTAAATTATCAAATATTGTATAAAATGTGTCTTTTGATATGTTAAATTCTAAAAAGTCATCCATACATATTTCCACATTTAACCAAGCATATTCTTTTTCCCATTTTTTTATTATTTGACTCACAATTTCTTTGACATTCAATTTCGTAGCAAAAAATTGTCCCTTTTCTACTTTTTCTAAAATCGCATCAATGAACCTAAGTATCTTTTTTACTGCAGCATGATTATTTTCCAATAAACCTGGTATATCTTCAAATGCCAATTTTCTATTTTTCGGATTATTAACTATGTGCCAAACTTTATATTTTTTTAAAGCCTTTATGATGAGATCATAAGAAGGTTCGATTTGATTTCTATCATTGTTTATCTCATGTGCTATTGATGTAGCTTTCATACCCGATGTTGCTAAAGCATTCAAAATCCTTACATCATATCTATACCTTTTTTCAACATCCGCTTTCTCTTGTTTAAGTTTTTTACTATCCTGATTAAACAACTTAAGTTCTTTAATAAGTTTCTCCTTATCGTTCTTATTTAAATTATTTATCATTTTAGGATTTTTTACGATTTCATCTGATATTCTCTCAATAAAGTTTTCTTCAACAATATTTTTTTTATTAATATTTCGTATTATTTTTTGTCTATATCTTTCAAATTCTTTGATACCAATTAATATTATTTGAATAAATAATTGATAATATATATTTTCATTTAATCCTTGTCTATTCATAAGGTCCTGTAGTACTTTGTTTTCTTTTTTATCTATTAATACAAAACCAGATATTTGATTTTCTCTCACTCGCCAAGCACCTGTTGGATGTGATGCTGCTGCTGGTGACATTCTTGTTCTTTTTCCTAACCCTAGCCAATCTTTCTCGCCTTCAAACGACGATATGCTAAAAGCATTTCTATAAAGAATAACACCACTATCTAAAATTTCATCAGTTCTTAGGTATTTATAAAGAAACTTTTCTTTATCCTGATTTGTAGCATTTAAATTGAAAAATAAATTTGCCGAAAATCCTCCAAGTTCCTCTAGTTTTGTAATTAATTCTTCTCCATAAACATCAAAAATTTCATTACCTTCCAATTCATCTATAATATTAATTTTTCTATTGTGTTGATTCAAATTTATTCCTTCACAATACTTTTCCGCATCAATAGCAAACTCGTCTGACAATACTGATACCAATAAATCGCCTTTTATATACTCTAAATTAATAAATGACCTACAATTTTTTCCTGGCTCAGGATCTGGAAAATGTAAATCCACAAATTCATTATAATCATTGGCTATAATTTGTATTCTCATGGATGTATCATTATATGTTTTTTCAAGGTATTTGTTTAATTGCTTAATCCTATTCAGAGTCCATTTTTCCCTAAGATTATTTATTACAATACAGGTACCTTTATTCTCTATACTAGAATTTATCTCTAATGTAGATGTATTCCAATCAGTTACCCAAATAACTCCGTCTTTATGTTCCTTTTTACTATATAACTTAATATTTTTGCCCAATCTTGATAAAGCAAATCTACCTACACCTTTTGCTCCGGCTTGAACCCTAACTTTATTGTTTGAATCTATTAGGTCATATCCTTTATTGCTTTTTCCAATATGCATCCAGTGCTTTTTTATATCCTCTGAATCCATACCAACTCCATCATCAGTTATTTTTAACGTATTTTTATCTATGAATTCAAGTTTAACAAGCAACGCTTTTGCATCATATGAGTTCTTAATCAATTCTAAAATTGCAGCTTCGTCTTTGGAAAAATTTTGTACTCCTAATAACTCCGCAATTGTACTATCTTCAATGCTATACTTGAGATATTCCATGATCCCTCCTATTTAAAAATAAAAATCTTCGATATCTTTAGATGTAATTCTCAATGAACTTCCGCTTATATTTATTCCAATATTTTTTACATATTCAAAAAAATTTTCACTCTTTAAAATTTTTTTTGCAAAATCTAAGTCATATTTTTGATTTTGATTTCTTAGAGAAATATACATACCAGCATACGGAATGCAATCTTCACCTAACTTATAAATACAAACTTTGTCTGTTATAATAGTTGATATAAGCAATTTTTCACATTTAATCCCTGAAAGTGCTTGGGATCTCCCATACTCAAACCACTTTGCTTTTTTATCAGATTTTCTTTCCATTAATTCTTCTTTGAATTGATTTAAATATGCGAAAGCACATGGATATGATTCTTCAAATTCTTTTTCTTCATATCTCTCTATCTGATTATTAACATATTTATATGGAAAAATAATTTTTTCAACCTTTCCATACCTCATAGTCCTCGGCGTTGCTGTTGGCATAATTATATCTTTTTCAATCAATAAATTCCCAACCTTATAAAACTTTTCAACTTCTTCGTACATATTTTCATTAATAACATATGCTTTATTTAACAAAGTAGCTACCACATGAGAAACTTTAAAAAAATCACCAAAACGTTTATCTCCAACGTTAAATTTATTAGAAAAAATCCATTTGTTCTTAATTCCTTTTTTGCAGATACATAACCTACGATTACTACTCATATCTATATATTGAATTTTTTTGCTAATATGTCCTTTATCGACTATCAATATAGCTGATTTTACTAGTGCATTATCAAATATTTTTTCTTTTGTATAATCTTTTATTCTAATAGTATTATCTATCATAAATTCTCTGAGGTTTTCACCAAAAACTGTTTTAAAAATACCGCTAGGTATCAAATAGGACATTTTCCCTTTGCTTGACAGAGAGTTAATGCTGTGTTCTATAAAAGCATAACAATAGTCAAACTTTCCTTGTCTACAAGTACTATATTTTTCCTTTATAAACTCCCTTTCTTCCTTTGATAAATCACTATAAGTTATATATGGTGGATTACCTACAATAAAATCAAATTTTTTATTAACCTCACTTCTCAAATAATCTTTATTATAGATATTCCATTGCACATCATGTATATCATTTTCTTTCACAACTAAATTCAAATTATAAATACACTTTTCAAATTGAACCTTATCAATCTCAAATCCAAAAATATTATCTTGTAAGCCTTCTTTTATCCTTTCTTTAGAATATTTTTGTTCTATTGCTTCTTCAATATATCTTTTAACTATTTCAACAAGTATATTACCATCGCCACAAGAGTTTTCTAATATAGTTTTATCTAATATATCCTTACAATATCCAACTGAGTCCAGTAACTCCTTAACATAATTTTCTGGGGTGAATATTTGACATTTATCAGCTATATTTTTTATATTTGTTTTTTTCATCAAATCACTCCAGTTTATTCATTGATTCGCTACCTAATCTCTCTAAAGCAAAAATCTGTTTTCTAGCAAACTCTCTAAGCTCTATCATTCTCTCTTTTTGTTTGATACCTTTAGTAATTAAAACTGAGTTGTAACTTTCCATATTTGCAAGAACTAAAAGCTCATTTAGATTTGCATAATCTCTCATATTTCCTTTCAAATTAGGATTTTCTTTTCGCCACTCTCTTGCTCTTTTATTAAATAATGCTACATTCAGCATATCCGCCTCACTTGCATATTTAAAAGATAATTGATCATTAGTTAAATCTTTAAGCAAGTATTCTTTAATTGCATCTGTATGGATTTTATAGTTAATCTTTGATATTTCTCTATGCAGATTCCAAGTTAATGATAATTTTGAGTGTTCATCTTCTTTTAGTCTTTTATAATCTTGAATAATATATAGCTTAAATTCTGGAGAAAGCCAAGATGCAAATTCCATAGCTATATCATAATGAGCATAAGTTCCACCATATCTGCCAGATTTTGATACTATTCCAATAGCTCCAGTAGATTCTATCCATTTTCCTGGGGTCATTGTGAATCTATTTAGTCCCGCTTCACTTCTAAACGTGTCGAATTGCACACGGTTAAAATTTGGATTATTGAGTGCTTCCCATAAGCCTATAAATTCGAGAGTATTTCTATTTCTCATCCAGTTTTGAATAACAAATCTTGGATCATCTGAATTTTTATATTTTGCAATATCAGTTAAGCTTATATAATCATTTTTAAAATCTTCAGTATAAACTTGAATTGAAAATCCCTTAGCAGAAATTTGCTCTTTATTTATTTTTGACAATTTACTCCCCCTTTATACTAGTGTACTCCTTACAATAGTCATTATATAATCATTACTCTAAGCAGTATACCACCTATTAATTTTTCGAGTTTTAAACTTTAGTAAAAATCTTGTACTACTTATATTTATATAACTATATATCTCTATCGCTACTATGACACGAAACCCACAATGAAATCTTATAGTATTATTAATGCTTTCAGACACTATCTTTTCGATCTATTCAGACTAATTGTTTATAACATTAACCGAAAAATTTATACTTAGGAAATTTATTTAGATACTTTTTACCATTGTTATATTATTGTATCGTGTTCCATCCTTTAAAATAAATGCATCCGGTATTTCTCCCACTTTGACGAATCCTAGTTTCTCATAAAGAATCTGACCTCTTTTATTACCTGAGAAATAGTCCAGTTCAATTTGGGTAAGGGCCCATTCCTTAGCATAGTCTTCAAGACAAAGGAGCATCTTCTTTCCTATTCCTAAGTTACAAAATTCTTTCAGTACTGTAACAGCGACATTTCCTCGATGACGCATTTTCATTTTTTTAAATCTTGAAATCTGAGCACTCGCAATCAGTCTTCCATCAAACTCTGCTATAATCATAAGAATGTCCCCAGATTCATTAAAATTTTTTATCATCTTCTCTTCCTGTTCAACAGTCAGAGTTATTTCTTCTGGATAGGAGTATAAAAAGTTAGATTCTCCCATAACGGTTTTCAAATATTCAATAGTTTCTGCAGCATCTTTTACTTGAATTTCTCTAATTCGGCAAATCCTACCATCTTTCATTTCAAAATTCAGTGGTGTGTATTTCATATTTATCCCTCACTTGATTTTTATTGTAATATTTTTTCTAAATCATTTTTATAAATTTGCTGTAAAAATCATTCAATCCTTATTTTTATTTTTTGTTTATACTAATATAACTAATCTATCATTTTCAAATCTTATATCTAAGTATTGATGGTTTGTATCTGTGTCTCCTTTTTGGTAATCTTTTATATTTTTCTCAGCAGTTCTAAGTGATTGAACATAACTAAATTCTCCTGATTCAGTATTGCCAATCTGATACATGTCACCTTTTTTTGAATTATTTCGTATCTATTCATTTGTTACCTTACATAATCCATAATATCTTCAACCTTACACTCAAGAACACAACAAATCTTTGCTAAAGTTTCTAAATCAATTCTTTTAACCTTGTTATTACAATAAGAATTAAGTTGCGTCCTTTGAAGGTTTGCTTCTTTTTCTAATTTGTTTTTGCTTATATTTTTTTCTTCTAAAACCTGGTCTATTTTAAAAATAATTTTCCCAAAGTTTTGCATAAATTTCTCTCCCTTGTAATTTTAGAAATCGGTATTTCAATTAATTATATTATATCATATTTTTAAAACTTCTTACAGGTCTAAGATTTGTTTTGGCTAAATTCTATTTAGTTTTTTTAACAACAGGTAATGTATATCCCATATTTCTTTTGCCAATTTTTCTATTTTTTCTCTCATATAGTCAATATCTTTCTTATAAATTACTCCCGTTGTATCAATTGCTTTTGCGATCTGGTTCATGTTATTTGTTACATTTAAAAGTAGCCTTTGGAGATGTCAAAATAAATTAATCCTCGTAATATGTAGGCAAAAAGACCGCAGCTTAAAACTACGGTCTGAGTTTTTGTCCAAATGTTAACCACTTGGAACTATTATTCAATCTATGTTTTTTATAAATGTTCTTTTTATCTCCCGTTCACGCTGTCTAATTTGCGAGATGCCGTAAAATTCACCAATCGAGCATCGTTATCACTCGCTCTCTTTGGAATCTCTGACACGAGACCTGCTAGCCAATCGCCGGCGTCCTTGCGGACTTGTCTCTTGGGCTAGGGCTTCGAAAACGGAATTATTTCGCGAAGTGCAGAATGTTTAGGAGTGAGGCGTAGTCATACCTACGCCGCAGTGACTAAATCATTATAACTCTTTGTCTAATTCCGCAATGTTGTCTAATTTGCGGAAATAAATGGATGGATTAGACGCCGATGAGGAGCCTCGCAGCCGAGTCGTACAATTAGTACGTCGAGGTTGTGAGGCGACGAATCAAGTTTAATCCGCCATTTAGACCGCAAATTTATTCCCATTCTATGGTTCCCGGCGGCTTACTGGTAATATCATACACCACCCTATTAACTTCAGGGACGCCGTTGATGATTCTTCGTTGTGCTTCGTCGAGGAATTCAGGGTCGAACGGGTAGGCGTCGGCGGTCATGGCGTCGGTCGTTCTTACAGCACGGATGGCGGCGAGGTAGGAGTAGGTTCTCTTGTCGCCTTGGACTCCGACGGTTTTGATGTCGGGAAGGACGGCGAATGCTTGCCAGATTTTTCCGTAGAGGTTGTATTCGTGGAGCATGTCGATGTAGATTTTGTCGACTCTTCTTAAGATGTCGAGTCTTTCTTCCGTGATTTCTCCGATGACTCTTATTGCGAGGCCCGGTCCAGGGAACGGGTGGCGGTCGACCATGTGGTCAGGAAGTCCCAAGAGTCTTCCGACTGTTCTCACTTCGTCTTTAAAGAGCATTCTTAGAGGTTCGACAAGTTCGAAGTCAACGTCTTCAGGAAGCCCGCCGACGTTGTGGTGCGATTTTATCACGTCGCCTTTTTTGAGGCCGCTTTCAACAACGTCAGGGTAGATTGTTCCTTGTACGAGGAATTTTGCATCTTTTGCATCTTTTTTCGCATCTTCAAATACGCGAATAAATTCTTCGCCGATGATTTTTCTCTTTTTTTCAGGTTCCGTTACGCCTTTAAGTTTTTCAAGGAATCTGTCTTTTGCATCTATTTTTTTGAATTTTACGTTAAATTTTTCTTTAAATACTTTTTCAACTTCTTCAGCTTCGTTCATTCTTAGAAGTCCGTGGTCGACAAATATGCATGTCAAGCGGTCGCCGATTGCTTTACTTACAAGCGCCGCTGCGACGGATGAGTCAACTCCGCCCGAAAGGCCCAAAATTGCGTTTCCGTCACCGATTTGTTCTTGTATTTCTTTGATGGATTTTTCAATGAAGTCTTCGCTCGACCAGTTCGGGGTGATTTTCGCTATTTTAAACAGGAAGTTTTTAAATATTTCCTGTTGATGTTCTGTGTTATTTACTTCCGGGTGGAATTGGGTTGCATAGAGTTTTCTCGATTCGTCTGCAATAGCTGCTGTGTTGCAGTTTTTTGTCTTTGCAATTGGTTTAAATCCTTCAGGAAGTTTGTCGATGAAGTCGGTGTGGCTCATCCAAACTGCTCCGGACTTAAGTCCGTCAAAGAGTGGCGAGTCTTCGTAGTTTGCAATTGCTTTTCCATATTCCGCTTCGGACGGGTCCGCTTTTTGTACGTTTCCTCCGAGCATGTAGCTCATGAGTTGCGCTCCATAGCAGATTCCTAGAATCGGCACTCCGATTTCGAAAAGTTTTTCGTCTGGGTGTATTGCATCTTTTTCGTAGACGCTGTCCGGACCGCCGGTTAGTATTATTGCTTCCGGTTTTTCATTTTTTATTTCATCAATTGATGAATCGCCGGGCAATATTTTGCTGAAGACGCCGAGGTCTCTTACTCTTCGTGCGATGAGTTGCGAATATTGTCCTTTGAAGTCAAGTATTATTACGCTCATTTTTCCTCCTCTGATTTTTTATTCTATTCCTATTATACATTTTTTCGCACTCTTTTTTCAAGTTTTATTTATTATTATTTAAAATGATTGAATTGTGGGTATAATATATTAGTAAGGAGGAAGTTTTTATGAAAGTTTTATCAATTATTATTTCAATACTTATGGTGTTTTCATCGTTTGCAACTTTTGCAAAGGCTGCAGCTCCGACGGAAGATGAGAATGTAGATATTTCAAAATATGTTATTAGAGCGAGAGAGATTTTCGGCGTAAGTATGGATTACGACGAGGTAAACAGCAGTGTAGGCGACAATTTTATTTCCATAAATTGGAATATGACAGACGATTACAGCATGAGCGAAAGGATTACTTTCGATTTTAACGAAAATGTTTTGAATTACCGTAAAAATCTTGACGATTACAAGAGATTCAACAGGACTCTCGTTTCGAGGGAAGACGCAATAAAGACGGCGGATGCGCTCGTGAAGAAGCTTTATCCGAAGAGCGAGCTCAAGTTTGAAAATTTGGAAGTCGCAGATTCAAATTATTGTTTGACATACAGACTTTATTCAAACGGTGTACGCGTTTACGGTGCAGTCGTTCAAATTTATTTGAATAAGGAAGACGGCAATTGCTACAATGTCGATTCGACCGATTTGATGCAAGCGTTTTTGAGATATGATGCGAAAGTCGACGTTTCGGGAATTAAGGGCGAAGGCGAAGCTTTTGAAGCTATAAAAAAGGCTTATCCTGCAAGACTTGATTTGCTGAAGTCCTTTGACGAAAAGTATGTTCCATATTACACTTGGAACAGACGCCTCATCGTCGATGCGAAGGATTTTTCAAAGGTCAAGTATGACTATTGGATGGCGCTATACGGCGGAAACACAAAGGACGCAAGCGCCGAAGTCGAAAAAAGTTCGATGAGCGAAGTCGAAATTAAGGAAAAGGATAAGATTAAAAATCTGAAGACAAAAGAAGAAGCACTTGAAAAAGCTATTTCGTTTTTTAATCTCGACAAGAAAAAATTGCGCTCCGGAAATTTAAATTCGATTTATGGAACCGATTTTTACGATTACAGTTTTAACTTTAGAGACAACAATAAGGGTCAAAATTATTATTTTGCAAATGCAACAATCAAGGCTGACGATTTAATTCCTACTCAATTCTATACTTCGGACGGCAGAAACGAAGGAAGAAAAGCCGACGAGTCAAAAGTTGCACCTTGGGTAGAAAAGATTAAAAATGAGTTGCCGTTCTTTGATGAGTACAAAGAAATTCTTGATGATGACGACGACGATGATGAAGGCTATCGTATAAGTAAGCATTTTATGAGAAAGTTCGGAGATTATTATGTGCCGGACGATTCAATTTATCTCGCATTTAACGCCGACGGACTTTCAAATTATTCTTTGACGAGAATTTGGGGCGACATTGAGCACGAAGACAAGAAGATTTCAAGCGACGATGCTTTCGACAGACTGAAAGAAAGATTCGGATGCAGACTTTATGTTTTGCCTGTAATTGATGAAAACAGAGAAAACATAAAGGAAACGAGACTTGTTTATGCAATCGACACGGGTATGAGATCTCAAAAGGTTCGCGCAACCGACGGCAAAATCGGATCTGACGACGAAAAGTATTTGACTTCTCCGAAGGGCGAAGAGGACGACGCAGAAGTTAAAGACGCCGTCATTTCAGGTTTCGGCGTTCTCGACGACAAGGCATACGACGACACTGCGACATACAGAGATCTTCTCTACAATCTTTCGTATCTTTTCTATGAAAATATGAACGAAAATACGGATGCGATGATGAAGAGATTTAAGGATTTAAAGATTTTCGACAAAGAAACTCTCGATGCACCTGTTTCACGCGAAACTATTTCAAAAGCATTGGTCCTTAAAAAACTTTCATTAAAACCTGAGGACATAAGAACTGACGTTTTTAATGAAGATATAAAGGCAAAAGAAAAGGCATATCCGGCGCTTATGGTTATGCTTTCGGGCGATTTCAAGGATATGGACTTTGAAGAAAATGCAACTGTCCACGAAATGCTGAAGATGATTTCAAGTATTATTTTCAGATAGTTTCTGAATTTTAAGACTCACATTTATGTGGGTCTTTTTTGTTTTGAAGAAGTTTAATTGCACTTGATTTGACACGTGTGTAAAAAAATGGTAAAATATTTTTGTTGTAGGTATAAAAGTAAGGAGGAGTTATGACTCGTAAATTTTTATATGGCATTCTGGTATGCCTTATGATTTTTTTCTCCGCAATAAAAGCAGATGCTAAAAGTTATAATATTACCGTGAATGGCAAAGAAAACAAAGTTGATTTGAAAGGAGAAGACGAACTTAAATCTTATTTTAAGAAGAATTTTCCCGATTATAGAATTACAAAAATCGACGACAAAACAGGAACGGTAAGCACGGAGGCGCTTATCGAAATAAATCTTATTGACGGAGAGACGAAAAAGACAGTCAAGGTGCCGAACAAAAATGTCGGTGCAATTATGAAGTATCTTGGAATAAAGCTCGGCAAAGACGATTTTGTTTTGCCTTCTGAAGACCAAATGCCTCAAGATGGAAAGATTACAGTTTTCAGAACCGTTCAAAAGATTACCGAAGCTTTGAATGAAAAGCCTTTTGAAGTTTTGGAGCAAAATTCGACCGACCCGGCGCAAAAAGAAGATGTTGTGCTTAGGGAAGGCGTAAACGGTTTGAACAAGGTTTTCAAAAAAGAAAGATATGTAAACGGCGTTTTAAAGTCGAGCATCGTTGTCAAGGAAGAGGTTCTAAAAGAGCCGATCGACAAGATTGTCAAGGTGCCGATGAAGGGCGTCGAAGCGATTACAAGAAGCGCTTCAAGAAGTTATGTTATGAATGCGACCGCATATGAAGCAGGTCCACTTTCAACCGGAAAAAGACCGGGACAAAGGGGCTACGGCATCACCGCATCGGGCACAAGAGCAAGACGCGGCACAGTTGCTGTCGACAGAAGGGTCATCCCTCTCGGCACAAAGCTGTATGTAAAGAGTCTCGACCCGAATTATCCGGACTACGGTTACGCAATTGCCGAAGACACAGGCGGCGCAATCAAAGGAATGAGAATCGATTTATTTATGGATACTGTTTGGGAATGTTTCCAATTCGGAAGAAGAAAAGTTAAAGTTTTTATTTTACCTGCAAGCACGCCTGACAGTTTGTTCAGATAATTACTACCCGAGTTTATGCTCGGGTTTTTGATTGAATTTATTTATTTTAGGGTAATAATATTTTATAGGAGGTATAATATGAACAGAGATAATAAAGTTATGTCAATTGTTTCAATTGTGCTCGGCATAGCTTCCATTTTATGGTATTTCGCCGAAGACACAAGATTTGTTCCGTTTGTGCTTGCTGCAATTGCACTCGTTGTTGCAATCATTGCATTCTTTAACAGCAAAAATGAACTCACCACTCCGGCACTCGTAATCTCTATTGTGGGCATCGCTCTTACAAGCGCAAGATTTATCGGATGTGTCGCATGTGCAAGTTGCATTAATAACGGACTTGGCTCAATTTAGATAGAGTTTATATTCATGGAATCGAAATTAATTTTTCGATTCTTTTTTTTGCAAAAATATGAAAAATTTGATATAATATTAAGAAGGTATTAATATATGAAGATAAAGACAAGTTCAAAACTAAATCTGTTTTTAAAAGTGATTTCAAAAAGAGATGACGGTTACCATGATATAAAAACAATTATGAGCGAGTTCGACTTCGGAGACGAGATTTTTATTTCAAAGAGCGCTTCCGACAGTTTTACTTCAAATATGGTTTCAACCGGTCCGAATCTTGTGGAGAAGACACTATTAAAGCTGCGTGAACATGTGTATGTTCCGAGTGTTTCAATCGAGCTAAAAAAAATGACCCCAATCGGTTCGGGCATGGGGACGGGTTCGTCCGATGCCGCCGAAACTCTGAAGGGGCTTAATGATTTTTTCAATCTTAAACTCGAGAGAAAAACTCTTTTAAATATCGCCTCCGAAATCGGGATGGACGTTCCCTTTTTCATCGACGGAAAGCTTGCACTCGCAACAAATAGAGGCGACGAGCTAAAAGCAATCGACGGCATTTTTAAAAAGGCGCTTGTCGTTATGGATGAACCTGTTATTTCTAAAAATATTTATACTCTTTTGGAGCCATCTGATTTTGATTCAGACGAACCGAACACACTTATTCTTCCGGTTTTAAGAAATTATCCGAAGGTGCGCGATTTTTATTTTCACCTTCAAGATATTGATAAAAACTTCAGAATGAGCGGTGCCGGGGGAGCATTTTTCCTAATTGGTGAAAATGATTATTTAAACCAAGTAAAAGATAAGGTGTCTGCAAAGTTGAAGATGATTGTGGATATCCGAGTACCTGAGGTGGGTTATGACGACTTTATTTTTAGTTCTTAAAATAATATTTGTCCTGTTTTATTTGGGTATTTTGTCGTATATGGCGAACTACTTTTTCAGAAAGTCCGGTTGGAGCAGGTTCTGCTATATTTTAGGCGTGCTTGCGGTCATCGGAATAATTATCACGGGACAGGCGTTTATTGTGAGAGCTTACAATTATTTTTCCCCAAATGAGGCGCTGCCTTTAGTCCTTGGAATAAGCAGATTTTTGGTCGCACTTTTCTTTGTGATTGTGAATGTTCTCAGTTATTATATGTATATTGCATATTTCAACAAAAAGAGATATCAAAATCAACAAAATGTGGTTTGGATTTTGACTGTGCTTTCAATTATTTTGGTTGCACTCCCTCAAAACGACTACGCAAAAGATGTGCCGGGGCTTTTACTTCCAAGACTCAGAGTCATTCCGTCTATAATTTGCGGACTTTATATTTCGCTCATTCTCATGGTAGACTCATATTACAAGAGAAACGCACATTTTCAACACTACGCACTTTGCTTGTTTTTGCTGCAGCTCGTGCAAATCGTTAACAGCTATTTTTTAAAGGCGAAGGCGAAAACTGAATTTATTTACTATGCAATGATTTGTGTAATATTCATTGCAATGCTTACCATTTTTTATCGTGAACTATATAAGAAAAATGAGCTTGAACGATTCTAAAGCAGGATACTTTTCCACCCGAAGAGAAATTGGCCGGATTGTCCTGCTATTTTTGTCTTAATTTTTATTGGAGGTTTGTATGAAAAAAGAACTACTAAATTGCTTAATTGCAAAATCACAAAGAAAGAGAAATTGGTTCGTTATGCCAGGGCACAAAGGACGCGATTTCGGTTATTTAAAAGGACTTAACCTTTCCGCCGACACAACGGAAACATATGACACAGATAATTTAAACAACCCTGTTGACATCATTATGCGCTCACAGGAAAGAGCCGCCGAAATTTTCGGTGCAAAAAAGACTTACTATACCATCAACGGTACAAGCGGTGCGATGATTGCAGCAGTTACAGCCTTGACCCTTCCGGGCGACAAGATTTTGGTTTCGAGAAACTGTCACGTCTGCGTTTACAGAGCAGCCGCAATAAGAAGGCTCGAGCTCGACTACATTTTGCCGGAGGTAAAGGACACTGTCGACAGAAATGTAACGCCGGAAGAAGTTGAAAAAAGAATTATTGAAACCGACCCGAAACTCGTCATCGTGACAAATCCGACGTTCTTCGGATACACGACCGACATTCAAAAAATCGTGGATATCTGCAACAAACACGGCGTCCTTCTAATCGTTGACGAAGCACACGGCGCACACTTCCCTTTCAGCGACAATCTACCTCTTTCTGCAGTTCATGCGGGAGCAGACATCGTCGTTCACTCAACACACAAAACGCTTTTGGGCCTCACAAGCGCAAATATGATTCACGTTTGCTCCAACAGAGTTGACACAGAAGAACTTATGAGATGTATCACAACTTACCAAACGACATCTCCGAACTATTTAATAACCCTTTCAAACGAGCTCTCCGCCGCATTTATGACCGAAGGCGGAAAGGAAGTTTTGGAAGATAATATAAGATGGGCAAATGAAGCAGCCGACGAGATTAATAAAATCCCGGGACTCAGCTGTCTTAAAGACCCTTGCAAAGATCCGCTGAAGATTATTGTGGACACGTCGAAACTCATAAACGGACGTGAGTTTGCAAAATATCTCTTTGACAAAAAGGATATGGACTCCGAAATGTGCGACGAAATGCACATCGACTTCTATGCGGGCATAGGTAATATTGAATCCGACTATCACGAACTCGTACAAGCTTTAAAGGAAGCAGCCGCAGAAATCGAACCGCATCCGGTGGTGCAAAATCCGCCAAAGATTCAAATCCCAGAAGTGCAACTGGACATCTGCGATGCGCTTGATGCGGACTTCTATTTGGAAGACGTCGAAGATGCTATCGGAAAGGTTTCAGTCGACTACATCATGCCGTATCCGCCGGGAATTCCACTAATTCTTCCGGGCGAAGTAATTACGGAAGACGCAATTCAATTTTTCGACAAACCGAAAATAAAAATCTTTAAAAAATCTCCGTTCTTCTAAAATCTTAGCCGACACATCTGACTAAAAATTGTTTAAAGAAATGTGAAAAGGGTATAAAAAAGTGAGGAGGTACTAAATATGATTTATTCAATTATAATCGGTGCACTTGCAGGATGGCTTGCATCAATATTTATGAATAAGAATGCTGAAATGGGATGGCTAAAAAATATCATCGCAGGTATTTTGGGCGGAGCCATCGGAAGATGGATCCTAGGCATGATTATCTCAAAGTCGGAAGGCGGAGTCATTTATGACTTACTTGCAGGCGTTCTTGGTGCATGCATACTCATCGCAATCATAAATTTGATCACCGGAAAAAAAGGAAGGTAAAAAATGCTAATTGACGAACTAAAGAAAAAGCTCGAAGGCAAAAATGCTTCAATCATTTTGCCTGAAGGCGAAGACGAAAGAGTCAGAGAAGCTGCAAAAATTCTTAAAAAAGAAGGCATCATCGAGCCGATTGTTTTGACGGACGGAGAAGAAATCGAAGGCGTCACAACAATCAATGTTAACGACTATGACATCACTGAAATGGTCGATGCTTTTGTAGAAAGAAGAAAAGGAAAGATCGATGCGGAAGGCGCAAAGAAATTGGTTTTGGAAGATAAAAACTATTTCGGCACAATGCTCGTTTATATGAAAAAGGCAAGCGGACTTGTTTCCGGAGCATGCCACAGCACAGCAAACACTGTCAGACCTGCTCTTCAAATTATCAAAATGAAAAAACCGTATAAAAAGACAAGCGGCGTTTTCGTTATGATGAAGGGAACAGAAAGATATATTTTCACGGACTGCGCAATAAATATCGCTCCGACATCTGAAGATATCGCTGAAAATGCTATTATTTCATACGACACTGCAAAATCTTTCGGAATCGACGAACCGAAAATTGCTCTTCTTTCATTCTCAACAAAGGGCAGTGCTTCATCCGAAGAAGTCGACAAGGTTGCAAACGCTTTGAAACTTATCAAAGAACAAGCACCTGAACTTGTGGTCGACGGCGAACTTCAATTTGACGCAGCATTTGTTCCGAAAGTCGGCGAAACAAAGGCAAAGGGTTCACCTGTTGCAGGACACGCAAATGTATTTGTTTTCCCGAGCCTCGAAGCCGGAAACATCGGATACAAAATTGCTCAAAGAATGGGCGGATTCGAAGCAATCGGACCTATTCTTCAAGGACTCAATTCTCCGGTAAACGACCTTTCAAGAGGTTGCTCAACCGAAGATGTGGTTGCACTTTCGTATTTAACAGCTGCACAATCACTATAAAATTAAGCGGAGAGAAATCTCCGTTTTTTTGTTGCAATAATTGTGTCGTAAAATGGGTATATTAAAGGCGGAGGCAAGTTATGAGAGGAAATTTTAATGTTATTTACAATGGAATGGAATATTATGGAGGTCATCAAGAATGGCTCAAGAGTTTCGGCGTCAATGAGTTTTTCAGAAATCGCGCATGCGGTCTTGCCGCAATTTCAAATGTTGTTTATTACTACAGCGACGCTGAATATTGCGAGATTTTAAAGCTCGCATACGATATTATAAAGCCCTCTCCCGCCGGCATATACAGCGCAAAGAGACTCGAAAATGCACTCAATGAAATTGCACTTTTATATGAACTTCCGCTTTCCACGGAAATTTTCAACCCCTATACATATGAGGGATTCAGATGGTATGTAAATAATGTGATTAGAAGCGGCGGTTTTATTATAATGCTTAACTACAACAACCGAAACAAGGAGCTTTCGTATCATTGGGTCACAATAACCGGCGCAAAAGGCGACGTCATCACGACCTCAAACTGGGGCTCGAAGCTCAAATACAATCTGCGCGAGATTTGGAAGATGAAGGGGCTAATGCTTAAGCTCATCAAGGTAAATCTCGACGACAAAAATCAAGTAAAATAAAAAAGGCAAGCCTTTAGCTTACCATTGTTGTGTGTCTTATTTTCCATTGACGGAGTTTTATAAATACCCAAAATCCGTAGATGCCGAATGTGATTAATGTGAAGAACCACCATTTAATCCAATTTCCGAAAAGCCCGGTTGCGGTACCGTTGAATTCGAGTTTGTGTCCGTCGATATACGTGTTGTTGATTTGCCACTTGTATACAAGACAAAGCGACCACGGATACATTATCCCGAAAGTTACAATTGTCAAAAGCGAGCCGACAATAATTCTTAAAACATAGTCCAAAAGACCACCTTTAAAATCTGACATAATAAATCCCCCTTTGTAATTACATTATAGCATATTTTTTACAAATATAGAAAGGAGATATCATGAATAAAATTGATGAATTAAAAAAGATTATAGATGAGTCCAAAAACATAGTTTTCTTCGGAGGAGCCGGCGTTTCGACAGAGTCGGGCATTCCGGACTTCAGAAGCAGCAACGGAGTTTTTTCGAAAATATTAAACTCAAATCTTGCGCCCGAACAAGTCGTGAGCCACACATACTACAAAAAAATTCCAAAAGAGTTTTTTGAATTCTACTTCAACAATATGGTCTTTCCGGATGCAAAGCCGAACGCTGCGCACACTGCGCTTGCAAAGCTCGAAGACGAAGGAAAAGTTAAAGCCGTCGTCACTCAAAACATAGACGGACTGCACCAAATTGCGGGAAGTAAAACCGTTTATGAACTTCACGGCTCCGTTCACAGAAATTACTGTGAAAAGTGCCACAAGTTTTACAGTCTCGAAGACGCGCTCAAAAAATACTACGAAGGCGGCATTCCGTTTTGCGACTGCGGCGGTGTCATAAAACCTGACGTCGTGCTTTATGAAGAAGCGCTTCCAAACGACATGATGTTCGGCGCAATCGACTCCATAAGTAAGGCGGACACTCTTATAATCGGCGGCACAAGCCTCGTTGTCTACCCTGCCGCAAGTTTTATAAACTACTTCAGAGGTAAACACCTTGTGGTGATAAATATGACGCCGACAATCGCCGACCGCGACGCCGATCTTGTCATAGACGAAAAAATCGGTGAAGTGTTTAAAAAAGTTATGGAATAAAATTTATTCGTAAATTTTTATAATGCTTTCAATTATTTCGCGGGATTTTTCGTCCTCGATTTTTAAATAATCTCTAAACTTTTCAGGAACATCTTGTTCCTGAATTTTTTTCATGAAAATCTTATCTTTAACCTCGTAAAATTCATATATATGATTTGAAATTCCTATGTCAAAAATATAATACTTGGAATCGTCTAAATAAAAGTTCCCTTGCGGCTCTTTTAAGCTTAAAAGCCCGAAAAATCCCAAATATGGCACCGAAAGAACAAGTAGAATTGCGACAATTGCAAAAATAATTTTTAAATACATTCGCTTGAATTCGTTAATCATATAGCCTATTATGATTGCATCTAAAATCGGAAGGAGCGCAAAAATAAAAACCGTAATTACATTATTTATAATTGGAATAAAATCTATTTTTAAAATAGTAATATATAGAATGACTTTTACAATAAAGCTTGCCATTAGTATGGTTATTAATTTTTTCATTGAAATCTTATTCATACTGCACCTCATATAGATTATATCATATTTTATAATGTAATAATATATCGTGCTAATATATATTGAAAAGTTTTCAATATTGTGTTATAATTAATTTATATGAAAGGAGAATACTATGATTTGTAAAAAATGCGGACAAGAACTCCCGAACGGTGCAAAATTCTGCACGAACTGCGGAGAAAAAATCGAAGAGACAAGCGAATTTAAAGTTTGCCCGAAATGCGGCGCAAAATGCAAAAAAGATGCAAAATTCTGCACAACTTGCGGATATGCTTTTGGCGACAATGTAAACGTTGGTAGCGGCGACGGTAAAATCGGAGCGGCTATAAAGAAACCGTCAAAACAAAAAATCATCCAATATGTAGCTCTCGGAGTTTTAGGACTGCTCCTAATATTTGTATTGTTCAAAATGGGCTCCTGCATTTTCGGCGGTGGAAAACTCACCGAATCAAAAGCGGAAGAAATAGTCGACGACTTTGTAGATGCACTTTTTGATTTTGATATAAAGAAAATGGCAAAATACACAGTTTATGATTCGGATTCTCTCGAGCGAATAATCAGCGACGGGGATATGAGATCTCTAAACGCTCTAAAAAATTTGAAGGACACAATGGTTGACATAGACGTTGACGTTGACATCGTCCCGGGAACACTCCAATTCTCCGACGACAAAAAAGAAGCCTGGGCGGACTTTGAAATGAAAATGGAATACAAAATGATGGGCGAAGAATACAAGGACTCCGACGTCTCAACCGTTCGATTTATAAAAAAGAATAACAAATGGCTAATCTCGCTCTTTGAAAATATGTTTTAAAATTTACCGCAGTATGCGATTGCATATTGCGGTTTTTTTGTAAGATAAAACAAAAAGACTTATGGATTTATCCATAAGCCTTTTAAATTACCATAAATTATTTATTTTGTAATTATAAATTTTGCCGTTTTTGTTTCAGGATACCAGACAATATCTTTTCCTTCAACTAATCCTAAAGCTTTACCGATATTTGAAAGAGATAAAAATATTCTATCTTTAACAACAACCGGTTCCGCATCCGACATGAATTTCTTGCCATTTACTGTAAATTCTTTTCCAAACATCGGAATTTTAATGATGTTTTCACCCTTTGTCAAAATGGCAGTTTGAGTTTTTTGATCCCATAAAACTTCATATCCGAGAGCAACTCCGACAAATCTTATAGGCACCATAATTCTATCGTTCTTTATAAATGGTTCAACGTCCATTTCAAGTCTTTCATTGTTCATCACAAACTTCTGGTTGTCGATTGTAAAAGATATTTCGTTCTTTTCTTCAGCAGAATTTTTCTTTTTATCTTTTTCCGCGTTTTTAACAACATCTGTTTGTTTTTTATTTCTATAACGAGGAACTCTTGGACCCGGTTCCGGTCTGTATTCCGGAATAGGGTCCGGACTTGGATTTGGATTTGGATTTGGGTTAGGTATTTCCTTGTTAACAATAGAATTTATACCGTCCAAAACTTCTTTTATTTCCGATTCGCTAAATCTAACATTTAAAAGATTTTGTCCTGCTGAAATAAGCTTTTCATATCTATTCTTGTCTTCATTGGACAACTTTCTATACTTGTCACTATTTTTAAAATTGTTATAGTCTGCAATATACTTTTTAAGCTCATTTACAAGCTCCGTATTGTATTCTCCGGATAAAAGTTCTATTGCAAGTTCCAAATTATCTGTTGCTTTTTTCACATCATTCGGTGTGTAATCGGACTCAAGAACTTTCTTTGCGTTGTCAAGTGCAACTGTAAAATTGTTTCTATAAATTTCTTCACTGTTTGTAAATCTTTTTGTAGTCTTTATTTTTTCAGCTTCTTCAATCAACTCCAACAATTTTGAAACGTCAATACTTTTCTTATTTTTTCTTATTACAATTGGAACTACAATGTCAGGATTTTCTCTATCAATACTAATACTGATAGATTTAACCTTTTCGCCTTTATATAAAATTTCATTGTCTGCGTCTGTCTCAAATCCGATTACATAGCTACCGAATGGCAAATCTTGCAATTCTGTATTATCTTCGATTGGAACATTGTCTAAAGTATATTCTACTTTTTCTTTTTCCATGCCTTCAAACTCTGTTGTTATTTCAATATTCCCGTTTAATACATCACTCACTTTCAGATCTACAGCTAAAGTATTTTCATCTACTACAAATTTGTTTGAAATAAGCTTATCTGAATATGATTTCGGTGAAACAATTTCCACCTCATATTGTCCGATTGGAAGTTTTATGTTGGATGTGTTGTACAAAACCCCATTTATTCTATAGCTTATAGACTTAATTTCTCCCTTTGAATCGTTAAATTTAACTTGAACTTCTTTTATAGGAGCGTCATCTTTAAGCCTTATATCAATACTTATAGGGTTTCCCCCCGGTCCGAATACCCAAATATTTTCGATATCAGAATATTCGTATAAATCCAATTTATCTTTTATACTTACTTTGTATTGACCTTCTTCAAGAAGAATACTCTTTGTAGAATCGTCATCAAATTTATAAATATGCTCAAATTTTACATTGTCGCCCGTTTCATTATTTTTTTCAAATTCCAACACTAAATTATCTTTAATATATCCGTCCGGCATATTAACATTAATATCTCTTGAATATCTTGTAATATGTCCTTCTTCGCCTTTTTTAAACCATGTGAAAGCTATCTCTTTCTTTCCCTCTTCATAAAATTCTACAACTTTTTCATTGAGATTATAAAAAGGATCCGGTTCCAACGCTTCTGCGCCTTCAACTATTTCATTATCTTCTTCAGTTTGAATAGCCTCAACGATATAAAATCCCGGTTTTAACTTCATTCCCGGAGTGTATTCTTGTTCAAATGCACCTTCTTTAACATTATATCTTTCGTTGAAATTATAGACCATATATTTGGCATTAATACCTTTTTGCTCCGCATCGTCATTTATAACAAGTTCAAATCTTTTTCCATCATCTTTTACAAATTTAAACACAGGTTTTGCCACCGGATTTTTTTCGTCAACAATAACTGTGGTCATTCCCGGAATTACATAATATCCTTCAGGTACAATTTTAGGAGCAACTTCAATTTTTCCCATACCGATTTCCCTAACATCGCTGACAAGTCCCGTCAATAAATTTAATCCGACATAATCCACCTTGCCTTCATAACCTTCGGTAACAGGTTCCAACGAGTATTTGGTTTCTTTGAAATACAAATCGATATACGAATTCGAACTCGGACTGTCAATCAAAATATTGTCTTGTGAGAAATAGCAGTTGTATTTGGACTCAATTGCTTTATTTGTAAATTCAACTCTTAGCTTATATTCTCCATACGGAGCTTTCAAATAAAACTGTGGCGTGTTCGGAACTTCCGGTTTGAGTTCATATTTTTCTCCGGCTTTATTTTCTGCAATGACTTTAAAATCATTGTATGAAATAAGTCCCGAGCCATTTAAAAGAACCAATCGTTTTCCGATATTTTGTTTTTCATAAACAAGTTCAACTTTGTTTTCTAAACCTTCGCCTACGGTAAATTCAATCCTCCTATATTCAAGTTCCGGTTTTGAATTTACAAATTTATATTCCATAGGCGCTTCAATATTCATCAAATAATATGTTCCCGCTTTTAATTTTGTCGGGTTTGGCATAACTTGCTTTATATCATTCTGGACTTCATACTTCAAAGGAACTTGTTCGCCGTCTTTTGTCAATGCTATAATTTTTACATCAAAAAGTTTTTCATCCGTCAATAAATTGTCCAAACTCTCTGAGAATTCGTTTTTCGCCTTATCTATTACAGTTATTGTCGCATTTTCGGGAATTTCATTTTTATTTATTGTGTAAATACCATCTATGTCATTTATCTTTTCAAAAACATCCACATATTTCGGTTGTACCCAATCCGGATATTCAGGATAAGGAGCATAGGTTCCGTCTTGTTTTTTGTATTTGACGAATACATCTACATCAGATTCATCCTTTACCTCAAATCTGACAACATTTTCTTCTTTGTTAATATTAACTATCTCAGGTGCATTTTTATCTATTGAAAACTCAAAATTTTCAACTTTCTTTATAGAACCTTCTGAAACTCCGACACCCTCAAGTTCAAGTACATAATCTCCATTTTCAAATTTATTTATATTTATTTCATCTATAGCCGTGTATCCGAGACTTCTCTTGTCAAGTTGCGGATTGTCCGCCCAATTTGAAATATTTTTATAAGAATACTCCGGAAGCTCTTTTTCATATACGATTTCATCTGCGGAATTTTTAATTATTACCTTAAAATTTGCTGTCTTTGTGACAACCGCAATAAGATTTAACTTGTCACAGTTTCCATCTCCATTCGGAGAAAAATATAATCTCTTAGAAAAAACAGGTTTTACAATTTCACCGTTCTTCTTTCCCTCATCCACTTCTTTGAAATTCTCCATCCCGGCTATTACAGACTCTCCGTTCAAATCTGTTTCAATATGAGTCATAAATTTATGCCATTTATTTACTCTAGGATTTAAATTCCAATACATAGGAAGTTCATTATCAAAGTCCATTTTATAAATAGATTTTTCTACAACAGGATACGAATCAAAATCTCCTTTAAACGTCACCACAGGTAGTGTCGCCGATTTTTCTCCATCATTTAAACTTATATACCCTTCGATAAATGCTCCGTTTGAAAAACTTTCAAGCGTTTCCGTATTTTTAAAAGTTATGTTTAAATCAATTATAGCCTCGCTGTTTGCACCGACAAAATATTCTTTTTCCGAATCTTCAGCAAACAACTCCTTTGGTCTCATCAAATTTTTCTTGCCGTCGTGGTCATCGATTGAAAATACATAAGATGCTTTGAGATATTTATCTCTATTACTGAAGTTCTTAACTTTTAATTTTACATTTAATTCGCTGCCCACATTTTTTTCAAAAACTGAAGCTTTGTTTGTCTTGCTATCCAAAACTGTAAAATCCAAATCCAAAGCTCTTTTAACATTGATAAGTCCGGCCCCTTGTTTTCTCGGCGAGACATTCGCATTTGTATTTGAGTCTGTTTGAGGCTCAGCCGAATTCATCAAAAGAGTTTTTATCAAATCGGACTTTTCATATAAATTTATATTTTTGAAAATAGGATTTTTATCAATTGCCTGCGACAATACTGCAACCGCACCGGAAACATGTGGTGCCGCCATAGATGTGCCCGTTTTGGTAACAAATCCGTCATTGTTGTCTGCAGAATAGATATTTGAGCCCGGAGCTGCCAAATCAGGTTTTAACTCTCCGTCTGCTGTTAAACCCCAATTGGAATAACTGCTTATTTTACCCGCATTTGAATTTTTAAGAATTTTTTCCCCTTCTTCAATATCGAGAGCTCTGTCCGTGTTTGAAAGTAAAAACTTTCCATCGTCCATACTTATTGAATATGATGGAATTGAATCTTCATCTTCAATGCTCATCAAAAGTTCACCCGGCATATTATTGTAAATAATTGCCGCAATTGCACCTGCTTCTTTAGCATTTTTAATCTTTTGGCTAAAGCTATTTTCTCCTCTTTCTATAAGAGCAATTCTGCCTCTTGCGCTCTTGCAATCTTCAATTGAAAGTGCCTTTTTGCAATCGCTGATAAAATATCTTCCCTTTTCCAATCCCTTTGAACTTGCTTTGTTGTAGGTCAAATTTTTACCTGCAATATTTATCGCCTGTCCAATATAAAATTCATTTTCAACAGCCGCAACGGTTATGGCTCCCTCAAGAATTCCCGGTGATGCCATATTTCCAATATCCGGATAATCGATTGAAAGATCTCCTTCGAGAGCTCCGTCATTTCCCGCTGCAATCACAACAGTTGTCCCGGTTTTTTTAGAAATGAAATTAACCAATTCCTTTACTTTTTTGTCTGCGGAATTGTAGCCTTTTTCCGTAGCTTTTGTTGCACCGAAACTCATATTCACAACATCCGCTCTTAAATAAACCGCATCGTTTAGTGCTTCAAGGAAATATGAAGAGCCTGTGCTTTCATTTGCAAAAACATTTAAAGTGAGCAACTGTGCATTAGGTGCAACTCCCTTAAACTTATATTTATTCATTACAAGCCCTTCATTTCCGACCGCAATCCCTGAAACATGCTGACCATGTCCAACAGGATTTTTTTCCGGATTTAAATTTGCATTTCTGTTTATATAGTGAAATCCGAACGGGACTTTTTCATTGATATAAAGTTCATCAATATTCGTGTTTTTAAACTTGTCGCTGTTGCTGTTTATAAATCTCACAATATCTGACTTCTTAAGTTTTAAATTGTTAGAATTGTTTAATTTAAACACATGATGTGATGGGCTAAAGTTACCGTCGATTACAGCTACCAACTTTCCCGTTCCGTCGTATTCATCACTGATACTTTTGTCGAGTCCAATAAGATTTGACGCGTCAATTCTTTCGCTGACTGCCATTCGTCTGAACCTCGGTTTTGTCACCATCATCTTGTGTTCATTTTCTATTGACACCGACTTTATATAATCAAGTTTTGAAACTCGTTTTACCTCTTCTTCTGTTAAATCTGTAGTTATAAAACAAAAGATGAAGCTTCCTTTTGCAGAAATTTCAACCTTTCTTTCGATTGCGCTCTCTATGTTTTTTATAGAGAGTTCAATCAATTCGTTATTTTTCGATACCAACTCATCATAATTGTTTTCATCTATGAATTTTTCAATAGACGATTCTGTGAATTTTTCGGTGTCCAATTCAATAACAAAGCTGTTTTTAGAATCGGCTCCTATAATTCTTGTGAACAAAAGTAGTATAAACATCATTGTTAATATTGCTTTTTTCCTCATAAATACCTCCGTATAAAAAATATATTTTAATTATATAATATTTGATTTACGATGACAATACATTTTCCCAAATTGTTTTCTATTTTTAAAAAAATGCTTCAAATGAAAAATTTGTTATAAATGTAACTATTTGTTAATTTAATCACGGCATTTAAGTGTTATAATTATCGGTGCAATAATATATCGTTCTAAATTATTATTTAGGACAACTAAAAGGAGGGCATATGTCTAAGAAAAATTATTTATTATTAATTATTGCTTTCGCACTTATTTTCACAACTGCTTGCAGTAAAAATGACAATGTTAATGAAAAGAAGCCGGAAGAAACAACTGAGCAAACAAATACTGAAGAAACAAACGCTTCAGAAGATAAGGAAACAAAAGAGGAAGCCGAAGGAGAACTGGTATATCGTACAACAGGTATGCAATTAAGTACTTTGAATCCGCACATTTCTTCTACAAGTGCAGAAGGAGAAGCTTTGGAGCTAATTTCCGCAAATCTTCTTACCCTTACTTACAGCAAGGAAAAGGATACATTTGATTTTACTCCTAATCTTGCCGAAGCACTTCCTGAGATGTCAAACGAAGGAAAAACTTGGACTTGGAAAATTAGAAAAGATTTAAAATGGGCTGATGGAACTCCTATAAACGCACATGATTTCGAATATTCATGGAAGATGCTTTTAGATCCGAAGCTTAAAAATATAACGGCACCTGAAGCATTTTTCACAGGTGACGTTGCTGTTGTAAACGCAAAAAAATATTGGATTGGGAATAAAGAAGACAATATAAAATACGAAGCTCAAAAGAAAGAAGAAAAAGAGCTTTCAGAGCTTATGGCTGAAATTGATAAAATGGAAGACGGCGAAGAAAAAACTAAAAAAGAAGAAGAATACCAAAACAGAATGGGCGCTCTTCAAGCAAACTACATCGAACTTTCAGACGAAGATGTTGCAGAGGGTGGCGTTTCATGGGATGAAGTCGGTATTAAATGTATCGATGATTACACAATTGAAATGAATCTTGAATATCAAATTTCACCTGTAAATTATTGGACAAAATTTGCATCGGGCGGTGCAACTTCTTTAATAAAAAAAGATATTTATGAAAACGGAATGAACGAAGACAAAACCGAAACAAACTACGGTTCATCAGTTGACAAGATGGATTTCTCAGGTCCATATGTTTTATCGAAATGGGAAAACGGTTCTTTGAGAGAATACAAGAAAAACGAAAATTCTCCATTAAAGGATGTTTTCACACCGAATATAATAACAGAAAGAGTTGTCTCAGATTCAAATACAGCACAACAATTATTTGAAAATAATGAAATTGACGTTTTAAATTTGGGGGGCGCCGCTCTTGAAAAATATGGTGAAGACCCGAGAGTTGTTTATACAAAATCGGATGCAGTTGTTCAAATGTTTATGAATATGACAACCACAGACCCTGAAAAAGCTTTCCTCACGGATATCAATTTCAGAAAAGCTATGTATTGGGGCATGGACAGACAAACTATCGCAAAAGATATTATTAAAACGGCAGTTCCACAGCCATGTGTCGTTGCAAATACAAGAGCAATCGACCCGATGAAGGGCACAACATATCGTGATACCGAACAAGGAAAAGCAAACTATCCTGAAAACGACGGCTATGATACTGCAATAGCTAAAGAATTCTTTGAAAAGGCTTATGAAAAATTCGGTAAGAAAATGGAAGTTGAACTTATGTACTATGACACTTCCGAACAATTGAAAAATGTGGCGGAATATTTAAAAGAAGAATATGAAAATATGTTTGGAAAAGATAAAATTGAGGTTTCATTAAGAGCTGTTCCGCCGAACAATGTATTCCAAAAATTGATGCAAGCCGACTATGACATGGGATTCGGCGCATGGTCCGGAGGTGCATTTAATCCATGGCAAGGAATGGACGTTTATACATCATACTTCGGAGCAAAATGCGATCAATTTAAATCAGATGAATTTGACAAACTTTTCGAAAGAACAAACAAGGGCGATTTGATTTTTAAGGAAAAAGAAAAAATCGACGCTCTCGCAGAAATGGAAAAAATGTTGCTTGATAATATGCCTTTTGTTCCAATGTATCAATCTGAAAATGCTAGAATCTACTCAGATAGAGTTCATCTGCTTCCAAAAGAATGGAAAATCGGCGTAGGCTTTGCTCCACTTCAAGCAGAACTCGAACCGTTAAAGTAATAACTAAAAGTGCATTCTTAAATGATGCACTTTTTTTATTTGCTTTCTTCCTTTGCATTACAATTGTTTTGGGTATATATATCAAAGGAGGGATTCTATGCAATATTTTTGGATAATTTTACCGGCGATTTTGCCAATATTGATGATTATAAGAGGTGTGCTCGTTTTTCGAAGCAGATTAAATAAGGAGTTTTACGGAACGACAAAGAAAGACGGTTTTGAAAAGGTGAGCGAGTTTACGCTGCCGACGGAGCTTCACAACGAAAAGAATATCGAAATTTCGAATTTGCTGCGCGGATATTGGACTCTCGTAAGCGGTCTCATACTGTTTGTTTGCTGGATGATTTATGCTTATGTGTTTACTTTTAATGTTCAAGCGAATTCAAACCTCGCTATTATAAGTGTGATTTCATTTGTCGTCGAACTTGTTATTAACGCAATTATCGTTAAACGCACAGCTCCGCATTTGGAGTAGTCGGGAGTTTTTATGAAGACAAAAGATATAAAAAATTTACTTATAGCGCTTGAAGATGAGATTGTTTTAAACGAAAGCGAAATTTCTCGAGCGCTTTTTTTGGACCTCGGGAAGTCGAGAGAAGAGGCAATCATGACGGAGACCGGCATGGTTTTAAAAGAGCTGCGCTCTATGATAAAAAATTTAAAGAGATATAGAAAACCGAAGCGAGTCAGAAATACAATTTTAAATTTCAGAAGCAAAAGTTTTATTTATCCTGAGCCGTGGGTCCACGTTTTAATCGTGTCACCTTGGAACTATCCTTTTAATCTCTCAATGATTCCTCTAATCGGCGCAATTGCCGCCGGAAACACGGTCACTTTAAAAACATCGTCGAAGTCCATAAACACGTCGCGCGTGATTAAAAAGATTGTGGAAGATGTTTTTCCGGATTATATTTGTCGTGTGATTTTCGGCGGTGAATCGAATGCGGAAGTTTTAAGCACAAAATTTGATTATATTTTTTTCACGGGCGGACTTGAAACCGGTCGACTTTTTTATGAGAAGGCGGCGCGCGATATGGTTCCCGTGACGCTTGAACTCGGCGGAAAGAGCCCCGCATTTCTTCTCGACTCTGCGGATCTCGATTTGGCAGCACGGCGCATCGCGTTCGGCAAGTTTTTAAATGCAGGGCAAACCTGTGTCGCCGTCGATTACTGCATGTGCCCTAGAGGAAAGGAGCGGGAGCTCAGGCTAAAAATTCTAAAATATGTGCGCGAATTTTATGGAGATAATCCGACAATTTCACGAAATCTCGGAAAGATTATTTCTGAAAATGATTACAGAAGACTTGTCGAAACACTCGAAAGTGAAGATGTGAAGTTTAAGAGGGACGACAGGAGACTCAAAATCGAACCGACAGTTTTTATAACCGATCTCAATTCTCCTTTAATGAGTCGTGAAATTTTCGGTCCGATTCTTCCGATCATTCCGTACGACTACAAGGAAAAAGCGCTCGACTATATAAAGAGTCAAAAAACGCCGCTCGCATTTTATATTTTCGGCTCCGAAAAAGAGGCGACTGAAATTGCGGGTCGTATGAAGTTCGGCGGCGCATCGATAAACGACACGATGAGTCATATGGTCGGCGACCTTCCTTTCGGAGGAATGGGCGAATCCGGCATCGGAGCATATCACGGGGAATATACTTTTAAAACATTTGTCCACGAAAAAAGTGTGCTTGTGAAAAAGAAATGGCCCGATTTTAATATGAGATATACCGGAAAAGCAAGTGTTGAACTCATTAAGAAAATTTTTAAAATAAAATAACGATTTTAAATTGCACTCCTATGTTATTTTTATGAAATTTGTGTTATAATAACATAGGAGGGATTTTTATGGAAAGAAAATATCTTGCAATAGATTTAAAATCATTCTATGCATCGGTCGAATGCGTCGAAAGGAGGCTCGATCCTCTAAAGACAAATCTCGTCGTTGCGGATGAATCGAGAACTTCAAAGACAATCTGCCTTGCTGTTTCGCCGTCTCTTAAAAGTCTCGGCGTGCCGGGGAGACCGCGTCTTTTTGAAGTGATTCGCGATGTGGATGAAATAAATAAAAATCGAAGATACAGGCTTAAACGCGAGTTCACCGGCTCTTCGGTCTTTATTGACGAGCTCAATAAAAATCCGGAGCTTAAACTCGACTATATAATAGCCCCTCCGAGAATGTCGAAATACATTAACGCTTCCACCGAGATTTATAAAGTGTACTTAAAATGGGTCAAACCCGAAGATATCCACGTCTACTCGATTGACGAGGTGTTCATAGACATAACCGACTATTTGAAGCTTTATGACGCCGATGCCGAGACGATTATTTCAAAAATTATTTTGGATATTTATAACACAACGGGCATCACGGCGACGGGCGGCGTCGGCACAAATCTCTATCTCGCGAAAATTGCGATGGATATTTTGGCGAAACACAAAACTGCGAACGAACACGGAGTGCGCATTGCAATTCTTGACGAGATGAGCTATCGTCGTGAACTTTGGGGGCATATGCCGCTCACGGATTTTTGGCGTTTGGGAAAAGGCTACAGCCGTCGCCTTCAAAAATTCGGTCTCTTCACCATGGGCGATATTGCACGCTTTTCAATCGGGAGTGCAGACAAGCTCTACAAGGAGTTCGGTGTGAATGCGGAACTTCTAATCGACCATGCTTGGGGCTATGAGCCGTGCGAAATTTCCGACATAAAATCATATCGCCCGCAAAAAAGAAGCATTTCGAGCGGACAAGTTCTGCCGGAGCCGACAGTTTTTAACGATGCGCTCACGATTATAAAGGAGATGGCGGAAGCGGTTTCCTATGACCTCGTCTCCGAAAATCTCGTCACAAAAAAACTCACACTCACCGTAAAATATGACACGAGTAATCTTGAAAATCACGGACAGATTTACACGGGCGAGAGAAAGATTGATTCGTACGGAAGAATGGCACCGAAGGATTCGCACGGCACCATAAATCTCGACTTCAACACTTCTTCTACAAGAATTTTGCGAGAAAAAACGGAGGAGCTTTTCAAAAAAATCGTGGACCCGACTCTATATGTACGAAAGATGTATATTGTCGCATGTGACATCGTGGAAAAAGGAAGCGCTGACGACTCAGGCGTCATAAATCAGCTAAATCTTTTCAGCGCGTTCGATAAAAAAGACACCTTGCTCGACGAAAAACTAAAAAAAGAAGAAAAGGTCCAAAAAGCGATGCTCGAGATAAAGAAAAAATACGGAAAAAATTCCGTTTTAAAGGGTATGAATCTCTTAGAAGGCGCAAGGCAGATGGAGAGAAACTGCGAAATCGGAGGACACCGGTCATGACGGAAAATTACGACGATATTATAAATCTTGCGCGCCCGGAAACGAAAAACAGAGAGCATATGTCGAGATTAAATCGCGCCGCACAGTTTGCGCCTTTTGCCGCCCTCACGGGATATGCCGCCGCAGTTTCGGAGACGGGACGGCTCACCGAAAAGAAACGTGTGCTTTCAAGCGATGAAATTGCAATTTTGGAGCGCAGGATAAATTTTTTGATTGAAAATGAGATAAATGAAAAAATAAAAATAAAATATTTTAAGAAAGACGAAAGAAAATCCGGCGGAAAATATTTGGAAATCGAGGACAAATTTAAGAAATTTGACGATATAAATCTGATTTTAGCTCTCGAGTCGGGACTTCGAATAAATTTTCGGGACTTATATTACATCGGTCCCGAAGAAATTTTTGAGAAAGAGCTTTAATGCGAAAAATATGTAAATTTTTTTAAAAATATAAATCTTTGCAAAATTAAAAATTAAATTAAGAAAATATTTTATAAAGAGGCTATAAAAATAGAAGCCTCTTTTTTATTTTAAATGCTACTTGCGAATTTACTTTTTCCAACTCAATAAAATACCCACTCGTCATTTTACCAACAAAGAGGGTATTCTTACATAATTATTTATAGATAAACCAAACGAGTATATATCCCACAAAAACCGCCGTAAGTGTAAACGGCACACTCATTTGCATAAACTCCTTGTTTGAAACAGCGTGTCCGTTTTCGCGAAGTATTCCCAAAGAGGCGATGTTTGCAGATGCGCCGATCGGAGTGATGTTTCCCCCGAGTGTCGCACCACTCAAAAGTCCGAAATAAAAAACGGTCATATCAAACGGCACCTGTGCAGAAATGACGGAAAGCACCGGAAGCATTGTCGCAATATACGGTATATTGTCGACAAATGCGCTTATTAAAACGCTGCCCCAAACGATTGCCGTGTATAATAGAAACGGTTTGTCCGATAGTTTTACGAAAAGTTTTGCAACTTCGTCGATAACTCCGGCATTTTCTATTCCCGAAATTATTATAAAGAGTCCGGCGAGAAGGAGAAGCGTGTTGTAGTCGATTTCGCTTATAACGCGCTTTATAACCGCCTTGTCCCTGTATCTCAAAAGATAATATATAATTCCTACAAGAGCCAGTGAAACGCAGATTAGCCCGTTTAAAATCGGAATCTTTTTCTCCGAAGGGATAAATGATGCTGCAATCAAAAGCACTAGCATTGCAATTAAAAGATATGTCGGGACCATGTCCTTAACTTTTGTCACTTCAATTTTGTCAACTTTACCCTTTAGATTTCGCACGGCAATATAGATACAAATCGTCGAAATGAGCGCAGAGATTTGCACTATAAAAAACATTCCCATTTTTCCGTTGTATACAAAGAAATCAAAGAAAGTCATGTCGAGTGCGCTACCGAGAAGGATCGACGAGGTATCGCCGACAAGAGTTGCGGCGCCTTGAAGATTTGACGAAATTGAAATCGCAATAATCATTTTTACCGGCGAGATATTGAGTTTTTTAGCTAGACTTATCGCAACCGGTGCAATCATAAGCACTGTCGCAACATTGTCGATAAATGCACTCACAACGCCCGCAAAGAGCGATAGCACTATTATTATGAGTCGGATGTCTTTGAATCTGTTTATAATTAAATCGGCGAGTCTTGTCGGCATCAAGCTTTCCGAAAAGAGGGAAACAAGACCCATAGTACCTGCAATCATTAAAAGTACGTTATAGTCAATTACACTTAGGACCGATTTTATCGGTACGATGTTTAAAACAACAAAAATCAGTGCGCTTATGCCAACGACAAGCGGTCTATGATTTACAAATTTTATCATAAATATATATGTCAATATAAAAAGCACACTTGCAATGATTAATTTATCCATAATTTCCTCCGTATACGAGTATTATACATCAATTACCTTAAAATAGAAAGAAAAATAAGACCCACAAATGTGAGTCTTATTTTATATATTCTGTAATTAAATTACATTCTTGGTCCCATGTTTAAGATCATTCTGATAGAATCGATCATTTCTTGAACTTTGTTGCTTGACGGTCTGATTGACATGATGAGTTTGTATGATGCGTCGATAACGTCGCCCAATTCTTTTCTCTTGTCTCCTTGTCTTCTTGCCTTCTTAGCAGCACGTCTCATTTCTTTGAGGTCTTCGATTTCTGTCTTTGTTGCTCTGTGGTCTGTTTGAAGTTGTGAATAAGCTTTACCTACAGCTGCGTCAAGCATATCTTCTGCTTGGTAAATTTCTGCAACTGTTCTTTGTGGTTGAAGTCTAATTCTTGTAACTTCTCTGATAACCTTGTTGAGTTCATCCAATACATAATCCGGAGCTTCTTTGAGGTCGTTCATGTAGAGGCATCTTGCTTTGTGAAGTTTAGCATCGAGGTCTGCTCTTACATAGAGGTTTGCTGTATCATTTTGTGTTAAATCAGGATATCCGATTAACTTTGCTTTCAAAGCTTCGAATTCAGCCATGTAAGCTTTCATGTCGTCAACTGTGTGGAATGGGCTTACTGCTATTACGAGTCCTTGGAAAACGTATTCAGCAATTTCTACATGTGCTTGGTCAACTTTGTATCTTAAAGCTGTTGTAGCAAATCTCATAGCTACGCAAAGTCTACCGACTAGCATCAATCTTTGTGGGATTGAAGATAGGTCATAGATTTGTGAGAATCCAAGTCCCATACCTTGTGCTTCGAATGATTTTTCAATGCTTACTTCGAGTTCATCTGTCTTTTCATCGAAGTTGTTAAGCATCTTAACGTTTTCTTCGTTGTGTGGTGTCAATTCTTTTGCTTCTGATTTAACTGCTTGAACCTTTCTTTTGTATGTTTCAAGGTCGTTGATTGTTAAATCATCTTCTACTGCCGGAGCGTCATCATCGATGAGAGCTGCGTTTGTCACTGTAGGTAGTAAACTACCGACTGCCATAAATCCTGCTAATGTGATTGATAAAAACTTTTTATTCATAATTTTCTCCTTTTCTTATCTGAAGCTGAAGTTGTGTTCTTCAACAATATTTCCAATGCGTACCTTTGCATTGAAGTCTTTTGTCCATACGCCGAAGTTGAATCCGTTGAATTTAACAGATGCTGTTCCGTTTTGCATATAAACTGTTCTTGTGATTGTCTTATTTCCGTTTGAAACATCGAATCTTACATATCCTCTGTAAGGATTTCCGTTGTTTGTAGCTTCTACTTCAACAGTGAAGATTCCAGCAACTCTTTCAGAGTTTGTGATGTTAACGATTCTGATGTCGTTTTCAGGAGCTTTTTCTGTAACTTCTACAAGAATAGATCCCATTTTGCCGTTATTGCTGTGTGCAAAGATGTTAACTTTTCCAGGTCTCTTTGCTTCTACAAGTCCTGTGTATTTGTCAACAACTGCGATTGTTTCATTTTCTGAAGTGTAAGTTAAATCCTTGTTGATTGCTTCTGTTGGGAAAACAAGTGTCTTTGAAGAAACATCAACTGAACTTCCTTCTTCAACCCTCACCTTATCAACTACGAAGTCAACGCTTGTTACTTCTGTCTTGTCATTTGAAATAGGTGGTAGGTCGTCGTCACCAGGTGTCGGATCCATATCGAATGCATAGTTGCTTCCTGTTGGTTGAAGCGGTGGCATTCCTTCCATATATCCACCCGGTTCTACAATGTAGAGTGTGAATGTTGCTTTTACGTTGTTGTCTTTTGCGATACAAATAACTTCAACTGAACCGGTTTTTTCAGGAATGATTTCTCCCGCACTTACTCTGGCAATGTAAGGATTTGATGTATACATGATAACATCTTTATTTTTTACTTCATGTGGGAAAATAACAGGTCTGATTCTTGTCTTTTTGTCAAGAGCGATATATCCTGCTTCGCCTTCCATGAATTCGATTCTTTCAACTCTAATCTTAGGTCCTGTGATAACTTCCATTTGTTGGTGTACTTTTTCGAGTTGTGCGTCGAGTTCGCCGCAAGTTACGTCAAGTCTCCACCACATGCGTTGTCCTTCTTTGATTGCTTCAAGAAGCGGTTTTGCTCTAAATTGTTTTGTAATTTGGTTACAGCTGTTGTAAACGCGTCTAGCTTCTCTAAGTTCTCTGCTGAAAGCTGCTTTCTTATAGATTGTAGCAATATCTTCAGGTCTTAAATCAGGATATGCAAGCAATTCTTCTTGAAGTGGTTCAAATCTGTCGATATATTCCATGATTTGTCCTTCACTTGCAAACGGATTGAGTACATATAGAATACCTGTTAAGATATATTCTGTAATCTTTGTGTGTGCTGCAACAACTTTGTTTGATAATTCTGTTGTTGCAAATCTGATTGCACGTCCAATTCTGATTAATAATTGAACTCTTACCGGGATAGTTGTGAGATCATAAACTGAATCTCCTAATCCAACTGCTCCACTAACTCTTTCTTCGCTGACTTCGAGTTCCCTATTAATGCTGTCTGCTGCTTCGTGATACTTGTCAAGAATGTCTTTTTCGTCTTCGTTTGAAGGTTCGATATCTTGAACGCTTGCGACAGCTGTCTTAACATCTGACTTCAAGTCTGAGACTTCTAAAAGAAATCTGTCTTTTTCAGAATCTGCTTTAGCAATATTTCCTAGCGGACTCATTGTTGTTAATACCATCATTATAGTTAGTACGAATGATAGTACGGACTTATAATTTTTCATAAGTTCTCCTCCTTAGTAAATTTATATAAATGGCAGTGCCAATTATAACCTATTTGTATCCGAATCTAATTTCTTCCGAAACATCTCCGATTGTAAGTGTTGCGTGGAAATCTTTTCTCCATACGCCGAATGCAAATCCTGTGTATGTCTTTTCGAATTTTCCGTCTTTGAATTTAACTTCATGTTCTTGAACATGGTCTCCACTTACAACTCTGATAATAGCTTTTCCGTTGTACGGCATTCCGTCTGCGAGTGCTTCAGCGTAGATGTGGAAGACGCCGCCCTTTCTTTCAGGCGAATTATAGAAACGTGTGATTTCTATATATTTCGGTGCTTCTTCATGATGTTGTTTCTTAGATTCGAAGAATTTAATAGTCTTTTCTTTATCTCTTACTTTTAATGTTGCAGTGAAATTTTCTCTCCATACTCCGATTTGTCCACCGTGGTATTTCGATTCAATTTTACCTGCGTTGAAATACACTCTTCTTTCGATTGTTTTATCTTCAGCTGTGACGATAAGGTCTGCCGGTCCGTTGTACGGCATTCCGTTTACAGTTGCTTCAGCATAAATTCTGAATATACCGCCCTTACGTTCAGTGTTTCTCAGGCTTGTGATTTCGATTTCTTGTTTGCTGTAATCAGGAACAACTTTTGCCTTAAATACTGTTTTAAGATTGTTTTCCGTCATAACAGTTATATTTGCAGAGCCCACCTTGTGTGCTACCAAAATTCCGTCAGGTCTTGCTTCAACTATCTCCGGTCTATCCGAATAATATATGAAGTTTCTCTTTGCGGTTTCTGGGTAAACACCTACATAAGGTTCAAAGTTGAATTCTGTTCCTTCTGTGATAAGTTCGGATTGCTTTTTCATAAATAGTGTCATCGCAACACTTGGGTCTCTTTCCGGTCTGATCGGGTCCGGCTCTTTGTCGTCAGGAACGACACCCGGATCCGGTTCCGGTTCTGGTTCAGGTTCGTAATCGTTAACTCCGATTTCTTCGATTTGTTGTCTTCCCGGAACTCTGATTCCCGGATTTACAACTTGTACATTAAATCTTGTAACAATTTCTCCGCCCTTTGTTTTAACATAAACATTCGTGTTACCTGTGTTTACCGGATATAATACTCCGCCATCCTTAAATACTGCAATATTCTTGTCATCTGTTCCGAATTCAAGTTCTACTTCAGCATCTTGAGGATCAATTGTATATCTTAAAAGCCCTTTCTTATCTATGTGGATAAATCCTTGGCTTCCGATATCGAATGTAATATTTCTAACCTTGACTTTTCCGTCGATTGTAATATCTTTGTTGTGGTCATCAACTTCGTCCAAATCCTTTTCAGGAACTTCGTCACCTGTTGTTGTTATAGCCTTGATACAGAAGTTTGCATTCGGCAAATTACCTGTAAGGTCTGACCAACCGTCTCCAACTCTTGAGAAATATGATTGACCCGGAGCTGCAACAGCTTTTGATGAATATCCGCCGATTCTTGTTTCAATAGGAAGCGGGGTGTTGTTTTTCGACTTTGTTGAGTTCATATAAACAATAACTGCAAATTGTTCGCCTTCATTTAACTGAACAGGGTCAATTGGAACTGTGTAGTATCCAGGATATAGGAAACTTCCCGATGCAACTTTAACTCTTTCATTCGAAAGTTGGCTTGTTCTTTCAACATTTCTTACAACATAGATTTCGTAATCTGTTTGGTTTGCAACGTTGAAAAGACCTACTTCGTGTAAAAGTTCCTTATATTGTGCCGTGAAAATATTTGCCATATAACCTTCGCCCTTAAATCCAACAGATCTTGTTGCTCCAAGCGGGTCATATTGGTGAATAATCCCTCTTAAATCTTTTTTCTTAGGAATAAATACCGTCGGGCTCTTACCTACAAATGCATCGTAGTATGATACATAATAATAACCTGAGTCCATATATTTTGATCCCCATGAGTTCTTGCAAATCCAAGCTCCGTTTCCAGGTGCTGTTTGTGTAAAAGCTGTTGAAGGATATGTGTCGTCCCAACCTACAATCGTTACAGCGTGGTTTGCTGTTCCTCTTCCTGGATTGTACATTGTGAATGTCTTCTTGTTTTCGTAATATGAAGATGTATTTATTGTTGTATAAACTCCACCATATTCACTGATTGCCCATTTAAGATTATCGACTTCGTTAATGTTTGTTACATCAGGAAGATAAATAACCTTGTCCATATCAAGTTGTCTTCTTAGTCCTTTCGGTGAAACCGTTATAACCGGATCATATGGGTCATCGTCTTCTGCGATAGGTCCCTTACCGCTTGCAAGATATGCGGCAGCCATATCACGGTTGCCTCCCTTTTCAGCGCTCCAGTCAAATCCGTGCATATTTCTTAAATGCTTTTCACTGAAATCGAATTTACCTTTCTTTTGTCTAAGAAGAATTGATTCCATTGAGCCGTAAGTAGCAAATGCCCAACATGAACCGTTAGGACCTTGGTCTCTTACCGGTGAAACCATTCCAAATTTTCTTAAGTCAAATTTTGAAGGGAAACGACTTCCTGCTACCGGATTCAATGACATAGTTCTCATTTGAAGCGGTGCACTTTGACTTTCAATCTTAAGCGGTGATACTGTAAGACCGTCTTCCAAATCGTATTCGTTCGGATTGAAGTCCTCATTAATTTCGCTTAATTCCAACTCGGCCTCTTCTTCAGGGCCTTCCTCCTCGATTGTCGTTCTAGTGATTTCTTCATTTAATATATCATCGTAGATCACATCTTCATCCGCTTTCGTTACTGATAGCGGTGATAAAAGTGGAACTACCATTAATATAGTAAGAAGAAGTACCAGAACTTTTACATTTTTCTTTACCATTGTTCCTCCTCTCGCTGTCGTCTTAACGACATCTCTTCCTTAATAAATTTATATAGTCACATTTTGACAATGAATTCTTTCGTGATTTAAAAGTTGATAACCATTTATCACATTTATGTTGTCTGAGCAAATCTTTAGTATTTTTATAAGTATCGTAATTAATTTCAGTTTTTTTTACTATGTGATTAAAAACACTTTGTTTTCTAATATTTTCATAATACCAACCTATCTTTTTCTTAATTATACCATTATTTTTCTTAAAAATCAACAGATTACAAAAAAATTAAGAAAAAAAATTGTTAATTTCTCTATAAAAAACCTTGAATGCATTGATATTACTTGTTTTTAGCGTAAATATTAAATTTTCGCAATATTTGTATTTGTATTGTAATGAAAAGAAAAATCTGCTATAATTAATTTAGAGTTGTTTTAATTAGAAAATTTGTTCTTAAAATAAAAAAATCCAAATAATTTTTATCTAAGAACAAAAAAAGATGATTTTCTAAAAACGGCTTTAATACGAAAGGAGAGTATTATGAACAAAAGATTTGTTAATACCATTATTAGTGTAGTACTTGCATTAGTTATGGTAGTGGCACCTATTTCTGTTTTCGCAGAAGACGGTCTTGAAATCAGCGATGTGATTCAAGATGTAAATCCGGAAACAGGAATTGTTGCCGAAGAAGAATTGGTCGATGATTTATTTGTCGACGAAGCTCCGGTAAATCCGGAATTTAATCGCGTAAGAGCTGCAGGAGATGAAAAGTTCTACGGTTTGCGTGTTGACCCGTTAAGAGTTAATACAAACTATGACTTGAAAAAAGCTCCTGAATTTTCTCGCCAAGGTGCTCCAAGAAAGTACGATTTGAGACAACAAAATCGTGTAACACCTGTTAAAAACCAAGGACCTAACGGTTCATGTTGGGCATTCGCAACATACGGTTCAGCAGAATCAGCTTTGATGCCACAAGTAAACGACTTCAGTGAAAAGAACTTGAGAAACACTCACGGGTACGACTGGGGTCCGGACCAAGGTGGTACATGGCAAGTTGCATCAGGTTATCTTGCTCGTTGGTCAGGTCCTATCTCTGAAGCTGACGAACCATATTCACCATATGGATTCACTTCTCCAAGAGGACTTGAAAGAGTTAAGGATATCGACAAGATCATGAATATCCCTGACATCAGAAACGGTTGGGATACAGAAGGTCTTAAAGATGCTATCATGAGATACGGTGCTGCTTACACAACTATCAACGGAAGCGAATGGTATTTAAACGACAGAACAATGGCAAGTTACAACCCTGGTAATTCAGGATACGCAAACCACGCTGTAACTATTGTCGGTTGGGACGACGATTTCAGCCGTAACAACTTCGGTATCACACCTCCGGGAGATGGCGCATGGATTATTAAAAACTCATGGGGTCAAAACTGGAAGTATATGGGTGGATACTATTATGTTTCTTATTTCGACGGTTTTGCAGGAAGAAGCAATGCTATCTTTAAGATGAAGGAAAAGAAAGCAAACGAATCAATCTGGTACTACGATGATTTAGGTATGACTTCAAACATCGGTAACGGTCAAACAGGTTATTTCTCAAACGTATTCGGTCCTGTAAGAAACAACACAGATGTATTTGAAGTTGGTTTCTTTGTTCCGTCAAACGGCGCAAGCTATGAAGTTTATATGACTTCAGGAAACGGTCAAGTAAGTTTCAACAACCGTACACCGGTTGCAAGCGGTAATATTGAATACGCAGGATATGTAACTGTTCCTATTAGAACATATAATGTTCAAGCAGGACAATATTTCGCTCCAATTGTTAAACTTACAACTCCGGGATATTCATATCCTATTCCTATTGAAAATCCGATTGCTTACTATTCATCACGTGCAAGAGCAAACAGAAATGAATCATACATTTCTTACAACGGAAGCAACTGGATGGACGTTACAACACAAAGATACAATGCAAACGTATGTTTGAAAGCTATGACACGTCCTGCAGGATATAATCCGGGACCAAACCCTGAAGTAAAGAAAGTTGATTCAATCAGCTTCAACGAAAATCCACTTGAAATTGAAGTTGGACAAAGCTATGAATTAAATCCTGTAGTTCTCCCTGAAGATGCAGCAAACAAGACTTTATCATACAGTGTAAATCCAAGTTATGTTGCAACAGTTCAAAACGGAGTTATAAAAGGATTGAGAGAAGGTTCTGCAACAGTTACTGCAACTGCAACTGACGGTTCATACAAGAGAGCTACATTTACAGTTAATGTAAAAAATAAAGTTGTAAACGTTCCTGTAAAATCAATCGCTCTTTCAGAAACAAATGTAACACTTTCAGCAGGTGCTACAAAGACTATCACAGCAACTGTTTATCCACAAAACGCAACTAACAAGTCCATTTCATGGTCAACAACAAATTCAAGAGTTGCAACTGTTTCAGGCGGAGTTATCCGTGCAAACGGCGAAGGAACATGTGATATTATTGCAAAGGCTTCAAACGGAGTTACAGCAAGAGCACGTGTAACTGTAGAAAGCGCAGGAAAGCAAGTAACTTATATTTCTCTTACCCCTAACAACAAGACAATCTCTGTTGGCGACTCATACAGAATCTCTGCAACAATTATGCCGAGAGATGCAAAGAACCAAACATTGTCATTTGTAAGTGAAAACCCACGTATCGCAACTGTTGACAACAACGGAAACGTTCGCGGTATCAGCGCAGGTAAGGTTAAGATTACAGCTACAGCTACAGACGGTTCAAATGTTTCACAAGTTGCATATGTAACCGTTACAGGAAACAGCGACAATACAAACCCTATCAATGTTACAACAACTCTTTCAAGCGATGTTGTAAACAGCGGAAACAGCCAAACAATCACTGTTAATACAAAGGATAAATACAACAGAAACCTCAAATATACAACAGTTGAAATCGACATTGTAGGACCTAACGGAAACCACATCACAAAATCTGCTTATACAGATTACTACGGAAATGCAAGATTCACTATTTCATCTTATGAACTCGGCGTTTCAGGTAAATATACTGTAAATGTTAAAGCAAGCGGTGGAAACTATAATCCTGCAAATGATGTAGCAACATTTGAAGTTAACGACGGTCGTCCGACATTCGTAACAACTGTTACACCTGCTCAAAATTCAATTTACAGCAACGGTTCAATCGCACTTAACATTCAAACAAGCTATGGACAATATGCTATCAGCTATGCTGACATCGACATCGAAATCACAACAGCTGACGGTACAGTTCACAGAAACACAGGACGTACAGACTATTATGGTAGAGCAACCTACACATACAAACCTGAAAACGGTCCTGCAGGAACTTACAAAGTTAAGATCACATCTTCAAAATCAAGTTACCAAAATTCAATCGGTGAAGCAACATTTGAAGTTGTAAAATATGTAAATCCTAAACACTTGACAATTGAATTCACACAAGATAAAGACGAATACCAAATCGGTGAAAAAGCTACTATCGGACTTCAATTGAACTATCAAGACGGAAAACCTGTAAGAACAAACGCTATGAAGATTGTTGTTACAGACCCGCAAGGAAAAGAATACAAACTTACAAAATACAGCAACTGGTATGGTAAGGCTGAAATCTATGTTACTTCAGACACAACTATGGGTGAAGGCGAATACACAGTTAATGTTGTTGCAGACAGATGGGGATATGACGGAGTTAACGAAACATACAAGTTCTACATCGGACAAAAACCTGTAGATCCTGTTGATCCGGTTGATCCGGTTGACCCTGTTGACCCGGTAGATCCTGTTGAACCTGATGAACCGGAAGAAACCATCTACAAGATGATTGAAACCGACGAAGGCCAAAAGATGATCGAAGAAAACAAAAACAACGAAGAATTTGTACTTCTAGACGTAAGAACAAAGGCTGAATACAACGAATCACACATCGACGGATGTATTCACCACGACTATTACGCAAAAGACCACGAAGATTTCTTAAAAACATTAGACAAAAACAAAACTTATTTGCTATACTGCAGAACACAAGTTCGTTCAGGCGGTACAGCAGAAATGATGAAAGCCCTCGGCTTCAAGAAAATCTACTGGATGAACGGCGGAATGACCAAATGGTTAAGAGAAAACCGCCCATCAGTATTCCCTGAATATGAAAAAGCACTCGATATCAATATCGGAGCTGACAAAACAGCATATGTAAAGGGTTCAACAGTAACTGTAAACGCTAAAGTTACAGACCTTGAAGGAAACTATATTAGAAAATCATCTATCGCTCTAAGTCTTAAAAACCAAGACGGAAGAGTTCTTGAAACAAAGACAGTAACAACAGGAAATACAGGAGAAGTTAGCCAAGTATTCACAGCTCCACAAGAAAACGGAAAATACAGTGTATTTGCAGAAGCAAGCTACAACAACTTCGAAAAGATTACAGGTATTGCAAGTTTTGAAGTTGCAGACAAAGAAGTAGCATTCAAATCATATGCTGCACGTAAGGCTGAAGGTCAATTCAGACACTTAAAACCTACAGATTTCGAATATGAATCACTCGAAAAATACTACGGCAAAAACATTCTTCAATACACTGTTAAGGACGCTACTTTAGGCGACCACAAAATCGCTGATCTCATCGACCCGTCAAAGAAAACAGTTCTCGTATTCGGTTATCCTGGATGCGGAGCATGTGTTGACATGTGGGAAAAGATGGCTCCACTTCCTCACGATAAATACAATTTCTTAGAAATCGTAACATCAGTTGAAGAAGACGTAAAATCAACAGTTGACTTTGTAGACAGAGTTCTTAAAGACTTAAATATCGAAAACTTCAGAGACCACATCTACTATGACGCTGACCAAAAGATTTGGGCATCACGTCTAGGATTCCTCACAACACCTAACACAGTTATTCTTGACGAAAATGGAAGACTTTTAAATATTGCAGGTCCGCTCGACAAAGACGGTCTATACAATATTCTAAAGACAACTGTTGACTTGGATGTTGAAGGCGAAGATGAAACTCCAGGCGAAGTTTACAACTCAACACTCTCACTCTCAGTTGACAAAACTGAAATCAAAGCAAATGAAACAGTAAGAATGACTGCAATGTTAAGAGATGCATCAAACAATCTTGTAAGAAACACAAATTTAAGATACACTCTTAAATATCCTAACAACCAAGTTCAAACAGGAACTTATGACAGAAACACAGGATATCAAGGTCAAACAAACTTATACTTCACACCGGACAAAGATTCACCGGTAGGAACTTATGAAGTTTCAATCGAAGCACTCGACGGAAACTATGTCGCTAAGAAAGAAACTGTAACTTTCGAAGTTGTAAAAGAAGAAGAAAACAACAATGCAAATCTTACACTCACATGCGGCGGAGACACATTCAAACCGGGTGCAGTAATCAGAATGACATTGTTTGTAAAAGACCAAAACGGAAGTGCAATGACAAACCAACCGGTTAAATTCACATTCACATATCCTGACGGAAAATCTTACAACTATGACAGAACTACAGACTACTACGGAAGATCAGTTCTAACATTCACAACAAACCAATCAATTCCACAAGGAACATACACCATTGAAGCTGAACTCGCAAACGATTCAAGCGCAAGAGCTGCAAGCAAATTCACTATCACAACAGGAAGCAATCCTGACCCTTATGAACCGTCATCCGGCGAATTAAGCTATGACGAAAGAGCAAGAAAAGGTGAATTCAACCACTTGAACAGCGGCGACTTGGGACCAAAGCTAAAAGCTATCTACGGAAGAAATGTTAAGAACTACACATTGACAAATATGAGCGGTCAAAGCGTTACAATCGCTTCACTTATCGACGGCAAACGCCCTACAGTCATCGCAATGGGATATCCTGAATGCGGCGGCTGCCAAGGCAGCTGGAGAAGCCTTGTAAACATTGACAAATCAAGATTCACAATGGTTGAAGCAATGACTTCAGGCAACGCTTACTCAATCAGAAACATCTTGAACAGACTTGGTTTAAGCCAAATGGAACCATACTTCCACTACAACGCAAGAGGATTATTCAACATCGTAAATTCAAACTACGTACCATGCTTGATGTACCTCGACAAAGACGGCAACGTAACAAACCTCAGCTACTTTGAATCAAACAACCAAGTGCTAAATATTGTCAATACAATCGGAGATACAATCTCTAAATAACAATAACTAAAAGACTGCTATAATTTTGTAGCAGTCTTTTTAGTTTGCGCGCTAATTTGCGATAAACGGTTGATTCCGTATTTTCGTCGTTGCGACATATTTTCCAATATGCCTCACTCCAAAAATACTCCATACAACCGTTTCTCATCAAATTATCATCGCAAATTATGAGACAATTTAAGATTATTAAATTATAGAAGCTTTAAAAAAATTATTATTTCGATAAAGTTATCGAAATGTATAATGTAGTAATCGCAGAACGTAGCGGGATGGCATACGTTGTGACGTAAGGAACAACGATGTCCTCCCGCCAAAAAAAGTCTCGCTCCTAAAATATTTCATCTAACCGTTTCTCATCGAAAAGTCCTCGCAAATTGGGAAGTCAACTTGAGGTTATTAATTATAGAAACTTGAAAACACAGTCGTGCCGGCGATCAGGTTTTCCGACGCACGAAAAAGAAAACTTTTATTTCGTCCGAATAAGAGATAAAAATATGTATCGCCGCCAAAAATGTGCGCAATAAAAATTTATTTTTGCAGCATCTAATAATGATTTCATCAAAAATTTGAATAGACAAAAATTAAAGCCTAACACTTTGTATAAACGATTTAATTTAAAATGCGTTTAATTATACTCGATTGAAATATAAAAGCCGTCATTGGGCGATAACGGCTAAAATTTTAGGATAGTTTTTCGATTTTGATATTTATGTGCGAACTAAGTTTTTATCTAAAAACATTAGAAAAATTTCCAACAAAAAAGAGCCATGAATTTCATCAGCTCTCTCAATCTTCAAAAAATTTCACCATATTCGCTCCTTCAAGCGCGAGGAGCGATATTTTTTTATCCATTCCATATCTATATCCCGTCAATTTACCGTTTTTCCCGACAACTCGGTGGCACGGTATTATAATTGCAATCGGATTTTTCCCTATGGCTCCGCCAATCGCCTGTGCGGACATTCGGGAAACATTTTTGATTTCCGCGATTTTTCCTGCAATTTCTCCGTAGGTCGTCGTTTTTCCGTACGGAATCTCAAGAAGCAATTTCCAAACGAGCTTTTGAAATTCCGTTCCCGTCGGATTTATAGCAGGAATGTACCCCGGATTTTTTCCCGAAAAATATATGTCGAGCCATCTCTTCGCCTCTTTTATCCCGCTCGTTTCTTTATATTTCTTGTCGCTCAGCACTTCAGCTTCCGACTCTCCCTTAAATCGAAGACCCGTAATCTCCGTTTCGTCCGATGTAATTATGATGGCTCCAATCGGCGACTTGTATTCAAAAATATATTCCATAGATTCATCCAATTTTCAAACCCCTTCCGGAAGTTATCCTTTATTTTTCGGCGCATAATCTCTCATTTCGGGAATCGCGCCTCCCGAGACCGCCCAAAGATAAAGACTTGCGACGCTGCAATAAGGGCTATATCTCTTCTGATATTTCTCAAAAAGTTTTCTGTCAATTTTTAGGTGGTGATACACCATCCTAAGCCCCCTTTGTATGCCGAGGTCATCGAAGCTAAGTACATTCGGTCTCTCGAGTGAAAAGAGCAGTATCATTTCCGCAGTCCAAACGCCGACGCCTTTTAAACTCGTCAAATATTTTATAAGCTCGTCGTCATCCATCTTCTCAGCCGCTTCTATGTCAAATTCCCCCGTGTGAACTTTTCTCGCAAAATCTCTTATATATTCAACTTTTCTTAATGAAATTCCAAAAGAGCGAATCTCATCCGCCCCGGCGTTTAAAATCGTCTCCGGCGTGACACACCCGAGACAATTTTTCATCCTTTCCCAAATTGTCGCCTGCGCTTTTGTTGAAATTTGTTGGCCGACAATGTGGTGAACGAGTGCGGAAAAAAGCTCCGGCTCCGTCTCTCTTTCGATAAAGCCGACTTTTTCAATAACTTCCGCAAGTTTCTTGTCCTTATTTTTTAAATATGAAATCTCTTTTTCACCGTATTTAAAATACACTGTCCTCACCTCAAGAAAATTAATTTATCTTTATTATATTATATATTTCTAAAGTTCGAATTTCAAACAAGTCTCAATGCATAGATTTTAGCAAAAATCCAGATTAACCAAAATATTTCATCCAATCCTTTTCTCACAGGACCACGCAATAATCATAAACTTCTAAAAAAATGCAAAAAAATACTCCCGAAAAATCGGGAGCATTTTATACAAATTCAATTATTTTATAACATAAAGAGCGTCGATGTCGTCTTCAACAACGTGCATTCTTACAACAGAGCCTACTGTCGGTTCTGCTCCGAAGATTGTTATGTCTTTTCTGAAAGTCTTGACAAATTCTTTGCCTTCTCTTTCAAGTTTAACAGTTGTAACGCCGTCTTTTACAGCATAATCTGTAACTGTGTATTCACGATAATTGTATGGAATGAGTTTTTCTACAGAGATAACTTCTCCATCTTTTGAAAGTGAAACACGTACGATGTCTTCAGGATCGAGTCTGTCAATTTCTGCATTTTTGAAGATGTCAAGTTCTTTCTTTTCGCCTTTGTTATCTTCAGCTGTGATTTTTGCATCTGTTCCTTGAACAAATCCGTAAACCATTTTTAGGGTTTCAACATGATCAACAGGAACATTTTCTTTAAAGTTTGTAAATACAATTGTCTTTACAAGGTCTTTTCTTGCTGTCATCGGTGTTGCAGCACCCGGAACAAGATTTTGGAAATCTTCGGTTGAAACAACAACAGCTTGAAGTGCGCCTTCTGAAGCGAATTTCTTGACATAGTCAAGAGTTCTGAAATTGTATTGTCCGTTTTCATTGACGATGATAGCGCTGTCTTTTGTTAGTTCATATTCAACTTTGTCAACACTTACAAGTCCGTATCTTCCACGGCTCGGTCTTGTGTCGATTGCAAATTCTGCGCCTTTTTTGTCCACATTTTTAGCATCTGCTGTGCTTGCATATTTTTGAATTTTTGCAACTTTGTTATCTTTTGTAGAAACATAAACGAGGTCGCCTACTTTCAAATCTTGCATTCTAATAACTTTTTTGCCTTCGAAAATTTCGAGGTTTAAATTGTCGATAACGTCAACCGGCTTGTTGTTTTTGTCAATCATTCTGATTTCGCCTGATGCAACTTTTTCAACAATCATTGTTTCTTCTTTTTCTGCAAAGTTTCCGCGAACGAGCTGTACATTGTTGTTTAAGTCGAGAAGGATAACATTTTTCTTTGTTTCCATTGCTCTTAAAGTGCTGTCGTTTTCATCGTTTGGTATAACTTTGTAGTTTTCAAAATCAACGCTGATAACACCTCTTTTGTCCTTTTCAGTGTTAATCTTGTAGTAGTCGCCGTTTACATAGAAGTTCAAAACGCCGTCTTTCTTAGAAAGTCTGAATGTAACATCACTCAAACTTTTGTCTGTAACAATAGCTTCATTGTTTCCATAAATATGGAGAACTCCGTCTGTCGGAACTTCAATCGGTTTGATTGCTTCCAAGCCTTCTTTTGTTACTTTATAAACATTTGTCAAAGGTTGAATTGAAATTGCTTCAGGATTTGCATCCTTTATTACATAAACTTTTCCGTCTTTAACATCTGCAATCGGTGCGATGTCTTTGAAATTGAAGCTTCTGATGAACACAACTTTGTTGTTGTGAACAGTAACTTGTGCAAATTCAACATTCTTAATTTCTTTTTCGTATTTGTCATAGCTGTATTTTACGCCGTTGTGTAAAATGCCTGCCAAATTGTCTTCGAGTTTTGTTCTGTCGCTCAATGAAAGGTCATATCCGCTCTTGTCGCCGTTCATATAAAGTCTGTTTCTTAGGATTTCGAATGTTCCTGTCTTAACTTCATATTCACCTGCAACTTTTAAAGCTGTAATTTTGCTTTCAGGACCGACTGTGAGATCGCATACTTTACCGATATAGTGTCTTGCGTCGAGAAGTTCTGAGAATTTGAAGTTGATTTCGTCTTCAACTTTAATATCTTTTGAATCTGTGTCGATAACCAAAACTTTTGCGCCCTTTTCGTCAGCTTCAACAACGAGTCCGCGAACTGCTGCTTCAGGAGTTTCCAATCTTCTGATAATTACTTCGTATAAAATATCAAAAGCTTTTTCACGAACAGCCGGCGATTGATAATCAACAACGCCCAAGTTCTTTAAAAGTCCCAGTTCGATAGCCTTGTCGATATATGGTTTTGACCATCTACCTTCAACAGCTTTTTCAGCTTCTGTCAAATCGCGACCTAGAGCTGTGTTAACCATCATTTTGATAGCTTCTTCATAGGTTACGTTTTGGCGCGGTTTAAATGTTCCGTCAGGGAAACCGTTTACGATTTTTGCAGTTGATGCAACGTTAACATATCCGTTTGCCCATCCGCCAACTTTCATATCGCTGAATTGGGATTTAAGTCCAATCAAATTGTCTGCTTTTTCTTGATCACCCAATGCGTAAACAACAATTTTTGCAAATTGGTCACGAGTGATGTTTTCTGTTAGGTTTAATTCACCGTTTTCATCTCCGATGATAATCTTTTTATCTTGCAAATATTTGACGCGTGGATTGTCGGCTGCATTTAACTCGAATAGAAAAACACCGCTTATAACAAGTGCCGCTGCAAGAATAACACTTAGTAGTTTCTTCATAGCTAATACCTCCTTAAGTAATCGCTTTAATTTAATTATAACCTATTTTTTATGCTTTTAAACAATATTACATGAAATGTAATGCTAATGAAATATGAAAATCACATTTTAAAAGTCTTTGTTTCTCAAATTTATTCCAATCTCGTGAAGCACATCAAAATTTAAAGTTTGATTTTGCGAAACAAAAAGTGTTTCCAGATTTTTTAAATTTGCAATCGTGGAAAAGTCCTTTATATTATTCTTGTTTAAATAAAGCCTTTCAACCGCATCGAGACTCGAGAGCGCCTCAATATTTGAAATTCTGTTTTCTTCGAGCTCAAGATTTTTTATCAGCTTTTTATCTTTAAGCGCGTCAACATTTGTTATTCTATTGTTTCCAAGATAAACCGTTTCAAGCTTATAAGAATTTTTTAGCGCCGAAATATCCTCAATGAAATTGTTTTCAAAATTTATATATTCCAACTCACTCTTGTCTTCAAGCGCATCAATCGACGAAATTTCATTATTTGCACCCCAAACCTCATCAAGTTTCTCCAAATCTTTTATCGCACTTATATCCGAAACGCGATTGTTTCTAAAGAGAATTTTTTTGAGCGCCTTATTGTTTCTTAAAAAATTTAAATTTTTAATATTGTTGTCCTCAATTAAAATTTCCTCGAGATTTGTGAGCTTCTCCATCATAATCTCATCGAGCGTATAAATTCCCGTTTCGTCAAGCACAAGTTCTCTTAACTCAGTCATTTCGTCAAGCGTGCCCGCAGGGATTTCCATAATCGAAGGATTGTCCGCCAAATCGAGACTCTTCAAATGTTTCAATCCCGACAAATGTCTTAAAGTCATCGCATTTAAATTGTTTGAATAAAGCGACAGCCTCTCCAAATTTACTAAATTTTCTATGCCCTCAATGTCCTTCGTCCCCCTTGAAATCACCTCAAGCTCGTATATGTTTAAAGTTTCCGAAAACATAATCGGTCCTTGCATCTTCTTCAACTTCTTTCTTACCTCAAACTCAATCGCCCTGTCCTTAAAAGTGACTTCGCGATCATAAAGCATTTTATTTTTCAAAAAATCACATCCTTACATATATTATATCATAAAAATCTCATGCATTATATCAAATTGTATATGTTCATATTTAACAAAATCTTTTATATGTTTATTTTATATTTACCTATATTCAAACCTCGAAAGATTTGTACACAAGATATATATAATTCAATATCTTTCAAAAAGTTAGTTGACGCTAACTAAAAATTGTGCTAATATATGTTTAACAATATTTGAGGAGGTGTTTTTATGATTAGAATTTCAAATTTGCATAAGTTCTACGGAACAAAAGAAAATAGAGCGGAAGTTCTAAAAGGCATAAACTTAGAAATCGAAGACGGCAAAATTATTTGCGTGTTGGGACCTTCAGGGTCCGGTAAGTCAACTTTGCTAAATATTTTGGGTGGCATCGAGACTATTGATGAAGGAGATGTAAACGTTTTTGGCGAAGACATAAAAAATATGTCGAAAAAAGCTTTGGAAAATTTCAGACGCGAAAATCTCGGATTCGTTTTCCAATTTTATAATCTCATAAGCGATTTAAATGTACTTGAAAATGTTGAAGTCGGCAAATATCTCTCGAAAAAACCACTGAACACCGACACTCTACTAGACGAACTCGGACTGAGTGAGCATAAATATAAATACCCGAACGAAATTTCAGGCGGACAAGCGCAAAGGGCATCAATTGCACGCGCAATGATAAAAAGTCCTAAGCTGTTAATTTGTGACGAGCCAACTGGGGCACTTGACTACGAAAGCGCAAAAGACGTTCTGTGCTTAATAGAAAATTTAAACCACAAGTACCACTCAACCGTAATCATCGCAAGCCATAACACTCAAATTGCAAAGATGAGCGATGTGATTTTGTCACTCCATAACGGCAGTATTAAAAGTGTTGTCGAAAACAAGGATAAAATTTCTGCAAAGGAAGTGACTTGGTAGATGAGAAATCCGATCAACAAGAGAATTTTCAGGCAGTTTAAATATAAGCCTTTAAAAGTATTCCCTATACTTATAGCACTGAGCTTCATTGTGGTTTTTGCTTCATCATTTTTCACCGCACAACAATCAATCAAAAAACTTTATTATAAGCAAATTGACGAGGGCAAGGTTGAAGACGGAGAATTTCAAACTATATATGAACTTACCGACGACTTACAATCAAAAATTGAGGCTCTCGGATTAAAACTTTACGAAAATTACTATTTCGAAGAGAAAATAGATTCCGACAAGGTTTTAAGAATTTTCAAAAATAGAAAAAATGTTAATGAAGCCACACCCCTTGAGGGCAGTTTAGCAAAAAAATCGTACGAAATTACTATGTCCGCATATTTTTCAAGAAATAACAATATTAAAGTCGGCGATAAAATTACTGTAGCTGACAAAACCTACACCGTTGCCTCTCTTGCATCTTTTCCGGACTATTCTTCTGCACTAAAGAATAGAAACGATTTGGTAATGGACACCGGCCACTTTGGCATTGCAACGCTCCCTGAAAAAGCATTTGATGATGTGTCCGACAAACAATTAAATTTTCTTTATTCATATCACACAAATGAGAACTTAGATAAAAAAGAAGCACGTGAAATACTCAAGTCCATTTCAAAAATCGTGAACAAAGATAATTTGATGGTTGATGGTGTTACAAGATTCGACAATAAGTGTATAACATATATTATGGATGACATGGGTGGCGATGTCCCTATGATGACAATAGCAACCGCTCTTCTTTTTATAGCGATAGCATTTATATCAAGCGTTCAAATTAAAAGCATTATCGAAGAAGAGGCCCCTATAATCGGCACTCTTCTTGCCTCAGGCTACAGAAAACGAGAACTCCTTAAAAATTATATGTCAATGCCACTTTTTCTTGTTCTCATTTCATCTCTAATCGGAAATGCTGCGGCATATCTATATGTGTATAAAAAATATGCTGAAATTTATTATAGATCATTTGATTTGCCTTCATTCGAGCCATTCATAAGCCCAAGATCATTTCTTATAACGTCGATTATGCCGATGATTCTCTATCTTATAATAAACTACGCAGTCATATCCCGAAGTCTCAACATGAGTCCCGTTAACTTTTTGAGACGGAATTTTAAAAAATCAAAAGCCAAGAGCAGATTTCATTTAAAAAATTTAAGCTTCATTAAAAAATTTAAATTAAGGGTTATTTTTGCAAATAAGCTTACTTATGTTTCCCTTCTTTTCGGCGTTTTTATTGCAAATCTTCTGTTAATGTTTGCACTATCTGCAAAACCGATTTTTAATATTTACGCCAAGAATATGAAAACACAAATGAAATATGCCCACACTTATATAGTTAAAAGCGACATGGATAAACTTGATGCACCAAAAGTAACAATTATAAGTGCAGATCTTGCAGACAAAAACGATGAAAGTGTTCAGATTTACGGAATAGATGACGACACTAAATATGACAGTTTAAATATTTCAAGTCTTCAAAACGACGAGGCCGTCATAAGTAATGGCCTTGCGAAAAGATTTGAATATAAAATTGGTGATACAATTAAAATTAGAGAACCGTATAATAGTAAAGAGAAAAATATAAAAGTTAAAGCTGTTGATAGTGAAAATAACTATTTTCAAATATTCACAAAAAGAACTTCTCTAAACAAGATTATAAACCGTGACTATGCATATTTTAACGCATATATGAGCGACAATGCACTAAATGTGTCGAAGGAAAATCTAGTCACAGAAATTAATCGTGATGAAATGAGTAAATTTATGATTCACTTTTTAGACTCATTCTCGGTCGTTTTTACGATGATTCAAATGGTTGCCGTTGCCTTCTATTTTATATTACTTCTAATGGTAACGGAACTCATTATCGAGCGTGCAAAACTCAATATGACTTATCTTAAAATATTTGGTTTTAGAGATAATGAAATCACAAAAATTTATGTAAACACCAGCTTTTTGATCTTATTATTCTTCCAAATCATACTCATCCCAATACTTGACAAGATTATGAAATACCTTTACTTCATTTCTATGCAAAAATTTGACGCATATATTAAAGTAACCATTCCTCTTAACGTCTTCTTGCTCGGCTACCTAATGACCATTGTGATTTTCGTTTTGTGTCAAGCAATTGAAAGACGAAAAATCGGAAAGATTGACATGGTTAAAGAACTTAAGACTATCGCCGGATAACATATATTTATACATCGTTTTTATCTTATCTAGAAATATATGAATAAAAATCTTGTATAACAATACAATTTTACAAATCAAAAAAACCTCTTTACTGATTGTATTAGTAACGGAGGTTTTTTATATTACAGAATATTTGAAGCAAAATTTATATTTAATAGAAGCAAAATTTATATTTAATAGAAACAAAATAAATAACTAAAATACAAACTTCAAAAATAAAAAAATGCTTCCCCATTAGTGGCTAAGCATTCTTAAAATTTTAATCTCTTATAATATTCTCTTCTTCATATTTTTTTAAAAGTTCAGCAATATTAGGAATTTTATTGTCCGCAATATTTGAAAAACCTTTTCCAAAAATATATGTGTCCTGATATACTAGAATATGGTTTTTAATTTTATCGCCGCTCGTTTTGTCAACAGAGTAGTCGGCTTTCCAGTCCGCATCCGGATTAATTTCTTCAAAAATCTCGAGCACTTTTTCTTTGTCAGGCTTTTCAATTTCACCTCTAATCGAGCGCATTGCGATTTCCACAAGAAGCTCCGTCGTGCTGCTTCCGTATGAATAGACCCAAGTTCCCATTCGGTCCGGATTTTCTTTATACAAAACCATTTCTTCCTTGTGCAGCATGTCATGATTGCTCATATCTTCATTTATATCAAGCGCCTCTTTGTACCCAAGACTCGGACTCGGCAAGTCCTGCTCCACAAAAATGGCGCCATATTCCATCGTCTTTTTAATTAATGGCGCTATATGTGCATCATTTGTCGAAAAGAACGCCGTATTTTTTCCATATTTTTTTATCCATAGCGGAAATTGATCCAAAATAAAATTTTGCGCTTCGGCAACTCCGCCGTCACTTGCCGGGTCCGGCGCATCAATCGAGACAAATTCGAGTCCGATTTTATTGCACGTCGCCTTCATTATACGCTCTCTCAAATTTATTTGCTCGATATCCCTGTGCCTTTTAAAGGAAACATGAGCGAAAGTTTTTGCCCCCATTTTTTTCGCACACAGCGGAATCAAATACCCTCTTTTGATATTGTCCGGGTCGATGACAAGGTCGGCGTATTTGTTAATCTCATCGGGCTCCTCGTGTGAGTTTGAAACAAAACACAATATGTCCGGTCTTTTTTCTTTTATAATTTTAAAAGCCTCTGCCGTCCCTGTTATTCCTTGATTCACAACAACCGCCTTAATCTTCTCGTCTTCAATAAAGCTTGTGATTTGCGAAATTGCATTGTCCTGCTCCTTAGGAAAATTGTCGGGATAGTTTAGATGGCAAATATATCCGCCAAGATTTGCATCTCCATACTTTTCGATGAGCTTTTCCGCCGTCTTAAAAACATCTCGACTTTGGGTCGTAGTGCCGGTTACAAGCCCAATATGAAACTTTGCAGACTCCTTGCTTGTGTTTTCTTTGCTTTCTTCATTGCCGCATGCCGTAAAAAAAAGCATTGATAAAGCAATAATAGTTATTAAGATTTTCTTATAAACATTATTTGTATCCATGTTATTATTATATACTGTAACCTATCCTTAAAATTTAAATTTTAGTTACGAAAAATTTGTGAAAGAAAAGCTTTCACATTAAAATGCGAAAGCTTGAGTTTATATATTGTATTTTACAATAGAAAATACATCTGTGTCGAGCTTTTCACGACCCTTGAGGTCCGTGAGTTCAATTAAAAATCCGATTTTTACAACTTCAGCACCGGTCTTTTTTACAAGTTCCTCAGTCGCCTTAATTGTGCCACCGGTTGCTAAAAGGTCGTCTATGACCGCAACTCTGTCGCCCGGTTTTAAATCGTCCTTGTGCATGAAAAGTTCGTCCGTTCCATATTCCTTATCATAAGAAACGCTGATCGTTTCGCGCGGCAATTTGCCCTTTTTTCTTATAGGTACAAAACCGATTCCAAGTTCATACGCAACAGGGCATCCAAGCACAAAGCCACGTGCTTCAGGTGCGACTATATAGTCAATATGTTCATCTCTCAAAGGCTCTGCAAGCGCTTTGACCGCTTCTTTGAATGAATCTCTTTCTCTCAATAAAGTTGTGATGTCCTTGAATGAAATTCCTTCCTTCGGAAAATCCATTATGACATCAATTTCTTTTTTTAAATCCATAATATCCCTTTCTAAATTAGTCCCCGCCGCGAATAGCTCTTTCTATTGCAAGTTCTTCCTCTTCGGAGAGCATAAGATTTGATTTTTTATTTTTTATAGGCTTCGCATAACACACACTTGTTTGACTTGTGTAGATACTCGTAAGCACAAAACCGTTGTTAAAACCGTCAAGAAACGCAATTGAAAACGAGAGCTCGCCGCCTCGTCCGGCATCTTTGTTTAAAAATGCATTGTATCTGTAGAAACCGACTTTTCTGATTGTGAAATTTAATGCGGTTTCCAGTTCCTTAATCTTCTCTTCTTTTAGTATATTGGCGGTTTCAAGGTCTCTTATATCCTTTTGAATCAATTTTATAACTTTTTCCGGATTTGCGTCTTCGATTCCAAATGTAAAAGTGTCCACGCGCTTTTGAAGCTTTCCTATCTTTGAAAACAATACCGCCGAAAGTATTGCAAGAATCAGGACAATTGCTCCGAGCGAAACCGTTATTATTGGTAAATATGCTTCGAGCATTTTAGTTTTCCGCCGCTATTTCTTTGACTGCAAGAACAGCTTTTTCTATTTCCTCATCGGTCGTAAAATATCCCGGTGAAAATCTAACCATTCCGCTCTTAAGTGTATTGAAAAACTTATGAGAAAGCGGTGCACAATGGATTTGGCTTCGGGTGCAAATGTCATATTTGTTTGCTAAAATATCTGCGACCTCACCGCTGTCCATATCTTTTATATTTATCGAAACAACCGATGTAATAGTGTCCACACCTCCAATTGAATAGGTTTTAACTCCGTCTATTTTCTCAAATTCCGTAAACAGTTTTCTTGCAAGAGAGTGAACTCTCTTCATTATTTTTTCTTCAGTTTCATTCATTACAAATTCTATTCCGGCTTCAAGCGCCGCATATGACGGTACTGCAAGCGTTCCCGCCTCAAATTTATCCGGACTGAAATTCGGTTGAACCGGCGAACTGCTCTCAGAGCCGGTGCCACCCACCATAAAAGTTGTGAGAGTATCAGGATTTTTCACATACAAAAACCCGCTCCCCATCGGTCCGAAAAGCGACTTGTGTCCCGGTGCTGCGCAGAGGTCGATTCTATACTTTTGCACGTCGATTTTTTCGTGACCCAAAGATTGAGCGACGTCGACCAAAAATAAAACATTGTCCGAAAGGCTGTTTCCAATTGCTTCAATGTCCTTTTTAAATCCCACAAGATTGTCCACATGGCTAATTGCAACCATCTTCGTGTTGTATCTCACATTTTTTAAAATATCAGCAGTGAGATTCATGCTCGGCTCAACATATGTCACCTCAACTCCGCGCTCTTCCATATCATGAAGAGGTCTTAAAATTGAATTGTGTTCAAGATAAGTCGTAATAACATGATCTCCCGGTGAAAGTGCGCCGAAAATTGCAATATTCAAACCTTCCGTGCAGTTTTTTGTAAGCACTATATTCCTAGTGCTTTCGGCATTTATGAGAGACTTGATTTTATTTCTGCACGTAAAAACCATCCTCGCCGAATCCATGGCGAGTTGATACGCACCCCTGCCCGGGTTTGCCGAGTTTCTGAGTGCGTAATCATTCGCTTTATAAACCGTTTCCGGCTTTGGATATGAGGTAGCCGCATTATCTAAATATATCAAAGCAAACCTCCATGTTCTTCAACTATTGTAGTTTTGAATAGACAATTTCCAATGTCTTTTCTTTTAAGTCCTTGCCTTCTTTCATTATTTCATCAACTTCAGCTCTCTTTTGTGCAACATATTCCGCATCTTTTACAGAATTCAAATTGATAAGTGCGTTGAATAGTGCTCCTTCGATTCCCGATTGCAAGAGAAGTGTTCCAACTCCGACGTCTGTTATAGCATTCTTGTTTCCTTTAAGAGCATAGATATTTTGAAGTCTCATTGCTTCAAGTCCGAGCTTTGCAGCGTGAATCGGTGTTTCAAGAGCCTTCTTATATCCTGTTTGAATTGCTTCAGTTCTCTTTTTCTTTTCTTCGTCCGTGTTCTTAGGGAGTTTAAAAGCAGCCATAACGTCGTCGAAACTGTTTGCATCTGTGTCTACGATGTCATTTAATTCATCGATAATTCCATCAAGTTTCTTTTGATTTTCTCTCATCAAAGCTTTTTCATCGTCTGTGAGTTCTTCAAAAGCTTTTTTGTCAATTGTCAAACTTCCGACCATTTGTGTGAGCGATGCGCCAAGTGCTGCTGCATATGCGGAAACAGATCCGCCGCCCGGTGCCGGTTTTTCGCCTCTAACTTCATCTGTATAAGCTGTCAATGTCAAATCTACTAATTTTGTCATATTTACCTCCAAAAATATTTATTGTTCCACGTGGAACATTTTAAACTTTATATTTTCATAATTCCATCCATCACAAGTCTCGAATGTCCGCTCATCCAAATATTGCCATCTCTATATTCGACGTCAATCCTTGCAGGACGTTTCATCATTTGACCTTGATAGAGTTCTATATTTTCTATATTCTTTCTATCGAGCAAAATTTTTCCCGCAACAACGGCGCTTGAACCCGTTGCCGCCTCTTCCATAATTCCGAAGAGCGGTGAAAAATATCTTGCATAAGTGTGAAGCTTCGGTTTCTCTATTTCTTCAGTCATTGCGAAAAGGCCTTGAGTGCCGGTCTTTTCATTTAAAGCTCTCAGCGCCCATGGGTCTACTCTTAGACTATCAAGCACTTCTTTGTTTTTCAAGGATACAAAAATGTCGCCTTGAAAAGCTTCTCCGATAATTACCTCGGAAATGTCACTTTCTTTTATTCTAAGAACTTTTCTTATCGATTTCTTATTTATAATGTCCGAAAATTTGTCACTAATTGTAATTTCAGGCGAAAGAATAGAAACCAGTCCCGCTTCATAATTGTCGTATTCAATTTCTACATCCAAAATTTGACCGTTTTTCAACTTGGCATGAACAATTTTCTTGCCGTTTTCAATCGGTCTTATAAAGCCCATTCTACCGAGCACATAAAATGCAGCTATAGTAGCGTGTCCCGAAAAGTTAATTTCGCGATTCGGTGTGTAGAATTCTATATAGTACATATCTTTTTCTATTTCGTCCACAAATGCAGTCTGCGCAAGATTTATCTCATTTGCAATTTGAGGATAATACATTTGAGGAATAGCTGACGCTTCAGGAATGACTGCGGCAGGATTTCCGCCGAATCTGCACTGAGTGAATGAGTCAACCGTGATAACCCTCACTTCAAATTCTGACAATTACATCACCTCTATATCTAAATTATATCAAAGATTCTCAAGTATTTCAATTATACGTGTGAGTTCATCTTCCGAATAATAACTTATCGAAATCTCTCCCTTGCCTTTTTTGTCATTTATTTTAACCTTTGTCATGAGGCGGTCTTGAAGCTTGTCCTCAATCTCCTTATAAATTATGTTTGATTTCGGCGAACTCTTCTTTTTGGCTTTACGTTCCTTTTCGGTATCGCGAACGCTGAGATTTAAATCGATAATCTTTTTTGCAAGCTTCTTTTGCTCAGGAACTGAAAGTCCGACCAGAAGCTTCGCATGGCCGAAACTGATCTTTCCGCTTCTAACCATATCCCTCACTTCTTCATCCAGTGTCAGAATCCTTATTGAGTTTGCGACATGGCTTCTCGACTTTCCAATCTCCTTCGAAAACTCGGCTTGCGTCATTTCAAGTTCTTCCATAAGTTCTTTGTAGCTGAGCGCTTCTTCAATAGGATTTAAATTTTCCCTTTGTATGTTTTCAATTAACGAGAGTTTTTTAATATCTTCCTTTTTAAACTCCTTTATAATCGCCGGAATTTTTGTCTCCTTATTCTTCTTAAACGCTCTATATCTTCTTTCACCGGCAACAATCATATATTTGTCGTCGTACGGCGTTATAATAATCGGCTCCAGAAGTCCATGATTTTTTATACTTGTCGCAAGCTCATCTATGAGCGCTTCATCAAAATCGTGTCTTACCTGTTCCGGATTCGGTATTACATCCGCCAAAGGCACGAGTTTAACCTCGTCGTTTTGTGTCTCCTCAACTTGAGAGAACAGCGCCCCCAAGCCTTTTCCAAGCGTTTTATTTTTCATCTTGATTAAACCTTTCTATAAATTCTTTTGCAAGTTTCTTGTACATCTGCGCCCCGATTGCACTCTTGTCATATTCGAAAATCGACTTTGAAAAACTCGGCGCCTCAGCAAGCTTCACATTTCTTGGAATCATAGTTTTAAAAACATATTCTCCGAATGCATCTTCGACCTCGCGTCTAACCTCAACCGCTAAATTGTTTCTAAAGTCACACATGGTTAAAAGCACGCCTTCAAGTTTCAGACCCGAGTTGTAGTTTTCACGAACGAGCGAAATTGTGCTCATGAGCTGTTTTACACCTTCGAGTGCATAGTACTCCGTCTGTATCGGAAGAATCACACCGTCACTTGCATTTAAACTCATAAGACTTAAAATGCCGAGACTCGGTGGGCAATCGATCAATATAAAATCATATTCGCTGTTCAGCGCCTGAATTTTATTGCGAAGTATAAAAAACCAATCTCCCTTTACTGCAAGCTCAATCTCCAGCCCATATGAATCATTTGAGCCCGGCAGAAGCGACAGTTTTTTTGTATTTGTCTCAACAATTACATCTTTAATATCTTTTTCACCTATAATAACTTCATAAAACGTAAATTCCGGCTCCTCCGAAAGAAGTCCCGACGTCAAATTTCCTTGCGGATCCGCATCGACGACAAGCACTCTCTTTCCTTTCAAAGCGAGCGCCGCTCCGAGATTCAAGACAGTTGTGGTTTTTCCGACTCCGCCTTTTTGATTGAAAAATGATAAGATTTTTGCCATAGCCACCTCCTAATATATGTTTTACTTTCTATATTATATACTAACATCTACTGAAATTATTTTCAATAGAAATGTTCCACGTGGAACAAAAAAAGCTACGCGAATGCGTAGCCAATTTTATCTCTTATTCATAATATTTTGTACAAGCTCGTCAATTGCAGCTTCTCCCTCGTATACATACTTCGATTCTCTTATATGTGCGAGTTTCCAACCGACTCTTTCAAGAAGCAAACTCGTTTCAAGTTGTCTTTCAAGTTCTTCGCGTTTGATTCCCGTCTTTTCCTCAGGTGTTTCAATTGCAACTTTCGGATTTTCTACAACCAGCGGAAGCGGATAACGGCCCGCCGTGTGGTTGTTTGTAACGACGAACTCTCTCTTTTCAAGCTCGTTCATTATATCCATTTCAAACGGCGTGAGTTTTCTTTCTTCGACTTCACGTTCGTGTGATTTTTCTTTGAAATATTCGATTGCTGCAAGTCTCAAGTCCCCGGTTTTTAAATCGTTCTCACCGAGAGATGTGACGAGAAATTCCTGGTCACGTGCACGAGAGAACGCAACATTGAATCTCTTTTTATTAATTTCTTCAGCGCCTTCAGAAAGAAGTCTGAGCGGAGAATCTTTAGGACTGTCGACCATCGAGATGAACATAATATCTCTTTCATCGCCTTGGAAATCGATCGCCGTGCCCGCCATAATCTTTCTTCTGTCATATTCAAGCGTGTCGATCATTTCCATCAGTCTGTCGTTTATCGCCTTCACCTGTGCGGAGCCGAGGAGCGTTATAACGCCGATTGTCTTGTCTTCATATTCCGGATTTTTTATCATATCCAAAATCATTTCGACAATCTTTTCCTTTTCAACCTCATTTATATCGCCATCTCTCACTCCGTCAACCTTCACAAGATTTAGTGCCGGTTTTAATGTCGTGTCATTTTCATCTCTCAAAGGAAGAATCTTTCCGTCGTATGAAAGAGTGTTTACAAACTCGATTATATCAGGCACAGAGCGGAATTCTTCGCTCAATAAGAACGACGGGAATGTAGTTTTTAAAATATCATAAAAACTCGTCGATAAATCCATCAGATGGAAGTTTGGGAAATCCTTTGAAAGCATCGTCTCTCTCAAGTTTTGTACACGCTCAAGCGGAACATTTCCGTAAAGAGGCGTAGTTTGTTTATCGTCTCCGATTGCAATCAGCTTGTTTGACGTATAAAGAAGCGGCAGCGCCAAAATGTCGGCCTGCGATGCTTCGTCGACAACCGTCACGTCAAATTTATTTTTAAATACAACATTTTGAATTGCATCGTCGATAGTCATAATCCAGCACGGCACGAATTGTTGGCACTGTATCAAAAGCTCTTCCGCTTTCTTTTGAAGTTCCTTTGCATCAAAGCCCGTGCCTTTTCCAAGCTTCTTGTATGTGAGCTCAAGACCTTTAATCGACTGCCTGATCTCCGGATTTTCGTCCATTCTTTTTAAGAAATGATACCACGCAAGCGTTTTTGCGTATTCACGGTTTTGCTCGATGATTGATTTTTTATACCAACTGAGCATCTTTCTCATTTTTTCGTACGGACTCTTTACAATTCTTTGAATTTCGTTGTTCAATACATTTGCCATGAACGCAGTTTTAATTCCCTGAGGCACCGTGTCCCCACCGTGCTCACCGAAGCGTTTTTCGATAAATTCACGCCACGAAGGTGCGCACGAAAGTTTCGAAAGAATTTCACTTCTCCTTAAAACGATGTCCTTCTTTCTTGAAAGAACCTTGTACTCGTCGTAGTCTGCTGTGTATTCCGTAGTCTTTTTATTTTTTATTTCATTTATAAGTTCATACAAAATAGGAACGTCCGCATCCACATAGTCATTCAAAGTAGATAGACTGCGTTTTATTTTGTTGTTGAGCGGAATATATTCATTTATATGAAGATGCGCGAGCTCGAGCAAATTGTAAATCTCGGTCGAGAGATAACTCAAAACCTCACTCGTCGGATTTTTCTTTACAGGCGCAATTTTATTTACAATCTTCGCCGGTAAAAGCTCATTTAACCTGTCAACGAGCGGCAAATAAAGCTCCTTAAAATTGTAGAGCGTTTCAAGATTTTGGAAAATTTCGTCCTTGTTTCTGAAATATCCTGAAAAATCCGGACCTCCTTTGTCGGTTATGAGCTCATCATATTGCGCTTTCAAATCGCTTAAAATCCTGTCATAATTCATAAGGATTATAGCATCATTTGCGTCTTTTGCGCCTCTTATAGGTTCACCGTTAATTGTGAATCCTTGAATGACATTTTTCAAATTCTTTTTAAAGAGTGTGTCGAAAGTGCCCGGCTTGTCTTTTTTTCCATAAATTTCCTCGAGATTTTCGAGCGCCTCGATAACGTCTTCTCTCGGCATATCCGGATAGACAATAGTCTTACCCGTCAAAGTCTCGATGTGTTTTTCGCGGTACTCGTCCACAACCATCGCTTTTCTTGAAAGCTCGTTGTACGCTCTGTTGTCTATGAGATTTAATCCCGCTTTAAGTGCGTTTTCTTTGTATGGCGGAAGATTTATAAACGCTTTAAGCTTTTCAAGTTCGGTTTTTACTTCCGAAATATCGCTCATCTCGTCAATCAAAATCGCATCCACCATAACGCCCTCATCCGTAAGCTTTGTGCCTTGCGGCGTGAGCGGTAAAAATTTGAGCTCGTTAAACTCTATCGTGTCCATCGAAGCAATCGTATCTTTTAAATCCTCCGGACTTATGAGTTCATCAATCGACGGAAGCGGTCTTTTTAAAAGCACCTCTTCGGACTCTGTAACCTCTTTATTTGTAGTGTAAATATAATCGAGCTCATCGTCTGTGAGCGGGAAAGTTTGAAGCCTTTCAACTTCCCCCGGAACAAGATTTATAATGTCCTTGTTTTTTACAACAAATCTCGCCGCTTCGACGGGACTGAAAGTCTCGTCTCCAACTCTAATCTCCTTTGACTCCGACTCCAAAATGTCCAGCACACTCTTCTTTGTCTCGTTCATCCTCGTAATGATGTCGTGCCTTTCGCTCTTAATTCTCTTCGCCTTCGCTTCCATCTCCGGAGTCGTGTGATTTAAAATAAAATCATTTATATAATATAGAGTTTCCCTTATGTCGTCGTTCGAGTCCTTGACCCTTGAAACGACAAGACCTGCAAACCCAGGATCAATCATATTCTTTATAACTCTGAGCGCTTTTTTCTTCTTCGAAAGAATTAAAACTCTCTTTCCTTCAGCCAAAAAATGACCGATCATATTGGCAACAGTGTGGGTCTTTCCGGTTCCCGGAGGTCCGTCAACAAGCGTGATCGGGCTTTCGTACGAATTCTTTAAAATGTCCGCCTGTTCCGTGTTAAATTCCTTTGTGAAAAGAACATCAAGTTCCTCTTCAAAAGTGCTTTTTTTAGGAAGCGGTCCGTCCCCTGAAATCGCATCTATAATAAACTGGTTTTGACCTTTTGACTCACGTTCAACCGCCTCTTCAAACACTTCGACCTCACGAGAAAACTTCGGCGCAAGCATAAAGAGATTTCTTTCAAGCAAAACAAACGACGATTCCGAATCCGCCGCTTCATCAACCGACAAAACCTTGCCGTTTAAATGTAGTCTCTTTGTGAGCCCCTTTAAAAATTGATTGGACTCCGCACTTATAAACGGATCGTAAAAATTGTCCTTAACTTCTTCGGATGCTCTCTTTAATTCAAGAGGACTTATATTTTGTACCTTAGATAAAAGCTTTATGTCAATCCTTGCAGGACTGTTTGATGGACCGATTTCGATGAACTCCTTCGGTGCATTCAAAATAATATTTGCCTTTTTCGTAAAAACAGGATAATACGCATCCGGCAAATCCTTTGATGTAAGAATGCCGTTTCCAATCAAAAGCTCGGACTCCTCAGTTTCGTTATGAATAATATAATAAAGATTTAAAAATTCACGATACAGCTCCTGAATACGTCTGTCCTCCGCAGTTTTTGAAGAAAACGGGCGCTTGATTCGAAAATAAAAATCACCCGGCGTATTTGAAATTGTCACATAAGGTGAATTCTTAGGCAATTCGTCAAAAAATTTGAAAAATGAAAGCTCATTAAGATTTTCAATAGTTCGCTCTTTTTCATTTGACAACTCGCGCAAAAATTTAAGTAAAGAAAGTGAGTTGGTCATAATACCTCCTACATACTAAAAATAAACTTGACTTAATTGTACCACAAATTGATTAAAATCCAAAATAAATACAAAATCGCGCGCCTTTACAATGAGAATGAAAAGTGATATAATTAATGGGTCATTCGATAAATATGTTTACAGAAAGGAAAATTTAATGAAAAGATTATTTTTAATTGCTGTTCTTGCTGTTACAATGACATTTTCAGCTTGTAAAACTGACGACAAAAAAGTCGACGACAAAAAAATAGAAACAACTGAAAATACTACAGAAGATACCACAGCAAATGACGAAAAAAAAGATAATAAAAACGAACAAGAAAATAAAGACGACATGGAGGAAAAAGTTGAAGAGTTGGAACTCGACGATGCAAAGAAAAAGACTCTCGAAGAAAATACAAAAACTTTGACAGATCTCCTTGCTAAAAGAGATTTCGATAAATTCAAGGAAAATATCTCCGAAGAATTTAAAAAAGCAACTGAAGGACAAGACCTCGACGTCTTTAAAATGCTCGAAGAAGAACTCGGCGCATATAAAGAAATTACAAAGACCGAAGTTGAAACCCAACATGGATACTATCTCACAGACTCAACCCTTCAATTCGAAAAGGGAACAGTCGACCAAACAATAGCATATAACAGCGAAATGGTTGCTGACGGAATAAATTTCCTAAATATGAAGAAAGACATTATTCCGGAAGAAGGGGAAAAGGCAATCACTCTTGACGCCGGAACAGGATACCCTGTAAAGGGAATGATCAAAATGCCGAAGGGCGAAGTTAAAGCCGGAATCGTTATCGTTGACGGCTCAGGACCGAACGACATGAACATGACACTCGGCGAAAACAAAATGATGAAGCACCTCTCCGACCAACTTGCTGAAAAAGGCTTTGCTGTTCTAAGATTCAACAAGAGAACCTATGAATACGGCAAAGAACTCGCAAAAATCGGAATGCAAAACAAAACTTTAATAAAAGATGAATTTATCGACGATGCTGCAGAAGGACTTAAAACTCTTGCAAAAGAAGAAGGCGTCCCGTCTGACAAACTCTTTATCTTGGGACACAGCCAATCCGGCTCATACCTTCCGGTAATAAACGAAACTGCAGGCAACCTTGCAAAAGGATATATCATTCTTTCGGGAACACCGACAAATATCGCTGAACTTTCCAAAAAGCAACTCGAAACAGTGCTTGCAGAAGGCTCTGAAAATGCAGATGAAGAACAAGTTAAAATGATGAAGGACAACATCAAGACAAATGATGAAATTCTAAGCAAAATCAAAACCATGAGCGAAGAAGAACTGAACAATCCGCAAAACTATCCATATGGAATTCCGGGAGTTTATGTAAAAGACCTCATGAGATATGACCCGATAAAGCTCTACAACGACAGCAAGCTTCCTGTATTTATTAGAAATGCCGAATTTGACAAACAAGTTCCGGTAAGCGAAATCGAACTCTGGAAAAACGGACTCGATAAAAAGGAAAACGACAGCATCGAAGAAGTTAAAGGTGCAAACCACATGATGCAACCGAGCGACGGAAAAACAAAACTCGCAAACCTTATAACTGACGAATATCAAAAAGATGCTCCGATTGTTTCAAGCGTTATCGATGATATTTCAACTTGGATTGAAAAAATTACAAAATAGTATTGTAAAAAATAAATTAATATGGTATAATAACTTCGTTGGAAATTATTATACCACGTCGGGGTGTAGCGCAGACTGGTAGCGCACATCGTTCGGGACGATGGGGTCGCAAGTTCGAATCTTGTCACCCCGACCACAAAAAAATCCGCCTTCGGGCGGTTTTTTATTGCAAAAAATTTAAGCTCTATAATATGCGCTATTTTTTAGTACTTATTATAGAGCTTTTTGATTTATATAATCATTTTAAAATAAAATTCTCAATTTTTCTTATGTAAATGAAAAAAGACCCCAAAGGTCTTCTTTCGAGAGGTTGGTATAGGTATAACGTTTAGCAAAATGCTATTAGCTAAATGTCCAAATAAATACAATTATAAATCCAAATCACAATTCGACTAATGATTTTATTTATAATTAATATTTATAATGTTGATAAGAATTTCTTATCACATTTATAATTATAATCATAACTATTCTCTTTGTCAAGGGATTTTTGCTAACTATTCAATTGTTTTTTCTAATAATGTTTTAGAATTCTATAAATTTCTTCTATAGGTGAAAGTGTAAGTCATCATTATTCGTTTTATTAATCGAAACACAATAAACTATAGGATTATTTAATAAGGTGTTTATTTAAAATTCTTACTACAGTATAATATAAAGAGAGACTATTATATTAAAGTGAGGCGAAATTTATTGAAGCATGTAGGTATAGACATCGGTTCAACTGCGTCAAAGGTCGCAATTATGGACGATGACAAGAAAGAAATTTTATATACAAAGATCTTGCCGAGCGGTTGGAACAGCCGTGAAACAGGCGAGGAGATAAAAGATTGGGTTGAAAGTTTAAATCTTGGAGATGTCGGCATTGTCGCAACGGGATACGGCAGAATAAGTGTGCCATATGCGGATAAAACGGTCACGGAAATTACTTGCCACGCAAAAGGGGCACTATTTTTAAATCCGAAAGATATGACGGTTATCGACATCGGCGGTCAAGACACAAAGGTTATAGTTGTTGAAGACGAGATGGTTTCCGACTTTTTGATGAATGATAAGTGCAGCGCAGGCACGGGAAAGTTTTTGGAAGTTATGGCAAACAGACTCGGTCTTACTCTTCAAGAGATGTTTGAATATGCAAGGAAAGGCGAACCTGTTCCAATTTCAAGTGTTTGCACAGTTTTTGCAGAATCTGAAATCATCAGCCTTATGGGAAAGGGAACTCCGCGCGAAGATATTGCATGCGGTGTTGTTCATTCCATTGTAAAGAAGGTTGCTGCGCTTTCTTCAAAGCGTTTGAAGGGCGGCGACGTATTTTTGACCGGCGGTTTCTGCGACAGCGATTATGTTATCGAGGAGCTTTCGAAGGAACTCGGTGCAACCGTGCACACGGACCCGAGAGCAAGGTTTGCCGGAGCAATAGGGGCGGCTCTTCTTGCATAGTTTGGATATAGATTTTTTTAAGGAACTTCGAAGAGAGGCTTATGTAAAGGCGATAGGAGCAAAGTTGTCAACCGACAATGTTGTCGGCACTTTCGGAGAAGTCGATGAAGCGTTTTTACGCGCCTTTTCATTAGTTCCTTATCCAATTGTAAGTGTCGACGGTTTTATTTATCAGTATGGTGAAGTGAACGCGGATTGCGATGCAATAAATTCCACGAGAATTTATCTCGAGACGGGGAAGTGTCCAATTCTTTTCAGCTCAAAATTCATTGTTCATTCAAATCTTTGTCCGATTTTTGTGGAGAAGATTTCAAAAGTGACGGATAAAGAATTGGTATCATTTGAAGATGCTTCTGAGTTTTTAGAAAAAAACGGATTTTCACTTGACGATGAAATTTATAACGAAAAAAAGAAACTGTGTGATACTATCGATAAGAAATTAAAATTTTTAGAAAAGACAAATATCGATTCAAGGCTTTTAAGTTATGCAAAATTCTATCTTTCATATGAACCGCGGCTGGAGAAGAGGATCGATATTTTAAACGAAATGATAAAAAAATACGAATTCATAGATAATGAGAGAAAAGTCGTACGGGCGCTCTGCCCATACGGCATTTTGGACGGCATTGATGCCGAAAATTACTCAGTCATAGAAAGCACTGAAAATGCGGATTATGCTCCCGACAAGTGTGCTTTTTGTAATAAAAAATATATTAAATACGAGGTGTAAAAATGGACAAGAATCATGAAATGTGGTCAAACATTGGAATGGACGTTGATAAGCACGATATTTTGTGCGAAGTGCTCCCGGGTGCTTTCGGGGACGTATTTTTAAGTCAAGAAAACAGACCGGAAAGAATGGATTACTTCAATATGGTCGTTGGAGACATTCACGGAATCAGACCGTCGGAATTGATTGAAGAACAAAAGAAGGGCAGAAAGGTTGTAGGGACTTTCTGTATTCACGTTCCTGACGAAGTGCCTATTGCTGCAAATGCAATTGTTACAGGTCTTTGCAGCGGAAGCCAATTCTGGGTTCCGGGCGGAGAAAAAGTTCTCCCGACTGCAACATGTCCTTTAATCAAGGCAAGTCTCGGTGCAAGATTTGACAAGACATGTCCGTTCTTCAGAATCGCTGATTTGTTTGTCGGCGAAACAACTTGTGACGGCAAGAAAAAAGCATGGGAAATTTTAGGCGAAGATGCTCCTATGTATATCATGGACATTCCACAACTTAAAACAGAAGACGATTTCTTAAAATGGGAAAAGGAAATCAAGAAATATATCGCAAAACTCGAAGAAATGACTGGAAACAAAATCACCGAAGAAAGCTTAAACAACGCAATTAAGATTGTAAACAACAAACGTAAGGCTCTTCAAAGATTGAACAACTTCAGAAAACTCGACAAAGTTCCTATTTCCGGAAAAGACGTTTTACTCATCACTCAAATCGCATTCTTTGACGATCCTGAAAGATTTGCAACGATGGTCAACAAACTCTGCGACGAACTCGACGAAAGAGTTGAAAAGGGCGTAAGCGTTTACAAAGAGGGCGCAAAGAGAATCCTTCTTACAGGAACTCCGCTTTCAATTCCAAACTGGAAGATTCACCACATCATCGAATCCATGGGCGCTGCAATTGTCGGCGAAGAAATGTGCACAGGTTTAAGATATTGTGAAAATCTTGTTGACGAAACTCCGGGAACTATCGACGAACAAGTTAAACACTTGGCAAAGAGATATCTCGGAAGCATCAACTGCGCATGCTTCACACCGAACGACGACAGAATCGATGACATCATTCGTCTTGCAAAAGAATACAAGGCTGACGGAGTTATCGACCTCAATTTGAAATTCTGTACTCTTTACGATTTGGAAGGCAGAAAAGTCGAAAGAGCCTTGAAAGAAGAAGGAATCCCTGTAATGGGAATCGAAACCGACTACACAGACGAAGATGCTGAACAATTAAAAACAAGAATCGGTGCATTTATCGAAATGTTGGGCTAAATATTAATTTATCTTAATAAAAATATGTCAAAACAATACTTTGTTTTTTTCAAAAACTCGAAAGATGCTTACGATTTGTTGCAAAAATTAGATAAAATCGAAAAAACTCTCGCTCCGACTCCACGCGAAGCCTCTCATTGTTGTGGTGTTTGTATCATTTATAAAAATGAAGACGACCGCGCTTATATCGAGAAGGTCGCTGCTGAAATCGGCATCAAACTTGACGGCTTTTGGGAAAGAGACGAGGATATCGACCCGAACAGAATGAGATTTTGTTAGCTCGAGATTCAAAAATTGCCCCCTTTGTGGGGGCTTTTTGTTTGGAAAAACAGACGGTGGCAATTCAATTTTGATTTTTGATTTTAAATGAATTTGTTTTATGTATGCTTAAAACAGTATGTCGAGCTTTTATTTTCGCATTAAAAAATTCATACGATAATAAATCCGTATTTTAAAAATCTATGTAGACAAAAAGTATAAATATTATAAGTGCTTTTAAAATATTCTCCGAAATTTAAGCTTATATAGTCGAAATTTATAAAATCTATAAAAATACTCTCGAGATATAATGCTCATGCATATAAAACACGATTCAAAAATTTTTAACGGATTTAAATTCACACTTTTATAAAATGATATTTTTAAATATGCGATTTGAAAAAAATCCCTAAACCAAAACTAAAATTTCTGAATGCTTTAAAAAAATCGTTTTTAAAAATATTTAAAACTAAAAAATTTCAGCAACAATATATATCAAAAATAAAAACGGCGGGGGAGAGTCCTGAAATTTGAACTCTCCCACGCCGTCTTTTTATTTCGGCTCTATAATATCTATGGGGGAGTAAAACCCTCCATAGATATTTTTATGTAAAAAAATTGCACTTATACGCAAAACATCCTATACTAAAA
>UQFH01000010.1 GCA_900540185.1 uncultured Eubacteriales bacterium
TCTAGTGGGTTTTTATATTGTAGAAAAAATCATAAAAAATAATATGTGGTTGGTGGGAAAAAATTATTAATTAATCTCGTGCATTCAATAATATTTTAAACGTGATATAATAAGTTTAGATGAATTTAAATTCACGAGCAAAAGTATTGTTAAATTCAGTGATTTAGGCTATGTAAAAAGGTTTTGACATAAAAAAGATGTTGATGTAAAGAGGATTTGATGGAAAAAATAGAACATCTCAAATATAATTATTTTGAAAGGAGGTATGGATTTTATGGAACTTGGAAACAAAATAAAATATTACAGAGGCGAAAAAGAATTTTCGCAGGAAGAACTTGCAGAAAGAGTTTATGTTTCAAGGCAAACTATTTCGAATTGGGAAAACAATAAAAGTTATCCTGATATAAACAGCATTGTATTACTAAGTGAAGTTTTTGAAATATCCATCGATAATTTAATTAAAGGAGATGTTGAACAAATGAAAAAGGAAATTAATTCAGAAGAAGTTAAAAAACTGAACTTCTATGCAACAATTATGGCGATTTTAATGCTGGTAGCAACTATTTTGCTGATGCCGATGCTTAAATTTATTGGCTTGTATGGGTTTATTCCATATTTTGTATTAGTGGCTTGCGCTATGTTTTTTGCAATTAAAGTTGATAAAATCAAGAAAGATAATGATATTCAAACATATAAGGAGATTGTAGCATTCACCGAAGGAAAAAGATTAGACGAGATTCAGAAAATTGAAGAAAAGGCAAAACGACCATATCAAAAAGTTATAGACGGATTTTTATGGGCAGTAGTCGCTCTATTGATTAGTGGAATTATGATTTTTTTACTAAGATCATTATAAGACTTTTATTTTGATTTACTAATCACATTCAAATTTCGGTTTGTCGAGCTAAATAAAAAACGAAAGAGACGATAGAATTAAAATTTTACCGTCTTTTTTTATACTAAAAATTAGGAGATTAAAATGGTATGGATAAAGAGTCATGCTAATAAAACTAAATAATAAACATAATGAGTGATTGAATTTGTAATATCCATTATTTGAGCGTACGGATTTAATTGACATTACAAAAGTGGGCGTTTTATTACAAGAGAAAGCTGTTTATATTTACATAAAGTGTAACAAATTAACATGTGTTTGATGAAAGAAAAAATTTATGAAATTAAACTTATGTCTTCAATAATATTTTAAATGTGATATAATATAGTTAGTTAAAATAATTGTAATAAATTAAAAAAGTTTTTTATAATATCTTTTAAAACAAAAAACAATAATTTAGTAAAGTGTTAAATCAAATTTGACCAGTAAGAATTGAAAAAATATGTATTCCAACAAAAGTTTATGCAGACGACAATGAGTACAGTATTATAAGACTTCCATTTTTTAATAGAAATTTGAGAGTCAGAGAGTTTGAAAAAAGAAATAGAAAGATTTAAAAGTGGAACTATTTGAAGGGGGAAATTATGAATAAAGATTTAACCACATCAGGTTTGGATCGGCAAAATATTTTAAATAATCAAATTGCTGTTGATGAAATAAGCCATAGAATTAAAATAAAAAGTGTAAATTTTGAAAATAAAATATATATTACAAAAGAAATAGTAGCTGAGTTTTATGAAGTTGATGTTAGGACAATAACAAGATATATTGAAAATAATTCTGAAGAGCTTAGAAATAATGGTTATGAAGTCCTAAAGGGCAAACGGTTAAAAGAGTTTTTACAAATGATTGATAAAAGTTTTGCTAAGGACATTAATGTCCCTAGCAAAATTACGCAGCTTGGAGTCTTTGATTTTCGCTCTTTTCTTAATATAGGTATGCTTTTATCCGAAAGTTTAAAAGCTAAGCAAGTAAGAAAACTAATATTGGACATAGCAATAGATGTTATCAATGAAAAAACTGGTGGCAATACTAAATATATTAATAAAAGAGATCAAGATTTTTTATTTTCATCTTTCCAAGAAGATAACTACAGAAGAAAATTTACAGATGCTTTGAGGGATTATTTAGAAGATGATACTTATAAATATGCAAAGTTCACTAATATGATTTATAAAAGCATTTTCAAGGAGAATGCTAAAGAATATAAAAAAATTTTAGATTTAAAAGCCTCTGATAAAATTAGAGAAACTTTTTATAGTGAAATATTGGATATCGTAGCTTCATATGAAAATGGTTTAGCGGAGGAAATTAAAACTAATTTTGAAAAAAAGGGGAGAAGCCTTACTATTGATGAAACAGAGGAGATTTTTAAGAAGTTTGAAAAATTACCTCTTTGGAAGCCTTTAATTGAAAAAGGACGAGTAAAAATGTCTAGTCGAGATTTGGCTTTGAGAGATGCTTTTCATTATCAACTAGTAGAGTATATACAGCCGCTCAATCAAAAAGAGTTTGATAAATTTCTAGGTGAGAAAAGTGAAGAGTTAGAAAAACTGCTTAAAGAAAACGAAGATGTGCTAAAAAGATTAAAAGAGAGATAGTAAGATGAATAATATTATATATATCACTCTAGAACAAGCGAAAAATATTCATATTAGAACTATACAGAATAGTGGGGGTGGGAACTATGGAATCGTAAATATAAATGCATTAGAAGGTGTGTTAACTAATATACAAAATGATAATTATTATCCGACTTTAGAGGATAAACTAACACATCTTTTTTTCTGCACATGTAATTTTCACGCTTTTTCAGATGGCAATAAAAGATTGGCAATTACATTATGCGCGCAATTTCTTTTATTAAACGGATATATGGCTGTTGCTAAGAATTTTTTTACTATAATGGAGAATATAAGCCGTTATGTGGCATCCGGAAAAATCAACAAAGAGTTATTACATGAGATTATAGTTTCGGTAGTTTCTGGTACTTATGATACAGACGAGTCGATTAAATTGGAGATATATAAAGCTATATCGCAATAGATTATTGCTTAATTTAGTAAATAATTTTTTATGAAAAACGGGCGAATGAACTGAAAATGTGAGGTATTCTAGATGTTAGAAGATGAAAATAAGTACAGTTATAAACTACCATCTCCAGATGGTCAAATAGAAGAATATAAGACGAATTATAATTCTTTAATTCTTATAGGTGCGAACGGAAGCGGTAAAAGTAAATTAGGAGCATGGATTGAAAATCAAAATCCTGAAAATGTACATCGTATTGGTGCTCAAAGAAATCTTAATTTTCAACAAAATATACCTTTAACTAATTACGATGATGCAAAAAACAGAATCTTTTATGGGACTAATGATGAAGACAGTGTAAAAAATCATAACAAAGGAAGTAGGTGGAATTGGGAGAAATCAAATACTACTATGCTTTTAGAAGATTTTGATGTTGTTTTAGCGGCATTAATTGCTATGCATAATAATGAAACAAATAATTATTTTAATGAGTGCAAGGATGCTGAAAAAGCGGACAGAAACAAGCCAAATACACCAAACTCAATAATGGAAAAACTAATGGACATATGGGATAGTATATTTCCACAGAGATGTCTTTTATTTGATGATTCAAAGTTTTTTGCCTACGAATATAACAAACCATTTGAAAAGTATTCTGCGAATCAAATGAGTGACGGAGAAAGAGCAGTATTATACTTGGCTTCACAAGTTTTAGCTATACCTGGAAATAAAACACTGATAATTGACGAGCCTGAAATACATCTTCATAACTCAATTATTAATAAATTATGGGAAAAATTAGAAAGCTTTCGTCCGGATTGTTTCTTTATATATATAACACATGATACAAATTTTGCTGCTTCTCACGGACTTTCAGATAAAATATGGATAAAAGAATTTGATGGAAACAAATGGAAATTAGAAAAATTAGATAAAAATCAACTTCCTGAAAAATTATTGTTTGAAATATTAGGAGCTAGAAAAAATGTTCTGTTTGTAGAAGGGGAAAATAATAGCTTAGATACTAAACTGTATTCTTTGATATATCCTAATTATTTAATAATACCGTGTGGAAGCTGCGAACAAGTGATTTTAAGGACTAAAGCGTTCAATTCTACAACGAGTATTCATAAGTATAAAGTTTACGGACTAATAGATCGCGATTTTAGAACAGAAAATGAAATTGAAAAATTAAAACAAGATAATATTTATGTTTTAAATGTAGCTGAAGTTGAAAATTTATTTCTTGTGGAAGAACTAATTAAAAATTTAACAAATTCGTTTGGAACTGATTTTGATTCGGTCTTTTCTAAGGTAAAAAATTATGTTATTATAGATAGGCTAAAAAATCGAATTCAAGGTCAAGTAAATAAATGTGTAGTTGCTGAAATAAAATACAAACTATCTACAACCGATATTAATGAGATTAACATAAAAGATAGTTTGAAAAATATTATCAATGATATTAATATTGAGCAAATTTATCAAGATAAATTTAGTGTTTTCAATAAATTATTAGAAAGCGAAAATTATAAAGAAATACTTAAAATTTTTAACGAAAAAGGTTTAGCTAAATCGATTGGACATTTTTTTGGTATTATTAACGATAGGTATATTGAGATAGTTATTTTTATTTTAAGAAAGACAAAACATGAAGAAATAGTAAAAATATTTCAAGATTATATACCTGATAACATTCCGCCGACAGCGTAAATAAAAATTAAAAGAATATTTCTGTCGTCATTTTATCGTATATAAAAATATAATTTTTTATACAAAAACACAAAAAACAGGGTGCAGGAAAGAGGACTTGAACCCTTAAGTACAGATGATATTAAGTTGAGGGTTTTAAGTTTTGCGATAAGAGATAGATGACATTTTAATCAATTAGGAAAGGCGAAAAATTTGATTTTAATAAACCACGCCAAAACCCTCCGTGCTTACACCCCGCTCTTTTAGTGTACAAATAATATGTTGGAGTTTTTTCCGCAATATTATTTTTAAGGGGGAAGTGAATATGGATAATATTAAGAAGGTTTTAGAGGTTTTGGGTAGTGTGGATGTTTTTTATCTTGCGACGAGCGTTGACGGCAAGCCGAATGTTAGGCCGTTCGATGTGCACACGGATTTTGAGGGCAAGGTTTATTTGGTGACGAAGAAGCAAAAGAATGTCTACAAGGAGCTCAAGGAAAATCCTTATGTTGCTGTGGCGAGAACTACGGGACACGGTTATTTCAGAATTTACGGCAAGTTAGTTGAGGACGACAGGCGCGAGGCTCGCGAGAAGATGTACAATGACAATGTTGAGCTTTGCAAGGGCAAGTATGAGGTCGACGACGAGTCGACGGCTGTGTTTTATTTCGAAGATGCGACTTTAAATCTTATGGAGCACGGCAAGGAGCCGGTTGTTATTGAGTTTTAATTATTAATTATTTTTTCAAGTCGGGTGTTATGCCCGATTTTTTTATGCTCTATGTCAAAGGTTGGGGAGTAACACCTACAATTATTATAAGTCTATATTTCAAATGTCACGTTTTATTCCAATAAAAAAGCGACCATATGGCCGCTTTTATTAGAATGCCGGGTATATTTCCCCGTTGTAGTTTTCTTCGATGAATTTTTTGCATGCTTCAGAGTTGAAGACTTTTATAAGTTTTTGGAATTTTTCTTTGTTTTCGTTTCCTTTTTTAACTGCGATGATGTTTGCATATGGGGAGTCTTTGTCTTCGAGGATGAGTGCATCTTTTGAAGGGTTCAGACCTGCGCCCAATGCGAAGTTTGTGTTGATTGCTGCGATTGTAACGTCTTTGTAGAGGTTTGCAACATTTGCAGGGTCAGCAGCGCTGAAGTCCAAGTTCTTCGGGTTGTCCTTGATGTCTTTTTCTGTCAAGTCTTCTTTTGTGTTGTCTGTGAGTGTGATGAGTCTGGCTTTTTCGAGAAGAAGAAGTGCACGACGTCCGTTTGTCGGGTCGCTTGGAATTAGAACAGAGTCGCCGTCTTTTAGTTCGTCGAGCGATTTAATTTTGTCGCTGTAGATTCCGATCGGTTCGATGTGAACTTTTCCGATTGAAACGAGGTCGAGGTTTCTTTCTTTGCAGAAGTTTTCGAGGTATGGAAGGTGTTGGAAGAAGTTTGCGTCGATGTCGCCTTGGTCAAGTGCAAGGTTTGGTTGTACATAGTCGTCAAAAACTTTTACTTCAACTTCGAGTCCTTCTTTTTTGAATTCTTCTTGAAGGGCTTCTGTGATTTCTGCGTGTGGGACCGGTGAAACTCCGAATACGATTTTGTTGTCGGAAGCGTCGTTTCCGCCGTCAGTGGTTGTGTTGTCTTTTCCTTTGCATCCTGTGAATACAAGTGCAATTGTTACGATTAATAAAAATAATTTCTTCATTTTAAAATCTCCTTTTCTATTTTTTATTAGTAATTTTATATAATGAGTTACCGATAAATTGTACGAGTTGCACGATTATAACGATAATCAATACCGAACACCAGAGGACATCAATTTGGTTTCTTTGATATCCATATCTTATTGCGATGTCGCCGAGGCCACCGCCTCCAAGGACTCCCGCCATTGCGGAGTAGCCGACGAGGTTTATTATTGTCATTGTGATTCCCAATATTCCTTGAGGGAATGTTTCTTTTAATATAACTTTTATGATTTCTGTGTTGTTTGCGCCCATTGATTTTGCGGCTTCGATTATTCCCGGTTCGACTTCGAGGAAATATCCTTCAAAAAGTCTTGCGACAAACGGTGCGGCTGCAAATGTTAATGGTACGATTGCGGCGGCGGTTCCGATTGCTTTTCCGATGATTATTCTCGAGAGCGGAGCAAGTATTATGATTAGTATGATCGCCGGCAAGCTGCGGAAGATGTTTATGAGTCCGTTTGAAATTGCGTACACAACTTTGTTCGGCTTAAGTCCGTCCGGTCGAGTCATATATGTGATTATTGCCCAAGGAAGTCCGATTATAAATGCAATTAGCGCCGAAACAAATATCATTATGAGCGTTTCCGGAATTGCCGGAAGGACGATGTCAAAAATTTCTTTAATTCTCATTTATAACACCTCGCTTATTTCTACATTGTGCTCTTTTAAAAATTGCAGAGCTTTGAATATTTCCGCATCTTCGCCTTTAAATTCAACAATCATATATCCGACTTGGTCGTCTGAGATATTGTTTATATTTCCTTCGATGAGATTTATATTTACGTCGAATTTTTTGATTGTGTCGTTTAAAACCGGCGTGTTTACGGTGCGCTTTGTGTATGAAAGTCGTTTTACAACTCCTTCGAAGCTCGAAATGTCGATTATATTTGAAGGCGCCGCTTTTTTTACAAAGCTTTGCGCAAGTTTCGACTTTGGACTTCTGAATAGTTCGACCGTGCTGTTCGATTCGATGATTCGACCTTTTTCCATAACGGCGATTTTGTTTGAGGTGTCCTTTGCGACTTCCATTTGGTGGGTAATCATTATCGTTGTGGTTTCAAAGTCATCTCTCGCTCTTTTGTAGAGGTCGGTTATTATTCTCGTACTTTCAGGGTCGAGCGCGCTTGTCGCTTCGTCCGAGAGAATTATTTCAGGTCTTGTCACAAGCGCTCTTGCGATTGCGACTCTTTGCCTTTGTCCGCCGGAGAGTTCCTTCGGATAAGCCTTTTCCTTTGAGATGAGTCCGACATAGTCAAGCACATCTTGTGCCGCTTTCTTTTTGTCGATTTTTTTGTTTGTCAAAGTCAAAGGATACATAACATTTTCTAAGACAGAGTATTGATTAAAGAGATTGAAGTTTTGAAATATGAATGCAATTCTCTTTCTTATTTCAAGAAGTTCTTTTTCTCTCAAACTCATTATATCCACTCCGTCGATTAAAACATTTCCTTCGTCCGGTTCTTCGAGTCTGTTTAAGAGACGAACAAGGGTGGATTTTCCCGCACCTGAAAGACCTATAATTGCGAAAATATCACCTTTATCGACTTCGAAGCTGACATTGTCGACAGCCTTAAATCTTTGCCCGTCCACATGATATTCTTTTGTTAAATTTTTTGCTTCTATCATATAGTTCTCCTTATAATAAAAAAACTCTTTACCGAAAGATAAAGAGTTACACTCGTATTAGCGTCATCTTTCGGCGTTGCCGCTGGAATTAGCACCACGTTTGTTAAACAGGTTGCCGGGTTTCATAGGGCCAGTCCCTCCACCGCTCTTGATGAATTTGATTGTAAGTTCAATTATAGCTGAAAACGAATGGTATGTCAAGTGATTTTCATCACAAATTTGAAAATAAATTGAAATTAAAATAAAGGAGCGATAATTCTGAAGATTGAGTCATTTATGCGCTTAAATATGCTCGGATTAATGCTCGAACGATAGATTTCCGCAGACTCGGAAAAAGATTTCTCCATATCTCTTTTCAAATCCATCGAAATCTTCGAGTGATAAAAGAGTGAATTGTTTTCAAAGTGCAAATAAAGACTTCTGAAATCGAGATTTACAGTTCCGATTGCACAGAGATTGTCGTCCGAAAGAATTGCCTTTGCGTGCAAAAATCCGGGTGTGTATGTGAAAATGCGAACGCCGGCGTAGAGAAGGTCCGAATAATAACTCCTGCCGAAGCGGTAGACCATCTTTTTGTCCGGAATCCCCGGCATAATTATGCGCACGTCGATTCCTCTGTGCGATGCTCGAATGATTGCATCGTTTAGCGAGTTCGGAAGAATGAGATAAGGCGTGTAAATCCAAACATAGTCCTTTGCGGCGCTTAGAATGTCCACATAAAGAGAGTTTGAAACCGCGTCTTCAAAAAACGGCGAGTCGTAGTAGGATGCGACAATTCCGTCGTATTCACTTTCCTCGGAATGAACGACGTCAAGAAAGCTTTCGCTGATTTTATCGCTTGAAAAAGCGTTCCAAAATTCCATAAACATATATGAATAGACATTCACGCCCTTGCCTTTTATGCTAAAGCCGACGTCTTTCCAATAGCCGAAGCGCTCGATGATGTTTGCATACTCATCCGCAAGATTGTTGCCGCCGCTGAATGCGATTTCGCCATCCACAATAACCATTTTTCTGTGGTCGCGGTTATTGAGTCTCGGGTCCAAAAATTTCACCGGATTGAACAAAAGACATTTCACGCCGCCGTCTTTTAAACGTTTCAAATCGATGAGCGAAAATTTCATAAGACTTCCGAAGTCGTCATACATAAATCTGACGTCGACGCCTTCCTTGACTTTTTCAATCAAAATGTCCGAAATTTCTTTAAAGAGTTCTCCGTTTTCAACTATAAAAAATTCTACAAAAATAAATTTCTCTGCCTTTTTCAGTTCTTCAATTAGATTTTTGAAAAATGCTTCTCCGCTTTCGTAATATGTTGCATTTTCGCACTTGTAGGTCGGCATGCCGGTTAATTTTTCTATTTGTTTGAAATGACCGAGGTTTCTGTCGACGGTTGAATCGATTAAATAGGTGTCTTTAAACTTGTGGTTCAAATCGAAGCGCGACTTCATAATTTTGCTATTTAAACCCCTGGATGTTTTTTTATTTCCGAACAACAAATAGAGCACAGCGCCGAAAACCGGAGCGAGAATGATGACTATTATCCAGGAAATCTTGTAATTGCTTTCCATTCTTTTTGAAAGTAGATATAGTACAAAAACAATTGCTAAAATATTTGTGATTGGAATAATTATATTCGCAAATTCTTTTAAAAATCCGAAAAGTAGACTGTACAAAAATATTTGTAAAATAATTGTCGGTATAAAAATTAAAGATCGTATAAAAAACTTTTTCATATAAACCTCCATTAGCTATAATTATACACCAAAATTATTTTTTTGTAACACTATAATTATTGAAATATTATATTTTCTGTGTTAAAATTATTTTAATTAGGATAACGAAATGTTTTATAGGGAGGTTAATAAATGAATTCTAAAAAAGTTGTTAACATGCTTGAGGGGCCGTTACTCGGACCTATTTTTTTATTTGCGATGCCACTTTTTATAACGTCGGTTTTGCAACTCGCATTCAATGCGGTCGATATAATAGTAGTTGGAAAGTTTACAGGTCACCACGCACTCGCTGCGGTTGGCGCGACGGGTCCTGTTATAAATCTATTGGTAACTATGTTTATGGGTATTTCAATCGGCGCCTCGGTTATAATGGGGCAAAATGTCGGAGCGAGAGATTTTAAAAACGCACAGGACACTCTCCACACCGCAATCGGAATTTCAATTCTCGGGGGTATACTTGTTCTCTTTGCGGGAATTTTTACTGCGATGCCGCTTCTAAGACTCATGCAAACGCCGCCGGAAGTAATTGAACTTTCGGGCGAATATTTAAAAATTTATTATATCGGTATGCCGGGATTTATGGTCTACAACTTCGGCTCCGCACTTTTGAGGGCAATCGGCGACTCGAGAAGGCCTATGTACTTTTTGACAATCTCCGGAGTTTTTAATGTTATTTGTAATCTCATTTTTGTTATAGTTTTTAAAATGGGCGTTGCAGGTGTTGCGATTGCAACCACTATTTCGCAATATATCGCGGCGGCTCTTATAGTTGCAAGCCTTCTTAAAGCGGACGGATATATGAAACTCTCATTCGACAAAATCCGAATCAGCAAAGACAAGGCGCTCGGCATGATGAAGATTGGTCTTCCGGCGGGATTTCAAGGCGCACTTTTCTCAATCTCAAATATTTTAATTCAATCGGGCATAAACTCTTTCGGCTCGGTTGTTATGGCGGGAAATACCGCAGCGGGAAACCTCGAAGGTTTTGTTTATATGGGAATGAACGCGGTTTATCAAACCTCGCTTTCGTTTACATCGCAAAATATGGGCGCGAAACAATACGACCGTGTGAAAAAAATATTCTGGACATGCGTAAGAGTTGTAATAGTTGTCGGACTTGTTCTCGGAGTCGGCGCATGGATTTTTGGGGACAAACTTTTGAGGCTCTACACCGACGAACCGGAAGTAATAAAATATGGTGTCGAAAGACTTGGAGTTGTAAGTGCGACATATTTTCTTTGCGGCATTATGGACACTATGGTCGGCGGACTTCGCGGAATGGGCTATTCAATCACTCCGATGATTATAAGCTTGACGGCGGTCTGTATTTTAAGAATGATTTGGATTGCAACGATTTTCCAATCGATTCACACTCCGGTCATACTTTATCTGAGCTATCCTGTCAGTTGGACAGTTGCTGCAATCGGAAACTATGTTAACTATTTGTATGCGATGAAAAAGCTCGACAAAATGAAAGCGGAAGAGGCTACTGCATAGAGATTTTGATTTTTAAATTTTCAAATAAAAAATGAATAGCTAAAAGGTTTTTAAAGCTCACATTAAAGTGGGCTTTTTTAGAATTTAAAACACTTGAAACGCATACGAAAAATAAACGCTTTTTCCATTCCTTTACATTTCATTTTATTTAATGTATAATGAATTTATGTGGTTAATCCACGGGAATTATTTTTCATTATCGGCATGATGCACGCCGTGTCCAAAGGACAAAAGCATCGAAAATTTACTTATCACTGGGGGTGCCTTCGGGCTGAGAGATACCCTATGAACCTGAACCGGGTAATGCCGGCGGAGGGAAGTGGACAAGGTTTGACCTCTTTTTTTCTGTGCAGGTTCCCCGGGAATCTTCAGTGATTGGAATAAGGAGGTTTTTTAATGAGTAAAAAGATGAATACTCAAATTTTGGTTGAAGGCGGCATTATGGTCGCACTTGCATTTGTTTTGGGAGAAATAAAACTATTCCATCTACCGCAAGGCGGCTCCGTCACTTTGGGACTTATGATTCCGATTATTTTTTATTCTCTAAGACACGGCGTTGGCGCAGGTGTTCTTGCAGGTGTTGTTTTGGGACTTTTAAAACTCGCAATCGGCGGATATTTTGTAAGTGTTCCGCAAGTTATTTTGGACTATCCGGTTGCATTCGGAGCACTCGGACTTTCGGGACTTTTCTCAAAACAATTTAAGGAAACGAAATCAATCGTTCCGGTATTTTGCGGAACATTTGTCGGAGTTTTGGGAAGATTTGTCGCAGCAGTTCTTTCCGGAGTTGTTTTCTTTGCGGAATATGCGGGAGATATGAATCCGTGGACATATTCTATAAAATACAACGCCACATATCTTGGAATCGAACTTGCAATCGCAGTTGTTGTTATATTTGTTTTAAGAATGTTTATCACAAAAAATTTGACAGGTGATAAAATTGGCAGATAAAAAAATCAGCACAAAAAAATTGGCGCTTGCAGGCGTTCTCATTGCAGTTGCAGTTGCGGGAAGCACATTCTCATTTCCAATCGCAGGAAGCAAATGCGCACCGGTTCAACACTTTGTAAACGTTGTCGGCGCTGTATTTTTGGGACCGGTTTTGAATGTTATAGTTGCATTTATTGCATCTTTAATAAGAAATCTCGCAGGTCTCGGCAGCCCTCTCGCATTTCCGGGTTCAATGGTCGGCGCACTACTTTCGGCGCTCGTGTTTAAATATTCTAAAAAGTTGTTACCGACTCTCGTGGGCGAAGTTTTTGGAACCGGAGTTTTGGGCGGAATGCTTTCTTATCCGATTGCAATTTGGTTTATGGGAAAAACCGCCGCACAAATCGGCGTTTTCACATTTGTAGTTCCGTTTTTGGTATCTACAATCGGCGGCTCAATCATCGCAGGCATCACATTGTTTGCGCTTAAAAACACCGGAGCCGTAAATTTTAATATTGATGACAAAAATTACAAACAAATATAAATAGAGCCCCGCCACGGGGCTTTATACATATACGGGGTGGGAATATGAAAAAATATTTTATACATGCAATTACAAACTATGTTTCGATTTATAATGTTGCGGCAATCATAAAAGCGACGGGCGCACATCCGATTATGGCGGACGATTATAACGAAAGCGCGTCGATTACAAAAAATGCCGACGCTCTTTATATAAATCTCGGCATGTTAAACGAGAACAAAAAAATTGCGATAAAAAATTCGATTCGGGCGGCGAATGAAAAGGGCATTCCGATTGTTGTGGACCCCGTCGGAATTGGAGCAAGCGAATATAGACGCGAGTTTTTCTTTGAAATTTTAAATGAGATAAAGTCGGGAGCTATTAAAGCGAACTTGAGCGAAATCCTTTCCATATATAACGGCGAAAAAAGTCACGGCGTGGACAACGAGCACGAGATGAGTGAAGATGAAAAAATAGAAGTGCTTCAAAAGCTTTCAAAGAAATATGGTATAATATTTTTAATGACAGGCGAGGCGAACATTGCGGCGGACGGCGACGAGTTTATAAAAGTTTCGGGTGGAAGCGAGATGCTAAAAAACATTGTCGGCTCGGGTTGTATGCTCGGCGGAATTGTAGCTGCAAGTGTTTCAAAGGGGCTGAGTCTTAAAAATGTGAAAGCGGCGCTCGAGATTTCACGTGATGCGTCACTTTTGGCGGAGAAAAATAAAAAATGCGGACCGATGGAATTTTTAAATGAATATATAGATTCGGTCCATAAAAATAGGGAGGAATAAATTTGGATTTAAAATTGTATGCAATCACCGACCCGCGGTGGACAAAAAACGACGATGAGTTCTTTGAGTCAATTCGAAAAGCACTGGACGGCGGAGTCACAATGCTTCAACTGAGAGAGAAGGACACGCCGCACGAAGAATTTCTCTTTAGAGCAAAGGAAGTCAAAAAAATTTGCGACGAATACAAAGTGCCGCTCATAATAAATGACAATGTAGAAATTATGGAAGCGGTTGACGCCGCAGGTGTTCACTTGGGAAGAAGCGACGCATCGATTAAAGAAGTGCGAATGAAATATCCGAAGAAAATTATCGGCGCAACGGTTAAAACGATTTTGCAGGCAATTCTTTCGAAAGCGGCGGGCGCAAGTTATTTCGGAGTGGGCGCTGTGAATCCGTCGTCGACAAAAAGCGACGCCGTGCCGATTGATGTGAAAAGAATTAACGAAATAGACGAAGCGGCGGGCGTTCCGATTGTTGCAATAGGCGGAATAAATCTCGAAAATATGGAGAATTTAAGCGGAGCAAGGATTGACGGCATTGCCGTGAGCGAAGCGATTTTTGGAAGCGGCGACGAAGAAAAGAGCGCGCAACTTTTGAAGGAAAAATTTTTGGAAATGACGAGGAAACACCATGCATAAATCACTTACAATTGCGGGCTCAGATTCGTCGGGCGGCGCAGGCATACAAGCGGATTTAAAGACGATGACCGTGCTCGGCGTTTACGGAATGAGCGCCATCACGGCTTTGACCGCTCAAAACACAACGGGCGTTCAATCGATTTTCGAAGTCACTCCGAAATTTTTGGAGGACGAACTCGACTCGGTTTTTACGGATATATTTCCGGACAGCGTTAAAATCGGAATGGTTTCGAATGCGGATTTGATTCGAGTGATTTCGAAAAAACTTAGAGAGCACAACGCAAAAAACATCGTCGTGGACCCGGTAATGGTTTCGACAAGCGGCTCGAAGCTGATGGCGGACGGAGCGAAGGACGCACTTCTTTCGGAGCTCTTTAAAGTCGCAGACATCATCACGCCGAACATTCCCGAAGCGGAAGCACTCACCGGACAAAGTATAAAGTCAAAAGACGACATGCTCGAAGCGGCGAAGAAAATCGGAGAATTTTTCGAGGGTTACACTCTTTTGAAGGGTGGACACAGCACCGACGATGCGGACGATCTTCTCTACAAAAATTCGGAAAAAATCTGGATTAAGGGCGAGCGCATCGAAAATCCGAACACACATGGAACGGGTTGCACGCTTTCAAGTGCAATTGCATCATATCTCGCGATGGGGCACGACGTTCCAGAGTCCGTGCACCTTGCAAAAGAATTTATCACAGGTGCGATAAGCGCAAAGCTGGACTTGGGAAAGGGCAGAGGTCCCTTGAATCACATGTGGAAAATATATTCCGAAAATATGTAGAAGTTTTCGGGAGCAATCGAAAAAACCTCGAAAAAAATCGGAGAATGCTCGAAAAAGTTTTTGAAGAAACTCTAAAAGAATTCTATAAAAATAGAAAAACTCGAGAAACTCTCGAAAAAATCGGGAATCGTTCGGGAAAAATTCGGGGAACACTCTAAAAAATCGGAAATCGTTCGGAACGGTTTCTTAAAAACTAGAAAGAAGAAAATGTTAGTGTAATTAATTTTATAATAAAACATTTTGTTTAGGAGGTTTATTTATGAAAAATCCCAAATTTTCAAAGTTAGTTATGTATATATTTTTGATTATAGGGTTTATTGTTATATGTATATCCGGTTCGGTTTATGGAGTTGACCCATCTCATTTTACCTTTTATATTGGATGTTCTGTTATGTTTTTGAGTATTTTATATGGAGTCATTTTTGTCAGATGCCCATCATGTGGTTGTATGTTACCTTTGAGGGGCTGTATAGGTGATTATTGTCATAAATGTGGCACAAAATTATGATTAATATTAGTTGGCAATTTTTTATTTTTTCATAACAAATTGCAAATATTATTGCGACACTTATAGACAGCTAAGTTCATGCATAAATATTTTAAAAGTAAAAATTTATTTTCATATTCTTAATTTATTTATAACAGGCAAATTTTTTACCACTATTGAAGTAAAGTTTTTGAAAGAAAATTTTAGTAAGATTTTTTAGAGAGTCGAATGAGTGCGTACAGAAAACTCGAGCCGGATTAAAGCTCGAAAAAATAATAAACAAAGTGCCACAGAATATACACAAAAAAAGCATCACGGTCGATGCTTTTTTTAATGCGATAATATTTGTTTTTGAATTGTATGAATTTAAATTCGAAAAAATTACATATCATACAAAATGTCGCTCTTAATTTCCTCGAACTTTTTCTTTCCGTAGATTTTCTTAACGATTTCGAGAGCGAAGTCCGTTGCGATTGCAGGACCTCTTGCAGTTATGATGTTTTCGTCGACAACAACGCGGTCGTTTTGGTACTTTGCCGAAGTCATTTCTTCTTCGAAGCCAGGATAAGAAGTTGCGTTTTTACCGGAGAGTATTCCCGCTTTTTCAAGCACAATCGGACCGGCACAAATCGCAGCGATGAGTTTTTCGTCGTCATAGAGAATTTTAACGAGATTTATAACTTGCTCATTGTCCCTTAAATTTGTTGCGCCCGGAAGCCCTCCCGGAATTATTGCTGCGGTTATAGTTTCCGCGTCGAGCTCGTCGATGAGCGCATCCGCTTTGACAACCACGCCTTGCGCGCTTTTTACATTTAAATCTCCCGTCGTTGAAACCAAAAGTGCAGATTTTTCTCCGCCCGCTCTTCTTAAATAATCTATTGGCGTGAGCGCTTCGATTGTTTCAAAACCGTTCGCCAAAAATATACATACTTTTTCCATAATTTTCGCCTCATTACAATTATACCCGTTTTAATTTTCGAAGTGAACTTGTGTTTGAAATCACAAATTGAAACAGAATTAACGAAATATATGACAACCTTGTAACCTTTGTTGAAATTATTTTCAAATAAATGCAAAATGTAATCATTTTGTTAGAGTTGGTTGACATTCGGGGGTATATAATTATTAGGCAAGAGATGAGAGCGAAATGAGAGGTCGCTTTCATATGAATAATAAATATAAATTTTTTCGGGAGGTATATTATGTATAACAGAATGATTAGTGAAAGAAGAGTAATGTTTTCATCAAGAGAAGAACATAGAATTATGGACATCATCGAAGCAGGTCCTTTTGCAAAGCATGGTGCATATGATTTATCAACAGAAATCAACTATGTAAATCCTTGGGACGTTACAAAAAAAGACGAAGTTAAGACAATATAATTTAAAATTTGCGATTAGTTGAAGGAGCCTTCGGGCTCTTTTTTATTTTACGTAAATATATGTTATAATATATAGAGGTGATTTTGTGCGGGAATTTATTCCGAACATTATAAATTTGGGTCTTGCGTTTTTGTTTGTCGATTTGAAACAGCGGGGCGAGATTTCGACGGCGACGATGATAGGGCTTATAGTTTTGAGTTTCATTGTCGTGAACGGTTTATATTTTTATTTAAAGAAATATTTCGTTTCGAAAAGAGTACGCTAGCTTAAAAAGTTCGGATATCTTTTGGATGAAAATCCGGTGGAGTATTTGAAGAAGGTTGACGAGAGTCTTTCGGGGGCGAAAGAATACGAACTCGATTTTCTAACTCTTCACAAGGCGAATGTGCTCCACAAAATAAACAGGGACGAAGAAGCAATTGAAACTCTTCAGTCGCACATGCCGCTTTTTCTTGATGACAACAACAAGGCGATTTATTTTAACAATCTTGTCGGGCTTTATTTAAAGCAAAATGATTTTAAAAATGCGAAAAAGATTTTTGAGTCGAACAGAGAACTTTTGGAAAAACTTGAAATAAATCCTAGTTTCGGCTTTTCGATTCTTGTAAACAAGGCGTCGATTTTACTTAATCACGGCGACAAAAAAAGCGCCGAAAAAGCGATAGAAGAGGCGAGAAAAATTGCTCCGAGCGAAAAAGCGCAAAGAGAAATTGATGAGATGAAGAAAAAGTTTTTATAAAAATATTTTTTGGAGGGTCAATATGAAAAAATGTAGATTATTAATGGCGATTCTTATTACTATGTTATTTACAGTCACGGCAGAGGCAAAAGTTGCTGTGAAAAATGTAAATATCGGCGGCAGAAATGCAAATGTTGTCACTATTGATTTGGACAATGAGGTGAAACTCAGGGTCGCAAAGCCGAACAACAAGCAAGTGGGAACCATGAATTTCAAAACATTCATCAACAACTTCGGCGCCAAGGCTGCGATTAACGGTAACTATTTCGAAGCTTACAAGGGCGGCAAATTTCCATACGGCACCCAAATGAAAAACGGGCAAATGATAAATATGGAAGGGAAAAATGCGAATTTGATTGTGTTTGACGACAACAAGGCGAAAATTGTGAATGGCACTTTTAAATATTTGGGCTATCTCGACGGCAAGAAAAAGAATGAGTGGAACAACGACACAAACGGAATGGACTTCAACGTTTTCAGTGTTTGGTATGTAAATGTCGCTCCAAACGACACGAGCGGAGTTTATATTTTCAATCAATTCAGAAATGTACCGACAAATTTAAACGGCGGTTTTGTGGTAACCGTAAAGGACAACGTGGTTCAAAAAGTTGCGCCGGGAAACGGCAAAGCTGAAATTCCAAAGGACGGCTATCTCATCTACTACGGCAAGGACGCTGCGGATGAAAACTATGTTAAGGTGCGTTTTAAACCGGGAAGAAAAGTCGAACTTGAACTTATACTCACAAAGGACACGGCTGATGGAACGATTGAAACAAAAACATTTAAATACGGCGAAGAAGAAATTCCTTTCTCGAAAGTGACGGATATTATGTCGGCGGCTCCGATGCTCATTGAAAACGGAAAATCCGTTTGGGAAAAATCGGTCAAGGGGATGGAAGCGAAGATGACACAAGGTGCGGGCGCAAGAAGCCTCATCGGAATTAACAAAAACAACCAACTTGTGCTTGTCACAACTTCGGGCACGATGGCACAATGCGCAAATATTATGGCGAGCCTCGGATGCACGGATGCGTTCAATCTTGACGGCGGCGCTTCGAGTGCGCTTTATGCGAACGGAAAATATTTGAGAAATGCGGGAAGGCAATTGAACACAGTTTTGTTGATACAACAAAAATAAAAAGAAGTGGTTTTGTAACCACTTTTTTTATTGTATAAAAAACACGGGTGTGGTAAAATTATATGAGAGGTGATATGCATGGAGATTGGATTTTCTAACGAAAAATACATCAATGAACAAACGGATTTTATTTTGAAGAGAGTTTCGAAATTCCAAAAGCTTTATTTGGAATTCGGCGGAAAACTTTTCGGCGACAAACATGCGGCGAGGGTTCTTCCGGGTTACGATGAGGACATAAAGACGACATTGCTCGAAAAAATGAAAGACGAAATGGAAGTTATTGTAACAATCCATGCGCAAGATATTATTTCGAACAAATTGAACAACAATACCGGTTTGACCTATGAAAAAGAGTGCATAAGACTCATCGAAAGGCTCAAAAAAAGAGGTATAAAAATAAATTCGGTGGTCATCAACAGATACAAAAAAGATGAAAACGTCGACAGATTTGCGGCACTTCTTAAAGGAAGCAATATGCCGGTTTACCTTCACGAAAGAACGGAAGGCTTCCCGAGCGACGTTGACAAAATTCTTTCTGAAGACGGATTCGGAAAACATCCCTATGTCGAAACGACGAGAAAAATTATTGTCGTGACGGGGCCGGGGCCGGGAAGCGGAAAAATGACCACTTGTCTCAGCCAACTTTATCATGAATATAAGCGTGGCGTGAAGGCGGGATATGCGAAGTTTGAAACATTCCCGGTGTGGAATCTTCCTTTGAAACACGAACTCAATCTTGCTTATGAAGCTGCGACTGCAGATTTGAGCGATGTCAACCAAATCGACCCGTTCCATTTGGAAAACTACGGTGAAGTTTCGGTAAACTACAACAGAGACATCGAAGCATTTCCGATTTTGAAAAAGATTTTGGACCGCATAATGGGCGAAGAATTTTACAAATCGCCGACCGACATGGGCGTGAACCGAATAAAATCCGGAATAATTGACGAAGAAGTCGTGAAAGAAGCGTCGAGACAGGAAATCGTTCGAAGATATTTAAAGGCACTTTTTGTCTTTAAAGTTACACATCAAAATGAGTCGGAAATGCAAAGGATAAAAAGGCTCATGGAAGAGTTGAACCTTAAAGTTGAGGACAGAAAATCGCTCGTAGTTGCGAGAGAAAAGAAGGAAAAACTCATGAGTGAGTCGGACTTCAGCGGAAATGTCACAGCGATTGAAACGGAAGACGGCACGATCATCACGGGAAAAGACAGCGAACTTATGGATTCGGCGGCCGCTGCAGTTCTCAATGCGCTGAAACATATTTCAAATATTCCGGACGATCTTCATCTCATAGACAAGGCGATTTTGGAGCCGATAAAAGAAGTGAAGGGCATTATCGAAAAGAAAAACAGCCCGGTTCTCAATGTTGAAGAAGTTTTGATTTGCCTTGCAACGTCGAAAATGTTTAACCCGAGCGCAAGAATATGTATTGAAAACCTTGCGAAACTTCGCGGACTTCGCGGGCACTCGACCGGAATGCTCAACATCACGGACATCGAAATCTTTAGAAAACTTGACATCGATCTCACAAGCGACTACAAAGACAGAGGCGAAATTATAAAACTGTAAAGATTTGATTATTTATGAAAAATGCGGTACAATTTGTTGTATATTGTACCGCAGACCATTTTGGTTGATAGGCGATGGAATTTTGAAAGAAATTTCATTGTTTGTATGGAATATGCAGATATGGCGAAATTGGCAGACGCGCACGGTTCAGGTCCGTGTGTCTCACGACATGCGAGTTCGAGTCTCGCTATCTGCACCAAGTAAAGCTACGAATGAAAAATTCGTGGCTTTTTAATTTGGCAAAGTTTGAACGAGCAGTTCCGACCGTACCGAAAAGACACAGTAATCGTTTTGGCTTATATTGTATGACGGGCATGTTCTAATGCTGGAAAGTAATTTTTTGAATGATAAAGATTTAATGGTTTAATGGTTACCCCTAATCTAGATTATGGAATGAGGAAGAGATTTGATAGAATATATATAATTTAAAAACGAAATGTTATGGTATGATAATATTCAAAAACATGACGATATGAACTTCACAAAACAGCAGAAAAATATATTTTTAAACGCACATATAAACACACTTGCAATTATTAATTCATTGTGTTATAATATTATCAACAAGAGATTTAAAGATTTAACTAGCGAAAGTGTATGATGTAGCATTAAAAATCTCATGTTTAAGGTTTATGGATTACCTTTAATAATCTAAATATGTTATATAAGGAGAAAAAGCATGAAAAGAATATTTATTCTATTACTAGCATTAGTTTTATCTGTGCAGGTTATTACAGCAACAAAAAATCAGGAAGAATTTAATTTAAATTATGATCAGCAAAAGGAGATTGTTCATTTTGTAGAAAATCAAATAATTGAAAGCTATTCCAATTATTACACTATTCCAACAATAAATGTTGAAATTGAGTCGGTTAATGTAAGGGATAATCAATTAATAATTGATTTGAAAGCTAATATAACAAAAGTTTTAAAAGTGAATTCGGCATTAGAACTTCCTTATGTGAAAGGTATGCTTGAAGAAATTTCTAGCATTAGAGATAAATATGATTTTGATAGAGCAAAAAGGTATGCTGAAAATCTTATAAAAGATTTAAATTATAATTATATCGGAGTAGAGCAAAATGAAAATGCGGATTTTCAAATGCAGATTCCAATTATTGCTGAACGTTCTAACTTGTATAATACTAGGTGTAATTTACTTTTTAAGGATGAGAACAATGATACTCTTACCATGGAAGAGTTTGCACCTCTTTCAGAAGAAATGCTAGAGAAGGATGGTAAAAGGTATATTAATAATATTATTGAACATCAGAAATATTCTATCAGGTCATCAAGCCCTGGAAATTACGACAGAATAATAGCGCGTGATTATGTAAGAAAATGGTCAGATGCTTGTGGAGATTGTCACTGTTCTGATTGTGATCCATCAAAATTAGTATATAATCCATCTTATGCAAATTACCACAATAATGACTGTGCAAATTTTGTCTCACAAGCAATACATGAGGCAGGGGTCCCTACTGATGATAAATGGAGACCAGGTAATCGTTGTTGGTACAATACTGGACATGAAGGAGATGGATTGATTGATTACATGGTGGAAGAGGGGCTATTTTTCGAAACAAATGATAGATATAAGGCTTTTGCTGGAAGCATAATTAAATGGACAGAAGTTTCACATGTGGGCATGGTAGATCAAAATGATACTGTTACAATGACATTTTGTGCACATACTGACGATAGAAATAGTTGTGCATTTAGAAATATAAGAGGCTTGACATTTTTTGTGCCGGTATGGGATTCTTACTCTAATCAATGGACACCACAGTAGTAAATAATCAATTTGCAAAAATTATTATATATAAAGGCAATAAACTAAATGAAAATAAGATTTGAATTAATTGCATTTCTTATATTTCTTTCATTCTTTTCTGCTTGTGCAGATAAGAATGTGCAAGTAGAAAAAAAAGAAATGGAGAATGCACGAAATGAAGTTGGGATAGAAAAGCAAGTAGAAATAGAAAACCTAAAAAAACAAATAGAAAGTCAACAAGGGGAAATTGATGAATTAAAAAAAGAGTTAGAGAGAGAAAAAAAAGGACGAGAAAGAATTGTTGAAAAATTTGATAAGATCTTTTACAATTTATATAAATCTAACAAGTTGATTTATCATAATGATGATTATGGATTTAGTATAGAAATTCCTGAGAAAAAATTAAATATTAAATTTAATAATGTTATACAAGATAAGACAGAAGAAAATATAGAAATCTTGAACTTTCAATTCTCTACAAAAGATGAAAATGATATGGAAGTTGCAGGAACCTTGTTTGAAATAATTGTGTGTAAGAATAATGCAACTTATCCTGGAGTGGAATTTTTAGGCAAGCGGGGAGATATTGCATTTTATTTTAGAGATTCTTCTTATGATACAGAATCCTCTGCGATTAAAGCACTTATCGAAGAATTAAAACCTATGTTGGAAGAGATAAAAGTATCTTTTAGATTTGATGAATAAAATATATGCAAAATATATCTATAAGAAGTGAAGCAATGTTATCGTGAAAAAAATACACTACGAATGCTCATGCCCACAAGGGGCAATCCCATTCGCCGTATGTCTGGGATTTTCCTCAGATTGTTGTCCTCAATCGTTTGTCACTACGTTCAAACGATTGAACAACAAGTTGCGTGAGTCGCTGCATACCAATCGAGCATCGTTTGCAATCGCTCTTGGGAAATCAGTTGCAGCTGACCTACTAAGATGTGCCGACAAGTCGGCTCATCAAGTTAGGTCAAGCACGTCCGTTGTGTCTCACGACATGCGAGTTCGAGTCTCGCTATCTGCACCAAGTAAAGCTACGAATGAAAAATCGTGGCTTTTTTATTTATCTAAAAGAGCTAGAGAGCCTAGGATATGAAAGCAAGTATGAAATCTTAAATGCAATGGACTTTGGGATACCTCAAAAAAGAGAAAGGATATTTGTTGTTTCATGTCTTGGAGCAAATAACTTTTCTTTTAATAAATTGGAGAGGAAAGAAACTAGACCACTAAGTGAATTTTTAGAAAAGGATGTAAGTGAACTTTATACAATGACCCAACCTTATATGCTGAAATTTTTAAATAAGGGCATAGATAACAGTTTTAAAGGACGACTAAAAGTGATTAAAGATTTTTCTTATACTATTTCTACAAAACAGATTAGAGTACCTAATTTTGAAATAATAGATATTGGAAATGGCCAATATTGGTATTTAACAGAAAGAGAATGTTTAAAACTAATGGGTTTTTATGATAGTGATATAGATAAATTAGAGAAAGTACATCCAAGAAGAAAAAATTGCACATCAAGTAAACTGTATAAGCGGGCAGACAATTCTATTGTGGTTGATATTTTAATGGCTACTATAAAAGATATTTTACTGCGTTAAAAAAATGCAATTTATTTGTATTTATATTGACACTATTTTGTTACCAAATATGATTGTGTAGCGGGTATTAAAGCAATAAAGGAGAATGGAAATATGTTTGACAATTTCCAAAGATATAAAAATGGTGATTAACTTAGGAATAAGGTTAGACACTTATTCCTAGAAAGATGGTACAATATTTCATAAATCATCAATATGTCATGAGAGGGGTTATTTATGAATAATGAAAATAATGATATTAAAAATAAACTCGAAATAATGATAAATGTATTTTTCGAAACACTAACATTTATATTAACATTATATTTGATATCATGCTTTTTAATATCATTTCAAAGTGAAATCATTAAAGTATTGTTTTCGTGTTTAAATATAAATATAATTATGAATTTCAAAGATAACATTGAAAAGGAATTGAGCAAAAAAGAAGCATACATTCTTACGGCTGTGTCTTTCATAATATTAATATTTTTTGTTTATTCATTTGGATACTTTGAGGTTTCTACTAATTTCACAAAATTATAGGGAGGAAATATGAAAAATATAAATTACAGAATTTTAGCTATAGTATCTTCAATAGCTATATTGATAAATTTAATTGCACCAATTTCAGTGCATGCAAATTCAGAAAACACAATCTTCAAAGAAGCATATGAATTAGAATTACAACAAACTGGAATTACAGAAGATGAAATATTAGAAAATCAAAGAAGAGAATTGAGGGAAATGTGGAACGAATATTCTGTGGAGTTAGATAAAGTAGATAAGTTGCATTTATCAGAACACAATTATAAAAATATTTTGTTTGGACCTGACCCTGGGTTCACAGGAATAGGTTCAACGGGGGATATTTTGATTGCATTAGACTCTTTGACAGATCATGTGGGAATTGTTGTGGATAAATATACAGTTATAGAGGCACATCCAGATAATCCTAACGGTGGAGTAGATTACAGAGATAACAACTGGAAAACACGCTATAAAAGTATAAAAGGACTCTATGTAAAAGGGGCAAACAACTTAGATTGTACAAATGCTGTTTATTATTGTGAAAAACAAATCGGAGAACCTTATAATATGTTGTCAGGTAGATGGTCAGAAGATGAATGGTATTGTAGTAAGTTGGTTTGGAGAGGCTGGTATGAACAAGGATATGATTTGGAAGGAAGAACATATGAACCTAGAGGAACTCATGTAACACCGGGAGACATATTAGATTCTCCATTAACTGTAGTTTTCTATGATTATAACAATTAGGTAATAGAAGTTTAAATAATATTTAGGTGATGTTAAACGAGTGATTTTAGGAAAATCACTCGTTTAAACTAATGGTAATTTTAAAATGAAAAAAAGAATAATAAAGTTATTAATCGCATTATCTTTAATGATAGTATATTTTATACATCAATACTATTGGAATACATATAGTTTTAGGTATTTGATAACAAACTATCTTGTTGAAGGAACAAATATTATTAAAATAACACCTTTTTCAAGAAAAATATCTCATACTTTTAATCTGAAATGTGTTGAAAAAGAATATTGGATTAACGGAGAAAGAGTTTTCGCAGATAGGTATGGGAATAAAATTGCAATAATAGATGGGCAAAAAGTTAAATATTATAAATTTGATGAATTCAATATAGTAGATATAGTTAGTAATAATGAATATATATACATGTTATTTAACACATCTCCTCATAAAAATAAAATACTAAAACTAGATAAAAATTTCAACGTGGTTGATGAAAGCTTGAAGTTTGAGGGTAATCCGAGAAATATGGTGCTAATAGAAGACGATATTTACGTAGTGTCTAATATTCTAAAAAAATCCAATGATAGTAAGTCTATATTATATAAAGTTTCTACTAAAACAATGAATTTGGAAAATTCCACCTACTTAGAATCCATGTCTTTTGTTTTTAGAATATCAGAAGTAGATGGTAAATTGCTAGTTTTTGGGAACTATGATAATATAGGATACAAATTACAAGTGTCTAAATTTGATAGAAACTTGAAATTAGAATTGGAGAAAAAATATACCGAAAAAGCACTATGGGTTAATAATATTATAAAAAATGATAAATATTTAATTATTCAAAATGAATTTTCGATAATTTTTTTGAATAAATTAAGTCTAGACATTCTTAATGTTTATAAAAAAGAAAACTGTGCCTTATTTGATGTTATTAAAAAGAAAAAATATTTATACGTTCTGTCTTTGAATATAAAATTAGGAGAAAGCTATATTGACATAGTGGACACAAAAACTTTAAAAAATATAAAAAACTATAAAATTGAGATTGGTTTAGAAAAAGAAAACGACATACCGTCTTTATTGATGGATGATTTTTAATGGAGGTACATTTAATGGAGAAAAATAAACTATTATGGCTTTATGTAATAATTGCATCTTTTTTATCCTTAGTCGGGGGAGATAATTTTACTTTTTTAAATGTAATTTTAGCTGCCTTAATCTTAGTAGTTTCAATATATTTTTCAGAGAATAATAAAAAATTTTTTCAAAAAATTAATAGAACATATTTGCCAATTTTATTAGTGCTTATCGTGTGTTTGTTTAATGGAATATTGCATTTTCTAACGGATAGTAAAGATTTTTATGTTTTATTTTTGCTGCAAGTATTTTGGGGAATTTTAGGAGTGGCTGTTTATATTATGAGGAAACTGGTTTTAAAGAATGATAGTGATTTTTTCAAAGGATTTTTGCAATGGTATCTTTCATTATTTATAATGATTTTAATGGAGAGACTTTTAAATGGCATTAAATTTTTAGATGTTAATTTTGATATTTTCCATTTTATTATAGCCATATTCATATGGAAGCTTATAGATGTATTTTTGCTAAAAATATCAGATAAAAAAATGGAAATGTAAACTCTTAGTATATATTAAGTAGGGCAATCTATAAAGTTCTATATTAATAGCAAATATGACTTTTGAATAAATAGTTTAAGACGGTAGAAAATTAAAAACTATCGTCTTTTTTTGTTGCTCTAAAAGGGAGATAGAAAATGCAAGTAAATGATTATAAGAATATACAAGAAGCTATAAAGTATGAGGTTTTACAAGATGAAAAAAATATTTAAAACTCTTAAAAGTTATAGGCAATAATCAGAAATATGATTTTTCAAGCCAATTAAATATATATAACAAGGAAACTGAAGCCACAGCATAACACTGCGGCTTTTTTCATGCTATTTTATAATTTCATAGATTCTTGTTCCGATGTTTTTCCATGCGAAGTTCTCAATTTTTTCGGAAATTTCATCAGTAAATATTCCGTCGTTCATTCTCCCGATTTGTTTCAAGATATTTTCCGCAAGTCTTTCGACATATGCGTGTATGTCTTCGGTGTACGGTTTGTCGACGTCGTACAGGCGAGGGAGTTTTGTAAATTCGATGATGCCGGTGTTTACGAGTTCGTCGCCCAAGAGTTTTTTCAGTCCCGAGATGTCGGATGCAACGACGAGTTTGTGGCACGCGAGTGCTTCGACGGCAATGAGTCCCAAGGCTTCGAAGTAAGACGGTAGGACAAATATGTCGCTTTCCCTCAAATGGTCCGCCATGAGTTTTTGGTTTTCGGCGTTATAGATCATGAGCCCTTCCGAATAGTTTGCCTCCATCATCAATTTGTCGCGTTCTTCTTTGGTGGACTTGCCGACGATGTGGATCTCAACATTTTCGTATTTCTTTTCGATATAAGGAAGCGTTGCAGCAAGGGCGTAAATCCCTTTTGATTCCGTAATTTTTCCGGCGTACATAATCCTTATTTTTTCGTCCTTTTTCGCTTCGGTTGGAGGATAGAAGACGTTTTCGTTGTAGCCACCGCCCACGAGGTGAATTTTATTTTTGTCCACTTTTAAGATTTCTTCGATTTCTTTGTGCTCCGCCGGAGTGACTGTCAAAACGGCGTCGAGGTCTTTTATGTGGGTGAGTCTTTTTAAAAACTTTTCGTGTTTTAAAACCTGTCTTATATCCGTGCCGTGACAAATGCCGACGACTTTTCTGTCGTCAAAAACTTCTCGAACCAAATCGGTCAAAAGGAACAGATGGTGCGAGATGACTATGTCAGGCTCGAATTCTTTTTTCATTTTTTCAAGTTTTTCCCTGAAATTTTTAAGTAGTACGTCGATTTCGTCTTCCGACATTTCGCTGTATATTGTCGAGTCATACGGCATTTCGTCGCTCATTCCGCATATGTGAAAAGGCATTTCGGGCGTGTCGTAATAAACGGGCTCGACGATTTCCGCGTGCACATCGATTAGTGAAGCGTGTTTTTCTTCGGTGCCGAAAATTGCTGCATTTTCGATTCCGAGATTTCGAAGACTTTCAATCAGGTTTGAAAAGTAGACACCGCTTCCCGTTTTTGCCGGGAGTTGTGTTAAAACATGTAAAATTTTCATAAGTCTCTCCAAATATTTAAATTTTTTAATAATTAAACTCTAGTTCTTATATACCCAAGCTGTTAACAAAATACGAATTTAATCAATTTTAATATAAATTTATTTTAAAATTGATATAATATTGATTTTCATATATAATATAGTTAGGATTATGACGGAGGTGGTTTTATGATAAAGAGAGAGATTATTGATTCTACGATTTTGCTTCACGGTCTTGACGACAGGGACAAGGAGTTTTTGAGTGAGAATCTTGAAATACAAAAGTTCAAGCGCGGCGAATTTATTTTCCGTCACATGGACGAAGCGAATTATATGTATATTATGAAGAGCGGCGCGATGAAGATTTCGATGGATCTGTCGGACGGCCGCGAGCAAATTATGTATATTTACAGAAAAGAAGATTTCGTCGGAGGGCTGAATCTCCTGACCGCCGACAAATATGTTTACAACGGAATCGCTCTTACCGAGAGCGAGGTTATAAAAATTTCGAAAAATATTTACAACGAGATTTTGATTCACAACGAAAACTTTTTGAGGGAAATGCTCATCCAAAGTTTTTTGAGAATCAGAAAGTCGGAAGAGCTCATCGACAGGCTTTGCGTTATAAACGGCGACATGAAAGTTGCGAAGGGGCTCATCGATTTGGTGCAAATGAGCGGAAAGAGGGAGCCGGACGGAAGTTTTCTCATCAGTCCGCACATGAACAGAACGGAGCTTGGAAGCTACACCGGTCTTGCAAGAGAGACTGTGACGAGAAAGCTTTCGTATTTTGAGGACATGGGATATATCGAACTTTTACCGAAAGGAGCAATTCGAATTCTCGACATGGATTCATTGAGAGACCTCACAATTTAGTTTAATTTTATGAATGCAGATTTATTTCTGCATTCTTTTTTTGTATGTTATTGCGTTCGTCGCACCGCTCGCCCCATCGTTTCTCATATTGTAAAAACTAGCATGTTTTGATATAATTAAACCATGAATGAAGATATTGAAATTCGAAAAATGAATGTAAAAGATGTTGTTTCAATGCGTTCTTTCGGAAAAAATAAAAATCGACTTTTGAGGAGTTATGATTTTTGGCCGAGGACTTTGACGGAGTGCGCTTATTGGTTTTACAAAAAGACCGAAAAGCAGGACAGAAGATATTTTGTCGCGTCAATCAAGGGCAAAATCATTGCCTATATTTCTTCAAAGGACATCGACATGGACGAGGGAACGTCGGTTTTGGGGCTGGTCCTCGATCCGAATTTTCAAAGCGCGGGATACGGAAAGCGCATCATGGAAAAGTTTCTCGAGCTGTATTTTGAGGACTACGGTTTCGACGAGATGACTCTTACTGTCGATATGTGGAACGAGAGAGCGATTCGGCTCTATAAGTCTTTGGGATTTAAAGTTGTCGGACGCGGGTACCAGATTTTTGACGGCGAGAGATGGCAAATTTCGAAAGACGATGAAAAATTTTTTGTCTTTAAAAAGGGACGTATATTATCTAAAATGTGGGAGATGAAAATCTCGTACGAAGATTTTTATCACGGAACGGAGGAGAGATTTTGAGATTTATTGAATCGGAAAATTTAATACCAAGGAGGACTTCAATAAGCAATCTTTTTTTCAATACATTTTTAAAGGATGCGACGGGAGACGATGTAAAAGTTTATCTCTATGCGTATTATCTTTGCAAGGAGAGCGTTGCAATGACGAAAGAGGATTTTGCAAAGAGTCTTCACATGGAAAGTGAAACGATTGAGCGCGCGATAAATTATTGGATGAACACGGGGCTCATCGAGATGAAGGACGGCGATATGATTTTCCACGATCCGGACTCTCTCACTCTTAAAAACATCGTGACAACGGCTCCGCAAAAGACCGAAGACCCGGAGATGAAGCTTATCGAAGCGAACAGAAATCCGGAGATAAGAGAGATGTTTCGTCAAGCGGACTATATCGTGCGGCGACCGCTCGTTCCGGAGGAAAAGAAGAAATTTATCACGTGGATTGAGACTTACCACATGTCGATTGAAATGATTCTTCATGCGCTCAGCTATGCTTATGACGACCAGGGCGTAAAGCATCTCGATTATGTCGAGGGGATTTTGAGACGTTGGTATGATGCGGGATACACAAGTCTCGACGACGTTATAGATAATACAAATCTGATGTCAAGCACGATGGAAATTGTTAGAAAGTCTTTGAATTTCAAACAGTCACAAATGACGGAGCCGGTCAAGGAAATGATAGAAAAATGGAAGACGGAGCTAGGCTACAGCGACGATATCATCTCGCTTGCGTGTGCGCAAACGGTGAATATAAGAGAGCCGAATGTGAAATATGTCGACGCGGTTCTTCGCGCGTGGCACGACGACGGCGTGACGGATCTTACGGGAGCGAGAGCGGCGATTGAAAACAGACCGCAAAGACCGTCGGGCGGCGGAACTTCGAAACTCGACGACTATTATATGACGACCGAAAGGCAGACCGACGAATACTCCGACGATGAGTTAAAGAAACTTCTCGGTTTAAGAGGGGGTTTATAGATGAATATTAGAGAGCAGGTTGAGATGAAGCTTATGGGCCGACGCGAAAAGAATGCGCACGACAGCATTCAAAAAAAGAATGCGGTCCTTTCGAAATATCCCGAAATTGTAAAGCTCGAAAGCGATGCGCGTGACTATATGGTTGGTGCGATGACGGGCGGAGAGATAAATACGAAATATTTTGACGAGCTCATCGAAAAGAAAGAGGCGCTCATAGATAAATACGGCATTCGCGAGGATTTAAAGCCGATTCACGACTGTTATATTTGCGGCGACCGCGGATATTTAGAGGACGGCAGCATGTGCAAGTGCCTTAAAACCCTTTTGGAAGAGGAGTATTTCAGGGTCGGCGAGTCGAGCAATATTATAAAAAACGTAACTTTTGAAAATTTTAAATTGGATATTTTTTCGGAGCAAATTATGCCGGGCGACAAGATTTCGCTTCGCGATTATATGTCGGAAAAGCTCGAGGAGGCAAGGGCGTATGCCGAAAGTTTTACCGGCACCGGAAAGGGGCTTTTGTATTTCGGAAAAAGCGGCACCGGAAAAACTTTTACAACCGGAGCGATTGCAAACAGAATCAGGGAGCGCGGCTTCACGGTTCTTTACATGACTGCGGTTGAGCTTATGGATGCGGTAAAAGAAAAGGATTATTCGAAAAACGCCGACGACAGCGAAACGAAATACCAACTTATAAAAGATGTGGATCTTCTCGTGATCGACGACCTCGGGACGGAACTTGCAACGCCGTACACCGCTTCCGCACTTTTTGACATTGTAAACTATCGCTCGGGACTCGAAAAGCCGGTCATTTATTCCACAAATTTTGAATTGACACAGCTTTCAAAGAGATATCACGACAGAATTTTCAGCAGAATCACCGGCTCGGTTAAGTTGGTTGAATATTTTGGAAACAATATTAGATATATAAAAAAAGGAGAATAAGATGTTAGATATTAGAGACATTAGAAATAATTATGAATTTGTTAAGGAACGTCTTTCGGTCAGAGGCAAGGAATATCCTCTCGAAGAGTTGAAAGAGCTCGACGAAAAAAGACGTGAAATAATTGGAGTTGTAGAAGACAAGAAAGCATATCAAAACGAAATTTCGAAAAAAATTCCGATGATGAAAAAAGAAGGCAAGGACACCGAAGAAATTTTCAAGGAAATGAAGGAGCTTTCAAACGAAATCAAAGGTTTCGATGAAGAGCTGAAAGAACTCGACGAAAAAATCAGAGAAGTCATTTTGGAAATTCCGAACCTTCCGAACGAAAGCGTTCCAAGAGGAAACGACGACTCGGAAAATATCGAAATGGTAAAGGTTGGAACTCCGCGCGAATTCGATTTTGAGCCGAGAGCACACTGGGACATAGGAACGATGAACGACTGGCTCGACTTTGAAAGGGCAAACAAAATTACGGGAAGCAGATTCTCGATTTTTAAAGGATTCGGCGCAAAACTTGAACGCGCATTGACACAATTCATGCTCGACCTTCACACCGAAAAACAAGGTTACACTGAAATGAGTACGCCGTTTATGGTAAACCGCGATAGCATGATTGGAACCGGACAACTTCCGAAGTTCAGCGAAGATATGTACCAACTCGAAAGAGATGACTTCTACCTCGTTCCGACTGCAGAAGTGCCGCTCACAAATATGTATAGAGGTGAAATTTTAAGCGAAGACGATTTGCCGATTTACATCACGGAATACACTCCTTGTTTCAGAAGAGAAGCGGGAAGCGCCGGTCGTGACACAAGGGGACTCATAAGAAATCACCAATTCGACAAAGTCGAACTCGTAAAATTTGTAAAACCTGAAACCTCATACGACGAACTCGAAAAGCTCACGATGAATGCGAGAGAAGTTTTGGATTTGTTGAAACTCCCGTACAGAGTTGTCACGCTTTGCGGCGGCGATTTGGGATTCTCGAGCGCAAAGACATACGACATCGAAGTTTGGATGCCGAGCTACGGAAGATATGTTGAAATTTCGAGCTGCTCCAACTTTGAAAGCTACCAAGCAAGACGCTCCAACATAAAATATCGTCCGAAAGACGGGGGCAAAACCGAATTTGTTCACACTTTAAACGGAAGTGGTCTCGCAGTTGGAAGAACATTTGCCGCACTCGTTGAAAACTACCAAAAAGAAGACGGCACAATCGAAATTCCGGAAGTCTTAAAACCATATTTCGAATCGAGATTAAAATAATGAAAAAATATAGAAAATTTTTAATGGTAACGGCGTTTGTAATGCTGTTACCATTAACTTCATATGCCAAAAATGTCAGACTGTGGATTGACGGAAACTATGTGACGGGAGACGTCGCACCCCAAATTGTAAACGACAGAACCGTCGTTCCGCTTCGAATGATTTCGGAGAGTTTGGGTCTTACTCCGGTGTGGAATGAACCGGAACAGTCGGTCACAATTGAGGCGCAAAACATTTCAGTCGTTTTTAAAATAAATGACATGAATTATGTTCTAAACGGCGAAATGAAGCAAATGGACGTCGCACCGCAAATTATAAGCGACAGAACATTCGTGCCTCTTCGAGTTATCGCCGAAGTTTTCGGAAAAAAAGGTGGATTGGGACCAAAAGAACGAGACTGCAATTGTGGGCGAAGGATATGTTCCGCCGGCTGAAACGCAAGTTTCGTTTGAAAAAGCGACTGTAAAAAATGTGGTTGACGGCGACACGATTGTTGTGGACATCGACGGAGCTGAAAAGAAAGTGCGCTTCGTCGGAATTGACGCACCGGAAATGAGCACACCGAACGGAAATACATCGAAAAAATTTACGGAGGACGCAATTTTAAACAAGACCGTCTATCTTGAAAAAGACGTGTCCGAAGTCGACAAATACAACCGCCTTTTAAGATATATTTGGCTCATTTCTCCGAGCGGAATCGAAATAAACGAAAACAGCATAAGGGAAAATATGCTGAACGGGAAAATGGTTGCTAGCGGAATGGCTGCTTTAAAAACTTATGCGCCGGACACAAAATATCAAAATATTTTCGACAAAATTCAAACCGATGCGATAAACAACAAACTCGGCATGTGGGCGCCGGTTCCGACGGGTGCGGTTGTAAGCACGCACAAAGTCGAAGGTTGGGGTCTTCAATTCGGTACATTCGTTCCGGAAAACAGAACGAAAATCGAAAGAAAACAAAACGGCAAGACCTACTTCGCCGACACGACACAAGGATATATAAAAGGCAACGCAAGCTCGAAGAAATACCATCTTCCGGGCATGCAAGGCTACGACAAAATCAGCGTTGTGAATGTCTGCTTCTTTAAAACTGAGGAAGAAGCGATTGCACGCGGCTTTGTAAAAGCGAAAAGATAATCTTTGCCCCAAATTTCTTAAAACGAGATGTGGGGCTTTTTTGTACAATTTTTCTTGGCGAATAAAAGAAAAAAGATTAAAATATATGTGGGAGGAGGGAGCAACGTGGAAGGATTTCAAAAATATAAAATCGACTACTCGGGCGGAGCGCTCTATGTCGAAAATATAAAATGGAATGACAAAGGACTTGTTGTGGAGCCCGAAAATGAGAACTGCGAAAAAATAAAACTCATTTTTGAAAGTACGGTCTATCTTTACATAAACACATCGGAAAGCTATAAGCCGGAGTTTTGGATTGAAAATACGGAGGATTATTATCCGTTCTTGTACCCGGAAAACTCGAAAAAAATTCTCGAGCTCAAAAAAGAAGCATCTCATATTGAAAACGAAAAGATAATTCACTTTGCAATTGTCGGAGTTGAAAATATTGTTGAAGTGCTTACTTCGGATTTTCCGAAATTGTATTGGAAATAAATTTCGGTTCACAGTTTGCAATATTTTGTTAAATGATTTATATTATTGCGTACATTTTTTGTAAAGATTGATTTAAAAATAAATTGCATAATAAAAAAGTGAAAGAATTTGCATTTAAAGACATTTGTTTAGGTTTTATATGAATAGTTTAATATAATTTATGGTATAATATATATTATAGGTAATAATAAAATTCAATAATAAATTGAAACTATTTTTGAAAGGAGACTATAATTTATGCGAAAGGAATTTAAAACAAAACGTTTACTTGCTTTTGCACTTGCAATTATGATGCTTGTTACATCAATTCCATTGCAAGTAATGGCAAAAGATTTTGACCACGAAAATATAGTTGAAGAAAAATCTAACTATATCAATAATGTTAATGACTCAATACCGATTAAACCGGTTGTTTTGCCCGAGGGTAAAGCTGCTGCGGACTATATAATTAATCCGAATATGCCGAAGCTTTACACTATGCGTGCAGATTTTAAGGTGCCGAGAAATGATGAAGAAATTATCGGATACCAACCTTATATAGCTACTGTCGGTGATGATGAATATACCTATACTGATTTGGATAGCGGTGAGAATAAAAAGGTTCTGACAGATGCAGAAAAAAAGAGTATCTCAAATGATATAAAGTTGCCGGACATTGACGGATATACTGCACCGACACCGAAATTTAATGTGAACTATAAATATATTAAAGACAATGCATTAAAAGGAATCAAAGATGGCGAAGATTATAATGGAGAGCACCCATATCTTTATAAGGCAAAGCAAGGAACTATAAAGATTAAACACACTTTCCAAAAACTGGAAAATCGTGATGAGTATGGTGTAAAGGATGGAGATACTGACTATACATACACACATCAAACCGGTGTAACAGGAACAGTTGTCACTATCAAGGCCCTAGATGGAGAAAAAATCAAAGGCTATGTTCCTGAAGTCAATGTCTTAACAACCCAAGTTCCACAAAATTCAACAGATTTCGAAATAGAAATGCGTTACAACCGCGCTATTTATGATGTGAATTTTGATTCCAACGGTGGAACCGATTTGCCGGGAATGACCCTTATCTATGGACAAACCGTTCCAAAATTAAATTTTGATATTGAAAAATTGGGAGCAAAGTTACAAGGCTGGAAGGTAGATAAGGATATAGATTATGTTGATGCTGCTGGAAATAAACAAACTCTTTCTAAAGATACTCTTATTAAAAAAGAAGACTTTGAACCAGGTGGAAAATTTGCAAATGGAATAAAAAATGCCATGCCGGCAGAAGACCTTACTTTTACTGCAGAGTGGACTGAAAATAAGAAAGCAGAATATGTAATCCAGTTTTGGACTGAAAAGCCGGATTATGATGACAAAGACGGCACACTTACTTTGCGTGACCGCTACGACTTTATCGGTGCAAGAAGAATAGATAATGCTGACACCGGTTCTACGCCGGAGCTTACTAATTTAGATATTCATGGAATCACCTTCCCGGACTTAAACGACGGACGCTTGCAAAAGGCTCAAGATGATCCAAAGGAATTCGCCAGATATTACTTCTTAAATAAAGACTTGACCAAAGAGCAAAACGCATCTGAAAAAGACCCGAGCGTTCAAAAATCCGTCTTGTCTAACGGGGAGACGGTCTACAACGTTTACTACGACCGTAGAGTCTACACACTTTACTTTACATCCATTAATGACGAATATGATGATTATGCCTACTGGCCGATTATAACAAGAGATGGACAAGTCTTAGGCAAGGAAGGATCTCCTTATAAAGTATATGTAAGATTCAACCAAAGCTTAGATAAAATATGGCCGAAGGATGCGGAAGTTTCAGGTCTTCCGCAGGGTCATACCAGCGAGCCTATCGGAGATGACGGCTTAATAGGTTGGATGATAAATAATAATAATGTCGATTATGGTGTACAAATTTTTCGTGACACGCCGCCTTATCGCTTAAGTGCAGAAGATTTTGTTGACGCTGAAGATGTAATGGGGACAGATGACGAACATGGAAATGGTCATGCAGATAAGATACCTATAGGGAAAAATCAAACAAAAGATAGGGGCGAATATGAGATTTCCCTTGGAGCCAGCTACTTGGATACTGCCGTTATTCACCATGTTGACATTATAAAGGACGACTTCAATGGCAATGAACAAATAGATTATGACATGACCTATTGGAAGAGTGACACCAATGCAGTCACATATCCCTTCATTTTGCCTCATCTTCAAGGATTTACCATTAAACAAGAGACAAGGCCTGCAGAATGGATAGGATTTAGAAAAAATAATGATGTTGAGAAAACTTTTGATGAATTAAATACAGAAAGAAATGCAAAAACACCTTTTAGAAGCGACGTTGACAAGATAGAATACATCTCTCATTTTCCTTGGAGCAAAAAATCCTTTAATGGGACGAATGCCTACAATTATGCAAGCTACACTCGCAACAAGTACAAGTTAAAACTAAACAACGACCCGAAGACAGTAAAAAATGACGGAGAATATGGTGCGGGTAATATTTTAGATGTGCCTTATGAATTGCCACTAAAGGATTTGAAATTAGATACAAAACATGTGCCAGAAAGACCGGATTGGGTACCTGCGGATTGGAGCTTCTTAGGCTGGGCATTGGATACCGCCGGCGACAACCTGGTAAAAGATGGTAATGAAACCAAACTTCATTATGACCAAGTTCTCTACGCTAAGTGGGGCGAGCCGGAGACAATTTGGAGGGTAAAATTTGATCCAAATGGTGGAAGTTTAGCTGATTTAAACACAAAAAATATTTCTGATGAATCTAAAAAACTTGAAATAGATGGCGAAACTCACACTTATCCGGAAAAAGTTGCCGGAGAAAATACATTTAATTTTGTCCATAAGATGACTCTTAAAGAACCAAAAGATGCAAATAAGAATATCATTGAACCAAGAAGACCCGGATACAACTTCGCAGGTTGGGAATTTGTAAGATATACAAAAGACAAAGACGGAAAAGACACTACAAATGAAGATACAAGTTACAAGAACCTATATAAAGTTCCTGAAATGTATCACTTTGGCAACAAAGTTGTAGGTAACGTTCACCTTAGAGCGATTTGGAACAAACAAGACCTTGTAACAGTTGAGGCCATCCACCACTTTTTGAATGCAGATTATAGCGAAAAATCTAAGGAAGTACAAAATCTTTATAACAGAAGGGTTGGCTCGTATACAACAGGGCTTGGTAGTAGGCAAGGAGATGAGTACTTGCTAGTTCCTCAAGCTGAGTGGAATGCTCTTTATAATGCGAATGATGATTATAAAACTTATAAGGGTGAAACAGGTAGAGAAAACAGCTATAACCAAATTTTAAGAGTAGAACCGGAAAAAATTCGTAATAAAAATGGCGATTTGGTAGATAATCCTAATGTCAAGAACAATCGCTTTGAATTTTTCTACAGACCGTTTAAAGAAAGAGTTTATGAAGTAAATTATCTTGATGAAAGATGCAAAGAAGAAGTTGAAACTTTTATGGAAAAGGCGAAAGCTTCCTATAAAGCTATAAAAGATAATGGTCAAATGAGTTCTGAAGAAAAGAGTGAGGCTTATAAAAAACTTATTGCAGATAACAAAGCTGCTTTTAAAGAAATCAAAGAAAAGTATGTCATTATTCCTAACGAAAGAGTAGTAAATGGCAAACGTCATTATGATGCAAGAAATTATATAAGAATTCCTGGATGGATTTTAAATGACAAGCCACAACAACAATTATTCTTTGACATTTATGAAGACACAGACACTTTTGCCGGTATTAATGAAACTGGACTTGATGAAATATTCTTCTTCTACAAGGATGTTAGAGTTATTGAAGTTAAAGATCCTGATGATCCAGTTCCAAAGGGCTATGTAAGAATAAAATTTGTTGCAGAAGATGGCGGTTATTTTACAGACAGTAAGGATAATCAAGAAAAAGAGATTTATTATGATGTAATCATTGGACTTAAGTCTGATAACATTCCTGTTCCGCAAGAATTCGTCGGTGGGAAGAATGAAGATGGAACTGAAAAACAAAAAGAAGAAGGAAAGTACTACATCACTCCTGATGGAGGAAAGAAATTCACTAAATGGAATAATGAAAAACTTCTTAATAATGATACGATTTTAAACAAGAGTTACACTTTTAAAGCCTACTTTGACTGGTCAGGAGTAAAAGTAAATGAACTTGTAAAAACAGAAGCCTACAAGGATCCTTATGGAAAATGGGTCAATGATTTTGCTCCGACAATTGAAGAGTTAAAGAAACAAATCAAATGGGTGGATAAAAACGGTAAAGAAAGTGATTTGCCGAAGGATGCCACAGTAACAATCTTGGATGACGACGGAAATGAAATTACTCAAGAAGGCATTTATGAAAAAGTTAAAGAATTAAACAGAAATGACTCAACAGAACTTGTAAGAACCGTAAAATTCCCTGCAAAAATAAAATTTGCAGATAATTCGGTACAAGAAATCGAAATCCCTGTAAAAATTTACAAAAATGTCTACGAAGCTTTGACATCAGGGGAAATGCCGAAGGTTCTAAAAGATGCAACTGCAGCTGACGGAGATTTGGCAGATATAACCGGAAACTATGTAAAAGTTACAATAAATCCTACAAATAAGCCGGGCAATAAAGACTCAAAGATTTACTATGTAAATAAAAACGCTTGGGTAAACATTCCTGAAGTAGATATTTCACAAGACGCAAAGGAATTGGGACTTACCAGGTGGGCTGCAGACAAAGATGCGCAAAATGAAAATGGAGAATTTGATTTTGAAAAACGTCATAAATTCACAGAGGATACAATCATTACTCCGGGATTTACAAATGATGTAGTAGAACAAACTGATCCGGATAAGAAACCTGATGTACCGGACGGCTATGTAAAGATAATAGTTAAATCGACAGATAAGGCAACGACTGAATTTACAAAAACATTCTGGGTAAATCCGACTAAGGATGTCACGGTTCAAGTAGAAAATCCGGTTGGTAAGACTGTAGCAAAAACAGCCACAGAAGAAGCTAAGGCTTATACTTTTACCGGTTGGAAATCAAATGAAAGCCCTGCAAGAACTTGGACAAGTGAAATTAAGGGAAAATTTGAAAAGGATATAACAATTGAAGCACAGTATGATGATGTGAAAAATATTATTCCTTACGATCCCGATGAACCGACTACAAGACCTGAAGGATATGTAAGAGTTACTTTCACAGCAGATGAGGGCTTAAAATTAAAAGAACAAAAAGCATACTATGTTAAGAAGAATGCCGGCATAACTCTTGGAAATGCAGAACTTGTAAAACCTAAATATGATGTTGAGACAGGTTATGAGTTTACTAAGTGGGATAAGGACAACGATACCGAAATAGTTGATAATGATATTGTTGTAACTGCAAAAGCTAAAGAATTACCTGATTCTGATACAGTAGACCACCCCGGCTATGTAAAAGTTACTTTCAAAGCAGGCGAGAATGGTGAAATAAGAGACAACGGCAACAAAATAGAAGAAAAAGTTTACTATGTAAATCCTAATAAGTTTGTAATGCTGACGCCACCTACACCGGTGGGCAATACAGGATATGAGTTTGCAGCATGGAGTAGCGATAAGCATACGGGCGAATTCAGTCTTGCAAACTATATAAATTACACTGAAAAAGAAACAACAATAACAGCAAACTTTAACTTAAAAGATGCAGTAGTACCAAAGACAAAAAACGATGATTCAGAAAAACCTGCAGGCTACAAGACGGTCACTTTTGACATAAGTCCGAATACAGGCGGTAGGATTGATGACGGCGAAACTGTAACATATTACGTCGATCCAAATAGAGAGGTTTCGCTTATCGCACCTAGAACCATAGCCGGAACAGGTTATATGTTTGACGGATGGAGACTTGACCCGACAGCTCAAAGATTTAATCCTGCTGATAAAAAGAAATATGTTGAGGATACTACAATTTACGGTAGCTTTACTAAACTTAAAGACATAATTCCGGCAAAAAATGATGATGGAACACCTAACTTGCAACCGACAGATTATGTAGCAGTTCTATTTATAGAAGGCGAACATGCTAAAAAAATGGAAGGAAATGCACTATTCTATGTAAATCCAAAAGCAGATCCTAAGAAAACTGTTGGAGAATTAGCACATCCTACAATTACACCTGATACCGGATGGAAACACAAGGGTTGGGATAAAGCTGATACTACAGCTATCGAAGATTATATGTTCGTAATTGCACAGTATGAAGCAATTGACGATGTAATTGAAAGAATCGATGAAAACACAAAGAAACCGGATGGCTATGTAACTGTTACATTCAAGTCCGGAGACCATGGTAAGCTTGACGGTATAAATGAAAAAGTTTATTATGTAAATCCTTATAAGTATGTTAAATTAAATGCACCGGGTACAGTGCCTGCAACAGGATATGAGTTCGGATCATGGAAGAGCGACGGAAAAGTATTTAGTTTAGATAACTTTATTAAATATAAAAAAGACACAACGATTATTGCAAACTTCAACTTGGAAGGTGACGTTATCCCTAAGACAGATGATAGTGTTAAAAAACCGGATGACTTTGTAACAGTTAACTTTGAAATTGATCCATCTACAGGTGGAAAGATTAGTGACGGTGAAATTATCACTTACTTTGTAAATCCGAATAAAGCAGTAACAATTCATCCACCAAAGACAGTAGCGGACACAGGCTATGAGTTTGATAAGTGGGATAAAGATACTACAGTTCCAACGAAATATACCGAAGATGTAACAACTGTTAAGGGTAGCTTTAAAAAGCTTGACGATATAATACAGTCCAAAGAACCGGATGGAACGGTTAATGACAAGCCGAAAGGATATGTAACAGTTCGCTATCTTAAGGGAGAACATGGAGTTTTGGATGGTCAAACAACATTCTATGTCAATCCGAAAGCAGGAAAAACTTTAAAAGAGATTGACCCGGATATAACAATAGTTCCGATGCCGACTTACTATTTTGACAAATGGGATAAGGAAGATTCAACTATCATTGATAAAGATATCGATGTAACTGCACAGTACAAACAATTACCTGACATTATTAAAGCGGGACCGACACAAACAGCCCCGACAGGATATGTAGTAATCATATTTGAAACAGATGGAAGAGGTACTATAAAAGGCAATCCGAAATACGAAGATAACCCGGTTGATGAACAGGAAATAGTTTACTTTGTAAATCCTAAGAAGGGCATTAAACTCGCTGAGTTGAAAGACGGTGTTGAACCTTCAGACACGCAACTTGCAGTACCAACTCCTACCCCAAGTGAAAACAATAAATTTGAACAATGGCGTATGGCAATTGACACTAAAAAACCTATTACAAGAGGTAGAGTTCATATAGCGATGTTCAAGTCTAAACAAGTTACACTAACTTACGATAAAAACGGAGCTACAACAGGAACAGTACCTCCGGCATTGACAGTTGACTACAAGACAAGTGTAAGACTTGCGGGCAAGGGCAATCTTGCTAAGAAAGATGCTAAATTCCTTGGATGGAAGATTGGCGATAAAACTTATCAAGCTGGCGATCAAATCAACTTAAGAGAAAATAAAACAGCTTATGCTCAATGGGATGATGATAAGAAAATCATCGAGTATAATCCAGTTGATAATCCTACAACAAGACCAGATGACACTTATGTAAGAGTTACATTCGCTGTGGACAACGGTCTTGAATTAAAAGAATTCAAAGCATACTACGTTAAGAAGGATGCGGGTAAAAAGCTTGGAGATACAGAACTTGTAAAACCAGGATACAGTGAAGAGATTGGATACAAGTTTGACAAGTGGGACAAGGATGACGATCTTGTAATCACAACAGACGTACTTGTAACTGCAAAGGCTACTAAGCTTGACACAGTTATTCCAGAAAAAGATAAAAATGGAAATCCAAACACTAAGCCAGAAGGCTACAAGGAAGTAGTGTTTAAAGTTAAGGATGAAGACCAATCTAAGGGTTCACTTGAAGGTGTTACAAAGTTCTATGTAAATCCAAATGAATATGTAACTATAAATCCGCCGACAACAAATGCAAATACCGGTTATGAATTTGGAGCATGGGATAAGGACGCAACAATACCAACAGTTTATAAAGATGAAGTAACAACAATTACTGCAAGCTTTAATCCAATTAAAGATGTTATTCCAAAGATTAATCCAGATGGAACAGAAAACAAAAAACCAGATGGATACAAGACAGTTACTTTTGTAATTGATCCAGCGACAGGTGGACAAATTGTAGATAAAGAAGTTACAGTTTACTATGTAAATCCAGATAAAGATGTAACAATTAATCCACCACAAACAATTGCAGATACCGGTTATAAATTCAATGCTTGGGATAAAAACACAACTGTTCCAACAAATTATGCAGTTGATACAACAGTAAGGGGAAGTTTCACAAAACTTGAAGACATTGTAGATGGTAGCAAGCCAAAACCGGATGGCTATGTAACAGTAACTTTTGATAAGGGCGAACATGGAAAAGAAATAGCAGGACAAACTGTTTACTATGTAAATCCTAAGGCAAATATAACTCTTGGAGATACAAAAATCGTTAAACCGACAGTAACTCCGGAAACAGGATGGAAAGCTAATGGTTGGGATACAGAAGACACAACAGAAATTAAAAAGAATATTACAGTTACGTCACAATATACACCTATTGCTGATGTAATTCCAAAGACAAAAGATGATGAATCAGATAAACCGGATGGCTATATCACAGTAACATTTGTTAAGGGCAAATATGGAAAAGAATTAACAGGACAAGCAATTTACTATGTCAACCCAAATAAAGCTGTAGTTCTTGAAGGCAAAGCTCCTATAGCTGTTCCAAACAAGGGTTACACTTTTGCTAGATGGGACACTTCTATAGAAAAAGCTATCCAATACAAAGACGGCGATAAAATTACAGCTCTTTACAATGAACCTGGAAATATTTCTGAAACAGAAGTTGCAGGTTACGTAAAGGTTGAATTTAAACAAGGCCAACATGGAAATCTAGATGGAAAAACGGAATATTGGATTAAACCTGGAGTTGAAGTTAATATCCCTGCACCAACAGTTAAGCCAAATGTCGGATATAAATTTGATAAATGGGACAGGGGTTTAACAGTAACTCTAAAGGCAAATGATCCGACTTATGTAATTACAGCTGAGTATGAAGATTTAGAGAATATAATTCCTCAAGAAAAAACGGACGGTTCCGACAAGCCGGAGGGATATCACACAGTAACATTCAAATCAGTTAATGGAAGTCTTGAAGGAACAACAACTTACTATGTAAAACCTAATGTAGAAGTTGATTTAACTGATACTGCAAATGCAATTACTAAAAAAGCAGATGTAGGTTATACTGCAGAAGGCGGAACGTGGACACCTGCAATAGCAAAGCAACAATATACAGTAGATGCAGAATATACATTTAATTTTGTAAAACTTAATGATGTAATTCCAAAGACTAAGGATGATGAATCAGAAAAGCCTGAAGGTTATGTAACTGTTAAACTTATACCAACAAATAAGGCGACAGATGAAACAAAAGCTGAAAAAGTTTATTTTGTAAACCCAGATAAGGAAGTTACAATTACAAATAAACCAGAAGGTAAAGAAGAAACAATTAACAACATTAAGTACACTTATACTTTTACTGGCTGGACTGCAACAAGGGGAACTATTGCATCTTGGAATGATGAAAATATTAAGGGTAAATTTATCCAAGATACAGAAATAACAGCTAAGTATTCTACTAAGGTTGATTTTGGAGAATTAATAGCTGCACCAGTTCCAAAGAAAGATGCCGTAACACCAATTAATGATGTTCCAAATCCAGAAGATTTAATTAAAAACATTTCGGGCAGTGGTGAAAAAGATTCACTACCGGAAGGAACAACATTCACTTATACGAATGACGGCACTCCTGATGTAAGTAATCCGGGAACAACTACTGCGAAAGTTGAAGTTCGTTATCCGGATGGAAAGACTACAGTAGTTGAAGTACCAATTACTGTGGTTGACAATGTAGTTCCACAAATTGGAAACGACAAGCCACTTGCACCTGACAATTATGTAAAGGTAACAGTTGATACAACAGTTGCAGCTACAGACAACACTTACTTTGTGAAGACTTTCTGGGTAAAACCAAGTACAGTAGTTTGGATACCGGTTAATATTCCAACTGGAAAAGTAGAAGCTATTGATGGAGTAATGAAAACAAATAATTTCATCAATTGGGTTTCAGATGATAATGGAAAAACTTATACAACAAATATTACTGATGAATTCACAAGAGAAGAAACAAATATTGTGGCAAAATATGAGTTTAATAAAAACATTGAACCGCAACCTAACAACGATCAATGGATTCCAAAGGGGTCAGATCCAAAAGCAAAGGACTTCATCAAGAATCCTTATGACGACAATGACCCTAAAAACATGGACAATCTTCCACCGGGAACAAGTTTTGATTTTGTGCCGGGAACAGACCCTGATACTACGGAACCTGGAACAAATAAAACAACAAAGATAAAAGTAACTTATCCGAATGGAGAAGTGAAGATTGTTGAAGTAAAATACAATGTAACGGAAGATGTTGTTGAACAAATTGGCGACGAAAAGCCTATAGTACCGGATAAATTTGTAGAGGTTGTAGTTGATACAACAGATTTAGCAACAAGAGAAACTTATTCGTTCAAGACTTATTGGGTAAATCCGGACAGGATGGTCACAATTCCTACTGATATACCGAAGGGCATAAAGGACGACAAAGACAAAAGAGAATGGCTGTTTGACTATTGGCAAAGAGATTTGGCAAGTGGAGAAGGAACGAGATATAGAGATGTTATCGAAGATCGTTTCACCGAAGACACATATATCAAAGCTTTCTACTACAAAGCCGACATTCCTGAGCCGGGCTCGGATTATGTTGTTACAGACGTAAATGTATTTCCGGATGTGGATGAATATCTAAAGAGAATCACGCCACCTGTTGGAAAAGATATTGACTATGTAACAATTCTAAAACAACCGGATGTTTCGAAGGCGGGGAATAGAACACAAGCTGAAATTGAAGTTGTTTATACAGACGGAACACGTTCGACTGTATGGGTTCCGGTTTATGTTCAAAGACCGGGAGAAACAAATACTCGAATCGTTTACAGAGACAGAATCGTTGAAAAAGAAAAGATTGTTGAAAAGATTGTCAAGATTAAGGACAACCAAAGACTCAAGGAAGTCAGATTCATGCAAGGTTTCGAAGGAAAGTTCAGACCGCACGACGGACTTACAAGAGCTGAGGCGGCACAAATTTTGGCAAATGCTTTAAAACAAGACGGTTACAACTACAATCCGGTATATCCGATAAACTACAAAGACGTAAAGCAAAAATGGTACACCGAAGCAATTGTGATTACCACACAGGCAAATGTCTTCAAGGGTTATGACGACGGATATTTCAGACCGGAAGAAAAAATTTCGAGAGCTGAATGGATTGCAACTCTTAAGAGATTCCAACAACTACAAGATGCAGATGGAAATAGAATGGGTCTCAAAGAAAATCACTGGGCTACAAGAGAAGTTGAAGCGGCTTATGAAGAAGGCTGGCTCCAAATTTATACAAACGGAAATGCGAAGTTCGATGCAAATGAACCGATTACGAGAGAGGAAGTTGCAGCAGTTTCGAACAGAGCGTTCGGACGTTTGGTCGACAAAACTTATATCCTGAGAAATGACAAGAGCGTCATAAACTACAAAGATATAAATCCGTCGATGTGGTCATATGCTGATATTCTCTGCGCAAGCAACTCATTCATTCGCGACGAAAACTACTATATGTCACACGGAATTGAGTATATCAATTCAATTGTAAATAGTATCGATGGAAATATTATATTTAATGTTGAGCTTAAAAACTTTGAAATTCTTCAAGATAAATTCCAAAGATATTTGAGATAATTTATAAGCGGCGATAAAAATGCGCCGCTTTTTTAATGGGATGATTTTTGTCGCAATAGATGTAGGATACGGCATTATTGTTTTTGAAAAATGCGCACAATAAAAATAAATCGAAACCATATGTTATAAAAAAATATAGATGGGTATATAAATATATGAGGGCTAAATGAGGACTTAAGGAGGTTTGTCATGGAAAAGAACGCCGGTACTGAAAAAACGAATTTTAAACAGTGGATAGTTGTTGGAGTGCTTGTTTTGGCAATTGCGCTCATAATATATTTTATGGTTGCGACGAAGAAAAAAACTGAGACTTACAACCAAAATCTGAGTGCAAACATAACCGGTCTTTTGAATGCAAACAAGACTTATTACATCAAAGATTACGACAAAGAGGACGATTCATCCTATGGCGTTTCGAAATTTAAGTCGGTTGTTTTGCTCGGATATGACAATGCAAAACCTGGAGTCGTTCAAAAAGTCGCTGAATTCGGCGAGACAAAGGACGAAGATTATCTTTTCGTTGCCGAAAGAAAAGGCAAGAAAGAAATAAATGTTCTATTAAAGAAACCGGTGGTTTTGAGCCACGAAGTGACGACAGACTTAAGCACTTCATCGGTCACAGAGACAAATGATCTCGTGTCGAATTTGAAGAGAAGAATCGAAAAGGAACTCATAAGCTCAAAGGACCAAGAGAGCATCTTTGAGGATACAAAGTCGATTTTAAAGACATATCTCGAAGCTCTTGGATACGAAAACGTGAAAATCACGGAAAAATAGCAGTTAGCCGTGCATACGCACAGAGAACATATATATTAGAAAAGGAGAGATTAACATGATTTCAGAAAGATTAGCAAAGGCAATTAACGAACAATTGAATTTTGAATTGGCAAGTGGATTTGTTTACAAGGGAATGGAAGCATATTTCGGCAAAGAAGGATATGACGGATTTAAACACTTCATGAAACTTCAAGCTGAAGAAGAATATGGACACCATCAAAAATTTGCTGAATTTTTATACGAAGTGGATTGCACAGTTGAATATAAAGCAATTCCTGACGTAAAAAATGATTACGAAAGTCCAAAGGCAGCAATCGAAGCTGCATTGGAACACGAAAAGGAAGTAACCAAGAGAATTCACAACTTGTACGAAATTGCTCTTGAAGAAAAAGACTACGAAGCAATCACAACTCTCGACTGGTTCTTGAATGAACAAGTTGAAGAAGAAGATAACTTCAGACATATTCTTGACCAATATGAATTGCTCGACGACGCAAAGACAACGACTTATTGGATTGATAAGGAATTGGGACAAAGACAATAGTATAGGGGAATTAAACGGCAGAACATTTGTTCTGCCGTTATTTATTTGCGCGCTAATTTGCGAATTATTTTGTAGAAAATTGTAGACGCTGCCGTAGCGGGATGGTTCTGCGAATCCTCCCGCAAAAAATGCCTCACTCCAAAAACACTTCATCTAACCGTTTCTCATCAAATTATCATCGCAAATTGGTGTGGCTTAATTGTAGAAAATCTCAACTGCCGTCCGTAGCGGCGACCAGTTTTTTTGCGGGTGAGGTAGAAATCTATGATTTCGTAACCGAACGCGCAAAAAGGTGTATCGCCGCCAAGAGGGAAAATGGACAGAAAATATTTTGGGAAACCTACAATGATGGATGAATTTAAAAATTGTTTTAGGTTTTTGGTTTCGAAATTTTATTGGCATAGCGTTGTTGGTGGGTTTGTAAATTGCACGGGCGTGATATATGGCGTGAGGACATCGTTGTTCCTTACGTCACAACGTATGCCGTCACGCTACGTTGCGTATAGATGCATATACAATTATAAAAATATAATAATTTTATTGATGTGAGGTTGAAAATTTATATATAAATGCGTACACGCCGTCCGTAACGGCGACCAGTTTTTTTGCGGGTGAGGTAGAAATCTTCGATTTCGTAACCGAACGCGCAAAAAGGTGTATCGCCGCTAATAAAGAAAATGGACAGAAATATTCTGGGAAATCTACAATGATGGATTAATTTAAAAATTGTTTTAGGTTTTGGTTCGATATTTTATGTAATCAGCGTTGTTGGTGGGGTTGTAAATTGCACGGGCGTGATATATGGCGTGAGGACATCGTTGTTCCTTACGTCACAACGTATGCCGTCACGCTACGTTGCGTACATATGCATATACGATTTAAAAATATAATTAAATAAACGCAGCCCGTAGCGGCGACCAGTTTTTTTATCCATCGAGCAGAAATTTTAATTTCGTCGCGAGATGAGATAAAAAGGTGTATCGCCGCCAATAAAGAAAATGGACAGAAATATTCTGGGAAACCTACAATGATGGATGAATTTAAAAATTGTTTTAGGTTTTGGTTTGATATTTTATTGGCATAGCGTTGTTGGTGGGGTTGTAAATTGTACGGGCGTGATATATGGCGTGAGGACATCGTTGTTCCATACGTCACAACGTATGCCGTCACGCTACGTTGCGTACATATGCATATACAATTATAAAAATATAATAATTTTATGGATGTGAAGTTGAAAATTTATATATAAATGCGTACACGCTGTCCGTAGCGGCGACCAGTTTTTTTATCCATCGAGCAGAAATTTTAATTTCGTCGCGAGATGAGATAAAAAGGTGTATCGCCGCCAATGTGGAAAATGAATAGGATATATTTTGAAAATGCGCATCGCGAATATGTATTAAAAATTGTTTTAGGTTTTGGTTCGATATTTTATTGACACATCGTTGGTCCTTACGTCACAACGTATGCCGTTCTTCTACGTCACACATGCAAAACGCCCCACCCCACACACCCCACCCCACACAACCGCAACAAAAAAAGCACCCTTTCGAGTGCTTTATTTTTTTACCAACCTGTATAAGGTTTTACATATGTTCCGTTCGAGTATTTCGATGAGGACCAACCGTTTGATGTTTGGAATGCTCTCCAAATTCTCGTTCTGCTCTTCGGAACTTGTGAATAGCTGATTGTGTTTGTTGCAGCGACGATGTCGTAGTAATATGGGCTTGACATTGTAACGTCTGAGAATTTATTCATTTGTGCGCCATATTTATTGATGAATTCTTTGTCGACACCGAAGTTCAATGAGCGGTTCAAAATTTGAACTGCTTGTCCTCTCGTTATCGGAGCTGACGGATTGAATTTGTCCATTCCGATCCATCCTTTAACATATGCTGTTTGGATGTAGTGAACGCTCCAATAGTGTTTTTCGATTCCGAAAACATTGCCGTTTTGCGGAGTGTGTCCGCCGAGTCTTGCTGCGATGACGATGAGTTCTTCAATCGAAACAGGTTTTTGCGGATAGAAGTTTCCGTCCGGATTACCCTTCATAATGTTGTGCGATGAAACAAGGTTGACAGCTTTTTTGTACCATCTTCCCGATTCAACGTCGTTGAAATTCTTCGGAGCAAATGCAACTGTGTCGCCCGATTGTTCGAGAAGATTTTCAATGATTTGTGCCATTTCAGCTCTTGTAAGAGTTCCGCTCGGATTAAATTCAGTTCCGTTAACACCCGTCATATAACCGCGTCTGATATAGAGTTTCATTCCGTCGGTCTTTGCTTTTTTGATTGCCTTTTCGAGTTCTTCGATTGCGCCAGTGACGGATGCTCTGCCTTTTGCAGCTTTTCTTCCGTAGTTTGCAGCGTCTGTGAGTTCGCTTCTGTATGGAGCCCATTGTGCATCGCTTCTGGATGCTGCAAGTTCTTCAGCTTCGCCGATCAACTTCTTGAGTTCTCTGATTTTTGATGAATTTTGGTCGTAATAATATCCGTCATAATAATATGGGTCATAATACCATGGATAGTAATCGTAGTATCCGTCATAATCTGATGAACTCGGATATGAAACTTTCATAAGAGGAGCGTCTGCACTTATTGCAACGGCGTTTATTGCATCGACTGTTCTTTCAACAGCGTCTCTGATGCTTGAGCCGTAGTAGTAGCCGTAACGTCCTTGGTAACCGTAGTACGGGTCACAATCTTCGTCGTAGTCGTACCAATAACCTCTGCCGTAAGCATAGCTCGGATAATAACCGAATTCTCTTCTGAATTCACTGTATGTGTAAGGTACGCCGTCTCTGTAGTAGTAGCCGTTTTCATAGTAGTCATACCAACCGTCGCGGTAATAACCTCTTCTATACTTGCCGTACCAATAGCCTCTGCCGTAATAGTCGGACATATCATATTTCGGATAATATCCGAAGTGTGCTCTGAATCCGCTGTATGTGTAAGGTACGCCGTTTCTGTAATAGTAACCGTTTTCGTAATAGTCATACCATTCGTCGCCGTAGTAACCGTTCCAGAATTTACCGTTCCAATACTTGTTGTAGTAACCGTTTTCGAAATCATTTGCAATGCTCTTTAAACTTGAAAGTCTATTTTCGAGATTTGCTCTTGAGCTGTAGCTTGCAAAACCGTAGCGCGGATGAGCCATCATTGCATTTGCATTTGCGATTGTAGTTCTGATTGCGCGTGGAACTCTTGTTGAATAGTTGTCGCTTGGAACAGACGGAGTTGTTTTTTTATCATCTGCATCTTTTGCATCCTTTACAGCTTTTTCAACATCTGCAACTGTTTTAGCCTCTTCAACTTGTTTGAGGAAAGGAGCTTTTTCTTTGTCTGTCAATTTAGTCAAAGCATTGATTTCCTTTTCAGCTTTTGCTTTTTCTTCAGCAAGTTTATCTACAACCGGAGGCGTTACTTCTTTTTTTGTTACGGTTAATTTTCCGGCTTTAGCTTCTAAAGTTGTTCCGGATTTTTGAATGGAAATTTCAACAGCATTGTGATCTTCAACTGTTAACTTGGTTCCTTCATCAGGAGTTACAGTTATAGAATATTCTGCTAGTTCAGATTTTTCGATATCTTTTTCATTATCGTTGGAATCTACAAGCTTAACCTTCAATCCTTTTAAATCAAGCGCTTCGCCTTCCTTGTAAGACAATTTTGTAGGATTAGAGATTACACTAAAGCTTGTAATGGATTCTTTATTAAATGTTTTTTTAACTTTATTTTCTTCTGCTTTTTGTTTTGCTTCAGTTACAATAGCAGTAATAGCATCTTTTTTTGCTGCTTCATTAACTTTTTGAATGAATTCTTTTTGTTCTGTTTCACTCAAATCAGTCAATTTTTTAATTTCTTCTATAGCGTTTTCTCTAGCTGTTTTAAGTGCTTCTTCGCCTTTTCCCGGAGTTCCTTCGTCATCTCCCGGAGCTTCTACACCTTCTCCCGGAGCTTTTTCACCTTCTCCCGGAGCTTTTTCGTCTTCTCCCGAAACTTCCATAACTGTTTCATCTGTCACATCTTCGTCCTCTGCAAATACTCTGCCAAGCGGCAACAATGTCAATACCATCATGACCGCAACGAGTATACTGATAAATCTTTTCATATTATCCTCCTTGAATAAAATTTTTGGGCATGCCCAAATAAGTACACTGTGACTTATAGAATCAAATAATGTATATATTAAATTTTTCTGACAAGTCATTATTTGATGATTCTATTATATATCATAGTTACCCGTAATTCAATAGTAATATTCAATAAATCCTATTAATTCATAACATATTAGCAAATTGTTGTAAATTGCAATTTAAAATACAAAAAATTCATATGCATTTGAATTTTTATTTAACAAATCATTCGAGATGTGCTATAATAGTGGATGTAATTATTTATGGAGGTATAATATGACTGGCGCAAAAAAATTTACTACTAAAAAAATTGCAATCATAGCACTTATGATCGGACTTATTTATGTCGGTTCGCTCATTTCATTTTACATTCCGGTCGGCATCGGAACTCCGACAAGACTTCACCTCGGAAACGGTTTTTGTCTTTTGGCGGGAATGATTTTGGGACCTATTTGGGGAGGCTTCGCTGCGGGAGTCGGCTCGGTTTTCTTGGACCTCACAAACCCTGCATACATCGCGGGCGCTCCTATAACATTTATTTTTAAATTTTTAATGGGTGCGGTTTGCGGTGCAATCGCAATGGGCAAAGACGGTCAAGGTCTAAACAAAAGAAAAAATCTCATCGGCGGAATTTTGGGACAATTAACATACATCGTCCTTTATATCGGAAAGACATTTTTATCTTTGAATCTTCTTTTCGGCGTTCCAAAGGAAGGCGCATGGGGAGTTCTTGCAACAAAACTCGGCTCGAGCGTTATAAATGCCGTTTTTGCTGTAATAATTTCAATGGTTCTTATGTATGTAATAAACAAGAGACCTGAAATAAGAAGACAAGTTGACGAAATAAACTAATGGATAGAGCACGCATCTTGCGTGTTTTATTTCATTTTTATTACATATCGAATAAATATGTATTGAAAAAAATCAGACGGGGTAACAATGTAATAGAGAGACGGAAATTCACGAAAAATTAAGGAGGTTTTTTTATGAAAAAATACATTGCTATAATATTGGCGGCTCTAATGCTCATAAGCGTAACGCCTTTTACAACTTTCGCATACTACGGCGACTACTATGACGACTACTACAACGACTACGGCGATTTAGTCGTAAGCGTTATGGGCGACGATCGCTATCCGATTGACGGAGCGATTGTAAAAATCTACGACTCATTTGGAAGAGAAGTCACGCCGTACGGCTACTACAACACATACAGATTGCCTTACGGCTACTACACGGTCGTTGCGACATATATGGGCGTCGAAGCGAGAGAAACGGCTGTGGTAGACAGTTCTACAAACTACGTGAACCTCACGCTTTCGACTTCAAACAACTACAAACACACATTTGTCGTAAATACCGTTGACAGAAACGGCTTCGACATAAGAGATTTGGACGTGCGAGTTTACGATCAATACGACCGCGAAATCACGAGCTCCGGCGGAGTTTACACAATCGGTTATGCCGGAAAATACAGAGTTGACGTATACAGCGGCTACAAACTTGTAAAGAGCGCATACTTCGACTATACCGACATAAAAAGCGGTGCGCTCACTGTGAATATTGACGGCGGATTTGAATCTGCGGATGCGCCTCGTGCTTTGACGGACACGCTTAAAATCGCAAAAGACATCAGAAGATGCGGCGACTACAGCTCCGTTTCAAAAGACTTGAGAAACAAATTCGAAACAAGTCTCGACACCGTTTCAAACATTGTTGACGACTTCAAATACGGAAAATTCTCATACGCATACAACGGAAGATACTATGACAAATACGGAAAATACTACAACGGTTACTACAGAAACTACGACTCATACAGAAACGGCTACTACTATGTAAACGGAATTCCGTACTCATACTACGAATTCTACAAAAAATTCGGCTACTACCCGGATGAATATGACAAAGGTCGCGGCTACAACTACACCGCCGACTGGTACCTCGACAAATACAACGGTCTCTCGATGAGATACTATGTAGAAACTCTTGTCGACGCTGCAAATGCAGTGCTTGACGATATGCCGATTTCAAGCCTTTGCACACGCGACATCGGACATTTGAAATACCCGAGCATCTACGACTACAACGGCTTCGACACAATCGGCTCATACGACAACAAAACTGTAAAAGAAGCAAATGAACTTATCGCAGAAGCGAAAAAATTAAAAGACAAAAGAAACGATTCATATTGGAAAAAATATAAAGACAATCTCGAAAAAGCGATTGCCGAAACAAACAAAGCTCTAAAGGGAAACGGCGGACTTAAAAACGCTGTTGAAAACCTTAGAAAAGCGATCGCCGAAGCAAAGAAAAACGACGGCAAGCTCTACACAAGACGTGCATACATGAAAGGTCTCACCTCGACGACGTTCAGCCCGTCGGGCACATTAACTAGAGCCGAAATGGCGCAAATCATTGCAAATCTTTTGGAACAATCCGGCAAAAACTACTCATACGGCACAGCAAACTTCAGCGACGTTTCACAAAGTGCATGGTACTACAACGCCGTGAGAGCCGCTTCGAACTACGGCATCATGGTCGGAAGACCGGGCGGAAAATTCGACCCGCAAGGCCTTGTGTCAAAAGAAGAACTCATAGTCATCGCCGCAAGACTTGGCGGACACGAAGCTATGAACGGAAACACATTCCAAATCAAAGAACACTACTGGAGCGTTCCATACATCGAACGCGCTTTGACAAACGGATGGATCGAATACGGACAATTTAACCCGTCCGAAAAAATAAGCCGCGGCGAAACTGCAAAAATCATAAATAAAGCAATCGGCTACGGCGCCGACAAAGAATACATCGACAAAAATACGAACACAATGACGACATTTGACGACGTCGACAGAACAAATCCGTACTACTACGAAATTCTTGTCGCAACAAACACAATAAGCTACCAAAGAACCGAAAACCTTCGAATCTGGAGAGCGCACGTCACAAAAAACGGCACATGGAGCGATTCGAACTTCGGAAACGGCGACGTAATCTCGCCGATAAAATAAAATAAAAGCCGGCAAAACCGGCTTTTGTTGTAAAAGAAAGGAAAAAGCATGAAGAAAAAAATACTACCCGTGCTTCTAGCACTCGGAATAATGGGAACCTCGGTGCCGCAAAAAACGACTGCGGCGGAGGACCTCTTGAAAAACCAAATAAACATCTCGATTGAAGACATGGTCATCGAATTCCCTACAGTACTATATAAGGAAGAAAACTATTTAAAACTGAGAGACTTTGCATACGTCATAAAAGACTACAAAGAAATCGAAGTCGAATACAAAAAAGATGAAAACGGAAAAAACAAAATCTACATCAAAGACGGAAAATACACGCCGAAGGGTGACGAACTGAAAAGTGAAATCGACTTCAAAGGCGCCGTAATCGGAACAGAAACTCTCTCAATCGGAAACGAAGACATCCAAATGAGCAAAGTTAATGTAAAAGGCTACAACTACTTTAGACTGAGAGACCTTGCAAAAGCTCTCGGACTCGACGTCAGCTGGAACAAAGAATCAAGGAGCGTGAGAATTAAGAAAATGGGCGAAATGAAAGACGGCGCAATTCAATTTAGAGAAACTGCAACCGAAAAAACGGAGCATTCTCCGATACTCCTCGTGAAAGACGCGGGAGAAGGTAACATCTCAATCACCTACTCCGTGAAAGTGAACACGGGCGGCTACTCACTGAAAACAAAATCCGTCAGAAGAGCAGGAAACAAAATCATCGTTACCCCGGACCTCATCGGACCGCCGGCTGACTCGATGGTCACCCAAGTCATCAGCTACCCTACAACAACAATCGTCATCCCGAAAGCGGAGTTGCCGGAAGGGTATGTGATCGAAATTGAGGGAGTGGGAGATGAAAACGGGATGTTGACGGATAGATAAATTTGCGTTCTATTTTGCGATATATTTTGTAGAAAATTGCAACCGCATCCGTAGCGCGACGGTTCTGTGAATCCTCGCGCCTAAACACCTGCGCAATTAAAAATTGAGTTTACTGCGCATCTCATCAAAATATCCTCGCAAATTATGGTGTGAATATGCATATGAAAGAATCGGTATTACCGGTTCTTTTTTTGTTATTGTTTGTGTCTGTATACGCATCCGTAGCGGGACGGCATACGTTGTGACGAAAGGAACAACGATGTCCTCCCGCCCAACTCTGTGTACATATAATATGTATTGTTACCAACAACGTTGTGTTTATATAATATGTAACCAAAAAACCCCATACAATTTATAAACATATCTTCGCTTTGTACGTTTCCCAGAACGTAACGGCGCATGCACAATCGACGTCGGCAACTCATTTCTCCTGTTCGTCGAAATGTCGTCGGACGTCTTTGTAT
>UQFH01000011.1 GCA_900540185.1 uncultured Eubacteriales bacterium
TTATAGCCCTAACCCGTGCTTTTTGATTTAAAGAATCAAAAACACGATGGTAGGACTTATACAAAGACGTCCGACGACATTTCGACGAACAGGAGAAATGAGTCGTTGACGTCGATTGTGCACCCGCCGTTACGTTCTGGGAAACGTACAGAGCGAAGATAAGTTTATATAAAACAAAAAGAGAACCGGCGATTGCCAGTTCCCATATATACGCCGTAATTTGCGAGGAATTTTCGATGAGAAACGCTTAGATGAAATATTTTAGGAGTGAGGCGTATTGATAAATACGTCGCAACGACTAAAATATTGAATCAAGCGTTTATCGCGAAAAGGCCCGCAAATATTCTCACCAATTTGCGAGGATATTTTGATGAGAAACGGTTAGATAGAGTGTTTTTGGAGTGAGGCGTACTGGCAAGTACGTCGCAGCGACGAAAACACGAGATCAACCGTTTGTCACAAAATAGACCGTAAATTACAGAACAAAAATAAGATATCCTACATACGCTGCCAACATCGCCACCCCCTGCACCTTATAACTTCTTTCTTTAATCATAATCGGAAGAAGTGCAAGCAATGTCAATCCAACCATGAACGGCAGATCGAATGAGGCTGCGGCTTCATTGATAACGAGCTTCGAGCCGGAAACAAACGATGCGACAGGCATAACCATTGTTATGTTCAAGATGTTTGCGCCGATGATGTTTCCGATTGATAGTGACGGTTCTTTTTTTATGATTGCGGAAATTGTGGTTACAAGTTCCGGAAGGCTCGTTCCGATTGCAACGAGAGTTACCGCAATAATTCTTTCTGGCACTCCGAAATATTCAGCAATTTTGCCGCCGTAGTTTACCATGAAATTTGAACCCAAAACAATCATTGCCGCACCGACAACAAAAAGTATAAAATGCTTCGTGAGATCTTTCTTTTCCGTTTGCTCACTTGTTGCTTTCGCTTCATTAACAGCTTTTTTTGCATTCATAACATTGAAAATCATGTATGCAAAAAATATAAGTACAAAAATGACATTTGTCGAGAGTGACACGCTTCCGTCTTTACCGGTTAAATAAAGAAGTACAACCGATGCAATGAGGAGCATGCTTTGAACAAAATAGTCTTTGCGCTTACAGATATAATTCATAAATATCATTGCAACCGCCATGATAAGCCCTTGGTTTGCAATGACCGAACCTACCGCATTTCCAATTGCCATGTCGGCTTGACCCCTGTATGCGGCGAAACTCGAAACCATAAGTTCAGGTAAAGTCGTCGCAATCGAAACGATTGTCGCCCCGATCAAAAATTTCGGAATGTGGAGCTCCGTTGCAATTTCACTTGCCGCGTCCACAAAAACATCTCCACCCTTAACAACTAAAGCTACTCCAATTACAAAGAGCAGCATCATAATCCAAATACTCAAAATAATTCTCCTTTTCTAATAATATCGATGTATATATACCCGATTTGAGTGGAAATACACATTGGAGTATGGATTTTTTATCGAGAATAAGAAGATATGTTTCAAAAGAGCAGCGTTGTTTGTAAAGTTGTATGAGTACGTATACGCAGCACGTAACGGCGCCCGGCTTTTTATACATCGAACAGAAATTTGCGATTTCGTCGTGAGATAAGAAAAAAGTTGTATCGCCGCTAAGAGAGAAGGTAAGGATAAAATTTTGAAAAATTGTTTTAGGTTTGGGTTCGATATTATATAGATTCAGCGTTGTTGGTTATAATACATATTCCAAAACACAAAAATGGGTGGGAGGACATCGTTGTTCCTTACGTCACAACGTATGCCATCCCGCTACGTTCAGCGATTGCGTGTGTATATAATTGTAACATTTATCTGGTATGATACATCTAAAGTGGACAGTCCAACTAATTAAAAACCCACAAAAAAATACCTTCAGATGATTTAAAATCAATCTCAAGGTATTTTTGGCATTCCTTAACTAAAATTCTTCGCTAAAATGGATGAATAACGCCGCTTTGGAAGAAGCGAGCAACCGAAGCGTATTGGTAAATACGCTGCAGGTTGGGATGTTCTGAAAAGCAAGTTAGTCGCCATTTTAGCAAGAATATTTACGTGCGAGAGTGTTTTAGGCGCGAGGCTTTTTGCGGCAGGACATCGTTGTTCCTTTCGTCACAACGTATGCCAGCCGCTACGTACAGTGCTTGCAATATCATATATTTTAAAAGATTTATCGCAAAAACCACCGCAAATACCCCCAAACAATTTGCGAGGATATTTTGATGAGATGCGCCGCAAACTCAATTTTTGATTGCGCAGGTGTTTGCAACATCATACAATTTATAATCAAAAAAAAAGAACCGGATATACCGATTCTTTCATAAACACCGTAATTTGCGAGGATATTTTGATGAGAAACGGTTAGATAGAGTGTTTTTGGAGTGAGACGTACTGGCAAGTACATCGCAGCGACTAAAACACGAAATCAACCGTTTATCGCAAAATAGACCGCAAATTAACCCTACTTATACCATTTAGACTGTTCTTCCACCATCCCATAGTACTCTCCCTTTAAACTCATAAGTTCTTCATGTGTGCCTCTCTCACTAACTTTTCCGTTGTTCATGACAACGATTTCGTCGGCGATACGAGCGGAGCCGATTCTATGGGTTATGAGGAGCGAGATCTTTCCGGCTGAGATTTCGCGAAGTTTGTTATAGAGTGCAGATTCTTCGAGAGGGTCGATTGCGGCGGTCGGTTCATCGAAGGCGATGATGTCGCGGTCGCGATATACTCCGCGGGCAATCGCGACTCTTTGCCATTGTCCACCGGAGAGATCCGTTCCGTTAAATTCACGTGAAAGCACGGTGTTGCCGCCGTTCGGAAATATCGGAAGATTCGAGTTCAGTCCCGCTTTTTCAAGAGCCAATCCGAAGTCGTCATTTTTATTCAAGTCCGAAATTTCAATGTTTTCATCGAGTTGCATTTTGTATCTGTAGAAGTCCTGAAAGATTGCGGAAGTTTTTTCTCGAAGATTCGGATTTTCAATTTCCCCGCCCTTTTCATCAAAGTATTTCACTTCGCCTTCGGAGGTGTCGAAAAGTCCGAGCACAAGTTTTAGAAGTGTACTTTTTCCGCTTCCGTTTTCCCCGACAACTGCGATGAGTTTGTCTTTTTTGAGGTCGAGGTCTACATCTTTCACGGCATATCTTTCAGAGTTCGGATATTTAAACGAAAGATTTCTAATTTTTACACTTTCAATCGGCGTCATGTCCGTACCGTTATCGGCTTCTTCTTCACGCATCATGTTGACGTAGAAATCTATTCCACCGTATCTTTCTGCGAGCGGTGCAATTGAGTTTTGGAGAAGTTCCTCCATTATGCCGAACATAAATTCCATCGAGGTGATTGTCGCTGCGAGAAAACCTGCATTCGTGTCGCCCATGAGCGTTGCTCTTAAAATGAGATATATTACGCTCGAATAAGCGGCGGCGGTTATGATTTTCAGTGTAAATTCAATCCAAAATGTCTTTCTGTTCGCTCTTTTTTGAACTTTTTTCACTTCGTCCCATCCGGTTTTATATTTATTGTGGAGGAAGTTGTAAAATCCGCCCATGCGCATTTCCTTTGCAGCCGAGCCGATGATGTAGCTTCTATATTCATCGCGCACACGTGTAATTTTCGTTTCTTCATTTTTCAGTTTCACGACAATTTTCATCTTAAAAATGTAACCGATTAAAGCCGGCAAAAAGAGTATTGGAAATATTAGTGCAAGCGATGCATTTTTCGAGGACATATACCATATCATTATTATAAAATACGGCAAATATCCCGACACAACCATCGCAGCAAGCCCCGTGAAAAGCATTGCATCCGGTCCGCCGGCGCGCGCTCTCGTTAATTTTAAAAGATTTTCCGGATTTTCAAAGTAAATCGGTTTTAATTTTTTTACTTTTGACATTATTCCGTTTTCTGCAGTTTTTCCGGCAAGCGATATAAATTTATTTATCGAGTAGTTCACAACGGCGTTAATAACTTGTCCGAAAATCAGGAGCGACACGAAAAGCACAGCGCCGAGTATTGCTGTCGAGAGCATTCCGCCGTTTATATATTCATTGATCGTTTGAAAGAAATATGCCTGGATAATCACGTTCAGCCCAAGAAGTGTCGATTGAATGAGCGAGGACACAACCATCAAAATGAATTCGCCCCTATTTTGTTTGACCGCCGGTTTTATCGCAAACGGCATCAAATCGTGTATCGTTTTGAAAAATTTTGAGATTGATTTCATGAATACCACTCCTTTTGTGAATTGTACATTGCGAAATAGTCGCCTTTAAGCGCCATCATTTCGTCATGTGTGCCGTGCTCAAAAACTCTTCCCGCTTTGAACAGGAATATTTCATCGCTCAAAGATGTCGAGCCTAGTCTATGCGAGATGAAAATTACGGTTCTGCCCTTTGTGAGTTTTCCCATTTTTTCATAGAGTTTCGACTCTGTTTTAGGGTCCATCGCCGCTGTCGGTTCGTCCAAAATCACAACCGGCGAATCCGACACAATCGCACGAGCGAGAGCAATTCTTTGGCGCTGACCGCCCGAAAGGTCGAGTCCTCTGTCGTCGAGCTTTCCGATTTCCGTCTCGATTCCCTCCGGCATTTTATTAACCATTTCTCTCAAATCGAGGTCGTCAATCACTTCCTCCACTTTTGCCTCTCTGTCCGCATAACCCATTGCAATATTGTTTTTTATTGTCGTTCCGAAAATTACATAGTCCTGAAATATTGCGGAGAAAATCGAACGACGAACGTTTAGAGGCATCGTCCTTGCATCTACTCCGTTTATTAAAATCGTGCCTTCATATTGGTCATAAAGACCGAGCATGAGTTTTATGACGGTCGACTTTCCGCTGCCGTTTTCACCTACGAGCGAGTAGTGGCGTCCCTTTTCGATTTTAAAAGTCATTGATTTAAGTATTTCTCTGTCCGTTCCCGGATATGTGAAGCGCACATCTTTAAATTCGAGCGATTCGAATTCCGGAACTTTTTCCGGTCTTATGAGCCCAGATTCTTCTTCGTCGAAATCCATAAATGTGAAGAAGTCTTTGAAGAAAAGGCTTGTGCTTGTGAAAGCGTCCATTGCATTCGGAATTGTCCATCCGACTTGGTTTATAAGTGTGCTTACAAGTGCGATTACAGAGGTGTAAATACCGAAAGTCATTGTGCCCGCTTTTATCGGTTTTAGAAGTACGAGTGCCACAACGAGCACGATGAGCGAAAAAATCGACGAGAAGGTCTTGCTTCGTTTAAACCATTTTTTCATAACTTTAAACTTTGCGTTCGTGACTTCGCGATAAGTTTTGTAGTCGATTTCGTTGTAGTGGTCCGAATAGTCGAAAAGATATCTCTCTTTTGCCGAATCTTTTCCAAGCAGAACTTCGTCAAGCATTTCGACATATCTGTATTTTTCATTGAGCGCTTTGTCTTCTTCGTATGTTTCCTTTGCGCCTTTCTTTGCGAGCCAGATGAGCGGATAGATTACAACAATCACTACCGGCACAACCCACCAAACATAAACCGTGATTGTTATGAGTGCGGAGATTGCCGAAATTGAAACTATTCCCAAATGATTCATCGCTTGAAGCGCGGTTTTAAATTGATCCAATGTTTTCTTTTCGACCTGTTTTATTAAGTCGAGCGACGCTTTGTCTTCAAGGCGCCAATATGCTAGTCTTGAATGTTTTTCAACAATCATTTCGTTCAAATTGCCGTCGAGATTTATCATGACGACCGACATGAGCCATTCGATTATCGGTTTCGAGATGAATTTGAAAGTTGCAAAAGCGCAAAGAATTATCGCCTTGTCTATCACCGCCGAAACTTCTCCCGCTCCTTTAACAGCGCTTATCGCCGCGTCGACGACATATCCCGTTACAATTGCAATTGCAGTCGGCGCCAAGCCGGAAAGTGCTATCATCAGGAGATAACATACAAGGGCGACGGGTGCGGCTTTAAAAATTTCTTTGTATGCGCGCCTTATCGCTTTGTCCCCTAGTTTTTTGCCATTTTGTTCCATAATTTTTCCCTTTCTTGCGAGTAAATTTTAAGTAGTTTTCGACGAAATTAAGTACTGTTTTCCGTCAATGTGAATTTAATTCGAATATATTCAAAGTTTTTCGGATCCTTTTTCGGTTTAGTTAAAAACCATATTCTGAATTTATTTTTATTATATCACTATTTTAAAATTTATGCAAGTCTTTTTTCTATTTTTTTATTTTTTTCTTTTATTTTTTTATATTTATAACTTTATAATTATTAATATCCAATAAAAAAATCCCGAAAATAAATTCGAGATTCTTAAAATTCTATAAATTTAATGCGTTTTCTTGAAACTCTTCTATGTTCGCACCTTTAATAAGTTCCAAAACTCGTGCCATCGGAATTGCATAGCCCATGCCTTCAATGCTTGAAGATGCAATCTTTGCGGTATTTATGCCGACGAGTTCGCCCTTCATGTTAAGAAGTGCGCCGCCGCTGTTGCCAGGATTAATTGCTGCATCCGTTTGAATATATGTCTTTGTGTCGAGACTTTCCTTCGGTGCAAAGTTTCTGTTCACAGCGCTGACGACACCGGTTGTAACGGATTGACCGTATCCCAAAGCGTTGCCGATTGCAACGACGCTTTCTCCGATTTCAAGAGAATTAGAATCACCTATTTTTATCGGTTTTATTTCCGACAATGTCGACTCGCTCAAATCCTTTATTCGAACGCGAATAATCGCAATGTCGTTGTTTTCGTCGTACTTCACAACTTCAGCCGCATAAGTTTTGTCATCCGAGAACGTTACCGACAAATCTCTCGCACCGTCAATGACGTGATGGTTCGTGATCATATAAAGATAATCTTTTGTCTTTTCAAGAATTACTCCCGAACCGCTCATCTTCACTTCCCTTTCCATATTTCCACCTTGGAAAAAGCTGAAAAAGTCCGGCACTTGTTGAACTGCGACATTCGTTATTGAAACGATCGACTTCAAAGCTTCCTTTGACATCGCAGAGACGTCCCTAACCACCGGCTCTTTATTTGCAACCGTCATAACATTTTGCGTTTCCACAGCCGTCGGTGCTTTTTTGTCGAAGAAAAGCATCTTCGTTCCATAAAACGAACCGCTTGCAAAACTTCCGAGCATCACTGCAGCAACCGCCGATACAAAAAACTTTTTTATAGGCGAAGACTTTTTCGGCTTCTCCGCCCTTGCTTCCGGCTCATACATATATCCGTTCATTGTTTCATATTCCAAAAATTCACGTCTGTTATCCTTTTCATTAAAGTCCATTTTGATTCCTCCCTTAACTTTATATCTAAATTATATAGAGAGAAACCTAATCAAAACTTAAAATCTAACTTAATTATACTTAAAATTTATTTTATCGGAAGTTTTATTTGAATTTTTAAAGACTTTTCATCGTCAGTCGTCGCACTTATCTCGCCGCCGTGCGAATTTACAATCGCCCTTGCAATCGAAAGCCCGAGACCGTATCCGCCGGTCTTGCTGCTTCTAGATGCATCGGTTCTGTAAAATCTTTCGAAAAGATATTTTGTATTCTCACGTGAAATATAGTCAGTCGTGTTTGTGACTTCAATAATCACCTGTGCTCTCGCTTTTTCGCATTTCACATCTATGTCACCGCCGACACTCGAATATTTAAAAGCGTTGTCCAAAATGACCGACAAAAGTTTTTCAATCATTTTCTTGTCACCGCAGAAAATAATGTCCGGAAGAATTTCAACTTTCAAAATTTTCTCCTCAAGAATCGCACGCGCTTTGTAGGACTCCGTCATTTCAGAAACGAGTTCCGAAATGTTAAACTCGCTCATATTCAAACTGTCCGCACCCTCGTCCATTCGCGCAAGCATTGTGAGGCTGCTGCTTAGTTCGGTGAGCCTTGTCGTTTGCGTTTTTATGTCCGACAGCCACTCATTTTCACCGAGGTCCATTTGAAGCACTTCCGCATCTGCATTTATGATTGCGAGCGGCGTTTTTATTTCGTGACCCGCATCGGTGATGAAACGTTTTTGCTTTTCATAGCTTTCCAAAACCGGCTTTGTTATGCGTTTCGACGTGAGCACAATGAGCACATAGACGATTATGAGCCCGACAATCGAAATCAAAATTCCGATTGAAACAAAAGACCTGAAATTTTCGAGCACGCGCCCCATATCGAGAAAAATAATTCGCACGCCCGACTCTTCCGCAACTGCTCTATATCTGTAGTCCCCTTGGTAGCCGCGACTCTTCCCGCTCTTTAAAACATCAATCGCATACTTCACCGCTTCCTTTGTGTTCACAGCGGCAATCTTTCCGGTGTCCACCGAAATTACAATCTCCCTTTCGCCGACGAGCACCGAAAAAAATCTCGACTCATACGGAAGCTCTATCGATTCGTTTGGGTTTAGTCCATACTCTTCCATATAACTTCCGCTCGGAAATCTGCCGTTGTTGTCCGCCAAAATGTCGAGAGTTTCGTCCGCACGCCTAACAATTCTCTTGTAGCTTATAAATGAAACGATTGACATGATGACCGCAAGAACTATGAACAGCGACATCATCGAGGCAACTATAAATCTTTTCCTTAATTTCTTAATCATTTCTTTCCTCAAGCGTGTATCCGGCGTTTCTCGTTGCCTTTATTTCCACATTCGAATCGAGCGATGCCAGCTTTTTTCGAAGATTTGAAATATAAACCCAAACCACATTTATCTCCGCCTCGCTGTCGAAACCCCAAATCTTTTCCATAAGTTTTTCCGTCGAAATGAGCTTGTTTTTATTTTGCATCAAAAGCTCCAAAATTTGAAACTCCTTGCTTTGAAGACGAGTTTCGCCGGAGTTGGTCTTTAAAATAAATGTATCGCGCATAAGAATCGTGTTTCCCATCTTTAAAATCGAATCGCCCTCGTTATTTTCCTTGGACCTCGTTGTTGCGCGGATTCTCGCCAAAAGCTCGCGACTGTTAAACGGCTTTGTGAGATAATCGTTCGCCCCCGAATCGAGACCCAAAACCTTGTCGTCGACCTCCGACTTCGCCGTCAAAATAATAACGGGAAGCATATTGCCTTCCTTTCGCATAGTCTTTAAAACAGTGATACCGTCGACTTTCGGCATCATCAAATCCAAAATCAAACAATCATAATTGTCCGCAGACAAAAAAGAGAGTGCCTCCTCCCCGTCATAAACCTGGTCCACGGAATAATTGTTTCTCTCCAAAATAACTTTAAGCGCCTTTGAAAGAGAAACTTCATCCTCAGCAAGTAAAATTCGCATATAAACACCCCCGATAATATTATAAATATAAAAACTTAATTTAACCTAAATGATTTATACCCCAAAAATAAAAAAATCCGGCAAAACGTCACAACTGACATTCTGCCGGTAAATTTACATATTTATTTTCTCACGCCGTTCGCATCGAAAACTTTTTTAAGCTTCGCTGAAACTGCAAATGTTGCTCCAATCATAAATAAACATTGAACAATTTCTATCACACACACAACTTTTCCAATCGTATCGATGTCGTAACCGTTCATAATCGCGAGCGTTGCATTTGAAAGCGGAAGAAGAACGAGTCCCAAAGTCTTCCAATACTTACCGTTGAGATTTTGCGAAAAATCCCAAGTCTCCTGGCTCTTCATCGAAAATTTCGTCCTGAACCCAAAAGCCCAATTCGGCTCTTTCGGCGGATTTTTTAGAAACATATTTCCGAAAATAATCATAACAATCGGAACAAAACTCACTACAATAACCATCAACAAATTGAATCCCATAAAACTCCCTCCTTGGTTTATATATACCCTTTTTGTTTGGATTTAAATAAAAAAGCGAATGCACCGCATCCGCTTTTTATTATTCTTATTCTTCACTTATATCTCATCTTTTATTCCATATTTTTCCATAAGTTTTTTTATTTTGAAGCCGCCGGGTATATCAAGTCCGGCGTCCATGATGATTTGTTCATTTTCATAAACTGTGTCCTTGTCTCCTTCAAGGACGATTTCTCCGTTTTTTATGACATAGATGTAGTCGGAAACTCCGTAGATGAAGTCCATGTCGTGGCTCGACACAACTATGCCGCACGTTTTTTTGAGGTCGGAGAGTATTTCTTTCATTTGGCGGGTGAGACGCGGGTCGAGACCTGCCGTCGGTTCGTCCATAAAGAGGTATTTCGGCTCGAGAAGCATTGCGCCGGCGATTGTGACTCTCTTTTTCTCACCGTACGAAAGGTTTTGAACGAATCTGTCCGCAAGATATTCCATATTTATGGTTTTCATTATGTTCTCCACTCTTTGCTCCGCCTCTTCTTCCGGCACTTTAAGGTTCCTTAGCGGAAACATGAGGTCGTCGCGGACGGTCGAGTAGAAGATTTGTCTGTCCGGGTCTTGCATGACCATGGTCACGTCCCGTCTCAGTTTTCTTTTGCCGCTCTTTGAGTATTCCGCCTTTTCTCCATCAATCACGACTTCTCCCGACTCAAATTTTAATAATCCCAAGACGGAGTTGAAGAGTGTGGATTTACCGGAGCCATTTTGTCCTATAAGACCGATGACTTCACCTTTTTCCACTTTAATATTTAAACTTTTCAGTATTGTTTTTTCATCAATTTTTGTAATTAGATTTTTTACTTCAAGCATTTTTTCTCCTAAAAATAAAAGTTTCCGTCAAATAGTTTAAGGTCGAGTGCGTTTTTAAAGTCGTTGTAGCTTCTCATAACTCTGAAGAACAGCATTTTTGCGATTTCGGAAACGGAGCGAAGCCATGTTTTCGGGCTTTCAAATCCGTGTTTCAGCTCTCCCGCCGAGTGCATCGCTTCAAGTTCAATCGAGAATATTTGGATGAATCTGTACATCAGTATCATTTGCTCGATAAATTCCTGTGGCACTCGCATTTTTTTCAAGACTTGCGCAAGTTGTGTGATCGGCGTTGTGACACTTATAAAAAATGTTGCGCTGATTGCGGCAAGACTCCTCGAGAATATGAGTTTTGCTTCGTCTATCATACTTTTTTGAAATCCCGCATAGACGTTTCCGATTTTTATATAGTGCGTGTAGTTTTCGGTATCATAGCCGAACCCGATTAAGACTGAGATTATTCCGAGCACAATAAAAGCCATCGGAACTTTGTATAGCTTTATAAATTTTTTTAGATTTATTTTTGCAACAAAGTGGATGACAATGAACGTTAGAACGACTACCCCGAGATGAAACTCCCACCTATCGATAAAAAAGGCAAGTACAAGGAAGAATATTCCAAGTCCTGCCTTTAAAACGGGATTTGTTTTTGTCAGTCCGTTGTTTGTTGCTAGACTGTCAATCGTATTCATTATTTTCTAGCCGGTGCTTTAACAGATTTTTTCCCTTTGTAGTATCCGAAAAAGTATCCGATTACTATTGCTCCGATTGCAGCTTGAAGTGCAAATAGAAGCGATTCGATTTCACCTGACTTCGGTTCAAAGATTGAGTCGAACCACGGTTCGTAATCCGGGTTGTTTTCTTCAATAACATCGCCTGCCGCGTCGTCCGCTCCGCCGTATTCACCTTCGATAAATACAAGCGGGATGATGACAAGCGCTATTGCAAGGACTATTAATAACCATTTACTTGATTGTTTCATTTAATAGACCTCCTTCAACATTTTTAACACCGTTGTAAACAAGAACGGTCAAGATTCCTTCCATGATTGCGATTGGAACTTGTGTGAGCATGAATACGCCCATGTATTTTCCGATTGAAACCATTAACGAATCGCCCGGGAACGCGATTCCGAGTTGAATCGATGTGATTAAATATGTGAATAAATCTCCGATTGTTGCTGCGATAAATACTGCAACATATTCGTTCACTTTAGCTTTTCTAAGACCTTTCCAAAGTGCCCATGCACAGAGCGGTCCGCAGATTGCCATTGAAAATGCGTTTGCTCCGAGTGTTGTGAGTCCACCGTGTGCAAGAAGTGTTGCTTGGAAAATAAGTGTGATTGTTCCCAAGATAAACATTGGGAGCGGTCCGAAAAGGATTGTTCCGAGACCGACACCTGTAGGGTGGGTGCAGGAACCTGTCATTGCCGGCAATTTGAGACTCGATAGTAAAAATACGAATGCTCCTGACAATGCCAAAAGTAGTTTTCTTTCCGGTTGTTCACGTGTAACTTTAATTAGACTTCTCATACCGACAACGATGAAAGGTGCCGCAATAATAAACCATATAAGAGCTTGTGTTTTAGGCAAAAAACCTTCAGCAATGTGCATGGCATAAGAGGTCGAGGCTTGCATGAGTCCCATAAAGAGTACGAGACTGAACAGCCATCTTCTTTGTTTCTTGTTCATAATTCCTCCTTGAACTTGTAAAATCACAATTTGTCGCAAATATGTTATCTAAATTGACGATATTATTAGAAGGAACAACTCCACAAATTGTGATTTAGTTGTAAGGATAAGAAAAGTAGGCATAAAAAAACCGCGAATATTCGCGGGTCCTCTAAAAGTCATACCTTCCTAACCCGAAAATATTTTGAGATGTTTCAAGTATCCTGACTCATAAGCTTTAAGTTCGATCGCCTTCCCGTAAAGTGGCATGTGATCCAACCTTACTTAAATACAGTAGAGGTAGCTGTTCCGGATTCTAACCGGATTCCTTGTGCGTAATCGCCAAACATCTTTCACCTATATGATATTACAAACAAATTAAAATGTCAACCCGGAAATTAAAAAAAACGCTCAAAAAATGAGCGAATTTTCTATTTGTTTTCTATTATTTTTTTCATACTGACGTAGTCGCCGATGCCGAACTCGTGTTCGTCGCCCGACTGCATGTCCTTCAGTTTTATTTTTCCGTTTTTCACTTCGTCTTCACCGATTACAATTACAAATGGAATATTTTCCTTGTTTGCATAGTTCATCGATTTTTTCACACGGCGATCCATCTTTTCGATTTCAACTTTGAGTCCTTCGTTTCTTAGACCGCTTGCGAGTTTGAAGCTGTCCACACCCGTGCCGATTGGAATTATAAATAAATCCACACATGAATTTACTTCGCCTTCGTGCATTTTATTTAAAATTTCGTAGATTACGTCGAGTCCGAAGCTCATGCCGATTGCCGGATATTCTTCGCCCGTTCCCACAAATTCGGTTATGATGTGGTCATATCTTCCGCCGCCGCCCAAGCTGACGTTGAAGTCGTGGCCTTTAACATTTCTCTCTTTGAGGAAAATTTCCCAAACAGTCCCCGTATAGATGTCTATGCCGCGCGCAAGATAAGGACTGAAGACCATGTCTTCACTTGCGGCTGTGTTTTTTGTATAAAGCACGAGTTCTCCGAGTTCATCAATTCCTTCTTTTAAAATGCCCTCTGCATCTTCTTCGAATTTTTCTTTTATTTCCTCAAAAGAAAGCGAAAGCACTTCCAGAAGTTCGTCAACTTTTTCGCCGTCGAAATCAATTTTCTTAAATTCCGCTTTGAGCTCATCATTTGTGAGCTTGTCGAGCTTATCTATGAGCATGATTGCCTTTCTCGTGGTGTTTTCGTCAAGCTCTCCGAAAATCTTTTTGATAAGTCCCGTCAAAAGTTTTCTGTTGTTGTATCTTATTTCAATGTCGAGTCCAAGATTTTTAAATCCGTCACGCGTAAGATTCATAAATTCCGCATCTTGCATGATTGACTTGACACCAACGATGTCGACATCACATTGCGTAAATTCACGATTTCGTCCGAGTTTTACCGGACCGTCTCTAAACACTTTTCCGATTTCATATCTTTTAAACGGCATGACAATAGAGCCGTTCGTCGCAATGAGTTTCGAAAAACAGATTGTGAGGTCATATCTAAGACCGAGCGCCCTTTCGCCTTGGTCGGACAATTTATATGTTTCGTTTAAGATGTCCGCGTCCGCCGAATATTTCGACGCGAGCAAATCATACATACACAAAATCGGAGTTTCAACAGGTGAAAATCCGTAAATCTTAAATACATCAGTAAGTTTTCTTTTTATTTCTTCTCTCAAAGTTTGTTCTGCGGGCAAATATTCATATGTCCCCTTAAGAGTTTCAAAATCCTTGTTCATAATTCTCCTTATCTATAAAGCGCCGAAGCCCGTCACCAAAATGCCGAGACAAGCTGTGCAGGCGATAAAAATTATGCTGCACAAAACTATTCCTATAATTGAAGTTATAAGCCCCGCTCTTCCAATTGAGTTTCCCGGTTCATAATCGAGTGATTTTTTTGCGACTACAATTCCGACAACTCCGACAGGAATGCCGAGAAGTGTGAGCATTGAACCCGAAATGGAGCAAATTATTGAAGAAATTCCTAATATAAGGGATAAAATCCCGTAGTTATTGTTTTCCATAAAACCCCTCCTTTCCTTTATTATACACGAAAATCGTTTGAAATAAAAGTGTCGTTTTGTTTTTATCCCCTTTGCCCAAAAATTTGTACAAAAAAACCGGAATTTCTTCCGGTCAATTTTATTCAACTATAAATGTTCCCGTTTTGCCGTTCATGCCTTCGACAAGTTTGTCCAGACTTGTGATTAGGGTCTTTCTGCCTTTTCCACTCTTGACGAAGTCCATTGCGGCTTCGATTTTCGGAAGCATTGAGCCTTCAGGGAATTGTCCTTCAGCGATATATTTTTCGCATTCTGCAAGTGTCATTTGTGACAAATCTTGTTGGTTCGGTTTGTTGAAGTTTATGGAAACTTTTTCAACGCCCGTCAAAATTACAAGGCTGTCGCAATCTGTGTCGCTTGCAAGAAGAACTGAAGTTCTGTCCTTGTCGATAACAGCGTCGATTGATTTTAGTCCTTCTTCGGTTCTTATTGTCGGAATTCCTCCTCCGCCGCCTGCAATCAAAATCGTGCCGGCGTTTGAAAGAGTTTTGCAAATGTCCTTTTCCACAATTTCAATTGGAATCGGGCTTGCAACAACTTCTCTATATCCACGTCCTGAATCTTCAATCATTGTCTTTCCGGCCTTTTCAAGTTGTTCGGACTCTTCTTTTGTATAGAATGCACCGATCGGCTTTGTCGGATTTTTAAAATGCGGATCATCTTTATCCACAATAACTCTTGTTACAACAGTTGCAACTTCTTTTTCAAGTCCCATTTCCTTGAGCTTGTTGTCGATTGCGTTTTGAAGTTCGGCGCCGATAAAACTTTGGCTCATTGAAACACATGAAAAGAGTGGAAGATTTTCAGTCTTGTCTTCCTTTGCGCCTCTGTCGATATTGCTTTTAATATATCCCACTTGCGGTCCGTTTCCGTGACAAATTACAACTTCGTGGCCGTTTTTAACCAAATCGCAAATCGGTCCTGCAATAATTTCAACCGAATGTTTTAAATCATTATATAAAGTTCCCAGAGCGTTGCCTCCAAGAGAAATTAAAATTCTGGACATAATTATCTCCTTAAAAAAATAATTGGCTCGGATAATCATCTAAGCCAACTACATTATAACGCATATTTTTAACATAAATAAGACATTTCTAAAACCTTAAGGTGTATTTAAAACCAAATTGATTAGAATCACATACAAGAAATTAAAGCGGTTGCGTTTTCGGTTTGTTTCCCATTCGCGGATATTTTTTCGGCGTGGATTTTATCTTTTCAATCACGACTATATTTCGTTCGTCGCCGTTTTCAAGTGAAAAGCTGTATGTCTTTTTCACTTTGCCGCCGAGGGTGTTGAGTCCGTTTTTTATCTCGTCAAGCTCTTCCTTGACGCCCGGTCCCTTCATCGCAATCATATGTCCGCCCGGTTTTACAAACGGCAGATTGTATTCAATCAAAGTGTTGAGCCTTGCGACTGCGCGCGCAATCGAAGTGTCGAACATTTCTCTGTAGCCGTCTTTTCTGTTCGGGTTGCACGCCTCCTCCGCCCTTTCGTGTGCCGTTTTGATGCCCTTAAGTCCAAGTTCTTCAATCACCTCATCAAGAAAGACCAGTCTTTTTTTAAGGCTGTCGAGCAAAACGACTTCGATGTCCGGCCTCATAATTTTTATTATAACGCCCGGAAATCCGGCTCCCGTTCCGACGTCGACAATTTTTTTCGTGCCGATTTCGTCGAGTATCGGAAGGACGCTCGCGCTATCCAAAATATGTTTCACCCACATCTCGTCATAGTCCGTGATTCGCGTGAGATTTAAAACTTTATTTTTTGAAATGAGCATCTATAAATATCTGTCGATTTGTTCTCTTTCCTTTTCGGTGAAGTTTATATCATTCACTGCCTTTCTCCTTTTTTCTCTTTTCGATTTCCATATGAATCAAAATAACATTTATATCGCTTGGTGAAACTCCGCTTATTCTCGAAGCCTGCGCAATCGTTTCCGGTTTTATTTGTTTCAGCTTTTTAAGCGCTTCTTTCTTCAAACCCGAAACGGCGTCGTAATCAAAATCATTTCCAAGAATTCTATTTTCTTCTTTGTGGTGCTTCTTTATTCTCTCGTCGGTCTTTTTGATATATCCGCTGTATTTCACTTCCGTTTCAAGAAGGAGTCTAAGTTCTCTGTTTAACTCCGTTTCAATAGGAAATTTTTCCAAAAGCACATCGATTCTCACTTCCGGTCTTTTTAAAAGGTCCAAAAGTGTGGTTGCGGTTTTTATCGGCGTTGTGAATGACGAAATTTTTTCATTCACATCGTCCTTCGGCGTGAGCACAATACTTTTCATCTCATTTTCCGCAGCATTTAAAAGCGCTTCTTTTTTTAGAGTTCTCTCGAGCCTTTCTTCGGTTGCAAGTCCGACGTCATAGCCTTTTTTCGTGAGTCTCAAATCCGCATTGTCCTGTCTCAAACTCAAGCGATACTCCGCCCTCGCCGTCATCATTCTGTACGGCTCATACGAAATTTTCGTGACGAGGTCATCGATCAAAACTCCGATATATCCCTCGTCTCTTCTTATCACAAACGGCTCGCGACCGAGCACATTGTTTGCGGCGTTTATGCCCGCGACAATGCCCTGTCCCGCCGCTTCTTCGTAACCGGAGCTTCCGTTTATTTGTCCGGCGAAGAAAAGATTTTTTATGGTCTTACTTTCGAGTGTCGATTTCAAATCCGTTGCAAAAATCGCGTCGTACTCAATGGCGTATCCCGGGCGCATAATCTCGCAATTTTCCATGCCCTTCACCATCTTGTACATATTTTCCTGCACATCTTCCGGCATCGACGTCGAAATTCCCTGCACATACATTTCCTTTGTGCTTGCACTTTCCGGCTCTATAAAAACTTGGTGGTCGCTCCTGTCCGGAAATCTTTTTACCTTGTCCTCAATCGACGGGCAATATCTCGGTCCCGTGCCTTCTATAAGTCCGCCGTATAGCGCACTTCTGTTCATATTTTCACGTATATATTCGTGCATCTTTTCATTTGTATGTGTGAGATAGCAGTCGGCTTGTTCGCGCCTGATGTCCTCTTCGTCGTTCATAAATGAAAACGGCGTGACAACCTCGTCGCCGTGTTGCACTTCCATTTCCGAAAAGTCCAAACTTTCTCTGTTTACCCTTGCCGGCGTGCCCGTCTTTAAACGTCTCAAAGTGATACCGTGTTTTTTAAGTCCTTCCGACAAAAGCATCGACGGAAAACGTCCGTCCGGTCCGCTGTTGTAGTTCAAATCGCCGATAAAAACTTTTCCGCCGAGATATGTTCCCGTCGCAATGACAACCGCCTTCGCTTTTATCGTTCTTCCGTCACGAACCACCACGCCCTTAACCGCGCCGTCTTCGATGACTATGTCCGTCGCTTCCATTTGGCGGAGTGTCAAGTTTTCCGTGGATTCGAGTTTCTTTTTCATCTCTTCGTGGTATCTGATTTTGTCCGCCTGCACACGGAGCGAATGGACCGCCGGGCCCTTCGACGTGTTAAGCATCCTCGATTGGAGATAAACCTTGTCGATGTTAAGAGCCATATATCCGCCGAGCGCGTCAAGCTCTCTCACGAGATGCCCCTTTCCCGTTCCGCCGATGTTCGGATTGCACGAAAGTGCGGCGATGCCGTCGAGGTTCATTGTGATTATTAAAGTTTTTAATCCCATATTTGCAGCTGCGATTGCCGCCTCGCTTCCGGCGTGGCCCGCCCCCACAACAACAATGTCATATTCATCTTTTAAATAAGTCAATAAAATCACTTCCCAACGCAAAAATCTCTAAATACCCGGTCGATTATATCCTCGGACGTGTCCCGTCCCAAAATCATCGAAATATATTCGTGCGCCTCGCGAAGGCTCACTTCTACAATTTCAAAAGGCATAACGTCGATGTCTATTATTGCGGTTTCGATTTCCGAAATCGCGCGCTCAATCAAATCGACATGCCTGATATTAAAAATACTTGTCACATTAAAATCGATTTCGTGCACGATTCGCTTTTTTATGGCGTCCAAAAGTTCTCTAACGCCACTGTCATTTTTAATCGAAGAAATGATGTATTCTCCGTATTTTTCGACGCTCTTTAAATCGATTTCAAGCCCCTTGTCCTCTTTATTTATAAGAAAAATCTTCTCCTTGTCTTTCACAAGTTCCATTATTTCAAAATCGTCAGCTTGAAGCGGTGCGGAGCCGTCCAAAACGACAACGACAAAATCCGCCTCTTCCGCAGCCCTCTTTGAAAGCTTTATGCCTTCCTTTTCAATCACCTCGTCGGTCGATCTTATGCCGGCGGTGTCGATGAGCCTTATCGTGAGCCCTTCGTAATTTATGGTCTCCTCAATCGTGTCTCTCGTCGTTCCCGCAATCTCCGTCACAATTGCCCTCTCCTTGTTTGTGAGCGCATTTAAAAGACTGCTCTTTCCGACATTCGGTCGCCCTATAATCGCAAGTTTTAAACCGTCTCTAATATATGTTGTACGCTTTTCGTCGTCCAAAAACGAGACTAGTCCCCCGTGAATTTTCTCGAGCTTCTCCTTCATATCGTCGACGTCGCCAAGCTCCGGATAATCGATTTTCGCTTCGCATTCGCTTATAAGATTCACAACATCGTTTAAAACGAATTCGAGTTTTTCGGTGAGCTTTCCTCCCAAAACGTCTGCGTACATAAGCTGTTCCTCTTTCGATTCAGCCTCGATTATTCCCTCGACCGCCTCCGCTTCCAAAAGGTCAATTCTTCCGTTTAAAAATGCGAGCTTTGTAAACTCCCCGGCTTCCGCCGGCACAGCGCCGAGCTTTAGAAGAATCTCCAAAATATATAGACAGCTCACATATCCGCCGTGGCAATAAATTTCAACCATATCCTCGCATGTATATGTGTGCGGTTTGTTGAAATAACACGCCATAACCTCGTCGATCACGCGATTTTCATAAACGATTTTTCCGTAGTGCATAAAGCGCGGACGAATCTCCTTTTTTGTAAAAATCTTTTTTAAAATTTCAAGAGATGATTCTCCGCTCATTCTGACGATTCCGATTCCGCCTTTTCCCGGCGGAGTGCTTATTGCAGCAATAGTTCTCATAACAAAAAACCCGCCTTTATTGCGGGTCACGTTGAACGACTATTCGACGTCTCGGTTCTTCACCTTCAGAATGTGTTGTGACGCCCTCGATCTTATTGATTTCTCTGTGGACTATTCTTCTGTCGTATGCGTTCATCGGTCTGAATATATATTCGCCTTCGTGGAGCGCTCTGTCGGCACCCATTCTTGCGAAACTCTTCAAATCTTCCTGTTTTTCATAAATATAATCGCCGCAGTCGACTTCAATCATCATGTCGCCTTGGAATCTATTTCTGAGGAAAACATTTACAAGATAACCGATTGAGGAGAGAGTGTCTCCCTTTTTACCGATAAATCTTGAATTCATCTTGAAATCGTCCGGAATAATATCCAAAACATAGTTTTCATCCTCTTCGAGCGGTGGAATAACCTCAACCACTCCGGCATAACCCATCTTGTGCATCATGTCTTCGAGGAAAATTCTTGAAGCTTCGGCAGCTTCGTCCTTTGTTTTGAATTGCGGGAATACAGGTTCACTCTTTTCGCCCTTTATTTCATCAATCTTACTCTTGACCTTATCCTTTGTCTTTTCGAAAGATTCTTCCGCTTCATCCTTGAATTCTGAAACATCCTCACGCACATCTTCGGAAACTTCGGAAACTTTTTCCTTTGTGTCCTCGAAAGAATCCTTGATATCGTCTTTAAACTTTGCCGCGTCTCTCTTTGCTTCTTCAGATTTTTCCGAAACCCTTTCCTTTGTGTCCTCAAAAGAATCCTTCACATCTTCCGTGAAACTTGAAACTCCTGCGCGAACGCCGGCTGTTGCTTCCATGACTTTCTCCTTGGTGTCATCGGCGAAAGCGGAAACTTTTTCCACTACATCGTCGATGCTTTCCTTAAAATCGGATTTTTCATATTTTTCGGAAACGCTTTCTTTCGTATCGTTGATAAAATTCGTCGCAGCATTTTTTGTCACGGCTTCTTTTTCATTGTCTTCAAACAAAGCTGCATCAGGAGTGCCTTTTTTAACAATGGTAACCTTTGCATCCTTGCCTCCGATAAGGCCCAAAAATCCCTTTTGGCCTTCCTCTTCAACATGAATAATTACATCTTCTCTCTTTGCACCGAGAAGTTTCAAGCCTTCAAAAATCGCTTCTTCAACCGTCTTCTTTTCAAGAGTTATTTTATCCATTACTGTTCTCCTTTCTTTTTAAAAATGAGAGTTCTGTTTGTGATTAATTGTTGTATTGCTGTAAATAATGTGTTTGTAATCCAGTATAATGCAAGACCGCCCGGATATTTTAGAGCAAACCAGAAAAACATCAGCGGCATGATATAGTTCATCGTGTTCATCGACGCCATTTGTTCTTGTTGCTCAGGTGTTCCGACCTTTGGAGTTGTGAAAGATTGAAGGAATGTTGCAAGGCCGACAAGTAGCGGAAGGCCGTACCAATGCGGGTCTGCAAGAGTCAAGTCCTTAATCCAAAGGAATGTCTTACTTATTGATTCAAAATGTCCCGGTTGATTGAAAACATAAAGTCCCGGATTTTGCATAACTCTAAAGAAAGCAAGAATAACAGGCATCTGTACTAAAATCGGCAAACAACCGCCGGTCATAGATGCTCCGTTTTCCCTGTAAAGTTGTTGAATTTTCATATTTGCCGTTTGCGGGTCGTGCTTAAACTTAATTTGAATCTCTTTTGCTTGCGGCTGCAACTCCTGAGTTTTCTTCATTTGTTTCGCAGCCTTCAAATTGAGCGGCAACGTAATTAATTTAATAAATAAAGTGGCTACAATAATACTCATCGCAAAATAGCTGAAATTTTCAGGTTCAGTGCCGATTTTGGAGAGAGTGTCATAGATAAATCGCATGACATAGCCAAGAATATTACCTAAAAAGTTTAACAATATATATTTCCTTTCAATTATTATGGAAGCGGATCATATCCACCCTCATGAAAGGGATGACATTTTCCGACTCGCCTTATAGTTAAGTATAGAGCCTTCATAAATCCGTATTTTGTGAACGCCTGTCTGGCGTATTCACTACAAGTGGGGGTAAAGCGACAATGGCTGCCCGTGAGAATATATTTGGATATAAACTTTTGATAAAACCAAATAATTCCGAGTGCAATCCGTCTCACTTTAACAAATCCCCCAAATTCAGTATGTGAATAATATTTTTCTTTAGATCTTTAAAATCCAGCTCATCTGCGTTGACCTTCGGCACGAGAATAAGATTACCGTATTTGAGTTGCGGCACCAAGGGATACATAATCGCGCGAATTCTTCTCTTTAAAAGATTTCTCTTCACAGCATTTCCATGCTTTTTCGAAACGATAATCCCAACTTTTTTGCCTCTCTTAGTCGGCAAATAATAGAGAGAAAAATTCTTATTGTACTTTTTCATACCGCGATTAAAAACAACCTTGAAATCCGAATCGCGCCTCAGTCGATTCTGTGGTTTAAGCATTACTATGCGCTTAAGACCTTTCTGCCTCTGTTTCTTCTTCTCTTTAGTACATTTCTGCCGTTTTTAGTTCTCATTCTTTCTCTAAAACCGTGTACCTTTTTTCTTTGTCTGTTTTTAGGTTGGTAAGTTCTCTTCATAACCACACCTCCTTATTCATATAGTTTTACACAAGAAATTATATCATAAACCGTAAAAATTGTAAAGAGTGCGGCTTTGAAAAAGAAAATTATTTTGACGAAAATTTAAATACATTTGTTTTTTGTATAACTCCACCAATTTTTCCTCTTTGCGGCGATACACCTTTTTATCTCATCTCACGACGAAATCATAGATTTCTGTTCGATGGATAAAAAAACCGGTCGCCGCTACCTACGGCGTGCATGCATTTATATATAAATTTTCAACTTCACATCCATAAAATTATTATATTTTTATAATTGTATATGCATCTGTACGCAACGTAGCGTGACGGCATACGTTACGACGTTAGGAGTAACGATGTCCTCACGCCATATATCATGCCCGTGCAATTTACAACCCCACCAACAACGTTGTGTCAATAAAATCTCGAACCCCAAATTTATCAAATATCACCCCAAAACCCCCACGTTATTTGCCCGGAATTTTCGATGAGAAACGCTTAGATGAAATATTTTAGGAGTGAGACGTATTGATAAATACGTCGCAGCGACTGAAATATTGAATCAAGTGTTTATCGCGAAAAGACCCGCAAAAGACCGCCGCCCATTTTTGTGTCAATAGAATATGTATTACCACCAACAACGCTGTGTTCATACAATATATAAACCTTAAACCATTTACAATTTATAAATACACCCAACATTTTATGTTTTCAAAATCCCTTCCATCCCTTCTCCCTCTTGGCGGCGATACACCTTTTTATCTCATCTCACGACGAAATCACAGATTTTTGTTCGATGGATAAAAAAACTGGTCGCCGCTACGACAATGTTTACCATATTATACAATTATTAAACACTGTTATTTGCGAGGAATTTTCGATGAGAAACGCTTAGATGAAATGTTTTTGGAGTGAGGCATATTGATAAATATGTCGCAGCGACAAAAACACGAAATCAAGCGTTTATCGCGAAAAGGCCCGCAAATAAATCAAAAAAATGTTGCATGTTGAACCTTTCCCCATGCAACACATTCGCAGATAAAATTGATGAAAAACGGTTAGTGCGAGACTTTTTTTGGAGCGAGGCGTTTCTGGCGGGAGGACATCGTTGTTCCTTTCGTCACAACGTATGCCATCCCGCTACGTCCTGCGTTTGCAACATCATACATTCCCAAAAATTTTATCGCATAAAAATCCCATAAACACCGTTATTTGCGAGGATATTTTGATGAGATGCGCCGCAAACTCAATTTTTGATTGCGCAGGTGTGCTCATTTGCACTCCGAGCAATCAAATAATTGAAGTTTGCAAGCAGGTCGCAAAATAGCCCGCAAATAAACCCCAAAAATTATTCCGATATTTCTTCAAACAACCTCAAATATTCCTCCGCCGTTTTTTCCCAACTGCTGTCTTTCATAAGCGCGTTTCTTCGCATTATCTCAAGCGTTTCCGGATCTTCTTCGTAGAGGCGTTTCGCTTCGTCGATTGCGGCGAGAAAATCGCTTTGTTTCATGTTTTGAAAAACGATTCCGTCGCCTTTTCGGGTGAATTTGTTATATTCGCGAACTCCGTCTCTCAGCGTTCCCGTGTCCCGAACAATCGGAATTGCGCCGTATCTTTGAGCGATCAAATGATTCAGCGCCTGTATTTCGGTGCGCGACGGCATGAGGAAGAAATCGCTCCCCGCCATAACGCGAATCGCTTCTTTCTCGTTTACATACAGTTTCACCGAAACATTCTGTGGATACTCCTGCTCTTTTTCCAAAAGTTTATCCTCATACGCCGGCTCGCCCGTGCCCATAATGATTATGTTAAAGCCCGCCTCAATCATATAGTCGATGTTTTCGTAGACAAAGTCCACGCCCTTTCGTGTAATAAGGCGACCTATAATCGAAATTAAAGGTCTTTCAAAACCTGATAGCGAGTAGTAGCTCATAACGCCTTGTTTGTTTATTGCCCTGTCGGCGAGTGTGTCTGCGCCGAAATTCTGGAAAATTGCAGGATCCTTTTCCGGGTCATAACGTCTGTGGTCGATTCCGTCCAAAATCCCCGTCACCTTAAACGAGTTAGCAGTCAAGAGATTGTCGAGATTGCTGCCGTAGTATGGGCTCACAATTTCCTCTTTAAGCGACGGTGCCGGAAGCGTGATATAATCGGCGGAATCGATTCCCGCTTTCAAGAAGTTTACCGCCTTGAAATATTTATACTCGCGGTCCTCCATAAGCTCGAGCGGAAGGCTCGCAATCGAGTCCATGTCCTTCGCCGGATAAATGCCTTGGTTTCTGATGTTGTGAATCGAAAGCACCGTCTTTATGCCGTGATAAAAACTGTCCACTTGCCTTTTCGTCTTGATGCACGCCGGAATAAGGCTCGACGCATAGTTGTTCACGTCGATGATGTCCGGTTTGAAATCAATCTCCTTCATCATGAGGTTCACCGCTTTGTTGAAGAAAATAAATCTCTCCGCATCGTCCCTTTCGCCGTAAATCCTCGGTCTGTCGAAATACACGTCGGAGTCGACAAAATAAAACAAAACTCCCTCAACATCGAGACTCAAAATTGTTGCGGTGTGCACCTTGTATCCCAAATCGACCACAAAGCTCTTCACAAATCGAAGACTCGAGTTGTAGTCGGTCTTTATGGATTTAAAAAGTGGCATGACAAGCCTTACGTCGGTGTTCAGCTCTTTGAGTTTTCTCGTTAAATTGTATGTGAAGTCCGCCATATTTGAAGTTCTAACAAACGGCAGCGCTTCTGTTGTTACAAATAAAATTTTAAGCTTTTTCATATTTATCTCCAAACGGTGTTTCCGTCTTTTTATAGTAGCCCTCTCCGGATTTTCTGTCCAAAAACGCGATGAGTTCCTTGCTGTCCATGCCCTTTCCGGCTTTGCTTAGCTCGGTCATAACGATATTTAAATCGAGCACTTTTATCGGAAGGAATCTGTCCAAAATTTCAACGATTTCCTCGTCCATCGACTCCTTCATCATGCCCAATTCATCGAACGGATTTTCGCTCTTCGGCTGATGGCTGATGGCTTTTCTTATTCTTATAAACATCGTCCTTCCCATGACGGCACTCGAGAAGAACACATTACCACTTCTGAGATACGGAAGTCTTGCCGATTCGTCCGGCGAGATGTCCGTTTCTTCTTTAATCGTTTGAATGTCCGTCTGTCTCGTAGTTCTAAAAATAAATTTCGAGTTCAGCTGTGCGGTCGTCGTGTCGTCCAGAATCGACGGTCTTTGCGTTGCGAGCGCCAGAAAAACTCCGTACTTACGTCCTTCCTGTGCGATTTCACGTATAATCGCCTTCGACGGTCTCGGGTCGCCTTTCGGTGCAAAGTTGTGCGCTTCGTCTATAACCGACACAAACGGCGGAAAGAAATGCTCAGCACTACCGTCGTGCTCGTCTTTGTAGGTGCGCCTCATGTAATAGAGCGACCTCAAAATATAACTCATATAAACGAGCAAAATTCGCATCTCGCCCCTGATGACAACAGTCTTCGATTGCTTCAGTGCGTTTATTATTTCGCGGCTCGTGAAGTTAAAAATCCCGGTCGATTCAATTCTTTTAAAACGCCATCTGATGGCTTTTATGACCGACAAATTCGACGAGCGCACAAAACGTTTGTAGTTCTTGTACAAAGTGCTTATTCTGTTTCCTTCGGGTCCCGGATTTTCGGCTATATATTTTTCGATGTCCGCAGACGTTCCGATTTCCAAAAGCTCTATGAGCGACTCGATTTTCGTATTGAAACTGTCGGCGCTTTCGTTTTTTTCGAGCGCCATTTCAATGAAAGACGACTGCGCATCGCTCAAATCTCCGGCAGATTTCAAAAGATAAATCAAATCGAAGCTCGAAAGGTCCTTAAACTCGATTCCGGCGTCGACACCCACATTAAAAATCGTGTACTTGTCCTTAAATCTGTCGTCGTCCGATTCAAAACTCATCTCATTGTGCGGATCGCTCACAATCGTCGGGATATTAAGGCGCATAAGCTCCTCGATAAAAACTCTTATGCCGTAGCTTTTTCCCGAGCCGGAGCCGCCGAAGATTCCGATGTGCGGATAGTCCTTCATCGACCACAAATCAAAAATCGCCGGAAGCTCGTATTGCTCCCTCTCCTCTTTGTCCTCAAACATTGTGAAGAGGTCCTTGTATTTTTCGTCGGCGTATTTGTAAAGCTCGTCCGTGTTTTTTATCGCACCGAGCACGAGTCCCTTTTTGTCGTCAGTTCGAATGAGTATATCCTTGATTTCGTCAAACTCCGGCACGACAACTTCGGAGCCGGTCTCAATCGGATAAGGCGCTTCGCTCAAAAGGCGCACCTTCGCGATGTAAATCTTTTCGTTGTCAATGTCGTAACCAAGGTCCTTTAAAACCTCGAGTACATGCGTGTCCGCCATATCGCTGTCCGGCTTCAGCGGCATAAATCTGTTGTATGCATGCGTCTTCGTCGTTTCGCAAATCAAATCCCCCTGATTTTTGTCGCGAATCTTAAGATATTCATTTATCCTTATCGGATTTTCCCTCTCAACGATGTATGCCTCGCTGCTTGTAGTCATTCCAATAACTTTCATTACATCCACCTCTTTTGTCTTGCCTCATCCAAATAAAGCCTTTTAACGTCCTCCGAAATATATTTCTTTATAAAATATTGCATATCCTTGTCGGTCACTTTCGCATATTTATCCACAATGTCCAAAATAAACGGAATGCCGCGACTCATGTCCGGCGTAAGCGTGCGAACGAGATTTGTTATGAGTTCCCGTTTGTCCACCGAAAATGTCGGAAAGTCAATCGAAATAGCCATCGGGTCGTTCCCCGGTCGAAGATAAATCGTGCTTATTGCGCTCTCCTTTTTCAAGTTGAACTCGTCATAGAGAAAAAACGCTTCGCCCGGAGCGAGCTTTCCAAAAAAGAGTTCTCTGTCGAAGCCGTCAATGCCTAGTTTCTTCGCAACCGAACGGCTCTTCATGTCCTCGATAACGCCCATAAAAAGTGTGCCCCGCTCTTTCACAAGCTGGAGGAGCTCCTTATACTCATCCTCCGCATCCGCAATATATCTTATAAGTCCCCCGTCCATCAAAAGCGCCTTCGAATCGTATTTTAAAAGCCCCTTCTTCGCTGCGATGACCTCGAGCTTTGAAAGCTCGGACTTCGGCGAGACCTCAACGTCCACAAGCGGACTTAATATTCGCACTTCTTCGACCATCTCGCGCTTCATATCCGGAATATAACACGCGCGAAGAAAATGGATAATATTCGGGTCCGCTCCGCCGTACGAATTGTTAGAGCCGTCGACCGCAGCGATTCCCTTCGGAAGAAAGCTCTCCATCTCCTCATCCGTCAAATGGCGCGACATAAAAAACTCGCCGAGTGTCGAAAGCTTTTCCTTTGTCACTTCGGTTTTCAGCCTCTTGTGTTTATCCAGCAGCCTGTCGTTAAAAGATTTAAAAATTTCTTCTATTTCCATAACACCTATTCCTTTGAATTTTTTAAAACAAAATCATAGATTTCATTTCTCTTGATTTCTTCATTTTTGTACTCTTCTTTAATCTGTTTCAAAATGCTCTTTGCGCTCATTCCGCTCTCCATGAGCTCCCGAACTCTCGGCCAAATGTCGACCGCCTTTTCCTCGCCCCCTTCAACCAAAATCACCATCTCTCCTTTAAACGTGATTTTGTCGAATGGAATTTCAGAAAAATTAAATCGCAAAGTCTCCTCGTAAATTTTTGAAATCTCCCTTACGAGTGCGGCATTTCTGGTTTTAAAAACCGTTTGCATATCGAGAAGCGTTTCCTCCGCTCTGTGCGGCGATTCATAAAAAATGAGAGTTTGAGTCATGTCCTCGAGGCTTTCCAGCTTTTTCATGCGCTCGTTTTTCTTCGGCGGAAGGAATCCGATGAATGTAAATTCGTCGGTTGAGAGTCCGGAGTTCACAAGCGCCGGCACAAACGCCGTTGCGCCCGGAAGAGTTCGAACGAACTTTGCGTCGATTTCCGAAACCAAAATGCCGCACGGGTCGCTGATGCCCGGAGTTCCCGCGTCGCTTATGACGGAAATCGTCTTCCCCGAATAGACGAGCTCAATTATCTCGTCGACTTTCGAGCGTTCGTTAAACTTGTGAAAAGAGCGCCTTTCGGTTTTTATGTCGTAAAAATTCAAAAACACCGCACTCGTCCTTGTGTCTTCGCAATAAATATAATCGCTCGACTTCAAAACCTCAATCGCCCTGTAAGTTATATCCTTGAGATTTCCGACCGGAGTCGGAACTATGTAAAGCATTCCTTCCACTTCAATCCCTCCACCTTTTATTATACCACATTTTGGAATCCATTTCTCGAAATTTAAATAGTAATTTAAATCACTATTTTTGTACAAATACAAATAGATTTATGTTATAATAGTTTCAGGAGGTATTTTTATGACTAAAGAAACAAACTTAACATTTGAAGAGTTTAAATACGAAAGACCGCATTTTGACAAAATTGTAAAGATTATCGGTGAGGAAACTGAAAAACTTGAAAAGGCATCCAATAAAGACGAAGCGATTGAAACCTACTTCAACGTTTCAAAAGTTTTGGACGACCTCGATTCATACGGCACATTGGTTTCCATAAGAAACTCAATCGACACAACCGACAAGTTCTACGACGACGAAATGAACCACTTTTCGGAAGAAGGTCCGAAGATTGAAGAAGCGACCGTAAAATATGAAAAGGCATTTTTGGACAGCAAATTTAAAGCTGACCTCGAAGAACGTTTCGGCTCATATTTAATCAAAAAATACGAAAATGATTTACTCACATTCAAACCTGAAATCATGGAAGATTTGGTTGAAGAATCAAAACTTTCAATAGAATATCAAAAGCTCATCGCATCCTGCCAAAAAGAATGGGATGGCGAAAAGCTCAATTTGACACAACTTGGCAAACACACCCAAGACAAAGACAGAGAAACGAGAAAGAAAGCGACAAAACTCGTTGCGGAATTTTTCGAAGAAAACCTCGATAAATTTGACGAAATCTATGATAAGATGGTCAAAGTAAGAGATAGAATGGCTAAAAAACTCGGCTACGAAAACTATGTAGACCTCGGATACAAGAGAATGGGTCGTGTCGACTACGGCAAAGATGAAGTTGCAAGCTACAGAAAGCAAATCATCGAAGACGTCGTTCCTCTCGCAACCGAACTCAGAAAACGTCAATCCAAGAGAATCGGCATCGACGATTTGAAATTCTACGACGAAGGACTTCAATTCGAAAACGGAAACGCAAAACCTCACGGCGACAGAGAATGGTGCGTTGAACGCGCAAAGAAAATGTACGCTGAACTAAGCCCTGAAACCGACGAATTTTTCAACTTCATGCTCGACCGTCACCTCTTTGACCTCGATGCAAAACCGGGCAAAGCGGGCGGCGGATACTGCACATATATGTCAAAATGGAGATGTCCGTTCATCTTTGCAAACTTCAACGGCACAACCGGAGACGTCGAAGTCCTTACACACGAAGCTGGACACGCATTCCAAGTCTACAACAGCCGCGACTTCGAAGTGAGCGAATACTTGTGGCCGGGAATGGAAAGTGCTGAAATCCACTCAATGAGTATGGAATTTTTCACATGGCCGTGGATGAATCTTTTCTTCGAAAATGAAGAAGACAAATTCAAATTCCAACATCTTCAAGGCGCAGTTCTCTTCCTTCCATACGGCGCATTAATCGACGAATTCCAACACTTTGTCTATGAAAATCCTGAAGTTTCACCGAAGGAAAGAAGAGCGAAATTCCGCGAACTCGAAAAGAAATATCTTCCGCACAGAGACTACGACGGCATAAAAGTTCTCGACGACGGCGGATTCTGGCTAAGACAAGGACACATTTTCGGAAGTCCGTTCTACTACATCGACTACACACTCGCTCAAGTTTGCGCATTCCAATTCTGGAAAAAGAACAGAGACAACCACGAAAATGCTTGGAGTGATTATTTGAGACTCTGTAAAACGGGCGGCAAAAAACCTTTCAAAGGTCTTCTCGAAGTTGCAAAACTCGAAAACCCGTTTGTTCCGGGAACAATCAAAAAAGTCATCGAACCGATCAAGGCATATCTCGATTCAGTCGACGACAGTAAATTCTAATATTGAATTTTACAAACGCTTATTCATTTGAATAGGCGTTTTTGTTTGCAATAAAAAAGGAAGCGCGCATTGCTTCCCGTTCTATCTTTTTGTAACATCGATAACTTCGTCGCCGATATTTTTCAAATCTACGTCGTGCGTTGAAATCAAACATGTTTTATTGTGCTTTCTCAAATCCGCAATTATGTTTATAATCAAATCGGCGCTCTTTTTGTCGAGCGATGCCGTCGGCTCATCAAAAAGCATGACCTCCGCATCATAACCGAGGAAAAGTGCGAGACAAAGTCGTCTGTGCTCGCCGCCCGAAAAAGTCGATTCGGAATTTTTTACATATGTTTCGAGCCCGTCTTTCGAGTCGAAATAGTTTTTCAGTCCCACCTTTTCCAAAAGACTCCACATTCTTTCTTCTGAAATTTTCGGATTTATCATCTTAAAAAGCTCTCCGATTTTGCCGTCAAAAGTGTTCGGCGACTGCGGGAAATATGCCCAATTGTCGCTCCTGATAAAATCACAGCTTGAAAGAGAGTCGTGAATTTTTAATTTTTCATCCGTCTCGAGCATCCCTCCGACAATTTTAAGAATCGTCGACTTGCCCGAGCCGCTCTCGCCCCAAAGCACCGTCGTCTTTCCAAGACCTATGTCAAAATTTAAATCCGACAAAATATTTCTGTCGGTGTTTTTGTATTTGAATGTGAGATTTCGAGCGCTCGCAAGACTGTCGCTCGCATAATCGAAATTGCTCTTTTGCTCCTTTCTGTCGGTGAACGCATCGAGTTTTTCAAAGCTCACACCCGCTTGGCTGATGTCGGTCGAAATGTTCACAAGGCGCATAATCGGATTTATGAGATAATTTGTGAAATTTGAAAACACCATAAGCGTTCCGAGCGTCGGATTTCCCGTCTTTATCATCCACATCCCGCCGATGCCGTAAAGAATTGCTTGGTACGGCACCATGATAAGAACCCAACTTGCCTGCGAGCGAAACTCGCCGATGACCATGAGCCGAACTCTCGACTTTTCAAGTGCCCTCGCCTTTTTCATAAATTCATCGGACACCGACTCGAGAAGATTGTACGACCAAACCTCGTCGCGACATTTAACCGTGTCGTCAATAGCCTTCAAAACGTCCTGCCTTCTGTCGTAATAGACGTCCTGCTCCTTGCTTATAATCTTTTGCAACATATTGTTCACGAAAATCAGAAGCGGATAAACGAACATCGAAATAATCGTGAGCCTGTAATCGATATAAATCATCACGCCGACGATGAGCACAATCGAAATTATCGACGAAATCATCATCGGAATCCCCGAACTCAAAACATCCCCGAGCGAATCAATGCTGTATGTAAGCACATTTGTGACCTCGGACTTGTCGATTGTAGTTGCGTCCTCGTAATTCATCTTGAGATAATGCTTGAAAGTTTTCTCCTTGATTTTAAGCATACATTTTGCTGCAACATTATTAAAAACCTTCGCACTCAAAATCATAAAAATCGCGCCGAAAAACACAACGCCCATAAAAACAAACTCGAGCGGCCACAACCACTCCGCATTGTTCTTCATCAAAACATCGTCGATTAAAATTTTCAGAGAATAACTCGACAAAATCCCGAAAGCCGTGTTTAAAAGCGAGAGAATCACGCCGTAAACAACCTTCCATCTGTGCTCTCTTAAATATGAATAACTTCTTTTTAAAATCTTTCGCATAAGTTCATCAAGGCGTTTAACACGCCCCCCCTTTATAATATTATATCATATTGTTATTATAAAATTCAATATTAAATATAAAAAAGAAGCATTCATTGAACACTTCTTCAAAAATTTACTCTTTAGTTAAAAAATCGTGTGCCTTTTTTAGACCCTCGATAATTTCGAGATTTTGCGGACAGAGTCCTTCGCACTTTCCGCAAGCGATACATGCGTCCGCCGCGGTCTTTCCGTCTTTTAAATAGTCCTCATATACCTTTTTCGACTTTTCCTCTTCATCAAAAATAAACGCATTGTTCCAAAGTGAGAACACCTTCGGAATATTGATTTCAACCGTGCACGGCATACAATACTCGCACGCGGTGCATCCGATTTGCTCTTTCGCCTTGAAAAATTCGCGTGCTTTTGAGAAAAACTCTTTCTCTTTTTCCGTCACCGAATCCGGCTCGACACTCGACGCCATCTCGATATTTTCATCAACTTGCTCCTCCGCGTTCATGCCCGACAAAACAGTCATAACATTCGGAAGATTTAAAGGATACTTCAAAGCGACTTGCGACGGCGTGAGCGGCTTAAACTCATCCGAAAGCTCTCTTATTTCCTTCGGCGGATTTGAAAGACGTCCGCCCTTTAACGGCTCCATAATAACAACCGGAATCCCCAGCTTCGTCGCGAGCTCATAACCCTTTTGCCCCGCCTGATAATCCACATCCAAATAATTGAGTTGAATCTGACAGAAATCCCACGGAAAACTGTTTATCATCTCTTCGAAAGCCGGGAACTCATCGTGAAAACTGAAACCCATATGACGAACCTTGCCGCTCGCCTTCGCCTTCTTTATAAAATCGAAGACGCCCAAATCCACAATCTTTCTGAACGTCTTTATATCGAGCGAATGCAAAAGATAAAAATCAATATGATCCGTTCTCAAATTCGAAAGTTGCTCCTCCATAAGCCTCTCGAAATCCTCCGGCTTCTCGACAAGCCACGCCGGAAGCTTCGTCGTCAAAAGAACCTCGTCCCTCAAAGAATTCTCCTCAACAAACTTCCCGACAAAACTCTCGCTCATCTTCCCGTGATAATTGTACGCAGTATCTATGTAATTTACACCATTATTAATTGCCCTCTTCAAAAGCTCCGCCGCCTTCGCCTCGTCAATCTTGCTGTTGTCGTCGTCAATAACCGGAAACCTCATGCACCCGTAACCGAGCCTGCTGACCTTCGTGCCTTGAATATCAAAATACTTCATCAAATCCCTCCTTAACATTTCTGTAACCTAAATACATAGTTTCATTATAACATAAGGGGTGACGAAATTGCAAGAAAGTGTGGTAAGAAACGAGAAAGAGTGTAGGTGATATTTATAAATGTATATGCGTATGTACGCATTGTGTCGCCGTATTTAATTTTTGTTGTTATAACAACATACAACCATCGATGTGTTTATTAAATATATCCAAAAAACCTCATAACATTTATAAACATATCTTCGCTCTGTGTGCTTCCCAAAACGTAACGGCGGGCACTGTGTGTCCCGCCGCCCATTTTTGTGTTTTTGGAATATGTATTATTACCAACAACGCTGAGCATATAAAAAATATAAACCATAAACCCTTTCCAATTTATAAACATATTTTCGCTCTGTACGTTTTCCGGAACGTAACGGCGCACGCACAATCGACGTCAGCGACTCATTTCTCCTGTTCGTCGAAATGTCGTCGGACGTCTTTGTATAAGTCCTACCATCGTGTTTTTGATTCTTTAAATCAAAAAGCACGGGTTAGGGCTATAACGTTTGCGCCGCCATATATGACGTTCAAACCATTTACATCCCCACCAACAACGATGTGCCAATACAGTATATCACCAAATCCAAACCCCATTGGCGGCGATACGCCTTTTTACGCGTTCGGTTACAAAATCAAAGATTTCTACCTCACCCGTAAAAAAACCGGTCGCCGTTACAGACGACACATACCACGTAACGGTGGGCACTGTGCCCGCTGCCCATATTCAAAATTCGTTGTTATTACAACATACAACCACCTATGTGGTTATGGAATATCAAAATCTATCCCTAAAATAGAATGAATATTTAGAGAAAATTTCTCTAAATATTCATTCTGCGATTGACAACAATTTATATAAAATGGTATAATTATATATGGAGGGGACATTATGCTAATAAAGATTTCAGTAGAAAATTATAGATCATTTGATAATAGAGAAGAATTATCCATGATTTCTTCAAGCAAAATTCGTTCTATGCCAAAGCATAAGATGAAGATAAAACAAACCAATATTTTAAAAAATGCAGCTATTTACGGTGCAAATGCTTCTGGAAAGTCTAACTTAGTTCAGGCTTTCGGATTTATAAAATCAAGTTTAACAAATGGTGTTCCGCTCATTGCAGTAAATGATTTTTGTAAAAATAAAACAAAAAACAAAAATAGAGAGAGTGTTTTCGAACTGCAATTTACAGTTGGAAGCACTTTTTATGCATACGGATTTTCGGTAATTTTAAACGAAAGAAGAATTACAAATGAATGGCTATTTGAGCTTATGCAAAATGGTAGTGCTAAAGAGTTATTCAGTAGACCTGAAGGAATTCCAAAAATTGGCGAAAACGTAAAATTATCCGATGAGGAAAAAGCCAGATTCAATATTTACAGCAACGATTTTGTTGGACAAAATGATAAGCTATTTTTATCGGAAATGAATCGTGGAAAAAATTTCAACGAAAATTCTAAATTCAAATTTTTTAATGAAGCATACTTATGGATTATTAATAACATCATTTTAATAGATCCTGATATAAGCTTTACAAACACTGACAGTTTTTATAACGACGAATCTCTTGATAGAATAACAAATTTGATTAGAGATTTTGACACGGGTATTACCGACATAAAAATCAAAAAGATGTCGATTGACAAGCTGAGTGAAATATTACCGATGCCAATAATTCAAAATATAATAAACACATTTAGATCAGAACTACAAAAATCAGAAGATAAAGACATACAAATGACTTGTAGAATTAACGGTGGATTTTTCAATATCAAGCTTGATAAAAACGGCGAACCGGAAATTACGACTTTTATATTAAAACACGGGAAATCCATTTTCGACTTCAGTTTTTCAGATGAATCTGACGGAACAACAAGACTTTTTGATCTTATAGATATGATTTTAACCGATAGGCCGGACACATTGTTTGTAGTTGATGAATTAGACCGAAGTCTTCACCCAAAACTCACGGAACATTTTTTAAAACTGTTTATGAAAACCCATGAAAATTCAAAAATGCAACTTGTGTTCACTACCCATGAAGATCTTATAATGAGTCAAAATTTATTTAGAAGGGATGAAATTTGGTTTATTGAAAGAGATGCAAATAATGCAAGCCATATATATTCTCTTGATAAATTTAAAGAAAGATACGACAAGAAATTAAAAGAAGCATATCTTGACGGTAGGTACGGTGCAATTCCGGTTTTTAAACATTTTACATTTAAAGAGGAATAGAAATGATACCTATCTTGTCATATTCCGGATGGAATAAAAGAAGTACTGATTCAGAAGAGAAAATAGAGCCTTTTAAAAAATATATTTTTATTTGCGAAGGTGCAAATACCGAAGTATACTACTTCAAAAATTTAATCAATCTGAGAAAAGATCTCGGAATTCATGATATGATAGACATTTGCTTATGGGAAAAAACAGGCAAAGATCGCGACATTTCATATCCGAAAGCTCTTGTGGAATTCGCAAAAAAACATAAAAGAAAGCCTGAGAACAACTTTGATTCTAAAAGAGATAAAATGATAATCGTATTTGATGCAGATATTTTCGAAGAAAAAGTCAAAGGCTATGATGAGCTTATAACAGAAATTGAAAAAGAAGACATTGCCGCTGTAACAAATCCAAACTTTGAACTCTTCTTGCTGCTTCATCTTGAAAACAGTTATGAAAATTTCATAAAAGACAATGAAAATAGATTTTTGCTAAAAGACGAAAAAGATAAATATAGCTACGCATTTAAATTACTATCTCAAAAAACCAAAATGAACGCTAAAAAGAATAAACAAATAGGCTGTTTGGCTAAGAATATAAAAATTGCAATTGAACAAGAAAAGAAAATAAATCAAGACATCCATAATATAAATGGAAAAGTCAGCTCTAATATTGGTAAAATTATAGAAAATATTATACAAGATAGAGCACAATAAATAATTAACCGGCGATTGCCGGTTTTTTATATGCATTAATTTAAATTTTATATTTATACATATTTACTTGTACAATTCTTATACCCTTCCCCTCTTAGCGGTGATACACCTTTTTACGCGTTCGGAAACGAAATAACAGATCTTTGACTCACCCGTAAAAAACCGGTCGTCGTTACGGAAGGTGTATACGGATTTAAACATAAATTGTTTCGCTCACATTCATAAAATTGTTTTATTCATACAATTGTATATCGCTGCTTGTAGCGGCTGGCATACGTTGTGACGATAGGAACAACGATGTCCTGCCGCCATATAT
>UQFH01000012.1 GCA_900540185.1 uncultured Eubacteriales bacterium
TCTAGTGGGTTTTTATATTGTAGAAAAAATCATAAAAAATAATATGTGGTTGGTGAAAGAAAAGATTTTATGAAATGAAACTTATGTCTTCAATAATATTTTAAATGTGATATAATATAATTAGTTAAAATAACTGACAGAAATTAAAAAAAGTTTTAAAACAGATTTAAAAAAACTAAATGATAATTTAGTAAAGTGTGAAATTGTATTTGGAGGTTAATATGAAGTTCTTAGATGAGTTACATAATGTGCTTAGCGGCGACAAACGATTTATTGGAGAAGACAACCAAATTGTGAAAATTAAAGTTTCGGATGCAGCTAGAAACAATGATGAAAAATTGTTGAAAGCACTATTGAATAACGAGATTTTAAAAGACAGTCTATTTAAAAAGATAGATGATATTTATGTCTTTGATATTAATAAATTTATCTGGATTTTAGAATCTAAAGAATTTCTCCCGGATTCTTTTACCATGTATAAAAATAAAATTGGACTTGTGGATTCAAACAATAATCTTATAAGTCAAAAAGAAGATGTTTCTCTTGTATGGCCTTATAAAGATTGTGTCTTGGAAGGCGGACAAACAAAAGAAGACCAGAAAAGAGATGAAATTTTTTATAATGAAATGCTTGCGCCTGACCAAATAAATAGGCTTCTTGCTCCAAAAGTTCTATCAAGTGCAAAAAGATACACTAAAGAGGGAGTAGAAGAAAATATAGAATTTAATGAAGATGATAATCTGATAATTAAGGGAAATAATTTAATAGTCCTATCTTCTCTGATGGAGAGATATGAGGGAAAAGTGAAATTAATTTATATTGATCCACCATATAATACGAGTGAAGATAGCTTTCACTATAATGACAATTTCAATGAATCTTCATGGTTAACATTTATATTAAATAGATTAAGAATTGCCAAAAGGTTATTAAAAGAAGACGGTGTTATCATTGTTCAGATAAGCTTTCATCAATATGCACACTTAAAATTATTATTAAATGAATTATTTTCGGATGGTAAACCTTTGATGGATATTAATATTTTGGTAAGGCATCCTGAAAGAAGTTTGACTTCGGATAAAGAATTTAATGATGTAGTTGAATATGCGTTATGTTATTCTAAGTCAAGAAATTATATTATGCCAAAGAAGATTAGGCAGAAAACAATTGATGATTATATTTATGACATAAATCTACCTTTAAAATCAAGAGAAACTATAAAGATGGATAATAAACTTGTCGATGTATACTTTCCAGAAGATGTAGAAGTTATAAAATCGGAAGGTCATGAAACAGGTTTAAAATCGATGTCAATTAGGGGCTCTATAAGAGAAAAAAATTCTAGTGGAAGATTTTATGTAAAACATCTTGAAAAATTAATAGACAAGTATCCTAAGGGGACAATGTTCGCTGTTCCGGATATGGGAGACGATATTCATGATTTTAGAATATTTGAATTGCCAATAGGAAACAATATTAATGGTAAATATTATCAAGGAAAACCAATTTCGAGCGATGTTACTTTAATTCCATATCCAAATTTTTTAGATTGCGTTGAAGATTATAATAACGTTAATTCTGAAGGTGGAGTTAGTTTTAGAAATGGAAAGAAGCCAGAAAGATATATAAAGAACTATATTGATATATTTACTAATGAAGGAGATATAGTATTAGACTTTTTCATGGGCTCATCAACAACTCAAGCAGTTGCTATGAAAATGGACCGTAGGTTTATTGGTGTAGAACAGATGGATTATATCAATACAGTTTCAGTTTCTAGGCTTCAAAAAGTAATTGATGGGGAACAAGGTGGAATTTCTAAAAGTGTTGGATGGAAAGGAGGAGGTTCCTTTGTATATTGCGAACTTTTAGAAGATAATGAAAGTTTAGTTTCAGAACTTGAAATGGCAGAAAATTCAGAGTAGGTTAAAGTTGTTTTAAATAAGGCTATTGAAAATGGAAAGCTAATTCCATCTATTCTTCCTAGTGAATTAAAAAATGCCGAAGAAGATTTTGACCAGCTAAGTATTGATGAACAAAAAAATATTGTCATGGAGCTTTTAAATAAAAATAAACTTTATGTTAATTTTTCGGATATCGATGATGAAGATTACAACGTGAGCGAGGCTGATAAGAAGTTTAATAGAAGTTTCTACGGTAAGGAGTGATTTTATGGATGAGCAATATTTGTATCAAAAATTAGATGCCTTAAAAGAGGGAGGCTTTTTAAAAGAATTACCGACCTATATAGAATCAAATTTAAATCCTAATATTATTTTGCGTAAATATCAAGAAGAGGCTTTTAAGTATTTTATAAGTTATGTTGAAAGTGATTTGATTAAAAATAAGCAAATTCATAATTTATTTCATATGGCAACAGGCTCAGGAAAGACTGTTATTATGGCAGGCCTCATTCTATATTTATACACGAAAGGATATAGGAAATTCTTATTCTTCGTAAATCAAAACAATATTATCGAAAAAACTAAAGAGAATTTTTTAAATAAAAATTCGATTAAGTATCTCTTTTCAGACAATATCGAATTAATGGGAGAACAAATTCAAGTAAAAGAAGTTAATAATTTTGCTTTTTATGATAAAAATGCAATTAATATTTGTTTTACTACAACTCAAAAACTCCACTATGACATGCTATTTCCAAAAGAGAATTCCCCTACTATTGAAGATTTTGAAGACGATAAAATTGTTTTAATTTCAGATGAGTCTCACCATATAAACACTGTTACTAAAGGACTTACGAAAACTGAGAGAGCATCGATAGATAAAAATATTCAAAGTTGGGAATATACGATTAGTACAATTTTTAGAGCTAATCGAGATAACGCTCTATTAGAGTTTACGGCAACCGCTGATTTAAAAGATCCCAATGTTGTGAAAAAATATTTGGATAAAATTGTATATGATTATACTTTATCTAAATTTAGAGAGAGCGGATATACGAAAGATTTCAAGAATATGCAAGGTGACTATGATAGGTGGACTAGAACTTTACTGGCTCTTGTTGTAAGCGAATATAGGAGACATTTATTTGGTGCTTCCGGTCAAAATATAAAGCCGGTGGTTCTTCTGAAATCTAAGTCTATTAAAGATTCGAGATACTTTTATGATGAATTTTATCAAAAGTTAAATAATCTTAATCCTGACACCATATTAAAATTTAAAGATTCTGATAATGAATATTTAAAAAATGCTATTAGTTATTTTTTAAAAAAAGATCCAAGCTTAAACTCTCTTGCTGAGGATATAAAATTAGGGTTTGCAAAGGAAAATTCTATTATTTTAAATTCACAAGCTGAATCAGAGGAGAAAGCAAAACAAGTTGCAGTAAACTCACTTGAAGCGAAAGATAATCCTTATAGGATAATATTTACAGTTGATATGTTAAATGAAGGTTGGGATGTATTAAATCTTTTTGATATTGTAAGACTTTATGAAACGAGAGATGGAAAGGGTGGGAAACCAGGAAAGACAACTATTAGTGAGGCACAACTAATCGGAAGGGGAGCCCGATATTGTCCTTTTAAAATTGAAGATGATCAACCTAGAAATAAACGCAAGTATGATGATGATTTAACTAATGAGAATAGGATTCTAGAAACACTCTTGTATCATTCTATGCAAGATTCGAGATATATAAGTGAATTGAGGTATGCTTTGAAGCAAACGGGACTTCTTGCAGATGCACCGAAAGAGATAGAATATATACTGAAAGAAGAATTTAAAGAAACAGATTTTTTTAGATATGCCTATGTATTTTCGAATAGAAGGGTAGAAAAATCAAGAAAGTCTATTAAAGAAATTGATAAGAAAATCCAAAATAAATTTTATCAGCACAAGGTTGCCACCGGAAGATCAACCCTATATGGATTGTTTGATGATGAAACAACTAAAGACAATATAAAATTTAAGATTCATACATTTAAAGTTAGAGAAATTCCATTAAACATAGCAGAAGGTGCAATGGAAAATTTTAATGTACTTAAATTTAGTGCATTAAAATCATATTTCCCGAATTTAGTGTCAAGAAGAGAATTTTTGCAATCTGATAATTATTTAGGAAATATAACACTTAAAATAGATTCTCCATTTGATAAGATTAGAGCGGAGGATCTGTATGATGGAGCCATGAAAATATTTAGAGATATATCAGAATATATTCAAAAAATACAAACAGAATATGAGGGCACAAGAGAATTTTATGCAAATAATATTCGTGATGTACTGAAAAATAAAAAAATATATATTGATAATCCTCACGGGGAAGGTGTGGGAATATCTCAAATTTGTATATTCAATGAAGACAGACTGGACCTAACGTTTGAACCGTGGTATGTTTATAACGACAATTATGGAACAAGTGAAGAAAAAGCATTTGTCAAATATTTTAAAGGAATAGTAGACGATTTGAGAAAAAAATATGATGAGATTTATTTAGTCAGAAATGAAAGAATCGCATCTTTAGCAATATATGAATTTGATACTGGAGAAAGATTTGAACCGGACTTTTTGCTATTCCTGCAAAAGAAAGGCACCGATGGTTATTTACAAGAACAAATTTATATCGAGCCTAAGGGAGGACATTTGTTGGAAAAAGACAAATGGAAAGAAGAGTTTTTGCTAAAAATAGAAGAACTAGGCATTCCAACAAAAATTTATGCAGATGACAATGAGTATAGGATTATCGGACTTCCATTTTTTAATAAAGAATTGAGAATGAGAGAGTTTGAAGATAACTTTAAAAGGAGTATATAGTTAATGAATATAAATGAATTTATTAATAGGTTTCAAAATCATCCCATATTATTTATTGGCACAGGGATCAGTTTGCGATATTTGGAAAACTCTTACAGTTGGGAAAATTTATTAAAAACAATATCTGAAAAAATAAGTGGAAACACTTTTCATTTCCAGGATTTAAAGAATCAAGCATATTCTAACTCAACTAAGTCCTATGATTATTCTAAAATTGCAACTAATTTAGAGAAGGAACTAGATAGTGTTGCTGAGTATAAAGTGGGAAAAACGAGGCCAGATTACATTGATCAGATTAACAATGTTTATTATAGTTCGATGGAAAATGGAGTGCATGCAAGTCGTTTGAAAATTTTTATATCTCAATTATTGGCAGAGTTAAAATATAAAGAAGAAATGGTTAGTGAAATAGATAAGTTAAGAAAAACTAGGAAAAATATCGCGTGTATTATCACTACTAATTACGATAAATTAATAGAGGATATTTTTAATTTTAACCCTCTTATTGGAAATGATATTTTACTTAGCAATCCTTATGGGTCTGTCTATAAAATTCACGGAAGTGTAGATAATAATAATTCAATTGTAATTACAAGTGATGATTATAAAGAATTTAATACTAAATATGATTTGATACGTGCTCAATTAATATCTTTATTCATTCATAATCCAATAATTTTTCTCGGATATAGTGTTAGCGATGAAAATATTAAACAAATTTTGGAAACTATTTTTTCATACGTTGATTATAATGATGAATTATCAGATAAGATAAGGTCAAATTTTCTATTAGTGGAACATAAATCCGGTTCTAGTAATAGCGAAGTTATTGAACATGATATTAATATAAACAGGACAATAATACGAATCAATAAACTTATAACGGATGACTATTGTCAACTCTATGAGGCATTAGCAAGTATTAGATTGCCAATATCAGCAATTGATGTGAGAAAAGTAAGAGATATTGTAGGAGATATTTATAAAGGTGGTAATCCTGAAGATATACCAGCAGTCAGAATCACTGAGGATATTGAAGACTTAGACAACTCGGATAAAGTTTTAGCTATAGGAACCGAAAGAACTATTTCATATGAGTTTAGAACAATTAGAGAAATGATTCTAGATTACTTTATCATTTTAGAAGAAAATAACTTCCAAATATTAGATACAATTGATAAGCAAACTATTAATAGTAATCAATATTTCCCGATATTTGCATTTAGCCAAATTAATACTAATATTGAAAAGACAGAAGAATTAAAAATAAATCAATTAAAAAAAATAGAGCAAATAAGAGAAATGATACCCAATAGTTGTAAGAGACAGTTTTTCAATTACAGAGACATTTTAGACCTAGAAATATCAGATGGAAACCAAGACTATTGTATTATATGGAATGTTCTAGAAAAAAATCTTTCGCTAGATGAGTTTAAGGATTTTATTCAATCTTATGGAAAGTATAGGAATCTTACTAGGCAGAATTTATTGGGGTCCTCAGCTTATAAAAGAATGGTGTGTGTTTATGATTATTGCAAATATGAAGATAATAATTAAGTGAATTTAGTGATATAAGAAAAATTAGAACGTAGAATTATAAATGATATAGTATATACGTATATGTGCAAAAAAGGAATTAGAATAAATTTGCAGATAAAGTGGTTTTTTTCTCTTGTTCGAAGGAGTTAGTCGCTGTGGCTTAGTTTTACTACTCCTAACTCCTAAACGTTCTGCACAGCGCAAAATAATTCCATTTTATCCCGCAAATTAGACAAAATAACACAAATTGTATACTTATGAAAGGAGATTTAATGTGGGGTTCAGATATAGAAAAAGTATCAATATAGGCGGTGGATTTAGAATTAATATTAGTAAATCTGGTATTGGATATAGTTGGGGAACAAAAGGCTATAGAATAAGCAAAACGGCTAGTGGTAATATTAGAAAAACATCTACACTGCCTGGAACTGGATTATCATATGTTGAAGAACTTTCAAATAATAATAAAAAAGGTAGCATTAATTCGAATGATTTTTTAAATAATAATCTTCAGGTGAACACTTATGACTCTCAAGAAATTAAAAATGTTTTAACATCAGACATTTCATCGGACAACCTAAAAGATATTGTCAACTTAGCAAATAGAAGCATAAAACTTAATAAGATCAGTAATCTATTTTTGGGGAGCTCTTTTGTTTTAAGCTTTATAAATACAAATTTTCTTATCGTGACAATAATAAGTTTAATTTTGAAAGTATATATAAAAACTAAAGGGACAATAGAGCTTGAATATTCTATAGATGAGGATCAAAAGAGTGTTATATCAGAAAAAATTAAACCATTTCTAAGAATATCTGATAGCAGTAACATATGGAGGATTACTGAAACCAGTAAAGTAATTGATACAAAATATACAGCTGGAGCAAAAAACGTAATCAAAAGACAAAAATGTAAAGTGAGTAAAAAAATACCATTTCCTTTTAAAGTCAATGTAAGCGCTACATCTTATATTTACAATAAGGAAAGATTATTCTTTTTGCCTGATAAATTATTTTTTATCCATAAAAATAAAGTCTTTGCAATAAATTATATGGATGTAAAAACATGTATATACAATCAGAATTTCATAGAAAATGTATCAGTGCCAAAAGATGCTACAATAGCTGGATATACTTGGGAATTTGTGAACAAAAATGGAGGACCAGATAAACGCTTTAAAAGAAATAGGCAATTACCGATATGCTCTTATGGTTCTCTAAGTATATCTTCGCCATATGGATTAAACACAATATTAATGTTTTCTAAAGGTCTAAGTCGATTAGATTAATGTATATTGTAAAATATAATAATATATAATTTTAAGCAAATACAAAAGTTTAAACCACTTGAATTAAAATTTATAACTAACTTGAATAAACCACGCCACAATTCTCCGTGCTTACACCCTTCTCTTTTAGGGTACAAATAGTATGTTGGAGTTTTTCCACAAAATTATTTCAAAGGGGGAAGTGAATATGGATAATATTAAGAAGGTTTTAGAGGTTTTGGGTAGTGTGGATGTTTTTTATCTTGCGACGAGCGTTGACGGCAAGCCGAATGTTAGGCCGTTCGATGTGCACACGGATTTTGAGGGCAAGGTTTATTTGGTGACGAAGAAGCAAAAGAATGTCTACAAGGAGCTCAAGGAAAATCCTTATGTTGCTGTGGCGAGAGCGACGGGACACGGTTATTTCAGAATTTACGGTCAGCTTATTGAAGACGATCGCCGTGAAGCACGCGAGAAAATGTACAACGACAATGTTGAACTTTGCAAGGGCAAGTATGAGGTTGATGACGAGTCGACGGCTGTGTTTTATTTCAAAGATGCGACTTTAAATCTTATGGAGCACGGCAAAGAACCGGTTGTAATTGAGTTTTAGATTAAAAAATCTGAAAAAGCTTAAGAACGGGTGTGTGGCACATATCAAAAGCCACGTTTTATTATGTAGTAATTAAATATGTTTAATTTAAAGTTGCTCGTATGTTATTATATTGAAGTTTTTTGAGAGAGGCATTATATGATTAGACTTGATCGTGTCAATGAAGACAATTTTAATCAGGTGATAGATTTAAAGAGGGGTACGGATGTGGCGGATTTTGTCGATGAGCCAATCTATTCGCTTGCAGAGGCGTTTTTGTACAAGGAGTCGAGCGAGTGTTTTGCAATATGTAAAGGAGATTCGGTCATCGGTTTTGTTTCGATTTATTTCGGCGAGGAGAATTGCCAGATTATAAATTTTTTAGTCGACAAGGATTTTCGAGGTCGCGGTTACGGGAGCGAGGCGGCAAAGCAATGCATAGATTATTTCGAAGAGAATTTTTCGGAGAAGAGAATTTCTCTTCCGGTTCACGAGGAGAATTTCGGTGCGCAAAAGTTTTGGGAGAGACTCGGCTTTAAAAATTCGGAAACAAAAGAGGACGGATATGTTTTTATGAGACTCTATCTTTAAACTCCATAGCACAAAAAATAAAACCGATGGAATGCATCGGTTTTTTGGTTACATATTTGTTTCATGTGTATTTGATTTTTAAATACTATCCGAGGAGAACGTCAAGTATCATCATGACGATAAATCCGACGATTATTCCGTAGGTGGATTCTCTTTCAAATCCGTTGGCGTGTGTTGTCGGGATGATTTCGTCGCTTATGACGAAGAGCATTGCGCCGCCGGCGAGTGCAAGTATGAAAGGGAGGAGCGGCTCGAAAACTTTTACGAGTCCGTATCCCAAGATTGCGCCGATTGGTTCTACAAGTCCGGTCAAAAATGCGACCATGAATGAGAATTTTACCGAATAGTTTTCGCGCGCAAGTGCGAGCGCAACGGCAAGACCTTCCGGCATGTTTTGAATGCCGATGCCGAGGGCGAGTGTGAGTCCGTCGGCGATGTTGTTTGTGCCGAAGCCGACACCCGTTGCCATTCCTTCAGGGAAGTTGTGGATGGTTATTGCGATTACGAACAGCCAAATTTGTTTAAGCGATTTAGAGCTTCCGCCTTCGCGCCTTTTGTCGATCAAGTGTTCGTGCGGAGAGAATTTGTCGATAAGGTCAATTAAAATCGCACCGAAAAGTATGCCGCCTGATGTGACCATGACGGCTTTAAAGTCTCCGCCGCCGTATTCGATGGACGGCATTATTAATGAAAATGCGGTCGCCGCAAGCATTATGCCCGCCGCAAATCCAAGCATTACGTCAAGCAGTTTTTGCGAAACGTCTTTTGTAAGAAATATCGGAAGCGCACCGATCCCTGTCATGATTCCGGGAAGAATGAGTCCCAATATCAATATAATATCTTTATCTATTCCAAACATAATATACCTCTATGTCAATTATAATATAGGGAAATCCTATTGTCAAACGATTGTTCGGTTGATATATAAATTGCAAATTGTTATAATATATGTAAATTAATTTATAAAAAATATAAGAGGTGTTTAGATGATAGATTTAAAAAAGAATTTGCCTGAAATTTTTGAAGAATTCAGCGAAAAGAGAAGGGCAGCTTTTTTGGAAGTAAAGAAGATTAAGGACGAAAATATTCCGGTTGTCGGAGTTTTTTGTACATTTTTCCCACAAGAACTCGCACTTGCTGTCGGCGGAACATGCGTTTCGCTTTGCTCGACGAGCGACGAAACAATTGGAGACGCGGAAAGAGATTTGCCGAAGAATTTATGTCCATTAATCAAGTCGAGCTACGGCTTTGCTATAACAAACAAATGTCCGTTCTTTTATTTTTCGGACATTGTAATCGGCGAAACTACGTGCGACGGAAAAAAGAAGATGTACGAACTTTTGGGTCGCCACAAACCGGTTCATGTTATGGAACTTCCTAACAGAAATTCCGAAATGGGCATGAAGATGTGGAAAGAAGAAATCTTAAAATGTAAAGAAGTACTCGAAGAAATGTTTGACCACAAAATTACCGACGAAGAAATCAGACACGCAATCAAAGTTAAAAATGCCGAAAGAAGTGCAGCGAAAGATTTTTATGAAATAATGAAAGCGGATGAGCTACCGATGATGGGTCTCGACATGTGGCATGTGCTCCACGGGCTCACATTCAGTTTCGACAAAGAAGCAATTCCGGGCGAAATAAAAGCTCTGAAGGAAAAAGTTTTGAGCGAAAACAAACACATAACCGGAAGAAAGAGAATTTTGATTACGGGCTGTCCGATTGGCGGCGCAACTGAAAAGGTCATAGAATCCGTTGAAAACAACGGCGGAATTGCGGTCGCATTTGAAAACTGCGGCGGAGCAAAAGCTATTGACGAAAATGTCGACGAAACAAATCCGGACCCATATGATGCGCTCGCAAGAAAATATTTAAACATCGGCTGCGCATGCATAACGCCGAACACAAATCGTATAAATCTTTTGGACAGAATGATCGACGAATACAAAGTCGACGGAGTCATCGACATGCATCTTCAAACATGCACGCCGTACCAAGTCGAAGGCACGACTATAAGAGATTTCTGCAAAGAGCAAAAAAATGTTCCATACATCGCAGTTGAAACAGATTACGGTCAAAGCGACAAGGGACAACTTAACACAAGAATTGCAGCATTTATCGAAATGCTTTAGAAAATTTAGCCGAAGGGAAACCTTCGGTTTTTTATTTTAAAAATTTATGAACTTTAAAATTTCTTTTTTGCAATATGTTGCATTTTTAATTCAACCATGTTATAATATACGTAGTTGAATTGCCGAAAATTATTATATAAATTCATATATAATAAAATCATAAGGAGGAATTATATGTTTAGCGAAAAAGTAAGAAGACTTAGAGAAGAGTTGGGTTGGACACAACAAAAGCTCGCTGACGAGCTTGGATGCTCGCTGAGAACCATTTCGTCCTACGAAAGAGAAAACAAAAGACCGAGACACAGAAGAACCTATTCAAAGCTCGCCGAAATTTTCGGAGTTGATGTGAACTATCTTTTGACCGACGAAGACGAATTTGTATTGCGTGCAACCCAAGAGTTCGGCGCTGAAGGAAGACAAGAAGCAAATGCACTTATAAGAAGCGTTATTGGACTTTTTGCCGGCGGTGCGATGTCTCTTGAAGACAAAAAAGCTGCACTTGATGCGATTGAAGAAGCATATTATATGGCAAAATCTGAAATGGGCAAAGAAAAATAGATGCAAAAAAGTAGGATGATTTATGAGGACGTGAATGCTCTCATAGAACTAGAAGGCACCCGCGATCCTCATGACATCTTGATTTCAAGAAAAGTTACAGTGCTTCCGTTTCGAATGGACACAGATATTCTCGGCATGTACACCGACGTGGTCGGGAAGAAATTTGTTTTCTACAACAAACGTCTCGACGAAACAATGAAGCGCATGGTGCTTGCGCACGAGCTCGGGCACAACTTCTACCACTACGACTATGCGGACCTTTCGACCGCCGAGAGCATGTCGAAAAAAAGCAACGAAGAACTTGAAGCGAACATCTTTGCGGCGCATCTTCTGATAAAAACCGAGGACATCTTGTCGCTTTATGAGGAAGGCTACGACGTGAATGAAATCGCCAGCTTTCTTTATGTGAGACCGGAGCTTTGCAATATTAAACTGAATGAACTTCAAAAAATGGGCTACAAAATTGCCGGAAATTTTTCGATTCAATCAGATTTTTTCAAGAACATCAAGGGAATGGACGAAGAGAATTGGGACAGCGAGTTTGTGCATGATGACCCGGATTTTTTCGATTTCTAAATTAAATATGATATAAAAATAAGCCGCCTGTATACATATTAATTGTGTATGGGCTTTTTGTGGAGGAGAAAATGGAGAGAAAACTTTCATCATTTTTTTGTTAAGTAATTTTATTATTTTTTAAAACTTGAGTTTTCGTAAGAATTTTGGTATACTTAAAAGTATAAAAACAAGAGATTAAAATACCAATATATTATGCATAGTTATAGAATTTATTAGAATATAAGTTAAGGTAGAAAAACGATTTAATGGAAAGTTCAGATATGTCAGCTAATTGTATAGCTGAAAATTCTGTTGCATCAGATTGCGTCTCAACTTATATAATGAATATTAAAAAAGGTGAGTATGGTATGAAACCGATGTTGAAATATCGTGGAGGAAAATCACGAGAGTTATCAGAACTAAAAAAATATATACCTCCATATGAAGGTCGATATATCGAGCCGTTTTTTGGTGGAGGAGCTTTGTTTTTTGACTTAGAACCGGAAAATGCAATTATAAATGATATAAATAAATCATTGATGGATTTCTATAGAGGTATTAGAGATAATTTTATTGATGTAAAATCAGAATTAACAAAAATTCAATCAGTGTATGAAAAAAATAGAGAAGAGTATGATTTTATTAAGAAAACGACCTCAAAAAAATATGTTGATGACAAAAATGAAGCTATCTATTATAAAATGAGAGATATTTTTAATGGAAATATACAAAGTGATTTGCAAGTAGCAACTGTATATTACTATATAAACAAGACTGCATATTCTGGTATGATAAGGTATAATAAGGCAGGTAAATTTAATGTTCCTTACGGACGTTATAAAAACTTCAATACAGAAATAGTTACTAAAGAGCATAGCGAATTATTAAAAAAAAGCAAAATATACTCTGTAAACTATAAAGATATTTTTGCTATGGCAAATGAAGGGGATTTTTTATTTTTAGATCCACCATATGATTGTGTTTTTAGTGACTATGGGAATATAGAAACTAAAGATGGATTTACAGAAGATATGCATAGACAATTAGCCAATGATTTTAGATGTTTGAATGCTAAAGCACTAATGGTTATTAGTAAGACACCATTAATTGAGGAGCTGTATGGTAATATGATCGTACATGAATATGAAAAGGCTTACTCAGTAAATATTAGGAATAGGTTTAAATCAAAAGCTAAGCATGTTTTGATTACGAATTTTTAGAAAGGTGATTTGTATGGCAAGCTTGACAGGAAGTAGATATTTGTTTTTCACAACTTCACCAAGAACTCCTATGAAGATGTTACCGGAAATAAAGGTATTACATGATGAGTTTGGAGGAATGCAGTGGAATAATGATAATCAAATTAAATTTATGGAGGCTCTTATTAAAAGTGACTTTTTTGAAGGTGTAGGGGCAAAAGATAAATCTTTCGCTGCGAGGGATAGAATAAATAGAGGACCTAAAGCATTAGGTTTTGTTAATATAAAGCCTAGTATTAGTGTAACTGAGGCAGGCATAGAGTTTTTGAATTCGAAAAATAAGGAAGAAGTTTTGCTTAGACAATTATTAAAATTTCAATTGCCATCTCCGTATCATAAAAAAAGCGCTGATAAAAAAGTTTCGTTTAATGTTAAGCCATACCTAGAAATATTTAGGCTTATATACCATTTTGGTTCTATAAGCTTTGATGAAATAATGTTATTTGGGCTTCAATTGACAGACTATAGAAAATTTAATGAAGTTGTCAATAAAATCGAAAAATTTAGAAAAGATAAAGCTAAAACACATAATAACTACAAAGTTTTTAGAGGTAAATATATAGAAAGAATTGTATCTAAGATTTTTAAGGATGATATTAAAACTGGAAATACGAAGTTGAGAGAATCTAATGATAGAAGTTTAAAAAAATTTATAAAAACAAAAGCTTCTACAATGAGAGATTACACAGATGCTTGCTTTAGATATATTAGAGCTACAGGTATGGTCAATATATCTCAACGTGGTAAGTCTCTGTCAATTTTACCTGAAAAAAAGGACGAAATAGAATATATATTGAATACCATTGATAGGCAACCTATTTTTGTAGAAGATGAAGAAAATTACAAAATGTACTTGTTTAATCCTCTAATTCCCAAGCTGTTTACTGACGACGCTAAAAATCTTATTAAGAAAATTCAAGATTATGACAATCTCTCTGAAGATGAGTTAGGAGGTTTATCGGTTTTAGAATTAAAAGATAAATTATATGTTCTTAGAGAAAGCAAAAAAAATAATATTCTTGAATCAGAAATAAAGTCAATAAAAGATTATAAAAAGTATGATGACATTATAAACGTATTTAAAGATATAAAAAATAAAGACCTGTACGATATTCCTTTAATGCTAGAATGGAATACGTGGAGAGCAATGACTATGATAAATGGTGGACATATAGTAGCGAACTTAAAATTTGACGATAATGGAGAACCAATGTCTACAGCACAAGGTAATATGGCGGATATTGTATGTGATTATGGTGATTTTGGATTGACTGTTGAGGTCACAATGGCTTCAGGATCAAAGCAGTATGAAATGGAAGGTGAACCAGTATCAAGACATTTAGCAAAGTTAAAAAAGGATAGTAAAAAAAATGCCTATTGTTTGTTTGTAGCTCCTAAAATAAATGATGCATGCATAAGCTATTTTTATACGTTACACAATTTAAATATTAAGTTTTATGAAGGGAAATCGGTAATAGTCCCTGTTGAGCTAAGTACTTTTGAAAAAATGTTAGAGGATTCTTATAAAGCAAACTATATCCCTAATCCTAAACAAGTTGAGAATTTATTTAAATATTCTCAAAAAATCGCTAAAATTTCAGTAGATGAACAAGAGTGGTATAGCAAAATAACTGAGAAAGCTTTAAATTGGTTAGATTAAAATATTGGAGGTGAGCTATATAGATACGATTAAACCACGAGTTTTTATTTCATATTCATGGGAAGATGAAGAACATATTGAATGGACAAAAAAACTTGCTAATTGTTTGATAGAAAATGGTGTAGATGCTCATATAGACCAGTATGATTTAGCATTGGGAGATAGGCTGCCACAATTCATGGAAAAAGAAATAACAAATTCTGATTATGTTTTGATTATTTGCACACCAAATTATAAAGAAAAAGCAAATAATAGAAAAAGTGGGGTAGGATATGAGGGGCATATTATAGCAGGAGAATTATTTCAAAATCAAAATGATAAAAAGTTTATACCTATAATTAGAAAAGGTAAGATAGAAGAATGTTTACCAACTTACCTTCTTGGGAAACTTGGTATAAATTTTAAGAATGATGATAAATTTGAAGAAAATATAAAAGATCTTGTTGCTACAATTTATGGAAAAAAAAGAAAACCTAAACTCGGGGGTATGCCAATATTTGCTAAAAATACTAATAAAGATAAAGATAATAAAGAGTATAAGGAAATTAAGATTATTGGTATTATAACTAATGAAATTACTGTACCCAAAATGGATGGTACAGAAGGTTCGGCATTATATAAAATACCATTTAAGCTTTCAAGGATGCCGAGTAGATTGTGGGAAGAATTATTTATTAAATTGTGGGATTCTCCTCCAATATTTACAACAATGCACAGACCTAAAATTGCAAGGGTAGTAGGGGATAAAATTATTTTAGATGGAACTACAATTGAGGAGGTTAAATCTTATCATAGAGATACATTGATATTATGCGTAAACGAAGCTAACAAAAAAGAAAAAGAAATAGAGAAAAGAAATCGTGAACTTGAAGAAAGAGAAAGATTAAAAATACAGAGCCACTATCAACAAGTTGAAGATATTTCAAAATATATAGAATGGTAAAATTATTGAATAGATTAAAATAATAAAAACAAATTAAGGCACGCGTTTGTGTCTTTTTTTGTTCAAATTTTTTCTTTTAATTTTCTCGATCAATTTTGAGTTTATACTTTCTTTTCACATCATAGCGCTTAGATTGACTTTTAACTTCGCATTATATATAATAAAGGCAGGAGGTCGTCGTATGGATGTGATGGAGAAACTGAAGATTTTAACGGATTCGGCGAAGTATGATGTTTCGTGTTCGTCTTCGAATTCGAGGAGAAAAAATACAAAAGACGGTATCGGCAATGCTTCCGTTGCCGGCGTTTGTCACAGCTGGAGCGAGGACGGGAGATGTATTTCGCTTTTGAAGGTTCTTTTGTCGAACAAGTGTGTTTATGACTGCGAGTATTGCATCAACAGGCGCACCTCCGATGTGCCGCGTGCGGAGTTTACGCCGCAGGAGGTGGCGGATTTAACGATAAATTTTTACAGGCGAAATTATATAGAGGGGCTTTTTCTTTCGTCGGCGGTCACGATTAGTCCGGATCACACGATGGAGATGCTTATTCGAACGGCGGAGATTTTGCGAAAGGATTATAAGTTTAACGGCTATATTCACATGAAGGCGATTCCGGGGGCGTCAGACGAGCTTGTAAGACGTCTCGGGCTTTTGATTGACCGTGTGAGCGTGAATATTGAGCTTCCGACGGAGAAAGGGCTGAGTGTTTTGGCGCCGTCAAAGACTTATCATTCGATTTATCTTCCGATGAATGATATAAAGACCGGGATTCTTGAAAATCGCGAGGACAGAAAGAAGTTTAAGAAGGCACCGGTGTTTGCACCGGCGGGTCAGACGACCCAGATGATTATCGGGGCGTTAAATGAGTCGGACAGGACGATTATGAAACGCGCGACGGGGCTCTACAAGTCGTTCGGGCTCAAACGTGTGTACTATTCGGGGTATGTGCCGGTTGTAAAGAGCAAGTTCACGGAGGGTATTACGAAGCCGCCGCTTTTGAGAGAGCATCGGCTTTATCAGGCGGATTTTTTGATGCGGTTTTACAAGTTTACCGACGATGAGATTTTGTCCGAAACGAATCCGAATTTGAGTTTGACGATTGACCCGAAGGCGAATTGGGCGATAAATAATATTTCACTTTTTCCGCTCGAGATAAATCGTGCGAGTTATGAGGAGCTTTTGCGAGTTCCGGGTTTCGGTCCCGTTTATGCAAAGCGAATTATTAACGCAAGGCGTTTTTCGAGACTAACTTTCGACAGTTTGGAGACCATGAAGATTTCAATAAAACGTGCGAAGTATTTTATTACAGTAAACGGCGTTTACAAGGGCGGAAAAATCAGTTCGACGGAGTATTTGAGATATCTTCTCGAGGATAAAAAGGAAGAAAAGTATGAGCAGCTCAGTTTATTTTAAGTATGACGGAACTTTCGAGGGGCTGATGACCGCGATTTTTGAGAGGTATGGCGAGCTCGAGCGTATTCATATTGTGTGCGAAAAAGAGCAGATGAATTTTTTGCTGACCGAAAATTTCATAAAGACCGACGAAGAAAAAGCGGAGAGAGTTTTGAGGGGGCTAAAGAAAAATTTCGGAGCGGATTTTATAAGGCGTGTTATGTATGTTTTTTCAACGCCTTTTGAGACCAAGGAAGATGTGATTGCGAAAACTGTGAAGGGTATGTTTCTTTACGGTAAGGGTTTTCTTTTCAGCGACAACGAGATGCCGACGGAGTTCAGAAGACTTTCAAAAAGAGTCGGAAGCGAAAATCATTCGTACAAAGGACTTCTTCGATTTCGTGAGCTTGAGGGTGGAATTTTGTTTGCGGAGTTTAAACCCGAAAATGATATTTTGATGTTTCTTGCGCCGCATTTTATAAAGCGCCTTCCGAAAGAAAAGTTTGTTATTGCGGACACTGCACGAAAAAAATGTTTATTTTATTCGGACGGACAGGCGGAACTTATGGAAATCGAGTCGCTTTCTTTGAAAGATTCGGGTGCGGAGGAATTTTTCAAAGAGGCGTGGAAAAAATTTTATAAATCGGTTGCAATCGACGAGAGAAGAAATGAAAAGCTTATGATTTCAAATATGCCGAAGCGCTATTGGGAGTTTCTTCCGGAGAGGGAAGAGTAATTTGACAGTTTTTTCAAATTTTTATATAATGTAAATGAATAGGAGGAAAAATATGAAATTTTATAGATTATTAACTCTATTTTTGATAGTTATGGCGCCAATCACGGCGTTTGCACACGGCGGAGATGAGCCGATTATAAATGAAGAAAATAATTCCGACCATGACGATGATACTCATTCGGGACATGTGGCGGAAGAAGATTTGAAACCTGAGGAAGGACACGACCCGTTTGCAGATTTTAAAGAACATCAACTGATTCACGTTTTTGCGATTTTTAAAATTGGAGAACCGGGATACAAGATGGTTAGAGCGGGCATGGAATCCGTATATGAATCGGACACCGTTCCATATATAAAAAATGACAGGACAATGCTTCCTCTAAGAACTGTTGCGGAAGTGCTTGATATGGAAGTGACATTCGACAATTCGACAAGGACTGCTAAGTTTGTGAAACCTGAGGAATACGAAATCGACGTAAACATCGACACCGGAGATGTCAAAGTTGACGGAAAAGAAGCCGAAAATATTAAAGATTTCATTGACAACAAAGACGGAAGACTCTACATTTCCATCACAAAAATCAATGACTTTATAAAAGAAACAAGTGAAGAACCGCTCAAGATTGAGTGGCATAATGAAACGAAAGAGGTTTATGTCCATCTTTCATAAAACCGTCGATTGACGGTTTTTATTTTGCGAGAGGAGTGTGAATATGGAGAAACTTGTTAAAGTTTGTGAATTTATGAAGGACGACCCTTCGCACTATGACTATGCGGAATATCTGGGAGAATTAGACGGTTATAGTGTTTATATGCCTGTTTTCAACGACAGAGATGCGCACATCGGATTTCCGAGATATATTTTTATGAATGACGATGAAATAAGATGGGCGGAAAATGAAGAAATCGAAGAAGTTATTATTACTTTTATTGACACGGAAGATGAGGATGAAGATTAATGCTTAGAGTTGATAGTTTGTATTATAATTTGCTGTTTTTGAACAGATACTTGTAAAGTTGCCGGGGGAGGTTAGTATGGATTTAGAAGATGTATTAGGTGGTAAAATCGTAATTTTGGACAAAAGCGTGCTCACGGCTCCGGGCATCGATGAATTTATCGACAAAACAAGGGAGGACATGGTCGAGCTCGACCAAAAATATTATATAACTCGCGAAACTTACAAAGAACTCGAAAGTGAGGAACTTTCGGGGAGCCCCGATGCGGGAGATGCGATAAACTTGGTTGAAGACCTCTTGAATCAAAACATGATCGAGGTCATCATCCCGAAAAACAAAGAGGGCGTAGTGAAACTCACGGAAATTAGCCAGATACGCCCGGTCCTCTTTGTCTCTCTCGACAAAAAAACCGCACTAAATCTTGAAATGGTGAACCGTATGAAATCCTATACGGGGAAGCCGATTCAGGTTATGGGGATTAATAGGAGAGGAGAGTTGTTAAACTACGGAAAATAATGGGGGATTTGCGGGCTATTTTGCGATAAACGATTGATTTCGTGTTTTCGTCGCTGCGACGTACTTGCCAGTACGCCTCACTCCAAAAACACTCAATCTAACCGTTTCTCATCAAAATATCCTCGCAAATAACGGTGGAAATATGGGAACCGGTAACGCCGGTTCTTTTTGTTCATTAATTGTATGGTGTTGCAAACACACCTGTGCAATCAAAAATTGAGTTTACGGCGCATCTCATCAAAATATCCTCGCAAATTATGGTGATTATGAAGGAATCGGTGGCACCGGTTCTTTTTTGTGTGTTTATAATTTACAATCTTATCAACAACGTTGTGTTAATAAAATATCGAACCAAAAATTCCACAATCAAATATTTTTACGCTGACAGGTTTTAAATTTTTACACATTCGCATACGCCAAGTAACGCGATGGCATACGTTGTGATGAAAGGAACAACGATGTCCTGCCGCAAAAAATTCTCAATCAATCTAAGCGTATCTCATCGAAAATTTATCGCAAATATCATTGTTTGTTAAAGAATCGGTATATCCGGTTCTTTTTTTATAAACTAATTTTCGCTATGTGCGCTTCCCAAAATGTAACGGCGCATTGCATTGCGCCGCCCATTTTTGTGTTTCTGGAATATGTATTATCACCAACAACGCTGTGCAAATGAAATATAAAACCAAAAACCGTTTATAATTTCATTCATTCTTATGTGTTCCAAAAATATCTCCACCCATCTTCCATCTTGGCGGCGATACACATTTTTATCTCATCTCACGGCGAAAACACGGAATCAACCGTTTATCGCAAAATAGACCGCAAATATTCCCACAAAAAAACCACCCTCACGGGGTGGCTCTATTTATCTTTTCGTCTTATATGGTAGAAGTAGAGTTGTTGCGCAAGGCCGGCGAGTTCTCCGAATTCTTCGGCGCCTTTTGTTGCCATGCGCACGCGATTTTTTTCATTTTTGTCGAATCGTTCGTGAAAAACTTTTTCCATCCATGTGTCGAGCGGAAAAACGTCGCGCTTGTTAAAACCGAAGAGGAGTATGCAGTCCGCAACTTTCGGACCCACTCCTTTAAGTGTGAGGAGTTTTTTTCGGGCGAGCGGGGTTTCGAGTTCCGCAACTTCTCCGAGAAAGTTCGGATTTTCACTCAAAAAATTTGACGTGTGGTAGAGATAGCTGTCTCTGTAGCCGGCGCCCATTTCTTTGAAGTCTTCAATCGAAAGCGTGCTTATCGCTTTTGCGTTTGGAAATGCAAAGTATTCTCCATATTCGTCAAGGTGTTTCTCCCCGACACGTTCGGTCAAGGCTCTTGTAATTTTCTTTATTCGTTTTATGTTGTTGTTTTGGCTTATTATGAATGTGAATATGATTTCTTCGGCATCTTGGTTCAAAATTCTTATGCCATTTGAAAAAGAGAGCACATCTTCAGGAAATCCAAGTTCATAAAGTTTTTTGAAGTCCTCTTCGTAGTTGTGGGAAAGGTCGAAATAATTTTTGAATATTTCGAGGCTCTCCTCGTCGGGGACTCTAAAAAGAATTTTATTTTCACTCGGCAGTTCTTTTACAAATGCTCTCTTTCCTTTTGTGATGATTAAAAAACCATCCTCGTATTCACTGTACATAAAAGCCTGACCGCTGTCCAGGATGTCACTCAAGTTGAAGTGTATCGGGCGGTCGACTTTATATTCGTTCATATTCTTTTATTCGTTGTCTTCCATTTCGTCTTCGCTATATTCCGAGTCGGAGTTCATATCCTTAAGGAAATATCCAAGCGTGTAAAGACTTTCGTTCAGCCACATATTTTCAACTACAACGTTGTTCGGAACTCTCAGCTTTTTCGGTGCAAAGTTCCAAAAGCCGTGTACGCCGTTTTCAACACAGATATTTGTGTATCTTTGTGCGACGTCTTTGTGGATTGTCAAAACTGCAATATCCACTTTGTTTTGTGAAAGGAATTCTTCGAGTTCTTGAATATCGCGAACTTCAATTCCTCCTATTTCACGACCGATTTTCGATTCGTCTCTGTCAAATGCAGAGATTATGTGGAATCCTTTTTCACTGAAGTCGGTGTATCTCATAATAGCTTTTCCGAGATTGCCGGCTCCAATAACTATCATTGTTTTTTCTTCGTTTAAACCGAGAATTTTTTCCAAATTTTCCTTTAGATTTTTTACGTTATAACCGTAACCTTGTTGGCCGAAACCTCCAAAACTGTTCAAATCCTGTCTGATTTGACTTGGATTGAAACCTGTGAGCTTACCAAGTTCTTGACTTGAAACACGTGAAATTGTAATTTCAGAGAGTTCGCAGATTGCTCTGTAATATTTAGGTAGTCTTCTAATTATTGCAGGGCTTCTATGTTTCTTTTCCATATAATCACCTCTTAATTAAAGTTTACTACAAAACGAACAATATGTCAAGTCTTTTATCAATATTGCTTGACGAAATCATAAAGAAAGTATAAAATATAATTGGTGATAGTATGATTTTAGAGACAAAAAATTTATCCTTTGCATATAATGTTGATGAAGTCTTTAAAGATGTAAATTTTATAGTCAATGAAGGAGACAAAATCGGTCTTATCGGAAACAACGGCTCCGGCAAGTCGACGCTTGTGAAGTGTTTGACGGGGGAGCTCACTCCGAGCGGCAAGGTTATAAAGAAGGATGGAGTTAAAATCTCGATTTTAAAGCAACAGATAACAATCGACAGGAGCATTTCGGTCATGGATATCTGTCTTGAAAAGTACGCCGACGTTATTTCTATGGAGAAGAGGATGCGCGAACTCGAGGGCGAGATGACGAAGTATTCGGGCGACGATGAGAAGCTTTCCGAAATCTATAAGGAATACGGCGAGATTCAAGAGAGGTTTGATGAGAAAAACGGTTACGGTTTTATGTCGGAGATAAAGGGTTATCTTTCGATGGTCGGAATCGACGAGGCGTTTTATGATCGCGACGTCATGACTATGAGCGGCGGTGAGAAGGCAAGACTTGAACTTGCGCTCACTTTTATGGAAAAGGCGGACCTTCTCATTCTCGACGAGCCGACAAACCATATGGACACGCTTATGATTGAGTATCTCGAAAAGTTTATGAAGGATTTCAGGGGTTCAATTATTTTTATTTCGCACGACAGACTTCTTTTGGAAAATGTTGCGAACAGAATTTTTGAAATTGAAAACGGTGAAGTCCGAGTTTACAATATGCTTTATGACGATTACAGACGCGTTCGAAAGAATGAGCGTGAGGAAGCGATGAGGCATTTTTTGAATTACAAAAAAGAGGAAGAGCGCCAAAAGGAAATTATCAGGCGTTTTCGGAGTTATGCGACAGAAAAGTATCACCGTCTCGCAGACTCGAGAGAGAAGATGTTGAAGCGCTTAAAGGAGGAGAAGGCTCCTATCGCCGAGGAAAAGTTTTCGTTCAATTTTAAAGAGCCGTTAAGGACCGGAAACGATGTTTTGACAGTGCTTGATCTCGGAAAGAGTTTCGACGACAGGCCTCTTTTTTCAAATTTGAATTTTGAGGTGAAGCTTGGAGACCGCCTTGCGATTATGGGTCCGAACGGAAGCGGAAAGACCACTCTTTTTCGCATGCTTATGGGAAAAGAGGAAGGCGAAGGCGAGTTTCTTTTCGGAACTGGAGTTAAAATCGGCTATTTTAACCAAGAACTCATTGTAAACGACGAGGAAAACACTCTCGTCGATGAAATTTCCGAGGATTATCCGAAAATGACCATAACGGAAATTCGAACGAAGCTCGGGGCATTTTTGTTTAGAGGCGACGATGTGTTTAAGGAGATGGGCGACCTCTCCGGCGGTGAAAGGGCAAGAGTTTCGCTTTTAAAGCTGATTTTAAGCGGAGCAAATGTTCTTTTCTTGGACGAACCTACAAACCATTTGGACATCGATTCAAAGGAAGTGTTGGAGTCGGCGCTTGACGAGTTTAAGGGCACAATAATTTTTATTTCGCACGACAGATTTTTCATAAGAAAACTTGCGACAAAGGTGCTCGATTTGACACACGGCAAGCAAAAGTTCTTCGACGGGGACTACGACTATTATATCTCACGCGTCACGAATATCGGCGAAAAAAAGCCTGAGGAAGTTAACAAAACGCGCGAGAAAAAAGAGCAAAAGAAGGAAAGGGAAAAGATTCGCGAAAGCCAAAAGCTAAAACGTGATATAAGTAATATAGAAGAGAAAATTGACGAGCTCGAACTCGAAATCGAGGAAATCGACAAAATTCTATCCGACCCGAAGATATATGATGAGCCGGACAAGCCGATTTCTCTCGGGCAAAAGAGGACGGACTTGAAGGAAAAGGTCGATCGCTTGATGGAAGAGTGGGAAGAGCTTCACGAGGTGTAGTATGGAAGATGTAAATTTACTCACTGGCTTCACGGCGGGCCTTTTATCTTTTTTGACGCCGTGCGTGCTGCCGATGGTGCCGGTATATCTTATGTATCTTACCGGCTCGTTTAAAATGGACAATCTTAAAGAAGACAGATGGAAAACTTTTTCAAGAAGTCTTTCGTTTGTCTTGGGATTTACGATTGTATTCGTGCTTTTAGGGCTTTCGGCGACGGCACTTGGAAAATTTTTGATAAAAAATAAAGCGCTTTTAAGAAAAATCGGAGCAGTTATGGTTGTGGTCTTCGGACTTATAATGACCAAAATCATAAGTTTTAAAAAATTAAAGAGGAGAAACTATCTGAAGCTCCAAGACGGATTTTTCGGCTCGGTGCTTATGGGAATGGCGTTTTCAATAGGTTGGAGCCCGTGCTTCGGGCCGGTTGTCGGAATGATTCTTTCGATTGCGGCGCAAAAGGACACGCTTCTAAAAGGGGCGGCGCTTTTGTTCGCATATTCGCTCGGACTCGGCATCCCGTTTATCATTTCGGGATTTTTCGCCGGCGCAATCAGAAACTATTTCAACAAACACACGCTTAATATGGATTTGATAAATAAAATCACGGGATATGTGATGATAATTTTCGGAATACTCATGTATTTTGATTTGTTTAGATATTTAAGATAAGGAGAAAGTATGAAAAAAAGATTATTATTAATAGCGCTCATTGCATCTTTTATGCTTGGGTGCAAAAATGACGTTAAAAAAGTTGAGGACAATAAAAATGAAGTTGCGACCGAAGCGGAGTCGGAGGAATTTGATGAGCATATAAAAATGACAGATGCAATTCTTTCGGAAAAACACGAAGAGAGAACGTTCGGTGACGAGCTAAAAAAAGGTGCGCCGGCAGTCGACATAAAAGTTGTGGATTTAAACGGAAACGAGGCGACACTAAACGATATTTTAAGCGGCGACGAACTGACGCAACTCGATTTTTTTCAAACGACCTGCAAATTTTGCATTCAAGCAATGCCGGACCTTGTCGAACTCGACAAAAGGGACGACGTTCGAGTGGTGCTCGTTGACGTCGGCGAATCGGTTGAAACCGTAAAAGAGTTTATGAAAAAACAAGAAATCGCACTCCCGGTTGTTGTTGACGAGTCGGGCGAAATTGCGCAAAAATATTTTATAAGCGGTTTCCCGACGTCTGTATTTATCGACAAAGACGGCATTTTAAAGGGCGGTGTTGTCGGCTACAGAGCTATGGACGATATGATTAAAGTTATCGAGGATATGAATAAATAGTTTTTTAATGAAAGATTTATTTCTACTCTTCATCTAAAATTTAATATTACAGTTTAATTATTTAAAATCGCTATTATATAGGAAGATTTTTTCAAATTTATTAAAACTGATTTCGGTCAAGTTGCCGGTTCGTATTATTGTATATTTATAGGCTCTATAATATCTATGGGGGAAATCTCATAGATATTTTTTTGGTTAAAAAAAGCAGCGCACAACTAAAACTATACCGCAAATTTATTTAGGCAAAAAAATAAGTGCTCCCGCGGGAACACTTTCTTTGGTGGACTGTACAAGATTCGAACTTGTGACCTCTACGATGTCAACGTAGCGCTCTAACCAACTGAGCTAACAGTCCATATTCAGTACATTTAAAAGTATATCATAAAAACTTTTACATGTCAATGATTTTTTAAAAAATGATTAAATTTAAGTGGAGCATAAAAAAGATTTGTGGTATAATTAAGTCAGTACAATAAAAAGGAGAATATTATGGTAAATTATGAAGACAAAATGCAATTGTTCTTTTCGTGTTTGCTGAAGAGCAAAATGAATTTATTTTCTATTGCAAATATGGTGAAGGACAAAAGAATCACGAATTTGATTGACAGAATTAATGAAACTGAAAATCTTATTTATCTCATATGTATGGAGCGCGGTGTGAACATAAGTTTTGATTTAAACACTTGCGAGTCGCTTGCGGATTACAGTTATAGACTCATGGAAATTACGACCGCTGAGGAATACAAAGAGGAAGTTAGAAAGATTTCAACTCATATCTGTCAACATTTCGGCGAAATAATAAGAGCACATTCCGAAACCAACGAATTTCATATTGTTTATGAATTTTCGAAGGCTTCAAACGCATTCTACAAGGCTGCGAGAGAAATTTATTTATAAGAGGTAATGTTTATGAAAAGGTTATTGGTTATTTTAGCAATTGTGTTTGCCGGTTTTTCAATCTTCGGATGCAAAAAAGCGGACGCACCAAAAGATGAAACAAAAAATGTCGAAACTGAAGAAGTGAAAACTGACGACAAAAAAGAAACTGAAGAAAACAAGACGGACGAAAGTAAGACTGAAGAAACAACGGACATCGATTTTGACGGAGTTACAAGTGTAAAGCTTCCGATGAGCGATATCGCTTATGAAACGGTTGACGTTGATGGAAAGAAATATGTTGATTTGGCGGAGTTCGGACAATATATGGAGCTTTCAAAAAACAGATACACATATAAAATTGACAAAGAAAAGAAGACCATCAGATTCAAACTTGAAATCGTTTCAAAGGACAAATGGAGCGATCCTGTCGATGCAACCGGACTTCAACCTGAAAAATATACGCTCAAAGTTAAAAATGAAAAAGTTGAAGATGCCGATGTAATTTTAAAGGACGACAAAAATGCACTCGTCGATTTGATGAGCATGGCACAACTTTTGAAATTCTCATACAAAGACGGCGAAATGATTTTTGACGACGCAGACGATTTGAAGACCGAAGTCGCACACAACAGAGACTATGAATGGTATATGGACCAAGGACACACCGGAAAATACAGCGACGGCAACTGCGGACCGACGTCAATGGCGATGATTTTAAAATGGCTCGACCCGAACAGCACCGCAACCGGCGAATCGCTCAGGGATGAAATTCCAAACGACGGCGATTGGTGGACCACAAATATTTTCGACAGCTATTTTGAATCGAACAATATGAATATCGAAGATGCGCTCTACAAGAGTCCGGAAACGATTACGGACCTTTTAAACAACGGCGACATCGTACTTGTATGTATAAAGATGGGAGAAATTTCACCGAACAGAAATCCGAATTCTTCAAATATCGGAAGATTTTACGGTTTTGACGGCGGACATTTCCTTTTGATTAAGGGCTACAGAATTGTCGACGGCAAACTCTATTACGAAGTTTACGACCCGAACAACTGGGATATGAAATACGACAACGGCGAGCCGATGGGCAAGGACCGTTTGTATCTTGCAACTGAAATGGACAAGGCAATCACGACTTGGTGGTCCGGAATTTACGGCATCAAGCCGCTCGGAAAATAAAAATAAGGCTTTAGAATATCTACGGAGAGTTTAAATCCATAGATATTCTAGAGCCTTATTTATTTTGGATTTTATCGTATTCCGGGTTTTGACGGAAATTTTTCATGAGCGAGCCGTTTTCAAAGATAAACGGGCGCGTGGTTTTTTGGTTGTATTCGACATCGTATTTCTCCATAAGATAGTCCGAGAGCTCGGTGCGGTTGTTTACGATGACTGCTTGATATGGCTCATTGAATGAAAGTTTTTCAATGAACATGAGCTTGTCTTCAAACGGAACGAGGACTCCGGTGTGACCGATGAATAAAATGTTTCCGTCTATTTCGTCGTCGTTGTGGAACCATACTGAAATAATTTTTGCGTCAATTTTGTCGTTCCATTTTATTCCGCGCGAGTTTACGGCTTTTTTGATTTCGGCAATCTGGTCTTTTTTGTCGGTGCTGATTTTTGCTTTGACCGGCGCAAAATATGTTTCGAATTTCGTTGTTTCATCTTTTGTAAAGAGCTCCGGAAATTCGTTTTCAAGTGAGCTTTTGTCGAAGTCGAGAGTGCTTGTGTTGTCGCTTTTCACTCTTTTGATTTCGATGTTTCCGAGGAGCAGCTCGAATGTGTTTATTCTGCAGTTTGAGCCGATTTTATTTTCGGTTTTGTAAAATTCATCGACGGTTTTTGTGTAGTCGGTTTTTATTGTTTCGGTTTCCACGAATCCGTTTTTGTATGGAAGTTCTCCGTTCACGTCTTCATTGTACGATTTTACCATTTCCATAAATTTGTCGACTTTTGTCTCATCGAGTCCGCTTTCGATGAGTTTGTCGCGACAAATTGTTCGGTCTTCTTCGGATGAGATGTTTGAAACTTTTATTTTTTCAATAGGTTGTGCGCTTTCGTCTTTGCAACCGGTGATTAGATAGAGAAGGCTTGCGAATATTGTAAATATTATTAATATGTTTTTTGTTGTTTTCATATTTCCTCCTTCGCATTATTTGTGTTTCATTAAATGCGGCATTGTCGCCACTGCTAAATATTACAATATAATCATATAAAAATCAAGTGTAGCAAATCACATTTAACCATTTGTAATCTTTAGTATAGATTTATGTTATAGATTTTTAGAATTTTATTATATTTATCTATTGGTAATTATTGTTATATTGTATTATAATATATGTTATAAGGAGGTTTTATACTATGAAGAAGAGAAATCTTTCGCTTTTAATAGGCGGACTTATCATTGGTGCAATCGGAGCACTTTTGGTATACTTCGGAAATCCTGGAAATATGGGCATTTGCGTCGCATGTTTCTGGAGAGACGTTGCCGGCGCTGTCGGACTTCACAAGGCACCGGTCGTTCAATATTTGAGACCTGAAATTTTAGGTTTCGTAATCGGAGCATTAATTGCTTCAACACTCAGCAAGGATTTTAAATCCCGCGGCGGTTCAAGCCCTGCATTAAGATTCATTTTAGGATTCTTTTTAATGATCGGAGCTTTAATTTTCCTCGGATGTCCTTTAAGAATGTTACTTAGAATCGGCGGAGGCGATATGAACGCAGTAGTTGGTCTACTCGGTTATGTTGCAGGTATTTTGGTCGGAATTGTTTTCCTTAAAAAAGGATTCAGTCTCGGACGTGCTCACAAACAATCAAAGCTCGGCGGATATGTTATGCCGGCAATTTCAATTGCACTTTTAATTTTATTATTAGTACGTCCTGATTTCATCGCATTCAGCGAAGAAGGACCTGGTTCAAAACACGCCCCGATTATCATTTCACTCGCAGCAGGTCTTATTGTCGGAGTTATTTTACAAAGAACAAGATTATGTACAGCTGCAGGTTTTAGAGATGCTGTTTTAATCAAAGATTATTCACCGCTTCTAGGTCTTTGCGGCGTTATTGTGGGTGCACTTGTTTTAAATCTGATTCTCGGACAATTCCATTTTGGATTTGAAAATCAACCTGTTGCACACACAAATCATTTGTGGAATTTCCTCGGTATGGCACTTGTAGGTATTTGTTCATGTCTATTGGGCGGATGTCCTATCAGACAAACTATCCTTTCCGGTGAAGGCGACCAAGACGCAGCAGTTGTTGTTTTAGGTCTTATCGTGGGTGCTGCATTTGCACACAATTTCGGACTTGCTTCAAGCGGTAAAGGTGTTACACCGAACGGTATGATTGCAGGAATTATCGGTCTTGTAGTTGTCGTACTCATCGGTCTTTTATGTAGAAGGGAGAAAGCATAATGCTTGATACTAGAGGATATGCATGCCCGGAACCTGTCATTATGACAAAAGATTTGGTTGACAAGGGCGAAAAGAAAATCGAAGTTATGGTTGACACAACCGTTGCGAAGGAAAATGTTTCGAGATTTTTAATTTCGAACGGCTACAAAGTTACGGTAAGTGAAAATAATGATGAATTCACAATTTCAGCAATGAAATAGTTTTTAAAGTTCGCCCTTTATGGGCGAATTTACATATTGACGAATATATTATACACATGCGGTGTTGCAATTCATCACTGATTCCTTGTATAATATAGTAAAGGAGATTTAAGATGATTGTTGTAACATTTCACCAATTGACAGACGCGCTTATGTTTGAAGAAAGCGCAAAGAAAAACGAACCGGAGTTCAGGTTGATACCGGTTCCGAGAAAGATTTCAAGCTCGTGCGGTCTTGCGGCAAGAACGGCGATGAGTATTGAAGATGTTCAAAAGATTTTGGATGCGGAGGGCATTGAGTCCGACGGAATTTATAAAGAAGATAATAATGAATATTTAAAACTCTAGTTTTGGCAGGTGACGACCTGCTTTTTTGTTTGGAAAAACCGTCGATTTAAGTTATTTCTAGTGCTTTATCGGGTATATAATTAAGTAGATTTAAAGTAAGGAGGGGTGTTTGTGGATTTAATTAAACTTACTTGTGATTTTGAAGTTTGGAAGATTGCAAATAATCTTGCCGAGGAGTTTTATCCTGTCAATTATCCTGAGGAAAGAAAGGCCGACAGAGAAAGGCTCATAGATTTTAAGGACGGACTTCGTAATATTAAAAAGTCGAAACATACGCTTGAAAGAAATTTAGAGGAGCTGGAGAAGCTTTTGTCATACTTAAACCCGAAGAGAAGATGGGAGTATTCGGATTTATCGATGATTGATTCGATTTATAGGATTGAACTCAGAGCGGATGATCTCTTCGACATGATGGAAAGAGGAGATATTAGATTTAAAAAGACTGACGTCTACGATATTTATAGATTTTTATTTGAACATGAAATTTATGACAGAGAAGCACTTGTATTTTTGGCGAAGGTTTATGAAATAGAGTTGCCGAAAAAAATCGAGTGGTATGAAGCGAGCGACGATTATGAGTTTGATGCGTCGGAAATTTCACGTGCAAGAAAGATTTTAAAGGTTGATGTAAAAGATGTAAAGAAAGTTGTGAACGATTCGAGCAAAAAGCCGAAGGCGACCGTAAATAAAGACACGCCGGAAATAAAGGTCACAACTGTAAAAAAGAAGTCGACAAAGACAACTGCAAATACGGGTAAACCGACGACTGCGAAAAAGGCTGAGCCGAAGATAAAAAACAAATCAAAAGCTGAATCGGCGAGCACAAAAACGTCTCAGAAAAAGTCTGCAGTAAAAACAAAGACAAAAACGGCGGATAAAAAGACGACAACAAAAACTAAAGCTAAAACTAAAACAAATAAAACTGATAAGTAATTTGGAGGAAATATGAACGATAAATTATATGCGGAATTAATAGTAAACAAAGCACTCAATATAAAGGATGGCTCAATTTTAAGAATCAAGGCAAACACCGAAAATTTGCCGTTTGCAAGAGAAGTTGCAAAGATGGCATATGAAAAAGGAGCGGCTGAGGTCAAGGTTAATATCAGAGATGAAGCTCTCGAAAGGCTAAATATGGAGCATATGAGCGAAGAAAGGCTCGAACATTTCGGAGAATACAATCTTGACGAAGCTGTCGACTATGCGGAAGACGGTTGCTTTTATCTCTCTATAACCGGAGGAGATCCGGATTTATTTAAGGGAATCGACCCGAAGAGAATCGCAAAGAGGTCAAAAGCGGTCGGAAAGGTCATGAAGCCTTCGATGAAATACACTATGAACGATATGAACAGCTGGTGCGTTGTCGGATATCCGACGGTCAAATGGGCAAAAAAAGTTTTCCCGGATTTGAGCGATGAAGACGCTGTGGAAAAATTAAAAGAAGCGATTTTTAAGACGGTCCGCTTGGACAGGGAAGATCCGATGGCTGCATGGGATGAACATCTTGAAAAACTTGAAAGCCGCGGAAAGAAACTAAATGAATTACAACTCGATAGACTTCACTACAAAACCGCAAAAGGAACGGACCTCACAATCGGTCTTCCGGAAGGTCACGTTTGGATGGGCGCAGTTTCAGAAGATGACAGAAAGAATATTTTCCTTCCGAATCTGCCGACAGAAGAAATCTTTACGGCGCCTGACAAAAACAGAATCGACGGCGTTGTTTATTCGACAAAGCCTCTAAATTTGAGCGGCACAATTGTGGACGAATTCAAAGTTGTGTTTGAAAAAGGCAAGGCGGTTGAAGTGAGCGCAAAGCACGGCGAACAAAATCTTAAGGATTTGATTAAGACTGACGAAGGTTCGTCAAGTCTCGGCGAAGTTGCACTTGTTTCAGTAGAAAGTCCTATAAATCGCTCTGGACTCATTTTTATGAACACACTTTTCGATGAAAATGCAAGCTGTCACTTGGCATTCGGCGCAGCATATCCGACATGTTTAAAGGGCGGCGACAAGATGACGGAAGAAGAACTCGAAAAGCACGGCATAAATGATTCGCAGGAACATGAGGACTTTATGGTGGGCGATGAAACACTTGAAATTGTCGGATACGACAAGGAAGGTAAAGAATATAAAATCTTTGAAAACGGAGATTTTGTGATTTAGGTGAGATTATGACTTTTGATAAAAAAATTAGAGATAAATACGCAGCCGGTGGCTACGGAATAGGAAGTATTTTCAAGGATACAATAAAATTTGTAAACAAAAACGCATTACTTGTTGTGGTTGTTTTTTCGATTATCGTCTCGATAATCCCGGCAATAACGGGCGACGGATTTTTGATTGAAAGGGAAAATGCGATTGATGGCGAGGTAGAAGGTATAAAAACCGAACTTGAAACCACAAGTCCGACGGCGGCGGTTCAAAGAATACTGGAAAGCATTGCAACCATAACATTTTTGGTATATTTTTTCAGAAAAGCAAAGGGAATCAAAGATAGCGAACCGGGAATTTATGGTAAAGCGGTTGGAAAATCGATTTTGATGTCGATGTTTTTGGCGCTGATTGCGATCTTCCCGCTTATGCTCTTCGTGATTATAACTATGTATGTGCCGATATTTATGGCGGTAGTTGCATTTCTAGGAATTGTTTTTGCATATTTCATTTCAACTGCGGAAATTGCAGTTGTAAACAATCCAGAAAGAAAGATTATGGAATCGCTTAGAATCGCTTTCGACACATTCAAGAAGCCGGGATATATAAAGAGCGTGCTTTTAATTGCACTCATAACATTTGTCCTCACATTTGGAATGATTTCAGTGCTCAATTTTGCAGTATTCGGCAATTTTGAATTCGGAAAAACCTTGGACATGATATCCAAGATTTTCGAATCCGGAGCGGGCGGTCATATACTCATTTTCGTTATATCTTTTGTATTCAGCTTTATCGGATACTATTTCAATGCATTTGTTGCATCCGCTTATCTCATTTACTCGGAAATCAATGACGATTTTGAGGAAGGTATTGAAAGTTTCGAGGAATACAAGGAAGAAGTTTTGAGGAATTTCGACGAAAGTGAATCCGAAAACAGAAGCAGTTTCTTTGAGGAATACGAAAAGAATTTTTACAGCGGGAAAAATGAAGAGGACGACAATAAATAATGTGGAAAAAACTTATAACAAGTAAAAAAGGCTCCGAGAAAATCGGTGAAATCGGACTTGTTATTGCACTGGTGCTTGCGATACCGAAAATGATTTTGGGAATTGCGACGGGTTCGATTTCCGTCCTTGCCGACGGGGTAAACAATCTCATGGACAGCTTCGTTTCAATTCTTACCATGGTCGGCATGCGCATGAGCAGAAAGCCGATGGACAAGGACCACCCATACGGACACGACAGAATCGAATACATCACCGGGTTTATTATCTCGGTTGTGACCGCGATTATCGGACTACAGTTTCTCGTAAAGAGTGCGGGCGGTATAATTGATCCGCAAAAAACTGAAATCGACACAATCACAAGGGTGTTTATGATTGTGTCAATCGTTTTAAAATCCGGATTTTCGCTTTTAAATCACGAATACTATCTAAATTTTAAAAGCACGATTTTTAAAGCAAATAGACAGGATGCACTTTTTGACGTTGTAATATCCGCAACTGTTCTCTTTACAAGCTTTTTCTTTGGAAATTATCCGGTCTTGGACTCAGTTGTTGCACTCATAATTTCGCTCATACTTCTTTACTCGGCATACGAAACTTTAAAGGACACAATCTCACCGTTGATTGGTGAAAAGCCAAGCGATGAGGACTTGAAAGCTATTGAAGATGCGTTAAACAGCTCCGACATGATAAACTCGATTCACAATATATATGTGGATAGAAAATCAATGGACCACGTTTTTGCAACAGCAGACGTTGAAGTCGACCCGGATTTAACGGTTCGCGAGGCGCATGATGTGATTGAAAGACTCACTGTTGAACTAAAAGAAAAGACAAACATTGACCTTGTTGTTCATATAGAGCCGAAAATCACTGACGGAAAAAGTCTTGAAATAAAACATCGAATCGAAGAAATTCCGGGAGTCAAAGGCGTCCACGATATTATATTGGGCGAAAGCAACATTATAACTGTAGCAATTGATGAAAACAAACTCGATAATCTCGAAGAGATAAAAGAAAATGTTTTGAAAAAATTAAAGGAAAAGGACGACAAAAGATGGATAATAGAGACAGTGGTCGACTTCAAGTAGACCTTGAAACCATAAACAAAAGAATAGAGGACGGTGGCGTTTCAATCATATTGGCGTGCGATTTAAATTATGGAATCGGCATTGACGGTGACATGCTTTTTTGGATTGATGACGATTTGAAGCGTTTTAAGGAAATAACAATGGGGAAAAATCTCTATATGGGTCGCTCGACTTTTGAATCGACGGGACCGCTTGAAGGGCGAAAAATGATTGTGCTTTCTTCGAAAAATCCGGAAGGAGCGGACGAAGTCATTCACGACTTCGATGAATTCAGAGAAAGACTTAAAGACGATAAAAACGGCATGCTTATAGGCGGAGCAAACACGGTAAATTCGCTTATTCACGATATTCGATATATGTATCTAACAATCGTTTTGAAAACTTTTAAAGCCGACTCGACACTCTTGGACCCGATAAAAAACGGATTTGTTCTTGAGAGTGAGAGCGAAATAATGGTAGATGATAAAACCGGTTTAAACTACAAATATGTAGTTTTTAAACGAAAATAAAAATTCAAGGAGGGAACTATGAATATTTTAGAAAAATTGGAAATTGGAAACGACACAGGAGAAATCGCTAACAAAGTGAGCGAACTCATTGGCAACGAAAACTTTGGCACGGTAAAATCTTTAGCCGACAACTTGGATTCAACCACACTCACATCAATTTTAAACAAACTCGAACCGACAATCTCGAAAGCACTCTATGCACTTTTGCCTGATGATATGGCAAAAAGCATTATCGACAAACTTGAACCAAGTGTTAAGAGCGAAATCGATAAAATCGACAAGACCTATGTTGATGATATCAAGAAAAAAGCTGAAAACTCAAATGTTTTGGATGATATTGGAGACAAGGTTAAGGATACTTTGGGAGGACTTTTTAAATAGAGGGATTATTTTCAGTCTATTTTGCGATAAACGGTTGATTACCTGTTTTCGGCGTTGTCATACGTCTCGCGAAAAAACAAATTCTAATAGAAAATGGCTCTATAATATCTATGGGGGAGTAAAACCCTCCGTAGATATTTTTATGTAAAAAAATTGCACTTATACGCAAAACATCCTATACTAAAA
>UQFH01000013.1 GCA_900540185.1 uncultured Eubacteriales bacterium
GGCAGTAAAAATTCTGCACTTCGTGTTATTCATCAATTTTATCGAAAAATTAAAATATAGAGGAGATGGAAATGTCTCATAATTTTTGTGTCTAAAATATAGAAATGGTTTTAGTGAAAAAGCCTAAATATTAAAGTCTGACCATTTTAATAAAGGTTTTAGGATTTATAATATCTATGGATGCGTAAGGCTCTCCATAGATATTTTTATGTAAAAAAATTGCGCTTATACACAAAACCTTATATATTAAAAAATGGACTCATACGAGAAATCATTCACTAGATAATTCACATGCATAAATGAATAATAAGTTCGTTAAATTTAACGAAAGCAACCAAAAAGCGGCGAATTTACGCCGCTTTTTTTAGGTTTATAAATTTATAGCAATTGCGGGTCGGTTTTCCAATCGCTAAGTTTTTTAGGGTCACTAGCGTTTGTGTCTCTTCCTTCAGGTGGAAGGTCTTTTGCACTTTCAGGCATGCTTGGTTTTGTCGGGACATCTTTGTCCTTATCTTTCATACGGTCACGTTCATAAGATTCTCTTGAAACGGAGCCTTCCATTTCAAGGTCGACGTCTTTTATATTGATGCCTAGAGCTTTTGCAACGCCTTTTCCATATTCAGGGTCAGCTTTGTATGTGTTTCTGATGTGACGATGTTTTATTTGCAGTGTTGCATCCTTCATTGCACGTGCAGTATTTTCGCAAAGAACAAGTTTTTGTTCGTCGGTCATGTTGTTGAAAAGCATTCCTGGTTGCGTGAAGTAGTCGTGGTCGTCTTCTCTATAGTCGTAGCGTTTGACGTCGCCGCCTTTATCTGTCGGAAGTTCTGTTTCAGGGCTGTCTTCCCATGCGCCGAAGCTGTTCGGTTCATAATGTATTTCAGCACCTTTATTTCCATCAACTCTCATTTGCCCATCTCTGTGGAAGTCATGAGGATGTTTTACTCCCTTTGGACTGTTTACAGGAATTTGGTTATGATTTATTCCGAGACGGTAGTTTTGCGCATCCATATAGAAGAATGTTCTCGCTTGAAGCAGTCTGTCCGGAGAAAGTCCAAGTCCAGGTATTATGTTTCCAGGAGAGAATGCTGCTTGTTCAACATCTTGGAAGTAGTTTTCAGGATTTCTGTTTAGTTCCATTTCACCAACTTCGATTAATGGATAGTCTTCTTTAAGCCACATTTTTGTAATGTCAAATGGATTTACAGGATGTTTTTCAGCTTGTTCCTCGGTCATAACTTGGATGTAGAGTTTCCATTTCGGGTACATTTTCTTTTCGATTGCTTCAAAGAGGTCTTTACCGTTTGAGTCTGGTTCTTTTCCGTTAACAACTTCCGATTCCTGATCAGTATAGTTTTGAATTCCTTGTTCACTTCTCCAATGATATTTTACCCAAACTCTCTCTTTATCTTTGTTGTACATTGAGTATGTGTGCGAGCCGAAGCCGTGCATATATCTGAACGATGAAGGAATTCCTCTGTCACTCATTGTAATTGTAACTTGGAGGAGACTTTCGGGAAGCGAGGTCCAGAAGTCCCAGTTTGCAGTAGGATTTCTTCTATGCGTTTTCGGGTCTCTTTTTACAACGTGGTTCAAATCGATAAATTTCATCGGGTCTCTAAAGAAAAACACAGGAGTGTTGTTTCCTACAAGGTCCCAGTTTCCGTCTTCTGTATAAAATTTTACAGCAAATCCTCTTATGTCTCTGTCGGCGTCGGCGTATCCTGATTCACCTGCAACAAGAGAGAATCTTGTAAATACTTCACATGTGTTTCCTACTTTTTCAAAGAGTTTTGCACATGTGTATTTTGTTATGTCATTTGTGACAGTAAATTTTCCAAATGCTCCCCAACCTTTGGCGTGCATTCTTCTTTCAGGAATGAGCTCTCTGTTGAAGTGCGCATGTTTTTCAAAAAGCCATAGGTCTTGAATTGAAAGAGGGCCTCTTTTTCCTGCGGTCATCGAGTCATCGTTGTTGTCAACCGGAGCGCCGGCAGCTCTTCTCATTTTGTGTTTTAGGACAGTGTCGTTTCTTGATGGAAGATCTTCACCGAGACCGTTCTTGTCCATAGGGTTTTCCATTTTCTTGTCTTTTTTTGAATCCTTACTCATATTTCCTCCTTTTAATTTAATAATATACAAGTTTTCTTGTATCTGCTTTATTAATACCCTTATATTATACTTATAATCAAACAAAGTGATAAAATGATGTTTATGATAATATTTTCAGTCATGTCTTTCACTGATTATATAAACTTCAATTTTTTCTTTTTATAAGTTATAATATATAATGAGGTGGAATATGGATTACGAAAGAATTATTTTTAATATTAAGCTCCAACTTCATAAGGAAAGCGATAAGCTTGCAAATTTGTGCAACACTATGGCTTTTATAAAGGAGCTACCGGATGTTAGTTGGGCGGGGGTTTATATTGAAAAAGATGGAGAACTTGTTTTGGGGCCGTTTCAAGGAAAGGCTGCGTGCAACAGGATAAAAATCGGAAGCGGTGTTTGTGGAACGGCTTTTGAAGAGGGGAGAACGTTAGTTGTTCCGGATGTAGAAAAGTTTCCGGGACATATTGCGTGTGATTCATTGTCAAAATCTGAAATTGTTGTTCCGATAATATGTAATGACAAAAAAATAGGAGTGCTCGATTTGGACTCCTATAGTTTAAATCGTTTTAATGAAGCTGACAGAGAAAAGTTGGAAGAGATAGTAAGGTTACTAATAGAAAATAATGTATTTTAAAAGACCCCGTGAGGGGCCTTTTTTAGTCGTTTAGAACAATGTCTTCGAGCATTTCGTATGATTTTTCAAGTTTTTCATATTCAGGGATATAGCAAACGGCGATAAGTTCGTCCGGTTGATATTTTTCCTTGAGCTCTCTCCATTGCCTTGATGCTTCGTCCTTGTCTCCGCCGATGTGAAGTCCGCGCATTGTTCTTAGCGCAAATTTTTGCATCGATGTGAGCTCCGGCGCTTCATCAGGATTTATTTTTTCGAATTCCGCTCTGTTTTTTACGTCTAGTATTTGTAAGAATACTTGAATTGCGTGGAATTCGAGCTCATCTGCGTCGGTTTTGTTGTCGGCAATGTTTGCCGAAAGTCCGAGCATTGTGTATGGTTTATCAAGATATTTACTTGGTTTGAAATTTCTTCTATATAGTTTAAATGCAGCTTCGACTGTGTGTGGTGCAAAGTGTCCTGCGAATGAATACGGAAGTCCGAGTTCAGCAGCAACAGTTGCCGAGTCGAGCGAGCTTCCTAAAATTGTGACAGGTACGTTTGTTCCTACTCCAGGATATGGTGCAACTTTGAAGTCGCGTGCTTCTTTTGAGAAATAGTCCAAAAGTTCTTCAATTGCTTTTTGGAAGCTTTCCAAATGATAGGTATTTCTGTAGATAAGTTTTGCAGTTTCAATGTCAGTTCCCGGAGCTCTTCCGACGCCCAAGTCTATTCTTCCCGGAAATAGTGCTTCAAGTGTTCCGTATTTTTCAGCAACTTGGAAAACTGTGTGGTTTGGAAGCATTACTCCACCGGCTCCGATTCTTATTCTCTTTGTGTGGTCGGCAAGATGCGCAAGAATAATTTCTGTTGCGGAGCTTAGCACACCCGGGCTGTTGTGGTGTTCTGCAACCCAATATCTTAAGAAATCGTGTTTGTCTGCAAATTGTGCCAATGCGACAGCTCTTTCAAAAGATTCGGTCATAGTTTCGTCTTTATATTTTGGCACTAAATTAAGTACAGATATTTTTGTCATATAATCACCTCTTTATTATGATATACCCAATAATAAGAATAATTAACACTATTGACTTTTAATTCGATTTATACATATAATTAGATGGGGGTGTTAATATGACGGATATTCTTATAGGAAAGGGCGAAAATCAAGTTTTTATTAAATCGGAAATGCTAAATAGGCACGGTCTTATTGCGGGAGCGACCGGAACGGGAAAGACCACGACTTTAAAGGTTATTGCGGAAAGAGCGTCGATGCTTGGGATTCCGGTTTTTATTCCGGATGTAAAGGGAGATTTGTACGGACTACATATTGCCGGGGAAGAAAATGAAAAGATAACTGAAAGATTAAATTTTATAGGTGATGAAAATTTTAAGTTCCAAGGTTTTCCTGTTCAATCATGGGATATTTTGGAGGATTTTGGAGTGCCTATAAGGGCAACTGTTTCGGATTTGGGACCGATTTTGCTTTCGAATTTATTGGAACTTAACGATGTTCAAACCGGAATTTTAAATATCGCCTTTAAAGTTGCCGATGAAAGAGGACTCTTGATTTTGGATTTTAAGGATTTAAAGTCAATGCTAAATTATATTTCTGAACATAGCAAAGAGCTTCGTGCGGAATACGGCAACATTTCTCCGCAATCGGTAGGCGCTATAAACCGTGCGCTTTTGGTTTTGGAGAATGAAGGAGCGGAGAAGTTTTTCGGTGAGCCGGCTCTTGATGTGAACGATTTGATGAAAAAGACGCCTGATGGAAAGGGCATAATTAATATTTTAAATTCAAAAGTTTTATTTCAACGTCCGAAACTCTATACGACATTTCTTCTTTGGTTTTTGTCAGAGATTTATGAAATTCTTCCTGAAGTTGGAGATTTGGAAATTCCAAAGATGTTGTTCTTCTTTGATGAAGCGCACCTTATTTTCAGTCAAGGAAGCAAGGTTTTAAAAGATAAACTTCTTCAAGTCATAAAGCTTATCCGCTCAAAGGGTGTAGGTGTATTTTTTGTTACTCAAAGCCCGGGGGACATTCCGGAGGATGTACTTTCACAACTTGGAAATAAAATCCAACACGCTTTGAGAGCATTCACTCCGAAGGATAGAAAGATGATAAAAGATACGGCGATGAATTTTAGAGAAAATCCGAATCTTGATATTGAGTCGGCGTTAACAAATATGAAGAGTGGGGAGGCACTTGTTTCATGTCTCGATGAAAAGGGGCTTCCGCAAGTGACGGAAAAGGCTCTTATTATGCCGCCGATGAGTTCCTTCGGTACGATGAGTGCGGAAGATATTAAAACTTTTTCGAATGAATCTATTATTATGTCAAAATACAAGGATATGATAGATAGAGTGTCCGCGTATGAAGTGCTTCTAGAAGAGAGAAAGAGAATTGAAGCTGAACAGGAAAAACTCGAACAGGAAAAAGCAAGAATAAAAGAGGAAGAACTTTCGAGAAAAGAAGCGGAAAGGATTAGGAAAGAAGAGGAGAGACTTGAGAGGGAAAGGAAAAAGAATAGAAGCGAGCTTGAAAAATTCGGAGGAAAAGTAATAAATTCGATGGTTGGGACCGCAAGTCGCAAAATTGGAAATGAGCTTATGAGAGGGATTTTCGGAACTCTTCTCGGGAAAAAATAAACTTGTTTAAATTGTTTTTTGTGGGGTATATATATTAATGGAATGGTTGTTATAACCATAATTAATATTAAGGAGGAATAAAATGTTATCAGATTTATTTATCGAAAATATGATTGGGCAAGAAATTGGTGATTTCACCGTTACTGCATATAAAGATGGAGAATTCTTTGAAGTTTCAAAGGATGATCTAAAAGGAAAATGGAGTGTATTTTTCTTCTATCCGGGAGACTTTACATTCGTTTGCCCTACAGAACTTGAAGACTTGGCTGAAAATTACGAAAAATTCCAAAAAATCGGATGTGACATCTATTCAGTTTCAACAGACTCTGAATTTGTTCACAAAGCATGGCAAGACGCAAGTCCTTCAATTGCAAAAATCAAATACACAATGCTTTCCGACAGAACAAGACAACTCGGAGATATGTTCGGAGTTTATGTTCCTGAAGAAGGACAAAATCTAAGAGGAACATTCATTATAAATCCAGATCTAAAGGTTTCAGCATATGAAATCCACGATATGGGAATCGGCCGTGATGCTTTGAGTCTTTTGAGAAAAGTTGAAGCAAGCCAATTTGTTTTCGAACACGGCGACAAAGTATGTCCTGCAAAATGGCAACCTGGCGATGACACTTTGACACCGGGCATTGATTTGGTAGGTAAACTATAGGTTTTAAAATTTAGCGTCCCTTTTGGGACGCTTTTCTTTTTTTAGGAGGTAATATGGAATATAAAGAACTTGAAAATGAAGAAGAAAAAGTGGATTATACTGATATTGAAAAAGACGATTGTATTGTAAATGTTATGGACATGGACAACAAAACGAGAAGATACATACCAAGTGTTGAGACAAACTTGAGACGCCATGTGCAAATGATGCCTGAAGTGGCTTACAGGTGTTCCGGGATAAATATTATGGGCAGAAGGATCAAGAGTTTGATGTTCACAACGGATGTTGCAATTATTAGAAACAACAATGCGGAAGCGGTTATGGCAGTCTATCCTTTCACTCCGGAGCTTTCGATTACAAGAGCAATTCTTGACGTTGCGCCGGTTCCTGTTTTTGTAGGAGTTGGCGGAGGAATTACGTCCGGACCTCGAGCAATTGAAATTGCGTTTCAAGCGGAGCTTCATGGAGCGTTCGGAGTTGTTGTAAATGCACCGATGCAAAATGACGTAATAAAAGCTATGGCTGAATATGTAGATATTCCTATTGTCACAACTATCGCAAGTATAAATGACGATGTATTGGGAAAAATTGAAGCGGGCGCAAGAATTTTAAATGTCGCCGGCGGAAAGCGTACACCTGAACTCGTCAGAGAAGTAAGGAAGAAGGTTGGAAACGAATTTCCAATAATTGCAACGAGCGGTCATACAGATGAACACATTATGGCGACGATAAATGCCGGTGCGAATGCTCTTTCGTACACTCCGAAAACAAGTCCTGAAATTTTAGAAGAAATAATGAACGGATATAGACAAAAATAATAAAATAAATATTAGAAAACCTATTTGTTTTGCTTGACAAAAGATTTTTTTTGTGATATCATAAGAAGATGAATATAAAAGTGGATTATTCTCACTATTTTTTAAGATTCCGCTATGTATTGGAAGGGGCCGACAAAAGATAAACTTTGCTGTCGTACTTGACCGGAGCGGCTTTTTGGCGACTTGTCAGTTCTGTCGGTTAAGCAATTGTTACGGTCTTTTGGTTGGTTTCATATATTTTTGTGAGGGGTGAATATAATACATGGTACATCCTGTACAGTATGGTAAAAGAACAAGAATGAGTTATTCCAGAGTCAACGAAGCTCTTGAGATGCCAAATCTTTTGGAAGTTCAAACAGAGTCTTACGAATGGTTCATAGAACATGGAATAAAGGAAGTTTTTGACGACGTGAGTCCGGTTGAAGATTATGCAGGAAATCTTATTCTGGAATTTGTCGATTACAAACTTGATGACAAGCTTAAGTACACCGAATCCGAGGCGAGAATGCGTGATGCAAACTATTCCGCAGGGCTTCGCGCAAAGGTGAGACTTATAAACAAAGAAACGGGAGAAGTCAAGGAACAAGAGGTTTTCATGGGAGATTTACCTCTTATGACAAAGACCGGGACTTTTATTATAAACGGTGCTGAGAGAGTTATCGTCAGCCAGCTTGTAAGAAGTCCGGGTGCTTATTACACTTCAAGTTTCGATAAAAACGGTAATTTGCAAGTTAACGCTCAAGTTATTCCTAACAGAGGAGCATGGCTTGAATACGAAACAGACACTACGGGAAGTTTGAGTGTTCGTGTAGACAGAACCAGAAAGGTTCCATTGACGACACTTCTTCGTGCATTTGAAATAGAATCAAATGAAGATATTATTGAAGCGGTCGGAGATTTTGAAGTTCTTCAAAAGACATTTGAAAAAGACCCTTCAAAGAACAAGAGCGAAGCCGTTATTGAAATTTATAAAAGACTGAGACCGGGAGAACCTGCAACGGAAGAATCCGCAACAAGTCTTTTGTACAATATGTTCTTCGACTACAAGAGATATGATTTAGCAAAAGTCGGAAGATATAAACTCAATAAAAAGCTTGGTTTAGCAAACAGAATAAAAAATTTAACCCTTGCAGAAGATGTTGTCGACCCGAATACAGGCGAAGTTCTGTATGAGGAAGGACAAGTTTTGACGGCGGAGGATGCGAAGAGAATTGAAGACGCAGGAATAAATTCTGTGTTTATTTTGCATGCCGGAAAGAAACTTAAAATCGTAGGAAACTGGTGTGTTGACACAGCAGTCTTCAAGGACAAAATAGATCTTGAAAAATATGGAATAAAAGAAAAAGTATATTATCCTGCAATGATGGATATTTTGGAAGAAGAAGATTTGGAAAAAGCTGTTGTACAAAATTACAGAAAGCTTTATCCGAAACATATTCTTATTTCAGATGTTGTAGCAAGTGTAAACTACGAGCTGTTATTATTTGAAGGCGTCGGCACAACCGATGATATTGACCACTTGGCAAACCGTAGAATAAGATGCGTCGGCGAACTTTTACAAAATCAATTTAGAATTGGACTCTCCAGAATGGAAAGAGTTGTAAGAGAAAGAATGACGATTCAAGATATGGACTACGCAACTCCTCAAGCCCTCATAAATATAAGACCGCTCGTTGCAAGCATTAAGGAATTTTTCGGTTCATCGCAACTTTCACAATTTATGGACCAAACAAATCCTTTGTCGGAGCTCACTCACAAGAGAAAGATGTCGGCTCTCGGACCGGGAGGACTTTCAAGAGATAGAGCGGGCTTTGAAGTAAGAGACGTTCACAATTCACACTACGGAAGAATGTGTCCTATTGAAACGCCTGAAGGACCGAATATCGGTCTTATGACTTCGCTTACAACATATGCAAGGATAAATGAATATGGTTTTATTGAAGCACCATACAGAAAGGTTAAAAAGCCGGAAGGTATTGTAACCGATGAAATAGATTATTTGATGGCGGATGAAGAAGACGAAATGGTCATCGCACAATCAAATGAAAAGGTCGACGAAAACGGCAGATTTATTGAAGAAAGAGTTGTCGCTCGTGGACACAAGGGTATTATCGACGTATTTAAAAGAGAAGATGTCGATTATATGGACGTTTCACCGAAACAAATTGTTTCTGTGGGTACAGCTCTAATTCCGTTCCTTGAAAAAGATGACGCAAAACGTGCGCTCATGGGTGCAAACATGCAACGTCAAGCGGTTCCTCTTATAACAACGGAGGCACCTATTGTCGGAACGGGTATCGAATACAAGGCTGCGGTTGACTCGGGAGTAGTTATTATTGCGAAAAACACCGGAGTTGTCGAATCTGTTGACTCAACAGGCATCGTTATAGCGACAGATGACGGAAAGAAAGATTCTTATTCTATAAGCAAGTTTATCCGTTCAAACCAAGGTACAACTTTGAATCAACGTCCTATAGTTCACGAAGGCGAGAGAGTTGAAAAGGGTGACGTTATTGCTGACGGTCCGTCAACAAACGGCGGAGAAATGGCAATCGGTAAAAACGTTCTTATCGGATTTATGACTTGGGAAGGCTATAACTACGAAGACGCTATTTTGATTAACGAAAAGCTTGTTGTTGACGACGTTTTAACATCGGTTCATATTGAAGAATACGAACTCGATTCAAGAGATACAAAGCTAGGCCCTGAAGAAATTACGAGAGACATTCCAAATGTCGGCGAAGATATGCTCAAAGATTTGGATGAAGAAGGCATTATTAGAATCGGCGCCGAAGTAACATCAGGAGATTTCCTCGTAGGAAAGGTTACGCCTAAGGGTGAAACGGAACTTGCTCCGGAAGAAAGACTTTTAAGAGCAATTTTCGGTGAAAAAGCAAGAGAAGTAAGAGATACTTCTTTAAAAGTTCCACACGGAGAAACTGGAATTGTTGTCGACGTTAGAAATTACACAAGAGAAGCCGGAGACGAATTGCCACCGGGAGTAAATAGAAGCGTAAGAGTTTATGTTGCGACGAAGAGAAAGATTATGGTCGGAGACAAGATGTGCGGACGCCACGGAAACAAGGGGGTTATTTCAAGAATTCTTCCTGAAGAAGATATGCCTTATTTACCGGACGGCACACCGCTTCAAATTTGTTTGAACCCACAAGGTATTCCGTCACGTATGAATCTTGGACAAGTTTTGGAAGTCCACTTGGGACTTGCTGCAAAGAAACTCGGTATCTATGTTGAAACACCTGTTTTTGACGGGGCAAATGAAAATGATATTATTGAATCGCTCGAAGAAGCAGGCTATCCGAAGACGGGTATGATTGAGGTTAGAGACGGAAGAACAGGTCTTCCTTTTGACAGACCTGCAACAGTCGGATACATGTATATGGTTAAACTCCACCACATGGTCGACGAAAAGATTCACGCTCGTTCAACAGGACCATACTCACTTGTTACACAACAACCGCTCGGCGGTAAAGCCCAATTCGGCGGTCAAAGATTCGGGGAAATGGAAGTTTGGGCTCTTGAAGGTTACGGCGCAAGCCATGTGCTTCAAGAAATGCTCACTGTAAAATCAGACGATATTGTCGGACGTGTTAAGACATATGAAGCAATTGTAAAGGGTGAAAATATTCCTGAACCGGGAATTCCGGAAAGTTTCAAGGTTTTAATCAAAGAACTTCAATCCCTTGCGCTTGATGTTAAAGTTTTGGATGAAAATAAAAATGAAATAGAATTAAAAGAGTATTTGGACGATGAACCGACCGATTTAAATGAGATTACAAATGAAATGAGTTCAATTAGCTCTTATTCAGATTACGGAATTGAAGATTCCGAAGAGGATGAAAAGGAAGTAAGTCTGGAAGATTTGAAGGAACAAGAAGATGATAGCGACGAAAGCTATGACTACGAAGTCGATGACGACTTGGAATATTTTGATGAAGATGAATCAGAATAAAAGGGAGGCATAATTTGTTCGAAACAGAAAATTTTGAATCAATAAAAATTGGACTCGCATCTCCGGAAAAAATTCGCTCCTGGTCTTATGGCGAGGTAAAAAAACCGGAGACAATAAATTACAGGACACTTAAACCTGAAAAAGAGGGTCTTTTTTGCGAAAGAATTTTCGGACCTACCAAAGACTGGGAATGTCATTGCGGTAAGTACAAGAGAATTCGTTACAAGGGAGTAGTCTGTGATAGATGCGGAGTTGAGGTAACAAAGGCAAAAGTTCGTCGTGAAAGAATGGGACACATAGAGCTTGCTTCCCCATGTTCACACATCTGGTATTTTAAGGGAATTCCTTCAAGAATGGGACTCATTTTGGATATGAGCCCGAGAAATCTTGAAAAGGTTCTATATTTTGCGAACTATGTCGTGCTTGATCCGGGTGAAACAAATCTTGTCAAACAAGAACTTTTGACCGAACAGGAATATGATGAATATTCAAAGAAGTTCCCGGGAGGATTCAGGGCAGGAATGGGCGCTGAAGCAATCAAAGAACTTTTGATGGAAGTTGATCCTGAAAAAATTTCAAAGGAACTTAAGGAAGAACTTGTCGGTGCAACCGGACAAAAAAGAGTAAGAATCACAAGACGTCTTGAAGTTGTCGAAGCTTTCAGACTGAGCGGCAACAAGCCGGAATGGATGATTCTCGACGCACTTCCGGTCATTCCGCCGGATTTAAGACCTATGGTTGAACTCGACGGTGGACGTTTTGCAACTTCCGACTTAAATGATTTATACAGACGTGTAATCAACAGAAATAATAGATTAAAGAGACTTTTGGAACTTGGTGCACCTGAAATTATCGTAAGAAACGAAAAGAGAATGCTCCAAGAAGCTGTTGACGCTTTGATTGACAACGGCAGACGCGGAAGACCTGTCACAGGTCCGGGAAACAGACCGCTCAAGAGTTTGAATGATATGTTAAAGGGTAAACAAGGACGTTTCCGTCAAAACCTTCTCGGTAAACGTGTAGACTATTCAGGACGTTCCGTTATCGTTGTAGGACCTGAACTCAAGTTCTATCAATGCGGACTTCCGAAGACAATGGCACTTGAACTCTTTAAACCTTTTGTTATGCACGAACTTGTGAAGTCAAAGAAGGCACACAACATTAAAAATGCAAAACGTATGATTGAAAGAATGGACAGTGAAGTTTGGGATGAACTTGAAAAGGTTATCAAGGACCACCCGGTACTTTTAAACCGTGCTCCGACACTTCACAGACTTGGTATTCAAGCATTTGAACCGGTGCTTGTTGAAGGCAAGGCTATTAAACTTCATCCGCTCGTATGTACACCGTTTAACGCTGACTTCGACGGAGACCAAATGGCTGTTCACCTTCCGCTTTCTGTTGAAGCACAAGCGGAAGCAAGACTTATGATGCTTTCAACAAACAACATTTTAGCACCGAAGGACGGAAAGCCAATCACCGCTCCGTCTCAAGACATGGTTCTCGGATGCTTCTATCTCACAATGGACAGATTCACGCCGCAAGACGAAATTCACTCTTTCAAAGACTACGATGAAATGATTGTAGCTCTATTTAATAGAAAGATAACCCTTCAAGACAGAGTAAGAGTTAGAGTTTATCTTGAAGACGGCAGATTTAAAACCGTTGAATCAACATGCGGAAGATTTATCTTCAACCAAAGAATTCCGCAAGACTTAGGATTTGTCGACAGAGAAAAAGATCCGTTCAGTTTGGAAGTTGATAAGGTTGTAAACAAGAAAGGACTTGTTTCAATCATCGATGCATGCTTCAATAAACACGGAAATAATATAACGGCTGAAGTTCTTGATTATATCAAGGCTACAGGCTATAAATATTCAACATTATCAGCTATATCGGTTTCTATGAGCGACGTTACAGTTCCTGAAACAAAGCAAAGCATTATCGACGAAGCTCAAAAAGAAGTTGATAAAGTTCAAAAATTATATAGACGCGGTAGAATGTCTGAAGAAGAAAGATATTCTCAAGTAATTGATATTTGGAACGATGCAACCGACAAGGTTACGGACGAACTTATGGAAGTTTTGCCGCACGACAACAACATTTATTTGATGGCAACATCCGGAGCTCGTGGTTCTAAGAACCAAATCAGACAGCTCGGAGGTATGCGTGGACTTATGGCATCTTCAACAGGTAAGACCGTTGAAATTCCAATTAAGTCAAACTTCCGTGAAGGACTTTCGGTTATGGAATTCTTTATTTCATCACACGGTACTAGAAAAGGACTTTCCGATACGGCTCTAAAGACTGCCGACGCAGGATATTTGACACGTCGTTTGGTTGACGTTTCTCAAGATGTTATCGTTCGTGAAGACGATTGCCACACAGACGGCTATATCGAAATTACAACCTTTAAAGACGGAAATGAAGTCATTGAAGAATTGAAAGACAGACTTGAAGGAAGATACCCGTTTGAGGATATTGTTGACCCGAATACCGGGGAAGTCATATGCACAAAAGATGAACTCATAACCGAAAAAATGGCAAAACATATCCAAGATATCGGAATCGAAAGTGTTAAAGTAAGATCTGTTCTTCAATGTAACGCAAAACACGGTGTATGTTCAAAATGTTATGGTAAAAACCTTGCAAACGGAAACAGAGTTGACATCGGTGAAGCAGTCGGAATCGTTGCAGCACAATCAATCGGTGAACCTGGAACTCAGCTTACAATGAGAACCATTCACTCCGGCGGTGTTGCTAAGGCAGACGATATCACACAAGGTTTGCCGAGAGTTGAAGAACTTTTCGAAGCAAGAAAACCTAAAGGGGTTGCTGTTATAACTGAAATCTCAGGAAAGGTTACACTTGCCGGTGACGAAAAGAAACGTGAAGTTATAGTTGAAAATGAAGAAGAATCCAAAGTATATCAAATTGCTTTCGGTTCGACTCTAAAGGTTCACGAAGGCGACGTTGTAAATGCGGGAGACCCGCTAACGGAAGGTTCTATTAACCCACACGATATATTTAAAATTGAAGGCGTCAAAGGCGTTGAAAGATATATTGTTAAGGAAGTTCAAAGAACATATAGAATGTCAGGGGTTGATATCAACGACAAGCACGTTGAAATCATCATTAGACAAATGCTCTCACGTGTCAGAATTGATGATGCCGGAGACAGCACATTCATTCCGGGCACACTTGTTTCGCTCTATGAATTCAGAGAACAAAACAAGGAACTCCAAGCTGAAGGAAAGATTCCTGCAACAGGCGAAAGAGCACTTCTCGGTATCACAAAAGCATCTCTTGCAACTGATTCGTTCTTATCCGCAGCATCATTCCAAGAAACTACAAGAATCTTGGCGGATGCAGCAATAAAGGGCAAGGAAGATCATCTCGTAGGACTCAAGGAAAATGTTATTATCGGTATGACAATTCCTGCCGGAACCGGTATGAAGAGATATATGAACGTGAAAGTTCCGCTTGCGGAAGATGATCCTCTATATATCAAAGAACATGAAGAACCTGAAGAAAGAATCGAAGAACCTGAAATTTTAGGTGACCTTTCAATGACTGAAATATTGAGAGAACTAAGAAGACAGGATAAAGAAGATAAAGGTATGTAGTATAAAAGACTCTTTTAATTGATTTTAAAAGAGTCTTTTTCTATATGTATTAAAAAATTATGGAGTATTTATAAAACGCTGATAATATCAATTTGAAAATTTTTTTGGAGTAGAGTATAATAAAATTAAATCAATTATAAATATGGAGGAGAAGATGTTTAAATACGAATTTGTTGAAGTGCCGATTAAAGGCGGATTAAAAGCAGGAAGAACAGATACATTTGAAGAATGCAAGAAAATCATCACAGAAAAAGCGGAAGAAGGTTATGAGTTGGTTCAAATAGTTCCGGTCGGGAATGAGAAAACAGGAATCGGCTCGCTTCTTAATTACACAATTGTTTTTAAGAAAAATGCTTAGATGTAAAAATTTTCGATTGGATTTAGCCGGTCTAACTTGCGAATAACAAAGGAGAAGAAATTATTATGAAAAATAAAAGTTTGCTTTTAGTGCTTATTATTGTGAGTCTTATTATAACATCGTGCGGAAAATCGGACAGCGTTTTTGGAAAAGAGACAGAGCTTTCAGTGGATAATTTTGAAAACAATCCGCATTTTGCAATAGCTGATTTCGATTTAAACACAGGGTTTAAATTGAAGGGAGAAAACGAAAAGTATTATATTGAAACAAAAGAAAGATTTGTATTTTTAAAAAGCCCGCATGAGTATGTGAAAAGTTTGAAACTAAATTCCGGAGATGAATTTTGGTGGGCGCCGGACGTTGATATCTCTGATACGGTTTATATAGAGATTTATAAAGGCGAAGAGGAGAGTGTCAAGAGCGTTCTGCTCGTAAAGATTATTAAAGACAAGGACAACTCATACAAGGTCGAAGATATGAAAGAAAGAGAAGTTCTAAAACCAAATGTAACGCTCGAAGGAATAAAATCGAGTGAAAAGGATTTATACGAAGAATTCTTTAAGTAATAAAGATAAGATTGAGTATATATGTAGAATTTATACTTGCTTAACTTATTTGGTGTAATTTTCGTTATGAGTAAAAATAAAAGCATGATGATTTACGTTTTGTAAATTCAATCATGCTTTTTTGTTATTCTATTGCTCTAAAGCCTTCGCCGTGCACTTCGGATGAATTTTTTATCCATGTAAATATTTTTTGGTCGGAAGATTTTAAAAATTCTTTTAATTGTACATAGCTTCTTCTGTCGAGAATTGTTACTATGACTTGTTTCGGTTTGCCGCTATAAGCTCCGTGCGCATCGTAGAGAGTACATGTTTTAATAAGTTCGTGATGTATAAAGTGGACTATTGGAGCCGGGTCGTCAGCAACAATTGTGACTTCCTTTGCCATATTCATACCGTCAATTACATAGTCGATAATAAGTCCATTTATAACAACGCCGAATAGCGAGTAGAGTCCGGTTTTCGGTCCATATGCCAAAGTTGCGCCGAGAGTGATTAAAAAGTCGCAATACAAAACGGCTTTTCCTATGTCGACACCTGTAAATTTATTTACAATTTTTCCCAAAATGTCGGTTCCGCCGGTTGATGCACCTTGGTTAAAAACGATTCCGATACCGATTGCGGATAAAATAACACCGCACATTAAATCGAGCATTATGTCGCCGGACAAGCTCTTCGGATTTGGTGCAATAAATTCTAGAATTTTGACAACGCCGGATGTACCGAGACTTGCAAGAATAGTCTTTACGCCGAATGAGGCGCCGATAAGTAAAAATGCGAGAATAAATAATACTCCGTTAACAATTAACATTATGTCTCCCGGTTGAAGTCCGGTAAATTCAGAGAGCACAACACCGATACCGTACGCGCCACCGACCGCCAAGTGAAATGGCGAGTGGAAGAAGTGCACTCCTAGACCGACCATTGTAATTCCGACTAAAATAAGTAAATAACTTTTTATTGAATCTCTTGTCATATATTTCTTCAAATGAATCACCTCATAAACTATTATAGCATAAAAAAGCAGTATTTGGAATATATTTTTTATCCGAAATTTCGTTCTTTGTTTTAAAAAATGTGAATATTACTGTTAATGGGGTATATATAATTGAGAGGAAGATTCTGATGATAGATAGAATTTATTTTTTTGGAAATAAATGTGTAAATATAAAAGATATAGATATAATAAACGAAAGGTCTGTTCTGTACACGCCTCACGAAGGTGGCAAAATAAAGCTCAAGGACGCTTCTACTTTAGTTGGAAAAGAGATTTTGAAATTATTTGAATTTTATGATATAGTATATTTGGATGTGAGATTTCTTAATACGACTGATTTTGGAATGGGATTTCTTTCGGAGTTCGGGTTCAAGTTTTTTGACAAGAACGACAATGAACTGAAACCGCTTGGATTAAATGTCTACTACATAGACAGGTTAGAGGTTCCGGAAATTTTAAGCGACAGAAACAAGAAGATTCGGTTGATTTTGGACAGACCTTTAAACAATCCGTACAAGGGTAGAAAATGTTCGAGAATAAGCACCGGAGCTTTGGAATATGAGCTTATGAAAAGGAGTTTTCTGAATTTGCAAAATAGGCTGAAAAACTCAGGACTCAATGTGAGGGCGGATTTGGAAGCGGCTGATGCCGGTGGATTTTCCACGATAATTTCAACACTTCTCGGTACAGGGGAAATAGAATATTTTACGATACTGGATGAAGTTTTTGAGGAGTTTTACACACAAAATATAAATGTTAATAGAGTTTCTATTGAGGAGGTTTTTGAGAGAATGAGCGAAACACATGATTACAAGGAAAAGGCACTAAAATTACACGAAGATTATAAGGGCAAAATTAAGGTTGAATCCAAATATCCGTTAACCAAAAAAGATGATTTGGCACTTTTATACACACCTGGTGTTGCTGAACCATGCAAAAAGATTGCGGAAAACAAAGAAGATGTATACAAATACACCGCAAAGGGTAATCTCGTAGCTGTTGTTACAGACGGCTCAGCGGTTTTGGGTCTTGGTAATATCGGCGCAGAAGCCGGCATGCCTGTTATGGAAGGAAAATCAATTTTGTTCAAACATTTTGGAAATGTAGATGCTTTTCCTATTTTGGTGGATTCGCAAGACACCGAAAAAATCATTGAAACAGTTAAAATGATTGCACCTACATTTGGAGGCATAAATCTTGAAGACATTGCTGCTCCGAGATGTTTTGAAATTGAAAGAAGACTCGTTGAAGAACTCGACATCCCTGTTTTCCACGATGACCAACACGGAACTGCTATCGTTGTTACCGCCGGTGTTATAAATGCACTTAAAGTTGTAGGCAAAAAAGCTGAAGATGTAAAAGTTGTCATAAACGGATGCGGTGCAGCAGGTGTTGCGATTCTTAAAATGATGAGAGATTTGGGTGTTAAACACATTTTGATTCTCGACTCAAAGGGAATTGTTTACAGAGGAAACGAAAGAAACAACTGGCTTAAAAACGAAGTTGCTGAAATTACAAATGAAAACAACGAAAAAGGAACTCTTGCAGATGCAATGAAAGGGGCAGATATATTTATCGGAGTAAGCGTTGCAGGTGCTGTTACAAAGGAAATGGTAAAGAGCATGAACAAGGATGCAATCATTTTCGCAATGGCAAACCCAGTTCCTGAAATTTATCCTGACGAAGCAAAAGAAGCTGGCGCAAAGGTTGTTGGAACCGGTCGTTCAGATTTCCCTAACCAAATAAATAATGTATTGTGTTTCCCAGGACTCTTTAGAGGAGCTCTCGATGCACGTGCAAAGAAAATCACTCCTGAAATGAATATGGCAGCTGCACACGCAATTGCAGACATTGTCGGAGACGAACTTGACGCTGACCACGTTATTCCGGATCCGATGGATATGACAATTCCTGAAAAAGTTGCAGAAGCAGTAAAGAAAATTGCAAATGAAAATAAATAGAATATAAATGGTGTAATTAATACACTGACATGAAAACTCTTATTGGGATAGACTCCGATAGGAGTTTTTTTAGTGGATATTAATTTTAACGTTTGGATTTCATCATTAAATAATGTATAATTAAAGTAGATTAAAAGTGATATGCATTGAAAATTAATGCTACATAAATGACCTAAGCGGGATAATTCCTTGATCTTATCATTAAAAAGCTAAATAATATTAATGTTTCTATTAGATGAATCAGAATTTTGTTATACAGTTTATTATTGGAGAAAGTTATGAATTATGTTGAATTAAAAAATGTTTCGAAGATTTATAAAGGTGGAGATGGAGTAAGAGATATCAGTTTTTCGATATCTAAAGGCAAGATTGCCGGACTTATCGGGCCGAACGGTGCAGGGAAAAGCACAATAATTAAGATGATTGCCGGAATTTTATTGCCCGACAGCGGGGAAATAAATGTTATGGGATTTAATCCGGGAAAAGATATAAAAACGCTCTCTAAAAAATATGGAATAATGTTTGGAAATCGTTCCTCACTTTGGTACAATCTTGCCGCAAAGGAATCTCTTTTGTTGATGAAAGATATTTATAATATTTCGGATGAAGATTATGAGAAAACTATAAACAAATATGCAAAAATTATAGATGCAACAAATCTTGTCGACAAAAAGGTGAGAAATATGAGTTTGGGCGAAAGGATAAAAATTGAGATTTTGGTAAGTCTTATAAATGAGCCGGAACTTTTGATTTACGATGAGCCGACTTTGGGACTCGACATAACTTCGAAACTTGCATTCAGAAAAATTCTAAACGATATTAGAGCTGAAGGGAAGACTATTCTAATCACGACACATGATTTGGTCGATGTTGAAAAGTTGTGTGACAACATTATTTTGATTAACAAAGGGCGGAAGCTTCTCGATATAACGCATGAAGATTTTAGAAAAATGCAGGATGAAAATTTGGTTTTAATTTCAAAAGTGGATTTAAAAATTGATAAAAGATTTTTTGTGGAAGAAAATCATGGAGAGTATAAATATATTATTCCTGAGAAAGAAGCTATAATGATTAAAAGTCATAGTTTGGACAAATTGCCGCCGAATGAATTTTATTTTAGAAGTCCGAATCTTGAGGAGCTGTTGTATGTATTTTATAAGTAAAAATTTTAAATTGCTCAAAAGATATTTGACACTCTATACAAAAAACAAGTTGGAATTTAAGTTTGAATCATTTTCTACAGTTTTTGGAGTGCTCATAACCATTTTTAATAATTTTATATTTTGGATAGCTTTGAAAAACGTTGGAGTGAAATTTCAAAATTGGGATTATAATAAAATATTATTGCTGATCGGTTTTAATTTTTTATTCATCTCAATAAACTCAATATTTTTCGGATTTCGCGATTTGGAGTATAAGATAATAAGTGGTGAATTTGATATGTTTATGGTGCGCGGGCAAAATCCTTTAAAGTTGGTTTTGCTTGAGAGAATGAATTTTTTGTATATTTTTTTGAATTTAATATTTTTTATTGTTTGCCTATTTATATCACAAAATGGTTTTAAATTTGAGATTATAAATGTTCTCCTTGCGGTAATTGTGTCAATATTTGCAAGTTTAAACTTCAGCTTGCTTTACGGCATGTTCAGCTTGCTTGCGTTTTATTTCGGCAAAATATTTTATGTACGGGAATTGTTTTTTTCAATTAAGGATTCAAAAAATTATCCTATGGACATCTTTCCGAAAGTTATCTATAATCTTTTTGTTTACACGATACCGATAACTCTTATTAGTACAGTTCCAACGAAAATTGCGTTCGGTGAAAATCGTGCCGGCAAGTATATCTTGATATCAATAGTCGGATTTATATTACTTTGTACTATTTTTAAATTACTCTCAAAGAAAGCACTGAAACACTATGTTTCGACGGGAAATTAAGATGAAAAAATATGTAAGACTTTTTAAAAACGGAATATTAAACAGCAGTGCATTCAAAATGGACTTTTATTTCGGATTTATAACTATACCGATACAAGTTATCATAAGTTGGTACTTTTGGAAATATGCAAATCTGGAAAATGTCGGCAGAGGATTTACGCTAAACTCGATTGTACTTTATTTTTTGATAGTAAATATTTTATCGATAATCTATTCACCCGCAATGTATGTGTGCTACGAAAGCATGGAGCTTATAAACAGCGGAAACATAATAACTTGGATGACAAGACCGATAGACATCAGACTTTTAAAATTATTCGAAAAGCTTGGTAATTTCTTTGTAATTTCAATTGTTCCAATCGCTCTATATATAGGTTTGGCAATTTTTACAAAGAGTATAACTTTGTATGTGGCGTTTCTCGGAATTGTATCCACATTTTTCGGATTTACAATTTTATTTTTTGTGCAACTTATAATTGGATTTCTAAGTTTTTGGTTCAATCAGGTGCTCACTTTCAGAGATATGATTTTTGACATAATGTGGATGCTCGGCGGAATTGTTTTACCGATTGATTTCTTCCCGGAAATTTTAAGAAATATTTCACTTTGGTCACCGCTTTCGTATTCATATTATATTCCTGCGAAAATTATGGCGGGAATAATGCCGGCAGAAAATATATTAAAATATTTAATCCTACAAATTGTTTGGATTTTAGGACTTTATATGCTATCCGGTTTGATTTATAAGAAAGGTAAAAACAAAACGGTGCAGGGAGGATAGAAATATTAAACGATAAATAGTAGACTTTTAATAAAATTATTTAAAAAATAGTTATAGGATTTTTCTATAGCTGTTTTTTTGTGATTTAAATCTCTGTTAGATACAGGCTTACAGAACTTTTTTGACTAAAAATAGCCGTTTGTGAACTGTTGCAATATACAATATATTGGGGTATAATGTTAATTGAAACGGGATTATACACCAAATGCCTGTGCTTGGTATTTGGTTTCAAATAAGAGGAGGATTTATGGAAGTTATTAAGAGAGATGGAAGGAGAGTTCCATTTGACAAGTCGAAGATTTCAATTGCAATTTTAAAGGCTATGAATTCTTCGTCGGGAATTTATGAAGAAGGTCTTGCGGAAAAGATTGCAGATGAGATTGAATCATTTGCAAAGGTAGTTAGTGAACCGATGACGATTCACGGCATTGAAGAACAGGTGTATTATAAACTCATAACATACGGAAATGTGCAAACTGCAAAGGCTTACGAAAGCTACAGATCCGTTCAGGAGTACAAGAGACAAATAAACACAATTGATGAAGATGTTGTTGGAATTTTGAATCGCTCAAACACAAATGTTTTAAACGAAAATTCAAACAAGGATGCGAAGATTGTTTCAACTCAACGCGATTTGATTGCCGGCGAAGTTTCAAAGGATATCGCAAGAAGAATTTTGATGCCGACGGATATCGTTATGGCGCACGACAGCGGCGCAATTCATTTCCACGATATGGACTATATAATGCAGCCGATGTTTAACTGCTGCCTTATAAATCTTGAAGACATGCTTAAAAACGGCACATGTATCAACGGCAAAAAGATTGATTCGCCGAAGAGTTTCCAAGTTGCTTGCACAGTTACCACGCAAATCATTGCGCAAGTTGCATCAGGACAATACGGCGGTCAATCCATAAACGGTGTCGACAGAATTTTGGCGCCGTATGTAAGAAAGAGTTTCGACAAGTATTTCAAAGATGCGCTCGACGATCAAAAGAATATTTATAAGATAGAGCCGAACGAAGAAATGGCTCGCGAAGTTGCTTGGAAACGGACGAAAAAAGAAGTGAGAGACGGCATTCAAACCATGCAATATCAAATAAATACTCTTATGACTACAAACGGTCAAGCTCCTTTTGTAACGCTTTTCATGTATTTTAAGCCGGGCTATGAATACGAAAAAGAAGCAGCAATGATTACTGAAGAGATTTTAAAACAAAGACTCGAAGGTATTAAAAATGAAGCCGATGTTTATGTCACTCCGGCGTTCCCGAAACTTATTTATGTTTTGGATGAGCACAATGTACACAAGGACAGCAAGTATTATTATTTGACTGAGCTTGCGGCAAAGTGTACAGCAAAGAGAATGTATCCGGATTATATTTCCGCTAAGAAGATGAGGGAAATTTATGACGGCAATGTTTTTGCACCGATGGGATGCAGAAGTTTTCTCTCGCCTTGGAAAAATGAAAACGGGGACTTTGTATTTGACGGAAGATTTAATATGGGCGTTGTCAGTTTAAATCTACCGCAAATCGGTATTATTTCCGGTAGAGATGAAAAGAAATATTTTGAAATATTGGAAAAGAGACTTGAACTTGCAAAGAAAGCACTCATGTTCAGATATGAACTTTTGGAAAATATCACGAGTGATGTTTCACCTATTCACTGGCAATACGGTGCAATTGCGCGTTTAAAACCGCATGAAAAGGTGACGAAACTCCTTAAAGGCGGATATGCAACAATATCTTTAGGATATATCGGACTTTATGAAGCGTCGATCCTAGTGACCGGAGAAACGCACACAAAGGGCGGGCATGATTTTGCTTTAAAGGTTATTAGAAGACTCAGAAAAGCGGTTGACGATTGGAAGAAGGAAACAAATATCGGATTTGCTCTCTACGGCACGCCGGCGGAAAGCCTCACAAACAGATTTGCAAAGATTGACCTTGCAAGATTCGGCTCAATCAAGGATGTCACCGACAAGGGTTATTACACAAACAGCTATCATGTCGACGTCAGAGAAGATATAAATGTTTTTGACAAGTTTGATTTTGAGAGCGAATTCCAAGATCAATCCACAGGCGGTATGATTTCATATGCTGAAATTCCAAATATGACAAATAATATCGAGGCTGTTCTTACTATGGTCAAATACATTTATGACCATATAACATATGCTGAATTCAACACAAAGAGCGATTATTGTCACGAATGCGGATTTGACGGTGAAATTGTCGTTAACGACGACAATGAATGGGAATGTCCGCAATGTCACAACAAGGACAAGTCGAGACTCACCGTTATAAGGCGTACTTGCGGATATCTCGGCGAAAATTTCTGGAATGAAGGAAGAACAAAAGAAATTAAGTCGAGGGTTCTTCATATATAATGAATTTTGCTCAAATAAGAAAATATGATGTTGCAAACGGCACGGGTATTCGAACGGTAATATTCGTGACCGGTTGCACACACAATTGCAGGAATTGTTTCAATAAGGATTACCAGGACTTTAAATACGGCGATGTTTGGACGGACGCTGAAACCGAAAAGGTGATTAAGTATTTAGAGGACGACAATGTTTCAGGACTTACGCTTCTTGGTGGAGAGCCGATGCAGAATTTGGAATTGATTGACGTTTTAAAGTCTGTGAGAGCGAGAGTTAATAAATCCGTTTGGGTTTATTCCGGCTACACTTACGAAGAAATTATAGAGAATAAAAAGAGAACGGAGCTCTTGGAACTTTGTGATGTACTTGTCGACGGAAGATTTGTAGAGGAGCTCAAAGATTTAAAACTAAAGTTTAGAGGTAGTTCAAACCAAAGGATTATTGATGTTAAAAAAAGTATGGAACAAGGAAAAGTTGTTTTATTTATGGAATAGTAATTTCGACCGATTTATTTGTCGGTCGTTTTTATTTTGGACAATTAGAATGCACAAAGTGAACGGATGATATATTTATGCTATCGTCCGTTTTAAATTTTCGTTTATAAAAAAATTACAATAAATAAAAATTTTTAGAAAAAGATGACAAATGGCTACTGTTTGTAGTATAATGTAGTTGAGGTGAGCTCATGGATAAAAAAGAGTTAAGAAAAAATATTTTAAAAATGAGAGACTCTATGGACGAAGCTGATAGATTCGGTGCTGACGAAAGGGTTCTTTTGAAGCTGCTTGCTTTGAAAGAATATAGAGATGCAAATACTGTATTCACATTCGTAAGCTATAGAAGCGAAGTCGATACCAAGCAATTTATATCCGAGTCTTTAAGACGCGGAAAGAGGGTGTTGGTTCCTGTTGTCGACAATGACAAAAAGGAAATGATTCTTTCGGAACTTAAAAGTGCGGAGGAATTACAAACCTCAGACATGGGAATTTTGGAGCCGTGCGGCGAAAACATAAGACCGGTTGAACCGAAAATCGTAGATATTTGTGTTACACCGGGTGCTGTTTTTGACAGAAGAGGTTACAGAATCGGATATGGCGGAGGTTTTTACGACAAAATGATACCTAGATTTAGAAGCAATGCAAAAAAAATAGGTGTCGGTTATGATTTTCAATTGGTTGATGAAGTTCCGAATGAGGAACATGATCAAAGAATTGATATGCTAATTACAGATAAGGAAATTTATAAATTTTAATGGAGGAAATATGTCAAGATTTATTGGAACTGTTTCACGCGGAATAAGAACTAAAATTATTAAAAAAGGCGACAACCTTTCAGAGATTGTTGTAAACTCTGTTATGGATGCTGTCGCAAGTGAAAATATACCTATACACGATAGAGACATTGTCGGCGTTACGGAAGCTGTACTTGCAAGAAGTCAAGGAAACTACGCAAACACTGATGAAATCGGTGCGGATATTAGAAAGAAATTCGGCGGAGACCACATCGGACTCATCTTCCCGATTTTAAGTAGAAATAGATTTTCTGTCTGTTTAAAAGGAATTGCAAAAGGTGCAAAAAAAATAACTCTCATGCTTTCATATCCTGCCGACGAAGTCGGAAATCATCTTTTGACTTTGGAACAATTGGACGAAGCGGGAATGAAGGACTTAAGTCAACTTATGACCGAAAAAGAATACAGAGATAAGTTTGGCAAAAATTATCACCCGTTTACACATGTAGACTATGTTGAATTTTACAGAGAATTAATTGAAGCTGAAGGTGCAGAATGTGAAATTGTTTTCTCAAACGACCCTCTTCATATTTTAAATTATACAAACAAGGTTTTAACAGCTGACATTCACTCAAGAAAACGTACGAAAAAGATTTTAAAAGACGCAGGTGCACTCGTTTATAATATTGAAGATGTTTTGAATGAACCTGTTGGCGATAGCGGATACAACAAGGAATACGGACTTCTTGGAGCAAATAAATCTACAGAAGACAGTGTAAAGCTGTTCCCGCGCGATTCATTTAAATTCGCAAACGATTTGCAAGAAAGATTTAAAGAAGCAACCGGAAAGAATATAGAAGTACTTGTCTATGGTGACGGTGCATTCAAAGACTCAGTCGGACAAATCTGGGAACTTGCCGACCCTGTTGTAAGCCCGGGCTATACAAAAGGTTTGGAAGGAGTGCCGAATGAACTCAAATTGAAATATTTGGCTGATAACGATTTCAAGGATTTGAAAGGTGAAGAATTAAACAACGCTATTCTTGAAAAAATTAAACACAAATACGACGAAAATGCAGTTCACAATGAAAATGAAAAACTTGGAACAACTCCAAGAAAATTGACAGACCTCATTGGAAGCTTGTGTGACCTTACAAGTGGCTCAGGTGACAAGGGAACACCTATCATTTTGATTCAAGGATATTTCGACAACCTTGCAACTGAATAAAAAATATAGCGGAAGATTTTTCTTCCGTTTTTTTGTACATATAATTAAAATGGGATTGAGTTGTAAAAGATATTTTTTAAAAATCAAAAAACTTTTTGTTATAAGAAAAGGAATTATTATAAAAAATATTAAAATACATATTCAGATAGAATATAAGTTAGAGATAGAATATTTAAACTAGAAATAAAATAATTATAATTGAAAGATTGTATTCTTATAATTTAAATATAAGAGAATATGAATAATATATGAATGACAAATAAAGCAAGAGATAAATATATATAAGAGAAAATTTTTTACAAATAAATATATAAGTATATTTACTAAAACTTGTATAAATATATTTCGACAGAGATATATAACAAAATATCTAATGATAAAAACTGAAAAAATTAGTTTGGGAATAAATTAAAATCAAATAAATTTATAGTAAACAAATTTATTTGTATATTTTATAATTATAATTATAAAACTATCAAAGCTTCAGCATTAAAAAAGATGTACAGTGAACAATCTGCACATCTTTTTTAATTTATATAAATTTACTAACGAAAGGAGAATGCTTATAAATTATTAACTGCGTAGTTTTTATTGCTAAATCCTGCAATTGATGTTTGCGGATATAAATTTTGGTCCCAGTTGTGGTCCTTAGCGATTTGCGTAGAACCAACCATAAGGTATCCGAAATTTTCGTTATTTGCTACGTCGTTCCAAGTGGTGTCAACGTGGTACCATTCGTCATTTAACTTAACGATGTTCCATGCGTGTGAACCCCAGTTGCTGTATGAATATGAAGTTCCAACGACGACTTTAGATTCCAGACCGGCTTCTTTAGCCATCATTTGAAATAGACCTGCATATGCTGCGCATACGCCTTTGCCGCTTTCAAGGATTGCATATGGAGAATGAATTGCAAGACCGTTTGGAAGAGTGCTTCTTCCGGAATTGAGCTCATCATATGCATATTTGGCATGGTCAACTATATATTTATTTATCAATTCTACTTTTTTATCATCAGATATATTTTTCGGGAATGTAGAAACGATATTTTTTACCATTTGTTTGTATTTATTTTCTTTCTCAAGACTTACGGAATAATCAAAGTTAAACTTAATCTTTACATTTCTGTAGTAACCGTTTTGAAGAGGGCCTTCAGCTGTAACAGTTTTAAAAATAATACTTTGCGGAACATTTTCGTCCGATCTTAATGCGCTCCAAATTTGATTTATAAAAGAGCTGTAATATTCTTTTTTGATTTCCGATAATTGGAATATATAACTTTTTTCGTGTCTTTGTGTTGCTTTAACAAGTTCGTTATATTGAGATAAGTACTTAGGATTAATCTCATTCTTTGTGTTGTTAGTGTTTGCGAAATTTATTTTAATCCCATTATTTTTGCCACTAGATTCTCCATTGATTTGGATTTCAGGTTTTACATCATCGTTGGCTATGTAATCAAATTTGCGAGGGTTTTGATTTATATCATAGCTCCCAAGAGGGGGTCCCATAATCTCATACATCATATTTGTATGAGTGTTTTTGTGTATATCATTTGAATTAGGCTGTGAAATTATTGTCGTCTGCATTATGGGCAGTGCGATCATTGCTGTTAATAGAAGCGCTATATTTGTTCTAATATTAATTCTTTTAAACATATTGCTTTTTCCTTTCTTTGTTATTATTCAGACAATTACTATAAATTAGCTATTAATAATTATATAAATTACAAGACTTTCTTAAAAACTCTAGCATTAACTTGTCTGTATTTATTATATACCCAGAAAAACAGAAATTAATTACAAAATATTAAATTAATTACAATGAATATTCTTAAAATAATTATAAAACATAAAGAAAATAGAATTAATTAATTAATCTATATAAATCAATTTTAAAAATTAATAGTAATATTTATAA
>UQFH01000014.1 GCA_900540185.1 uncultured Eubacteriales bacterium
ATAGTAATATTTATAAAAATAAAAAGAGTTGGGAGGATATTATATATATTCTAATATAGAATAATATAAATATAAATTAAACGGTAAATAATTATATAAATATTACTAAAATTTAATAAAAATCTTTATTTTAAATTTTTTAATGCCGAAAGTGTTTAAACATGCATAATACGGGTATATATTCCATAGGTCAAAGATGGTCAAATGAGTTTGACTAAAAAATAAAAAAATTATTTTGAGGTGAATTTATGCAATATAAAGATTATTATAAAATTTTGGGCGTCGAAAAAACCGCTACAAAAGAAGAAATAAAGAAAAAATTTCGCCAATTGGCGAAACAATACCATCCGGATTTGCATCCTGGGGATGAGGAAGCTGAAAAGAAATTTAAGGAAATTAATGAAGCATATGAAGTTTTGAGCGATGATAAGAAAAGAACCACATATGACAATTTCGGCTCGAACTATAATTTCCAAGGCGGACAAAATTTCGACCCAAATTCATATGGCTTCAGTCATTTTACAAGTGGCGGTGCCGGAGACTTTTCGGACTTTTTTAATTTGATTTTCGGCGGCAATTTTAAAGGCGGAGATTTCGGAGGAGGAGCCGATTCGAATACAGGCTTCGGTGGATTCTCTGATTTATTTGGCGGCAGAAGGCGCGCACAAAGAAAAGATCCATATGAGTCAAATTTGGATGTAACTATAGAAGAACTCCAAAATGGAACTACAAAAAAGCTTACTCTTAATATAAATGGAGTAAATCATAATATAGATGTAAAAGTTCCAAGGGGTATGACGCCGAACAAGAGGATTAAAGTTAGAGGTTCAAAATGGGGAATAGACAGAGACATTTTGTTTTCTATAAATGTTAAAGGAAACAATGAAAAGCTTGAAGGTCTTGATATTATAAGAGAGCTTGAAGTTTATCCGTGGGAAGCTTATTTCGGAGGAGAAAAGGTTGTTGAAGTTGGAGATGACAAGATTAAGCTAAAGCTTCCGAAAAATATTGAATCAGGAAAGAAGATAAGAATAAAATCAAAAGGTTTTAAAGATATGAAAGGAAACAAAGGGGATTTATTCTTCAAGGTCAAGATTAAAAATCCGAGCAGTTTAAATGAAGAGCAGGAGAAAATGTATAGATCTTTATACGACAGTTTTAATAAGTAATATTTGAAAGGAGTGATTTATATGAATGATAAAAATTTTACGGTTAAAACGGCGGAAGCATTAAACGGAGCCGTTCGTTTAAGAGAGGAGTACAGCAATGCAACAGTAACACCGGTGCATCTTTTATGTGCCGCACTCAGTATAGAGAGTGTTATTAGTTTACTGATTTCAAAAATGGGAATCAGTATTCCGGAAATTTTGGGCGATGTGAAAATGTTATTGGAAAATATGCCTAAAACGTCCGGTGGACAAAATTATATGTCCCGTGATTTGGAAGATATTATTAATTCGGCAGATAAGAAACGTGCAGATATGAAAGATGAGTACCTTTCATTGGAACATGTTCTTCTTGCAATGCTCGACAATCCGGGAGATTTAAAAAATATTTTTAATAAGTATGGTATAGAAAAAAATAAAGTTATGGAGGTGCTTATGAATATTAGAGGTAATCAAAATATAAATACAGATAATCCGGAATCAACTCTCGACGCTTTGAACAGGTTCGGCAGAGATTTGGTCGGACTTGCAAGGGAAGGCAAGATGGACCCGGTTATAGGTAGAGATGAAGAAATTAGAGATGTAATAAGAATATTATCGAGACGTACAAAGAACAATCCGGTTCTTATCGGTGAGCCGGGCGTCGGAAAGACGGCAATTGTAGAAGGACTTGCACAAAGAATAGTAAAAAATGACGTTCCGACAGGTTTAAGAGACAAAATTATTTATGAACTTGATATGGGCGCACTTATTGCAGGTGCAAAGTACAGAGGAGAATTCGAAGAAAGACTTAAGAGTGTTTTGAACGAAGTGCAAAAGTCGAACGGTGAAATTATTCTGTTTATAGATGAAATTCACAATATTGTAGGCGCCGGTAAAACAGAAGGCGCAATGGATGCGGGAAACCTTTTAAAGCCTATGCTTGCAAGGGGTGATATACATTGTATCGGTGCGACGACGCTCGATGAATATCGCCAATATATTGAAAAGGATGCTGCGCTTGAAAGAAGATTCCAAAAGGTTTACGTAGGCGAACCTTCCGTCGAGGACACAATTTCGATTTTGCGTGGACTAAAGGAAAAATACGAAGTACATCACGGAATAAGAATTTCTGACGGCGCTGTTATTGCGGCTGCAACAATGAGTGACAGATATATCACGGACAGATTTTTACCGGACAAAGCGATCGACTTGATGGACGAAGCTTCGGCACTCGTCAGAACGCAAATTGATTCCAGCCCGGTTGAGATTGATGAATATGAAAGAAAAATTCTTCAACTGGAAATCGAACGCGAAGCTCTTAAAAAAGAAACCGACGATGCATCGAAAAAGAGACTTGAAAATATTGAGACGGAAATAGCTGAACTCAAGAAAAAATACGAAGTTTTAAGAGAAAAGTGGGAAGAAGAAAAGAGCAGCATTGAAAAGATTAAGAATCTCAAAAAAGAAATAGACGATGTCAAGACGGAAATAGAACTTTCGGAAAGAAACTATGACCTCGAAAAATCTTCGGAATTAAAGTTCGGAAAATTGCCGAAACTCATGGAAGAGCTTAAGACTTTAAACGAAGAAACTGCGGAAGATAAAATTTTAACGACGGAAGTTACCGAAGAGACAATTGCACAAGTCGTGAACGGATGGACGGGAATTCCGGTTGCAAAATTAACCTCAACCGACAGGGAAAAGTTGTTGAACCTCGACGACGAACTTCACAAGAGAGTTGTAGGTCAAGATAAGGCGGTCGAAGAAATTGTCGATGCAATTTTAAGGAGTCGTGCAGGTCTACAAAACAAGAAACGTCCGATCGGCAGCTTTATTTTCCTAGGACCGACAGGTGTGGGTAAGACGGAACTCTCGAAAGCACTTTCGGAATATCTTTTTGATGACGAAAAGAATATGGTTAGAATCGACATGAGTGAATATATGGAAAAATTCTCGGTTTCACGTTTGATTGGTGCACCTCCGGGATATGTAGGCTATGAAGAAGGCGGACAACTCACCGAAGCTGTGAGAAGAAGACCGTATTCGGTAGTGCTTTTTGATGAAATTGAAAAGGCGCATCCGGATGTGTTCAATCTTCTTTTACAAGTGCTCGACGACGGACGTTTGACTGACAATCGTGGACGTGTGGTTGATTTTACAAATACAATTTTAATCATGACATCAAACATCGGTTCGCCGATTTTGCTTGACGGAATTGATGAAAACGGAGATATTCTTCCGGAAGCTGAAAATGATGTTATGGAAAGGCTGAGAAATTCATTCAGGCCGGAGTTTTTAAATAGAGTCGACGGAATTGTAATGTTCAAACCGCTCACAAAGGAAAACATGAAGAAGATTATAGACATTTCAGTCAAGTCGCTCAATAAAAGACTCGAAGAAAAAGGAATCACAGTTGTATTTACGGATGAAGCAAAGGATTATGTAATTGAAAGAAGTTACACTCCTGAATATGGCGCAAGACCAATCAAGAGATTTATCTCATCTTCGGTCGAAACTGCGCTTGCAAAACAAATTATAAAAGGAAATATTTTGGACGGAGACGAGGTCGTTGTTCGTGTAAAAGATGACGAACTTTTCTATGATGTTCAAAAATAGTTAAAAAAAGGGTTATTTCGGTAGCCCTTTTGTTTTTTTACTCCGGATTTTGGGTAAAAATTGCATGAGGTGGTAAATTTGAAAATCACATTGACGGACAATGCGAGAGAGCGTTTTAACGAACTCAATGCGAACAATGTTAGAGTATATATACAAAATTATTCATGATGTGGAGTGAGTCTTGGCGTGCTCCCGGACATAGAAAGAGATAACGATGAAAAAATTGCGGTCGATGATTTGACGTTTTTGGTGGAAAAAGGGCTTTTGGAAATAGTAAAGGGCGACATCAAGGTTGACTATACAAACAGCGGATTGAGACGCGGTTTTAAGGTTTATCAATAAGGAGGTTGTATGAAAACATTTAATCTGGATAAAGATGATACGCTTTTTTTGTTTATAGATTTTCAGGAAAAACTTATGCCGGTGATGTATGATAATGCAAAAGTTATCGATGTTTCGAAAAAGGCTTATGAGTTTTCTAAGCTGGCGGATGTCGAGTGTCTTTTTACAACCCAGTACAGAAGGGGACTTGGAGGGCTTGTAGATGAATTTAGGGATGAAGATGAAAAAGCACTTGATAAAACTGAATTTTCGTGCTATTTAAATCCTGAAATCAAAGAGACGATTGACAAGCTTAACAAGAAAAATATTGTTTTATTTGGACAGGAAGCACATATTTGCGCATTTCAAACGGGGCGCGATTTGCTCGAAGCGGGTTACAATATTTTTGTAGTTGAAGAAGCGATGACTTCAAGAACTCCGGAGAATAAGAGAAACGGCGTAGCACTTTTGCGATATATGGGTGCATATATTATAAATTTCGAGCTATTGGTATTTGATATTCTTAAAGATGCAAAGCATTCCTGTTTTAAAGAAGCGCAGGCACTTATAAAATAATTAATATGACGGACCTATTTCGGTCCGTATTTTTTATGGGACAATTTTAACTCCATCGAATGATTTAAATAAAGCGTTTTCGGATGAAAATTTGAAGTATTTATGTTATAATTAATATTAATGGAGGCTATACAATGCAAAAAAACGAACGAAATTTAACACTGCTTGCTGACTTTTATGAATTCACAATGTCAAACGGATATATAAAACTTGGCAGGGGTGAAAAAATTGGATATTTTGACTATTTTTTTAGGTCGGTACCCGACGACGGGGGTTACGCTTTGTTCGCCGGTCTGACGCAGCTAATTGAATATTTGGAAAACCTTAAATTTGATGATGAAGATATAGAATTTTTTAGAAGTAAAGGAATATTTTCTGAAGAATTTTTGAAAAAACTTAAGGAGTTTAAATTTGAATGTGACGTTTGGGCCATTGAAGAAGGCTCTGTGATTTTTCCGCACGAACCGATTGTAACCGTAAGGGGACCTTTGTATCAAGTTCAAATGATCGAAACGATGCTTCTTTTAATTTTGAACCATCAATCACTCGTTGCCACAAAAACTTCGAGAATGGTCAGAGTTGCAAAGGGAAGAGCGATAAGTGAATTCGGAAGCAGACGTGCTCACGGAGCCGATGCTGCAAACCTTGGAGCAAGAGCCGCATATATAGGTGGAGCTGCCGCAAGCGCAAACACATACACCGATAGACATTTGGGAATTCCGGCAACCGGAACTATGGCTCACTCATGGGTTCAAAGTTTTGACAGTGAACTTGAAAGCTTTAGAGCATATGCAGAAGTTTATCCGAGCGCGTGCCTTCTTTTGGTCGACACATACGACGTTTTAAGATCAGGCATTCCGAATGCTATAAAAGTGTTTAATGAGCTTAATGAAAAGGGATACAGGCCTCTCGGAATAAGAATTGACTCCGGCGATATTGCATATCTTACAAAAGAAACTAGAAAAATGCTCGATGCAGCAGGATTTGAAGATGCGAAAATTGTCGTTTCAAACAGTATGGACGAGTTTAAAATAAGAGATCTTCTAAACCAAGGCGCTAAAATCGACAGTTTCGGCGTCGGTGAAAGACTTATAACTGCGAAGAGCGACCCTGTTTTCGGCGGGGTTTATAAGCTTGTCGCGATGGAAGAAGACGGAGAAATTATTCCGAAGATAAAAGTTTCCGAAGATGTTGTAAAGATTACAACTCCGGGATTCAAACAAATTTATAGAATATATAATAAGGATACAGGATTTATGGAAGCGGATTTGGTCTGTCTGCACGACGAACCGGCTCCAAACGGCGAACCGCTTGAAATTTTCCACCCGCTATATACATGGAAGAGAACGACTCTTGAAAATTATTATGCGGAACCTTTGATGAAAAAGATTTTTGAAGGTGGAAAACTGATTTATAAAAATCCTGATATAGAAGAGATCAGAGATAAGGCAAAAGTGGCTCAGGAGAAACTTTGGGATGAAATTAAAAGACTTGATGATCCGCATTCATATTATGTGGACCTTTCGCCGAAACTTTATCAACTTAGATATGATTTGTTGAAAGAAGGAAAAAGATTATGACAAAGGCGCTTTATCGAGTGCTTCGCCCTAAAACATGGAGCGAAGTGGTCGACAAAGATTTAATCGTCGAGGTTTTAAGAAATCAGGTTAAGAACGATTCCGTTTCTCACGGATATTTATTTTGCGGACTCAGAGGAACGGGAAAGACGAGCTGTGCAAAAATTTTGGCAAGGGCAGTAAACTGTTTAAATCCTCATGACGGTGAGCCGTGCAATGAATGTGAAAACTGCAAGGCAATTCTCGAAGACAGAGCAGTTGACGTTTTGGAACTTGACGCCGCTTCGAACAACGGGGTCGACAATATAAGGGAACTCAAGGAACTTGGCGTTTATCCGCCGACAACTTTAAAAAAGAAGGTATATATTATCGACGAAGCGCATATGCTTTCGAACTCCGCTTTCAATGCACTTTTAAAAATTTTGGAAGAACCTCCGAAGCACCTTATATTTATACTTGCGACGACAGAGCCTGAAAAATTGCCGGATACTGTAAAATCTCGACTTCAACGTTTTGATTTTCATGGGATTTCAAAGGACAGGCTCGAGGATTCTTTAAGAAATGCTGCAAAAGGTCTGAAGGAAGAAGTTTCTGACGAAGTTTTCGGAATTATCGCGGACAATGCCGGCGGCTCAATGAGAGATGCGCTGTCGATGCTCGACCAGCTTTTGTCGATTCCGATAAGACCTATAACGCCGGAAATTATTTCATCACTTCTTGGATTTACAGGGATTGACGAAATAGCTCCACTTCTTACGGATATTTTAAATCATGATGTTTTGGGTGTTATGAACGAAACAGCGGACATAATGAAAAGAGGTAGGTCCGGAGAAAAAACGCTTTATGCGCTAATGAAGGCGTGTCGCGATTTGTATCTTGTGAAGATGGGAGAAACGGACGGTCTGTCGACAAAAAGAAAAGAAGTTCTCGAGAAAATAAGTGAATATGTCGACGAAAACAGGATACTTGATTTGATTGAATCTTTTAGAAAGCTTATAGACGGCATAAATTATGCATATGACGAGGCGCTTATGTTTCAAATGGGTCTTGTTGAGATTGCACGAAACAGAGCGGTCACGACTTCGGTTTCGAATTCGAGAGAAACAAAAATTCCGAAATTTGTAAAAGAGAAAAAAGAAACGGATTTCAATGAGCTTTTTTCGAAAAATGTCGAAAAAAAAGAAGCTGAAGTCCAAAACGAAAAAACAAAGTCGGAACCATCGTATACAGATAAAGAAAAGCTTGAGAAAGATGAAATGAAACCGATAAAAAATGAGGCGAAACAAAACGACAAAAATGAGAAGCCTCAAACGGAATCGGATTTTGAAGAAAGACCTTTCTTTGAACCTGAGGAATCGGACTATTTAAATTTAGATGAAGAATTTACGCCTGATGTTTCAGGGTGGGAAAGTAAAACAAATGCAACTCCGGAAAAAGGCGAAAAAGAAGTCGAGATTAAACCGGATGAAGAGCCTGAAGAAGTTGTAGAAGAAGAGAAAGATTTAAAAGATTCTATTGAAAGAAATAAAACGGGAACAGATGATTTATCAAAAGCGGAAGAAAAGATAGAAGAAGATGAAGAGGTCGATGACGGCACTCTTCAAAATGAAGAGGGCGAAAAGATGTTTGATAAAATTGTCGAAGGGAACCCGCTTCTACAATCTTCGAAAAACAATTATTATATAAAATTAATAAAAAAGAAATTGATTTTTACTCCGAAAAATTCGGAAGAAGATTTTATTTTTAATAGCTCAAAAAAAGAGCTTACAGAAAAAATGAATGAAATCGTCGGTGGTGGCGCATCTGTTGAGATAAGGTCATCAAACGCAGGAATGCAAAGAGCAATTGATTTATTCGGCGATAAACTCGAAATTAGATAAAAAGAAAGGAAGTTATTTATGAGAAATTTTAATGGCGGCGGAAATATGAAAAATATGATGAAGCAAGTTCAAAAGCTTCAAAAGGACATGGAAACAAAGAGAGAAGAAGTTGCAAATCAAGAGTTTGAGGTTTCAAGCGGCGGCGGTGTTTGCACAGTTACAATTAACGGAAACAAGGAAATCACAAAAATCGTGCTCGACCCTGAAGTAGTCGATCCGGATGATGTAGAAACACTTTGCGACCTTATTATGGCAGCTGCAAATGAAGCGATCAAAAAAGCTGATGACGAAATGGAAAATGCAATGGGACAATTTACTAAAGGTCTCAATATGCCGGGATTGTTTTAATGAGTCTTAACGCACTTGAAAATTTGGTCGACAGACTTGCGGCACTTCCGGGAATTGGAAGAAAAAGCGCAAAAAGGTTGGCGTATTATATTATAAATATGCCGCAAGCTGATTCCGACAATTTGGTTTATGCGATAAGTCTTGCAAAAAAATCGATTCAAAAGTGCAAAATTTGCGGAAACTATTCGGAAAAGGAAGTATGTAACATTTGCTCGTCGGAGATGAGGGACCATTCGAAACTTATGATTGTACAAAATCCGAAGGATGTGGATTCTTTTGAGAATTCGAACTGTTATGACGGACTTTATTTTGTTTTGGATGAAGAACATTTGGATCCTTTAAAAGGAATAGGTCCGGAAGAAATGGGTTTCGGAAGACTTAAGACCAGACTCGTTCAAGATGATGGAATTAACGAAGTTATCCTTGCACTAAACAGCAATGTTGAGAGTGAGCAAACGGGGCTTCTTTTGAAGGCGCTTGTCGAAGAATCGGGCAAGAAAGTCACGAAGATTTCGCAAGGCATACCTGCGGGCGGAGTTTTGGAATATTTTGATTCCGCAACAATAAGACAGGCTTTTGAAAACAGACGAGAAGCATAACTAACACAGATCAAAGGAGAATATATGGACAAATTTAAATTAATAAAAAAAGAACATATCAACGAACTTAACAGCGATGCATTTCTTTATGAACACGAAAAGACAAAGGCGAGAGTTTTAAAAGTTGAAAACAACGACGAAAACAAAGCTTTTGGAATAGGTTTCAGAACAGTTCAAAATGATGACACCGGAGTTTGCCACATTTTGGAACACTCGGTTCTTTCGGGTTCCAGAAAATACAAGACCAAGGAACCGTTTATGGACCTCGTTAAATCGAGTCTTCAAACATTTTTGAATGCGATGACCTTTGATGACAAGACTATCTATCCTATAAGCTCGAGAAATGAAAAAGACTTTTTCAATCTCATGGACGTGTACATGGATGCTGTTCTTTTCCCGGATATTTACAACAACGAAAAGATTTTTATGCAAGAGGGTTGGCACTATGAACTAGAAAACAAGGATGCACCGCTCACGATAAACGGCGTTGTTTATAACGAGATGAAGGGTGCAATGAGCTCCGACATTTCGCAAGTCATGGACAAAATTGCAAGATATTTGTATCCGGATTCAACATACAACACAAACTCGGGCGGAGATCCGGAATTCATTCCGACTCTTTCAAGAGAGGCGCTTTTGAATTACCACAGAGAAAAATATCATCCGTCAAACTCATATATTTTCTTGTATGGAAACGGCGACACAAATAAAGAACTTGAATTTTTAGACGGTTATTTGAGTGAGTTTGAATACAAGGATGTTAAAAATCCGATGAAATATATAAAACCGCTCGAAAAGAATGTAGATGTTGAAACCACTTATTTCGGTGAAGCAAAGCCGAAAAACGATTTCTTTGTTGTTTCATATCTTGCGGGCGATTCGACCGACAACTTGAACAATTTGTGCCACGAAGTGATAACGCGTGCGCTTGTTACTGAAGACGGTGCGCCGATTAAGGATAGAATCCTTTCGGAAGGCCTTGCAACCGACGTTGAAACTATGTATAGCGTTGGAACTGTGAACAATTTATCTATTATTGCTAAAGGCATGAACGCCGAAGATAAGGATAAAGTTTTAAAGATTATCGATGAAGAAATTGGAAGCCTAATCAAGTCAGGACTCGATGAGAAATTATTTAAATCGATTCTTCACCAACTTAAATATGAAATAAAGACATACGGCGACACGCCGCATCTTGGAATTATGACATATATAAGAGCATTCCAAACATGGCTTTACGATAAGGACCCGATCGATGCGCTAAAATTTGACGATGCGTTTGAAAAGCTTGAAAACGATTCTGAGCTTGTACAAAAATATGCAAAAGATTATTTTGACGGCTACAGAATGACGATGCTCGTAAAGCCGGATCCGGAGCTTGGGAAGAAAAGAGAAGAAGAACTCAAAAATAAGCTGGCGGAACACAAGAAGAGCTTGAGCGATGAAGAACTCGAAGAAATCATCGAAAAGACAAAGGAATTACACGAGTTCCAATTGAGCGAAGACAGCGAAGAAGCAAAAAAGACTCTTCCAAGGCTCAATGTTAAAGATTTGAGTGACAACCTTCAAAAAGCAAATGAGACAATAAATGGAAACATCTCTTCGTGCGAAGCATTTACGGGCGGAGTGACTTATATGGACGCTTTCGTTCCAATTGATGATATGGACGATGAAAAGCTCCAAGCAATTACGCTTTTGTCGGACTTGATTGATAGAATAGACACCGAAAAGTACAACTACAAAGATTTGAATACAGAAATAAATCTCATTTCATATGATTTTAACGTCAATATTATGACGAGCAAATATTATGAAAAGAACGAAGCTTCAATCTTTTTGTCAAAGAAGCTGAGCTCGGACGGTGACGATTTTGAAAAGGCATATGATCTCTTTGAAGAAGTTCACAACAGCACAGTTTTTGACAACACAAAGAAAATCAAAGAAATTTTAAATACGATGATTTCCGATTTGAAACTCAAAGCAGTTATGACAGGTATTGCCATAACGAGAACCGAAGCGATGAAAAATGTGAACAGAAGATTTGCAATCGATGCAAAAATTTCGGGTGCAGATTATATAAAATACATTGAAAAAGTCGCAGCGATGGATGATGTTGAGATGAAAAAATATCTCGAAGATATGTATGAAATTTATAAAAACATTTTCGATGAAAAGGGATTCTATCACATCACATCAGACAGCGAAGGCATCGAAAAGGCGGTAGCGGTTCTTGATAAAAAGGGTTTAAAAGTTGACGGAGAAATCGACAAAAAGAAATTTGCTCTTAAAAACAACCCGGGCACAACAACGGCGCTTGTTGCAATAACGGATGTAAACTACTGCATCGACGCAGGAATTTTACCGAAAACTTCCGGAAGCGATTCAGTTGTGAGAAATATGCTTTCAAACAGTTTCCTACACGACAATATTCGCGCAAAGGGCGGCGCATACGGCGACGGAATAAGTCAAGCAGATGACTGTGTTGTATTCTATTCGTACAGAGACCCGAACCTTCAAAACACATTTGACGTTTTTGAAAAGTCGATGGATTGGCTTAGAGGACGCGACCTTAAAGAAGAACAAATTGATGACCTTATTATTGGCTCGTATAACTCGTTCGACCATAACCTCACACCGAGAATGAGATCGCTTAGAGATTTTTCGTACAGAATCAACGAAACTTCTGTTGAAGATTTGGAAAAGAAATTAAAAGAAGCGCTTGCGACAAAGAAGGAAGACTTCGCAGACTATGCGGACAGACTTGAAGCTGCAATGAAAAATAAAGGAAGAGCCGTTTTTACAAATGAAGACGGATACGAAAAATCAAAAGATATGTGGCAAGAAAAGAAGGATTTGAAATAATCAAATAAATGGATGCGAACCTATATGAAGTAGGTGGCATCCATTTTTGTGTAAATGTCGATATATAATTTGATGGGATGACTTTGTTTTAATGGAAAAAACAATTAATTTTAGATATATGTTGTAACATAAATTCAGCATCACACCGAAGAGATATATTGAATAATGTAAACCGAATGAGCTATCAGTAAGGGTATGTATTTATGCGTCTACTGAATTGATTATATTCCAGCGTATCAGTAATACGAAATATTGCTGTAAAATCAAAAATAGGAACCATAATAGAGTGAGGTGACAAAATTTAAGAAAAGTTTTCAAAAAAGATTGACATATTCATTTTTAAGTTATATAATTATATATAGGCACTACATTTACTCAAAGAGGAAAAAATAGAGTAATCATATGAAAGTCAAATAAGCTATTTGTTTGCATGACTTTGTGCTTAGTTAATATATTATTGTTTAAGGAGGAAAGAAAAATGTTCAAAAAAAGTAAAAACTTTATGAGTATAATTATTTTAATGTTGCTTATTATCTCTGTTGCACCTACCAGTGTATTTGCTTATAATAGCAATGCATGGTCAGTTGGTTCAAGATATGGAGATGGTTATATATTTGGACTTATAGGTGGTGTAGATACAAGGGAGGAGGCTAAAAACGCCGCTGATTATTATGCTACATTAGGATATAATTCGTATTATGAGTTTGAACCTACTTATCAAACGTTGCGTGGTAAATTTAAAAATGGAAGTTATAGAATGGAAAGCGCTATCCAGTTCTATTCAGGGCATGCTGACTATAGCTGCATAGCCTTTAACGCAAATAAAAAGGGGGGAGATTATAAAACGGGTATATATTATGGAAAAAACTATGATAGTGATGCTGGGTATCGTTATGCAGGAGTTCAATCTTATGATTTTAGCGATGTTAAGTTAATTACTTTTGCTGGATGTAACTCAGCGGAAGGATATGACAATATATGTAAAAGGGCATATGATAATGGCGCTGAAACTACAATAGGTTGGAAAGAAAGTGTTGGTTCAGGCAGTCATACTAATTGGTTAAATAGATTTAATGATTACTTAAATAAAGGATATACTGTAAAAAAATCTGCTGAACATGCAGATTCTTATTCTTATTTAGATAATACTGTAAAAGCTCATAAAATATATGGGAATGGGGATTTAAAGTTTTCTAAATTAAGAACAGCAAGTTTGGATAGCTTATTAGAAAACGATAGAGAACCTTTATATAAGTTTGAGTATACTAGTGATAGTCAAATTTTTCAAAAATTGAATCAAAATGCATCAAATTTTGATATTAAAAATTATGATATAAGTGAAACAGTTAATGAAATGTACAGAGTGATTGATTTAGTTGAAATTGTTGATGGTATTAAATCAACAGAAGGATATTCAATAATTATTTATGATGGTACTGCGGATGTGTATCAAAACAGTGCATCTATGGATTTTTCTACAATTGTTCATACTGAAAATATTGAATCTTATTTGAAAAATTATTGTATGGAAAATAAAAGTACAAATAGAACTAATAAAATAGAAACATTTACTGGAAAGGAAACAATTTATATTTTAAAAGAAGAAGAAATTTATGACACAGTTGAAAATACTATAAAAAAATACTATCAAATTGAGAGTACTTTAGCTAATGGATGTAAAGCAATAATTGAGGCTTATGAATAATATAGTTAAAAGAAAAAATCAAAGTTTATTATTCTCAGTGTGTATAATAATTTTTACAAGTATAATAATTTTTACAATAAGTATATTGTACTTGTTTTTAAAGCCGATTAGAATTAAAAAAGACTTAAATTATGATTTGGAAAGAACATCTTCGATTATACTTTATTGTGACATTGAAGGAGCTTCTGCGAAGACAAAACTGACTCAATTTGAAAAAGAACAGATTATTGAAATATTTAATAAAGGAAATATGAAAGCTACATATAAAAGTAGCAAAGCTTTTCCTGAATATTGGTTTAAAACAAACAAATATGAGATAGGTTTTTTAGAAAACGTAGAAATTGTTGTATTAAAAGATAAAAAGACTTATAGATATATCCCGGATAGATATTTAAATTCTGAACTTAATCAATTTTGTAAAAAAGTATCAAAGAAATAAATATTAAAAGGATGAATATTGACAAAATGTTCTGCCTTTTTATATTATGATATGTTTAACAAAAGATAATGCCGAGAAAATCTTGTGCCAATTATTAAAAATTGCGATATTATATAAACTATATATAATAATGGCATATTTTTGATGTTTTGATCATATAAATCTTAAATATGGATAATTGAGTCTGCTCCAATAATTCTAAAAACTATAGCAAATAAGCAAAAAAATAAGATGGTTACTGATAAACGGTAGCCATCTTTTTTTATGGAAATATTTAAAAAGGAAGTATAATATTAGCTGACAGAAATCGCTTGATTGAATATCGTTATTGTTTATACACTATATTATTTTCAACTATAAACACCCTCTTTATCGAATTGCAAGACAATGAGGGCGCAAAATTAATAATCTATTTTTTCTTTTATAAAATCGCCGTTTCTAAGGTCGATGTATGCTTGCTGAATTTCTTTGGGGGTGTTCATTACAATAGGACCCGCCCATGCAACCGGTTCATCTAGCTTTTTTGAACTTATATATAAGACTTGCGCTCCGTCGGTTAAACTTTTTATACGAACGCTGTCGCCGTCGCTCAGTTTTGCGGCGGTTTTTTCTTTTACAACTTCACCTACAACTTCGATGTCACCGACAAGAGTAAATAGCATTATCGACTCGTCGTTAGCCGTATTATTTTCAAACACAGCTCCTTTATCAAGGTGTATATCGTAGTAATTAAACGGCAAGTGCTCGCCCTTGTAACCGTGGTGTTCACCATATTGACCGGCAAGAAGACGAAGTTTGCCTCTTTCAATATCCAGTTCTTTTATATCCTCAAAATTAATTCTGTGATAACTCGGTTTGCTCATCTTTTCAGAGCTTGGAAGATTCAACCAAAGTTGCACTCCGAGAAGTCTGTCGGACTCAGGAATCATCTCTTCGTGTTCGATGCCGGAGCCGGAATTCATCCACTGAACTTCTCCCGAAGTTATTGCGTCTTCATTTCCGAGAGTATCCCTGTGAATCATCTTGCCTTTATATAAATAACTTATAGTTTCTATACCTCTGTGCGGATGCATTGGAAAACCTTTAATGTAATCTTCGGGATTGGTGCTGTCAAACGAATCGAGCATTAAAATCGGGTCAAACTCCTCCAAGGTGTCTTTGCCAAGCACACGCACTAAACTTACGCCTGCGCCGTCTCTTGTTCTATAGCCTTGAACGGTTTTTGTAATTTTTCTTTCCATATATATCTCCATTCTATTTAAATTTTATGTATATCTATTCATACCAGAACGCTGCACTTAAAAAACTATAAGAGATTATTTAGATAGTTTCTTTAATGGATATGCAAAACCGTTGATTTATAATTAGTAGATCTGAAAACTCATATATATATTATTATATTGTTGCTATTTTATAAAAGTTATGTTATAATTATTTTGTTATTCGTTTGGGGCATTGGCGCAGTTGGGAGCGCGCCACACTGGCAGTGTGGAGGTCAGGAGTTCGAGCCTCCTATGCTCCACCAAACAAAAAAACCTGCATGCGCAGGCTTTTTTTATTTCAAAATTTTAAATTTCTTCGGTTGTTTCAACTTCTTCGGAAACTGTTTCAGTTTCACCTTCAGAATCAACTTGTGAATCAATCAATTCATTATAAACTTTGTAGATTGCTGTTTCAATTTTTGTCCTCATATCGTTGTTGATAGGGTGACAGATGTCTTTGAATTCTCCGTCTTTAGCACGTCTTGAAGGCATTGCAATGAAAAGACCGTTTACACCTTCGACGATTTTCAAATCGTGTACAACAAATTCGTCGTCAAACGACATACTTGCTACAGCTTTGAGCTTACCGCTATCGTTTAAGAGTCTAACTCTAACATCAGTAATTTGCATGATTTTCACCTCGTGTTTTAAATACTTTTCTTTATTGAAAAGATTATCTTATTATACATCATTTGTTAAAGAAAGTCAACTATGTAAAATTATCATGTTAAAGTTTTTTAATTTAAAAGAAATTAATTATTTATAGCAGGGAAAATCTCTGACTTGATATTTATTGGAAAAATTGATATAATAACTAATAATGATTTTATGAAATTAGAATAAAAAGGATAAATTATGAGTATAGATTTTAAAAATACAAAGGAAATACATTTCATCGGCATCGGCGGAATCGGAATGAGTGCAATTGCTGAAGTTCTTTTGTCGAGAGGCTATAAAGTTACAGGCTCGGACAGAAAGATTACGCCTATGTGCGAAAAACTTATTTCAAAAGGCGCAGAAGTTTTTGCACCGCAAAAAAGAGAAAATATTAAAAACCCGGATCTTGTTGTTTATACGGATGCAATAAGCGAAGACAATGAAGAACTTAAAAGAGCGAGAGAACTTGGCGTTCCTGTTTTGGACAGAGCGATTGTTCTTGGAGAACTAATGAAGCTCTATAAAAAGTCAATTGCAATTACGGGGACACATGGAAAAACCACAACCACATCTATGCTTGCTACAATTTTTCACCACACAAACCTAAAACCGACAATACTTGTCGGCGGAAATTTGGATGAGATCGGCGGCAATGTTTTGGTTGGAGAACATGATATAATGCTTTCGGAATCGTGCGAATACAAGGGGAATATTTTAAAGTATTTTCCGACAACCGCAGTTGTTTTAAATATTGACGAGGACCATCTCGATTACTATAAGTCGATTTATGAAATCGAGCAGACTTTTATAAAGTTCATGGGAAATTTAAAGAGCGATTCTACTCTTATTATAAATGCCGACGAGCCGAATTTGATTCAAATTAAAAATTCCGCTCCGGGCAAGGTTATTACTTTCGGAGTGTATCAAGAGGCGGACTTTAGAGGCGTCAACGTATCTTATGATGAATCAGGTTTTGCTCATTATGAAGTGGAATATAAGGGAGAGAGTTATCCCGTAAATCTTCCGGTTATGGGTCTTCACAATGTTTTGAATTCACTAGCGGCAATTGCTACAAGTGTGAATGCGGGGCTCGATATCAAGGAAGTTGTATCAGCGATTGAACATTATAGACCTGTACATCAAAGGCTTGAAATGCTCGGAGAAAGAGAAGGCGTCACTGTTATGGATGATTATGCTCACCATCCGACGGAAATTATGGCAAGTCTAAACGCACTTAAAAATGCGCACTATAAGAGAATTTTCTGTGTTTTCCAACCGCACACATATACAAGAACAAAGATTCTTTTAAACGGTTTCGCTGACTCGTTTAAATTGGCGGACGAAGTGGTTGTAATAGACATTTATGCCGCAAGGGAAGTCGACAGAAAAGAAGTGCACTCGAAGGATTTAGTGAAAGCTATGCAGGAAAGGGGAATTCATTGTAAATATTTCCCGGGATTCGACGATGCGCTGGTATTTTTAAATGAAAATTTAAAGCCGGGAGATTTATTTATTACAATGGGTGCGGGCGATGTAAATACACTCGCTCACATGTATCTCGAGCAATAAAAGTGATTTAAATCATAAATTTTTTGTAAAAAGTATTGCAATATTATTCACAGTGTGGTAAAATATAGTTAGTGAATAATTGTGAAGGAGATTTTTATGAAAAGACATGATATTCACAATAGAATCAAAGAATTTTAACCGTGGTCCAGGCCACGGTTGTTTTTTTGACTTTAGTACGATGAAATATAAACTATATCAAGGAGGTAAAAATGGACAAGATTGTATTAAACGGCAGTGATTTGACATTGGACCAATTGGTTGCAGTTACTAGAGGTGGAGCAACAGTTGAGTTGAGCGATGATGCAAAAGAAAGAATCAAAGCATCAAGAAGAATTGTAGACAAATTTGTCGAAGAAGAAAGAGTTGTATATGGTGTTACAACAGGATTTGGAAAATTTGCGGAAGTTATTATTCCGGAAGATGAAACAAAGGAACTTCAAAAGAATCTTATTATGAGCCACTCATGTGGTGTCGGCAATCCGCTTCCTGAAGACGTTGCAAGAGGAATTATGGTGCTTCGTGCAAACAACCTCGCAAAAGGCTTTTCAGGAATCAGACTTGAAACAACGGAAACAATTCTAAAAATGTTAAATGCAGGAATCACTCCGATTATTCCGGAAAAAGGTTCACTCGGAGCTTCAGGCGACTTGGCGCCACTTTCACACATGGTTCAACCGATGCTTGGACTTGGCGAATGCTATTACAAGGGCGAAGTTAGAAAATCTGTTGACGCTATGAAAGAAGCCGGCATTGAAACTATCGACCTCACAAGTAAAGAAGGTCTCGCTTTAATAAACGGAACACAAGTTATGACATCAGTCGGCGCTCTCACACTTTACGACGGAATGAATATTTCAAAAGTAAGTGACATTGCAGCTGCAATGACAATGGAAGCACTCGGCGGAATTATTGACGCATACGACCAAAGAATTGCTGATGTTCGTAAACACAACGGACTTGCAGCAACTTCAAAGAACGTTAGAACACTCCTTGAAGGTTCAAAGAATACAACAAGACAAGGCGAAGTTCGTGTTCAAGACGCATACAGCTTACGTTGCGTTCCACAAGTACACGCAGGATGTAAGGATGCTATAAATTATGTAAAACAAAAAGTTGATATTGAAATGAACTCGGTTACAGACAACCCGATTATTTTCCCGGACGATGAAATGTCAATTTCAGCAGGAAACTTCCACGGTGAACCGATGGCTCTTCCATTCGACTTTTTAGGAATTGCACTTTCAGAACTTGCAAATATTTCTGAAAGACGTCTTGAAAAGATGGTAAACCCGGCTCTAAGCCACGGACTACCTGCATTCTTATGTGTAAAAGGTGGAGTTAACTCAGGATTTATGATTGTCCAATACAGCGCAGCTTCACTTGTAAGTGAAAATAAAGTTTTGGCTCATCCGGCAAGTGTTGACTCAATTCCATCTTCCGCAAACCAAGAAGACCACGTTTCAATGGGAACAATTGCAGCTAGAAAGGCAAGAGACATCGCATTTAACACAAGAAAAGTTTTAGCTATGGAAATTCTTGCTGCATGCCAAGCAATTGATTTGAATAAATCAAGCGACAAACTCGCAAAAGCTACAAAAGCTGTTTATGACGAAGTAAGAAAAGTTGTTACATTCAACGATAAAGACAGAATTATGAACGTTGATATAGAAGCTGTTGACAAATTAATTGTTGACGGAATTATCATAAAAGCAGCTGAAGAAGCTGTTGGAACATTAGAAGTATAAGGAGGATACTATGGATATCAAAAACATCGATATTTCAGAAGCGATGACAATTAAGCTTCCTGAAACACTACCACCGAAGCTCGAATTTGACCCAAAAATCAGAAGAGCGCCAAAGCGTGAACTCACACTCTCAGAACATGAAATGAAGCTTGCTTTAAAGAATGCTTTGAGATATATTCCTGAAAGTCTTCACGAAACTCTTGCACCTGAATTTATGGAAGAACTCATGACAAGAGGAAGAATTTACGGTTACAGATACAGACCAGCAGGAAACATCAAGGCTAAACCTATCGATGAATACGAAGGAAAGACAATGGAAGGCAAGGCTTTCCAACTCATGATGGACAACAATCTCGACTTCGACGTTGCACTCTATCCATATGAACTCGTAACATACGGTGAAACCGGACAAGTTGTTCAAAACTGGATGCAATACAGATTGACACAAGAATATTTGAAGGTTATGACCGACGAACAAACTCTTGTAATGATGTCAGGTCATCCGATGGGACTCTTTAAATCAAACAAACAAGCTCCGAGAGTTATTATCACAAATGCTCTTATGGTTGGTATGTTTGACGACCAAGACCACTGGACAAAAGCAATCGCAATGGGCAACGCAAACTATGGACAAATGACTGCAGGCGGATGGATGTACATCGGACCTCAAGGAATTGTTCACGGAACATTCAACACAATTTTGAATGCAGGAAGATTAAAACTCGGTGTTCCTGAACACGGCGACTTGGCAGGACACATGTTCATTTCATCAGGTCTCGGCGGAATGAGCGGCGCACAAGGAAAGGCTGCAAAGATTGCTAAAGCTGTCGGACTTATTGCTGAAGTTGACTTGTCAAGAATCGAAACAAGACTTGAACAAGGATGGATTGACGAATACAGCGACAGTTGTGAAGAAGTGTTCAAGATGGCTCAAAAAGCTGTTGACAATAAAGAAGCAAGATCAATTGCATACTATGGAAATATCGTAGACTTGCTCGAATATGCTGTAGATAACGATATTCATATCGAACTTCTTTCAGACCAAACTTCATGTCACGTTCCATATGACGGAGGTTATTGTCCACAAGGCATGACTTTCGAAGAAAGAACAAAGATGCTCGCAACAGACCACGAAGGATTCAAGAGAGAAGTAGATAAATCTCTTCGCCATCACTATGAATTAATTAAAGCGTTGGTTGCAAAGGGAACTTACTTCTTCGACTACGGTAACTCATTCATGAAAGCTGTATTTGATGCAGGTGCAAAGGATATTGCTAAAAACGGAGTCGACGAAAGTGAAGGATTTGTATTCCCATCATATGTTGAAGATATTATGGGACCTATGCTCTTTGACTACGGCTACGGACCATTCAGATGGGTATGCCTTTCAGGTAAACACGAAGACTTGGTTAAAACAGACCATGCAGCAATGGAATGTATCGACCCTGAAAGACGCGGACAAGACAGAGACAACTACATTTGGATTCAAGATGCTGAAAAGAATCAACTCGTTGTAGGTTCACAAGCAAGAATTCTATACCAAGATGCTGGTGGAAGACTAAAAATTGCTCTTAAGTTCAACGAACTTGTAAGGAATGGAGAAATCGGACCTGTTATGCTCGGACGTGACCACCATGACACAGGCGGAACTGACTCACCGTTTAGAGAAACTTCAAACATCAAAGACGGCTCAAACATTATGGCTGACATGGCTACACAATGTTTCGCAGGAAACTGTGCAAGAGGAATGAGCTTGGTTGCACTCCACAACGGCGGCGGTGTTGGTATCGGTAAATCAATCAACGGCGGTTTCGGGATGGTTCTAGACGGCTCTGAAAGAGTTGACAATATTTTGAAGAGCGCAATGCTTTGGGATACAATGGTCGGAGTTTCAAGAAGAAGCTGGGCAAGAAACGAACACTCAATTGAAACAACAATTGCATACAACAAAGATAAAGAAAACAATTCACACATCACAATTCCATACATTGCTGATGATGAATTGGTAAACAGATTGGTTGAAGAAAATTTGAAAAAATGTTAATTTGGTGGCAGATGGGCTCACCTGTCTATCATAAGGCCGCTTTATAATGCGGCCTTTTAATTTTTTATAAAAATTTTGTTCTCAATCAATATTTAATGGGTAAAATATAATTGTAACAATATGATTTATAATTGAAAGGAGAATTATAATGGCAAGAATTTTGGAATGCGTTCCTAATTTCTCTGAAGGAAGAGATAAGGAAAAAGTCGAACAAATAGTTGAAGAGGTTAGAAAAGTTAAAGGAGTAACATTACTCGACTACTCATCTGACGAAACACACAACAGAAGTGTTGTAACATTTGTCGGAGAACCTGAAGCTGTAATTGAAGCTGCTTTCAACGCTGCAAAAAAAGCATCTGAAGTAATCGATATGACCACACACCAAGGCGGACACCCGAGAATGGGAGCAATGGACGTTTGTCCGTTAATTCCTATTAAAGAAGTTACAATGGAAGAAGCTATTGAACTTTCTAAAAAACTTGGAAAGAGAATTGGAGACGAACTCGGAATCAGCGTTTATCTTTATGAAAAGAGTGCTTCAAAACCTGAACGTGAAAACTTGGCTGTAGTAAGAAAAGGTCAATACGAAGGAATGGAAGAAAAACTTAAATCGGAAGGTTGGGAACCTGACTTCGGACCTGTTGAACTCAACAAAAAATCAGGCGTTTCAGCTGTCGGCGCAAGAATGCCGCTTGTAGCATTTAACGTAAACCTAAACACAGACAATGTTGAAATTGCAAAAGCTATTGCAAAGAAAATTCGTGCAAAAGGCGGCGGATTCGCATACTGTAAAGCTATGGGGCTTCTCCTTGAAGACAAGAATCTTGCACAAGTTTCAATGAACTTGGTTGACTATACTCACACAAGTGTATATCACGCATTTGAATTTATTAAACGCGAAGCTCTAAGATATGGGGTAAACGTTGTAAATTCAGAAGTTATAGGACTTGTTCCAATGGATGCACTTTTGGATGCTGCAAAATGGTATTTGCAAATAGACGAATTTGACCATTCACAAGTATTGGAGACAAGACTCCATGAATAAGGTAACTCTAGCGATTGAAAATATTTCGGAGCTTATTACCGTTGCGGGCGAAAATGCTCCTAGAATGGGAAAAGCTCAAGGTGAAATTGAAAAGATAAAAGACGGAGTAGTACTTGTTTCGGGCGATAAAATTTTATATGCAGGAAACAAGGAAAATGCACCGAAATATGAAAAGAGTGATGACTTCGTATTGATTGACGGAACCGGAAAAACTGTAACTCCGGGTCTTATAGATTCACACACTCACTTGGTTCACGGCGGCTCAAGAGAAAATGAACTCGATATGAAATTAAACGGAGTGACATATCTTGAAATTCTCGAAAGAGGCGGCGGAATTATGTCGACGCTTAAACAAACGAAGGAAATGAGCGAAGATGAATTATTCGAACAAGCAAAGAAATCAGTTGAAAGATTAATTTCATACGGTGTTACGACTATCGAAGCAAAAACAGGATATGGAATTGACGACTTCGACACGGAAATGAAACAATTAAACGTTGCCGACAGACTCGGAAAAGAACTTCCTGTGGATATCGTAAAAACATTTATGGCAGCTCACGCAATTCCTGAAAAATATAAATCAAATCCGGGAGAGTTCATAGACATCGTTATAAACGACTATCTTCCGAAAATTGAAGCGGACGGAAGATGCAAATTCTGCGACGTGTTCTGTGAAAAGGGCGTATTTAACGCAGAAGACAGCAAGAGACTTTTGGAAGCTGCAAAAAAACACGGACTAACTCCGAAAATTCACGCAGATGAAATAGAAGAAATCGGCGGAACAAAAACTGCTGCTGACGTTCGCGCAATAAGTGCAGAACACCTTATCAAATGTTCTGAAAAAGGAGTGGATGAACTAAAAGAAGGTGGCGTTATTGCAAATCTTCTTCCGGGAACAAGCTTTAATATGGGCGACGGAATTTTTGCTCCGGCAAGACTTATGATTGAAAAAGAAGTGCCGATTGCAATTTCAACCGACTACAACCCGGGAAGTTGTCCAACGGAAAATATTCAACTATGTATGTATCTTGCATGTCTTAATATGAAGATGACACCGGCTGAAGCATTGGTCGGAGTTACTATAAACGCTGCATGCGCTGTGGATGAACAAGACACAAAGGGAAGCCTTATGGAAGGTAAACTTGCGGATATAACAATTTTTGATGCGCCGAACATAAATTATGTTCTCTATCACTTTGGTGTAAATCACACTGATAAGGTGATAAAAAATGGAAAAGTCGTTTACGAATCGAAATAGTAAAAAAGCTGTTGTCGTAACTGATGAAAATTTAATATTTGACGGTATAAAAAACGTTCTTATTGAAACGGGATACAACGCTACTGAAAAGAAACTCGTTAACATAAACAAAAGAGATTTCAAATCCAGACTTATCATCATCGTTTCTTACGATTTAAAAAAAGAAGAACTTGAACTTATAAAGTCTATAAAAGAAAACTCTTTTTATGCAGCCATTATTCTTGTGACGGGAGTTGGCGAAAATATAATAAATCGCTCAATTTTTAAAATCGGCGTCGATGCTGTAGTAAATGCATTTGAGTCGGAAACGATTCTAAAAAATGCAATTCAAGCAATAGAAAGGGATGGAAAATATATTTCTCCTTTTTATGTAAGTGATTATGAAGCTGATGAAAAGAAATTGGACAACCTTACGAAGAGACAATATCAAATATTTCTCTTGGCAAAGGACGGGAAAAACAAAGAAGAAATAGCGAAAATTCTCGGAATAACGCCGAAGACCGTTGGAAATCACCTGAGTAAAATAAGAAAAACAATAAAATAGAGGGTCAGCGTGACCCTCTTTACATATAATATATACTAAACTAAAAAATCATAGAAAGCTTCAGCCCCCGGCGAAAGCTTTTTATTTTTGTGTCTAACAAGATAGAAAGAACGTTTAATAGGAACTCCTTTCAAACGAAGCTTTAAAATATCGTTTTCATTGTCTGTAAACCATGAACTGATAAAAGAACCGCCATATCCGCTCTTAACCAAACTGAGAATAAGCTCATTGCTGTCAAACACGGAATAATTGTTTTTTATAATATCCGGATATGCTTTTGTTACAGCATTTGCAAACGTTTTAAATGTCCCGCTGCCAGGTTCTCTGAGCATAAGAGGAATGTCTTTAATATCGTCATAATCGATAGAATCAAAATTTGAAAAACCCGGGAACTTATCCTTCTTAATTATATAGCAAATTTCATCTGAGAAAATATTTGTATATAATAATGTAGGGTCAGGAAATTTAAAACCCACTATTCCGAAATCGCATTTGCCGTTTTTTACATTATTTACAACGTTCATAGAATCCAAACCGGAAACATTAAAAGTTATTCCCGGATGTGTATCGGCAAACTTTGCAATCTTGTCAGGCAAATAGAAAAGCTTTGGAACGCTCGAAGAAAGAATACTTACATTACCTTCTATATTTGAATTCGAAACAGAGATTTCAAGTTTTGCACTTCCAAGTGTATAAACAACATCTTTAGCATATCTATAAAAAATTTCACCGGCATTAGTCAAGGTGACGGTGTGTCCAAGTCTATTTAACAAAGCGCAGTCAAGTTCTTTTTCAAGATTTTGAATGTGCGCGGTAATAGTAGGTTGTGAAACAAAAAGCTTATCTGCAGCTTTTGAAAAACTGTGTAAATCAGCTACATATATAAATGATTCCAAATGTTTTAAGTCCATAATAACCTCCTATTAAAATTATAACAAAAATTAATAGAAAAATCAAATTAAACAATTGCAAAAAAACTAAAAATGTTATATAATATCAATACGACAATTATATATAAAATACATGAAAAAGTAAAGAAAAAGTTTTTTTAAAAATTTTAAAAAATCTTTGGAAAAACTCTTGACAAACCAAAATGTATTTGGTATACTAATTATTGTCAGCTCGAGAGAGCGAAGAACCTAAACAAAAAAATAAGTGAAAAGTAGACAAGAATCTAACTACAAAGTTAATTCAAAAGTGGAAGCAAAAACCACTATAAAAAAGCAAATAATAAGAGCTTGGCTCAAACTTTCACTTGAGAGTTTGATCCTGGCTCAGGACGAACGCTGGCGGCGTGCTTAACACATGCAAGTCGAACGATGAAGAAAAGAATCGAAGCTTCGGCAGAAATTCATTTCGGAATAGTGGCAGACGGGTGAGTAACGCGTGAGCAACCTACCTCTTACAAAGGGATAGCCTCGGGAAACCGGGATTAATACCATATAACATTGCGACGAAGCATTTCGATGCAATCAAAGCTACGGCGGTAAGAGATGGGCTCGCGTCCCATTAACCGGATGGTGAGGTAACGGCTCACCATAGTGACGATGGGTAACCGGCCTGAGAGGGTGAACGGTCACACTGGAACTGAGACACGGTCCAGACTCCTACGGGAGGCAGCAGTGGGGAATATTGCACAATGGAGGGAACTCTGATGCAGCGACGCCGCGTGAGTGATGAAGGAATTCGTTTCGTAAAACTCTGTTCTATGGGAAGAAAAGGACTGTACCATAGGAGAAAGCTCCGGCTAAATACGTGCCAGCAGCCGCGGTAATACGTATGGAGCGAGCGTTGTCCGGAATTATTGGGCGTAAAGGGTGCGCAGGCGGCTTTACAAGTTGGATGTGAAATATTGTGGCTCAACCACAAACGTGCATCCAAAACTGCAAAGCTTGAGTTAAGGAGAGGTAAGTGGAATTCCTGGTGTAGCGGTGGAATGCGTAGATATCAGGAGGAATACCGGTGGCGAAGGCGACTTACTGGACTTAAACTGACGCTCAGGCACGAAAGCGTGGGGAGCAAACAGGATTAGATACCCTGGTAGTCCACGCCGTAAACGATGA
>UQFH01000015.1 GCA_900540185.1 uncultured Eubacteriales bacterium
TAGGTCTATCAGGAATTACCGGATAGTCAGGAATGATTGGTTCGTCCGGAGTTGGTAAAACAGGATCAACGACGATTTTTTCCCAATAAGCAGATAAGGTTATGTCTCTCGTCACAGGTGTATTAAAATCATAAACCCTACCGTCCAATGTCCAACTTATAAATCTATATCCATTTCTTTGTGGTGTTAAAGGTACAATTGCCATTTCCCCTTCATAAACTATTTGAGATGGGACTGTTCCTTCGGTTCCGGTTTCAAAATTTACCGAATATTTTTCATCTTCAGTATATTTACCATAAATAGTCATAGATTTTTCTATTGCTTTATTGAAGTCAAATTTATCTTCATACGTTGCATCTTTAAACCATCCGTCAAAATGATAATGTGTTTTTTCCGCCATTTCAAAAGGTTCTATTTTTTCACCTGCATTGACTGAAACTGAATTCACAACTTTATTATCAACTACAAATATTACGTCATATTGAACATTTTCAAGTTCCATAATATCTGATATTTTTAGATTCAAATCAGAGGTTCTGTTTTCAATTTCTTCTAGACTTGCGTACTTATCTCTATACGCTTCTATTGCTTTCGATAGAGAATCATCAAACGCTTTTTTCATTTCATCTGAAGCATTTATATACTTTTCCTCATTTCTAATTTTTTCGGCTTTATCAATTACTTCTTTTAGAAGGCTCTTATCTAACATACATATTTCAACTTTAACACCGTCGCTAATCTTCATGTTGTGCTGTTGTTGATAAACAAGAATCACATCCTCTTTACTGAGTGAGTCGAGTGTAATTGAGAACTTACCGGCTTCGTTTACACGCCCCGCCGGTAGAAGATTTGTCATATCTTCATCGTTCACAGTGTAAAATATATCCGCACCTTTAAGACCTTCACCGCTTATAAATTTATCATTTACAAATGCTTTATTCATTTTTGGTTCAGGTGTTTTTTCTTCAGGAATTACATCTCCGCTCAGCTCTTTATAAGTTTTATTTATCTCATCTTCTGCTTTTTTAACTTCATCCTCAGTCTTTTCAGCCGCATTTAAAACCTCAATTCCTTTTGCAATTGCAAATTGATATGCATCTTTTTCTTGAGCCTTTGCCCCGATATACTTCTTAGAATTCAAGACATTATTAAAGTTATCAACAAGTTCTTGAAGGACAGTTGTGTCCACAGGTTTTACTCCGTCAAGCTTTGATTTTGAAACTTTAATATTTTTTATAACATTTTTAAGTTCTTCTTCAGTAGCATCACTCTTCTTCAAAAGCTCTTCACCGGCTTGAATAGAAGCGTCATATTTCGCTTTCTTTTCAGATTCTGCATATTTATATTTATCGCTTTTATTTATTTCATTCTCTTCATCAAGCAAGATTTTTAGTTGTTTCTTTAGACCTTCATTTGAAGCTTTTTTAAGAACGAGTTTAAATACTATTTCGCTGTTATTATTCTCCTCTTTCAACTCAAAATCCTCTTTAACAGTAGAACCATAAAAATCGTATTTTTCTTCTTTGTTCCAATTGTCGTTAAGTTTTATTCTGTGCTTTCCGAGTTTGATTTCCTTAACCTCGTTCGCTTTTAATTCTATTTTTCCATCAATCGTCGCTATAAGTTCTTTATCTAGCGGGACTTCTATTCCACCGTCAACTTCAACAAGTGTAAACTTAACAGTTCCCATTTGATAAACGGTATTGTCTATAATATCAAAACTAAAATTTACATATCTACCCTCATTAGGATCAATAAACATTGGCATTTCTTTAGAGAATTTAAATTCATATGTCGATTTTCCGCGAACTTTACCTTCAAAAATATAATTTCCTTTTTCCAAGGTTACAGTCCATTTTGTTGTCGAGAGCCAACCTCCGTCATCATATTTCAACTGTTGTTTTTCTCCGGTATCAATATTTGTTACATACAAATCTATTTCATCATTTTTAACTCCTGCAGTATCACCCGGTTTTATGCTTACCTCTGCACGTGGAATCTTTTTAAATGGTACTTCAATTTTAATATCTTTATTGGTTTCACTAACCTCAAAATCAATTTCCTTCTCGCCTTCAAGAATGTATTCATCGTCTTTAAACGATACAACTACCAATTTATATTTTCCAAACTTGATCTTATCAAAAGATTTAACTTCCGCTCCTTTATCATTAATCACCTTAAATTCCATGCCCGGTGATCTATAATCATTTGTCTTTGCTGAAACCTTTAGAGTTCCATAAAGTTGAGGGGAAATTGAATATTCGGCATTGTACTGTTGTCCATTGTAGCCCATGTCAAAAATATCAACTTTAACATCTGAAAGTTCAACATCTTCCGGAACTTTAAAAGTAAGCTTCGAGTATTTAAACTCATAATCAATAATCTTTTCACCTGCACTCACAACGATATCTCTTAATTCGGTTTCGTTTTCAACAACCTTCATGCTATAGATGCGAGAATCTTCGTTATAACTCATATCCGTAACCTTTGGAGCAGTTTTATCCACATAAAAAACTATATCTTTATAAACTTCCGGATAATATTCTTTGACATCTTTAAAAGCTTTGCCATAAATTCTTAGAGTATATTTCCCTTCTTCAAGTCTTCTAACAGAAAGTCCCCTTAATGCATAAAATCCGATTGCCCCATAGCTGCCGTCCGGATCGTCCGGTAAATCAGAAATATTCGATGGACTGTCTCCTAGCGTACTATCAAGAACAACTTCATTTTGTTCATTTAAAATTTCCGCTCTAAAGTTTCCCCCTCTTGTCGCAACTATATATGGACTGAATTCATCATATTTACCATCCATATTAGGAGAAATAACAATATCTTCAAAAATTGGAGCAGGCTCATTTTCTGTATTTTTATTTTTATCTATTTCATCAAAGTTTTTAATTCCTGCTACAACATACTTTTTAAGTCCCGGATTAGTTTCGTCTTTTCCAAAGTTTGTCTCTATATGTGTTGAAAACCTGAACCAAGGTCTACTGCTTGTCGTTATATTCCAATACATAGGTTTTTCTTTCGTAAAGTCAAATTCATAAACAGGCTTTTCAATCGGTGGAATCGTTTCAAAATCTCCTTTGAATGAAACAAACGGGAAAGAAATTTCCATATCATTTTGGTCTCTCAAATGTATGAATCCATCAATAAATGCTCCGTTTTTAAAATCAGAAATTTTATCCAAATTTTTTAGCGGAATAGATAATACAATGTTTTTTTCTTGACCTGGTGCCAATTCAAAAATATCATCTTTAAGAGTTTCAGAAAACAGCTCTTCCGGTCTTCTCATCATAACCTTTTTATCTCTTGCTTCAATTGTTGCCTGAATTGAAGGAGTTATCGTCTTTCTGGTATTTGACCAGTTTTTAACAGTTAACTTAAGAGTAAGTAAATCATTTACATTGCCGACAAATTTTGAAGGCACCCTTGTCTCTGTGTCAACAACTGTAAAATCAATAGAGACAGCTTCTTTTATATTTAAAATACCTGCCCCTTGGCGTCTCGGTGAAGTTACTGCCCCTGTCTTTAAATCATTATGCGGCATGGCTGAATTCATAAGAATAATCTTTGTAAGTTCTGCCTTACTACTTACTGATTTAAACAAGTCTTCATTCAGTCTTTTCCTTAAGACTCCTATAGCTCCGGTGACATGTGGAGTCGCCATAGATGTACCGCTCATATCTCCAAATGTATTTCCCATTGTTTGAGCAGAATATATATGACCCCCAGGTGCTGAAATATCCGGTTTCATATAACCTCCCGAAGTAAGACCCCAGTTTGAAAAAGCACTGAACTCTCCATAATTCGGATTTTCAACTTCTCTCTCCTGCATATCAATGTGAATTATTTTATTAGTTGATTTTATCATCTTTTCCCCTGTTGATAATTCAACTAAAATTGCAGGGATAGGATGATTGTCAATCAGCATCGAAAGCATACCTTTAACATTGTTATAAACAATAACTCCGATTGCACCGGCAGCTGTTGCATTCGAAATCTTTTCATTGAATGAAATAGTACCACGTTTAACAAGCGCTACCTTGCCTGTTACATTTTTTCCCTCAAAATCATCCACATTTCCAATTCCACATTCGACATACTCGTAGTCACCTGCAGAATACTTAGCTTCACCTGCGGCACTAAAAGAATAATTTCTTCCATTTAGTGTGACAAAAGCTGAATTCATCATCTTGTTTTCAATGGATGCAACCGTAATAGCGTTTCTTACATTTCCCGGAGTCGAAATTGTACCGAAATCCGGATTGTCTATATTCAACTCTCCCTGATACTCTCCTTCGTTTCCGGCAGCAATTACAAAATTCGTATCCTTTGCATATCCCTTGTCAACGAGTTCTCTAACTTTTCCTTCAGTATTCTCACCTACAGCTTTTCTTCCGCCCAAACTCATATTAACAGCATCTGCATTCATAGCAATTGCATCTGCCATAGCGTTAGAATAAACCCAACCTGAAGTGGACCCTTTCTCCATAACGTTCATCATAAGAAGTTGTGCCTCCGGCGCAACACCTCTCCACAACTTGTTACCGATTGCCACTTTATTTCCGGCAACAGTGCCGCTTACGTGTTGTCCATGTGCTTCCTTTTCTTTTTCTGAATTTAAATCATAACTACCCGTTTGATAATTCCAACCAAAAGGAACTTTAGTAGATCTGAATAATTCACTCGCCTTACCCTTTGAAGATAAACTTCCTTCACTTATATATCTTTCAACATCCTTAATCGATAGCTTCGGATTTGTTTCCAATGAAAGGTAAAAAGCTTCATGGGTAGGATCCATATTTCCGTCGATAATTGCAAGAACACTTCCTTCTCCATTATATTTGTTCGAAATATCTGAAGTGCTCCCTATCATATCATACGAAGAAGTCATCATACTCTTCTCAATCCTAGGCTTAGACCAATCTTTGAAAAGAGCACTGTCACCATTTGTTCCGCGTGCTCCTTCTATTCTTTCATTTTCGTAAATTGACTCAACAAATTTCAAGTTTTCAATCTGACTTTTATCAAAACTAGTAGCTTTAATTAGAAAACTCGGTAAGTATAAATAGAGCTTATCTAAAACTTCAATATTTTTTGAAATTTTCTTTATCTCCTGCTCATATAATTTAAAAACATCCTCTGCTATATTTTTTGCAGTTATTAAATCTTTTGCTCTAAGTGCGTCCCCATAACCAGAATTTATTAAATCAATATTGAAATTCACAATAAATTCTTTTTGCTGAACATCACTTGACTCAGCTGAAATAATCGTTCCCAAAATCGCATTAAAAAATAAAAATAATGCTATGAAAAATGCTAAACGTTTTTTATTCATATATACCCTCCTCAATTGTCACATAAAAACGGAAAATTTATCCCTCCCTTAACCCGAAAAGATACTACGTGATAATAATCACATTGTGAACTATATATCTTTATTTAAAGTAAATATATCACAAATTTCTCTATTTGTCAATATCTATACGATATATAAATTCGTTATCTAGGCGTATCTATTTGTCGTGATAAAATGATTAATTGCAATTTAAAAAATTAAATATATAAATAATTCAACGAACTTTAAGAAATTTATATCAAATTAAAAATATATCAGACTATATTTATAAATATAAAAAGTTGATCCGTTTATTTCAACTTCAAACCACAAATATTAAAACATATTGCAAGGATAATTTGATAAGAAACGGTTAGTTAAGGTAAAGTTTTTTGCGGCGATACGCCTTTCTATCTCACCTCACGACGAAATTAAAAATTTCTGCTCGACGGATAAAAAACTGGTCGCCGTTACGGATGGCGTGCATGCGTCTATACATTTTTATAACCTCGCAATCGCGTCTGTAACGGCGGGTTCTGCGAATCCCGCGGCCTATTTTTGTGTGTTTTTTTAATATGTATTTACATCAACAACGGTGTACTTATAAAATATCAAGACCAAAACCAAAAATAATTTTCACGCCTATATTCGCAATAAAATATCTAAACAAGAACCATTTGCTAATTTTCAGCCAAGCTCCACCGTTATTTGCGAGGATATTTTGATGAGAAACGGCTAGATTGAGGGTTTTGGGAGTGAGGCACATTGGTAAATATGCCGCAACGACTAAAACACGAAATCAGTCGTTTATCGCAAAAAGATAGCCCTAACCCGTGCTTTTTGATTTGACAAAATCAAAAACACGATGGTAGGTCTTCCGCAAAGACGTCCGGCGACATTTCGACGAATAGGAGAAATGAGTCGCAGACGTCGATGCAGACCGCAAATAAGAAAAAGACGCCCTACATAATCAGGCGTCTTTCATAATTTCCTTTTTCAAATCCATCCCATCCTCAAATGAAAAGAACTTCTCTCCGTCGCCCACCATAAAAGTCGGTACGCCGACATTGTTTGCAGCTTTCGTCATATCAAAATACGGATCGACGTCTCTGTACTTTAAAAACTGCTTCAAATTTTTCATCGATTCGGTGATGTCGACAATATTGACGTCAACCCCCGAATTTTTTACATACTCAATTGCCGGAGGACAGTCCGGGCATTTACTTGAAACAAAAAGTGTTAAATCTTTCATAATTACCTCCAAAACATATATACCCAAATGAATGCGGTTATATATTTTAAATCTAATTTTTATTATATCCGAAAAATTTAACCATAAATTTCACGCCTGCACCGAAAAGTGCAGTTCCGAGTCCTGTGTAGAAAAATGCTATGTACGAGTCCGGAATGAGCGAATATTTTCTGATTAAAATTCCGAACGTCATCATAAACGCCATAATTAAAAATGATTTCAAATCGAAAAAATTCCAAAAATACTTCTTCTCTTCTTTGTATGCCCTGATTCTTGTGTTGTGCTTATCGACAAGCTTTCCAAATACCATAAACCAGAATATGAGCATGACCGCAATCGACAAAAATAAATTCAAAATCGAGAAATTATCCATATATGCTTCGATGCCGATTTTAAGTACATTGAATCCCGCAAACATCCAAACGATGCCCGCAATAAATAAAAGCGTTCTCTTCTTAACCATAATCCACCTCCAGATGTCATTTATATCTATATACCCAAATAAAATCGTTTTCGAACATTGTTCATATTGTTTTTAAAAAAATACGGTGTTTCCACCGTACTTTCTATTTTTGTATTATTTCGTTGACCGGAACAATTGTGTTCATATCTTCCACACTATCCCAAACAAAAATTTTCAATTTATATTTACCAGTGTCAGGAATCTTAATTCCGTTTGTCATAGTAGCTTTTTGACCCGGTTTTAACTTCTTTTCGGAAACTGCGGTATTAACAATATTATCATTCAAATCATATAGCGCAACTATGAAAGAGACAGATTGCTCAAATGTCGTCGTATTTTTTAGTTCATAGCTTGCATTGTAGATTTCGCCGTTTCTGAAAGTATAATCCGAAGTGTTGTTGGAAACAATAAGCCCCGACTCCGTCTTCGACGCTTCTATCTCTATTTCAACATAGTTCACGTCAATTACAAGTCCTTTTTTGTTGAGAGCCTTTACGACTAATTTATGTTTTCCATCCTTCGACTTTATTTCAAGTTCCCTTTCAGTTTCGCGACCTTCATAAATCACATCGTCAAGATTGTCAATCGAAACTTGATATCTATCTACATCAGGGTTATATAATTTATATTTGAGATTTAAACTTTCTCCGCTTTTTATTCTATTTTTATCAGAGCTTATTTCTATTTTTGAATTTTGTTTAATTATAACGTATGCTCTCGTTTCACCAATATTATTTGCATAATCGGTTGCTCCGACTCTTAGAGAATAAAATGGATAATTACCTTTTAAAGGCAATTCTTTTTTATAAACTCCATTTTCTTCTTCAAGTTTAAAAAGCAATTCTTCGTTTTCTTTGTAGGGAGTTCCATTTATAATAAACATAAATTTATTTATGCCGCTTGGCGGATTGCCCATATCCATTGCATTTGTTTCTAAAACAAAACTATCTGTATCTTCCTCAATAAAATAAACTTTCGATTTTAAAACCGGAGCAGATTTATCGACAATCAATGGATATGAAAGCTTCTGTGGTTTTGCTCCCTCAAAATCCGGAGTTACATATATGTTTATTGTATATTTTCCCTCCTCAACCTTTTTTTGAATTCCAAGATTCTTATCATAGATGCCGCCTTTCCATAGCCAATCAAAATTGACTATTGCTTTAACAACATCTCTATAACCGACAACTTTCCTAACGCCGTGTTTGTCTTCCAAAGTTTTTATAACTTCGCCATTTTCATTTTCAACTGTTATTTTAAAATCTTTTGCAACGCGAAGAAGACTGAACTTTGGAATGACGTTATTATATGCGCCTTCATCGTCAGGATTTATTGCAAAGTGATTCGGATCTATTTCGTCGCCTCCGAGAGGTTTAAGTTTTGTGTAAACAGGATTAATGACAGCCGTGTCAAGTCTCGTTTCATTATAAATTGAATTTTCTTTATCAGCACTGTCAAACATTGGAAGGTCTGCCCATTTTCCATTAAACCCGAGAACCGGTAACGTTACTTTAACATCCCCTGTGCTAAATTCAATAAAACCGTCTACATATTCATTCTTTCCCACATTTGGAGTTATAGTAAATTGATTTTTTGAAACCCCATTTTTAGCTTCAATTTTTTTCTTATCTACCGTGAAAGTATCACCCAAAACTTTTATGTCAAGTGATAAATCATTTCCATACTTATTATCGAATTCCAGTTCAATAGTTTTCGGTCCCTCAATCTCCTTCAATTCAATCTTTGCTTTATTGTTATTTCTTACAAAAAGTTTATTTGAAAGAGCAGCTTTAGGATTTACCATTCCTGCACCTTGAAGTCTAACGCTATAAGGTTTTCCGCTCTTTTGAAGCTTTGGATTTGCCGTGTTCATAAGGGCTGTCTTAACATAATTCGGTATATTTTTCTTAATACCGTCAGCTTTAAATTTTTCAAAAACAAGTGCACTGACACCAGAAATCATTGGAGCAGCCATAGATGTTCCGGACATATTTCCATATTTGCTTCCTTCCATCGTTGAGTAAACATTTCCCCCAACAGCTATAAGATCCGGTTTTAATCCCAAATTCGGAGTCGGACCCCAGGACGAAAATTCTGAAACGGTATCTTTCTTTGTACTGTCAATAATAATTCTTTCATTTTTGAAATTAACCGTTACATTCGAAATATTCTTTATCAGATATTCTCCATCCGTATTGGAAATGAAAAGTGTTGGAATATTTACTTTTTCGTCCGTTGAAATATAAGGTAAAAGCTCATCGTCACCGTCTTTGTTGTAAATGATTACACCAAGCGCATTTTTTTCTTGAATATTTAACTTTTTGTCCTTGAATTCTATATTCGCTCCACGTTTAACAAGACCTATTTTTCCTGTCAAATCAAGATTTTGAACTTCTTCTTTAGAGCCAAGACCGCAGTCCACAATTTCGTAATCCTCTTTCAAAACTTCCGGATCGTGGTCGGACCCGACATAACCTATTCGTTTTACTTCATTTCCGATTTTTGCTATAAACGAGTTTACAGCCATTTTAGAGTTTTCAAGAGAACCTACTTGAATAGCTTCTTCTGCAATTCCGGGTGCACTAATTGTACCGTCATCAATTGATTTTTTAGTTTTATTCGGAAACGTGGAATAAGCATCATTTCCTGCCGCCGCAACAACAATTGTTCCATTATTTGTTGCATTTGCAACGGCCTTTTGTTGTACATCCGACGGATCTTGGAGCCCTGCAACAATTCCAAAACTCATATTTATAACGTCAGCGCCGAGTTTAACGGCATCGTCGATTGCCTTTACAATTTTATCTTCAGAAGCACCTGGTACTTTTGGATTGTTTGAGAAAATTTTCATATTGAGAATTTGTGCATTCGGTGCAATACCGGTCACTCCACCGTCTTTTGTATTCGCTCCGATAATACCCGCAACATGTGTTCCGTGTGAGAAGTCCGCACGTTCTTTTAAAGTATCTCTTACAACATTGCTGCTGTCATCGGCATAATTGTATGCAAAAGGAATTTTAGAACTGAAATATTTTCCATAAGTTATTTTATTTTTACTTTTTAAATCATTTACGATTTTTTCAGTAAGTTTTACATTGTCGGAATCGATATTCATATCTTTATGAGTATGATCGACACCGCTGTCAAGAACGGCAACAACCATTCCTGCACCATCTATACCATACTTTTCTTTTATCGAAGCTATTTCCAAAATATTTCTGACATTGTTCACGCGTTTTTCATAAACTTGCGCTTCACTGATGCTTGAAATTAAAGGAAGTAATGAAATCTTTTTAGCCGTAGTTCTGTCGGTTGTAATACTGAAACCATTCGTTGTATAAAGATATTTTTCTCCAATCGTTACATTTTTAAAACTCTTTATAGATTCAATTGCTTTATTTTGAATATCAAGTGCGATTCTATTCGCCTTTTCTTCATCATAACCTTGGTCCAAAAGTTCAAGTACGCTTTCACCTTCAACACCGACCATATATATTTTCTGTTCAGTTGAATCAACTTCCTGAATTGATGAATTCTTGTCAAAATCGTCCTTGAGAATTTCCTTGAAGATGTTTTTCTCATCTTTTTCCGCATTTATCGGTACTATGAAAGAAATCACCATAAAAAAGGAAATTAAAAATGATAAAATTCTTTTATTCTTATCCATTATAATCACCTAAAAATCCTTGCTCTTTATGTTATTAATTATTCCGTCAAGTGGACTGTAATCATCAGTCAAATTGTTTTTCAAATAAAGAACTCTCAAATTAACAAGTCCCTTTAAAGGCTCGAAACTTTCGATTCTATTGTCATTTAGATAAAGTCTTTCAAGATTTGTAAGACCTTTAAGCGGTTCAATATTTGAAATTCTATTGTGATCAAGTTCCAAACTCTTTAAAAAGCTCTTCCCTTCAAGTGCAGATATATCCTTGATTTGATTTCTGGATAAATAAACATTTGTAAGTTTATTTGCATCTTTAAGTGCACCTATATCTGAAATTTTATTATTTTTCATACTGAAATAATTGAGTTCTTTTTGACCTTTAAGCACGGATATGTCCGAGACTTCATTGTCTCCACCCCAAAACATTTCCAGATTTTTATTATTTCTTACACCACTTATATCTTTTATTTTATTTTCCCTGAAAAGAATGTTTTTGATGCTTGTGTTGTCTTCCAAAAAGTCCAAATTTGTAAATCCGTTTTCTTCAATCAATAAATCTCTTAAACTTACAAGTTTCGACATCATATTTTTGTCCAAAGTATTTATACCTGTATGGTCAAGTACAAGCTCTTCCAAATTTACAAGATTGTCAAAAGCTCCGTTTGGAATTTCTAAAAGCTTGTTTTCAGCAAGGTCAAGCGATTTTAACTGCGTCAAATCCTTCACATACATCAATTGACCGCCTTTTATATTATTTGCATACAAACCTAACTTTTCCAAATTCTTAAGTTGTTCGACCCCTTTTAAGCTTTTTACACCTTGACCTATTATTTCCAAATTCTTCAGATTAATAACATCGGACAACATAATATCGCCCTTAGGTCTGTCGACAGCTTTTCTTACAGCTTTTGTCACAGCAGGGTCTTCAAAAGTAACCACAGTATCTTTAAAATCAATTTTTGTAATTCTTAAAGTAAGCCTTTCTTCCCCAACTGAACCACCCAAATCATAAACATCTTTTCCCTTCATATCGACCGTTTCTTCGTCCCAGTCGACAGAAACAATTTGTCCATTAAACTTTACTTTATTCGGAGGGATATATTCATTGACGTCTGTTTCAACATTCGCAAAATTATCCTTGAATTCTATGATGTTAATATTATACTCGCTGAGCGGTTTTCCGTTTATTAAAAGATTGTCCTTTCCCATAAGAGGTGTTAAATCCAATTTAGAAATCAGATATTCACTAATTTCCAAAGATTCAAGAGGCAAATCTTCCAAAGGCGAAAGATCTGTTATATCGTTTCCGAAAATATTTAATTTCTTCAAATTCTTAAAATTTTTAATAGGCGTCAAATCTTTAATTTTATTAGTATGCGCCTTTAACTCTTCAATCGTATCGAGATATGCTATAGAAGATAAATCTCTAAGTTCGTTTGCATACAAATTTAACGATTTAAGTTTGGATAAGCCTGTAATGCCCTTGAAGTCCGGTTTAAAACCTGCCATAGAAGCATCAATACCGGTGATATTTTTAAAATATTTAAAATCACTTACATCTTCATTCGAAAGGTTTTTGTACGATATATTTGCACTATTCAAAGATAATATTTCAGAAAGATTTGAAACAGATAAACATTTTAAAAGCGCTTCATTTACAAACTCCGGTTCTTCTTCCGCTTCTACTATTTGCACTTTTGCATTTGCAGTACCATAGCCTTCAACTTTTCCGGAAATCAATTGCACCGTTTTTAAATCTTTTGAGAAGCTATCCATATTCCAAACGACTTTTTTGAAAGTTTTTTTACCTGTATTCATTGTTACAAGAAGTTCCGAAGGAAGAACGAGTTCCTCCCCTTTCAACAAAACAATTTGCGGTTCCAAAACCTTTTCAATCTTTTCTCTTTCCTTAACCAAAAGAGTAAGCTTTGCATCGCCGTCGTATCCGTTTACTTTCCCTAAAATCACCTGCTTACCGATTGCGGTAAGATCTTTTCCACTTATATTCCACTTAACTTCAGCAGTGCCGATCGCTCCGTTTATAAGAAAAACCTCAACTTCTTCCGGAAGCTCAACCTTATCTCCTTCGTATACAACAATTTCGATCGGTTTTACATAATCGATTTTTCCGAAGAGATATTCAAACTGCACCGGTAAATTAATTACATTCGAAACGAGTTTTCCTTCTTTGTATGCGGCAATTTCAAGTCTTGCACTCTTCGGTGTGATTTTGTTGAAAGCCCTCAAACTCGTTTCAACATTGTCCAAATCTTCATTGAAAATCGAATAATTTATCGGTTTTCCGTCTTTATCAACAACTTGAGTTTTTAAATCCACACCTTTTAAATTGCCGTTAACTTTGAAATCCGTCTTTTTGATATCCGTTAAAGAAATTCTGTCCTTTTCCGACGGATTGACCTCAATGGTTACATTCTCTGCAAAAGAGTTTATGCTTATTGAAATCGTTAATAAAAGCGCGCATAAAACACTTATAAATCTTTTCATTATCTTCCTCCTTCGCTGAATTTTATTTTGCCTTCAAACAATAGTGTATTTCCTTCAATGTCGCCATACACTTTCAAAGTGTATAGTTCATTCATATCCGGTGCTGCGGTCATAAATCCTCCCTCTTCAATATCCGCTACATCGGTATCAAATGGATTATTGCCGTTTGAATCATTTATTGAAAACCCTTGGATTTCACCGGCAGCCGGATTATCACAGCTTAAAAATGCAAGTAGTCCAAATCCCCAACCTGAGTCTTCAAACGTAAGTTTAAAATCTTCTATCTTAAATTTGCTCGGTTCAGGTTCAGGGTCTTCTGTAGTTTTATTCCACGGATAATCTTGTCCTTCCTGAATAACAGGAACTTCAAGCTCCGCTTGCGGAACAGTGTCGCTTGAGCCTAGATAGATTTCAATTTTCTTCTTTGTGCCTACAATTGACTTGTGACTTATATAAACGTCAGAATAATCGGCCGAATTTATTTTTATCTTGCTATATAACCCTAAATCTTTCGACTTTACATATAAATCCAAGTCCTGATTCTTTTCAGAAACGACTTTGATTTTTGCAACTGACATTCCCCACTGTGTTCCTCCATCTTTAGAAACAACAACAAAATCTTCCGCTTTAAAATCTCTTATAGGAGTAACTACAACATTTAACGACTGCGTTGCTTCCTGTCCGTCAATTGCTGTAAGCTTGCATAATATTTTAGCCTTACCGATACCGACAGCCTTCGCTTTGATCTTGAATGCACTTCCGTCAAAATTTCTGTCATACTCTTCAATCTTTACAACTTTCGGATTGTCGGAGGTGATTTCAATACTACTTACCTCTTTCGGATCAATTCCTTCAACTTTTAAAGTAAGCATTTCATCAGGCATAATATTTTCGGATTGTTTAACCGTAACAGTTCCCATCTTGCTGAAATCAAGTTTGATGTTTCTGTTATTTGTTATTTTGAGCTTTGCATTAACTTTGAGTCCATTCCCGAGAGTTCCGACTATATCGTATTCTCCCGGCGTACTTTTATCAACCTTCGACGTATCCCATGTAACACTCGATGAGCCGCTTGTGCCGTCGTTGAATAAAACGTTCAAAGTATCCGGAAGATTTATTACCTCATTTGCAGGACTCTTGAAAACTAAATCTCCTTCAATAGCAACAGCTTCTTTTACAAAACCTCTTCCGGCGACAAAATCCACACTCTTTGTGTACCATTCGCCGTCGATTTTTATTTCCGCAATAATTTTTGTCTTTACATCACCGGTTACTTTGATATAAAAAGCTCTTTTATCAATACCAGCCAAATATAAATCTCGCATTGACAAATCTGCGGTATGATTTTCAGATTTTATATTAACCTCTTCCAATTTGCTATTCGAATTTTTTAACTTAATAACCAACGCATAGTCCCCATTTGTTGGAGCATCAGTCTTTCCATTAACTTTTCCAACGCCAAGCATTGCATCTTTTTGGAAAACATAGTAATTCGGTTTCTTAAAAATTGCAAATTGTGCATCAAAAGGTGCACCCACCCTTATTGTAACCTTTATTTTTATAGGAAGTTTTTCGGAATCTTCGTTAGATTCATCCGCATAAATAAATCCATTTACTAAATGTTCTCCAACATCATCGCTTGTGAAATCATATTTATCCCAATGTGCAGTTCTATCTTCAATAGACCCGTCGCTCATCTTAACCTTTATAAATTTAGGAAGCTCTAGCTTTTCACCCTTTGTAATGACTATATTATTATTTGAAAGTATTGACTCTATTTTGGCACGTTTTTTATTAACGTGAACCTTAATTTTTAAAATTTCAGAGTATCCGGCAACTTTACCTTCAATTTCATAAATACCCGGTTCATTAAAACTTTCCGGAAGATTCCATTTAATTTTAACAAATCTTGTACTTCCATCGTCATAATTTGCCTTTGTGTAATCCGGAATTACTACATCTTCACCCTCGGTAATAACTACATCATCAATCGGATCCACCGAGACTATCTTGTCAAAATCTTCCCCAACAACAATCGTTTTTGTTTCAATTTTAGACTTTTCTTCTCCTGACTTTACTGAGAGTAAATATTTACCAGGCTCAAGAAAGTCCGGCACGACAAAGTCAATTAAATTTCTCGCCCTGGACATCCTGTCAATCGGATAACTGTTCACATAAACCAAATGATCGTCCGAAACTCTATTAAGTCTCAAATTTATATCCCGTGCAGCAGGATCTAACGTAATTGCATCGAAAATAATTTTGGAGTTTCTTTTTACATTTACTTCCTCATCTTCATTTTCAAATTCAATTTTTATATCGTTTTCTTTCTCTACATTTTTCTTCTTTAAAACAACCTTCAAACTTACATTTGAATCAGGCATTTCAAATGAATATAAATCATTGACGCTCGAAATATTTATTCCATTTACCAAAACTTTGTCAATTTCAAGGGTCGGATTTTTTAGACCTATACTGAAAGAAATAATCGTTCCTTCTTCATACATTCCATCCTTTGATTGCGGTATGACACTGACCGTGAAATCTTCGCTATCTTCTATAGAAAGTTTGTATTTTTCCTTTTTCGGCTCCGTCGGAACTGTCGGCTCGCTTGGAACAGTAGGCTCGGTCGGAACAACGGGAGTATCGTCAATCGGTTTGTGAGGTCTGTGAGGTCTAAACGGAACAACAGGCTTCTTGGTTTCCTTTTTCTCTTTCGATTTTACATTATCCGTTGAACTATTATCTCTAAGAGAATCAATCAAATGATTGCCATCAATAATATTTTTATTGAAATGATAAAAAAGTTTTGCCGCTTCAGCTCTTGTTATTAAATTTTCAGGTCTTAAAGTATTGTCTTCATATCCTCCGACAACATCAAGTGCTATAAGCTTTGAAAATTCATTTGGATTTTTAACCTTGTTTGAATCTGTGAACTTTGAAATTACATCATTTTTAACATCAAAAGAAACAACCTTTCCCATCCACTTAAAAGCTGTATCACGTGTAATAAATTCGTTCGGTTTGAACTCTCCCACATTTTCAAGAATTTTAAATCCTACAAGATTTCTTACCGCCGCATAAAACCAGTCCTTAGGTTTTACATCGGTATAATTCACATCAACAATAGCTGGAGGAGTTGCTTCTATTGCTCTTGAGAGCATAACTGCAAACTCCGCATATGTGATATTTCTTGCAGGCTTAAATGTGCCGTCTTCATATCCTTTTATAATATTTTTTTCAGAGCACCAGGAAATATATTCCTCCGCCCAATTTCCTTTTACATCTCCAAATTCAATAGCAAAAATAGAAGGTGCCGAGAAAAGCATCATAAGAATTGCTAAAAGAAATGAAAAATGTCTCAACGTCTTTTTGTTCATAAACCCTCCTTGAAAAATATATATTACATAATATATTAACACAGATTAAAATATAAGGTCAACAATTAAATTACAAAGTATATTAAAATACATTTTTTTAATAAAAAATAAATGTACCCCTTTCAAATAATAATCTATTTTATATAATTTGTTTATAACAATTTATAATACACACCGTAAACTCAATTTTTTACATAAAAATATCTATGGATGGTTTTACCCCCCATAGATAATATAGCTCCAAATGTCGAACCAAAAACCCATTCAATTTTCACCCCAAAACCCCATACACCATTTATAAACACATCTTCACTCTGTGCGTTTCCCAGAACGTAACGGCGGGTGCACAATCGACGTCAACGACTCATTTCTCCTGTTCGTCGAAATGTCGTCGGACGTCTTTGTATAAGTCCTACCATCGTGTTTTTGATTTTGTCAAATCAAAAAGCACGGGTTAGGGCTATAATATCCCGCCGCCAATTTTTGTGTATTTGGAATATGTATTATTACCAACAACGGTGTGTTTATAAAATATATAACCCAAAAAATATCGTTGAAAAATATATCCCACGTCGATGCGTTTTATAGTTGTTTACATTCGGAAGCGCACCGTAACGCCGGGCACTGTGTGTCCCGGCGCCATATATCAATCCCGTGCAATTTACTACCCCACCAACAACGCTGTGTGTATAAAATTTCGAACCAAAAATACCACCGGCAAATATTCCCCACACCGAGACGCTTTCCAATTGCATACATTCTCAATCGCATTGTACCGCCATATTTGACTTTCGTTGTTATAACAACATACAAACACCGGTGTGTCCGTATATATACATAAATTATTACATTTACATATATATAATTATTTCGTTTATACAATTGTAAATATTCATGTACGCCGCCGTAGCGTGACGGCATACGTTGTGACGTAAGGAACAACGATGTCCTCACGCCATATATCACGCCCGTGCAATTTACAACCCCACCAACAACGCTGCGTTTATAAAATATCGAACCAAAAAAATTTTATAATTTATAAATACACCCATCATTTTATGTTTTCAAAATTCCTTCCATCCCTTCTCCCTCTTGGCGGCGATACACCTTTTTATCTCATCTCGCGACGAAATTAAAATTTCTGCTCGATGGATAAAAAAACTGGTCGCCGCTACGGACGGCGTATATGTATTCATACATTATTATAACCTAGCAATCGCGTCTGTAACGGCGGGCACTTTGTGTCCCGCCGCCATATATGCCGTTTATACAATTTACAACACCACCAACAACGCTGCGCCAATAAAATATCTACCCCAAAAAATATCACCGACAAATATTCCCACACCGAAACGTTTTCCAATTTTATACATTCGCAATCGCGACGTAGCGCGACGGTTCTGCGAAGTCCTTCCTGTGCCCAACCGAGCGAAAAAGAAATCTTTGATTTCGTTTTTGAGCACGGGAAGGGTAGCGCCCATTTTTGTATACGTGGAATATGTATTTTCACCAACAACGATGTGCCAATAAAACATCTCCTCCAAAACCCTTTACCAAATATCCCATCAACTTTCGCCGCATATTAGTTTCGTTGTTATAACAACATACAGTTAACTATTGAATCTATAAAAAACTAGAATATATAAATTTCGTTGTTATAACAACATACAGTCAAAGATGAATATATAAAAAATAGAATACATAAAAATAAAATACATTATAAATAGAATACATAAAAATAAAACCTATAAATTCAAATTTCCATATCACACATCCCCCTTACTACCCCAAGAATTTGCGAGGATATTTTGATGAGATGCGCCGTAAACTCAATTTTTGATTGCGCAGGTGTTTATGCGGGAGGACACACAGTGACATCCCGCTACGGCGGTGTTTTCAATTTTATACAATAACAATTCGCAAAATAGCCCGCAAATAACTCTATTTTTGCATGGAATTTTCGATGAGAAACGCTTAGATGAAATATTTTAGGAGTGAGACTTTTTGCGGGAGGACACACAGTGCCGTCCCGCTACGTCCTGCGTTTGCAATATCATACATTCTCATAACTTTATCGCAAAAAGATAGCCCTAACCCGTGCTTTTTGATTTGACAAAATCAAAAACACGATGGTAGGTCTTCCGCAAAGACGTCCGGCGACATTTCGACGAATAGGAGAAATGAGTCGATGACGTCGACTGCAAACCGCAAATCAACCTCCAACTATTTGCGAGGATAGTTTGATGAGATGCGCCGTAAACTCAATTTTTGATTGCGCAGGTGTTTATGCGGGAGGACACACAGTGACATCCCGCTACGGCTGTGTTTGCTATTTTATACAATTAATAAACACAGTTTTTTGCCCGGAATTTTCGATGAGAAACGCTTAGTATGAAATATTTTAGGAGTGAGACGTACTGGCAAGTACGTCGCAGCGACTAAAATATGAATCAAGCGTTTATCGCGAAAATAACCGCAAAAAAAATCCTAAAATTGGGTTTCTGAGGATATCTATTACTGTAAGGGGTCAATCCCCCATACAAATTCAACAAGAAAGGAGGTGGCTCTATGATTAAACTTACCGTTGAACAAACAGAAATGGTTAATGGAAAGGAAAAGAAGAGATCTCGCACTTTTCAAAACATTTCAGACGATGCAACAAACGAAAATCTCTTAAAAGCGGGGAAAGCTGTTGCAACACTCATGAAGGGTGACAATTCGGACGTTATCAAGGTTGAAGCAACAAGTCTTGTGGAAGCTTAGTGGTCGAAGATGAACACTCTTAGGACAAATTTTACCGGAAAGGAGGTGATTAAATGAAGAGACTTCAAATGTATTTCAAAAATGAAGACAACGACAGAAAGTCTTTAAGTATCGCAAATATGAAAGACGATCTTACAGCTGAAAATGTTACTACCGCATCGAACGAAATCATCGCTGCAGGCGTATTCACAGTCAAAGAAAAGCCTTTCAAAACGCTCGCAAAAGCTGAAATAATTGAAACTACAAAGACAGTACTTGTCGAAGCACAAAACTAAATCTAAAACTCGCCATGTCATCTGACCTTCGTGACACGGCGAGTTTTATTTTTGTTTTTTAGAAAAACTATTGCGTAATCTAAATTCATATGATATAATTATATTTGAAATACAAAGGCAATGCCGGAAATCCTTTGCCATCGATGTATTTAAAAATAATGATTAACTAAAAGGAAAAGGAAGAAAAAAATGGAAAACATAAATGAAATATTTATTATTAATCAATTTATGCCGCTAATAATCTCAACAATAAAGGCGTACGCCAACTATCCTCACCTTTACGAGGATTTGATTGAGGACGGCAAAGAAGAAATAATTCGAGCATTAAAGGAATTTGATGAAGAGGACGGAGCGAAGCTCCCGTGGTACTTAAAAGTGCGCCTGAGGACGCTTTTTCGAAACAAGCAAAAGTACGAAAGGCGGCGCATGCACGCCGACGTCGACCTCGAGCCGTGCGGATACGACCCATACGCGGAACACGAAAGCAAGATTATGGTCGAAGAACTTATGAAAAAACTCGACAGCGACGAAAGAGAAATCATCGAACTCTTTTATTTCTCCGAAAAAACCGCGAAAGAAATCTCGAAAATGAAATCCATTTCCGAAACTCGAGTGTTTTATCTAAAATCCCGGGCGATTGAAAAAATGCGAAATGGAATTTAGTAGTTTGATTGAGGGAAATTGAATAGGAAAATCGAGTGAACAACCGGAGATTAAATGGGGGCATGCGCCCCCATTTTTTTATGTGGTTTTTTGAGATTAATTGAAAGGTTTTAATAAACAAATACCTTTTAACTTTCTTTGGAATTTATTTTAATCTCATTTAATTCATATCTCTCTTTTCTAATATATCCCACTTTTTTATAAAGTAATTAAAAACTTTATCTTTTATTTTCTTGCTTTTTTCGTAATCTATGAATATAAAAGAATACAGTAAATATAAAATTGCTAAAATGATGTATCTAATTATACCCATATATAAACATTCAGTAAATGAATTTTGTCCTAAATATTCTTTGAAGTAACTCCAGTCTTTTATTCCTTCTGTAGCCTGTATAACAATAAGTGCAATAATTGCACCAATATTTAATATCGCTAAGTTATATTTGAAATTAGATTTTATTAAATTATATTCAACTTTGCATTCTTCTATTTGCTCTTTGAATTTTTCTTTTAATAAAGTTTCACCAAATTTTATACTTATTAAATTTAGAGATAATGTCATAATTTTCTGTACATCACTATTAAAAATCCCAAAGAAAATAATCAATAATATAGAAATTACGAATAAAAATCTTTTTTTAGAATAAACAAAATATTGGACAATTCTAAAAATAAATGATATTAAAACTATAATACACGAAATCATTAATATGTTTAATGACTTTTCAAGTTTATATAAACTTAGTAATATTACTACATTAAAAATAAAATTTATATTCCAGTAACTTTCAATAATTAGGTTATATTCCGGATCTTTTCGCTTTAAGTCTAACTTGTAGCGCCAAATTTCTTTCGGAAAATATAGTGAAATAATGACAAAAGCTATTATTTTTACAATTAAACAGTTCTCGTCTATTACATTATTCACAGATAGACAAAGTGCTATCAGTGAATACACAGTTATAGCAAATAAAAATTTATCCCGCAATTTGTAGTTCATATTTGTATTTGACATATTGTCCCTCCTTGTATATACATATGTACAAGAAAAGACCCCGAAAGGGGGTCTTTATCTTAAACAGAATACTATTCTATTATTTGAACATTACTGTTACTTCGATTGGTTCTGCAACATCTTTAATCATAACTTTGCATGCTAATGATTGTCCGAATAAACCGTTAACCATTGCACCATTGCCTGATTTATTTACTAATAATGTTGTAACTAAAGCTTTAATTTGATCAGAATCTTTATTTACATCAAGTTCTTTAGATCCATCAATTGCAATTTTTTCAACATTGTGATCTGCTGCAACTTTCTTACCACCGGCAATTAATCCTGTGCCTTTGATTTGATTTGCAAAGTCTTGAACTTTTTCATCTTTGTAGAATTTATCAATTTCAAAAGTAATTACGCCTTTTTCTTCATCATATGAAAGTTTGCCGATTACTTTGTTGTCTGATGTTCTAACTTCTTCGTGTTCATCAATGAATTTCTTTGTATCTTCAACAAGAGCTTCTCTCTTTTCTTTGCTTTCAATTAACTTTTCAGCTGCGTCAGCATTGTCATGTTTTGTTCCAAGTTTATTTGCTTCTTTAATCTTAGCTTTTAAATCAGCAATTTCCTTGTCTGACATTTTGTCAACTTCTTTAGAAGTTAATCCAGCAAGTTCGTTTTCAATAGCTCTTAGTCTGTTTGCATTTTTAAGTGCAGGGAAAAGTGCATTGATGATGTTATCCAATTCAGCTTTCTTTGGTGCAGCTGCTGCTACTAATTTTGCATCATTTTCAATTGTTGTATTGTAAAGATTATTAGCAGCTTCTACTAATGCTTGGATGTCTGCAAGCGGTTTTCTGTCTGCAACAGCTTTTGTTGCTGCATCAACAGTGTTTGTGAAAGCGCCTAATTGGTATTTTTGTGCAAGTGTTAATTTGCTGAGATCGATGTCGTCTACAGGTTCGTCTGTATAAACAATAGCATCAGCATCTTTCATTGTTGCATAAACAACAGCATATCTTGAGTTGATATCTCCAAATACCTTAGTGTATTTTGTTGTATAGAAGTCATGTCCATCAACTGTGATGATACCGTTTTGTCCGATATATCCCTTTGATTCTACTCTACCAGCAGCCGAAGCTTTTGGAATATTGTATTTTGCAGGGAATGTAACTGTTCTTTCCTTAGCGTCTTTAACTTCTTGGTAAACAACAACATCGCCGTTCTTTAATGATCTTAAGAATGCTTTGTCTGCGTTGTTTGTAACAATGAAGTCAACAAATTCGCCACGGTTGATTTCAAGTGTAACTGAGCTTGCATAGTTGTAAACTCTCTTTACTCTTGCATATTCAGGAGCAGTTAAGTCAGCCTTAGGTCCTACATAGTTTGTGAATACAACAACTTTAGCAAGATCTTCTCTATCGCCATATAAGTTGTATCTGTTAATTTTGAGTGAACCTTCTACAAATTCTCTAAATTGTTTTTCATTGATTACATAAGCATTTAGATTTTCGTTCTTTTCATTATATTTTGCAACGTCTGCCATTGTAGCAGGTACAACGTATGCATCTGAGAAATCATATGGTGCTCTTAATCCATCAATACCGTTTACAACAAATACTTTTGTATCGTCGTCATATCTGTATTGCTTTCCGCCAACAGTTAGATATCTGTAGAATCTTTCTTCGAATTTTGCAGGTTTCATATTGTCAGCATATTCATCTCTTCCAATAAAGCCGGCAAGTAATTCTGCTTTAGCATCTTCTCCACCGATTGTATAAAGAATGTCGAATTCTTTGAATTCAGCTTCTCTTTGTACACCTGTGTCGTTCCATTTTAATCCATTCCAACTGTTTCTTACTAAATCTGTATCTCTTACAACGTCTAAGTTGTAATCTTTTTCAGCGTTAGCTGCATAGAATACAGGGTAGTTTGAGTTCCATTTCTTTACCATACCGATTGTGTCTTTGAATGACTTGTCAGATGTGATAAGTTGGATATCTCCAGCGATGTCAAGTAATGCTTTAACATCTCCATCAATCATAGCGTTGATGTTTCCTCTGTTTTGAGTTGTTCTGTAGTGGTTGTCGTCGTAAGCATATACTGAACGTAGATATTCAGGTGCTCCGCCTGCAACTGAGCTTAACCAGTATTCATTTTCGCCGATTACTGCCCATTCGCCGTCAGCGTCAACAAATGTCTTTTCGAGTTTGCCTTCAACTTTTGCGTCTTGACGTACAAGTGTAACGCCTTCCAACATGTGGATTACGTCGTCTTTCTTGATGTCTTCAGCTTTCATGTTGTAGAATTCTTTTTCTGCTGTGAATCCGATAACTCTTCTTGCCGGAGTCATTCTGTCAACAGAACCGTTTCTCATGTCATTGTAGTAGTAAACGTCTTTTCCGTCTCTCTTTACATCAGCAACAGGAGCGATGTCTCTTACTGCAAATGTATCAATGAACATTACCATTCCGTCTTTAACAGTTGCTCTAACAAAGTTAGGGTTGATTCTCTTAGCTGCTACTTCTCTAGCAAATTCTTTGTAGTTGTAGTTAGCTGAACGATTTCCAGCAGTTACATATGTTCTGTACATTCTGTCGTCGTTGTCATATCTTCTGTCATCTCTGTTGTAGTATCTTTCGTCGATACGCACATCGTAGTTTGACCAGTTAACACCGAGTTGTTTTTCTGTAGCTTTTGTTAAATCTCCGAAGAGGTATTTGTAGTTGTCTTTATCAACAACAACTTTAACCAATTGTCCTTCAGCGTTTACTGTAGCGTTAATAACTTTACCGAGAAGATATTCGCTATCTCCGATAACTTCGTCTTCGCCCTTAGCATTCTTTCTTACGAGATTGAATACTTTTTGTTCGCCAATCTTAGCTACTCCTCTTTCGTCAACATTGTTAGCTTGTTGAATTACTGAAAGAACTTCAGCTTTAACTTCTGTTGCACCGAGATTTGATGTTCTGTTGTTTTCAAGAACGATCATTTTGTAAACATTGAATTTACCGAAATCTTTTTGGCTGATTGTGTTGTAGAGCATTTGGAACATGTCTTTTCTTGTAGCCGGTTGTTTGTGGTTTTCAATTTCCGGAAGACCTTTCATAAGTCCCATTTCATATGCTTTTGCAACATAGTCAACAGGATAGCTGAATCCCATTGTGTCAACGCCAAGGTATCTTACGAGTACTGTAGCGATTTCAGCATATGTTACTTCTCTTTCAGGTCCGAATGTTCCGTCAGGATATCCGTTTACCCAAGCTTTACCTGCAGCAAAGTTGATGTAACCGATTGCCCAGTGAGCTTCTGTTACGTCTGTGAACTTTGTTCCAAGTGTTTTCATAGCTTTAGCTACGTCGTCTTTTCCGTCTAGTCTAGCTAGAAGTGCTGTGAATTGTGCTCTTGTTAAGTTTTTGTCGAGCATCAAATCGCCTTTTTTGTCACCTTGTACATAGCCGTTGTCTGTGAGGAATTTTACAAATTCCGGTGTTGTTTCAGCTTCTTCAGGTGCTGCTACTTCTTCTGCTTTTTCAACAGCTTTTTCAGTTTCTTCAACTTTTTTGTCTGTTTCAGCAGGAGCTTCTTCAGCAGCAAATGCCGGAATAAAGCTAAACACCATGACAAGAGCTAATAATAGTGATAATAGTTTCTTGTTCATAAGTCTTATGACCTCCTAAATTTTTTGATCACTGCCTATTGTCGATGACAATAGCATATGTGACTAGTATTATTATAACAACATTGAATGGAGATTTGCAACCTTTTAGGGACATTTGTAATACAAGTGTAATATTGAATGCCTTTCGGCGAAATCTCATCTGTCGTTATCGTTTTGTAGATTTTTATCTACTGTAGTTATAGTATACCCGATGAATGTTACAGGGGTGTTACGGTGGCATTAACTCTGTATTACATATTTTGTTTGCGGGTCTTTTCGCGATAAACACTTGATTCAATATTTCAGTCGCTGCGACGTACTTGCCAGTACGTCTCACTCCTAAAATATTTCATCTAAGCGTTTCTCATCGAAAATCCCTCGCAAACGATTGGGGGATGGTTGAGCGCAAGAGAATTTGCGGAGGGTTTTGCAAGAAAATGGGGATTGGGTTGGGGTGGGATTTCGATATTATGTAAACACATCGGTGGTTGTATGTTGTCATAACAACGAAAATGCGGTATTTTTTAGTTCAATATTTTACAAAGTCAGCGTTGTTGGTAATAATACATATTCCACGTACACAAAAATGGGCGGCGGGATATTATAGCCCTAACCCGTGCTTTTTGATTTGACAAAATCAAAAACACGATGGTAGGTCTTATACAAAGACGTCCGACGACATTTCGAC
>UQFH01000016.1 GCA_900540185.1 uncultured Eubacteriales bacterium
AAGCAGACAAGGCGGTTAGAAAGCTCCACGTTGGTACGGTGGTTAAAGACGTTCAGAGAGCCGGAAACATAAAGCTCCAATGCCGCCGCAATGCGGGCAGCTTCCGGCTCCGGCTGTTTCAGCAGTTCGTTGTAGAGGTCGCCCAAAATCGGCATTTTTGCCGGGTCGGGGTCTGCAAGGAAAGGTCGGTACACATTCCTAACGGCGCGGTCAATGACGGTCTTTTCCACGGGCTGCAAGCCCTCTTTGCCGCCGATAACAAGCTCGCAGAGGGAAAGGATAAAGTCGGATTTCAAGGCAAGCGGGTTGTCGTCCTCGGAGTAGTTGAGGTTAATATCCATAGGGTTCACATACTGGGGCTTGCCGTCCATGCCTTTTCCGGCAGGCGACAGGCGTATCACTTGCCCGCCCAAACGCTGCACAAGGGAAAAATACTCTGCTTCCGGGTCGCAGATGATAATATCGTCGTCGGTAATGAGAAAGGCGTTTGTCATTTCTCGCTTTGCCGCAAAGGATTTACCGCTTCCCGGTGTTCCAAGAATAAGCCCGTTTGGGTTTTTCAGTTGCTTGCGGTCGCAGAGTATCATGTTGTTTGACAGCGCATTTAAGCCGTAGTACAGGGCTGCGCCCCGCTGAAAAAGCTCCTGTGTGATAAAGGGAATGAAGATAGCGGTGCTTGATGTGGTAAGCCCTCTTTGAATGGGGATAAGGTTCTCTCCAAGAGGGATAGAGGACATAAAGCCCGCTTCCTGCAAATAGTCAAGGCGGGTCAGAGCGCAGTTATTTTTCTGTGCAAAGCCCGCCGTAGCGAATACGTCATTATCCAGTTTCCGCTTCGTGTCTGCCATGTTTACCACAAGGAACGTCAGCAGGAACATTCTTTCATTTCTGCTCTGTAAATCCTGCAACAGATTCTTTGCTTCGCTGCCAAAGGTGGCAAGGTCGGACGGAATTATATCCATGTCATACCCGCTGCGTACCGCTTTTTTCTGTTCCTCAATCTTCATCTTGTCGAGGTCGGTTATCTTGCGCTTGATAGTCTTGATTGCTTCGCTCTGGTCGATACTGCGGATATGCAGATTGACGATTATCCCGTTTTCAAGGTCGAGAATGTCCGAAAGCATACGGTCATTCAGCTCCGGCGCAAGGATTTCAAGGAACGATACCGCACCGAGTTTTCGCCCCATGCGGAACGTGCGCCCGTCGCCAAAACGGAACGAGGACGGGGCGATAAAGTCCTTTGTGGTAAGCCCGGACGGTACAAGCCAGTCCCAAGAGAAATGGAACGGCTCGCCCTCCGGGTGGAAAATCCCATGCAGTACGTTCAAGCGTTCCTGTCCGTTCATGGGGCGGGCGGTTACGCCAAGCACCTTAAAATTATTGAGTACGTCGGTTTCGATACGGGAAAGGCGGGCTTTTGCGGCTGCGAGATTGTCCGCTTCAATGGAAAAGGTAATGTACTTGCACTTTTCCAGTCCGTTGTTGCCTTTTTCAAGCTGATTTTTCAGCATATCCGCGTACTCCCTGCGGATAGAGTTAAAAGCGTCGTCCTGCGCCGGAATTTCGATAGCCGCCTGTGCCTTTTCCTTTCTTGCGCCCTGATTGATGAAAGAGAGCTGCACCGATACGGAAGCGTCAAAGTAGTTGAGAAAATCGCACCAGTTTTCAAAAATGGCGGTCTTATCATCTGCCTGTGCAAGCTGATAGTTAATATCTTCAAAGACAAGGCTTTTACTGTATTTCTTTTCCGTTACCCTGCAAATCCCGTCCGGGTACATCTGCAAGTAGGGAATGGTCTGTTGTGCGGTGTGGGGCTTCCCGTCGCCCTTTGCCGCCTGTATCACGGCGGCGATTTCTTTCTTTTCTGCGCGGGTCAGCTTACGCTTCACGGGATTTTTTACCGCGCGGGTCATGGTTTTTCGTTCTGCCATTGACAATAGCCGATACCTCCTTTTCCAGTTTTCGTTGTTTTTCTATGACGGCATAAAAATTTTCCGTCTGATAGGGGCGTTCCTTTGGTCGGATAAACTTTGTCTGAATGACGTTCTTTATCACGACTTCAAGGGGCTGCCCGTGTTTTTCATACATTGCCAAGAGGAAGCAGGGAAGCATAACGACAATCATTGCAAATGCCGCCATGCTTGTTCCCGCGCTGTCTTTGAGCAAAAAGAAAAGCGGTAGTCCCATAGCGAGGGCTGCCGCAAAACAAATGATTTGCCGCTTTGTCAGATTAAAAGCGACTTTCGTTTTGATTTTTGATAAGTCTTTGGGTACGGGTACATACGCCAAGTGAAAACCTCCTTTCGGTCTTAATGGGCATTAAAGATTGACTTCGCAAGTGCGCCTGTTTTGAATAGGGAGAAGCACAAAATCACGGTGTAGGCTGCAAGGGAGAAAATCGCGCTGTGCAGGTTGTCCGCTACAATCATGCTGCCAACCAAAACCGCATAAATGCCGACGCATATCATTATGAGGAAGCCTTGAAAACCGAGGGCGAACAGGGCTTTTAAGTAGTTGTTGCCTATCTGTCCCCACTCTCTGTTGGTCATAGTTGCAAACGGGATAGGCGATACCGAACAGTAAAGGTAAATTTCTATCATTCTGCCGTACAGGATAACCGTGATAAGCACCGACATGATTTTCATGCAAAGGCTCACAAGGCTTGTTTCCATAACGAGCAGTAACAGTTCGGGGATTTCCATAGCGTCAAGTCCGGCTTGCATGGACGAGAGGGCGGCGTCAACGTCGATATTCGTATTGCCGCCGATCACGCCCGCCGCGCCGGAAACAACGTGCTGCGCCATATCGAACACCGCCATTGTGATTGTAAAGGTGTGGGTAACGAGATACACCGCTACCCACGCCTTGAAAAACCACTTAAAGAACATGAACGTGTCAATATCGTGCATATTGTTCTTTTCCGTTATCATGCTGATAAGCTCCACGCATAGAACGTAGGTAATGACAAGCCCCGCAATGGGTACAATCACATTTTCCGACAAGCTCTGTATCATGGAAAATATGCCTGCGTTCCACCCCTGCGGGGTCTTGCCTACCTCTGCGGCGATAGTTCCGACTTTTTCGTTTACGTCCCCGAACATAGTTGACAGATTACCGTTAATGGCTCCAATGAGAATTTCCTTTATCCACTCGTTAATCGCGTCAAGTATGCTCTGCATAGGCAGTTACCCGCAGCTTAACCGAACAGGCCGGAAAGCAGAGGTACAAGGGTGCCGCCGATAAGGGCAACGCCGCCGCCCGCCATGAGCTGCTTCATGCCCTGGCTTTTCGCGCCCGGATTGTCGTTTCCGTAGCCCTCCAAGAGGTTGATAACGCCCCAAATGCCAAGACCTGCTCCGAGAGCGATAACGAGTGTCTGCAAAACTCCTACTGCGCTGTTGAAAAATGCCATAATAAAACTCCTTTCTGCCGCTTTGCGGCTGCCCGAAAAAGGGCATAAAAAACGGCGGTCAGTTTTCGATAACTGCCGCGGTCATAAGTCCCCGCGCTGCGTTTGTTGCTGCGGCGCGGCGGTATTCAGTTGTAAGGGTGCGGCTTCCTGCCGCGATACGCGCAAGGAGTAGGGGCGCGTACCATGTAGCCCGTGTTTATTATTTTTACTTTAAGCTCCCTCCTTTTCAAAAAGTGGTGTGTAGACAGGCATAATGCCGTACTGCCGTTCCCGGACAGCTTCGATATACTTGATATAGGAAATACCCGCCTGTCTTGTCCTGCGTTCCTGTTCCCGCTGCATTTCCTCGGCTGCTTCTACAAGCCCGCTGATAGCTCGGATTAGCTGCTGTTTTGCCTTTTTCTTTCTGATACGCTTATTCATTCTGTATCCTCCTGCAAATCTGCTTCGTCAACTTCGTAGTAGTCAAATACCTCGTCCGGCTTCACGATTGCAGGACGGCGGCGCAAGTGCTTTTCCATGTCAAAGGCATTTTCCTTGTCAAAGTCGGAAAGGTACTTGTACTTCGGGTGTTTGGTAATATCATATTTTTCGGAGAAGAACGGGCGCACCCCGCGTAGCTGCAAGATACATTTCCCGCCGTCCATGACCGCAATTTCATCTTCGCTCATAAGCTGCTTGCCTAATTTCTGATAGTTCAGCCCGTGGGAAAGCTCCCGTCCTCTTGTTTCGGAAGTGTTGAAGCTGTCAATGGTTTCTTTCCCCAAGATTTCCGACATTTCTTTAAGGGTCGTTTTCTCCTTGCCGCCTAAGAACAGGGTCGTATCGCAGTTGCCGACAATGGTATCGGCGTTGTCCTTGTAGATAGCCTTTAGCTGCGACTGGCTCTGCAAGATGATGGACGCGGAGATTTCGCGGCTCCTTATCGTGGCAATGAGTTTTTCAAACTTCGGTATCTGCCCGATATTTGCAAACTCGTCAAGCAGACAGCGCACATGAACAGGCAGCCGCCCGCCGTACACATCATCTGCCTTGTCACAAAGCAGATTGAAAAGCTGTGTGTAAAGGATTGATACAACAAAGTTAAAGGTGTCGTCGGTGTCGGAGATAATAACAAAAAGCGCGGTCTTTCGGTCGCCTAAGGTGTCAAGCTCCATTTCGTCGGTTTCCATCAGCTCGCGCAGCTCCCGAATGTCAAAGGGGGCAAGACGCGCACCGCAGGAAATGAGGATAGAGCTTCTTGTTTTTCCGGCAGACAGCAAAAACTTCTTGTACTGGCGCACCGCAAAATGTTCCGGGTCTTTTTCCTCCAAGCGTTCAAACATGAGGTCAACGGGGGATTGAAATTCCGGGTCGTCCTCGCGGGCTTCCGACGCATTTATCATTTCAAGCAGCGTCGTAAAGTTTTTCTCATTCTCCGGGGCTTCGTACCAGATGTAGCCGATAAGGGCGCAGTAAAAAAGCCGTTCCGATTTCACCCAAAAATCCTCGCCGGATTTTTCCCCGTCGCCTTTGGTGTTGGCGATAATGGTATTTACCAGTTTCAAAATATCCTTTTCGCTGCGCAGATAGGCAAAGGGATTGTACCGCATGGATTTCTTGAAATTGATGGTGTTTAGCACTTTGATTTTGTACCCGCCCCGCTGCAAGAGCTTCCCGCACTCGATTAAAACCGTTCCTTTCGGGTCAGTGACTACATAGCTGCTGTGCATTTGCATTAAGTTTGGCTTTACAAAAAACCTCGTTTTGCCGCTGCCGGAGCCGCCGATTACAAGTACATTTTTGTTTCGTGCATATTTCGGGTGCTTCGGGCGGCTTGACATCATCAGCCGTTCGGTCTGCGTCAGCAGCACGTTATTTTCAAAAATGGGGTCGATATACGGCTTTATATCCTCGGCGTTGCCCCAACGTGCAGAGCCGTACTCCATGCCCTTACGGTATTTCTTTGCGTTCTTGCCTTTCACATAGACCGCAAGCCGGATAACGACAGCCCCGACAATGCCGATAAGCAAATCCATAGGGGCAAAACTCGGCAGGGCATTTGAAAAGGCGGCAGAAAAGCCGCTGCCAATGGAAAGCAGCTTGCCGGAGAGGTCAGCCCCCGGAGAGAGCCGCACCGCCTGTCCGACTTTATCAAAGAGATACACAAAGAGCAGATAGGGGGCGTTTAGGATAAGCAGCTTCTTGATATTCGGCTTCATAGCGACGCCTCCCTGTCCTTGTGTTTTGTCTTTTGACGGTTCGCGTTAAGCTGCTTTGCTGCTTCCCGGAATGTGGCAAGTGCCTTTCGGATAGAGGGCTTTTGCTCCTGTGTCAGCTTCTTTGCGGAAAACTCCTTAAAGGCTGCGGTCAGAGCGTCCGCGTCCCGCCCCTTGAAAAAGACGAGATAACGGGGCGGCGTTTCGGTACTGTCTTTCTTTAAGGCAAAGTCGATACCGTATTTTTTCGCCGTCTGCTCAAAGGCTTTGATATTGCCCTCGGTTATCTCAATGTTGGATAGCCCCGCGTTCTGCTTCGCAAGCTGCTTTAGGGTCTGCTTCCCGTGGAGCTGTTTTTCCTGCTGCTTTTTTGCCTGTGCAAGCATGGCTTTGATTGCCTTTTGCAGCATTTCAGCAGTCAGCTTTGCTCCCTTGACAGAGAGCGCAACCACTTTTTCGTTGATTTCGTCTTGCAATGTTTACCGTCCTCCTTTCCCGGTAGTGATAGTGTTAAGGTGGTACGCCGCTTTTGAGTGCGAAAAAAGGGCGTCCGTTCTTCACGTCGCCCCGTTAAATCCGTACCCGCAGCCCGTTCAAATCCTCGGCGCGGATACCCACAAGATACCAGTTGTCCCCGTATTCAATGCGGGTAGGCTTCCATTTGCCGCCTGTGAATACGTCCATGCACTCGCCGCAATGCAGACCGCCGTAATAGTCGGCAATGTCAAAGCGAATGTCGTAGCGGTCAGCGGTTTCGTCAAAAATCAAAGCTCCTGTTTTCTGTGCCATGTGGTAAATCCTCCTTTTTTCGTTTACAGGCTTTCGCCCTCATTGTAGGTGTAATAGTCCGGGTCGCCGTACTTCGGCTTTCTCGGTGCAAGTGCGCCGCTTGCCATATCGTGAGCCACAAGGGAAGTATAGTAGCTGTCAATGGTAGACGGGGCATTGAAAAGTACCGCCTTTAGGTACTGCTTGATGTTGCGGATTTTGGTGGTGTTCTCCTGCATACAGTCAAGCACAAAGCGGATATGTTCGCTGCTGAGCTTCATAAACTTTGACTTCACAAGCTCTGCGGGGTAATCGTCCCCGGCAATACGGATTTTCTTTCTTGACGTACAGACCGTTTCAAGGATAATGTCAACAATCTCATTCAGACGGTCATGGTCAAACTTCATATCCTGCAAGAGAATGTCATACTCGATATTGTCCTTGATGATTTCCTCATACACTCTGTAAGCGTCGTTCCTTTCCGCTCTTTTCCGTTCCGGCGGCTGCGCCGCTTCGTCCTCGCCATAAGGCAAGGGATTTAGGGAATGGATAGGAATGGAATGGGTAATTGATAAATCAGTATTTGATTTTTCTTTTTTTGGTAAGTTAGTTCTTGATATATCTTTATTTAATTGCATTGGATTTTCCGACGTCGGATTATCCGTTGTCGGATTTTCCAATATCGGGTTATCCGCTGTTGGATTTTCCAATACCGGGCAATCCAATTCCGGCGGCTGCGGCTGTTCGTAAATGGTGTACTCGATAGCGGTCATTTTGCCTTTCTCGTCGCGTCCCTGCCGCCTTGTGATATATCCGGCTTTTTCAAGCTCCCAAACGGCGGTACGGATAGCGTCGATACTTTCCCGGTTGATGTAGGACAGCCCCGAAAGGGTGTAGTCCCAATCCTCTGGCAAGGACAGCATTTGAGATAACAGCCCCTTTGCCTTTAAGGAAAGCTCCTTATTGCGTAAGTGGTGGTTGCTCATTACGGTGTAGCCTGTGTTGCGTTCCACACGGAAAACTGCCATAGCTTCATCACTCCTTTGCTTTGGATTTGTTACGCAGTAGAACAGCGATTTTGAGGGAAAAGGTATAAATCCCTTACCGCACGAAAAACACGCCCGCAAAGCCGCTTGTAGCAAGGCTTTTTCTGCCCCTACTGCGTAACAAAGGGCATGAAAAAAGCGGCGTTCCTGTTCTTCCGTGTGGAAGTGGGAAACGCCGCTTGTGCGGTGCAATATTTAGTTGTAGTACAAACCATGCTTGTCCGTTGTCCGAAAAACCTTGATTTTACTGTGTTTCAAAAAGTATCGTTATCTAACCTCATCTTTTGACAGACCAAAATTCAAGAAGATGATTCAAGATCTTGAAGAAAAGAAGTTCAAAACAATTATTGTGAAGGACTTATCCCGTTTTGGGAGAGATTATATCGAATCAGGTAAATATCTACAAAAGATATTTCCAGAAAAAGGTATAAGGTTTATATCCGTAAACGATAACTATGACAGTGAAAATGCAGATGTAAGCGATACACACCTAATTCTTCCTATAAGAAACTTTATTAATGATTCTTATTGTAGGGATATTTCTATGAAAGTTAAATCTTCAAAAGAGATCAAAAGAAAGAATGGTGAATTTATTGGTGCATTTGCTCCTTTTGGTTATAAGAAGGATAGCAAAAACAAACATAAGTTAGTCGTTGATACAGAAGTTTCACATATAATTGAAAGAATCTTCAATATGAAGATAGACGGTTATTCGTCTAAGGCTATTGCAGATTTTTTAAATAGCATAGGTTGTGTAACACCATCTAAGCATAAAGAAAATTCTGGTGATAATCATACTACTGGTTTTATTGTTAAAGACTCTAAATGGGACGCAAAAATGGTCAATAGGATTATTACAAACAAGGTCTATATAGGAGTGCTTGAACAAGGGAAAACTAGAAAACTAAATTACAAGTCTAAGAGAGAAGTAGAAGTAAATGAAGAAGATTGGATTGTAATAAACGACTCTCATAAGCCTATCATTTCAAAAAGCATTTATGCTTTGGCTAATAAGATGATGCTCCGAGATGTAAAACAATCGGCAGATATACCACATATTTTATCAGGAATGCTTTATTGCAAAGATTGTGGATCTTCAATGGTTAGAAGAAAGGTTAAGTCCAAGAATGGATATAATATTTTTTATATTTGTTCTCACTATAATAACAAAGGAGATTGCACAAGACATAGTATAAAAGAAGACTATCTACTTGATATGACTCTTTTCGCACTTAAAGATTATTTAAAAAAATACAATGAATTACTAAGTCAAGTTAATAAGTTAGATGTATCAAAAGTTACATTTAATATTGACTTTGAAAGCTTAAACTCAGAAAAAAGAAAATATGAAAGGCTTAGACAATCTTTATATATGGACTTAGAAGACGAACTTATAACTTCTGAAGAGTTTGAAAGGTTCAGAAAAAATTATCTTATTAAGATCAGGGAAATAGAGAAACAAATTGCTACAAAGAAAAATATACTTGCCAACTTGCAAGAAAAGATGAAAAACAAGGACAGTTTGGTTTCCGAAATTGTTCCCACTGATTTAAGCAGTCTAAATAGACTAACAATTGTATCTTTTATAGATAGAATTGAAATCGGAGAAAACAATGAGATTAATTTTGTCTTTAATAATTTGGAAACAGTTAACTTACTGAAGACCCTTATAAAAGAAGAAAATGAAAACAAGTCCGAAGTAAAGAAAAATTTGATTTCAATAAATAAGGTATTTGGAAATGCTCTTGAAAATAAGACTCCAATGCAATTAGCTGGAGGTGTTTTATAATGGCAAGAACTTCCAAAAGATATATTGAAAAGAAAAGTGAAAAGATAGAAAGAAAAGTCTTTAAGGCCGGAATTTATACAAGACTATCTAACGAAAGAACAGAAGAGTGGAGAGAAAAATCATACTCAATAGAAACTCAAATCCTATCTTGTAAAGAATATGCATTAAAAGAAAATATAGATGTTTTAGAAGTTTACACCGACTATGAATATAGTGGGACAAACTTTGAAAGACCATCATTTCAGAATATTATGCAAGATATTAGGGATAGAAGAATCAATTGTATTATTATCAGAGATTTATCAAGACTTGGAAGAGAATATCTTGAAATGGGAAGATTGATTGATAAAGTGTTTCCATTTTTAGGTGTTAGATTTATTTCAGTTAATGATAAATTGGATACAGTCAAAGAAACAGATTCAAAGAAATCTTTTGAGGTTACTCTTAAAAATATTATCAACGATATGTATGCTAAGGATATTTCAGTTAAGATAAAAACCTCAAAACACAATAGAGCAAGAAATGGATACTTTATTGGATCTGTTCCACCTTACGGGTACAAGATTAAAAAATCTAAAGAAGGTCAAAAGCTTGTAATTGATGAAAATGTTAGATTTATAGTTGAAGAGATGTTTGATTTAACTCTTCAAGGCAAAAGCCAGTATGAAGTAGCAAAGCATTTTAATGAAAAAGGGTATGCTCCTGGAATGATTTACTATAAAACTGGGAGAGTTTACAGAGAAAATGATGATCCTGAATGGAATAAAGGGACAATTTCTAAAATGCTTACAAATCCAGCTTATACGGGGACTTTAGTACAAGGAGTTAAGCAACAAAATCTTGCAAAAGGAATTAAACAACATTTTGTAGACGAAAGTCAGTATATAATTTGTGAGAATGCACATGAAGCAATCATTTCTAAGGAAGTTCATGAAAGAATATTACAAGAAAGACGAGAAAGAAAGAAAAATCATGTTTTCAGTTCGCCAATGCACAATTTTGAAAATAGGGACTATGAGAACAGATTTAAAGGTCTTGTAATCAATAATAATACTGGCAAAGAACTTAATAGAAGAACTCGTATCTATGGTAAGAATAGAGATAGACTTTACTATTCATTTCAGAATGAGAGGTTTAGTGGAAGTATAAAACCCGAAAAATCAGTATTCATTATGGAAAGAGATTTAGATCAGGCTATTAGTGATAAGATTTCTGAGTTTATTATGAAGACAACTAGCAAGACAAAATTTGTTAACCGAATTAAAGCTAGATTTAATAACGCAATAGATACTTTTAAGAAAGACATTGAAAATCTTAAAAGAAAAAATCTAAATGAAGAAAATATCATTCAAAGAGCCTATGAAGAATATAGTCTAGGCAAGATTGATAGAGACGAGTATCTATTAAAAAGAGAGATTGCTCAAAGTCATATGTCTACATTTGATAACGAGATTTCAGCAATTGAAGTTAATATATCAAAACTTAAAAAAGAAAGATCAAAATCAACAAAATGGATAAATGATTTATATGCTTCAAAGAATTTGGAAAAGCTATCTGGCGATTTAATCCATAGCTTAATCGAAAAAATAATAGTTTATGATAAACACGAATTTGAAATAGTCTTTAAATTCAATATAGATAATTTGGTAGGAGGAATAGACGATGAGTAAGATAGCTCTTTATATTAGATTATCCGTTGAAGATATGATAAAGACTGATGAAAGTGAAAGTATCATAAACCAAAGAGCATATTTAAACGATTATCTCGACAAGAATGAAGAATTTAAAAACTTCACAAGAGAAGAATATGTCGATGATGGATATTCTGGAACAAATGAAAATAGACCAGCCTTTCAAAGAATGCTCGAAGATGTAAAGAAAAATAATATCCAGACGATAATTGTAAAAGACTTATCCAGATTTATGAGAGATTATATAACACTTGGAGATTATCTTGAAAATATATTTCCATTCCTTGGAGTAAGATTTATTGCCATAAATGATGGCTATGATAGTAAGAAAGAAAAGGGAAATGGAACAGATTTAGACATTCAATTCAAGGGACTATTATATGATTTCTACACAAAAGATATTTCTGAAAAGGTAAAGTCATCTATGACTACACTTAAAAAACAAGGAAAATTTTTAGCTTGGAGTCCACCATTGGGATATATGAAAGATCCTAATGACAAACACAAAATCATAGTTGACGAAGAAACTGCTTGGATAGTAAAGAAGATTTTCAAACTTGCACTTGATGGCATATCTTCAAGAAATATAGCTAAGATATTAAATGAAGAAAAGATTCCGACACCATCAAAAAGAAAGAGTGAACTAACAAATCTTGATTTTGAATATTCGATAATTAGAACAGCTAAAAAGCCTAGACCAACTTGGACTAATGGCAATGTAATAGATGTATTGGCAAATGAAAATTATACTGGAACTTACACTTTCAATATGCAAGATAAGTCAGTATTAAATCCATCTTCTTTTAAATTCAAACCAAAAGAAGAATGGGGAAGAGTTGAGAATAATCATGAAGCTATTATATCTAAAGAAGACTTTGAAAAAGTTCAGAAGATTAAAGAGAAGAATCTATTTATGAAAGGTAAAAATACCGATTATGAATGGAGAAAGAAATCTCCACTACAAGGTTTTGCAAAATGTCCAACTTGTAATCACATTTTAGGATGTACTCAATCTAAACACAAAAGACCTGATGGAAGCCTTAGAGTACACACATATTTTACTTGTAGGATATGTAAGTGTAATAATGTAAAACATAAGAACTCAAGAGCAGGAAGCCTTGAAGAGCAAGTATTTGAAGCTATAAAAGAAAAATATGGTCTAGAAGATCCAAACAAGGATGAAAAAGTAAAAGTTAAACCTATGGGAAAATCTATCGAAGATCTTGAAGCTAAGAAAATGCAGAATTTTGAGAAGTATAAATTAGGTAAGATGAGTAGACAAAAATTCATTGACTCTAAAAATTTGATAGATGAAGATATACAAGCAATAAAAGAAAAAATACAAAAAGCAAAAGAAGAAAAAGAAGTAATAGACAACACTAAACTTACCAGAGAATTGATGGAAAAATATATAGACTCAGTATTCTGTGAAGGAAACGAAGTGTTGAACATAATATGGAAGTAGCAAAGGGAGTGAGCAATCACTCTCTTTTAAATTACATAACAATAACCTCTTTTTTGTCATAAGCTTGACATGAGAGGGAAGTGGTACAACAGGACAAGCTGTTATGGAATTAAATAAAGAAGATGGTGGTAATCGTAAATTTATACTTTGCACTAATAACGAAAATAATATTTGTGAGGATATTACTTATGAAAGATTGAGTAAAGTTATAAAAGGCTATGAGTTTTCAGGTAAAATCAAAAAAGAATTAAAAAGCTATAATCTAAATATTTCAAATCTAAAAAAAATAGACGCTATATTTCAAGAATTTGAAGAAATAAAATCTGAAAAAAAGGAAGATTATGATAAATTTTCGAATCAATCAAAAGATGGAGTATTTAAGCTCATTGGAGAAAAAGAAATATTGAACAAAGTAGCAGGTATTCCCAACAATCTTAAATACTATAAAACAGAATTTATTCCAAAACTTTCAGAAGATGAGGAAATTTTATCTTCTAAACTTCTTGATTATATCAAGGAAATGGTAGAACTTGAAAATATGTGTGAAATTGATGGAGTTAAAAGAAGAATTATTTTATCTGATGAAGATTTAGATAAGGCACTAAACGAAATGGAAGAAAGCGGCGTTTTATATATTCCGTCATTCATACTACTAACTAATGAAATCAAGGACAGTATTGAGGAAAGAAAACTTGAAGTTGTTACTATTCTGGATTATTATTTCACAGAAGAATTAAGAGAGGTGAACGAATTATGATGTTAGATTTATTTGATTTTCAAACAGATGCCAAAAATTATCTTTTGGATAAAACGACAGATCCGAATGCAAAAAGAAAAATCATTGTAAAAAGTCCGACCGGGTCTGGCAAAACAATAATTCTACTTTCTTATATTTATGACTATCTTCTATGGCAGGACCCTAACAAGGTATTTATCTGGCTTACACCAGGTAAGGGAGATTTAGAGGAACAATCAAAAGATAAAATGGATGAGTTTATTCCTCATGCAAAATCTGCTAATATACACGATGCTCTTCTACAAGGCTTCAAGGGTGGTTATACCTATTTCATAAACTGGGAAATGATAACCAATAAAAAGAATAATGCACTTAAAGATAGTGAAAAGAAAAATCTTTTTGAAAGAATTGCAGAAGCACATAGGGAGCAACTTTCTTTTATTACAATTATTGACGAGGAGCATTTGAATAACACCTCAAAGGCAGATGATATATTATATGCCCTTAATTCTGATAGAGAGATAAGAGTATCGGCAACAACTGTTAAAAACCCTATGGCAGAATTTTATGAAATACCAGAAGAAGAGGTAATAAATTCCGGTCTTATTACAAAGGCACTTTACATCAATCCTGGTATTGAAGCAGACGAGATGGACGACCTTGAAAGTGAAACTATTTATCTAATACAAAAAGCAGATGAAAAGAGAAAAGAAATCAAAGCAGAGTATGAGAAAATAGGAGAAAAAATCAATCCTTTAGTTATTATACAATTTCCAGATATGAGTGAGTCTTTAGTTAATTTTGTAGAAGAACATCTAACAAACATGGGTTACACCTATAAAAATAAAATGCTTGCTAAATGGCTGAGTGAGGAGAAGATAAATACACTTGATGTTACAGATGAAAATTCTAAATCAAACTTCTTGATTATGAAACAAGCTATTTCAACCGGTTGGGATTGCCCAAGAGCAAAGATACTTGTAAAACTTCGTGAAAATATGACAGAAACCTTTGAAACTCAAACAATAGGTCGCATAAGGAGAATGCCGAGAGCAAGGCACTATGAAAATGACCTATTAGATTTTTGCTTCCTCTATACATTCGATGAAAAATACAAAGAAGCTGTTATACAGGGTGGAAATGCCTATGAAGTTAAGAGGTTATTTTTAAAAGACAAGTGCAAAAATTTTGAACTCGTAAAAGAATTTAGAAACAAAGACCATCAGTCTGTCGACGAAGTCTTGGTTCGAGATAAGGCATATGATTATTTTAAATATAAATATAAGCTAACCAACATTAAAAGGGACAATGAAAAGTTATTAGAGTCTTATGGTTTTGTAATGGGAACAAAAGTTATATCTACCTTTAGAACTGGTAAATTTGTAAGTCTTAAAGATATAGTTGATGAAAAACAAGGCGAAAATAGGGAAATAGCTTATGAAGTATCAACTCACGATCATGGAATTGATTGTTTGCACGCAGTTGATATGATAAAAAAAGTCACCGGTGTACCATCTAACAAGATGAGGGCAATTCTTCAACATCTTTTCCATAAAAATATACCATCTACTAAGAAGTTATTAAATCTTTCTAATCGTGAGTGGTACGCTTTTATGATTAATAATGCCTATAAACTCCGTGATGACTTCTTAGATTTAGCTGTAATATCTGAAGGGGAGCAGATTGACTTTTTTTACAAGAAAACTGCAAAATGGAAATTGCCTTTAGAAGATTTTTATAAGTATCTTCCGTATGAAACAGAAGTAGTCGATTATGAGAAAAATGCTTATAAAGAATACAACACATCTATGACAACATCTCAGTTTAGATCGACCTCTGAACAACTCTTAGAAAACTATCTTGAAAGTAGAGATGATGTAGATTGGTATTATAAAAACGGTGATTCAGGACAGCAGTATTTATCAGTAGTTTATCAAACCAACCTTGATAAACAGAACTTATTTTATCCGGATTATATTATTAAGAAAACGAATGGGGAAGTATGGATAATTGAAACAAAAGGCGGAGAATCGAAAGGAAAGGATAAAAATATCGATAAGCAAATCGAAAATAAATTCTATGCTTTTAAGGATTATGCAGATAGGCGTAAAATAAATTGGGGGTTTGTTAGAGATAAAGATACAAGACTTTATATTAACAATACAAACTACACAAAAGAAATGAATAATGAAAATTGGAAAAGGCTGGAAGATATATTTTAAGGAGATTATTATGAAAAATACGAGAAAGTGCCCAAAGTGTGGGGCAAGTGATATTTTATTTGTGCCGGAATCTGCTGGGGCTTATGGGACTGGAAATAATATTATGACTGGCCATACAATTATGTCGGCAGTTCCTGTTGATAGGTATATTTGCACTAGATGTGGTTTTAGTGAGGAGTGGGTTGACCTTGACAACATGGATAAATTAAAAAAGAAATATGATGAGATTTAAAATATGTGTGAGATTGATGGGAACAAAAGTTAATAATGAAACTTTCAGAGAGATAGCAGAAATGTTATCTCTTTTTTTATTAAAAGAAAGGAGTTTTGCATAACAAAATTAGAACATATAAGACAAAAGTCAAAAGAATTTAAAGTATAAAAGAAAATAACAGCAAATTTTTAAAAGCGGGGGACCGCTTTTTTTGTTTGCAAAAAATAGTTTTCTAAAATCGACTTTCTGAGGATATATATTTTTGGAGGTGATTTTATGGATAAATCAGTTTTTATGGAAAGGCTCGCGGAGATGGATCTCTTTACGAGTTATACGGTGACCATTTCGCCGAACGGTAAGTCAGTCACTTATGAGGTGATGGACAGTTTCAGCGGCACGGTCGCAACGATTTATATGGACGAGAACGGAAAGAGTTTTAATTTTTTCTACAATGAGTTTATGAGCGATATGAGCGCCGATGAGAAGGTGAGTTTTTATATTTATTTTCTCAGTTTCTTTCAAACTTTGAATTTCGGGAGGGATTTGGATGAATAAGAAAGAATTGAAATCATTTCTTGCGGAAAGGGGACTTTTTCTTGTGTTTCTCGAGGAGAATGCGCCGGGGCTTATAAGTTATAGGTTTTCGGTGATTTCTCGGGGCAATTTGCCGTTTATGGAGTTTGTGGTTTACGATGGTGTGAAGGAGTTTATGTTTTACGAGAATGAGTATGTGGACACATTGAAATTTGAGGACAAGTTTGAGATTTACGAGAAGCTTTTAACGCTCATCGACAGGTTTTAGGAGGATGTTATGGATTTAAAGAATTTTATAGAGTTTTTGCACGGCGAGGGGCTCACGCTTCTTTATAAGGAGTACACGAGAGCCGGCGGATATGAATATGAGGTTCGGGATGCGGATATGCGCCCGATTCTTTTTGTATCATCGATTGCCGGTGTGACGGATTTTAAGTTTTACGAGAGTGATTTTGTTTTAAATTTGGATTTTAACAAGAGGATGAGGATTTTTAGAAATGCCATGAGTTTTATCTCGTGGGTTAATTAAGGGGGAGATTTTATGACGAGAAAGGTTATTACGCCATATTTTTCGCACGATGCGAACGCAAGGAATTCGGACAAGCTTCTTGCTGTGAGAATTAAACACGGGGCTGAGGGCTACGGGATATATTTTATGATTTTGGAGCGCCTTCGCGAGGAGAGCGATTATACGTCGTCGACGAATTATGATGTTATGGCGTATGATTTTAGAGTGGATAGTGAAAAGATTAGGTCGATTGTTGAAGATTTCGGCCTTTTTGAGTTTAATGAAGATGGCAGTCGTTTTTATTCTCCGGATTTTAACGATAGGATGGAGATGAAGGATAAGAATGCGGAAAAAATATCAAGAGCTGCAACAGCTGCAGCAAATAAAAGATGGAGCAAGAAAAATAGTAATTCTTCAAAAAATAAGTCAAATAAGAAAGATGACGATGACAATAAGGATGAAGATGATGCGAGTAAAGTAGATAAAGAATCTGAAAAGATTAAAAAGAGTTGTGACGACACAGATTTGTCGTCTAATTTGTGTACGAAAAATAATGATGTTAAAACTGATGATGTAGGAAAAAGTTCTTTCAAAAGCAAAAATGAGAATTCAGGTAATGAGATTGAATGCGAAAAAAGCTCTAATTCATGCGATTTGAATGCGACCGCATGCGAACCGTATGCGACCGCATGCGAGCCGTATGCGAACGGTATGCGATTTTATGCTAAGCAAAGCAAAGAAAAGAAAAGCAAAGAAAAGCAAAGAAAACAAAAACAAACAAAAAGTGTCATAAATACTTTTGATTTCCACCCTAGAGTTTTTGATTATACAAGAAACCCAGAGCTTAGGGATTGTTTGTGTGTGTTTTTTGATGAGAGAGGGAAGTCGAAGTCTATTGATGTGAGGTTTGTGGAGATGTTTTTTAAGCAGCTTGATTCGTACTCGGCGGGGGACGACGACAAGAAGATTTTGATTCTTAGAAATTCAATCATTAACGGTTGGCAAAATATTTATCCGGTCAATTTGAACAATAAAAGCGGTCTTTCGAAGCTCGACGAGTATTACGGAACCGAAAAAAGACAGACTGACGATTTCACGGAATCCGAGCTTAGAGATATGCTTAAAATAAATTCACATTTGTAAAATTTGAAGATTTATCGCGAATTTGAGCATTTAAACATAAAGAATTTTCATTTTAGCAGAATTTAAATAAATTTTTATAGTTTTTTTCATAATTTGGTTGATTTTTTATAAAATAAAGTATATAATAATTGTTGGTGGCATTTAAATATCGGTGTCGGTTTTTGAGCGGTATCAAATTTAGATTTTTATTTTGTATATTTTTATAACTATATTAATAAATATGTGCGCAAAATCTTTATTTATTTTTTAATTTTTTCGGCTATGACTGTGGTATAATAGAGTTGTGGCCCTGTGCATTATATTTATTAAAAATCGACGCGCATGAAGCGGCACTGTATTTAAATTTAAATTAAATCAAGGAGGAAAAAGATGAATAACAGAATTGCACAATTAAGAAAAGCTCTTGGTTTGTCTCAAATGAAACTTGCCAATATTGTTGGCGTTTCAAGAATCAGCATCAGTAAAATCGAAACAGGAAAATGCGTTCCGGGATTAAAACTAGCAAGCAATATTGCGGACGCTCTTGACAAGTCACTATATGAAGTGTTTGATTTGGACAATTCAGGCGCTTTTGCAACAAGATAATAAGATTATTTTTCGCGACTCTTTTCGGGTCGCTTTTTATTTGTATTTTTTTAAAGAAATGCTTGCACTTAAGACTACTTTGTGTTATAATTGTTGATGTAATTAGCCACGCATTTTGATACATTCCGCGAGGTTGCCGTTTTACGGTTGTCGGGTGTATGTGATAAATGCGGAAGAATAAACCGGAGGTGTAGATATGAGCGTAATTACTATGAAAAATTTATTAGAAGCAGGTGTTCACTTTGGACACCAAACAAGAAGATGGAACCCTAAGATGGCTCCTTACATTTTCACTGAAAGAAACGGTATTTATATTATCGATCTTCAAAAGACAGTGAAAAAGGTTGAAGAAGCATATGTTTTCGTAAAAGAAATCGTTGAAGAAGGCGGAACTGTTCTTTTTGTAGGAACAAAGAAGCAAGGTCAAGAAGCTATAGAAAGCGAAGCAAAGAGATGCGAAATGCCGTATGTCAACCAAAGATGGTTGGGCGGTATGCTTACAAACTACAAGACAATCAAGACCAGAATTGACAGACTTTTCGAACTCGAAGAAATGGAAGAAAACGGAACGTTTGAAATGCTTCCTAAAGTTGAAGTTATCAAACTTAAACACGAAAGAGAACGTCTTGAAAAGTTCTTAGGCGGAATCAAGAACATGAACGGAACTCCTGATTGTATGTTTGTTGTTGACCCGAAAAAGGAAAACATTGCTGTTCAAGAAGCACACAAACTCGGCATTCCTGTTGTCGGTATCGTAGACACAAACTGTGACCCTGAAGAATTGGATTTCCCGATTCCTGGAAACGACGACGCAATCCGTGCAGTTAAACTTATTGCTGAAACAATTGCAAATGCAGTTATCGAAGCAAAGCAAGGTGAACAATACAGCGCTCCTCAAACAGACGAAGACGATTCCGACGAAAGTATGGAAGAAGCTATGAAAAAGGAAGACGAAAAGAATTCCAAGGAAGACAAATAGTAGATTACTATAAATATAAATATTATAAAGAAGGGTAGGATGAAAAATGAGCAAGATCAGTGCAAGTTTAATTAAAGATTTGAGAGAAAAGACAGGCGCAGGTATGCTTGATTGCAGAAATGCACTTCAAGAAACAGACGGAGATTTGGAAAAGGCGGTTGACCTTTTAAGAGAAAAAGGACTCAGCAAAGCTGCTAAAAAATCTTCAAGAATCGCAGCTGAAGGTCTTGTTGAATCTTATATTCACGGCGGCAGAATCGGGGTTTTGGTTGAAGTTAACTCTGAAACGGATTTCGTTGCAAAGACGGATGAATTCAAGGATTTTGTTAAGGAAATAGCAATGCAAATCGCAGCTTCAAGCCCGAAATATGTTTCACGTGATGAAGTTCCTGAAGAAATTGTCAACCACGAAAAAGAAGTTTTGACTCAACAAGCTATGAATGAAGGAAAACCTCAAAACATTGCAGAAAAAATGGTCGAAGGAAGAATTGAAAAATTCTACAAGGAAATTGTTCTTCTTGAACAACCTTTCATTAAGGACCCGGATAAGACAATCGAAACTTTGTTGAAAGAAAAAATCGCTAAAATCGGTGAAAATATTAAAATCAGACGTTTTGTTCGTTTTGAAGTTGGTGAAGGTCTCGAAAAGAGAGAAGAAAACTTTGCAGACGAAGTTGCAAAAGAAATGGGCAAATAGTCTTATATGAGTAAATCCAGAAGAGTTGTATTGAAGCTCTCCGGAGAGTCGATGGCAGGCGAAAACAAAACCGGTCTCGATATGAATTTCGTCGGAGAGCTCGCAAAACGAATTAAGGATGCACAAAATGATTCTCTTCAAGTTGCTATCGTATGTGGCGGTGGCAACTTTTGGAGAGGTCGTGACGGACTCGAAATAGAAAGAGCGACTTCCGACTATATGGGAATGCTTGGCACTGTCATGAATGCTTTAGCGCTACAAAGTGCTCTTGAGAAAACAGGAATACCAACAAGAGTGCAAACTTCAATCGAAATGAGGGAAGTTGCAGAGCCGTATATTATGAGACGTGCTATAAGGCATCTCGAAAAGGGACGCGTCGTTATTTTTGCTGCAGGCATTGGAAATCCGTATTTTTCAACCGACACGACAGCGGCATTGAGAGCTGCTGAAATCGGAGCGGATTCGATTCTTATTGCAAAAAAAGGAGTCGACGGAGTTTACTCGGCTGACCCGAACAAATTTGAGGGTGCGACAAAATTTGAGCATCTATCTTTTAAAGAAGTGCTTGAAAAGGATTTAAAAGTTCTTGACGGCACAGCTATAAGTTTGTCGAAAGACAACGACATTCCGCTTTTGGTCTTTGGAATTGACGACACCGAAAATATTACAAGGGCTTTAAACGGAGAAAAAATTGGAACAATTGTCGATAATAAGGAGGACTAAATGACTACGCAAGTTTTTAAAGCAGCTGAAGAAAAAATGAACAAGAGCATCGAAGTCTACAAAAACGACTTGGATTCAATTCGCGCAGGACGTGCAAACCCGTCGCTTTTGGACAGAATTGACGTCGATTACTACGGAGTTATGACTCCGCTTAGACAAATTTCAAACGTCTCCGCTCCTGAGCCGAGACTCATCCAAATTCAACCGTGGGATGCGAATGTAATTCCTGCAATTGAAAAGGCAATTTTAGCAAGCGACTTGGGACTTAATCCTTCGAACGACGGAAAAGTTGTAAGACTTGCAATTCCGCAACTCACAGAGGAAAGAAGAAAAGATTTGACAAAACTTGTTTCCAAAAACGCTGAAGAAGCTAAAGTAAATATCAGAAATATCAGAAGAGATTTGATGGACGAAATCAAAAAGCTTGAAAAGGACAAAGAAATCACAGAAGATGAGCAATTCCAAGCTGAAGAAAAAGCCCAAAAATTGACAGACGATATGATCAAAGATATTGACAAAATTGCCGATGACAAGCAAAAGGAAATAATGGAAATATAATTAATATGCCGACATATGTCGGCTTTTATTTTATATAAAAGAGGTGTTTTATGAGAGTTTCAATTCCAAATGAAAAATATTTTGAGTCATTTAAGTTTTTCTGTGAAGAGTTTTACGGGAAATTTGACTGCGATGAAAGCAAATATATAAAAGAAAAGAAGGCGGCGCGCACAATGCGTGGCAAGGACCAGGAGATTGAGGTGTGGTACATCGAGGACGAGAGAGTTGTCGGCGTTGGAAAAATTTTGCCGACTCTTTCGATCGATGCGATTGAATACGGCGGAAATCTTTCGATTGATATTTTTAATCGCAGTATGTTCTTAGAAGAGGCGATTGACGTTTCAATCAAATTTATTCAGTCGTTTTATCCGATTGAAAGACTTCTTTTCACAGTTAGAGATGACGACTATGATTTGTTACTTATAATGAAAGAGAAGTCCGCAAAGTCGCTTTCGGAAGGCGAAGTCACAAGAGACGGCGAAAGCTTTAATGTGAAGAGATTTAATCTCGATATATAGTTTTGTCTTCGGGGTTATTAGCGGTTAATTTATGCATTTGAGTCTAGTGAAATGAACAGGTTTTGGGAAGATGATGACGGAGATTTTATAAATTAACTGATTTCAAGAAAAATGTGTAATGAAAAAGAGTTTTAGGTAATTTACAATTGAAGGAGAATATGATGAATGCATTAATTGTACTGGATGTGCAAAAGGGAATATTGAAGCAAAAAGACTTTTCAGAGACTCTAAATAATATTAAAATTCTAATTGATGATTTTAAAAAGAATGATGACATTGTAATCTTAACCAAGCATCTTTCGGATGATGTTGACAGTCCTTATTTTAAAGGCTCCGGAGACGCGGAAATATGGGATGAGATTCAAGGGCTGGGCGATTATACTATTGAAAAGACGTCCTGTAATCCATTTTATAAAACCAATCTTGACCAAATCTTAAAAGACAATAAGGTGTCTAAAGTTTATATATGCGGTTTCAATACGGAATATTGTTGTTTATTTTCCAGCATTTTATGTTCTGACAGAGGTTATGAAACTGTTTTTATTGAAGACGCTTCGGGAACATTTGGAGATGAAGAAATTTATGAAATGCCCGGAATAGATATCAATGACTTTATTGGGTCTATACTAAATTGGTCCGGAGAAGTTGAGGTTTTATATACTGAGGAGTATTTTAACGGTCTTGAATCTTGAGAGATTGAATTCAAAATGATATCAATATAAGTATTTTGCAATCGATAGATTTAAAGACAATGTTTATCATATCCAATTTGCCAGACACTGTCTGGAAAATTGACCCGGGCCCATTATTATAAGCTTTTATCTATCGGCGATGAGAAAAAGCGAAGCTTCTATGCAAAATTTTTAAATCTTGTAAAAAAATCGATAGATATAAGCATTTTACAATCTCTAATTAGGCATAAAGCAATTTATGGCAAGATAAGGACCTAACGGTCTAAATTATGTAATTTCAAGAAAAATGTGTAATGAAAAAGAGTTTTAGGTAATTTATAAATTAAGGAGAATATGATTAATAATGAGTAAAATATCAAAGAAAATTAAGAGTATTATTCTTTTAGTTACCATAATAGTTTTAATAGCTGTTTTTTGTACAGTTATTTCCGGGGGCGTGTTTGGAGAATGTAATCCCTTAAGAGTGATTAATGGATTTATTCAAGTTCGCATTTTAGACAAAGACTATTATGAGATTCAAGAATATCCTAAAATTATGATTGCTAATAAAGATTTGAATTTGGTTGATTATATGAAAAATTTAGGGTGGACATATGTGGAAACTGTCGACGCCGATAAGTTAGTGATGGAGAATATCCATGAATTCAAATATAAAGAGATCGAAGCATTTGTGGAAGTTAGCCAACATAAAAATTATTATATTTGGAAGTGGAGAGAATAAGTATAGAAAACTAATGAAAAATAAAAACTGGAAAAATTTAATAATAGTGACTTTAATGATAGGGTTGATATTTATAACTTCTTGTTCTAAAGAAAAAAATGTTACAAGTGAAGAGTTTCATTTGTTTAAAGAAGAGATGTCATCAAATAAAAAAATATGTGAGATTCAAATAAAATTTTTAAGACCATCCTTATATATTAATTTTGTTACATCTGAAAATTTTAAAATTAATGATGTAAAAAAAGTAATAGATAAATTAAAACCATTCATAAATACCAATCACATGGATGAAATTGCAAGCAAATATTGGGAAAAAGATACAAAAGTATCTGATGTATATATATCTTTTTATAATGGGAAAATAGATAAGAATGACACAAGAAAGAATCTCGTGTATAGTATATATACAAAGTATTATAAAACTTATGTTGTTGATGATAATCCTTTAAATATAGATGCTTATAGCACATGGTTTATAGAAGTTGATGGGAAAGAATATCAACTTGAGGATTACTTAGACGGAGATTATTAAAATTGGTATATTTTTATCTAAGAGTAGTAAGACATTTCTTGTCTGATAAATTCGATATTACAAAGCATAAGAATTACAAGTTATTTGAAGATTATGATGAGAGAAACTTGTTTGATGTGGAAGAGTATTTAACAAATAGAGATAAGGTAAAGTTAAAATTAATTTAAAGAAAAATAAATATTAGATAATCTCAGACGATAGAAATTAAATACTATATCGTCTTTTTTTATACTCAAAACTTGGATGTTATTATGATAATTATAAAAAGTCCATATTAGAGCAAATAATAATCTTTAAGACAGACGATAAAACTAAATCAAACAAGAAAGACCATAGCAAAGGTGCAGAGAGATAAATATCGGTAGTCTCTGGATTGCCTTTATTTGTTTGTCATATGTAAATAGATTGTATAATGATGTTATATGTGGAGATTGTAGTATTGATGTATATATAATAAGATAACAGATTATAAAAGTATTGGAATCAATGTTTTATGGGGGTTACAAGAACTCTTATAAGTATTTTTTTATTTAAGAAATATATTAAATGAATTTCAACAATAAATACTTAAGAAAAGTTTATTTGTAGTTGATAAAAATAGGATAAGTTAATTAATGGTTTCTTGACGGTTGATTAAGTAAAATGATATGATATATATAAATAAAGGGGGGTTAAAAATGCCAGATATTATTAGAGAATACTTGCCGATACTTATACCTATTATTATTTTAGAAATTGCACTTATGATTTATTCTTTAAGTCATGTTTTAAAACACGATAGATATAAATTTGGCAGTAGAATAATGTGGATTTTAATTGTTATTTTTATCCAAATCATTGGACCTATCTTATACTTAACAATAGGTAGGGAGGACGAATAATGGAAGCGCTAAAAATTGACAATCTTCATAAATCTTTTGGTAAAAATACGATTATTAATGGATTATCCATGT
>UQFH01000017.1 GCA_900540185.1 uncultured Eubacteriales bacterium
TGCACAATCGACGTCAACGACTCATTTCTCCTGTTCGTCGAAATGTCGTCGGACGTCTTTGTATAAGTCCTACCATCGTGTTTTTGATTTTGTCAAATCAAAAAGCACGGGTTAGGGCTATAATATCCCGCCGCCTATTTTTGTGTACTTGGAATATGTATTATTACCAACAATGGTGCGTTTATAAAATATCGAACCAAAAAATACCGAACTTTCGTTGTTATGACAACATACAACCACAGGTGTGTCCGTATATATACATAAATTATTACATTTACATATATATAATTATTTCGTTTATACAATTGTAAATGTTCATGTACGCATCCGTAGCGCGACGGTTCTGTGAAGTCCTTCCTGTGCCCAACCGAGCGAAAAAGAAATCTTTGATTTCGTTTTTGAGCACGGGAAGGGTAGCGCCCATTTTTGTGTACTTGGAATATGTATTATCACCAACAACGCTTCGTTCATAAAAAATCGAACCCAAAATTTATATCACATTACCACCTAAACATTTGCGAGGGCTTTTCGATGAGAAACGCTTAGATGAAATATTTTAGGAGTGAGGCGTACTGGTAAGTACGTCGCAACGACTAAAATATGAATCAAGTGTTTATCGCGAAAAGAACCGCAAATAAAAAAACGTACAATTTTTTGTACGTTTTAAAAATCCTCTTATTCAATATCCGCGCCTCTAAACCCTCTTCCGCGAATTTCTTCCACATCGCTGATTCCGATAAATGCGTCGCTGTCGATTTTATTTATTATTTCTTTAAGCATTGAAATTTCACTTCTCTCAACATAGAGGTAAAGCACTTGTCCCTCTTTTTTGCTCCAGCCACCGACCGATTTCAGCGCTGTGACTCCGCGGCTCATTCGAAGGTTTATCGCTTGTCGGATTTCTTCGCTCTTCGACGAGATGATTGTGACACTTTTTAGATTTCCCTTCGACATTTGAATTTTGTCGAGCACATTGTACGAGATAAACATTGCGATTATCGTGTATGCGCCTTTGTCGACTCCGAAGAGATAACTTGCAATTGAGATGACGACGGCGTTTAAAAGAAGAAGCGCCGAGCCGATTTGCATATTGTATTTCTTTTTCATTACCGCCGCAACGATGTCGAAACCGCCTTGACAGCATCCGTTTTTAAAGAGTATACCCATTGCGGTTCCGTTTATGACACCGCCGGCGATTGCCGAGAGCATCGGGTCTTTAAATGAAATAAAGTTTCCGACTTCTTTAAAGATGATCATCGTTATGGATTGTACGATTGTCGATATGAATGCGTAGGTTAAAAACTTTTTCGAAAGTGTGCGAAGTCCAAAGAGAAAGAGCGGCAAGTTTAAGAAAAACACCGAGATACCGGCTGCAATTCCCGTGATGTATTGGAGCATGACGGAGATACCGCCGATTCCTCCGGAGAGGAATTTGTGCGTGGTGTAAAACGCGTTCACGCCGAACGAGAAAATCAGGTTCCCGATAATAATTGCCGTGAGTTTTCTTCGCATTTCATATTTCGAGCCGAAATATTTTATAAGCTTTTCGTTTGATTTGTATGTTTTTATATTATCTTTTTGCACTTTGCTTCCTCTACAAAATTTCTCCGACAAAAATCACGTGTGAATCTTCGTCTTCTCTAAATTTTTTCGCAATTTCTTCGTCGAGAAAGTCGGCTTTTGCTGAATCGAAAACTGCAATTTTTCTCATATAGACGTTTTCGAGAGCGCCTTCTACCATATCTTTTCCATTTTCTGTGACTATTTTAAGTCCGGTCTTTTTTATTTTGTCCTCATCTCTTCCCGTGACTGCTCCGAAATAGTTCAAAAGTTTTTCGTCGTCAAATTTTGCGGTGAAAAAATATTCGGACTCATTTAAGAACTCGTATGTGTAGCGCGATTTTCTTACAAAAACCATCTTCACATTTCTGTTCCAAAGAATTCCGTCCGTGACCCATCCGCAGGTCATTCCGTTAATTTCTCCGGTTCTTTTCTTTGCGAAAAGAATAAAATCATTATTTTTCATATTATAACTCCTCCAAACCATATTGTAGTATATAAATTATAGCATAGTTTATTTGATTTGTCACTTGAAGAAGCCCATGCGTTGTGATAAAATATATGTATGAATATATTTAAGAACGATTGGCATGAAACACTTTTGCCTATTATAGAAACAGAATATTTTACGGAACTTTTGAAGAAACTCGAGACGGAATACAGAACACACAGATGTTATCCGCCGTCGGACGAGGTTTTTCGTGCGTTTTATTTGACTCCGTTCAAAGATGTCAAGCTTGTGTTTTTAGGGCAGGACCCATATCACACGCCTGGCATGGCAAACGGGCTCAGTTTTTCTGTAAACGAGGGTATGAGAGTGCCGCCGAGTCTTATGAATATTTTTAAGGAGATGGACGACGAGTTCGGACATCATCCGGCAACGACAGATTTCTCAAAAGTTGCGCGAAGCGGCGTGCTTTTTTTGAACACGGCTCTTTCCGTGCGAGAAGGGGTGCCTATGAGTCACGATTTTTTGAATTGGAATCGATTTACGGATTTTGTCATTGAAAAGCTTGGCGAAAGAGACGACGTTGTGTTTCTGCTTTTGGGAAGAAAGGCGATGGACAAAGCTCCTCTCATAAAGCACAAGGAAAACATCGTCAGCGCGGCGCATCCGTCGCCGTTTTCGGCATACAAGGGATTTTTCGGAAGCAATGTTTTTATAAATGTGAACGACAGACTTCAAAAAATCGGCAGAACGCCTGTCGATTGGTCCTAAGCATTTGGAGGTGAAGAATTTTGGAATTTGAAATAAAGATAAACGGCAATCCTCTTACGGAGCTTACGCCGATTCAAAGGGCGAAGACCGCCATTATTTATTATCACGGCTTCAGCTCTTCAAAGGAAAAGAGCCTTTTTAGAGCAAGGATTCTTTCTTCGCTCGGTTATTATGTGCTTTTGCCGGATGCCTCGGGACACGGCTTAAGAGCCGATGAATGCAATCCGGATTTTGAAAAGCCGGACAAAACTTTTTGGGATATACTCGTGAAAACGATTACCGAAAGTCCGGATTTAATAAATTATCTTTGCGAGAAAAAGGGTTTTTCGCCGAATGACATTGTTTTTTGCGGACACTCAATGGGTGCGATGGCTGCAGCCGGCGCATTTGTGAAGATTCCTTTCGGAAAGCTCGTAATGTTTAACGGAACGCTCGACTTTGAAGCCTTGAGCGAATATTTCAACAAAATCTTTTTTAACGACGACGAAAGTCTAAAGAAAATTAAAGAAACAATAAGATACTACAGTCCGAGCGAACATCTCTCGAAACTCGAGAACAGAGACATCCTGATGATTGACGGCGACAAGGATATAATCGTGCCGGCGAGATTCAATGAAAAGGTCTACAATTCTCTCGTGCCTTTCTACAGAGACAAGTCTCGACTGAACCATACAATTTTGCCGCGCACAACGCATGAGATGACCGTGAAGTCGATGGAGCTCATGGATGCGTGGTTAAAAGATAGGGAGGGAAACGAATAAATGAGCAACAAGTTTGCGAGAAAACTTGCAAAATATTTGGCTGTGATTCTCGCGGTCGCAATGATTGCCGGAGTTTTCTTTATGTTTATGCCGTCGCTTCTTGCGGAGGGCGAAACCGAAGAAACGACGAAAATGAATGAGCGGGATGACGAGGAAATCGAAATAAAAGAGATTGCAAACAAATATATCTACCAAATTGAGGAACTCATCAGAAAATACAAGGACAGACCGGGCTACTACAAGGCTGTGAAGACTCTCAGAGACTATATTATGAATATAGATTTGAACAATCTGAAAATCGACGAGCTCAAAAGCCTTATCGACAATTTTGGTATTGACAAGTCCGAAATGAAAAAGAATCCGGTCTTTATCGGGGACAGCTCCGAAATGTTTAGACCTGCGGACAATTTAAACCGCGCCGAGTTTGCAACAATTGTTTTGAGACTTATGAAAGTTGATTTCGACAAGAGCGAAGTTTGGTACGACGCGGTGATGAAAAAGGCAAAGGAAGTCGGCTTTATGAAGGGCGACGAATTCGGAAATATGAGACCGAAAGACAACATCACTCTCGGGGAAGCTATTGCGGTTCTCGTTCGATTTAAAAATTTCACAGAGGCTCCGGGCAACGTTGTCGGAGTGCCGGAAAAGCATTGGAGTCGCGGATATATGCAAAGGGCATACATCGACGGTTGGCTGAAGCGAATCGAAAATGTTAAAGATCCCGACAGAGCAATCAGACGTGACGAGGTTGCGGCGCTCATGACAAAGGTCAGAGGGCTCAAAATCGACAAGGACGACATAGACAAAAATATAGCGATTTACAAGACATACAAAGATGTGGGGAAGAAAAATCCTTACTACTATGATATTATTGAGAATTCGAATTAATGGGTAAATTTATAGTAATAGAAGGACCGGACGGCACGGGCAAGTCAACCGTCATCAACGGTCTAAAGGAAACTTTGCCGAAGGAGCTGAAGGTAAAATATTTCAGAGAACCCGGCGGAAGCTATTTTGGAGAAAAAATAAGAAAAATTTTGCTTGACAACGACACGGTAATCGAGCCGGAAACGGAAGCGCTGCTTTTTGCGGCGATGAGATGCGAAAACTACTCGATGTTAAAAAAAGATTTGCCGAAATATGACCTTATCATTGCGGACAGATTTCTTCCGTCAAGCATTGCATACCAAGGCGGCGGACTTGCACTCGGTATGGAGAGAGTTGAGGATTTAAACGACTTTTGTCTTCACGGGTACAGACCCGATTTGACGATCTATCTTATGCTCGATTTCAGAGAGGGGCTAAAGCGAATCGAAAGCGAAAGGGGCTTTGACAGGCTCGAGATGAGAAATGAGAGTTTCCATCGCGCCGTTTTCAGAGGCTATGAAAAACTTTCGAAAGCGAATAACTCTAAAGTTGTAAGCGCAGATATGACAAAAGAAAAAGTGCTCGAAGAAGTGAGACAATATATTTTGGACCTAATAAAGGAGGAAGAAGCATGAAATTATTAGTTGCCATTGTTCAAGACGCCGACGTAAATCCGTTGGTAGATGAACTTACTGAAAAGAAATTCAGATTGACACGTCTTTCAACCACAGGCGGTTTTCTTAAAGCCGGAAACACAACTCTTTTAATCGGAGTTGAAGACAACGAAAAAGACGAAGTTCTTTCAATCATCGAAAAAAATTGCAAACAAAGAGAAATCACAACATCACTTTTGACAGTGACAATGCCGGGAGATGCATTCATCCCATATCCTTTGGAAGTAAAAGTGGGCGGCGCTACTGTTTTTGTAGTTGATGTCGAACAATTTGTAAGAATTTAATGGTGATTGTCGGTCATAAAAGAGAAAGGGAGGAGCTGTCGGGGCTTCTGTCTCGGGACGGTCTCTCCCTCTCGTTCAGCGGAAAAGAGGGCACAGGAAAAAAACTTGTTGCTCTTTCTTTTTTGAGAACTCTTTTGAATGTTTCGGAAACAGAAGACATCCGAAAACATCCGGACCTCTTTCTCATTGAAAAAGAGGACGAGATGATAAAAGCGGACGACATTCGCGCTCTTATAAATTTTTCGAGCATAAAGAGCTATTTGGGCGGAAAAAAAGCGGTCTTAATCGACAACGCCGAAAATATGAACAAAAACGCACAAAATGCGCTCTTAAAAATTCTCGAAGAACCGCCGAAGGGCGAGTTTATAATTTTAATTACAAAGGATTTCGAGGAGCTTCTCCCGACTATAAGAAGTCGTGTCACAAATATACGATTTCGGGATTTGAACGACGGAGAAATGCGAGAGATTTTTCCGAATATTACAGAGGAGATTCTTGCGGTTGCGGACGGGAGCGCGAAAAAAGCGGACGCATTTATCCACGCCGACACAAAAGCGATGAATGCATTTGCGAAGAACGCCATCTTGGGAGGCGGCGATGCATTTCTCGAGGGAAAAGAGCTCACCTATGTGAATTTGATTATTTATACGGAATATACACAAAAAACAATTGCCGACATGATTTTTGAGAAAAACGGTGGAGAGCCGAGGCTCAGACTTTCAAAATATTTGAATGAGCACTACGATTTTAGGGCGGACTATTTGATTGAGAAATCGAGAAAACTCGACAAAACCGCAAAACTCTATGCCGGAAATTACAACAAAAAACTGCTTCTGACGAATCTGTTATTTTAGAAGCAAATATAAATTGAAGGAGGTGAATTTGAATGAAAGTAGTTGGAATAAGATTTAGACAAGCCGGAAAGATTTACACTTTTGACAGCTGTGACTATGATATAAAGCCGGGGGACGCCGTCATCGTCGAGACGATTCGCGGAAAAGAAATGGGCTTTTGCGCGAAGACGACGACGGAAGTGCCGGACGGGGAGGAAACTTTTAATTTAAAACCCGTCATTCGCGTTGCGACCGAAGAGGACAAGGAAAGATACAGAGAAAATATTATAAAGGCGACCGAAGCGTTCAAAGAGTGCAAAGAGCTTATAAAAAAGCACGATTTGCCGATGAAACTCACGGACTGCAACTATACATTTGACAACCACAAGCTGCTCTTCTATTTTACCGCCGACGACAGAGTTGACTTCAGAGAGCTTGTAAAGGACCTCGCCTATCTCTATAAAACGAGAATCGAACTTCGCCAAATCGGAGTTCGAGACGAAGCGAAAATCTTGGGCGGCATCGGGCAATGCGGACGTGAACTCTGCTGCAAAAGCTGGATGTCAAACTTCAACAATGTTACGATAAAAATGGCGAAAGACCAAAACATTGCGCTCACTCCGTCGAGAATCAGCGGAATGTGCGGAAGACTTCTTTGCTGCTTAAACTATGAGCAGGAGTTTTATCAGGAAAAAATTTCCGAAATGCCGAAGATTCGCTCGAGAGTTATGACGCCGAAAGGACCGGGAACGGTCATTTATGTGAACGTCTTGACGGAAGAGATCACAGTTTCTCTTGAAAGCGACGACGGAAGCTATTCGCAACAGGTTTTCAAACTTTCGGATGAAATCTATGAGGAAAAAGCGTCCGACAAAAAAAGCGGCTGCAACTGTCCGAATAAAAAGGTAAACGAAATCGACATCGACGAAGAACTCAAAAATGAAGAGGAAGAGTTCGGAGAAATCGTTGTCGAAGAAGATTTCACGGAAAGCCTTGAAGATGAGGAAGCGGGAGACAAGAAGGACAACAAAAAGTTCGATAAGAATAAAAAGTTTGATAAAAATAAAAAGTACGACAAAAATAATCGAAACGATAAAAAACCGAGGGACAAAAAGCCGTACAAAAAGAAACCGTTTAAACAAAATGAGGACGGCAAAAAAGGCGCTCCTAGGGATAAAAATAAAAACTTTGAAAACAAAAGAGGTTCATTTAAAAAGGACAATCGCCGCGGTCAAGGCGAGGACAGAAGAAGCAAGCGCCTGATTGACCGTGAAAAAAGAGCAAAGGAACAAAGAATTCAAAATGAGGGTGACGATTCACTCTAGTTTAGAAAGGGGTAAAAATGGACAGAGTAAAAAATATTGAAAAAATGGAAAAAATCATGAACGACCACGAAGCGCTTCTCGAAGAAGTGAACGAAGTTTTGGACAAACTTGAAGCACACCAAAAGGACTATGCGAAATTCAGCGCATACTACAGTTCCGAAGAGTGGTTTGATGATTTTGAAGCGTTGAACAATGGCGAACTTCCGGAAGACTTGGAAGCCGGCATCCTTTCCGAAGACGGTGCATATGATGTAATCGGCGGACAATTTCAAACGGCGGTTCGTTTAGTCGAACTTGCAAATATGATGCTTCAAGAACACACAAATCCGGGTGGCGACGAAGAATAAGCGGATATCTATGGGAGAAAATCTCATAGATATTTTTTTACAAATTTTCACTTTGTGTTATAATATAAACAAAGGAGTGATTTTGTGGACAAGTTTTATCCGAAATATATGTACACGCCGATGCCGGAAATGCACAACGAGATGGTGCCGGTGACCGCCGGATGCTCATACAAAAAATGCATCTATTGCGATTTAAACTACAGACAAAAGTTTCAGGTTTTTAAGCTTGACGACGTCGAAAAATTTTTGGTTCATCGAAAAGCGGCACTCGAAAAAATGAATCGCATGCCGAAGAAATTCACGCTCCTTGAGGGCAATCCTCTCTGTGTGTCGACCGAACATTTGGCGGCGGTGCTTGAACTCATAAACAAATATTTCGATGTGGAATATGTTTCGATGTTTGCGCGCGCGACTGACGTTTTGAGAAAAAGCGACGAAGAGCTTTTGAGATTAAAAGCGCTCGGCATGGACAGACTTTGCTTGGGACTCGAAAGCGGCTCCGATGAAGTTCTCTCGTTTCACAAAAAGGGACACACGGCGCACGACAGCGCTCTTGCGACAAGAAAACTCGACAGACTCGGAATAAATTACTCCGCATATTTTATGTTGGGGCTCGGCGGCAGAGAAATGACGATGAGCCACAGGCGTGAAACGGCGAAACTTTTAAACGAAATACACCCGTTTGAAGTCGTGTTTGTCACAACTGTCATCTTTAAGCGCGCGCCTCTAAAGGACTATGTACGGGACAAAAGATTTCTTCGAATGAGCGTCAAAGAAATTTTGGAAGAAGAAATTTATATAATTGAAAATCTCAATATGAACACAATTATAAAAGCAACACACAAGACCAACCCGATTCCGCTGCAGGCGAAATTTCCGGAGGGGAAAGAGATTTTTTTAAGAAAATTAAAGGACTACTACGAGTCGAACGACGAAAAAGCACTTGTGAAAAACGAGATGAAAAAGTGGAAAATTTGGGATAAAGAGTAAACAAAAACCGGGGTTATACATGCCCCGGTTGTTTTTGTTGTTTGAGCTTCTTTGCAATGTGTCGATTTCTCGCACGCAAACTTACATAAAAAATCATTGCGAAAATAAATGTGAGCGTCTCCGAAATGAGAGAAGAGAACCAGATATACTCCGGATTTATTCTCGTCGTCACAAAAAGTGCGAGCGCTATAAAAAGAATCGAGCGAAAAACATTTATCAAAATCGAATACTTCGGCATGATAAACGAAACGCAAATCGCGGCTATCAAGACATTGAAACCCGCAATGAAGAAAGAATAAGTAAACTTCATCATCGCCGTCACGGAATAACTTATTTGCTCCGGATTTTCTCCGAGGAAAAGCCCGAAAATATTGCTCGAATAAATGTGGAAAATCACAAAGAAAAACACCGCAGTCGCCATCACCATTAAAAGCGCATTTTTAAATATCTTCTTGCACGACTTGAAATCCTTTTGACCGTAGTAGAAACTCAGAAGCGGTTGGATGCCCTGTGTGATTCCGGCAAACACCATAAGAACCAGCTGATTTAAATAAGAAATGACTGAAAAAGTCGCAATCTCGTCTGTGCCCAAAAACTTTATAATAAAAAAATTGTATAAAAAAATAATTACTCCGACCCCGACTTCCGAAACGAAATCTCCGATTCCCAGCACAAAAATATTTTTCAAAGTCTCAAGCTTAAACTTCACCTCGACGAACTCGAGATTCGACTTGCCGACCGTAAAATGAACGAGATAGACGAGAGTCGAAATCACCTGTGAAATGCCGGTTGCAATTGCGGCGCCCTTGATGCCCCAACCGAGCACGCCGACAAAAAGATAGTCGAGAACGACATTTGAAATCCCGCAAGTTAAAACAGTCTTCATCGCAAGCCGTGGAAAACCGTCGACCTTAACGAGAATCTCCATATTATATGAAATCATAAAAAACGGCACGAAATAAATAATATTTCCGAAATAATCCATAACATATGGGTACAAATCGCCGGTCGCCCCAAGAAAGACGGCAATCCTCTCGCGGAAAATATAAAACACCGCCGTCAAAATGAGCGACAGAATTGAAACCGTCATCATATTAAAACTGAAAACTTTATTCGCTTTTAAATAGTCCTCCTTGCCAATGAAAATGCCGCAAAGTGTCTGACTTCCGACGGCGGCGATAATACCGAGCGCAAAAACCAAATTGATAAAAGGCATGCTGATATTGACCGCGGAGAGCGCATTCTCGCCGACAAACTTTGCCACAAAAAAACCGTCAACCATTGAATAGAGCGAAAAAACAACCATCGCCCCGATCGACGGAATGACAAATCTGAAGAACTTCTTTGATAAACTGGAAATAATAAAACCCCCTCAAATATATATTACCACAATAAAATCAGTAACTCAAATTTAATTGGTGGGTACATTTGCGGGCCTTTTCGAAAATTCCCCGCAAATTGCGGTGTATATTTGGGAACCGGTAATTTCAGGTTCTCTTTTTGTTATTGTATGTGTATGTGTACGCATCCGTAGCGCGACGGTTCTGTGAATCCTCGCGCCCATTTTTGTGTATATGGAATATGTATTATTACCAACAACGCTGCGTTTATAAAATATCGAACCCAAACCTTTTATCAAATTCCAAATCCACCCATCATTGTGCGTTCCCCAGAACGTAGCGTCGGGTCGCTTCCCGACGCCCATTTTTGTGTACGTGTAATATGTATTATCACCAACAACGCTGAGCACATAAAATATAAAAAAATATCACCGGGAAATATTTCCACGACGGTAATCTCATTTAATTTTATAAACTCGCACACGTAACCGTAGCGCGACGGTTCTGTGAAGTCCTTCCTGTGCCCAACCGAGCGAAAAAGAAATCTTTGATTTCGTTTTTGAGCACGGGAAGGGTAGCGCCCATTTTTGTGTATATGGAATATGTATTATTACCAACAACGCTGAGCACACAAAATATAAAAAAATATCACCGTGAAATATTTCCACGACGGTAACCTCATTTAATTTTATAAACTCGCACACGTAACCGTAGCGCGACGGTTCTGTGAAGTCCTTCCTGTGCCCAACCGAGCGAAAAAGAAATCTTTGATTTCGTTTTTGAGCACGGGAAGGGTAGCGCCCATTTTTGTGTATATGGAATATGTATTATCACCAACAACGCTGAGCACACAAAATATAAAAAAATATCACCGTGAAATATTTCCGCGACGGTAACCTCATTTAATTTTATAAACTCGCACACGCATCCGTAGCGCGACGGTTCTGTGAAGTCCTTCCTGTGCCCAACCGAGCGAAAAAGAAATCTTTGATTTCGTTTTTGAGCACGGGAAGGGTAGCGCCCAATTTTGTGTATATGGAATATGTATTACCACCAACAACGTTGTGACCATAAAATATATGTACCAAAACCCCCATACCTCACATCAAATTACCTCCACCCTCATATTTGCGAGGATATTTTGATGAGAAACGGCTCGATGGAGTGTTTTTGGAGTGAGGCATACTGGCAAGTATGTCGCAGCGACGAAAACACGGAATCAGTCGTTTATCGCAAAAAGATAGCCCTAACCCGTGCTTTTTGATTTGACAAAATCAAAAACACGATGGTAGGTCTTCCGCAAAGACGTCCGACGACATTTCGACGAATAGGAGAAATGAGTCGTAGACGTCGACTGCAAACCGCAAATATTTCTTTGCTAATTGGGTATAATATAATTGAGATAACATTATCACAGTGAAACAAAAAAGGAGGCTATAATGTCAAAATTTTACAATGAAATAGCGGGTATCTATAGCAAACTATTTCCGCTCAGTGAAAAGAAACTGGAATTCTTAATTGAATCGGCAAAAAAATCCGGAGGCATCGACGTGCTTGACGTCGCATGCGGAGACGGAAAAGAAGAAAAAGCATTGGTCGACAGAGGCTACAACGTCGTCGGACTTGACATGGAACCGTCGATGATTGAAGAAGCAATCGAAAACGGACTCGACGCTGAAGTCCTAGACATGCTTAAAATCGATGAACTTCGCGGCAACTACGACTTCATATACTCGGTCGGAAACTCCATACCGCACCTTGACAACATGAACCAAGTCATAACCTTCCTCGAAAAAGCATACGACAAACTAAAAAACAACGGTGTCCTCGTAATCCAAAACATAAACTTCAACCTGTTTTGGAAAGATGATGCAGCCGAAGGGGAACACCTTGGCGACCTCCCGACAATAAAGGGCGACGACCATACCTTCGTCCGCGAATACTATCGCCGCGGCTCGAAAATCGGCTTCAAAACCCTCATCAACTACAAAGACAAACATTACATCAACGAAGTCGAACTCCTTCCAATCGACCCCTACAAACTCGCCGACACAATGATCAAAATCGGCTACACTGACATTGAACTCTTCGGCAACTTCTCGAAAGCGCCAATGGGAGAGGGGAATGCGGCTATCATTCGCGCCCGAAAAGTAAAATAAATTTGCGGTCTATTTTGCGGATTATTTTGTATAAAATCGCAAGCGCCGCCGTAGCGGGACGGCATACGTTGTGACGTAAGGAACAACGATGTCCTCCCGCCCATTTTTGTGTACGTGAAATATGTATCATTACCAACAACGCTGCGTTTATAAAATATCGAACCAAAAATACCGCACTTTCGCTGTTATGACAACATACAACCACTGATGTGTCGATACAATATCGACCCCAAAATCCATTCCGAATAAACAACTCCACCAACAACGTTGTGCCAATAAAATATCGAAACCAAAACCCTCAACCCTCAAACCTCATACACCACCCCCACCCCAATTGATATCCCTCGCACAAAATGATACAATACAAACAAAGGAGGCACCCATATGAAACACAGAACCCACATGCGTATGCAATCATTCGACTACGGAAGCCACTACTCCTACTTTGTCACCATATGTACATACAAACGACAACGGGCATTCGGAAAAATCTCCGAAAACGGATTCGTTCCGATAATCCCTGAAATCCAAAAGATATTCACAGAAACACTTGATGAAATCGAAAAATCATATCCGGGAATTGAATTCGACAACACCGTTATAATGCCCGACCATATCCACCTGCTCCTCACAAATATCTCCGATAATAACATACCGCTTGGCGATATCGTTGCCTCCTTTAAAATACGTCTTACAAAAAAATACGGATACCTTGTAAAACAAGGAAAATTGCCGCCCTATAAAAACAAACTGCTTCAAACAAACTATTATGACCACATCATAACGGATGATGACGACTACGACAAAACATATGACTACATCACAAACAACCCAATTTCATGGTGGATGCGTTATGGTGGAAACAAATAATATGCATAACATCGCATTGCGGTGTTATTTTTTTAATATATATATGTATAAATTCGCAATCGCATTGTACCACATATTTAACTTTCGTTGTTATGACAACATACAACCACCGGTGTGTCCATATATATACATAAAATATTACATTCACATATATATAATTATTCCGTTTATACAATTGTATATGTCATTGTACGCCACCGTAGCGGGACGGCATACGTTGTGACGTAAGGAACAACGATGTCCTCCCGCCCATTTTTGTGTACGTAGAATATGTATTATTACCAACAACGCTGTGCCTATAAAATATCGAACCAAAAAATACCACGAGTAAATATTATCACACCGACAAAATCATCAATTGTATAAATTCGCAATCGCATTGTACCGCCATATTTAAATTTCGTTGTTATGACAACATACAACCACCGGTGTGTTCATATATATACATAAATTATTACATTCACATATATATAATTATTTCGTTTATATAATTGTATATGTTATTATACGCATCCGTAGCGGGACGGCATACGTTGTGACGTAAGGAACAACGATGTCCTCCCGCCCATTTTTGTGTTTGTGAAATATGTATCATTACCAACAACGCTGTGCCTATAAAATATCGAACCCAAACCTTTTATCACATTCCAAATTCACCTATTATTTTGTGTTTCCCAAAATATTCCCCCCCAATTCTCCCTCTTGGCGGCGATACACCTTTTTGTGCGTTCGGTTACGAAATCGAAGATTTCTACCTCACCCGTAAAAAAACTGGTCGCCGCTACCTGCGGCGTGTACGTATTGTTACAATTGTACAAGCATATGTACGCATCCGTAGCGGGACGGCATACGTTGTGACGTAAGGAACAACGATGTCCTCCCGCCCATTTTTGTGTTTGTGAAATATGTATCATTACCAATAACGCTGTGCCTATAAAATATCGAACCCAAACCTTTTATCACATTCCAAATTAACCTATTATTGTGTGTCTCCCAAAATATCCCCCCCCCCAATTCTCCCTCTTGGCGGCGATACACCTTTTTATCTCATCTCACGACGAAATCGAAGCTTTCTGTTCGATGGAAAAAAACTGGTCGCCGCTACCTGCGGCGTGTACGTATTTATACATAAATTATTACACACACATTCAGAAAAATATTCTGTTTATACAATTATAAATGTTCATGTACGCATTGTACCACCATATTCGACTTTCGTTGTTATAACAACATACAGTCAACGGGGTATTTATAAAATATATTCCAAAAATACAAAATACAAATATTTTCTGTGACTATGAGCTTACCAATTGTACAAGCATATATACGCATCCGTAGCGGGACGGCATACGTTGTGACGTAAGGAACAACGATGTCCTCCCGCCCATTTTTGTGTACGTAGAATATGTATTATTACCAACAACGCTGTGCCTATAAAATATCGAACCAAAAAATACCACGAGTAAATATTATCACACCGACAAAATCATCAATTGTATAAATTCGCAATCGCATTGTACCGCCATATTTAAATTTCGTTGTTATGACAACATACAACCAATGATGTGTTTCTAAAATATATTTCCAGAATATCATGTGCAACGTTATCCGCACTGACAAATTTTATAAATTACATAAAATCGCAAGCACCGCCGTAGCGGGACGGCATACGTTGTGACGTAAGGAACAACGATGTCCTCCCGCCCATTTTTGTGTCAATATAATATGTATTATCACCAACAACGCTGTGCCAATACAATATCTCCCCGACCTCATTCTTTTTATCACATTCCACCCAACCCATCATTGTGTGTTCATAAAATATTTCTTATATCCATCTCACCCTAAGATTTGTGTGGATATTTTGATGAGATGCGCCGTAAACTCGATTTTTGATTTCGCAAGTGTGCCAATAAAATATCTCCCCAAAACCCTCCCACCAATCTCCCGCCCACAAATTTGCGAGGAATTTTCTATGAGAAATGCTTAGCTGAAATATTTTAGTCGCAGCGACGAAAACACGAAATCAGTCGTTTATGCATAAATACTATTTTTTAAACTAATAACCATCTTATTTGTGTGGATATTTTGATGAGATGCGCCGTAAACTCGATTTTTGATTTCGCAAGTGTGCCAATAAAATATCTCCCAAAACCCTCCCACCAATCTCCCACCCACAAATTTGCGAGGAATTTTCGATGAGAAATGCTTAGATGAAATATTTTAGGAGTGAGGCATACTGGCAAGTATGTCGCAGCGACGAAAACACGGAATCAGTCGTTTATGCATAAATACTATTTTTCAAACTAATAACCATCTTATTTGCGTGGATATTTTGATGAGATGCGCCGTAAACTCGATTTTTGATTGCGCAGGTGTGCCAATAAAATATCTCCCAAAAATCTCACACCTATTTCATCACCTACAAATTTGCGAGGATATTTTGATGAGAAACGTTTAGATGAAATATTTTAGGAGTGAGACGTACTGGCAAGTACGTTGCAGCGACTAAAATATTGAATCAAGCGTTTATCGCGAAAATAACCGCAAATCCCCCCAACCTATACCCACATCCTCTCCTATTATTACACCTATATTACATTTGTATAAAATTCCAACAAAACATTGACAATCATCCCCAAATGTGGTATCATAAACTCAACGGGAAATATGGATTATGTGTGCCACCCGCACGGGAAGAACTCGTGTTATAATCCTGAAAATTCCGGCTAATTTCATATGCTTCTTTTTTCGACCACATTAAAAGTTCGACCCATAACTGTCAGAAAAACGAAAAGTGTGTGAAAGATGCGAAATAGAGTAATAAGACGAAGGGAAACTCCGAAACCCGAAGTCTAGCAATTATTCAAGCGAGTTGGTGGCACGACTCGTTTTTTTATTATAAAAATGGGTAAATAAGAATCGGGGGTGGCACTTTGGATTCTTAAAATGTGGCGACTTCCACACAAAACAAAGTCAATAAAACTTTTTTGAAAAAAGAAAGGAGAATATTATGCAAAATGCAAAGAAAAATTATTTGCGAAGCATATTGTCGATAGTTACGGCATTTTTAATGATTGTAGCATTGATACCGACAAATGTATTTGCAGAGACCTATGTAGAAGACGGTCAAGAAAAAACTACCGACTGGTCTCAAGCCGGTAGAGAAAAAGACGATGAAGTAAAGGGAAGCTGGGCACTTTCAAGTAAAAATAGACTTGTACAAGTAAGTGCTTCAGACCCAATAAAGACACCGGACATCAATTATGTAGGTACCTATACAAATACCGAAGGTAGAGAAGTAGTAAGATTTACATTCAGTGCTAAAGTTGCTTCTGCCAACCAATGGGATAAGCTTGTTGTTAAACTTCCAAAAGAATTAGACGACATAGCTGACCATCAACACGTATTTAGAGGAATTTTAAAAGGAACATCCGATGTTTATGGTTATCACGACAGAGGTGACGTAAACCATATAGGCGAACAATATAATCAATATAAGGCTGTTCCGGATCCTTTAAACTGGATTCTCGGCGGAGGTAAAAACACCTATGCTTTTGATTTATTACAAAATGGTTCTATGGTACCGGGTTCTCAAGTACTTCCTATTGATGTAGTTTTAAAAGAAGGTAAATCCATTAAAAACATTAATAAAGACCTTGTCATTCAAGCAAGATTAATGGACAAAAACTATGAACGGGTATACATGAGAGCTGGGGAAAAGTCTAATGACTACATGCAATACACCATGACAACAATTATACCTCATGAAAAGAATTATGAAGTCTACCTAACAAAAGACTTAAGTGCGCAAATTCCTTCAACAGGTATGTTAGGAAATACTAACCAGTTTTTCTCCACAGTATCATCCACTAAGTTTGATATTGCCAATGGTTACCTTGAAGTCTACTATAGACAATTCAAAGGAACGACTGGTAGCGGTTATGCTTTAAGGCAAGCGGTAGAATCTGGTTTCTATGATTTATTGGAAGAAAGAGGTGGCATGGTAGGAGAAGTATTCCTACTTGGAGCAGATGCCAACGTATATCCTTTATTTGGAGATAGAAGTACTGGTGAACCTAACGATAGATCTAAAATTCAATTTAAAAAATCTGACATACAAAAAAGTGTAGATGGAAAAATTGGATTCTTACAAATAGCCGGCAACGAATGGGACGATAGCTTAGAATATCAAAATGGCATTGTTACTAAGAAATCATCCAACGTAGACTCTAAAAGAGCCATTCTAGGTACAGCGAATACAGACGGTAACGCCGGTATATACACTGTTGTAAGATATTTTATTAATAAGGATGATCTTATTAAGCTTATAAAAGATAACGGCTTAAAATCCTATGTATTTAGAACAAGTATCTTGCGTGAAAATAAAGATCACAGATTTGGTGGACCTGCCTATCCAAAAGTAGACTCATATACTGATTATAATTTCCAATTGGATAAAGATATAGATTTAAAAAGAGGAACAGAAGTTAAATTCTCATTTGACCAACCACAATATAAAAAAGTAGGGACTTACAGAGCTATAAGACCACAAATTACAGTGGGAGACGAAAATTATAATATGACCTTTGGTTCTTCTGCGAATTTGAGTGATGACGGAACTGAACTTATATGGACTGTACCATTTGATATTAAATTAAAAGCAAATGAAAGATTTAAATTAACATCACTTGACCAAACTATGAAAGCGAGAGCAACAACAGCAAGTGTAGACTTTGGTGGTGGAAATATTTTATATGCCAATGCAGTACAAAACAAACTACCAATAGAAATGAATCGTTCTGCATCTCTTACAGGAGCAATACTAACATCTACACTTGAAAAACCAAATGTTGATGAAATATTCACAGATTCAACACATATTACAGGTCACTCTTTCTTTGATGGAGCAGAAGTAACCATCTACCATTTTGATGAAAATGGAAAAGAAGTACAACAAACTATATCTGCTGTAGGTGCTACAAGTAATCCGGACAAGTTTGATTATTCTACAATCTTAACAAAAGCAAAATATGTTAACGGCGAAGAATATGATGCCTTTGGCTTTGATACAGATAAACCAAACCAAGGTGGAGTAATCCAAGGTAAGAAAAAGTTTGATGACTTCAAGATGCCTAAGCTTGAAAGAGATATGCCAATTAGAGTAGATAACCTTGATACATTATCATCATTTATTGACTCTAAGGACGTAGTGGAACAAGTTCAAACCAAGGTTCACTTTGACCTTAATGGACAAACATCCAAGGAAAATAAAGAAGTGATTGATAAGATCGCTCCACTAAGTAAGGAATACAAATACGATCCGGAAACCGGAAAAGCTAATGCAAATTATGTTCCATCAGGTTTTGAAGGCGACAATGTTAAATATGTTGACGAAAACAAAAAAACAATTGATGTAGATGGCAGAACTTATCAAAATGTTGCTAACCACGATGGGTTAGAATATGATTTACAAAAGCCAGACCAAAAAGAAGCTTTCTTAAAGAGACAAATGCCAACTAAAGATGAAGTAAATGTACCACAAGATAAGAGAATCTTAGGTTGGACAACAACTAAATTAGAAGACACAGCTGCAAAAACAGCAATTGAACAATTTAATGAAATTAAAGATGCTAATAGAATTATAAAAGGTGTTGAAGATTGGGCAAAAGCAGATGCTAACGAAAATTACATCTTCGATGCAAAATCTCCAATCGACAAAGAAAGAACAGTTTATGCAGTTTATGGCGAAGGTATTAACATTGTCCTTCACTCAAATAACACTGCTGATCCTAAAGATGAAACAACGATAACAATTCCTATAACTGTTTCTGATATTGACAACACAAATTACATTATAGACACTGTAACAAGTCCAACTCTTTCTAATATGAAAGGTAGTCTTATTATTAAAGAACTTCCAAAAGTTCCGGTAACAGGAGAAAATACTGAAATTGCTAAGATTACAGATGCAAAGGCAAAACTTTTCAATAAACCTAACCATTCATTCCTTGGCTGGACTTTTTATAGATTTGATAACGACCCACAAACATCAGATTTAATTGCCGGTCAAAACAATGAAAGAATTGGTCATTTAATCAATGGTGTAGTTGCAAATGGAACAAAGAGAATTCCAAAAAGAACAGAATGGATCAAAGATATAACAGGAAATCAAAACAAATATACAAGATATATTCCAAATACTTTCTCTGTAGCTTTAAGAGCACAAGATGTTCCAAGCAAAGACAATAATGACGGAGCAGGAGCATATCAAATTTTCTTAGATGCAATTGACGAAGGTAAAGACCTTCACTTATATGCAAACTACAGACCATTCTTTGATGTAAAAGTTTATCCTTCTTATAAGAATATTGATAAGACAGCAGATGCAAGTCATCAATATGGAAAGTATGAAGATACAGTTGAAGAAGCTAAAAAACATGCTGTAAACGTAGGATTGCTGCACAGAACGGCTGTAACTAATTTTGGTACACCAACAGTTCATCAAAACGCTAACTACTATCCACTAGAAGGTGGAGAAAAATCATTAAAACAATGGGATGGTAAATCAACTGATGCTTTAGTTTGGAAACTTCCGGGTTTTGATGAATTAGGACAAAGAAAATCTTATGTATCAGTGATAGTTACAGATGATAAAAAAGACGCTTATGCAAACTTTAGATCACCAGACTGGGACGAATTAGGAGCAAAAACTTATATTAGACTTCAAGATGCAACTGCTACACAAGACCCTAATGCACCTAAAAATTTACACGAAAATGCAGGTAACCCATATGGCGATCCGGTAGCAAAAGATCAAACATTTACAGCAGGTGTAGATGCCTTTACATCTGCAACTTCAAGAAAAGCACTTGAAACAACTGGAGAGGATAAAGAAGTAATTGGATATGAAATTTGGAACACATCGACTCCTCTTGAAGTCCTAAAACCAGTATTTGACAATGTTTATGATGACGAAACAGAAGCAAAACTACACTGGACAGATGCTGAAAAGAATGCAAATATAGAAAAGATTATATTAAAAGTTGCTGACGGTGCCGAAACGACTCTTGTAAAACAAAATGATGGAACCTATACAGACGGAACCATAACAGCCACTCCTAATGGCGATAGACTTGTATTAAGTCAACTTGACTTAAAAGGAAAAGCAGGACAAGACATCGTAGCTAAATATGTAGTAGATAAGAATGGAACAGAAGTTACAGGTCCTGAAGGAAGAAAAACAATAAACAAGAGAGAAAAAGCTGCACCTGTTACTGAAATGAAGCAAATTCATAATGACACTGATGGGAAATCAAAGATTGAATTTACAGTTCCAGACCCAGTTTTAAATAAACCAACAAAAGGCACAGTTTATACTGCACAAAAATGGGATGAAACTGAAGGTAAATGGATTGATTTAGGAAAAGTAACTCTTGATTCTGACAACGATAAGGGAACACAAAAAGAAATTACTTTAGATGGCGATGTAAAAGACGGCGACATCGTAAGAATTAAAACTGAGCAAGCAAATCTTCTTCCTAACGATTCAACAGGAACAGGCGATGCAAATTACACACCACAAGACGGCGATGAAAATCGTAAGTATGTAAAAATTGATAGAGCAGCTCCTGAAGCAAATGTAAAAGCAAAGGACGAAGCATTTAGAAGGTTCATCGACCTTGAAGGAACTATAAATGAAATTCCAGATGGAAGAAAAGTTAAGATCATAATTAATTATAAAGACGGTACACCTGCTATAGAAATTCTAAAAGAAATTACAGTGGAAAATAAAGAAAATATAATCAAAGATCTTAACACTACCCTAAGGAAGGGAATTGAAGAAGGAAATATTCCTGAAATTAAGATAATAGCAGTTGATAAATTTGGAAATAGTAAAGATTCAACAGTTGATTACACAGAATCTTATCAACTAAAAGTTTTAATTACTGGCGAAAGAGCCGGCAAGAAATTTGTAAAAGTTTCAGCAGATAAAGATGGCGCAGATATAACTATTAAAGTTATGAATGGTGAAAATGAAGTAGCAAGCGGAACAGCAAAAGTTGGACAAGCTGACCAATTTGTAAAATTAACATTCAAAAAGGATGGAGAAGACTATAGACTACAAAAAGGCGATGAACTTGTTATATCAGGTACAGCAACTGTAGACGGAAAGACTTATACTTCAAATCCATACAAGAGAGCTATTAAATAGCGATAAACGGTCGTAGATTATTTTGGTGAAAGGCAGTTAAAAAATTGCCTTTCGCCTAATAATAAAATTCAGAGAAATTATATTAGAAAGGAACTAAACATGGACAAATCAAAAAGAATTCTCTCTATAATTTTGTCGATATTCATGCTTTTTTCAATTGTTAATCCGGCAAGCCTTGTTGCAGCGGATGAAACAAAACCGGTCAAAAGCACTGAAATAATCGGCGAAAGAGTAGGAGATAAAGAAGTATTTACTTTTGATTTAAGTAAACTAATTAAAAAAGAATCCGGAGCTCGCTTGAGCATAAAGGCAATGCTTGCGAAAGCAACTCGTAGAGTACCGGGTCAATATGACACAACAGTAAATATTAAAACTACTGGTTTAAATGGAAAAGAATTCGATTGGGACGCACTTCCTAACAAACAATTTAAACTTATAGCTAAGTGGGAAACTACAGATGATCAAAAGCATGAAAAAGAAATTGGAACAATCACAAAAGCAGGTGCAACTACTTACAATGTAGGTTGGCCGGTTGATGGAACTATGAAAGGCAATGCCTCAATAGAAACCGATTATAATCAAAATATAGAAGTTCGTGTAGTTGATATTTATGTATCATCCACAGGAGGAGCAGGTAAGTTAGTTTTTGATATTTCACTAAAAGAACTTGCAGAATCCAGAGCAAAAGTAGAATATGTTGATCCGTACGGAAGACCATTGACAGACACAAATGATTATCCTGCATCTACAGACAAGATGCCAAAAGTAACAGCTGATGAACTTACTGATGTTGAAATAGAATTACCGAAAAAAGATGAACAAATCAACATGAGATCTTCAGATGACATCGACGATGATGAACTAAATGAAGCAGCAAATGGTTTAACTTATAAAGTTGATAATAAAACAACTAGCAATACAGTAACAATTGGCGAAAAAGAATACAAACTTGATATATCACAACAAAGTGCAAAAGAAATTGCAACAATCAAAATGGTATATCAAAAAGATGTAGTCGTCCCACCAATTGATGATGATGGAAACCCTGTAAAACCTGCAGATGGATATGTACGTTTGACATTTGACGCAAATGAAAACAAACAAGACGGTATCAAAGGAACCCACAACAATGGTTTATATGCAGGCAAGCAAAAATCATATATTGACGTGAAAAAAGGCGTTAATTATGATAATACTAACCTACAAGCTGCAATCAAAGAATTGGCAACAACAGGAACAAAAGTTGTAGGCACAGAAACAAAAGAATATGCACAAGATACAAAAAATCCATGGACACCAGCAGTTCCAACAGATGAAACAACAGTAGCGCAAGCAACTTATAATGCACAATACACAAAATCAAAAGCAGATCAAGTAACAGAACTAGGTGGCTTAAAAGCAAAAGACATTGCAG
>UQFH01000018.1 GCA_900540185.1 uncultured Eubacteriales bacterium
ACCCTGCAAGCGAATTTACAAGAGAAGAACTCGCAGTAATGCTTGAAAAAATTATTATCTGGGTTGAAAAACATTAGAGAAATTAAGGAACCGGTTATAACCGGTTCCTTTTTTATTTGTGGTGATTTTTGCGATAAAGTTTTGAGACTTTATAATTTTTTGTGCGTAGAACGTAACGGCTGGCATACGTTGTGACGTAAGGAACAACGATGTCCTGCCGCCAAGATGGAAAATTTGTGGGAGAAATTTAGAAAATACATAATGATAGATGGGGTTGAATATGAAATTGGGGGTTTTGGTTCTATATTTTATAAGTACACCGTTGTTGATGTAAATACATATTACATGTACACAAAAATGGGCGGCACCCTTCCCGCGTTCAAATACGAAATCGAAGATTTCTTTTTCACGCGGTTGGGCACAGGAAGGACTTCACAGTCTGGTATGATACATCTAAAGTGGACAGTCTAATTAATTAAAAACCAAAAAAGGAGAAGAAATGGGTAAAATTAAATTTGACTTAGAAACAAAAATCAAAGCTTGTAAAGAATACGAAAAAGGAAAAAAATCATTCGTAGAAATTGGAAAAGAAATAAACGCAGGAAAAACAACAGTAACTGAATGGTATGAAAAATACAGAAAAAAAGGTCCGAACTCTCTAAAATACAGAACTTCAAAAAGAAGCTTTTCAAAAGAATTCAAAATGAACATAATTGAAGAATACCTCACAGGAAACTACACCTACCAACAACTTGGACACAAATACGACCTATCTCACTCAACTGTAAGTAAATGGGTTAACATGTGGTATAATGGAATTGAACTCAAAGACACAAAACAAAAAAGAGAGGATAATTCCATGAAAGCAAACCAAAAAACCTACCGGGAAAGAATTGAAATAGTAAAATGGGTCTTAAATAACAACAAAAACTACAAAAAAGCCGCAGAAATATACAACCTAAACTACGCACTAATATACAAATGGACACAAACCTTCTTAAAAGAAGGAGAAGAAGGCTTAAAATACAAAAAAGAGGACCAAAATTTAAAACAGAAATAGATACAACGAAACTCACAGACACAGAAAAACTAAAATATGAACTGGAAAAAGAAAAAGAAATTAGAAAAAGACTTGAACTGGAGCTTGAAATACTTAAAAAAAAAGAAGCTGTGGAAAAAGAACTCTACACTCAAAACTACGTCAAGAAGCTGAATACATTACTGTCGACATCTTCAAAGAAAAAGGATACCCTGTAACAACCATCTGTGAAATACTAAACATCTCAAGAAGCAGCTACTACAAATACAAAAAAAGAGAAAAACCTGAAAAAGAAAAACAAGACGAACTACTAAGCACACTAATAACTGAATACCACAAAACATATGACGGAATCCTGGGATACAGAAGAATGACCATGTTCATAAACAAACTAAACCATAAAAACTACTCAGAAAAGTACATCTACAGACTAATGAAGCTCCTAGGAATAAAAGCAAGAATTAGAAGAAAAAAAGTAAACAGAAAAAGACTAAAACCATTCTACACAAGAGAAAACATCCTAAAAAGAGAATTTAATGCAGAAAAACCAAATGAAAAATGGCTTATAGACATAACAGAATTTAGAATACCGGGAGAGAATAAAAAACTCTTCCTAAGTGCAATACTTGATCTATACGACAACAGCATCGTAGAATTTGAACTATCCTACAGAAGCAATGTAGATATTGTATTTAAAATGTTTGACAGAGCCATAGAAAAATACCCGGATGCAAAACCAATATTCCACAGCGACAGAGGCGCACAATACACATCAAAAGCCTTTAAAAGGAAGGTAGAAGAGCAAGGGATGACCCAAAGCATGTCAAGGGTAGGTAAATGTATAGATAACGGACCAATGGAAGGTTTCTTCGGCATATTAAAGACGGAGATGTTTTATGGTAAAGAGTTTAATTCTTTGGAAGAATTAAAGGAAAAAATTGTGAATTTTATTGAGTTTTACAATAATGACAGATTACAAAAAAATTTAAACTGCATGGCTCCGTTAGAGTACAGAAAACATGCAGTTGATTAATAGGTTTTTAATTAATTATTGTGTCTACTTGACAAGGGGCAGTTCAGTCCGTCCCGCTACGGCGTCATTTAAATTTTCATACATAATAATTCGCAAATAGACCGCAGATATATAATCAGTTTGCGATGATAATTTGATGAGAATTGCTTCGATGAAATATTTTAGGAGTGAGGCGTACTGGCAAGTACGTCGCAGCGACTAAAACACGAAATCAACCGTTTATCGCAAATTAGCGCGCAAACAAAAAAGGCGCAATAAACGCCTTTCTCTATTTCCCTTATTTATTTGTGTTCGGTGTGTTAATCGATTTGTTTTCAAGCATTTCAACGGCGTCTTTAAAGACTTCACTCACTGTCGGGTGGGCATAGATCATGTCGGTCAAGTCTTCGACAGAGAGATCGTTTGTCATTGCGATGTTTGCAAAGTGAATCATAAAGTCTGCTTCGGCGCCCAAGATGTGGCATCCCAAGATTTTCTTTTTGTCCGGGGTTGCGATAATTTTTACGAATCCTTCAGTTTCCGATGCGGAAAGCGCTTTTCCGTTCGATTGGTAGAGGAATTTTGACTTGATAAATTCCACTCCTTCTTCCGTGAGTTCTTCTTCGGTTTTACCGATCATTGCAACTTCAGGAGTTGTGTAGAGAACTGACGGAACTAGGTCCAAACGAATTTTCGTTTTTACGTCGGAGAATTTTTCAACGAGCCAGATGCCTTGAGCTGACGCAAGGTGGGCGAGTTGTGTGTTGCCGTAGATGACGTCGCCGATTGCATAGATGTTTTCGACATTTGTCATAAGATTTTCGTCGACAACGAGTCCGCCTTTTTCAGTTTCAAGACCTGCCGCTTCGGTGTTTAGACCGTCTGTGTTGCAAGATCTTCCGAGTGCAACGAGTACATATTCGGCGGTGTATTCTTTTTCTTTATCTTTTCCGGTCATTTTTGTCGTGACTTTCAAGAGGTCGCCATCTTGTTCGATTTTTTGTGCACGTTGTTTTACTTCAAATTTGAGTGTGTCGGATTTCAAAACGCTTTTTAGTCTCTTTTGAACTTCGCCGTCGGAAACTTTGAAAACGTTGTTTCCGATAACGGTTACTTCGGTTCCGAAGATGCTGTAGATTGAAGCAAATTCAAGTCCGATAACACCGGTTCCGATGACGATCATAGATTTCGGTATTTCTTTAAGGTTTAAAAGGTCCGTCGAGCTTAAAACATTCGGCAGATCTTTTCCCGGAAGAGGATTCATATCCTTTGAGCCGGTTGCAACAATGCATTTGTCGAATGTGAGTTCTTCTTCGCCGCCGTCATTTTTCTTCACAACAACGGTTTTATTGTCTCTAAAAGATGCAAAGCCTTGGATGTATGTGAGATTCGGATAGCCTTTGAAAAGAAAGTCGATGCCGTCTTGAAGCGACTTTACAACTTTTTTCTTTCTTTCGTATATGGTTTCTTCGTTTAATTTGTAGCCTTCGACTTTGATGCCGAATTCTTCACTTCTTTTAATATCTTTATATAAACTTGCAATTTTCACGAGCGTTTTTGTCGGAATGCATCCAATGTTCAAGCATGTTCCGCCAAGTTCGCCTTTTTCAACAAGTGTAACGTCGTGGCCCAATTGTGCTGCGCGTATTGCGGTTTCGTATCCGCCGGGACCGGCGCCTATAATTAACAGTTTCATGTAAAAACCTCCTTTAACATTCTTATTATATTATAACAACAAAACGCCGTTCATTCAATAGGAGCGAAACTCAAAGGCGGAGAGTTTCAGTATAGAATATTTTTTTAAAGTATTTATATATCTCAATTCAGTTTTTATAGAATTATTTTTATTCAATTTAAATTTCAATTGATTTGACAGTTGATATGTTTATAAATATATATATATAAAATTGTTATATTAAAAAATTTTGAATATAACAAAATGTTTGCATAAAAAAATATTTAAAAAATATTTTTATAGTTTTTATATTAAAACTATAAATTCATATTAAGAGTTTTGATGTTTATAGATATTATTAATTTATTTAATAAATAAAAGCTATATAATTAATAACATATTAAAAAATCAAAATTTAAATAAGTAATATAGAATTTGTAAATTAAATTAAAAAAATTAATCAGTATTTTCTATTGGATATTGATAAATCGTTGTGATATACTTGAGTTGTAAGCTAATTAAAGGAGGTATAATATGAATTCATATGAAAGAGCAAGAGAATTCGCAAAAAAATATGTGGATCCTATTGCAACAAAAATTGATGAAGAAGCAAAATTTCCTAAGGAAATATTTGACAAACTAGGAGAAGAAGGATTTTTTAAGTTGATGATCCCAAAGGAAATGGGAGGAGAAGGCGGCACAATCAAAGATCACTCACAAGTTTGCCAAGGATTAGCTGAAAGCTGTGCAACAGTAGGTCTTTGCTACATGATGCACAATGTTGCACTCATGTGTATTATGGGAAGAGGTTCCGAAGAGTTAAAGAAAAAAATTGTAGGCGAAGTTATAAATGAAAGAAAATTCTGTGCACTCGCATACAGTGAACTTGGAACAGGAACACACTTCTACAAACCTGAACTTAATATAAAACACCTTGACGGCGAAGCTGTTATCAGCGGTAAAAAGTCAATGGTTACATCTGCAGAATATGCAAGCTACTATTTGGTTTTGGCTCCTTCAAAGAAGGAAGGCGAAATCGACAACTGGGTAGTTCCACTCGGAAGCGAAGGCTTGAAATTCGAAATGGAAAATTGGCACGGTATGGGAATGAGAGGAAATGCTTCATGCCCAATGGAATTAAATGAAGTTCATCTCGATGAATTATACAAAATCGGCGAATGGGGAAGCGGACTCGACCAAGTATTCTCAATCGTTGCACCGTTCTTTATTCTCGGTCTTGCAAGTGTTTACTCAGGACTTGGACGTGCAATTTCAAGAGCTGCAAACGAACACGCAACTGCAAGAAAGTATCCTGACGGATCGAGCCTTGCAAACATCGAAACAGTTCAAATTCACCTCGCAAACATTTACAACCGTGTAAATGCAGCAGCAGCACTCACAGCTCACGCAGCTGAAAAAGCTGTAAGAGGCGATGCAGACGCAGTTGTTGACATCATTGCAGCAAGAATCGCAGCAAGTGAAGCGGCAATCGAAACTTCAATCGACGCAATGAGAGTTGGCGGCGGAAAAGCATACAACAAATCAGGTCCGCTCGAAAGACTTATGAGAGACGCATATGCAAGCCAAATCATGGCACCGTCAGTTGACGTTTTGACCATCTGGCTCGGCAAACTCATCACAGACCAACCGATTCCATAGGTGATAATATGACAGATAAAATTAGAGTTGGTGCAGTTATATACGATCCGAAAGTTACAATTATTTGGGATATGATTCACAAGTTCTTTATTGAACGCGGAATGGACGTTGAAGGTGTTTATTTCAAAGATTATGATTTGCAAGTTGATGCAGTTGTAAACGGCGACATCGACATCGCATGGAACAGTCCGCTCGCATGGCTTCAAACTCAAATAAGAACAAAAGGCGAAAGCGAAAATGGTCCGATGAGAGATACCGACCAAGACAGAAAGACAATTTGTCTTGTAAGAAAGGGCGGAGACATCAAATCTTTTGAAGATTTAAAAGGCAAGAAAATCGGTTTCGGCGCTTTTGACAGTCCTCAAGCAAGATTAATTCCAATTTACTATTTAAAGACAAAGGGTCTTGAATATGGAAAGGATTATGAAGAAGTCAGATTTGACAAGGGAGTCGGTCTAAACGGCGACCACGTCGGAGGCGAACTCGATGCTGTTAAAGCACTCGAAAACGGAGACGTTGACTGCGCATTCACAATCGACTTAAACTACAACGCATGGACAAACGACGGAACGATTGACAAAAATCAATTGGAAGTTTTGGGCGAAACACCACACTTCGACCACTGTATTTTCTCAGCAAGAATCGGATTCCCAAGCGAAGATTTTGAAGCTTGGTCAAAAATTCTTTTCACAATGGACTACAACGATCCTGAACATAAGAAAATTATGGACATGGAAGGACTCAAAGAATGGGTTCCGGGTCGCACAACAGGTTTCGAACAAATAACAAATGCGGAAAAGTATTTAGACTTTTTCGGGAAATATCGTGACTAAATCGTTTTCAACCTCACTTATTGGAAGTATGCCAAGAAACGATGAGATTTTAAGAGCCCTTAGGAAAAGATCCAAGGGCTCTATAAGTGAGGCGGAGTTTTTAAATATCATCGACGGCGAAGAAGATGAAGTTGTAAAACTTCAAGAAAAACACAATATCACATATATTTCATCGGGTGAACTCTCGCGCGACAACTATGTTTCATTTATCGCAACCAAACTCGCCGGCGTCAGAATGATGTCTATGGCTGAAATGCTCGATTATGTTGAAGACAAAAAAGCATTCGAAGAAATTTTGTCAATTTTGGACGTCCCTGCAATAAGCATAAAGAATGCGATTTGCGAAGGAAAGATTTCAAGAAGGACAAATATTGTTTGCGATGAATTAAAGAGACTCAAAAAAAGAACGAACGGCAAAGTGAAAATCACTCTTCCGGGACCATATCTTGTGACGCGTTCAATGTGGCTTCCTGAGCTTTCGAAAAAAGGATATAACTCGAAAGAGGAACTTGGCGAAGACGTCATAAAAATTTATGCGGAAGAAATCAAAGAACTTCAAGAAATCGGGGTGGACATCATTCAATTCGACGAACCGGTTTTGACGGAAGTTGTTTTCACCGAAGGAAAACCGCGCACATTTATGTGTGCAGCGCTGTCTGAAAAGAAAGACCCGACCCAGGAACTCGAATTTGCTACGCATCTTATAAAATCGTGTATGGCAAAAATCGACAGAACAAAATCGATGAGAGCGCTCCACGTCTGTCGTGGAAACTGGTCGAAGGACGAATCGATTCTTCTTTCGGGACCGTATACACCACTAATAAAACTTTTTGAAAACATCGACACCGATGCTTTGATGCTTGAATTTTCAACGAAAAGAGCGGGAGAGCTTTCGAGTCTTTTCGAATCGAAAAAGATAAGAGAAGAAATTATTTTGGGACTTGGTGTGATAAACCCGAGAACAGATGTTATTGAAAAGCACGAAGACATGATCGAAAGAGCTGAAGAAGCGCTTCGATACACATCAAAGGAAAGACTTTTCTTAAATCCGGACTGCGGATTTGCGACATTCTCAAACAGACCTGTAAGCACTCTTGATGTAATCGACAAAAAACTGACCGAGCTCGAAACGGCGGTAAAATATTTGGAAGAAAAATATGAGTGATCTAGGAACATTTGACAGCTCGAAAGAGTCCGAAATTTTCGACTTTACAATGCGAACCACTTCGAACGATTTGAGAAGAGTGAACACATACGGTGACGCCAGTTTTATTTCGACAGACCAGGAGCTTCCGTACGACAACGAAAAAGACGAGCTCTCAAGCGTTGAGATTTTTGTTGCGGGAATTATGGAATCGATGATTCTTACGATTATTCGCGAAGCGAAAATTGCTCGAGCGGAACTCGACGAGATCGAGGGAAGAGCAAGCGTTCGCGTGACAAACCCACTTCGCACTTTGAAAGTTGTGGGAATAGAGGAATCGCCTATAATAGAAAAGATAAAAATTAAAATTTATTACTACATCGACGACTTCACACATGAAGAAGGCGAGAAATTTATGAGAAAAGCAATTGAAAATGATCCTGTCTATCAAGGAGTGAAAAAGGGATTTAAGATAGATGTGGAGTTTTTATTTCAACTATAGATAGGGAAGCATTTGCGCGCTAATTTGCGATAAACGGTTGATCTCGTGTTTTCGTCGTTGCGACGTACTTGCCAGTACGCCTCACTCCAAAAACACTCAATCTAACCGTTTCTCATCAAATTATCATCGCAAATTATGTTGTTTATATAGGAACCGGAAACTCCGGTTCTTTTTTTGTTTGTGAGGTAATTTGCGGTCTATTTTGCAAATGGTTTTTGTATAAAATTGAAAACACCGCCGTAGCGGGACGGCATACGTTACGACGTAAGGAGTAACGATGTCCTCCCGCCCATTTTTGTACATATTGAATATGTGTTTACACCAACAACGTTGTGTATATAAAATATCAAAACCATAACCTTAAACAAATTTTTACATCAATTATAATTTTGCGTTTTACAAAATTCATTCCACCCATTTTCCCTCTTTGCGGCGATACACCTTTTTGCGCGTTCGGTAACGAAATCAGAGATTCCTGTTCGATGGATAAAAAAACTGGTCGCCGCTACCTACGGCGTGTGCACAGTTATACATCTATACTCGCATGCCGTCCAAAAAACGCGTAATCAAAAATATCCTCGCAAAATGGCGCAAATTTAAAATCTACATATTATACTAATATAAGAAAAATTAATAGGGAGCGAGAACTCTATTCATAATTCGAATAGAGAATGTTTCGGTGCATTTAAAAAATGTTTGGGGGTATAATAATATTGGATGAAAAATCCGAGATAATATAAGGAGGAAATTATGAGTTATATTGACGAAAGAGCAGAAAATGGAGAAATGAACAAAGAACTTGTAAAATCAGCACCGGAAATAATGAAAGCATTTGGAGATCTTCACGCTGAATATACAAAAGAAAGCGCAACTACACTTGTTGAAAAAGAAATGGTTGCACTCGGCATCTCCATCACAATAAAATGCATCCCATGCATGCTCGCACACATCACAAGCTTCAAAAAAGCCGGCGGCACAAGAGAACAACTTGTTGACGTAATAAAAACATGTATTTTAATGAACGGCGGACCGGGAACGGCATATGGAGCGAAGGCGCTAAAGATGTTTGACGAATTGGAATAAGAAGGATGGGAACTGGCGATTGCCGGTTCTTTTTATTTGCGGTCTATTTTGCGACCTGCTTGCAAACTTCAATTATTTGATTGCTCGGAGTGCACTTGAGCACACCTGCGCAATCAAAAATTGAGTTTACGGCGCATCTCATCAAAATATCCTCGCAAATTCTTGGGTAGTATTTGCGGGCCTTTTCGCGATAAAGTTATGAGAACGTATGATGTTGCAAACGCAGGACGTAGCGGGATGGCACTGTGTGTCCTCCCGCAAAAAGTCTCTCCTAAAATATTTCATCTAAGCGTTTCTCATCGAAAATTCCTCGCAAATTATGTTGTATATATAGGAACCGGGAACTCCGGTTCTTTTTTTGTTTGCGTTCTATTTTGCGATAAACGGTTGATTTCGTGTTTTCGTCGTTGCACATATTTTGCAATATGCCTCACTCCAAAAACACTTCATCTAACCGTTTCTCATCAAAATATCCTCGCGAATTGCTTCGTTTATATGGGAATCGGTGGCACCGGTTTTCTTTTTTATTGTTATATATAAATGCATATTCTCTTTGTTCGTTTCCAAGAACGTAACGGCGGGTTACATCCCGCCGCCCATTTTTGTGTACATTGAATATGTGTTTACACCAACAACGTTGTATTTATAAAATATATAAACAAAAATCTAAAACCATTTATAAATATATCTTCGCTCTGTATGTCCTCCAGTCCATAACGGTGGGTACTGTGTGTCCCTTCGCAAGTAATATATCTATATTTTACATCCAATATTTCATTTTGATTTTCGTTTTACAAAGTTTTCAAGATTCAATTAGTTTTAAGTTTAAAGTAAAACTTCTAACTATTTTTTTATATGATTATTTTAAAATCTTTTACAAAGGTGTTGATTTTAACATCTGATTTATGTTACAATATGGTTACGAAGCGATTAAGAGATTGGTCGCTGAAATGGGGAAATTTTTTTACGTAACTTATTTTATCACACTAAATTAAAACAATACTGAAATTAAAATTTATTTTCCCCAAAATTTTTAGGAGGTTTTTTATGAGTAAGAAATTTATTTCAATTCTGCTCTCGGTTATGATGGTTCTAAGCGTCTTTAGCGGCTTTGGAACTATTGTGAGAGCGGAAGAAAGGAATGAGTACATTATCAACGTTGACGTTGAAAAGCTCGCTCCAGGATTTGAAAAAGCGTACACAACACAAAACTATGATTTGGCGCTTAAACTTTCAGACGAAGCTCTCGATAGATTCGAAGAAGTTTTAAAGACTGAGCTTCCGAATGTTGAAGTTTTTGACAGAATAGAGCTTTTGGTTCCTGCACTCGTTGCAAAGATGAATGCAGAAGAACTTGAAAGAGCAAAGAGTTTGCCAAATGTATTAGAAGTATTTGAAAACTATATTATAAACGAATCTGATATCACTCGTTCAAATATGGCTGTTTTCCAAGACAGAGGCGGTTTGGACGAATCTATCAGTATGGTAAATTCAAATGATTTAATTGGAAATGATGACATTTTCCAACAAAAGTACGACGGTAGGGGAAGAGTTCTCGCTATTATCGATAGTAATATGGACCCTACTCACAGTGCTTTTTATTTGTCACCGGGCGTTAGACCGAGACTTGCAAAGCTTGACATCAACAATTTCTTGAACGGCGGAAAGCTTTCGGTAAAGGACAACTCTGCTGACAAAAAGTTATATGAAGATATTTATCGCTCCGAAAAGATTCCTTTCGGATGGAACTATAATACAAACAATAAAGATTTGAATCCGGAAAAAGAAAAGGCTGCTCACGGTCAACACGTAAGCGGTACTGTTGCCGGAAATAAATTCAATATCAGCGGAAAAACATGGAGAGGTGTTGCTCCTGAAGCACAACTTCTCATGATGAATGTTATGAGACAAGGCTCAACTTCTTCAAACATCTACATCAGAGCAATGCAAGACGCAATTGTTATGGGTGCAGATGCTGTTAATATGAGTTTGGGCTCAACAAAGGGTCTTCCGGGTCAAGCAGACGGTCTTGTAGGAAAGGCTATAAACAACGGTTATGCTGCAGACACAAACTTTGTTATCGCAGCAGGTAACGAAGGGGAATACCAAGGAAAGTTAAACATCGACAATCCTGATTTTGGTACTATGGCAGCTCCTGGTATTGCTACAAACGCAATCACAGTTGCATCACTCGAAAACAAGACTATGTATGTTCCTTTGATTACTTTTGAAGGTCAAAAATATATTTTCCAAACAGGCGGCGAACTCAGATTTGAACCTAAGGATTACGAATTTGTAGACTGCGGTCTCGGTAAAAAGGAAGAGTTGGAAGGAAAAGATTTAACAGGAAAAGTTGCACTCATGAAAAGAGGCGGCATAACTTTCAGCGAAAAAGTTTTAAATGCACAAGCAGCAAATGCAGCAGGCGCAATTATTTACAACAATGTTGAAGGTCAACTTTACATGAGCGTTTCGGGAAACAGTATCCCTGCAATCTCAATCGAACTTGCAACAGCTGAAAAAATGCTCGCAAGCAGCACAAGAACTGTTAATATCAAGATGGATCCGCAAGAAACGGAAAACCCGCAATTCGGAGAACTCAGTTCCTTCACAAACTGGGGTCTTTCAGTCGGCGGTTATATGAAACCGGACATCACGGCACCTGGCGGACATATTTATTCAACTGAAACAATGGGCGACACATTCGGCGACATGAGCGGTACTTCAATGGCTACACCTCACGTAACAGGCGGTGTAGGTATTATTCGTGACCGTTTGGACGATATGATGTTTGCAGGAGAAGTTCACAAGGCTGCTCTTACAAAGACAATTCTTATGAACTCTGCAATTCCTCACGTCGACCCTAAGACAAAAGCAACAACATCTCCACGTCGTCAAGGCGCAGGTGTTATGAATCTTAAAAAAGCAACGGAACTTGATTTTACAGCCGTTGACAAAGATACAAAAATCGCATCGAAATTTGTCGGAAATGTTGATGACACGATTACTTTAAATCTTCTCGTTCACAACTATTCCGGAGAAATGAAGGAACTCACACCGTCAGTTCAAGCTACAATCGAAGCAAGAGACGGAAAGACTCTTCTATTAAGACCGGACGAACTTTTCTCACAAACTTACGAAGACAAGAAGTTCACAGTTCCTGCACAAACAGAACAAGAATTTTCAATCACATTCCCGATTGAACACTTGGAAAAAGTCGAACCATTTACAAACGGTGCTTTCGTTGAAGGATTCATTCACTTAAGAGACCAAAACGGTATGGAAATTTCTTTCCCGTTCGTTTCATTCAAGGGAAGCTACGACAATATTCCATCAATTGAAAAACCGGTTTATGATTTCGATTTCACAACTGAAAAACCGATGTATTGGAATTTGAAGACAAAAAATCACGATTGGTTTAAATATTCAACACATATCGAAACAAACTATGGAACATTCAAAGATGAAAAGGGCAAGACCTACAACAATGTTGTAATCGTAGGTATTAAAAACTTTGCAGATATCGACGAAAACAAAAACACGGATGCTGAACCGGCTCCGGAATTTGAACCTATTGTTCTTTCTCCGAATGCCGACAACTACCAAGACGTTTTAAGCATCAACATGGTTATGGTTAGAACTGCTTCTGTAAAGGCTTCTATCCTCGATTCACAAGGAAAGTCAACAGACTATCAAATCGGTTTGAAATACACAAATATTTCAACTGACCCGGACAACGACAAAAACAGAGAACAATATCTCGGTTTCACATCTCCCGGCGCAGTTCCTCTAAAGGATTTCGAAGACGGAGAATACACTTTAAGACTTACAGCTGCCGCTATAAAGGCTCCAAAGGAAAGCTATCCTGAAACATACAGAGATATCAAGTTCACAATCGATACAGTAGCTCCGCAATTTGAAAATGCTTTCTATGACGAAGCTACAAGAACTCTCACATTTGACATCAAAGAAGATGGTTCAGGTGTAAGAGAATTCAAAGTAACTGCAGATGAAAAGGCTATTGACTTCACAAGAGAAGGAAACAAAGTTACACTTGTAATTCCTGAAGGCAAAGAACTTTCAGATGTAAATATTTACGCAATCGACAACGGACACAATATCAAAGAAGCAACAGCAGAAATGCTTGTTTTCAAAGATATGTTCGGAAAACTCGAAGTTGAAGTAAAACAATCAGGCACAGAAGCTTTAAATCTTGAATACAAAGTTGTTGACGAAGAAGGTAAGGAAGTTAAAAATACTGAAAACCTCAAGTTTGGAAAATACAAACTCATCGTTACAAACTATTCAAACAAATTCGAACTTAAAGGCGAAAGCGAAATTCCGTTTGAAATTTCAAAGGAAAACAAAGAACACAAAATCGTTCTTGAATTCACAGAAATTCCTACAGGAAGAATCACGATTAAAGTCGCATCAAAAGACAATCTTGAATGGGCAGACTTCACACTTCTTGCAAAGAATGTAAAGACAGGAAAGATTTTCGACTTCGTTCAAGACGAAGGAATCTATGACAAATACTTTGACGCAGATCTTCCGTACGGCGACTATGAATTCTATGCAGAATTTAAACCTGGAAAAGACGACTACACTATAACATTCAGCGACGATATGCCGTTTACAGTAAACAGCTCAACAAACTATTCAACTGTTACAGCAAATATCAAGAGAAGCGGTTTCTACAAAGTTCATGTAACAACTGAAGGAACTGAAGCTCAAATAAAATATCTTGCAAAGGATACAAAGAACGGTTCAATCGTTGGACTCGACGAACTTGCTGAAGGCACATGGATGATATTCCCTGAAAATATGCCGGAAGGAATGTTTGTTGAAAAACCTTATGAATATGTGACATTGACACAAGAAAAGCCGGAAGCAAATGTAACATTCACATTTGAAGAAATCGGCGACAAAAAGTTCACATTCACAATTAAAGACAACTACGAAAATTCTGATTACTATATCTGTGACTTCTACAAATGGGTTGGAAGAAACGGAGAAGTTTACGACTACACAGAAGGTATGGAACTCACACCGGGAACATACTATGTTGAAGCTGTAGCTGACAAAGAAAGATACGGAGAAACAACACTCACAGTCGACAGCCAAAGCTATGCTCAAACATCCAGAACATTCAGATCTACAACAGACCCTGTTGAAGTTGAATTCAATTGGACAAAATATTCTGATTCAGACAAGACAAGCGAAGGTGCAATCTTTGTTAACGACGACAATCTTCCTGCAGAATTGAAAAAATCTTCATATGAATATATTCTAACCGGAACAAAGGGCGAACCTATCAAGAAGACTTTCATTAAGACAGGATTCAGCACATGGTTTGTAAATCTTCCGTACGACTACTACAAGGCGGAATTTACAGGACTTCCTGAAGGATATACAGTTGATACAAAAGAATTTATTGTAAACAGCAAAGAATACCAAGTTGAATTTGTAATCATTCCGGAAGGAGAAGCTGAAGAAAAAGTTCCTGTAGACGTTAAATTTATGAAAGACGGCGCTGAAGTTACAGATGTAACATTTATGCTCGATGACCAAGAATTTACAAGCGGAACAATTGAAGTTGCACCGGGAACATATGATGTTGAAATAGTTGAACCGGAAGGACTTGTACCGACAGCAGAATTTGAAACAGTTACAATTGACAAAGACACAAAGAATTTGACAATTGAACTTGAAGAAGGAAAAGCTGCTCCACAAGGAGAAGGAACTCTTAAGTTTGAAGTTTATGAGTCAGACGGAACAAAAGAAACTAAGCTAAACACATTCATGATGGCTTATGCAAATAGCGAAATTCTCATGAACAATGAAGAAAAAGCTCTTCCATATGGAAAATACGACGTTAAACTTTCCTCAACATGGAATATGCAAGGCAAATATGACGAAGCAAAGTCAAAGATAAGCGATACAGTAACTTTGAGCGATGCAAACAAAAATGCAGTTGTTAAATTTGTTGTCGTATTAAAGAATGCAACACCGGGACCGGATCCGCAAAATCCTACAAAGGGTAAGGCAAGTTGGGACATCAACTACACAGGCACAAGAACAAATCTGAAATTCTTTGAACAAGTTAAACTCTACAAAGTTGTAGACGGAAAAGATGAAGAAGTAAAATTAAGCTTCGAACAAGAATACAAACACGGAGCAATCGAACTTGAATACGGCACATACGCTTATGTATTAAAAGACCTATCGGATTACTTGAAAGTTAATGTAAAGAACAAGAGAATTGAATTTACACTTGACAAAGAAAATCCGACATACAATGCAGTATTTGAAATCGAAGACAAGAAGGAAGTCCAAATAGTTGAAGTTAGAATCCCTAAGGATGCAAACGAAAGCTTGAAAGACTACACAATCACAGTTTTCGACATGAACGGAAACGAAGTTGAAGGCGTAAAGATGACTGAAAAGGGCTTTGAATTCCCTGCAGTTTCAGGCGTTGACTACGAACTCAGACTTGAAGGCACAAAATATGCATACTATCCAAACATCATCAATGCATATCCAAGCCAAACATTCTCAAAATATATCAACATTGTTGCACCGCTCATTTTAAAGGTAAATTCACTCGCAAGTGAAACTGAAATTGAAGCCGACTACGCAGTTTACGCTAAGACAAACTACGGAGTGACATATGTAACTGACCTCAAGAAAGTTCCATATATCTCAAACGGCAACCAACTTTACCAAGTAAAATTCCTCGGATGCGAACAAGGATACAAACTAAAAGACGAAGAAATCAAAGAATTCACAGTAACTGAATACGCAAAACAAGAACTCACATTCAACTTCGAACGTGACGAAAGTGTTGAAGTAATCAACAAAGAAGAACTAAAGAAACTCGTCGCTGAATATGACGAAATCAAAAACTCAGAAAGCTACAAAAATGCTGATGAAAACTTGAAGAAAGCATATGACGACGCAATTCTTGAAGCAAAAGCTGAACTTCAAAAATCAGTAACGACACAAGTTGCAATTGACAAACTTGTCGAAAAAGTTATTGAAGCTAGAGATGCTGTCATCGGAAGCAAAGTTGAAGTTGTTAAAGAAGAACTCAAAAAACTTCTTGACGAATCTGAAAAAATCAAAAATTCCGACAGATACAACTACGACAATGAAGAAGACAAAAAAGCATACGACGAAGCAATTGAAAACGGTCAAAAAGTTTACGAAGATGAAAATGCGCTTGAAAAAGATGTTGTAAAAGCAATCGCTGACATCAAAGCTGCTCTAAAGAATCTCGACGGAATCCACGAAGCAGATAAAGCTGAACTCAAAGAACTTTTGGATCAATATAACGAAGTTCGTCATTCAGACAAATTCATCTATGCAACTGAACAAGAAAGAGATGAATACGAAACTGCAATCGTTGACGGAACAAATATCTTCAACAAGAGAGAAGCAACTCAAGAAGAAGTTGACAATGCGGTAGAAGAAATCAAGAGAACTTACGAAAACTTAAGTGGTGTTGTAACGCCGACTGAAAAATCAGCAAAGCCGGAAGTTGAAAAGGCATATGTAAATGATAAATATATCAGAGGAACAGGAACTCCGGGTGCCACTGTATACTACAAGGTAATTGGTGAAGCTACATCTCTAGAAAAAGAAGAACTACAAGATTTAATTGAAGCTCAAAAGATTGGCGAAGATGGAAAATTCTCAATTGATGTTGTTCAAATTCATAAAGGCGATAAAATATATGTTTACCAAAAAGAAGAAGGTAAATCAATAAGTGAAGCTGTTGAAGTTGAAATAATGCCTATTGATAAAACAGAACTTGAAGAACTTGTAAACAAAGCAAAAGAACTTTTGGATTCTAAGAAATTCAAATCAGCAGATGAAAATCTTCAAAATGAATTTAATGACGTTTTGAAAGAAGCTATCGAAGCTCTTGAAGATGAAAATATGACTATTGAAGATTTGAAACAAAAATCTGATCAATTGAAAGAAGAGATTGAAAAGATTGAAGGTGTTGAAATTAAAGAATTTGAAGTAACATTCGATCCGGATAACAAAGATGAAAAATTGGTAAAAACAGTAGAAATTGGAGATAAGGTTACAAAACCTGAAAATCCTAATAAAGAAGGTTACACATTCGAAGGATGGTTCAACGGTGACGAAGAATTTGATTTCGAAACGGAAATAACTGAAGACATTACACTTACTGCAAGATGGAAGAAGATTGAAGTTCCGACACCGGACCCTGATCCAACACCGGACCCAACTCCGGACGAACCAATCATTCCTGACTATCCGGTAATTCCTGATAGACCTA
>UQFH01000019.1 GCA_900540185.1 uncultured Eubacteriales bacterium
CATCGCTGAAGGTACTCGGAGGGCGACCTCCCGGGAGATTAAGACGAAGCCGCACAGTTTTTGAGAAGATTTTATATCTTCTCTTTTTTTATACATAAAATAATATGTTATTATATTTTTAGTCGATTTGCATTAAATTTTTGGTAGTGATATAATAAAAGTAGAAATATTAATATACATTTGCGCGACAGGATTTTATGAAAGAAGGTAGTGTAATGAGGAGAAAAGCATTTTTGGTTGCGATAGTCGCTATATTGATTTGTTTTTCTTCCGTAGTTTTTGCGGGAGGAAAAGTGGATATGTTTTCAGAGGCGGAGAGATATGAAGATGCAATCAAGGAGTTTAAGAAGCTCAGAACTTTTTCGGAGAAGAAATTGGCAAAGCTTGCAAATATGGAACTTTCAAAATTTAAGGAGTTCAGAAGGATAAAAAAAGACGATGAAATTCACGCTGTATCTCCGAGTGTTTTCAAAGTTATGGTATGTCCGAAATGTAAAGCCGCAAGCATGAAATACATCGGCGAAAAGCATTTGGAGTATATATGTTTGGGAGAACAAAGAGCGTGCACAGAAAAAGCATATGGCACAGATTTAAAGTTTTCAAGAACATGCCAAAACTATGCAAGATGTGAAAAGTGTTTATACACATATTCTGCGCAGTGGGAAGAAATAAAGTGGGACTGTCACGGATTTAATAATTAGTTTTTAATTTTTCGCGTGAGGTATATTATTATATGTTAAAAAAGACGATTAGATGTATAATCGTCTTTTTTATTTTAAATGAATTGGGTATAAAATCGTGTGAATTATGTTTTTATATTTACATTAATTTTATGTTATTTATTAATATTATATTCTGTAATTGTAACCGATATTAACCTTGTTTGACTTTTAGTTGTTTAATGGCTATAATATATATTAGGGGGGATTGACTATGTTTAAGATTGGAGATAAGGTAAGCTACCCGATGCATGGTGCGGGGACTATTACAGACATCAGTATCGAGACTTTTTTAGGGGAAGAGAAGAAGTATTATACTATTAGTATTCCTGTCGGTTCGGTACAAGTAAAGGTTCCGGTGGACAACGCGGAGGAACTTGGGCTTCGAGATATTGTGAAGAATGATATGAAAGAAGATATCATAGAAACCCTTGAGGGGAAAAGGACGAAGATGCCTTCAAGTTGGACTCAAAGAAACAGGATGAACATAAATAAGCTTAAGACGGGCGACATTATCGAGGTTGCATCAGTTGTAAGAAATCTTATGCTTCTTTCGAAGAAGAAAAATTTGGCGAGCGGCGACAGAAAGATGCTCACGAATGCTACAAATTTACTTTTGTCGGAGCTTATTATGAGTTTTGATATTGATGAAGATGAAGCGATGAGAAGAATTAATCATTATGTTTTCGAAAGTCGCGAAGAAGAAACGGGGGATGGTATTATTGAATAAGGTTGCCAGGGGAATATTAAAATTTTTATTCTCCGCTATAGGCGGTGCAATTGGATTTACCGTTATGAAGTTTGTGTCCGTGTTTATAATTGAATCACTCGGACCTTTTTCATTGGGAACTATTTATGTATTTTACGCAGTTGCTACACTTTTATTTGCAATTATTTTTTATTTATTATACGGTAGCTTAGAGCGTTTTGTCATAAGGGTTGTAAATTCAATTGACAATGATATAAAGAAACTGGGCGTTTTTGATTTTTTGGTTGGAGTTGTCGGACTTGTTGTAGGACTTTTAATTTCTGCGCTTATCGGCGTTTTGGTTTCCAAAATCGAAATTCCTTTAGTAACTACGATTGTTACAATTTTTGTTTATGTTATTGTCGTTGCGACAAGTATGTCTATTTTTATAAGGAGAAAGGAAGAGTTTCGAAGAATTTTTGATTCTCTTAGAAATAAGCCGCAAAATACGAATGAGGCGGAGGTAAGAAACAAGGCGTTACTCCAAAATTCCAATATTTCGGGAAGTCTAAAAGTTGTGGACACTTCGGTTATTATTGACGGACGAATTTTGGACATTATGGGAACAGGATTTATTGAAGGAGAGCTTATTATTCCGAGTTTTGTTTTGTCAGAACTGCAATATATTGCGGACTCCGAGGATGCGGAGAGAAGAAACAGGGGAAGACGCGGACTCGATATGTTAAATGAGCTTCAGGTAAAATATCCTGACAATATTGAAGTTATGGAATATGAAAAGCCGGAAAAAATGCCTGTGGATCTTACACTTTTACAGATGGCGGACGAGCTTGGCGGCGTTGTTCTTACAAACGATTATAATTTGAATAAAGTCGCAAAGGTTAAGGGCATAAAGGTTTTAAACATAAATGATTTGGCAAATGCCGTAAAGCCTGTGGTTTTGCCGGGAGAAAATATGACGGTAAAGATTACAGGTATCGGCACTGAAGAAGGTCAGGGTGTTGCTTATTTAAACGACGGCACGATGATTGTCGTTGAAAAGGCGTCTAAACTCGTTGGAGAAGTTGTTGAGGTTTCGGTTCAATCGGTACTTCAAACTTCTGCGGGAAGACTAATTTTTGCAAAGGTAAAAAATGATAGATAATATGAAAGTGACCGCAATTATTGCGGCGGCGGGTTCAAGCAACAGAATGAAGTCGTCTATAAACAAAACATTTATAAAGATCGACGGACTTCCGGTTATAATGCACACAATTGACAAATTCCAGCGTTCGAACTATGTCGATGAGATTGTTGTTGCGGCAAGAAAAGATGACATTGAATATTTAAAAACAGAAATTCTTCCGCTCGGCGACACTTCGAAAGTCATCGGAGTTGTCGAAGGCGGAGATACGAGACAGCAAACTATTGCAAACTGCCTTGAATTTTTGCCGGATGACACGGATATAGTTTTGACTCACGACGGCGCAAGGCCATTTGTTCACGTCGAAACTATAGACGGTGCGCTTGATGACGTTTTAATTAACAGGGCGGTAGTTGTCGGGGTTCCCGTTAAGGACACAATAAAAAGTGTGAACGATGACGGAAAAAATGTCGTGCATATCACGCCGAAAAGAAGTTTGCTTTGGGCGGCACAAAGTCCGCAAGTATTTTTTGCTGAGGATTTGAGACGCGCCTATTATTATTGTGAACTTGAAGGAATAGAGGGCACGGACGATTCGTCACTTGTTGAAAAACTTGGAATAGACGTGCATATGTTTCTTGGAACATACGACAATATAAAGCTCACAACGCCGGAGGATTTGGTTTTGGCGAAGCTTTTTATAGATAATGGAGATGTTAAATGAGAATTGGACACGGATATGATATTCATATATTCGATGAAGACAGGCCTCTTTACATTGGAGGCATAAAGATTAGAGATAACAACGGGCTTTTGGGTCATTCTGATGCAGATGTTTTGATTCATGCAATTATGGACAGCTTGCTTGGAGCGGCGGGATTAAGAGACATCGGATATTATTTTCCGGACACGGATGATAAATACAAAGGTGTGGATTCAAAAGTTCTTTTAAAGGAAGTTATGAGAATGATTTCAGATGAAGGCTTTAAAATTGCTAATATTGATGCAACGGTAGTTATGGAAAAGCCGAAACTTAAAGATTATATAATGCCGATAAGAGAAAAGCTTGCAGAAGTTATGGGAATAAGCCTTTCTTCGATTAATGTGAAAGCGACTACAAATGAGAAGCAGGACGCAGTCGGAGAGGGAAAAGCTGTAGAAGTTTTTTCGGTGGCACTCATTGAGGAGGTAATATAATGGCGTGCGGAGGAAATAATGCACCGCTTCAAAAGTGGGAAAATAATTTATCAAATATAAAAAAAGTCATCGCTGTGACATCGGGAAAGGGTGGCGTTGGAAAAAGCGTTACCACAAGTCTTTTGGCGACAACACTAAATAAAAAGGGATATAAAGTCGGAGTGCTCGACTGCGACTTGACCGGTCCATCGATTCCGGAAATTTTTGGGATTGAGGAAAAAGTCTACGGCTCGGAAGAAGAAATTTTTCCGAATAAAACCGGAGAAGGAATAAAAGTCATGAGCATAAATCTTATGCTTCCAAACAAAACGGACCCTGTAATTTGGCGCGGACCGATTTTGTCGAATATTTTAAGTGATTTTTGGACAAAGATGAATTGGGGAGATTTGGATTTTCTTCTTCTCGACATGCCGCCAGGAACGGGAGATGTTCCGCTTACAATTTATCAACACTATCCGGTGGACGGCGTTGTAGTTGTTTCAACTCCATCGAAGATGGCGTCTATTGCAGTTTTAAAAGCGTATGAAATGGCTCTAAGACTAAATCAAAATGTGCTTGGCGAAATTGAAAATATGAGTTACTATGAATGCAAAGAATGCGGGCACAGAGAATATCTTTTCGGAGAGAAGGAGCCGATAGAAAATCTCGAACTTTTGGGACAAGTTCCATTCGACCCGGAACTCGGAAGATTTATTGACGAAGGAAAAATCGAAGACACATATGTGATGGCTTATGATGAAATCGTCTCAAAAATAAAAGAAAAATTAAGTATTGATTAAATAAATGTTTAAAATGATAAAAAATGGATATATATAAGGTGACATTGTTTTTTTCATTTTTTTATCTCCTTTTATTTAGCGCTTATGCGCATAAAGGAAAAAGCATCTGTAAGATTATTACAGGTGCTTTTATTTTATGAAGAATTCTAGAACTATTAAAAATTATGTTTGTGTTATAATGTATGATAAAATTTATTTAATGTAAATATTAGAAAAATAAAAGAACTGCTAAATTATCAGCAGTTCTTTTAAAATGACAAATGAGCATTTAGAGGGTAAAGTTTTCTCGTTCTATTTTCCCCTCTAAATACATTATATAAAAATTTAAAAATATATTCAAGGACTACAGTTTTAAAAATAAATAGGATGGGTTATAGTCTTGACTAATATTTTAAAAACGTGCATAATATATTTATAGAGCGATATAATGCTTGAAAAAAATGTGCTTGCTCGCTGTTTATATAATTATGGTTTCGATGTTTATGCATTTTATGCAATAAAAAACGTCACAATCATAAGATTGCAACGCAATGGTTGGTGCGCCATCAGGGATTCGAACCCTGGGCACCTTGATTAAGAGTCAAGTGCTCTACCAACTGAGCTAATGGCACGTGTTTCATTCAACATTATTTATTGTAACATATTAATTTTTAAAATGCAAGTGTTTTTTGCAAAATTTTTAAAAATTTTTAATTTTTTTTGGAGGTTATTATGGATTTAAAATCTAAGGTAGTTGAAAGACTTGTAAAATACGCAAAAGTCTACACAACGTCGGATGAAGAAAGCGAAACTATACCAAGCACAAAGAGACAATTCGATTTGGCACATATGCTCGTCGAGGAACTCAAGTCGATGGGGCTTGAAGCTGCAGTTGACGAACACGGATATGTTTATTCGGAGCTCAAGGGAAATGTCGAAGGCGAACCGACTGTCGGGCTTATCGCACATATGGATACGGCTCCTGATATGAGCGGTGAAAATGTAAATCCAAGACTCGTTGAAAATTATGACGGCGGAGATATAAAACTGGACAGTGAAGGTAAATATGTTTTAAGTCCAAAAGATTTTCCGGAGCTTAAAAATAAAAAAGGCAAGACTTTGATTGTTACGGACGGTACAACTCTTTTGGGCTCGGACGACAAGTCGGGGATTGCTGAAATTTTGACAGCTGTTGAATATTTGTTGGCAAATCCTGATATAAAGAGGAGAAATTTAAAAATCGGTTTTACTCCGGATGAAGAAGTCGGAAGAGGTGCCGATATGTTTGATGTTAAAAAGTTCGGTGCCGATTTTGCGTTTACAATTGACGGCGGAGATTTGGGAGGACTTGAATACGAAAACTTCAACGCATCAAATGCTAAAGTTACAATTGAAGGCAGAAATGTTCACCCGGGCAGTGCAAAGGGCAAGATGAAAAATTCGGTTATTTTTGCATATGAACTTTTCTCCATGCTTCCTGTTTTTGATAGACCGGAAAATACTGAAGATTCAGAAGGTTTTATTCATTTAAACAGCATTGAAGGAAATGTGGACAAGACTGTTATGAGTTTTATTATAAGAGATTTTGACAAGTCTTCCTTTGAAAAGAAGAAGGAAATTATGAGAAAGGCTTGTGAATTTATCGAATCCAAGCACGACTGCAAGGTAATTTTGGATATGAACGACAGCTACTACAATATGAGAGAAAAAATTGAAGAAGACATGAGACCTGTTGAACTCGCAATGGCTGCGATGAAAGATGCGGGCGTAGAACCTGTTGTTACAAAGGTAAGAGGTGGCACGGACGGCGCAAGACTATCTTATATGGGTCTTCCTTGCCCGAATGTCTTCACAGGCGGTTACAATTTCCATGGACGTTATGAATATGCAGTGACGGAAGAAATGGAAAAAGCAGTAGAGACTATAATTAACATTGCAAAAGTTAAGTAAAGTTCTTTCGATTTTAATTTTAATATTTGTTCTCGCCGGGTGTAAACCGGATGAAAAATTTATTGACGACGGAATTGTCCCAAAAAACAAGGTGAATGTGGTCGATATAAGCGATGAGATTCCATATTCGAGAAATATTTTAAAGGTTGTTGAAAATGGGATAGACGGAGTGTTTAATCCGCTCTATGCAATTTCGGATGCGGACAAGACAATAAGTTTTTTGCAGTTTTTGCCAATCATTTTTAAAAACAGGGATTTAACTTATACCACAAACAATTCTCTCGCGGTGGATTTTAAAAATATAAATGGAAATTTAAGAATCAGGCTAAGAGACATTGATTGGTGGGATAAAACGCCGGTCACATCAGAGGATGTGCTATTTTCTTTAAAAATTCTTCTCGACAAAAATTACACCGGAGTTGAGAGAAGCAGTCTTTTATTTAATATAAAAGGAGCTTGGGATTTTTATAATAACAAGAGCGATGAAATAAGCGGCTTTAAAATTTTGGATGAAAAAAGTTTTCTTATTGCTCTTGAAAATCCGGACATAGAAATGGACCCTGCATTTAATTTCAGACCGATTTCAAAGGCGTATTACGGAAGTGTGCCATTTTCTGAAATTCGAAAGCTTGATGACAAGCCGATGGGAAACGGCGCTTATGAAATATATAATTATGAGAAGCTGAATTTCTGCAATCTTCGCTCAAAGGCGGATTTTTATTACAATACTCCCGCAATAAAAAATATTTTTATTCGCGAGGAGACTCTTAGCGATAAAAAGTCCGATCTTTATAACGGCGAGGCGGACATTATCGACATATACGGAAACAATGAAATTCGTTTTGATGAGACCATTCGTGACAACTACAATATGTTCACAGTTTACGAAAACAATTCGACACTTCTTATGAATGTTCCGTCGGGGGACTTGGTTGACCCGACTATAAGGAAGTTTATTTTCTCGATTATCGATGAGGAAGATTTTGCGACGGAAAGATATAAGCTTTTAAAATACGACGTTGGAATAGTGAGTCTGTCGAACAGGTTTTACAGTAAAATTGAACTTCCGTATCAAGACGTCAATCCGAATTTGAACAATATCGACGGAACGCTTTTTATAAATGGAAAGCCTTTTAAAATAACACTTCTTTATTCAAATGTGGGCTTAAATGATTTTGTGGCGACGAGAATTGAGGAAAAATTAAAGTCTGTCGGTATTTCCGTAAACAAGGCGGTCCGAACGCCTGAGGAGATAAAGAGAGACATAAGCGCAATGAGGGAAGAGATGGCAAATGTCATTTATATTTCCAATTTTAAAAACGGAGACGTTCCGGACTTCGGGCTTTTGTATGCAGGCTCCGAATTCATGGGTGCGCCGCAGGAAAACAGATTTAAGATGTATGTAGATTCGATGGAACCTATGAATTACAGAAAAAGAATTGAAAGATATAGAAGATTTTCGGAAGATTTAATTGAAAATGCGTGGGTTCGCGGCATCGGTTCGCCGATTGCGAGAACTTATATAAGAACAAATTTAAGATATGTATTCAACTCGGAAAACCTCAGTTGGTATGAGGGGGACGTTTGGAATATAAGCATTCAATAAAAAAAGAGATGTCTGACTTCATCAGACATCCTTTTTTTAACAAAAATACCCTCTCGAATTTGAGAGGGCATATTTTAAAATATCATTTTTTCTTCGATGAAATCTTTTATTTCGTCAATTTTTATTCTCTTTTGCTCCATTGTGTCGCGGTCTCTTATTGTGACTGTTTCGTCTTCCAATGTGTCGAAGTCGACAGTTACACAGTAAGGAGTTCCGATTTCATCTTCTCTTCTGTATCTCTTTCCGATTGAGCCTTTTTCATCGAAATCACATGAGAAATATTTTATGAGTTCCGAATAAACTTCGTCCGCTTTGTCGGTGAGTTTCTTTGTCAAAGGAAGAATTGCAACTTTGTATGGCGCAAGTGCAGGATGGAATTTCATTACAACTCTGGTTGTGCCGTCTTCCAAAGTTTCTTCTCTGTATGCATCGGCAAGGAATGCCAATGTAACTCTGTCGCAGCCGAGAGACGGTTCAACAACATATGGAATATATTTTTCGTTTGTTTGCGGGTCGAGATAGTTTAAATCAGATTTTGCATAATCCATATGCTTTGTAAGGTCGTAGTCTGTTCTGTTTGCAATGCCCCAAAGTTCGCCCCATCCGAACGGGAATTTGTATTCGATGTCGGTTGTTGCCTTTGAGTAGAACGAAAGCTCTTCTTTTTCGTGGTCTCTAAGTCTCATCATTTCTTCGCGCATGCCGAGTTTTAAGAGCCATTCTTTACAGAAGTTTCTCCAATATTCGAACCAATCGTCGTCTTCGCCCGGTTTTACAAAAAATTCGAGTTCCATTTGTTCGAACTCACGAGTTCTGAATGTGAAGTTTCCGGGAGTAATTTCGTTTCTAAAGCTCTTTCCGATTTGAGCAATTCCGAAAGGCACTTGTTTTCTCGAAGTTCTTTGAACATTTTTGAAGTTTATAAAAATGCCTTGCGCAGTTTCCGGTCTCAAATAAATTTCGGCTGTGTTGTCTTCGGTGACGCCTTGGAATGTTTTAAACATCAAGTTAAATTGTCTGATATCTGTGTAGTCAAGCTTGCCACAGTTCGGACAAACTATATTTTTTTCTTTTATATAATTTAAAAGTTCTTCGTTTGACCAGCCGTCAGGGTTCACACCTTCGATGCCTTCTTTGTTGCAATAGTCTTCGATTAATTTGTCGGCTCTGAAACGCGATTTACATGCTTTGCAGTCGATGAGCGGGTCGGAGAATGAACTCAAGTGTCCGCTTGCTCTCCATACGTCAGGGTTCATAAGTATTGCCGAATCTACGCCGACATTGTACTTGGATTCTTGTACAAATTTTTGCCACCATGCTTTTTTTACATTATTTTTAAGTAATACACCAACAGGGCCGTAGTCCCAAGTGTTTGATAATCCGCCGTAAAGTTCGCTTCCTGCAAAAATAAATCCTCTTGATTTTGCAAGAGCTACTAATGTTTCCATATTTTCTAACATATTTCACCTCTTATAATATTTAAATTATACCAAATGTAAGGATTTTTATCAAGTTTAGAAATGAATAACAAGCGCTTTTTATGGGTATTTATATCAAAGAGGTGGTAATTTGGAAAATTATTTTAGAATTACGGGCATGCACTGCGCATCTTGCCAAACGAGAATTGAAAAAGTTCTCTCGAGGACTGACGGGGTTTACGAAGTTAATGTAAATCTTGCTACGGGTAAGATGAGAATAAAATATGACGAAAATAAACTTGATTCTAAGAAGATCGAGGACAAGGTTAAGTCAATAGGATTCGGCGCGGAGCTTGAACGTGAAAGAAATACTGATAAAGACAAAAAATTGAAAGAAAAGGAATATGCTTCAATTAAGAGAAAATTTATTCTTTCTGCAATTCTGACATTGCCGCTATTTTCTATAATGTTTTTTCATATGGCGGGCATACATGTCTTTTGGGACAAGCCGGAAATACAATTTGCTCTTGCGACGATAGTTCAGTTTTACGTGGGATACACTTTTTATGTGGGGGCATACAAATCCATAAAATCAAAAGCGATGAACATGGATGTGCTCGTAGTAATGGGGACTTCTGCCGCATATTTTTACAGTATTTACAACTGGTACATCGGACATGACCATTTTTATTTTGAAAGCTCGGCAATGATTATAACGCTTGTGCTTTTGGGAAAAATGCTTGAATTAAGAGCTAAGTCGAAAACCGGAGAAGCGCTTATGAAACTCATGGACTTGGCTCCGAAAGAAGTTACGGTAATTGTTGACGGCAATACTTTTAAGAAAAGCGCAAAAGATGTAAAACTCGGAGATGTTCTTCTTGTAAGACCGGGCGAAAATATTTCGGGAGACGGAGATATCGTACAGGGGAAGACATCTGTCGACGAATCTATGCTTACGGGGGAATCGATTCCGGTTGATAAAAATGTAGGTGACAAAGTATACCAAGGCACTCTAAATTTGAACGGCTCAATAGAGGTTAAAGTCACAACGGATATGACGGAAACGGGGCTTTCGAAAATCATAAGAATGGTCGAAGAGGCGCAAAATCAAAAGGCGCCGGTCCAAAGACTTGCAGACAAAGTTGCATCGATTTTTGTGCCGACTGTAATTGGCATTGCGATTTTGACATTTATACTGCACAGAGTTTTTGGAAGTGATGTTGAAAAGTCGCTCATATCGGCTGTGTCGGTTTTGGTCATAGCGTGTCCGTGTTCGCTTGGACTTGCGACCCCGACGGCTATAATGGTCGGAACCGGAAAGGCTGCGAACGAGGGCATTTTAATAAGGGATGCGAAAGCACTCGAAAATGCTGAGAAACTCACTGCGGTTGCGCTCGATAAGACCGGCACAATCACAAAGGGAAGACCCGACGTGGTTGATATGATAAATATAAGAGGCGACAAGAGCATCAATAACTCGATTTTGTACTCGATGGAAATCAAGAGCGAACATCCTATTGCAATGGCGATTGTTGATTATTTTCACGATAATCCTCCGAAAAAAATAAATGGCTCGTTTATAAATATCGAAGGGCGAGGAGTGGGATTTAAAATTCTTGACAAAAATTATTATGCGCTCAGCATAAAAAGCATTGAGGAGTTGGGAATTGATATTGATGCGGAAATTCGCGAGAATATGAGACCCGAAGCGACGTATGTCGGACTTGTTGAAGATAAGGAGCTGAACATGCTTGTCGGACTTGTCGATGAAATCAAAGAAGATTCAAAAGAATCCATCAGATTTTTACACGACGTGGGATTAAAAACCGTTATGATTACGGGAGACAACGAAAAAGTAGCTCAAAAAATTGCGGGTTCGGCGGGAATCGACAAATATTATGCGGAAGTTTTGCCTGAAGAAAAAGTTCTAAAGGTTAAGGAACTTATGGAAACGGAAGTTGTAGGCATGGTCGGGGACGGAATAAACGATGCGCCGGCTCTTGCAACGGCGGATATCGGCTTTGCAATGGGTACCGGTACCGATATTGCAATTGACTCGGGCGATATAACCCTTGTCGGCGGTAGTTTAAAATCGGTCGGAAGGGCTATAGATATTTCAAAAAAGACTATGAAGACTATAAAACAAAATCTGTTTTGGGCGTTTTTCTACAATGTTGTCGGAATTCCAATCGCGGCAATAGGCATTCTAAACCCTATGATTGCAGGAGCTGCGATGGCGTTTAGCAGTGTGAGCGTTGTTACAAACAGCCTACGACTAAAGAACAAATAGTTTTAAACAAACGACTTTTATGTTATAATGTAAATATGAGAGACAATTGAGGAGGTTATTATGTTAATAAAAATAAATGGAATGAGCTGCAACAACTGCAAAAAGTCAGTTGAAGAAGCGATAAAAAATGTGAAGGGCGTAAAAAAGTACAATGTGAGTTTGGAAGACGCATGTGCTGAAGTTGAAGGCGATTTCAACATAACGGAACTCAAACAAGCAATTGAAAATATAGGATTTGACGCGGAATAGGTGAAAATATGAAGATTGAAATTTTTTCTGATTTTATGTGCCCGTACTGCTATATCGGTTTGAAATCTCTTGAAAAAGCGATTGAAAAAACGGGAGTCAAACCCGAAATTGAATTTCTTTCGTTTGAATTAAATCCTGATATCAAGTCGGAGCACAAAAAATTGATGGACACAATAAAAGAAAAGCACAATTTGAACGACTATGAAGTTAAGGGCACGATGAACAGAATTGTGAAATATGCAAAAGAAGAAGGACTCGACTACAATATGGAAGATGCGATATCGGCAAATACACATCTTGCTCATCTTGCTATGAAATATGTCGCGACTTTAAAGAAGGAGTACGAGTTTGAAGAGCTTCTTATGAAAGCTGCGTTCATCGAAGGAAAGGACGTCGGAGACATCGAAGTCATAAATAAAATCGCAGAAAAATTGGGCGTAGATGTTGATGAAATGCTTGAATTTATAGATATGGATTCGACAAAAGCATTGGTCTTGGACGACAAGCACAAGTCGGAGGCGCTGGGTGTAAAAGTTATTCCGACATATAGAATCGACGAAGACAGAATGATTGAAGGAACTCTTGAAACCGATGAATGGGTTGAGATTTTAAAAGGCGAAAAATAGAGAAATAATAAATTTTATGAAGAAGAAATGTTTTGAGCAAATTCATAATTTTGCTTGACATTTCTTTTTTCTTGTGTTAAAATAAACTGTATGTGGTCGAAAGACCTATTCATAGGAAAACGACCCGCAGATAAAAGGAAAAGGAGGAAATAAAATGCCAACAATTAATCAGTTGATTAAACAAGGTAGAAAGGATGTTAAGAAGAAAAAGAAGACACCGGCACTCGGTTACAACTTCAATACTCTTCAAAAAAGAAACACACCTGTAAATTCACCACAAAAACGTGGAGTTTGTGTTGCAGTTAGAACTGTTACACCTAAAAAACCTAACTCAGCTTTGAGAAAAGTTGCACGTGTACGTTTGACAAACGGAGCAGAAGTTCTTGCTTACATTCCGGGAATCGGACACAATCTTCAAGAACACTCTGTTGTTCTTTTGAGAGGCGGACGTGTTAGGGACTTGCCGGGTGTTCGTTACCACATCATCCGTGGAACACTTGATGCTGCCGGAGTAGAAGGCAGACAACAAGCTCGTTCAAAATACGGCGCAAAACACGCTAAAAAGAAATAGATAGAAAAGTCTAACTCATATCCTTTTATCAAGGGGTGTGATAGACGTACTAACCGCGTGGGAAAAAATTTCCACGAGTACCAAAGAATTAATATTTATTAAGGAGGGAAGAGAAGTGTCACGTAAAGGTCACATTCCAAAGAGAGTTGTACTACCGGATCCAATGTATGATGACGTGGTAGTAGCAAAACTCATAAACAACGTAATGCTCGACGGTAAAAAGGGAACAGCCCAAAAAATCGTTTACGATGCATTTGATTATGTAAAAGAAAAGACTGGTGAAGACCCATTAGAGGTATTTCACAAAGCACTAAACAACATCATGCCTGTACTTGAAGTTAAAGCAAGAAGAATTGGTGGGGCAACATACCAAGTTCCTATGGAAGTTCGTCCTGAAAGAAGACAAACTTTAGGTCTTAGATGGCTCACTCTTTATTCAAGAAAGAGAAGCGAAAGAACAATGGTCGAAAGACTTGCCAAGGAAATTCTCGATGCTGCAAACGAACAAGGCGGCTCAGTTAAAAAACGTGAAGATGTTCACAAAATGGCTGAAGCTAACAAGGCATTTGCTCATTTTAGATACTAGGAGGTATTATGGCGAGATCGCTTGAAAAACTTAGAAACATAGGAATCATGGCGCATATTGACGCTGGTAAGACCACCACAACTGAAAGAATCTTGTACTATACAGGTAAAATTCATAAAATTGGTGAAACCCATGAAGGCGCTGCTCAAATGGACTGGATGGCTCAAGAACAAGAAAGAGGTATCACAATCACATCAGCAGCTACAACAGCTTTCTGGCATGATTACCAACTAAATATTATCGACACCCCGGGCCACGTTGACTTCACAGTTGAAGTAGAAAGATCACTTCGTGTATTGGACGGAGCTGTTGCGCTTTACGACTCAAAGGGTGGTGTTGAACCGCAATCAGAAACAGTTTGGAGACAAGCTGATAAATATCACGTACCGAGAATTGCATTTATGAACAAAATGGACGTTACAGGTGCTGACTTCTTCAGATCTGTAAGAATGATGCATGATAGATTAAATGCAAATGCAGTACCACTTCAAATTCCTATCGGAGCTGAAGATACATTCAAAGGCGTAGTTGACCTTATCGACATGCGCGCTGAAGTATACTACGACGATATGGGAAATGATATAAGAGATGAAGATATTCCTGAAGATTTGAGAGATGTAGCTGATGAGTACAGAGAAAAAATGCTCGAAGCTGTATCTGAATTTGATGATACAATCATGGAAGACTATCTTGAAGGAAATGAAATCGACAAGAAAAGAATTAAAGCCGCTATCAGAAAGGCAACCATCACAAATAAGATGACACCTGTTCTTTGCGGATCATCATACAAAAATAAAGGTGTTCAATTGTTATTGGACGCAATCGTAGACTATCTACCGAGTCCTTTGGATGTTCCACCTATCGAAGGTGTTGACATGGAAGGAAATCCTGTTGAAAGACACGCCGCAGACGACGAACCTCTAAGTGCTTTGGCATTTAAAATCGTTTCAGACCCATTTGTAGGTAAGCTTGCATATGTAAGAATTTACTCAGGAGATATTAAATCCGGTTCTTACGTATACAACTCAACAAAGGGCAAGAGAGAAAGAGTTGGACGTCTCGTTCTCATGCACGCAAACAAGAGAGAAGAAGTAGATGAACTACAATCTGGAGCAATCGCAGCAGTTGTTGGATTAAAATACACAACAACAGGTGATACACTTTGTATGGAAGAAGCTCCGGTAATCCTTGAAAACATGGAATTCCCGGAACCGGTTATCGCAGTTGCAATCGAACCGAAAACAAAGGCATCACAAGAAAAAATGACAATTGCTCTTATGAAACTTGCAGAAGAAGACCCTACATTTAAAACTTACACAGACCAAGAAACAGGTGACACAATTATAGCCGGAATGGGAGAACTTCACTTGGACATCATTGTTGACAGACTTCTTCGTGAATTTAAAGTTGAAGCAAACGTAGGTAATCCACAAGTTGCATACAAAGAATCCATTCAAGGAACAGCTGAAGCTGAAGGAAAATTTGTACGTCAAACAGGTGGTCACGGTCAATACGGACATGTTAAACTTAGAATCGAACCTCAAGAACCTGGAAAAGGTTATGAATTTGTAAACGCAATCGTTGGTGGGGTTGTTCCAAAGGAATTTGTCGGACCTACAGACCAAGGTGTTAGAGAAGCACTCGAAAGCGGTGTTATCGCAGGATATCCTGTTCTCGACGTAAAAGTAACACTATTTGACGGTAGTTATCACGAAGTCGACTCCTCAGAAATGGCATTTAAGATCGCAGGCTCAATGGCTGTTAAAGAAGCACTTCGAAAAGCAAATCCTGTACTTCTTGAACCAATGATGAAAGTTGAAGTTGTTACTCCGGATGAATACCTCGGAGACGTTATGGGCGACTTGAACGGAAGAAGAGGAAGAATCGAAGGAATGGAACTTGAAAAAGGTGTACAAACTGTTCACGCATTTGTTCCACTTTCAGAAATGTTCGGATATGCAACATCATTAAGATCAAGTACACAAGGACGTGCAAATCACTCGATGGAATTCGATCACTATGAACCGGTTCCAAAGAATATAGCAGACGAATTAACTAAAAAATAATATCCTTTAGGAGGGAAAAATAATGGCAAAAGAAAAATTTGAAAGAACGAAACCGCATGT
>UQFH01000020.1 GCA_900540185.1 uncultured Eubacteriales bacterium
GCGGCAGGACATCGTTGTTCCTATCGTCACAACGTATGCCAGCCGCTACAAGCAGTGATTGCGAAATGATACAATTGTATGAATATATAATCGTGGATAAAATTGCGTGTGCTATTTTTGATTATATATTTTATATACACATCGTTAGTTGTATGTTGTTATAACAACGAAATCAAATATGCGGCGAGAGTTGGGTGATAATTGTTTTGACGTTTGGGTTTTATGTTGTATACACACCGTTGTTGGTGGGGGTGTATATTGCACAAACGACATATATGGCGACAGGACATCGTTGTTCCTATCGTCACAACGTATGCCGGCCGCTACAAGCAGTGATTGCGAAATGATACAATTGTATGAATATGTAATCGTGGATAAAATGGCGTGAACTATTTTTGATTATATATTTTAAATATACACCGTTAGCTGCATGTTGTTATAACAACGTACGTCAAATATTTTGGCGTCAACAGGAGCAAACGATTATAAAACAATTGGCCCATTCCCCATATTTGAATTTCCTACCCAAACCATGTATAATTTAGATAAATGGAGGGATAAGATATATGAATATCGGGATTTTAGTAGCGGTTGAATTTGACGCTTTTTACAATATATACGGTGAGCCGATTGAGAAGTTCAAGCACGGGTATTTGGAGGTTTTTAAGTATCATATTCACGGCAAGGATGTTTATGTTGCTGCGTCGAATGCGGGGCAGATTAGGGCTTCGATTGCGATGACGACTCTTGTTGAGATTTATCACTGCGAGATTATTTTAAATTACGGCGTGGTTGGAGCACTACGCGAGCAAGAGGTTGAGGAGCTTGCAGTTGTGCAAAATGTTGTGCACTACGATTGGGATGTGAGCGAAGTCGATGTAATCGAAAAGGGCAGGTATTCAATGTTTGATTCGACGATGATTCCGGTTTCGAAGAGACTCGTGGATTTGGCGGTTAAGCTCGATCCGAATCTCGAAAAGGTAAATCTTGCGTCGGGCGACAAGTTTGTCGACAGACGAGCCGACAGAGAGAAGCTTTATAAGGAGTGGAACTGCGACATTGTCGATATGGAAGGCGCATCGATTGCGCTTTGCAGTTATCTTTTCGGAGTGGAATGTCTTATGATTAAGGCGGTGAGCGACACTCTTGAGACGGAAGGTCAAGGTTTTTATGAAAACTTTGAGAGAGCAAGCAGAGTTGCGGTGAAACTTATCGACGATTTAATTTTGAATTTGTAGATGTAAAAGCAATCAAAAGGGTTGCTTTTTTTATTGTAAGTAGTATAATTTAGTTAAAGGTATTTTATACTATATTAAAGCTTTAGGGGGGGCAAGCATGAAGGCTATTTTTAATACATATCGCTTGGTGCGAAGAAATGCAGGAGCAATTTATGCTCTGATTTTGCTTGAAAGTATAATAAGTGCACTTACAGATCCGCTTATTATTTATGCAACAAAGCTTTCGGTCGATTCGATTGTGGGATTTGTAAGCGGCGGTGCAGATGTAAAACCTGTTATATTTTTGGTTTTGTTGTTTGCGTGGAAAGAGTTGTCGAAGTTTTTTAGAAATATTTTGGATATAAAGCTTGAGCAAAGGCTCGAATTAAATTTAAACAAATCGCTTATGAACAAGCTTTCTTTAATTGCGGTTGATGAAATAGAAAAGCCGGAGTTTCAGGATAAGTTAAATCAAATCAAGGACAGAGCGCATCTTGCGCTTATAGAGCTCTTCAATTCTTCTATTTTAATTTTGTCGACAGTTATTAAGGTTGTCGGTATTGCATTTGTATTTTTTAAGATTTCAAGCATTCTCGGAATCTCTTATTTGATTGCTGCAATTTTTGATATTTTATTTACTTTTATGGCAGTTAACAAGATGAATAAGATGTTTGAAAACACTTCAAGAAATGAACGCGAGATGGAAAATGTAATAGATATTTTGAAAAATAAGGATGCTTTATATGAAATCAAAGTGTTTAAGATGAAAAATTTATTTTTAAACAGGTTTGAAAAGTATTCGTCGGCGGTTTTTGAGGAAAGATTGGGCACGACTTTGAAGAGTCAAAATTATCTTCTTTTAAGTTCTGTTGTTAATATTGTTTGGATGGGGCTTGTCATTTTATTTATAGTTTCGAAGCTCCTTGCAAAAGCGATTGGAGCAGGGGACCTTACGGCGATTGTAACGTCAGCATCCAGTACTTTGGATATGGCTGAAGATTTTGTTTATGAGGCTTCAACTGTTTCGAACAATGGATATATCGCGAATACATTGTTTTATATTTTGAGTTATAACGAAAGAAAAGTCGAAAAGAGTTCTAAATATGGGGATGAGATAGAGTTTTCACACGTGAGTTTTAAATATCCGGGCACTGAAAAGATGGTTCTTAACGATTTAAGTTTTAAAATAAACAAGGATAAAGTGACAGCGATTGTTGGAGAAAATGGAGCAGGGAAAAGCACTATAATAAAATTGGTGGCAGGTCTTTACGAGCCGACAGAGGGTTCTGTAAAGATTTCAAATATGAATCCATATTCGATGTCAAATGAAGATATTTCAAACGAGTTGTCGATTGTGTTTCAAGATTTCAAAAATTATGAAATCAGTTTACGCGACAATATTCTTTTCGGCAAAGCCGGTGATATAGCTGAAGATTTGAGACTTTTGGAGCTTGATAAGTATAGCGAAGACACAAATATAGGAAAGCTTGAAGAGGACGGAGTGTATCTCTCCGGCGGCGAGAGCCAAAAACTTGCGCTTGCAAGGGCTATTCAAAAGAAATCTGATTTTCTAATATTTGATGAGCCGACAGCTTCAATGGATCCAATGGTTGAAGCTAAGATGTATGACAATATTTTAAAAGTTTTAAAAAATCGCGGGGCAATAATTATCACTCACAGATTGGTTCTTTCAAAATTGGCGGACGATATAATTGTGCTTAATGAAGGAAGAATTATAGAGCGTGGAACTCACGACGAACTTATGAAAAAGGGTGGAATTTATAAACAGATGTATGAGGAACAGTCGGGTTGGTACAAGGAGAATTAAAATGTTTGAAGTATTAAAGAAGGTATTTAGAATTACGCCTTTCGGAACTGCATATGTGTTTTTTTATCATATAGTTTCAGGAATTTTTGTTGCGCTGAAGCTAAATTTCACGATGAATATAATTGAGTCCGGATATAAATATATCATTGATAGCGGGGATATAAATTCAGTTATAAGATACGGGATTTATCTTTTGACATTATTTTTTGTGGAAAGATTGATGGAGTATTTTTATGCCATTTTGATGAATGGATTTTTATATGAAAAGGCCGACAACAGATTTAAATATGATGTCGCACACAAGCTTACTGAAATCGAGATGATAAAATTTGAGGACAGGGAGTTTCTGTCAAATTTGGAAAGGGCTTCAAATGCGGTCGACGATGAAAGAATGAGTACATGCGTACATCTTTTGGCGAGGATTTCGGGTGAGATTGTGGAAGTTGTTTTAATTCTTTTAACGCTTCTTACATATAGTAAGTATTTAGTGTATCTTGCACTGTTAACAGTAGTTCCGTATTTTGTGACGAAAATAATCAGAGGAAAAGCCTTTTATAAGTTAAAAAATATAGAAATATATGATGAAAGAAAATTAAATTATTTATACAGCATTTTTACAGATGCAAAAATCAACAGAGAGATAAAATTAAACGACAGTTCAAAATTTTTTGTGAACAGATATGAAAATATTTTTGCGGATGTGGGCGACAAATATTATAATGAGAGGTTAAAGGATGCAAAATCTCTTTTGTTTTGCGATATATTGAGTGTAATTTCTTATTCAGTTGCTATAATAATAACCATAAAACTTGCATTTAGTCGGGAAATTGCTATCGGGATGATGGGAGCGGCGCTTATTGCTTTTAGAAATATGCAGTCAAGCACGAAGGAAATGATAACATCAATTGGTAATTTGCCTAAAAACTTGATGTTTGCAAATGATTTTATAGACTTTATGAACACGGAAGAAGAAAAGAGGAATTTCGACGTTGAGTTCGGGAATGTGAAAATGGAAGATGTTTCATTCACTTATTCGAATTCCGAGAACGGAATAAAAAATATAAATGCTGAAATCAAAGAAGGAGAGTCGGTTGCAATTGTCGGTTACAACGGCTCCGGGAAAACGACATTTACAAAAGTTTTGAGCGGCATATACAAATCCGATGGAAAGATAGTTGTCGGCGATTCAAATATGAACTTTTCGGGACTTTCTTTTGATGATTATACTATTGTTCCGCAAATCAGAACAGAAACAAACCTGACTGTCGGGGAACATATTTCGTCGAAAGAAGATTTTGATTCCGAGCGTGTTTATGAAAAACTTAGATTCGTTGGGCTTTCAAAGTTATGCGATGAAGAAATTTTGAATACAAGAATCGGAAAAGAGTTTGACGGGATTGAACTTTCAGGCGGAGAAAGGGAACGACTTGATATTGCGCGGGCGTTATATGAGGATAAAAAGTTAATCATTATGGACGAGCCAACTTCAGCACTTGACCCGATGGAGGAAAGTGCGATTTTAAAAAAATTTTTGGAAATATCAAAAAATATAACGTCTATAATTGTTACTCACAGACTTGGCATTACAAAGTTTGTGGACAAGGTGATAGTGTTTAATGACGGCGAGATTATCGCAAGCGGAACGCACGAAGATTTGATGGAAAAGTGCGAGCATTATAGAAATATGTATAACGAGCAAAGTCGTTTTTATTTATAAAAAGTTTGCAGCATCCCTTTATATGTGGTATAATATAGTAAAGTGGGTGCTTTTATGTGGAAAAAATTTCTCGTGGTGACAATTGTTTTGGTAATTATTTTATTTATTTTTTCAAAGGAGTCGATTTCTTTTGATGTTGTTGACGACGACGGAAAGCCCGTCACGCTCACTCTTAGAAAGAGACGATTTCAGAAGTACTACAACGAGGTCACTTTGAGCGACGGCGAGAATGTTAACACCTATGTTTTTAAAGACAAGTACACTTTAAATATTTGGAAGTGGAAGACGGGGCGAGTGAACGATGAGAACAACGAGGATCTTGTTTTCGGAGTTTACAATATCGCGCCGCACCACAGGATTATGACGAATCGCATTTTTATTTATACTGTGAAAGATTTGGAGCTACAGCCGAAGTTTCGCGCGTCGAGGCTCACTTATCCGATTTCGGATTTTACGCTTTATGACATCGATGGCGACGGTTATGACGAGGTTGTGGCGATTGAAAAGTACAAGGGCGAATCATATATAAGCGCGTACAAGGAATATGATTTAAAAATTGAGAGAGTTTATTTCGGCAAGTTTTCGTTTGAAATTTCTCGCTTTATTGAGGACGGGGAAAATTTGTCGGTTGAAACGGAGAAAGGCACATTTAATGTAGGACTGAAAAATAAGGAGGTTTATTTAAAATGAGAAAGAAGTTATTACTTTTGACGGCGTTTATGCTCACGCTCACAGCATGCAAAACGGGCGTAAAGGACGGCGATACAAAGACGACCGACGACAAGGAGATTGTGTCCGAGGTCGACAAGGATGAACAAAAAGAAAAAGAAGATTTAGAAAAGGATAGCGAAAAGCTTGCGGATCTAATTAGTTTTATGGTGACGAAGGAAGACGCGGCTCCGATTTATCCGGAGTTTAAGGATGTGGAATACACTGTAAATTCAAAGCCGTATGATTTTTCGGAATTCTTTAAGAGCCTCGGAACGAGCGACTACGATAGTATAGAGTGGGTTTTAAAAAATGAGCAAATGAAAAATTCGTTAAAGGAAAACGGATTCGGCGTGCTATACGGAATTTATGAGCAACCATTTGCAATTTATGATTTAAATCAATACACTTATTCGAATTCGTTTATCACGACCGATTCGGCAATGCATCTTTTTCACGTGATTTATCTCGGAATGATGGAAGAGCTTGAAACCGGAACGCTCCGCGACAAGCTCATAAATCTTTCGATAAAGATGTACGAAAACAGTCTTAAAAATTATAACGAAGGAAGCGAAGAAACAAAGCCGTATGCTTTGAAAAATGCAACTCTCTTTTATACGGGACTAAAGATTTTAAACGACGGAGCGGGAATTGATGCGCCGGCTGAAGTGAAGGAACTCGCTTCAAAAGAACTGCAAAATATCGAGGGAGAAGCTGCTCAGGTTTCAAATATTACCGGGAAGGAAGTCGACTATTCGCAATTTAAGCCGCGCGGAAATTACACGAAGTCGGAAGAGCTGAAGACATATTTCAAGGCGAATATGCTTTATTCCCAAAACAAGTTTGTCGTTATAGACAAGACGGGAGCGGTGGACAAGGAAAGTTTGAAAGCGGCAATCGTCATGACTGACGGAGTTTTGAAGGACAAGAAGAGTTATGATTTGTGGCTGCAAATATATAATCCTATATCTTTTTTGGTTGAAAACAGCGAGGATTTGACGCCGATAGCTCTTTATGAAATGCTTTCGAAGCATGCGTCGTCGTTTGATTTGGACGAGATGTTAAAAGACGAGGTGATCGAAGGAGTTTCAAAGGAAATCCAAGCGATGGAAGGTCCGTCAATAAAACCGCAGGACGGAGTGACATTCGGATTTTTACCGCAAAGGGCGGTTATCGACAATGTGTGGCTCCAAAATCTTTTGGAAAACACTCCGACGAGCAGAAGACCGCTCGCATCGGGACTTGATTTGATGGCGGTGATGGGAAATGAAACTGCGGAAAGACAAGTCACAACCGATGAAAAGAATCTTTTGTGGCCGGAGTTTTTGAACAAGTTTGAAGAAACGAAGACTGCCGCATCGAATATGGGCGACAAAGAAAAATCAAACATTTACCGTGCATGGCTCTGGATGCTTCGCGCAAATAACCATGACTACAAAGACGGATATCCATTCTTTATGCAAAGCGATTTGTGGAAGATAAAAGATTTGAACTCCTCGCTTGCATCGTGGGCGCAATTGAAGCACGACACAATTCTCTATGCAAAGCAATTCGGCGCGGAAATGGGCGGATTTGACGAAAGAAAAACTTATAACTATGTCGAGCCGAACATCGACCTCTACAATCGTTTGATTTGGATTACGGATTTCACGCTCGCAAATTCGGACAAATACAATTTGCTGGATGAGAGCAGAAAAGAAGTTTTGAAGTCGTACAAAGATATGCTCGAATTTTTCATCGAGGTCAGCAAGAAAGAGCTGAACGACGAAAATATAACCGACGAAGAAAACGAAAGAATGGCGACAATTGCGGGCGAAATGGAAAATATTTTCATCGCATTTGACAAGGCGCCGGAAGAAGAATTTAACGTTCCGGCATCTGAGAGAAACATGACGAATGTTGCGGACATTCAAGACGTCGGGGAAAACTCGGTCGGAATTCCTTCTGGACACAAGCTCGAAGTGGGCTCCGGAAGATTCTCGGAAATTTATACAATTTATAGATTTAACGGCGAATACAAAATCGGCAGAGGCGCCGTAATGAACTACTATGAGTTCTTGAGTCCTACGAGACTCACGGACGAGGAAATGAGCGAAAGAATTGAAATGACATATTTCGGCGACGTCGAAAAGGGTGAAGAGGTGTACCCTTTCTTTAAAGATCTTTTCATTCCGGATGCATATTAATAAATTGAATTTAAAGCACCCGAACGTTTGATGTTGGGGTGCTTTTTATGTATCGACTGTGTGCGAGAATTAAGACGAAAATTTTAACTTTTTTGTTGAATAAAATAGAAAAAATTGGTGTATAATAGTTTTAATGAAGGGAGTTTATCCAAATGAAAAAATTTGCAATTGTTATACTTGCGGCGGTTTTAATGATCTCTTATTACGGATGCAAAAGCGAGCCTGATAAGTCGACAAATTTGCCGGCGGACAGCGATGAACCGAACAAGGAACTCATTCAAAAGACTTTTACACGTCTTTATGATCAGGTTGAACTTTTTTATGAAGCGAAAGGCGATTATAATCTATTTTTTTCAAACGCACATGACTTTGTTGAAAAGAAGAAAACCGAAGAAAATAAATTTCAAAAGTACATTTCGGATCTCGACGGATATTTTGCTTCCGATTTGCTTACAAATCTTATAAACAAGGGAGAAATCCCGAGCGACGAGTATGCGAAAGCGGGTTACAACAAAGCAGAAGTCACGATAAATTCAATCGACAAGGAAGATTCGCACTATGTCGTGAATTATTCCGTGAAATACACCGGAGTAAACGAAGACACCGTCGACTACGAGGTTAAAGTCGAGGTCGAGGACGGCAAGATTAAGATGCTTGATGCGCCGAAGGGAATCGGCCTTCCGAATTTAAATACTGTAAAAAAAATGAGCCAAGCACTCTAAGTGTGCCGGCTCTTTTTTTTTATCTCATAGCCATTATAACGTCGATTTCATCTTCGTTTAGACCGACCATCGCTTCTCCGAGTCCGGTTTGTGCTTCAAGCACTTTTTTCGGATTGTCGAAGTTTTCGACCGCCATAACAATTCTCTTTGCGCGAACTTCCGGGTCGCTCGACTTGAAAATACCGGAGCCGACGAACACGCCTTCCGCACCGAGCTGTCTCATGAGCGCTGCATCAGCAGGAGTTGCGACTCCGCCTGCGCTGAAGTTTAACACAGGAAGCTTGCCGTTTTCATTTACATATTTTACAAGTTCATATGAAACGCCGATTTCTTTTGCAAAGTTGAAAAGCTCGTCTTCTCTCATATTGTGAACTTTTCTTATGTCGGACATAATCGCTCTCATGTGGCTTACCGCTTGAACGACGTCGCCCGTTCCCGCTTCGCCTTTTGTACGAATCATCATTGCCCCTTCTTCGATACGTCTTAGAGCTTCGCCGAGATTTCTCGCACCGCACACAAACGGTGTTTTAAATTTCGTCTTGTCCACGTGGTAAACGTCGTCGGCAGGGCTTAAAACTTCGGATTCGTCGATGAAGTCGATTCCCAGTTCTTCGAGAATTTGTGCTTCGACGAAGTGTCCGATTCTGACTTTTGCCATAACCGGAATTTTAACGGTGTCCATAATTTCTTTTATCATTTTCGGGTCGCTCATTCTTGAAACGCCGCCGGCAGCTCTTATGTCCGCAGGAATTCTTTCAAGCGCCATGACTGCAACAGCACCCGCATCTTCAGCGATTTTTGCCTGTTCAGGATTTGTGACGTCCATGATGACGCCGCCTTTTAAACTTTTCAGTAATTTTTTTATTTCCATAATATAACCTCCAATAAATTTTATATAGATTATAACATCAAATCTGTTACCATTGAAGACACAATTTTAGAAAAAAATATGGATATAAAATAAAAATTGTGATATAATAAAAATGGAGGCGATATTTATGAAGCTTTATGAAAGCGTATACAAACAAATAGAAGAAGATATAAAAAGCGGATTTTACAAAGAGGGGGAAAAACTGCCTTCAATCATAGGATTTACAAAGAAATACGGCGTCAGCAAGAACACGGTTTTGAAGTCGATGGAGCTTTTGGAATATGACGGGCTGGTATATTCAAAAAAGAAAAGCGGATTTTATGTGGCGGACAATCTGTACCCAAAATTAAAGGTTACAAATGTACATAAGCGCGCATTTAAAAAGAGTGAGGATTACAAATACGACCTTTCGCCGAACGCTGTCGCATATGACGAATTTCCGATTGCAATTGTGAAAAGACTGATGACGGAGGTTTTAAACGACGACTACGACACGCTTTTCAGTCCGACCGAACCGCAAGGCTCGCTAGAGCTCAGAGAATCAATCGCATATATTTTAAATCGCATAAAAAATATAAAAGTTGCGCCTGAGAATATTATTGTTAGCTCCGGGATGGAGTATCTCTATCAGATAATTCTTGAGCTTATTCCCGGTGACTCGATTTTCGCGATTGAAAATCCCGGATACGACGTTGTGCCGACGCTTTTAAACGCGAGAAAGTTTCCATACATCGACATCGATTCGGAAAATGTTAAAAAGGGCATAAACACACTTATAAACTCAAATGCAAATGTGGTTTGCACGACTTCGATGCACCAATTTCCGATTGGGCGCACGATGAGCGCTTCCGAAAAAAATGCTATAATAAATTGGATGAAATCCTCAAAGAATAACTATATTATCGAAGATGACTACGACAGCGAATTTAGATATGCACCGGTTCGAAGCGAGAGGATTTACACGATGTCGGGCGGTGAGAGGACGATTTATATTGGGAGCTTTTCGAAGTCAATCGCGCCGTCAATCAGGTGCAGCTATATGATTCTTCCGGAGGAGCTCATGAAGAGATACGAAGAAACATTGCCGTTTATGGCGTGTCCGATTCCGTCTATTTGGCAAAAGTTTTTGACCAAGTTTATCGATAAACACTATATTCGACACGTCAACAAAATGATTAAGCTTTACAAGGGCAGACGCGAAAAGATGATTGAGCTTCTTGAAAATTCTTCGAAAGTGAAAAGAATTATTGCGGAGCCTGTCGGAATGAATATTTTGGTCGAGTTAAAAACGCAAAAAAGCGACACGGAAATTGCTAAAGCCGCCGAGGAAAAGGGCGTGCTCGTCTTTCCTTTAAGTAGATATCTTCGCGGAACCAAACCGACCGGCACATATCTTTCGCTCGGATTTGCCGCACTCGACGACGAAAAAATGGAAAAAGCGATTGCGATACTTTTGAAGTGTTGCTAGAAATATTAAAACATTGACACGTGGACACACGTGTCTTTTTTTATGGGAGTGGGAAGGAGTTTGTTAAAATTTTCGGTTTTCTAAAAAAGACTAACACATTTTTAATAAATACTTGAATTTAGACGGATTTATTGAATACATGTAAAAATTGTGCTATAATTCAACTGAAAGAGGTTATTATGAAATCGAAATTTAAAAATTTGACAACTTCATTTTTGCTTATTTTAATATTGTCATTTTTGCTTGCGGGCGTTTCGTTTTTCTTTGTTGACGTTGACTACAATTTCAACGATATAAAACCGTTTTTGGAAAATACAAAATTATTTGTTTTGAATTTTCTGCCGATTTTAATCACGATGCTCGTGCTTTTTTCCGTTACGGGAAAGCTCAGCGCAAGTTTTTTAATCACGACGGTGGCGGTTTTTGCAATTGGAATTACGAACACGACAAAGCTGGTCTATAGAGACGAACCGTTCAGATTCGCGGACATTTTTCTTGCCGGCGAAGCAAAGGACATGGTTGAGGCAAATTTTAAAATACAGTGGCCTGATTGGCTTGGAAGCGCTGCAATAATTGTGCTTGCAGTGTTTTTTGTGCTGCTCTACTTGGACAAGGATATGAAAAAGGTGTTTACGAGAAATATGTTCATGCATCTCGTTGCGCTCAATTTGTTTTTCAGTGTAATCATGTCACAAGTTATTTTCAGCAAAGAAAACTACAAATCGACGTCGATTGAAGGCTACAACAAATGGCTTGAGAGTGAGATAGTAAAGTCGAAAGGCATGATTTATCCGTTCACATATTCGATAAAAAATATGTTTGAAACGGCGCCGAAAGACTATTCGAAAAAGGCTGTCGATGAAATTTTAAAAGACTACAAGGGTGCGCCGATTCCAACGGATAAGCGTGTGAATATAGTTGCGGTTATGTTGGAAAGTTTCAACGACTTGTCAAAATTTGACGGAGTGAATTTCAAGGAAAATCCGTACGAATATTATAATCTCGTGAAAAATGAGAGCATTCACGGAAACCTCGTCGTGAATATTTTCGGAGGCGGCACGATAAATACGGAGCGTTCGTTCATCTCGAGCATGTACAAACCGCCGAGATACGAGAGTCCGCAAAATTCTATTGTGAGATATTTGAAGGCTAATGATTATTACACAGAGGCGTTTCACCCGAACACCGGGAAATTTTACAACCGCACGGAAACAAATAAAAATGTGGGATTCGACAAATTTTGGTGCGATGAAAACATGTTTGAGGGCGTTGTGAAAAAAGGCGAAATTCTTCCGGATGAAATTTTGAAAGACTATATGATAAAAGGTTTTGAGGACAACAAAAAAACCGGAAAGCCGTATTTCGGCTTCACGGTCACAATGCAAAATCACGGTCCGTATTATTTCTATGAACCGCACAAATACTACTACGACAACATTTATAATGTCGAGGAAAAATATTACTACACGACAAACAACTATCTTAGAGGGATAGAACGGACCTCGAAATTTATGTACGATTTGACGGAGTATTTTAAAAATGAAAGCACTCCTACAGTTCTCGTGTTTTTCGGGGACCACAACCCGTCGCTCGGACCGAACGACGAAGGCTTTAAATCGCTCGGCATCGACATGGCTTCGGACAACATCGACAGTTTCCTTGCAAAATACCAAACGCCATATATAATTTGGGCGAACGGCTCCGCAAAGGAAGTTCTCGGCAAGGACTTTGTCGGAGAAGGTCCGGATATTTCAGCGATGAACCTCGCACCATATCTGTTTAAGGAACTTTCATTCCCCGGCGACGACGTCATGCAATTTAAAAAAGAAATGATGGAAACTGTCCCGGTCTACACGAACTCATTTGTAAAAGTTTGCGGCGAATATTGCGCAACGGATGAGCTGGATGAGGGGATGGAGAGGGAGATAAAGTTTGTGGATTATTATTATAGAAATACAACAAAGGATTTATTTGCGCGCTAATTTGCGATAAACGGTTGATTTCGTGTTTTCGTCGTTGCGA
>UQFH01000021.1 GCA_900540185.1 uncultured Eubacteriales bacterium
GGTAACTACGCTCTGTAGGGAATTTCACCCCAGCATTAGAACATGCCCGTCATACTAAAAAAGAGGAGTCTCAAACTCCTCTCTATTTTTTCTTGTACCCACTTTGAAATTCGGTCCAAATCCTGTCATATAGTTTCAATTTTTGAGACGGATCTTCGAAAATCTCAAATTTTGTCATGTCGGTTCTGTCCGGATAGAGCGCTTCATTATCCACCAAAGACTCCGGAAGATATTTTTTTGCTTCGCTTTCAACCGTAGCATATTGCAAATATTCTGCATTTCTTGCAGCAATCTCAGGTCTTAACAGAAAGTTTAAAAAGTCGTGCGCTCTGCTTATATTTCTAGCGTTTTTAGGAATTGCCGCAACGTCAAACCAAAGGTTTGTACCCTCTTCCGGGAGAATATATTTGTATTTCGGATTTTCATCGATTATAACTCCGGCATCTCCCGAATAAACAACTCCGATATTCGCATCCTCTGCGATTAAAATATCTTTTATCTCATCGCCCAAATATGCGTAGACAAGAGGTTTTTGATCTATAAGCTCATACTTTGCTTCCTCAAGCTCCGTTTCTTCGAAGGTATTCAGGCTGTAACCGAGTTTTTTTAATGCAATCATCAAAATATCGCGTTGTGAGTAATATAAAACCATATCTTTTTTATATTTTTCATCCCACAAATCCGCCCATTTGCTGAACCCTTCCGGATATTTCTCAGTATTATAAATTATTCCTACTGTTCCCCAAAAGAACGGAACGCTATATTTATTTTCTTTGTCGTAACTCATTCCCGTCAAATCTTTGTCGACATATTTAAAATTATCAAGTTTATTAAAGTCAAGTTCGTTTAAAAGACCTTCGTTTGCCATTCTCTCGAGCATATAATCCGACGGAAAGATGACATCCATCGGTTCTGATGAGTTTTTGATTTTAACATAAAGGTCTTCGTTCGTCGCAAATTCCTGATAGACAACTTTCACATTATACTCTTCTTCAAACTCTTTAACAACGTCCATATCCATGTAGTCGCCCCAGTTATAGACATAAAGTTTTTCACCGTCGTCATTGCATCCGGTGATAAATAGTGCGGCTATAATCACAATAAAAGGGATTAATTTCTTCATTCCGATTCACCCATTCCCATTTTAAGCATTGCTTCTTTTTTCTTTTCAAATTTATTTTTTCTTACGTTTATAACGATTACAAGTGCAATCATTATGATAAACATCAAGGTTGAAAGTGCATTTATGACCGGATTTATTCCACGCCTTGCCATCGAATAAACAGTGATTGAAATGTTTTGAATGCCCTTTCCGGTTGTAAAAAAGCTGACCGCAAAGTCATCTATCGAAAGCGTGAATGCCATAAGAGCACCGCTTAAAATTCCCGGTTTTATTTCCGGAAGTATTACATATTTAAAAGCTTCCCACCTTGTCGAGCCGAGGTCGAGTGCCGCTTCGTATAAATTCGGATTCATCATCGAGAGCCTAGGCATGACATTAAACACGACATATGGAGTTGTAAATGCCACATGGCTCAAAATTATCGTCAAATATCCGAAGTCGAGTTTTATAAAATTGTAGAGTGCAACAAGGCTTACTGCAATGACTATGTCCGGATTTAAAATCGGAAGATAGTTTAACTCCATAAAGAATTTATTAACTCTCCCACCTGCTCTAAAAAGCCCTATCGCACCGATTGTGCCGATGATTGTTGCCATTATTGTGGATAGAACGCCAATCAAAATTGTGTTGTAAAAGCTCATCAAAACTTCTTTGCTCTGAAAAAGTTCCTGATACCATTTGAGACTGAACCCACCCCAAACAACTCTCGATTTTGTTGCATTGAAAGAATAAATTATGAGTATTATAATCGGCAGATAAAAAAACAAATAAATGAGTGAAATATATAAATTTTTTAAAATCTTTTTCATTATATAATTCCTCCTTCAATTCCGTCTTCATCGGCATTTTTAAGGCTGAATTTTATAAGCACCAAAATAATAATTATCAGCACTATACTTATCGCTGAGCCGAAATTCCAATCGCCTGTATATCTGAATTGTTGCTCGATGATATTCCCGATTAAGTTTATATTGTTTCCGCCGAGAAGTTGCGAGATAACAAATGTGGAGATTGCCGGAATAAATGTCATTGTTATCCCTGTAATCACACCGCCTTTTGTAAGCGGAAATATAATCTTTCTAAACACTTCCTGCGGCGTCGCCCCAAGGTCGTATCCCGCCTCGATATATCCGTAGTCCAGCTTTGTTATTGCGGTAAAAATCGGAAGAATCATGAACGGCAAATAGTTGTATACCATTCCAACCATTATAGAAAAGTTGTTATACATAAGTTCAAGCTGTCCTATGCCGATTTTAACCAAAAAGCTGTTTACGAGTCCGTTTCTGCCAAGAAGCGTGAGCCATGCATATGTTCTTAAAAGAAAGTTCATCCACATCGGAATCATAATTAAAATCATATAGATATCGCTATTTTTCTTTTTTGCAATGAACCACGCAAAAGGATACCCAATCAATAGGCAAATTAATGTCGAAAAAAATGCAAGCTTAAATGACGCCCAAAGTATACTTAAATAAATCGGACTGAAGAATCTTTTAAAGTTTGCAAGGCTGAAAACCGATTTTCCCGACTCTTCAACAGAAAATCCAAGAAACAAGATTAAAACTATCGGAACAAGAATAAAAAATATCGCCCAAAGTCCATAAAATAGGACCGGTAATTTAAGCTTTTTCATTATTCTTTCCTCATAACGTGTATATTTTCAGGCGCAACAGTAATGTAAACCTCGCTGTCTTCGACAGGAGCAACTGTGCTTTTCGCCTTCCAAATAGTGTCGTTAATATTTATCAAAATTTCGTAGTGAACACCTCTGAAAATTACGTTTTCAACAGTTCCTTTGATTCTACTTTCGCCGTCTTCGTGCATAATTTCTACATCCTCAGGTCTTATAACGACGTCCACCTTTTCTCCCGGTCTGAACCCCTTGTCCACACATGGGAATGTTGTATTGTTGAAGCTTACGCTGTAGTCGTGATTGAAAACACCTTCGCTGATATTGCTTTCGCCTATAAAATCTGCAACAAACGAGTTCGCAGGTTCATTGTAAATATCAATCGGCTTTCCAAGTTGTTCGATAATTCCCTCATTCATGACTGCGATTCTGTCGCTCATGGAAAGAGCTTCTTCCTGGTCATGTGTAACAAAAATAAAAGTTATGCCGAGCTCCCATTGCATATTTATGAGCTCTGTTTGCATGCCCTTTCTGAGTTTATTGTCAAGTGCTCCGAGCGGCTCGTCCAAGAGAAGAATCTCCGGCTCGTTCACAAGTGCCCTTGCAATTGCAATTCTTTGTTGTTGTCCGCCCGACAAGCTTGTGACCGACCTTGTCGCATATTTCGGCAAATTTACAAGTTCGAGCATTTTGTATACTCTTTTTTTGATTTCGGATTCGTCAGTTTTTTTCAAACGAAGTCCGAAAGCTATATTGTCATAGACATTTAAATATGGGAAAAGTGCATATTTTTGGAAAACAGTATTCACGCGTCTTTTGTTCGGCGGAATATTGGTTATATCATTTCCTTCAAAGATAATTTTTCCCGAATCCGGATATGCAAATCCCCCAATCAGTCTGAGAGTTGTGGTTTTTCCACAACCCGATGGTCCCAAGAGAGTCAAAAACTCACCTTTTTTTATATCGAGCGAAACATTGTCCAAAACGACTTCGCCGTCATAAGATTTTCTTAAATTTTGTAATGATAAAAAGCTATCTTGTTCCATCTGTTCACTTCCTTTAAATTATTTTATTTTATATGATTCACGTTTATTGAAAATTTCCTCTTCTATTTCAAGATAATTGATTTTCGATTCTTCCTCAAGCACTTGCTCAAGTGTCGGATTTGTCTTAGGATGCTTTGCAACAAAAACCGTGCAGCAATCCTCAAAAGGCTCAATTGACTTTTCATATGTGCCAAACTTTCTTGCAAGGTCGATAATCTCCGTCTTGTCGTATGTTATGAGAGGTCGTAATATAATTAAATCCGTCACCGGATCCACCACACTCATCCCCGGAAGCGTTTGGCTTGCAACTTGTCCCAAATTTTCACCCGTGACAAGCGCAGTTCTGTCGTTGTCCTTTGCCATGAGAGTTGCGAGTCTTGTCATGGATCTTCTTTGTAGAAGTGTCGTAAATCTTATATCGCAGTTCTTTGTAATTGCCTCCTGTATTGGGAATAAGTTGAACGAAAAGAGCATTCCGTAAGGTTCATATTCCGTGCAGAGTTCAGCCAGTTCCTTTGTCTTTAAAAAGCTCCTCTTCGATGTAAAAGGATATGAGTGGAAATGTATGTAATCCACTTGAAGTCCTCTTTTCATAGCAAGAATCGAAGCCACCGGAGAGTCAATTCCTCCCGACAAAAGACTCAAAACTCTTCCATTCGAGCCGACCGGCATTCCGCCGAGCGCTTTTATTCTTCCCGGTGAAACGAATGATGTTTTTCTTACATCAACTCTAATAATTCGGTCCGGATTTTTCACATCAACTGTCAGTCCCAAATTTTCTTTTAAAACTGCACCGCCGACAAGCCTGCTTATCTCAGGGCTTTTAATTGGGAAGCTTTTATCGACTCTCTTTGATTCAATCTTAAAAGTCTTAAAAGGCGCTCTTTGAAGTTCAAATTTCACCGCATGAATAGCAGCTTCAAAAATCTTATCCAAAGTTGACTCTGTTTCAAACTGCGGAGCAATATAACTTATTCCGAAAATCTTTTGAAGACGTCTCACCGTCTCAGCATTGTCGTCAGAATATATAAACACTTTCGACTGATCAAACTTAAAATCCGGATTTAAATCGGAGAGCGTAGCCTTTAAATTCTTTCGAAGTTCCCTTTCAAAAAACGGTTTATTATCTTTTTTCAGTGCAATCTCGCCATAGCTGACGGAAACACATTCCCTTATCATTTCATCAACTCCCTTATAACCGAAACATACTCTTTTATCTTTTGAGCTGCAAATTTCACTTCATCCTTTGTGTTGTAATCACCGAATGAAATCCTTATCGTTCCGCCCGCATAATCATCCGGAACATTCATTGCAATAAGGCTTCTCGATTTTTTTGAGGCGTGACTTGAACATGCGCTCGATGTGCTTACATAAATCTCATCACCCTCAAGCATATGAACCAACGCCTCACCTTTAACATTTTTAAACGAAATATTTAATATATTCGGAACAAAATTTATCGGTTCATTTATAATCTTGTCCTCGACATCTTTAAGCCCTTCAATCATTGTGTTTCTCATTTCATAAGCATTCTTTTGAAATGCTTCAACTGAATTTATGGATTCTTTAAGTGCTTCAAGTGTTGCAAAAATACCGCCCACATTTTCAGTCGACGAGCGCATCTTGTCTTCTTGCCCGCCGCCTAAAAGTAGCGGATTTATTTTTATATCATTTAAATATAAAATTCCCGTGCCTTTAAGACCGTGAAACTTGTGCGGACTTATTGCAATTCCATTTAAATTTGAATTCTTTAAATTAATCGGTGTCTTTCCAATCGCTTGAACGCAATCGGAAAACACCTTTATATTAGGATATTTTTCCTTTACTGCTTTTGCAATTCCTACAACATCATTTAAAGCGCCAATCTCGTTGTTTACCGCCATTATTGCAACAAGCGAAGTGTTTTCCCTTACACTCTCCAAAACCATTTCAGGCGTAACAATTCCATTTATCGGCTCGAGATATGTAACCTCCCCGCCGTTATTTTCAAAATATCTTGCGTTTTCATATACAGCAGAATGTTCATAGAGAGTTGTTATCAAATGTTCTCCCGGTTTTAAAAACCCTTTGAAAAAAGTATTAATGGACTCAGTTGCTGAAGACGTAAAATAAATTTCTCCATTTTGTGCTCCAAGCAATTTTTTGATTTCATCTCTCACATTCTTTAACTTAAAAAAAACCTCCTCGCCAAAACTGTGTATGGCAGAAGGATTTCCCCATAATTCAGTCTGTGCAAGTAAATAAGCATCTAAAACATTCTTGCTCGGTTTAGTTGTTGCTGCATTGTCAAGATATATCATATTTTTCACCCCGTACCTTAAATAATATCAAAAAAACTGTGATTTTTCAATAGCTGATTCGATTTAGAATAAATTTAACAAATAAAAAAAGCCCTCGCTGTGAGAGCTAATTTTTAAAAATTTCTTCAAATGCTTCAGAAATATATTCTTCATTTTCATCCATGATTTTTTCGATTTCAATCGTGTTCATTGTCGATTCTGCTCCGCTAATATATGAATGAATATAGATTTTAAAACTTTCATATGTCGGATAATCTCCAAAAATTAAATCAATTTTATCCTCATTCATCGAGCGAACCTCTTCTACAGCTTCTTCAATCAAACTGTTGCTTGAATTTTTGCCCGCATTATTTTCTCTATAATCATCCAAAAGCTCCATATAAAACTCGTTTAAGAACTCATGGTTTTCTTCTGCAAACTTTGACTTTTCAGACGAACTCATATTCGGTTTATACAAATCAATATTGTCAAATATAATTTGCTCAAAATCGTCAAAACTCATTCTATCGTCAAATTCTATATCGCCATTTTCTATCTTCGCCTCAATCTTATCTTTGAAATCATCAATTGAATCATCATCTTCTTCATTTAGAATATATTCATCGAAAAATTCTTTAATCTCATCTTTTTCGTCTTTCAAAAATGCATCGACTTCGTCTTTTGATTTTGCAACTTTTGAAAGTTCATCGTGAATATAATTATACAAATCTTGGAATAATGGATTTTCTCCAAAATCAGATTTTAAATCTTCCGGAGTTTTTGATTTTAACTCATTTAAAATTGATTCATATTTTGCTTCCAATTCTTCAGTAATATCTTTCTCTATTTCCGGCTTTTTATTTTTTTCATCCCAGCCTTCCGGTTTTTCCGTTCTTTCGCAACCGAATAAAAATACAGTAAAAACCATTAATAATAAAACCTTTTTCTTCATACATCTTCCTCCCTTTTTGTATAAATACCCATAAAACAAAATATATAAACTGATAAAGTTATAAATGTATTTAAATAAAGCTTTATTAATTTAGAAAATCCATTGATTTTTTTAAAGCTTTAATATAAACTATTTATAGAGGTGAATAATATGAAAAATATTGTAGTCGTAATGACAGGCGGTACAATCGCAATGAGAATAGACCCAAATCTAAGAGCTGCAATTCCATCTTTAAGCTCTGAAGAATTGATTGGAGAAGTAAAAACTCATATAAAAGACACGCAAATACGTGAAAAAGAATTATTTAACATACCAAGCGGTCACATAACACCGGAACGTATGACTGAAATCAGACAAGCTGTTATTGAAGCTCTAAGCGACCCTGAAAACGTTGGAGTAATAGTAACACATGGTACAGATACTCTTGAAGAAACTGCATACTATCTCGACATCTCAATCGACAACGAAAAACCGATCGTAATGACCGGAGCTATGAGAAACGCAAGTGAACTCGGATATGACGGTGAACTTAATCTTACAGCGTCTATTGCAACTATACTTAATGAAGAAAGCAGAGGCCTTGGTACTCTTGTTGTCATGAACAACGAAGTCCACAGCGCCGCACAAGTCACAAAAACAAATACGCTTTCCGTCAACACTTTTAAATCCCCTGAGCTCGGACCTCTTGGAATCATAGATAACGACGAAGTACTATACTATAGACGAGAAAAATCCGTAAAAAAAGTAATTGTAGACACTCTCGAGCCGAAAATCGCACTCATAAAAATGGCTGCCGGTGTTGAAGGAGATATTATAGATTTTTATATTGACAACAGATACAAAGGCATAGTTATTGAAGCGCTCGGTCGTGGAAATGTTCCTCCTGCAACTCTTCCTTCAATAAACAGAGCCCTTGAACTAAACATACCTATTGTACTTGTCAGCCGCTGCGCAACCGGTCGTGTTCTTGGAAGCTATGGATATCTCGGCGGTGGTAAAGGACTATTCGAATCAGGAGTAATAAACGGCGGATATCTCCCGGGACACAAAGCAAGAATCGCACTTATGGCACTTGTTGCTGCAAATAAATCCAAAGAAGAGATGGAACAATTCTTTAAGATATAATGATTGATATTATAAACTACGAGAACCCATACAAACCGTCGATATACAATCGAACGGACGATATTTATCTCGACATTGAAACAACAGGTCTCAAAAGAAACTCAGACTACGCATGGGTTATAGGAGCCGCATTTGTAAAAGAAGATAAAATTGAATCAAAACAAATATTCATAAAGTCTAAAGACGATGAAAAAGAAAGCCTTCTGTATCTCAATGAGCTTCTTAAAAATAAACAAAGAATTGTAACGTTTAACGGAAACATATTCGATATACCGTTTCTAAACGAAAGAGCTACTGCATATGGAATCACACTGAACTTTCCTCAAGAACAATATGATTTATATGAACTCATAAGAAAACACAACAAATTTTTGATGATAAAGAGAATCAATCTAAAAACTGCTGAAAAGTTTATGAGAATTGAACGTAACGATCCGCTCGCAGGTAAAGAAACTCTTACTCTTTATAAAACATATGTCGAGACCGGATATGAATATCTAAAAAAATCACTCTTAAACCATAACTACTACGACATAAAAAATTTGCCGCCGCTTATGAATGTGAATGCCGTCATAAAAAATTACAACACCTTATATGATACTAGATTTGTAATAAACGACTTCTATACAATTGGAAACAGCATAATTACTGAACTTATATGTAGACGGCCGATTCCGGAAGTGAGTATTTTTGACGGCGATATTTCGATTGAAGGAAATATGAACTTCCTTCAAATAAAATTCACACTTCAAAAAGCTATGAAAGACGGAATGGAACTACTATATTTCGGCGACACAAAAAAAGTTGTAAAGTGGGAAAGAATATACTACACAATTCTTAGAGAAAGAATTGAAGAAACTATAAAAAAATATGGAATTTAATATGTACTAAAAAAGACCGGGAAGCTCTCGGTCTTTTATTTTATGTATTCTTTAAATAAAAAATGTACATCAATGATTGAAATCAACCAAATGTACATCTGTTGTGGTGGGCCTTCGGGGATTTGAACCCAGGACCGACCGGTTATGAGCCGGGTGCTCTAACCACTGAGCTAAAGGCCCTTGAATATTGGCAGGGGTAGCAGGACTCGAACCCACGGCATTCGGTTTTGGAGACCGACGTTCTACCAACTGAACTATACCCCTACAAATGGTGCTCCGAACCGGAATCGAACCAGTGACACGTAGATTTTCAGTCTACTGCTCTACCGACTGAGCTATCGGAGCATAATAAATGGCGGAGAAGGAGGGATTTGAACCCTCGCGCCGCTAAAAACACGACCTATACCCTTAGCAGGGGCACCTCTTCAGCCAACTTGAGTACTTCTCCAAAGGTTTATATAATATAAATATCATAAAGGTATCAATTAAATCTAAACCTTTATGAATCTTAATTGAAAATAATTTAGTTTTAAATCGTTATAAAAACAAAATGGCGGAGAAGGTGTTTCCTATCGTCCGGCCTGCGCATTTCTCATTTCTCGCTAACGCTTAAGGAAATGCTTGGGGTTCGAATCCCACCTGTATACACTATAGAAATATATACTAAATGTGAGTTTATATATGATTCGAAACAAAATGGCGGAGAAGGTGTTTTCCTATCGTCCGGCCTGCGCATTTCTTTTTCCTCGCTATTCGCTCGGGAAATGCTTGGCGTTCGAATCCCACCTGTATACATTATAAAAATATATACAAAATGTGAGTTTATATATGATTCGAAACAAAATGGCGGAGAAGGTGGGATTCGAACCCACGTGGGCTTGCGCCCTAACGGTTTTCAAGACCGCCCCGTTATGACCGCTTCGGTACCTCTCCATAAAACCACAAACAATGTGGCAAAATATTTGGTGACCCATCCGAGATTCGAACTCGGGACACCTTGATTAAAAGTCAAGTGCTCTGCCGACTGAGCTAATGGATCAAATGGCTGGGGTAACAGGACTCGAACCTGTGGAATGCAAGAGTCAAAGTCTTGTGCCTTACCGACTTGGCTATACCCCAACATGGTGGATGAGAGTGGATTCGAACCACTGAAAGCAAAGCTAACGGATTTACAGTCCGTCCCCTTTGGCCAACTTGGGTACTCATCCATATTGAAAACATTAGTGTAAAATAAATGGAGCTGGTGATAGGACTTGAACCCACAACCTACTGATTACAAATCAGTTGCTCTACCGATTGAGCTACACCAGCATAAATATAAAATGGCGACCCGGAACGGATTCGAACCGTCGACCTCCAGCGTGACAGGCTGGCATTCTAACCAACTGAACTACCGGGCCAAATTAAATTTTAAATCGAATAATGTAATAACCCAAGTTCAAAGTTATGCCATCCATTCACAACAGTTTTATTCTAACATAACATTCACAAAATGTCAATAGTTTTTTAATAAAAATTATATATTATTTAATTTTTATGGTGGACGATACAGGGCTCGAACCTGTGACCCCCTGCTTGTAAGGCAGATGCTCTCCCAGCTGAGCTAATCGTCCAGGAAAATGGTGACCCTACCGAGATTCGAACTCGGGATACCGCCGTGAAAGGGCGATGTCTTAACCGCTTGACCATAGGGCCGTATTGGTAGCGGCGAAGAGATTTGAACTCCTGACACCACGGGTATGAACCGTGTGCTCTAGCCAGCTGAGCTACGCCGCCATAAAATAGTGGCGCTTGCGGTAGGGCTCGAACCTACAGCCTATCGGTTAACAGCCGATTGCTCTACCATTGAGCTACGCAAGCATTATTAATAATAAAGAGAAAATTGCAACGAATTTTCTCTTTAGTTATTATATAGTGCGGCTTCGTCTTAATCTCCCGGGAGGTCGCCCTCCGAGTACCTTCAGCGATG
>UQFH01000022.1 GCA_900540185.1 uncultured Eubacteriales bacterium
TCGAACAGAAATCTTTGATTTCGTCGTGAGATGAGATAAAAAGGTGTATCGCCGCAAAGAGGGAGAATGGGTGAAGAAATTTTGAAAATGTTGATGTTGTTGCTCCTTAAAAATGGCAAATGATGAACGATTTTTAGAAATTTTTCTGAAATTACAATCCATAGTGAAAAAATATTTTATGTTTGAGAGAAAATTTTCAAATTTATATTGCAAGTTCATATTTCTGTATGATATAATTATAATAGAAGAAGAGTGATTTAAATCACATAAATTCTTTTTCATAATTATACGGAGGTTGGTATATGAATACAAGGAAAATTGCTATTTTGCTTGCAGTTTTACTTTTTATCGGTACTTTGCCGGTTGTAAATCTTGCAGCTGAAAGCGAAAAAGAAAAGAGTGATTATATTGTTGAAACAAAGTTTAATGATTCACAATATTTAGCGTTGAGAGATGGGGGAAGATATGTTGAAGCAATAGATGTTTCGAATCCTTATTTAGAAGAGAAAGAGAAGATTTTAAAAGATTTAGGTATAAAAATTAAAGGGAGACTACATATTTTGTTTGTCGGTTTCCAAGTTGAATTGGATGCCTACGAATTGAAGCAGGTTGAATCGCTTGATTTTGTTAAGAAGGTTATTCCTGATGTAGTATTTGAAGTTGAAAAGCCAATTGATAATTCTTTTTCATATATGAAAAGTGATAGTTCAGGAAGGAAATTAAACTCTAAATATGATAACTCGATTTCATTGATGTCCACAAAACGTTCAGGAAGAAACTCAAATGATGAGATAAGGCCATCGATGATTTCATCTCCTGAACTTATTGGCGCTGATGAAGACTTAAGAAGGGTTTATAGTGGTAAAGGGCGACTTTTAGCTGTTGCGGACAACGATATGTATCCGGGGCACGAAGCTTTTAATCAAAGTCTTTCGAATCCCAAGTTAACTTTTGATTCTTTTATGAGAATTCTTCCAAATTTAACATATCAAAATCAAAATGTAACGCGCGATGCATATTACAGTGAAAAAATTCCATACGCTTGGAACTTTGCAACGGATAACAATGTTTTGAATACATCTGATGTCATTAGTGGTCACGGCCAACATATTGCAGGAATAATGGTTGGAAAACCTATGAATGTAAATGGCAGAATGTGGCGAGGCATTGCACCTGATGCGCAATTAGCAATGATGGGATTGAGCGGTGGAACTATGACTTCGGCAATTGAACATGCGACACTTCTTGGAGCGGATGCTATAAATATTAGTTTGGGAACTGCAAAGGGAAAAAGAGAAGATTTTTCTTATGCAATTTATGCGATGCTTGAACAAGCATATACAGGAGGTATAAATGTTGTTTTTGCTGCAGGTAATGAGGGCGACTACAAGGGCGATATTTCAATTTTAACTCCTGACTACGGCAATATTGACGACCCGGCTTTTATTAATAACATTATTTCCGTCGGTTCAATAGAGAACAAGACGATTACAGGATACACTGTTCAAGTAAATGGAATTGATTATAGCGTAAGCCCGTCGAATATCGGAGGATTATTTCCGACCGGCAACAATGAATATGTTTTCGCCGGTTACGGAAGACCTGAAGATTTTGAAAATATAGAAGTAAACGGTAAAATTGCACTTATTAAACGTGGTGAAAATTTCTTTAATGACAAGATTGAAAATGCAGAAAAAAATGATGCAATTGGTGCAATTGTATACAACAATGTTGCCGGAGAAATGGGAATGAGTCTAGATGCAAAGCGTGTGCATATTCCTTCTGTTGCAATGTCTCTTGAAGATGGGGAGGTATTAAAATCTGCAACGAATAAGATTTTCAATTTTACGGGCAAGCCTACAATTATGCAAAATTCTAAATACGGAGAAATAAGTTCATTTACAACTTATGGACTTACAGCTTACGGAGATCTTAAACCGGACATTGTTGCTCCAGGCGGCGCAATTTATTCAACTCAAAATACAAAAGACACATTCACAAATATGAGTGGAACATCGCAAGCGGCACCTCATGTTACAGCTTCGATTGCTCTTTTGCGTGAATATATGGCTGAAGATTCAAAGTTTAAAAATGTAGGTCATGAAGAAATGGCTTCTGTTGTAAAGACACTTCTAATGAACTCAGCAGTTCCACATATGGATCCTGTTACAAAGGTTGCAAGCTCACCAAGACGTCAAGGAGCTGGAGTATTGGACATAAAGAAGGCAATGGGTGTTGAATACACCGTTGTGAATGCTGCTACAAATATTCCGAGTGCATTTATAAATAATGTGGAAAACACAATCCATTTTAATTTAAAATTCAAGAATTACACAAATGAAGAAAAAAATATTGTGCCGTCAATAGCTACTACTATAGAGGCAAAAGACGGAACAATAATTAGAAGAAGACCGGAAGAACTTTTTGCAAAGAGTTTAGCAGAGCAAAAATTCACATTGGGAGCTTATGAAGAAAAAGTTGTATCTCTGAATGTAGAATTAGAGAATCTGGAAAAATTGCAAGATTTCAAAAATGGGGCATTCATTGATGGTTATCTGACGTTTGTAGATGATAAATCAAATATTATTTCATTCCCATTTGCTTCATTTAAAGGAGACTTTGAAAGACTCAGTATGGTTGAGAAGCCGCTTTATGAATTTGATTTCAATACTGAACATCCGATGTATTGGAATTACAATTTCGAAGACAATCCATGGCACAAGTTCTCAACGCATATTGAAACAAATATAAATGATAAAGATGTTATTGCGGGGGTTAAAAATTTTGAAGATATAAAACTTGAAGGTAAGAAAAGAACGAATCCTGTTTTTGAAGATATTGTTTTGAGCCCGAATAATGATGGATATTATGATAAGATGAAATTGCATGTGGTTTCAGTAAGGTCAGGAAGCGGATTGTACAATATTAAAAATGAATCTAATCAAATTGTTTTAACTTCTGAATATGACAGACATATGTTCCAAAATTTCAGCGATGGACCGGATTTTTCAGGGGAAAGACAAATTGGATATACCGCATTTAAAGAGAGTGAGATAGAAAAACTTGATGACGGCTTGTATACTCTTGAAATAGGCGGAGCACCAATCAGAGACGAAGGTAAAAAAGTTGAAAATATTTTTAAGGATTTTATTAAGTTCAGAATAGATACAATTGCACCTCAATTTAAGTTTGTTTCATACGATGAAGAAAGTCGCAAATATGTTTTTGAAGTAAAGGATGCTTCAGAAATTAAAGAGATATATTTTGAATTAGAAGGTAAGAAATATTTGCTCAATGACAATGAATTTATTGTTCCGGACAATGCAAAATTGGAGGATATTACGATTTCTGCGCTCGATGCTGGACATAATTTGGGAAAAGTTAATGCAAATGTTTTAAAAAATGTGGATGACTATGGAACGGTTAATATTAATATTGATAGTCCAAAACATGATATGCCGTTGAATCTAAAATATAGTCTAAAAGATGAAAACGGTGGTGAATTTAATACAGGAGAACTTATTCCTAATGGAAAGTATAAGCTGAGAGTTGAAAGCTATTATCCGCTCTACAATTTGGAAGGTGCAGAAGAATATGACATTTTACTTGACAATGAGACAAAAGAAGTAAATATTGATTTGAAATTCAGCTTAAAAGAAAATACGGAATATAAGCTTTTTGTTATGCCGTCATTTGTATCTCCTTCGGAAAGTGAAAAGTTTATCGTTAAAGCAGTTTCGAAATCAAATGGAGATGTTTATACATTTGATGGTAAAACTGGAAATTATATTTGTTTCCTTCCATTTGGTGAATACAAGTTGAGCTATGAATTTAAAGATAAAAGTGATGAAAACAAATACATTGTTTCTTTCACAAATGAAGAAATATCTGTAGCAAAACAAAATCCTTATAATTGGATTAACATTGATGAAAAATTCGATTTAAAAATAAACTATGTCTTAAATGCTGAAGAGCCAATTAAAGAACAAATCAAATTTAAAATTACAAACAGATATATCGGGGAAGTAAGTCCATCAGATTTACAGATAGATACAAAATACACGATTACTCCTATAGACATTCCGGAAGGTTATTATTCAGTTCCGGAATCTGTAGAGATTGAGTTTAACAATGAAAATCTTACATGCGATGCCGAATTCACAATTCTAAAAAAGGGAGAAAAAAGCTTTAATTTAGAAATCAATGATAATATTGAATCGGCAAAATATAAAATATATACAGAAAATGACTTTAATGGAAACAAAGAAAATCCGATTGAAGTAAATGATAAGAATGTAAGGTTAGAAGCAGGAAAGTACTATATTACAGGGGAACCTACGGACAAGAGGTATTTTGCAGGTGTTGATAAGGAAAATCCTAAACAATTTGCATCTGTCATAATTTTAAAAGATACAGTTTTGGATTTAAATTGGATAGAGTATGGACAAAGAAAGTATTATAAAATGTTTACTGTTCGTTCAAATGAATCCGATATAGAAGATTTTACTATCATTATAAAAGACGCTGACAATAATACTGTTGCAACTCTACCATATAACTCATCTGCGAGAAATGTAGGAACTCAACTTAAAGAAGGAGCATATACTATTGAAATTCCTGAAGTTCAAGAAGCTTTTGATTTGTCAGTAAACAATTTTAAATGGACAACTTACGATTTTAATAGAGATGGTAGGACGCTTTATTTAGATATTATAAGTGCACCGCCTATAAATGTTTCAATTCAATTTGAAAACGAAGGATATCCGGTAGATGATTTGGAATTTATGGTAGATGGACAATTATATAATGAAAAGCAAATTGATCTTTCAATTGGAAAGCACAGTTTGGAATTGGTTTCTGATAAATATAAACTGATTAAATCACCGAGAGAATTTGATGTAGATAGAACAACTGATATTATAAAAATAAAAGTTGTAAGAATTGAAGAAACTATAGATCCGGTAGACAAAGTTGATTTGGAACAGCTGATTCTTGATTGTTATGATTTGAACCGCACAGATTCGTTTAAAGAGATCAATGAAAGTGATAAATCAAATTATAATGAAGCGTTGAATTCGGCGAAATCAGTTCTTGATAATCCGGATGCTTTAAAAAATGAAGTTGAAACAGCTTTAAATAATCTAAAACAAGAAATGAATGATTTGATAGGTGATTACGATGAATACTTAAAACAAGAGTTGAAAAAAATGATTGAAGATGCTGAAGAAAAAAGCCAAAGCTATCTTTATGTTGAAGCTTCAGACGATGCGAAGCAAAATTTTGACAAGAGATTAAATGAAGCTAAAAATACGAATTTTGATGATATAGATCATATTAAGAATTCATACTTTGGATTAAAAGAAGCTATAGATTCACTTGACGGAGAAAAGCCTATAGATTTCACGGAACTTGATAAGCTTTTAAGTGAATACGAAAACGTTTTAAATAGCGATGTATACAAGAATTCTACATCAGAAGAAAAAAGAAATTATCTAATTGCAATTGATGATGCAAAAAATCTTAAAAAAGCATCAGATGTAACAAATAATAAAATAGACGAGACGATAAATAGTATAAATGAAGCAGTGGCTGCTTTAAGTGGAAAGGTTAAAGATGAAAAAACTGAAAAACCGTCAGTTAAAAAGGTAACTGTAGGTGATGATAAAATTTCAGGAACAGCATCGCCGAAATCCACAATAAGAGTAAACATTAACGGAATTGACTACACGTCAACGGCTGTAAATGACGACGGAGAATTTGTTGTAGCAGTTCCTAAAATAAGTGCAGAAAGTAAAATCTTTGTGTACTCAACGAAAATAGGATATTTAGAATCAGACGCGGTCGAAGTTAAAGTAGAAGCAAATGAAGATAAGAGATTAGAGGAACTTATTGATGAATATGATGAATTTATAAATTCTGATTATTTTAAGGTAAGTTCAGAAGCTCTAAAGAATAAATATACAAATGCTGTGGAACTTGCAAAGAGAATGATTAATGGAAATCTTTCGAATGATGAAAGAAATGATTTGGTAAATTCTATTGAATCTGCAAAGAAAGTTATTTATATGAATGCAGTTACAGTTACTTTTGAAACAGAGGAAGGTACTTTTAGCGAAGATTCTAAGACGAAACTGGTTCTAACAAAAGGTTCTACTTTTAAAGAGGCGATAGAAATTCAAGGAATCTCTATCATACCTAGAATTATTGAACCTGATAACAGAAAGTTTATAGGATGGGCTGACAAAAATAGTAAAAATAAAGTCTATAAAAAAGATTTGAGCGATTATGACTATTCTATAAATGAAGATGTTTCATTTATCGCAATCTTTAAAACAGAGCCTATAGATCCGACTCCAACACCAGACGAACCGATAATACCGGAACCTGACTATCCGGTAATTCCTGATAGACCAAGACCACACAGACCGACGACACCTACAAAAGACATTGTAAAAGACACAACAAAACCGG
>UQFH01000023.1 GCA_900540185.1 uncultured Eubacteriales bacterium
GTGAAAAAGAAATCTTCGATTTCGTATTTGAACGCGGGAAGGGTGCCGCCCATTTAGGTGTCAATGAAATATGTATCATTACCAACAACGATGTGTTTATGAAATATATAACCCAAACATTCTTATCATATTCCACCCCATCCATCATTGTGTGCCCATAAAATATTTCTTATCTCCCCACACCCACAAATAAAAAACTCTTGTGGTTTGAGACACAAGAGTTTTTTTCTACAGTTTTTCAATTATTTCTCTATCTGAGTAGTGGATGCGTTCGCCGTTTATGAGTTGGTGGGTTTCATCGCCTTTACCTGCGACGACGATGACGTCGCCCGGGTTTGAGTCGCGAAATGCGGTTTCGATTGCAGTTTTTCGGTCGGCAATCACTTTTGTCGGTATCAGACTGTACGATGCCATTTCATTTGCAATTTTTTCCGGGTCTTCGTGGTTCGGGTTGTCGGCGGTGAAAATCGCTTCGTGCGCATATTGGTTGATTGCTTCCGGAATTTCGTGGCGCCTTTCAAATGTTCTTTCGCCGACGGTTCCGACGACGACAATTATACGCCCCGGTTTCCAAGATTTTATTTCGGACAAAAGATTTAGAAGTGAGAGTTTGTTGTGTGCATAGTCGATGACAAATTTTCTCTCGTTTTTCTCGATGATTTCCATTCGCCCTGGAATAAATATGTTCGATGTCGTGTTCACGAGGTCGTCCATTCTAAATCCTACTTCGTTCAAAGTCGCAATCGAAAGCGCGAGATTTTTCATATTGTATTTTCCCATGAGATTCGTCTCAATCGTTCTTCCGTTCAAATCGAAAGAATGCTCACTCACATTAGTCATAGTGAAGTCTTTTCCGCTTTCGCCTACGGTTACAATCGTGTTTTTCATTGGTGCTGTCATTTCGGCGAAGTGTTCGTCGTCGCTGTTCATGATAACTTTTCTCGAGAGCATGAGAAATTTCCTCTTCCAGCTCATATATTCCTCGAAGTCCTTGTGTTCCGTCGGTCCGATGTGGTCGGGGCTTATGTTTGTGAATGCCGTGATTAAAAATTTCGTTCCCATCACGCGCCATTGTTTCATCGCCTGTGAGCTCACTTCCATAAGGATGTATTCAAGCCCCATGTCGAGCGCACGCCTCAGAAGTTTTTGCAGCGTTATCGGGTCGGGCGTCGTATTTTTCAGCTCGATGTGCTCATTATCGAAAAACGCTCCCGAGGTTCCGATGATTCCGCATTTTTTACCGAGCTTTTCAAGCATGCCTTTTAAAATAAATGTGCAGGATGTTTTTCCCTTGGTTCCGGTGATGCCGATAATTTTAAGGGATTGCGACGGATGGCCGTAGAATGTTGAGGCGATAAGTCCGACGGTTTTTCTCGTGTCGGAGACGACAAATTGAACAGCGTCTTTCGGAATTCGCACTTCTTCTTCGGTGACAAAAGCGCGTGCGCCGTTTTTGTACGCCTCGTCGATATATTTTCTGTTGTGCGTGTCGACGGCGGTTCCCCTTATTGCGATAAAAAGAGAGCCATCCTCGACTTCGTTTGTATTTGTTGTAATTTTATTTATATCAAAATTATATTTTTCGTCTATCGGTAATTTTTTAAAAAGTTCCTGTAATTTCATAATTACCTCCAATAAAGTTTTCTTATCTCAACTCAATTATAACTTAAAATGCGGACTATGTAAAGAAAAAAAGCTTGAAAGAGCGCGCATCTTATGGTATAGTTTAGATAGATGAAAATAAAGATTTTAATTGGAGGTATACTATGAAAATTGAAATGCTTGAAAAGATAAAAAACGGAAAAGGATTTATTGCTGCTTTGGACCAAAGTGGCGGTTCAACGCCGAAAGCACTTTTAAATTACGGTGTCGGCGAAGATGAGTACAAAAACGAAGAAGAAATGTTTGACTTGGTTCACAAGATGAGAACGAGAATTGTGAAATCAAATTCATTTACAGGAGACAAGATTATCGGTGCAATTCTTTTTGAAAAGACAATGAACAGCGAAGTCGACGGAATGCCGACGGCGGATTTTCTTTGGGAAAAGAAACAAGTCGTTCCATTTCTTAAAATAGACAAGGGTCTTGCCGACGAAAAAGACGGCGTTCGTTTGATGAAGGAAATTCCGAACATCGACGAAAGACTTGAAGATGCAGTAAAGAAAAATATTTTCGGAACGAAGATGAGATCCGTTATTAATAAACTTTCAAAAGAAGGAATCGAAGAAATTGTCGCACAACAATTTGACTTTGCAAAGACGATTGCTTCGCACGGACTGGTTCCAATCATCGAACCGGAAATCGCGATTACGATGGACAACAAAGCGGAAGCTGAAGAAGTTTTACTCGATGCGCTTTTGAGACATTTGAAAGAATGGGACCAAGAAAAGCCTGTCATGTTTAAACTCACTCTTCCTGAAAAGAAGAATCTCTATCTTCCTCTTTATGACTTCAAGGCAACTGTAAGAGTTGTTGCGCTTTCAGGTGGATACTCAAGAGAAGAATCAAACAGAAGACTTGCCGAAAACGACAGAGTGAGCGCAAGTTTCTCGAGAGCTCTCACAGAAGGACTAAATGTCAAAATGACTGACGAAGAATTTGACAAACATTTGGGAGAATCGATCGACAGCATCTACAATGCATCGGTAAGCTCCAACTAATCTTATTAAATTTATATTACAAAATCCGTGTATGAGTGAAATACACGGATTTTTATGTTATGATATATATAGCATTGATAATGAGGTAAGATTATGAGAAAAAAACTTTTGACTTTATTTATTGCGCTGCTTCTTGCAGCCAACAATTTTATATATATTAAAGCTGACGGATACGGGGACTTTGTAAATCCCGTAAAGGCGGAGATGGCGCGTGTCGACAAGGGCGACTATGCGTTTTTGATGGAGCACAAGGACAACGAAATGAGCGGAGTTTTTAAGGACAAAAGCCTGGTTGTTTTGGAAGTTGACGGACTTTTAACGAGTGCGATTCGAAGAAAATACAACAATATCGAGCTCGCTCCTTTTGTAAGCTCACTTGTTAGCGGTGCGGCTTATTTTAACAACTATTTTCTTGGAAGCGCTTCGAAAGATCCTGACGATATAACACTTTCGACACTCTATAGCATAATGCCGAACCAAAAATATCCGGGTTTTAAACAAATTTACAACAAAAACATCAAGGGACTTCAAAACTATTTCGGAAATGCGGGCTACACGACAATTGCGCAAAGAAATTTTGTTTATAGTGAAGAATATGTAAATTATATGACGCTAGGGTTTGACAAAGTCCTAATTAACGACAAAAGTGGAAACAAGACGATATTAAACGCTCTCCAAAAGCAAATCGAGGAGCCGGGCAAAAAGTTTATCTATGCAGAAACTCGTCCGCTCGACAATCCGATGACAGTGTTTCAAGGAGGCAATCTCGACGAAGAGAGAACTTTGTTTGTGCAAAAATTAAGAGAACTCGACAACAATTTGAAGGAATTTGTCACGACTTTTAAAAACAGCCCACGGGCAAAGGACACAATCCTTTTTATTGTCGGGAAAAACAATGTGAACAACGAATTTGCAAACAAAGCGAAGACCGTTGAAACGGTTTTGACAACCGAGAAAAAACTTGCAGAAGTGAATTGTCCGCTCATAATTGTAAACGGACTTAACACCAAAAATTATTTGGGCACTGTCGGCTCTGTGGACATACTTCCGACACTTCTTAACATGTTCGGACTCTATGAAAACGTATATCCGATGTTTGGAAAGGACATGTTTTCAAAGGAAAAGAAAGACATGGACATGGCGACCGTGCAATATGACATGAACAACAGAATTGCGATTTATAAATCGATTGCGATTGACATAAAAAACGCCGACGGCGGACTTAAAATCGACGCATACAACAGAAACGGTCTCGGCTATGTGGACGCGAGTGCCTATGAACTCGTGACGAGAAAAAGCTTTCGAGATTCGGAGCTTTCATACGGACTTGTTTTCATGAACAAACTACAGGAACTCGCTGAAAATAAAAAAATATTGAAACTCGAAAATGACAAAACTATAATGCACGCGGGCGGCGAAATTTGCGGCATGACCTACACAAATATGAAAGAGGCGCTCGACAAAAACTATAACATCGGCAAAAGATATTTTGAAATGGACTTCATGATGACGACCGACGGCCACCCGATTAACATTCACTCGTGGGAAGGCTTTGTCACAAAATTCTACGGAGCAAAATATATCGAGGGCGAAACGAATTACCAAAAAGCGGAATACGACAACATGAGATCGCGCCACGGCTACACCCAAATGGATATGGAAAAGACAATCGAATGGTTCAGAAACCACAAAGATGCATATCTCATCACGGACGTTAAAGGTGAAAATCTCCCGGTGCTTGAAAAAATTGCGAAAACGGCTCCGGATTTAAAAGAGAGAATAATTCCGCAAATCTATAAATTCGACCAATATGAAAAAGTGAAAGAATTGGGTTTCAAAAATATAATCTTGACACTTTACATGTCAAACTACAGCGCCGACGAAATCGCAAACTTTGCATTGAGCCACTCGCTCTTCGGCGTAACAATGTCCCTCTCGAAATTCGAAAAGGGTCTCGGTAAAAAACTCATCCAAAACGGCGTCCCGGTCTTTGTCCACACAATAAATCGACAAAGTTTGGCAAACCAGGTTTTGAAGATGGGAGCGAAGAGAGTTTATACCGACACTTTATGATATTAATTTGCGGGCTATTTTGCGGTTATTTTCGCGATAAACACTTGATTAAATATTTTCGTCGTTGCGACGTATTTATCAATACGCCTCACTCCAAAAATATTTCATCTAAGCGTTTCTCATCGAAAATTCCTCGCAAATTGGTGTGTATATGAACCGGCAAACGCCGGTTTTTTTGTTTGTGAATTGTATGATGTTGCAAACATCAGCGCAATAAAAAATTGAGTTTGCGGCGCATGTCATCAAATTATCCTCGCAAATTGTTTGGGGGTATTTGCGGTGATTTTCGCGATAAATCTTTTAAAATATATGATTTTGCAAGCACTGTACGTAGCGGCTGGCATACGTTGTGACGAAAGGCGTAACGATGTCCTGCCGCAAAAAGCCTCACTCCTAAAAAGCCTCGCACGTAAATATTCTTGCTAAAATGGCGACTAACTTGCTTTTCAGAACCTCCCAACCTGCAGCGTATTTACCAATACGCTTCGGTTGCTCGCTTCTTCCAAAGC
>UQFH01000024.1 GCA_900540185.1 uncultured Eubacteriales bacterium
CTGATAATGTGTATTTTTAAAAGAAAGAGAGGCTTGTTTTTGTTCAAGCCTCCCCCATTGTTGACAAAGAGCCTTTATTTCAAACCTTCAACAACAAAGGTTCGCGTTTCTTCTTTTATATTAATTTTCTTTGTTTCGGTGCCTTCCTTTTTCTTGATTCCAATCTCAACCACATCGCCGTTCTTTAAATTTTCCGGAGATTCTTTCGGAACAAATTCATAAAATTTGAAAATTTCAATTTCCTCCATCATCTCCTGAACTCTGTCGAGCCTTGCCGCAACATTTGAATCAATCGTCATATCGTCGGATTGACCCCAAATTTTTATATGGCCCTTCCAAACGTTCAAATCTTTTTCCGGAATATATTGCTTGTAGACTGCCTCTTGAAACCTTAAAAATTCATTCGGGTCCATCTTCACAGTTCCCTCTCCGTTTGCTCCCGAAAATTGCGGAGTTATATAGTCAAACATACTGATTGCCTTCGGTGTGCATGCATAAAAAATTATCGCAACTGCTAAAAATGTAAAAAGTATCGCTTTTTTAATCTTCAATAATATCTCCCCCTTCTATAAAAGCCGTGACGTCCTTTGAAATTGTGTCGCCATCCGTGTAATAAAATCCAAAAACTCTCTCCTCTTTCTCAAAGAAAAACCTGTGGAACCTGAAATCCTTAACAAGAAATTTTGTCGGTCGACTCATGTCGAGCGAAAACTCGTCTCTCACGCTTTCGATATTTAAAAAGTCGTGAAACTTTTCAAGCTTTACAAATCTCGGCTTCAAATAATCCGCCGGATTTGAACGATTGTTTATAAAGAAATCCAATCGAAGAAGCTCCGTTATCTCGTCAATGTCGTCACGCTCCTTTAAAAAATCGTAGAGCTTTTTATATAAATCCACGCGGCTGTGACCGACCTTGTGATAGCCGTTTTTCTCCCAATAAATCGCCATGTTTTCAAAGAATTTAAACGGTCTTTCATCTTTCAGCAAATAATCGAGAGTGTTCGAAAAATAGTCCTCATTTGAAAACTTTTCAACCAAATCTTCGATGATTTTTATTCGCATAATCTCAAACTCGTTTATATAATTTGTCTTTAAAACCTCATACGGCGGATACTCGCTGTAAACAATGCCGTATTTTGTCGCATCCTCTTTCATCTTTGAACCGCGCAAAACCTTCAAAAAACCGAGTTGATGTTTTTCGGCACCGAGCCCATAAATAAAATCGAAACTGTGTCCGAAACTCTCGTAATCTTCGTACGGAAGGCCCGCAATCTGGTCCACGTGTTGATGGATGTTGCCGTAGGAGCGAATTTTTGAAACTACATATTTTAGTCTTTCCAAATCCGTCACTCGCTCAATCGCCTTCAAAGTTTCAGGGTTCGAAGACTGAACGCCGATTTCAAACTGAAATAGTCCCTTCGGCAGAGTCGACAAAAACTCCAAAAATTTATCGCTTATAAGATGCGCCATAAGTTCCATATGAAAAACCATTCCCTCGTGCGCATGCTCCACAATAAAATTCATCATGTCCATGCTCTCGCGCTCATTTGCATTAAAAGTCCTGTCGACAAGCTTCACAATTGTCGCACCCGAATTTATAATATAAAGAAGATCGCTCTCAATTCTCTCCTTCGAAAAATATCGTACGCCCTTGATTGTGCTCGACATACAAAAAGTGCATTTAAAAGGGCATCCTCGGCTCATCTCATAGTATACAATCTTTCCCGGCGGATTTTTGTAGTCCTTAAACGGGCTCGGAATCTCGTCCAAATTTTTAATAAGCGGACGCGGCGGGTTTGTTATTATATTTCCGTTTTCTCGAAAAGTTATACCCTCCACATCCGAAAGCGGCGTTTTTTCCTCGATTGCTCTAAGAAGAGCGGGAGTTGTAAGCTCGCCTTCGTCTCGAATAATAATATCGAGTCCCGGATTTTTTTCGAAAAACTCCTCCGTGTCAAACGAAGATTCAATTCCTCCCCAAACAATAGTCGCTTTTGAAACCTTTGAAATGTCCGACGTAAGCCTTTCTATATAGTCAATATTCCAAATATAAGTTGAAAACATAACCACATCCGGCTTTCGTTTAATAATTTCTCCGTAGGTGTGCGAAATCTCCTGATTTATATTAAACTCAAGCTTCTCGACGTCAAAATCGGTACAACAGTCATAGATATATTGTACCGCGAGGGCCGTGTGTATATATTTTGAATTTACTCCAACAAGTAAAACTTTCATTCAATCACCGAATACATTATAACATATTCTAAATAAATAAAAAATCTAAAAAGTATAAATATTAATCTGCACAAAATGTAACATAAACTTAATATAGATATCGTTTTCCGGCTTGTCCTTTGTGGTATAATATAAATAGATATTGAACACACCAATATCGGAGTAAAATAGGAAAGGAGATGAAATTATGAAAAAGATTCTTGCTGTCATTATGGCTTGTCTTATGCTTGTGCCTCTAATGACTCTCGCAGTCGAAGCAAAATCAATAGACCATGTTCATAATGATGAACAAATGGAGCTTCTCTTAAATGAAATTAAAAGAGAAAAAGAAAAGAATGCTTTAAAAACATACGGTCCTGAACCTGCAGGTCCTACAAAAACTGTAGAAGTTGTATTAGTAGTCCCATATGGAGCTAACATTCAAAATAGATACTTCTATCAAGACCAAAACTATTCAGGTTGGATTCCTCAAATCTCCAAAAAATTAGTTACTTATCCCGACGGAATGAGAGATTATATGGTAACATACAGAGGAGAGGTCAATTTTATAAAATAACATAAAAATATGCGAATTTTTAGGAGCGGATACATCGAATTCGCTCCTTTTTGTTGTAATTATTAAAAATGTGTAAATGCTTGACACTATGAAAAAACTATGATAAAATTAATTATGTTAAGCCCACGTAGCTCAGTCGGTAGAGTACATCCTTGGTAAGGATGAGGTCACCGGTTCAATCCCGGTCGTGGGCTCCACCATTATTATAATAAAATTTATAAATTTAGGAGGGAAAAATAATGGCAAAAGAAAAATTTGAAAGAACGAAACCGCATGT